>CAVTVY010000001.1:0-1426240 GCA_963738275.1 uncultured Actinomycetota bacterium
ATGCTGGTGCCACGTTGGCGAGGGCGCTGTGTCAATACGCGCTGGATCTGAACGCAGATGCTTTCGAAGAGATTCGGGCGCCATCGCTGGTGTCCACTGCAACCCTCACCGCCACGGGCCAGCTGCCGAAGTTCGCCGACGACGCGTTCAGCATCGAACGAGATGACTTGTGGTGTATCCCTACCGCCGAGGTGCCACTCACGTCGATCTATGCCGGCGAAGTGCTCGACGCCGCAGACCTGCCCATGCGATTCATGGCGTACAGCCCTTCATATCGTCGCGAAGCCGGGTCTGCTGGGCGTGACACACGCGGCATGTTGCGGGCCCACGAGTTCGACAAGGTCGAGATCCTCGCCCTGTCCACCGCGGAACAGGCGCCGGGTTTGTTGACCGAAATGGTGGGTCGTATCGAGCGAACCATTGCCAATCTCGGCTTGCCGTACCGAATCATCGAGATCTGTACCGGCGACATGGGTCAAAGCCACCACCGCAGCTTCGACGTCGAGGTGTACGCGCCCGGAGCCGACGCATGGCTCGAGGTGTCATCGATCAGTTGGTTCAGCGACTATCAAGCACGACGAGCCAACATTCGCTATCGCCCGGCCAAGAGTGAGACGGGTGGAGAGAAGGGAACGCAGTTCGTTCACACCCTGAACGGTTCAGCGCTTGCGGTGCCGCGAGTGTGGGCCGCGATCATCGAGAACTTCTCCAACGCCGACGGTTCGGTCACGGTGCCCGAAGTCCTCCGGCCGTACATGCGCGGCATCGAGCAGATCGGCTAGCCGGCCGAAATGGATAGGGCAGATCAATCGCTGTTGCGAGACCGTCGAGTGCAATACGAGACGGCCGGTCTCGACGTCGGCGACGTGCTCGACAACCCGCTCGACCAGTGGCGCCGATGGCACGACGAGGCGTTCGAGGCAGGAGTCGCCGAACCGAACGCGATGGTGTTGTCGACCGTCGACGCCGACGGCTGCGCCCGACTCGCGCACGGTGCTCGTCCGTGGCGCCGACGAACGAGGTCTCGCGTTCTTCACGAACTACGAGTCACCAAAAAGTCAACACCTCAAGTTGAACGTGAGGGTTGCAGCGGCGTTCCCGTGGTTCGATCTGCACCGTCAGGTTCGTGTTACGCGGGGTCGTCGAGATGATGACGGCCGCCGAGAGCGACGAGTACTTCGCCAGCCGGCCACGTGGCAGCCAGATCGGTGCCTGGGCGTCACCCCAGTCGACGGTACTGGCAAATCGCGACGAACTCGACAGGTTGGTGGCCGGAATCGAGTTGCGATTCGACGGCGTCGACGTGCCTCGCCCAGAGTTCTGGGGAGGTTGGCGGGTCGTGCCGCACGAGTGGGAATTCTGGCAGGGGAGGACAAGCCGTTTGCACGATCGGCTGCGCTATTCGAACTCGCCTCGTGGGTTGGGTCATCGAACGCCTCGCACCCTGAGCAGTCCGGTCCGTTCGTCTGCGGAAGTCTTGACACTGCCACGCTGGGTGGCTAGTGCGTAGCGCTCTACGTCTGCTATTCGTCGACGTTGGGCACATTTTTCGACTATTCGCTCGACAGCGAGTGACAACTAGCGGCACGCTAATTGACAACTCGCCAGCGTGAGGACGGTTTCATCTGGTCGAGGCTCCATCTTCGGAGCAAGCGGGAATGCGAACGGGAGCTCACATGAACGGTCACCACAGCGACGATTCTCGTCGGGGCGCACACCTACGGACCCTCATCGCCGTGGCGGCGATCGCGTCTGTCTCAACGGTAGTCAGCTCAGTCGCGCCAAACGCGGCAATCGCCGCGCCAGCCGAATCGACCGGCGTCGCGTTCAGCGACGACTTCAACGACAACGCGCTCGACGGTTGGACGGAAACGGCGTCCCAAGCAGACGAGATTCAGGCCATCGGCCAACAGTTGCGTCTCGGCTCCATTGAAGATGGCGAGAACCTGGCTCGGACCTATGCGTTGACCCCTGGCACCTGGTACGGGGTTGCGCTCGATTTCGTCAGCTCGAACGTCAGCGGTGCAGCCGTCACCGTCGAGGTCGGGCAGAACGGCGCGAACTGGATATCCGCTGTTCACCATCACCAACGCCAGCGCTGCGGGCGAATACTCCGGCACCATTCCGCAGTCACACACCACAGCAACCACGTCGATTCGAATCCGTGTGTCCGACGAGTTCGCGGGCGCCGGCGAGCAAATGTTGTTCGACGATTTCGAGGTCTTCACCCGCACTGCGCCGCCGCTGACCAACCCGGACTTGCCGCTGAAGTGTGGTATCAAGCTGACTGTCATCCTCGACGAGTCTGGGTCCATCGCAACTGCGAATGCGGTCGGAAATGTTGAGACCGGCGTCAAAACGTTGGTGAACGGTCTCAAAGACACCGGGTCGCAAATGCGTATCGTCGAGTTCTCCACGAACGGGCGCAACGCTGTCGTCGGTGGCGGTTCGGGCTTCGCAACCGTCGACGCAGCGTTTTCGACTGCGGTTGACGTGTATCTCAACAATGCAGCCGACAATGCGCAGATCGCTACGAGCTACAACCCCGGCCCCGGCGAGCAGTACACGAACTGGGAAGCCGGGCTCTCGCTACGCGGCGAACAATTTTGGCCCGGGAGACATGGTGATGTTCATCACCGACGGTGTTCCGAACACAGTGGGAACAGCTGGCAACTCATCCGGCGGCGCCGCATCCACCGCTGTCGCGAACTGCTGGCAGCGGTTGACGAAATGCGGGCCATACAGGCAACGGGCGCACATGTGGTGGGCCTCGGTGTCGGAGACGCTGCTACCCAGGTGAACTTCGACAACCTGACGAATCTGGTCGAACCGAATAACCCACAAACCTGGATCGGTGTCGGTGCGCTCGATCTCCGCGTCGTCGACGCGATGCGCGTGAACACGTTCCCAGAGCTGCAAGCCGCTCTCGCAGCGGTGGCGTTCGCGCTCTGCTCGCCGTCGGTATCGATCACCAAGAAGGATGATGCCGGCAACCCGATCGGTGGTTGGGGCTTCACCGGAACCGTGAACGTCGATCCGACCGGGGGCGGTGCCGACCAGTATCAGTGGATCTCGCCAGCACTCGGTGTTACTGCTGACAACGGTGCCGGCAACGACGTTCCTCAAACCGTCTTGACCAGTCCCAGCGCGGGTACCTCCACGTTCCAGTGGATTCCGAACACCGCCGACATCTCCAATCAGGGTGGTCCGCAACCGTGGAACTCTCACTTCACGTTCACCGAGACCTTGCCAGCGGGTTGGACCCTCGCCGCCACCCAAGAGCTCTGTTCGGTGAAGCGGCTCTCGGGCGGCGCAATCACGACCACCAACGCTGGTCTCTCGGTCACGAACGCGGCCGGGCCGGTTGTCAGCTTTGGTCTGGTCACCGTCGTCGAGCGGTGTGCCGACGGCCAACGAGTTCGTCGTGGCCCGCGGGCGACATCGTCACCTGCTCGGTGAAGAACCTTCGGCCGGCCACCGTCACCGTGACGAAGAATGCGGTGCCAGACTCGGCGCGCCGACTTCCAGTTCACGCACAACGTTGCAGGCGTCACTCCTGCTTCACCGTTCTTCCTCGACGACGATGCGAACGGCGACCTCCCCAACACACGGACGCTCATCATTCCCCCGAACGCGAACAACAGTGACCGGGTCGTCAACCTCGCCGAGGTGCTCGCCCCCAATGACGGATGGGATCTCACCGGTCTGGTGTGCTCGAAAGTCGACGTGCCAGCAGGCATCGTTGGCAACGACCCCGTCGTTGGCGCAATCAACCAGGGGCGGGTACCGCCGTCGTCACCGTCGACGCCGCCGACCAAGTGCAGTGCACCTTCACCAACACCGGGTCGGCGTATCTGAGGCTGGTCAAGAACTGGTCGGCTGGCATCGCCCCTGACACTGCGACGCTCACTGCGACGGGTGGCGTGGGCGGGGCCAGCATCAATCAGGTCGCTCCGGCCACCACGCCAACGCACGACCTCGGCAACGATTCAGATTCCCATCGGTACCGGTGTTGCCATCGGCGAAACGGTGACTCCGGCAGCGAACTACGTGTCGGGCTTCCTGTGCGACAACGGTGCAGTCACCGGGGTGAACGCTGCCGGCACCGCTGGCACCGTCACCGCTGACGCGGGCGACATCGGTCAGCTCATCACCTGCACGTTCTCTAACGCTCGTAAGGGCCAGGTGATCATTCAGAAGCAGACGGTGAACGGCAACGGTACGTTCACGTTCAGCAGCCCGACGATCGACTTCATTCCGGCCGTCGCCGACACGATCACGACGGTTGGCGGCAATGGCACCACCTCTCTCAGCGCCACGGTTGCGGCCGGGCAGTACGTCGTCACCGAAGCCGACAACAGCGGATTTGCGCTGACGAACCTCGTGTGCAGCGACGCCGGCCAACCTGCTGGTCAGGCCTCGACGGTCGACATCGGCAATCGGGTTGCCACGATCAACGTGGCTGCCGGGGAGAGCGTCACCTGTATCTACACGAACACCCGTAAGTCAGCCACCTTCACCTTGGTGAAGGATTGGCAAGATGCCACAGCCGGCAACGTCGTCAATCTCGACGCTGACGGAACCGATGTCGCCAACGGCCACATCATCGACACCACGTCGACGGCCAGCAACGACACCACCGCCGCCATGACGGTGTTCTCGGGCGAGACGGTCAGCTTCGCCGAGGCCTTCCAAGTTCCGGCGCAGGGCGACAACTACGTCACGACCACGAGCTGTGTGCAGACAGGCACGGCCACGCCGGTCGGCGCGAACTATGCCGCCGACCAGCGCAGTGGCACATACGTCGTGCCAGCGACCCCGATCAATGTCACCTGCACCATCCGAATGATCTGAAGAGTGCAGGCGTCTACGTCCAGAAAGCGTGGGCAGCCAACTCGATCACGGGCAACACCGCAACGATCAGCGGTGCGACGAACCCGACCTATGTCGGTGCGGCCACAGCGGTGGCGACGGCACCGACGTCACTTGCCGGCCAGGGCTTGCTCGTCCCGGCGTTTGCCGGCAACACCGTGTACTTCAAGGAAGTACTCGCTCCTGCAAACGACGCGTACAACACCGCATGGGCATGTCCCAGGGCGTCACGCCACTCGGGTCGGGTTCCGGTACTGAAGGCTCGTTGGTGATCACCCCAGCAATGACGGCTTCGGCGACACCGGTGATCTGCACCATCACCAACACCCGCAAGACGGCGAACCTGGTGCTCACGAAGGCGTGGTCCACCAGCCCGGTGAACGGCAACGGCGTCAACCTCGTCATCGGCGGCTCGATCAACGTTGCCGACGCGGGTATCAACACCAACAACGGTGCCGCCGGTGATGACGATGCCGCCGATGTTGGCGTGTTCGTCGGCGAGATACTGTCGCTCACCGAAACCGCCCTCGCCGGCACCGACCTGGCGAACTACTCCGCCACGCTCACGTGCTCGTACCTGGACAACCAGGGAGCCACGGTGACGATCACCGGCCCGCCGTCGACACGAGCTGGGTCGGTCACGATTCCTGCCGGGCGCGGCCGGCAAGACGGTGACCTGTCAGTTCGTCAACGTTCGCAAGTCGACGACCGTCACGCTCGACAAGGCGTGGGTGAACGGTCACACCGGCGACACGGCTGCGTTGACGATCGCCGCCTCGTATGGCGCACCGCTGGTTCAGCGAGCCACTGGGGCGGGTAGCTCCACCGCGCCGACGAACACGTCGGCTGGCAACGGGCGGGCAACGCTCCTCGTCTACGCCGGTGAGACCATCAACGTGTCGGAAATGCTCGGTGCTGGAAACCTGGGTGGCTACACGCCGACGCTTGTCGTGCACTGGCGCAACGCCAGCGCCGAACACTGGCTCGGCTGGCACGTTCGTCATTCCCAGCACCCCGGTGGCAGTGGGTTGTGTGATCACCAACACTCGAACCACCGCCCAGTTCACCTTGGCGAAGACATGGAACGATCCGGTCGGCGGGGTGACGGTGAATCTCAATGCTGACGGCACTGATTCGGCACCGATGGCTCAGACCCCGTCAACGTCGCCGACAGGCAGCCTCGAACTCTGTCACGGTGTTCTCGGGTGAGACGGTGAACTTCAGCGAGGCGTTCCCCAGCGCCACAGTCGCCGGCTACTTCGGATCGACACTCACCTGTCAGGCAGGCACCGCGCCAGCAACCAACCCGACCATCGTCACCACAGGCGGTCAACTCGCGTCGTCGATCACCATCGACAAGGCTGCCCCGGTGAACTCGACCTGCACCTTCAATAACGTGCGCAAGTCGGCCACTCTGAACCTTGCCAAGAACTGGGTCAACGGCGCCGTCAACGCTTTGCCGACGCTTCCCGACAGTGCGGCACTTACCATCGATGCGCTGGTTGCTGCTGGGCCTGAGGGGTCTGCGACCGCCGTCGTGCCCGCGAGCGGCAACGGAGGCAGCACGGCTGTGGCGTCAACCACGGTGTACGCCGGAACCAACGTCTTCCTCGCTGAGGCGTTCAACCCTGCGAACACCGGTACCTATGACGTGACGGCGTTTGCCTGTTCGTCGGGTGGCCCGATTTGGGGCCCGGAACTCCGCTCGACCTGGATGCCTTCGTCTCCGTCACCGCCGCTATGACGCCTGGACCGATCAACTGTTCAGTGACGAACACCCGTACCGCTTCGACCGTCACGGTGGCGAAGGACTGGGTCGACCCAGGTAATGGGCCGGCATCAGTGACGATCTCCGCCACCGGCGGTTCCGACGTCACCGGCAACTCGTTGGTGCGGCCTTCACCCACCGACGGCTCGGTCACCATCGACGTCCTCTCGGGCGAATCGATCACCGTGCAAGAAGTGTGGTCTGCCGCCGCCGGCCAGCTCGGTGCCGAGCATTACAACACCACGCTCGACTGCAGCAACGACACCGAAGCGCCCGTCGCTGGTCAGTACTCCCGCATCATCACCATCGCCGCCAACCCATCGCCGGTGACGTGCACTTTCGTGAACACCCGCAAGTCGACCAACCTCGTGTTGGCCAAGGACTGGGCGGGTGAAGTGGCAGGCGATACCGCCAGCTTGTCGATCGAGACCGACGCCGACCAGGCGACGGTAGCGACGGCAGTTGGCAACGGTTCCACCAGCGCTCAGACCGCTTCGATCACTGCGTACTCCGGTGCCGACTACGACCTCACCGAGGTGCTCGGCGCCGGCAACACGGCGCTGTACACCCCGACCAGCTTGATCTGCAGTGGCGCCAACCCGGCCACTGGGTCGGGCACTACCACCGGCAACGTGGTCATCGCCCCGGCTGACGCCGCTGGCCAAGCCACGGTGACGTGTACGTTCACCAACACCGCTCAACGCGGCAACATCATCGTCGTGAAGAACGTTGCTGGTGCGAACGGCACGTTCAACTTTGCTGGTTCGTGGCCGGCGACCGGCGCAACGATCACGCCAGTGGTCAGCCCCGCTGCGTTCCCGATCACGACCGTCGGCCAGACCGGCACCGTCACGTTCATGAACGTGTTGGTGCCCAAGACTGGTGGCTACACGGTGAGCGAAACCGATCCACGTCCGAACTATGACGGCACCCAGTTGGTGTGTTCTGGCAACGTAGGTGGCGACACCTCGACCGGAGATACCACGCAGCCGCTGAACGGCACGATCGATCTCGACAACGGCGAGACGGTCACCTGCACCTTCTCGAACACGCAGCGTTCGACCATCGTGGTGATCAAGGATGCGCAGCCCGACGCCGCAGCTGACTTCGGATTCACCACCACCGAACCTGCTGCCAACGCGTTGTTGCCTGATTCGTTCACGCTCGACGACGACCCGGTCGGCACGCCCGATGCCACCAACTCGAAGACGTTCACATCTGTGCTCGTACCCGCCAACGCCACCTACACGGTGACCGAAGGCGCTACCGCTGGATGGACCTTGAGCTCGGCTCTGTCGAATTGCACCACGGGTGGTTCGTTCAATGGCACCACGGCCAGCATCACCCCGGCTCCTGGTGCCACGGTCACGTGCACCTTTGTCAACACGGCCAACCCTGCTGGCCTTACGGCCACCAAGACAGTCACCGGTGTTGCACCTGGCACGGCGTGGGGTCCATTCAACTTCACGTTGTCCGGCGGCGCCTTCAGCGGTGCCGCTTCCCAAGACGTCGGTTCTGGAGCCAACCCTGACCCGACCGCCAACTGGACGGACCTCGTGGAGGGTGTGACGTACACCATCACGGAGGCGAACGTCGCGAGCTACACCGAAGGAGCGTTCACCTGCACGGTGCTCGTCGCCGGCGCACAGGGCGCGCCCGTTCCGCTCGCCGACGCGAACGCTGCGGCCGGTTTCCAGTTCGTGGCTTCCGCTGGTGCGGTGTACTCATGTGGCATCACCAATACCGCCGAGACCAGCCAGGTGTCGGTCACCAAGACCGCTGCCGGGTTTGCCGCGGGTGCGACCACGGCGTGGTCGTTCGATTTCACCCTGACCCCGAACCCGGTCACTGACCCGGTGCAGGCTGCCACGAAGGCATCTGCTGGTTCGGGCAACGGTGCTGGCACCACGGCTACTTGGACCGGGCTCACACCGGGCGCCAGTTACACGATCTCCGAGGCGCCGAAGGCCGGCTGGACCGCTGGGGCACTTTCTTGCACCGGTGTTGTCGACACCGATCTGAACGCGGCCAACGCGTCGGTCACGTTCCTCGCGCCACTGAATGGTGCTGCGGTTGACGTGGCGTGTTCGGTCACGAACACGGCGAACGCTGGGAACGTGTCGGTGACCAAGTCGGTCACCGGAGTTGCCGGCACGCAGGCTTGGTCGTTCAACTTCTCGTTGCTGCCGCTCCCGGCAGCAGAGACGAATCCGAAGGCTGCCTCAGGTGTTGGCAACACCACCTCCTCGGCGATCACATGGGCAGGTCTGCTGCCTGGCCAGCCGTACACGGTGAGTGAAGTCGTTCCCGCTGGTTGGACCGCTGGCCCGATCTCGTGCTTGATCACCCCCGCCACCGGTCAGCCGTTCGCTGACGACGACGGCACGTTCAGCGTGCTCCCAGGCGACTCGATCAGCTGCGACTTCGACAACGTCGCCACCACGAGCGAAGTGGCGGTCACCAAGACCGTCGCCGGCTTGGGTGGCAACAACGCCTGGTCGTTCAACTTCACACTGACCCCGGTGCCCGACACGGATCCGACGTCCGCTGTCACGCTGCCTTCTTCCGGCTCTGGCAACAATGCGGGAACAACGGCGACGTTCACCGGTCTGGTGCCGGGTGCCACGTATGTCCTCGCCGAGACGTCGCTCCCGGGATACACATCGGGCACTCTGGTCTGCACCGGCGTACCGGCATCGTCGACAGCGACGCCATTGCGACGTCGGTCACATTCGTCGCTCCGATCGACGCGCTTGCCGGCGCGGAAGTCACTTGTTCGATCACGAACACCGCCATCACTGGCGGGGTGTCGGTGACCAAGGTCGTCGACGGCGGTCTGCTCGACAACGTCGCTTGGGGACCGTTCACGTTCACGATCACACCGAACCCGGTCACCAATCCGGTGCAGTTGGCCTCTCAACCGGTCACCAAGGCTGCTCCCACGGCAACGTGGACCGGGCTCGTACCCGGTGCCTCATACACGGTGGCCGAGACCGGTTCGTACCCCGGCTTCGAGTTGGGCACGATGTCGTGCAACGTTGCCGACACCGACCAGAACCCGAACAATCAGAGCGTCACCTTCGTGGCTCCGCTGTCGACAACCGCAGTGACGTGCTCGATCACGAACACCGCTCTTGCCGACATCACGCCCACCAAGGTGGTCGATCCGGCCAACCTGCCGGTGCGCAACGCTGACGGTACGTGGACGCTGAACTACCTGCTCACCGTGGCAAACGCTGCCGACGCCGGTGTCGGCGAGTACGACCTCAACGATGCGTTCGACTTCGGTGGTGGCGTCAGCATCGTGGCTGGCACGGCAGACGTGGTCGGTGTATTGCCGATCGACCTGGTGGTCAATCCCGACTTCACAGGAGTCACTCCGAACACCGCGGTGGCAACCAACGTGTCGATCGCACCAGGAGTCACCCACACCTACCGGGTGACGGTCAAGGTCAACGTCGCTGTTGGCCCAACGACCGACGGCGATTGCATCATCGACCCAGATGGAGGCACCGGCTTCCTCAACCGCATGACGATCAGCATCGACAACGGTGAGCCGATCGTCGTCGACCCGGCATGCGCCGAGTTCGCCACCTTGACGCTCGTCAAGGAGGTCGTGAACGACAACGGTGGCAATGCCACGGTCGGCCAGTTCACCCTCACCGGTACCGGTGCAGGTGCCACGATCACGGGCACCAGCCCGGTGGTGTCGGCGGTTCCGGTGGGTGAGTACGTACTCACCGAAACTCAGGTGGCCGGGTACACCACGCTGGGGTACACATGCGTCGGTGGTAACGAGGTCAACAACACGGTGGCAATCGCCGCCGGTGGTCAGGCGGTTTGCACCATCATCAACAACGACGCCCCGGTCGATTTGCAGCTGGTCAAGTCTGACGGCGGCATCACCGCTGTTGCCGGTGGAGCGCCATTCGCCTACACCATCTCGGTGCAGAACGTTGGCACCCGCAATGTCGATCTCGGAGAGCCGGTCACGGTGACCGATGTGCTTCCGACCGGTCTCGAGTGGGTGACGTTCCCAGCGAACTGCACCCAGGCCGGCCAGACGCTGACCTGCTCGATCGATCCAGCGTTGCTGCCAGCTGGTGGAGCCCCCGTCGTCATCAACGTGACGGTGCGTGCCCTGCCGGGTGCAGACTCGGGAACGTTCGTCAACCTGGCATCCGTCACGACGCAGGATGATCCGGGTCCGGAAGACCCCACCTGCCCGGAAAGCCCGGAGTCGAACAACGTCGATTGCGAAGAGACCCCGGTCGATCGGGAAGGCGACATCCAGATCATCAAGACCGATGACGTTTCGGCCACCGTGGTGCCTGGTCAAACCTTCAACTACACGCTGGCCGTGAAGAATGTCGGGCTGTCCACGATCCTCAGCGGCACCGAGGTCACCGACGATCTGCCAGCGCAGCTGTCTCTCGTGAGTGTCACCGGTGGCGCCGGCTGGACCTGTAACAACGCCGACCCGATCTTGTGCACCTACGGGCCGGAACTGGCCCCAGGAGCATCGGCACCGGACATCGTTGTTCAAGTTCGAGTGAACACCGATGCTCAGGGCACGAACATTCTCAACAACGCTGTGGTAACCGGCGCTGTCGACCGTGACTGCCCCGTGGTGCCGAGCGACTTGGCGTTGGTCGAGGGCTGCAACCTCGTCACCGACGAAGACGACGAAAACACGCCGATGGTGGCCAACGCTGACTTGGCCATCGTCAAGACATCGTCGGTAGAGCAGATTGGCCCGGGAGGATCGTTCGACTGGATTCTCGATGTGACCAACAACGGTCCGGGTGCCGCCCTCAGTGTGGTGGTATCAGACACGCTGCCGAGCACCGTCACCGTCAAGAGCGTCTCGTCGGCCGAGTTCATCTGCGCCAACACAGGCAACGAGGTCACCTGTACTCGGGCATCGATGGCTGCTGGTTCTACTGGCCGCATCACCATTGCGGTGACGGTCAACTCGGCAACCGCAGGTGGTGTCACCGAGAACGTCGGTCGGGTCGAGTCGGTCACGCCAGACCCAGACCGCACCAACAACTCAGACAACGACCCGGTCACGATCGTGGTTTCAGAGCCGCCCGTTGTGTTGCCGCCACCTCCGCCCGAGGTGACCATTCCGAAGACGGGTGGCAGCGTGGGTGGAATCGTCACGTCGGCACTTTGGCTGCTGCTGGCAGGCGGTGTGCTGATTGTGATCACCCGTCGCCGCAGGAGCAGCGACACTCCCAGCTGACGCGACATCAAAACGATTCCGAAATCCTTGGCCGCCCGGTTGAACCCGGGCGGCCAAGCAGACACGATGGCTCAGTGACATCTCGTCCGTCCCGTGTACTCGTGGTAGATGATGAGCCCACCGTGCGCCAAGTTGTCGTTGGATACCTTCGCCGCGATGGCCACGAAGTGATCGAGGCGGCCGACGGCAATTCGGCGCTCGCCCTGCTGGCAAGCAGCCCACCAGACCTGGTGGTTCTCGACATGATGCTCCCTGGGGTGAATGGGCTCGACATCTTGCGGAGCATCAGGGCTGCCGGCGACATGCCGGTGATCATGTTGACCGCCCGATCAGAGGAGACCGACCGGGTGGCGGGCCTCGAGCTGGGTGCCGACGACTACGTGGTGAAGCCGTTCTCGCCCCGAGAACTCGCTGCCCGGGTGAACGGGGTCCTTCGGAGGGCGGCGCCACGCGCCGCGCCGACCAGTGCGGCCGTCCTCGAGTTTGACGGTCTCGTCATCGACCCGTTGGCTCGCGAGGTCCGGCGGAACGGCGAATTGATCGAGTTCACGCCCAAAGAGTTCGACGTGCTGGCACACCTTGCTGCCTCGCCGCGGCAGGTGTTCTCGCGGGCGGATCTCTTGCGCGACGTGTGGCAGTCGTCGCCCGAATGGCAAGACTCCGCCACGGTCACCGTTCACGTGAGACGGATTCGCAACAAGATCGAGATCGATCCCGAGAATCCGCGATGGATTTCCACGATCTGGGGCGTCGGCTACCGGTTCGAACCGTGAATGAACGCATCCATCAACAGCCATCCATCATCCAGCCATCCGTGAATCAACCGACCATGGAATCAGGACCGTGAAACAGCCGTCCGATGTGGCGTCTCAACCGGCTCGGTCGACGGTTCATGTGGGGATCGCTCGGCGTGCTCGGCGTAGCCGTGATCATGATCTTGATTTCAGCGCAGCAGATGTTCATCAGCGACCAAGACCTGGGCGTCTTGATGTGGATCATGCTTCCAGCCGCAGTGGTCGCCGCGCTCACCGCTTATGCGCTGTCCACTCCTATCGCCCGTGACGCGCGCCGATTGTCCGACGCCGCCTTCGCCGTTGCCGACGGTGACCTCACCGCTCGAACCGGCGTGGTGCGCGCCGACGAGTTGGGCGATGCAGCGAATGCGTTCGATCTGATGGTCGGCCGACTCGACGCCATGGAGAAGGAACGCGCGTTGATGTTGTCGTCGATTTCTCACGACCTACGTACGCCACTCGCCGCGTTGCGCGCCTCGGTGGAGGCCATTCGCGACGGCGTCGCCGAAGACCCAGACGCCTATCTGCGGGGCATGGAGCATCAGGTCACTGCGCTCGGTCACCTCGTCGACGACCTCAGCCTGCACACCCGGCTGGCCAGTGGCACGCTCGACATGAGACGGACTCGGGTCGATCTCACCGAGGTTGCCGATGAGGCGATCGAAACGATGCGGCCCCTGGCTGCCGAGAGCCAGGTGACATTGCGGATCACGGCGGGCGAGCGGGTCGCCGTGCAGGGTGACGCTGCGCAACTCTCCCGGGTCGTTCGTAACTTGCTCGACAACGCGATCCGTCACGCGCCTCGCGGTGGCGATGTGGAACTGCTCATCGCGGCCGATGCCGGGGGTGCGCGTTTGATCGTCAGTGACAACGGTCCCGGTTTCCCCAATGGCCTGAAGGCGTTCGAACCGTTCACGCGTGGCGACCCAGCGCGCGATGTTCGCACCGGCACGGCCGGTTTGGGGTTGGCGATTGCTCGCGGCATCGTGACTGCCCACGCCGGCACGGTCGACGTCGTCCCCCGCCCCGATGGCAAGACCGGCGGTTGCGTAGCCGTAGTACTTCCCACCGCCTAAACTGGCTGGCCTCATGACGATGCTCGCCCAACCGCCCAGCCTGTTACCTCAGGCGAACGAGCCGTGCTGGTGCGGCAGCGGCCGCAAGTACAAGCGTTGCCACAAGAACTCCGAGGGTCGCGTGTTGCCGGGCGTCGTGTCTCCCATGCGTGAAGTGCCGGCGCACATCGCGCGTCCGCCCTACGCAGACACCGGCAAGGTCGAGCATTGGGACGAACCGCGCATCAAGTCGCCTGAAGTCATCGAACGTATGCGCTATGCATGTTCGGTTGCCAAAGAGATTCTGCGGCTTGGTGGCGAGTTTCTGCGGCCTGGCATCACCACCGACGAAGTCGACGCATACGTGCATCAACTGCACATCGAGCGCAACACCTACCCCAGCACGCTCAACTACCACGGGTACAAGAAGAGCCTGTGCACGTCGGCCAACGAAGTGATCTGCCACGGCATCCCCGACTCGCGGGTCATGCTCGATGGCGACATCATGAATCTCGATGTCACCGCGTACGTTGGCGGCGTCCACGGCGACACCAACGCCACGTTCTTCGTGGGCAACGTCGATGAGCAAAGCCGCGAGCTGGTGCGCATCACCGAGGAATGCACCTGGAAGGGGATCGAGGCCATCAAGCCGGGTCGTCCCATCAGCGACATCGGCCGTGCCATCGAAGACCACGCAAAAGCCCACAAGCTCGGAGTCATCCGGGCGTTCGTTGGTCACGGCATCGGCGAGCAGTTCCACAGCGACATTCAGGTGCTGCATTACTACGACTCCCGTAGTTCCATGATCATGAGGCCCGGCATGACGTTCACGGTCGAGCCGATGATCTCGCTCGGCACCTGGCAGCACAAGTCGTGGGACGACGACTGGACCGCTGTCACCGCCGACGGCAAGCGCACGGCACAGTTCGAGCACACCTGCCTGGTCACCGACGACGGCGTCGACGTGCTCACCGGTGGCGATGGCGCCGTGTCGCCTGTTGCTCCGTGGTATCGCTGAGGCGTGCGGCAACCCTCGCCTTTCTGGCGACGGTCGCAATGAGTTGCGGCGGCAACGAAGAGGTGGGCGGGCCGCTTCCCGATGTGAAGATCTCGCCACTGTCCGGTGGTGATTCGATCTCGCTAGCCGACCTCGAAGGCCCAGCGGTGATCAATCTGTGGGCCACCTCGTGCGCCCCGTGCAGAACCGAGATTCCTGCGTTCGAGGCGGTGCATCAAGCCCGTGGCGATGCCATCGAATTCGTCGGCCTCAACATTGGGGAATCGGCAGCGCAGGCCGCGCCGTTCATCGAGTCGGTCGGTGCAACGTACAGCCAGTATCTCGATGAGTTGGGCTATGCGACGACCGCGCTGAACGCAACGGCAATGCCGACCACCATCGTCATCGACGCCGAAGGCAACGTCGCCACCCGGCACATCGGCCAGATGGACGTCGACGATCTCAACCTAGCGATCGATCAGGCTCTGGCGGGCTGACCCACAGCGTCATCAGGCCCACGGCGACCAGCGCGACCGCGATGGGTAGCACGGCAGCAGTGACGGCTCGGTCGATCCAATACGGCATGTCCGTCGGCAAGATCGCACGCGTCAGCACCTGACGACGCGGCACGGCCCACACCAAGAGTTGGAGGCCGGCAAGCGCCACGAGGGCACCGCGCCACATGGTCGACTTCACGAACATCGCGTTGACGGACACAACGAGCGCAAGCGCCGGCAACATCCACCACGTAACGCTGGGTTCGGTCTCGGCGGGCAGCGACAAGAACTGCATGCCACCGACGATGAGGCACAGCGCCGACACGATCGTCGCGATAGCGGGAATCGGTCGACCGCTTCGATCAAACCGAAACCGCGCGTAGATGAACCATGATGCGGCGAACCCGATCAGCACACCGGCGGTGACCGGCCATCTCGAAGGCGCTTCCTGCAACGTCGTGACGACTTTGACGGCGACCGCCTCACCGTCGACGGTGAGCCCGATGACCTGCGGGTCGAGTTGGTCGCCGGGTTCCATGCCGATCAGCGGCTCGGCCGACATCAAGTGAGCCCGGTGATCGTGCCAGGCCCACGTACCACCGGTGCCGACGTGTCGCCACTCGGGTGGTTGTGCAAGGGCCGCCTCGGCAGTGACTCCAACTGGCACGTCGCCGCCGTAACGATCTTGGTTGTAGAACGTCGCTGGCGACAGTTGGTTTTCTTCCACGGTGCCATCTGCGCCCACACGCAGGTAGGGCTCGCCGCCGTAGCCCAACACGACCACTTCGTGCCCGGGTTGCACCACCAAACGCACGAACGCATCGCCACCGACGATCGTGACGGAGATTGCGTCAGTGGGCGGCTCGACCGACGTGACCACCGTTCGGAAGTCGGTCGGTCCGGCAGGGTCGGCCAGTGCGGTGGACGGCTGCAGCAGCAGCGATGACGAAGATCGACAGTACGGCAGCGCGGTTCATGCCGCCGGGAGGACGATCAGCGTGAACGCCCCGCTGGAGTGAACGTCGCATTCGTCACTCAAGGTTCCAGGGCTGTTGAACCGCTGGGTCAACGTTTCACCAGCACCGACGTAGAACACGCCGACCTGATGACCTTCATCGTCGTTGTTCACGATTCGCAGTGCGTCGCCCACGTGTACGGTGAGCTCGCCGGGCACGATGTCGACAACTTCTCCGGCGGCGATGCGGTCGCCAGTTCCGGCGGGAATGACGAAGTCGTGTTCGAATTCGGTTTCGTCGCTAGCCGAACTGAGATCAACCGTCGCAACTGACCCGCCGTCTTCGCTGTCGTCATATCCCAAACCGCGCCCGACCACCAGGATGATCACCAGGATCGCCGGAAAGAAGATGGCCACCATGGCGCGCTGCGACCGGCTCATGGGGCGACTCATGTTGCAGCCTCAGCAGAACTGGTCTCCTCGACTGTGGTCTCGTCGAGGAGATACAAGAGATCCGCTGTGAGATCGTCGATGGATCACGCCGAACTGCCACGTCAGCACGAGATCCCCAGTGTCGTCGACTGCGTACAGGCTGGTGGTGTGGGCAACCTCGAGTTCGCCCGACTCGGACTCGGCAGCGGGTGTGATGCCATATCCGGCACCGAACGGCTCGGCGACCTGCGCCAAGGCCACCGGGTCATCCGTGCCGAGGCGCGTGGCCGTCTGCGAAGAACGACCCGACATAGTCGGCGAGGATCGGCAGGTCGCGATCTGGGTCGACCGTGATCATTGCCTCGCTGATGCGGTCGCCGAGTTCTGGGTGTTCCTCGGCGATGCGGTTCTGGGCGATGCGAAGGTCGCTCATGGTGGTGGGGCAGAAGTCGGGGCAGTTGGTGTAACCGAAATAGACGATGAGCAAGTTGTCGGGCTCGGCCCGCAGTGCAAACGGGGCGCCGTCGTTGCTGAGATCGGGTAGAGAGAACTCGGCCACGTTGGGCGCTGGTTCGCGTCGATACCCGGTGGTGGGGAACTCGCCCGAATCGCTCGAACCGTCGTCGCTGCCGCCACCGCATGCTGCGAGGCCGGCGACGCCGATCGCGATCGATACCGATGCCCGCGATACCAATGCTCTCGATACCAGGGTGGAGATCGAGTGTCTCACGGCGCGGCGGCGGTCGTTGACGGAGGTGCCGACAAGTCGCGGATGTACGCGATGAGTTGGTCGACTTCTTCGTCACTCAGGTTCGACACGGGCATGGGCAGCTGGTACCCGGCGACCCGTCTCGCGGATGGCTCACGGATCGACTGTCGCAGGTACGCCTCGTCTGCAAGAGCAGTTGTTCCGTCGTCGAACGTGACGGTCGAGCCGTAGAGCCCGACGAACGCGGGGCCCATGGAGCCCTCGCCATTCGTGCCATGACAACTGGAGCAGCCGGCGGGCCGGGCGACCTGGCGCCCGAGCTCGCCTTCAGGTGACAATCCGCTGGGCGCCGAAGACTCACTGTCGCCACCGCATGCGGTGAAACTGAGCGCGGCAACGGCAGCAAGCAACGCTCCAACCAACACTGGGCGCGGACGGTTCATCGACATATCCATCACCCTGTAGGTCGTTGTAGCTGTTGGTTCAGTTCCCCGGCAGCGATGAGGTCGGCTCGGGCACGGGCTACACGGGAGCGGATCGTGCCAACCGGCACGTCGAGCACTTCCGCGGCTTCGTCGTACCGCAGACCGGTGATCTGCGTGAGGACGAACGCCGCTCGCCGATCGGGGTGTAGCTCGAAAATCAGTTCGTCGAGTTCGTACGTCGGCGTGGGGTCGGCTTGGCTCTGGCCGTCAACGAGCGCAACAGACACGGCGCGCTCGGTGAGGCGTCGGCGACGAACGCGAGACCGCGTGGCGTCGGCACAGGTATGACGGGCGATGGTGAGGAGCCAATGCCGCGCCTGACCGGTCGCCCGGAAACGGTGCAGCGAAGCTATTGCACGCTCGTAGGTCTGTTGAGCCAGGTCCTCGTAATTGTCTGTGTCTCCCAGGTACCGACAGAGGGCCAGTACATCGGGGTGGGTGATTGCAACGAATCGTTCGAGCGCTGCGCGGTCACCGCGCTGAGCATCGAGCAGGAGCATCGTCAACTGATCCATTTCACTCACAGTTTGCCGTCGGGAACTGGGGAAGCGGCCGAAGCGACCAGTGTGTCTATGGACACCTCGGGGATGAACACCCACTGCACTTGGGCCCGTGAGGCTGCATCTGCGGCAGCGGACGACGAACTCGGTGGCGGCGACACCGAACGACTGGCCGATCACCTCGCGGGTTGCCGTGCCTGTGCCGAGTTCGCAGATCGCGTCGCCGTGCTGACGCGAACCACCCGAATTCGAGTAGCCCACAGCGATCCAATGTTCGTTGCGCGTGTGATGTCGGACGCCCGCCCGGCCCGGCTCGGCCGGGGTGGATGGTTGCGGCCTTCGCTCGCGTGGTGCGGCCTGGTCGTCGCTTTTCACAACATCGAACCCCTGGTCTTCGGAAAGGTCGACGGGGTGCAATCACATCTTGCCCGCCACGCGGGTGCATCGGGTGCTGCTCTGGCTCTCGCTCTGTTGTTCGTCGCATGGCGACCGAGTCGTGCTTACGGCCTGCTGCCATTCGTGAGCGCGCTCGTGGCGTTGACGGTGACCGGGACGTTGCTTGACAGTGCAGCCGGTGTCACCCACACGTGGAACGAGGCGGCGCACCTCGCTGAAGTGACAGGGCTCGTGATGCTGTGGATGATGGCGGGGTCGCCAGGCCTTGACCGAGCGGCGACTGGTGGTCCGCTCGAGCTTTCAGAGGGCGAGCCGCCAGGCGAGCCCGACCATGAATACATGTCCCGACCATGAATATACCTCAGGGGCGGTTGGCGTTCCACCAGGTGAGTAGCAGCGACGTCGTCGCCGCATCGACTCCGTACGCCGCGCAGGTGAGCTCGGCAGCAGCGGCAACGTAGCCTGTTTGAATCGCTGCGCTTGCGGACGCGAGTGAGTACGCCGGCCATGGCATCGCCGCCAAAGTGACCGGGCTCACGCGCACACTCGTGGTTGACAGGCCGGTACCCGCAGCGGCTTGCCAGGCCAACACGCTGACCACCGGTGAGTTCAACACGGCTGCAAGTTCCCACACGGCTTTTTTGTCGCCGCCCGGAGGTGTTGCCGTGGTGACCGGCACACCCGGCAGCCAGAGACCATCAGGGTCAGCAACGGCTTCGACCACTTTCGTCTGATTGGCGACCAACACCTTGGGCACCAGTTTGCGCTGCGCCCATGCGGGGAAGCGTCCTGCGAGCTTCGAGAGGTCGACCCGCGGATGTTCGAACGTGTGCTTCGCAAACCGCACCGGGCGAGTGCCCCAGTGACACAGGCCGGGGTCGATCAGACCGGAAGGAACAAGCGGCGGGCCATCGGCATGGTCGCTCACTGCGGGCACGAGCGCGTAGTACTCGTCACGAAAGTTCGCGTTGAACTCGGCCCGTTCGCCGAGTGTTCCGGCTGCCTGAAGAGCGCCCGGATCGAGGGCTGGTACTCCCAGTCGATCGGTGACGACCCGGGTCCAGGTCGCGGTCGGCTTCACGGTCGCGCTCGGAGTGCGCCGAAATCCGAGGAGACACACATTGACCGACGCGTCGAAATGGTCCTGGCGCGGTTCCCACCACGACCAGCAGAGTTCGGCGCAGCGGTCGACCTGAGCGCGAACCGGCGCAGCGTCGAGCGACCCGAGCACCGACTGTGGCATCACTAACGCCACAAGGCCACCGTCTGGTTTGGTGAGGGATACCGACAACGCCAAGAACTCCACAGCAGCGTCGGCATACGCGCCGCCCCCATGTCTGCTGGCACCACCACACGTGGTTCCCGACGCCATTTGCGACAGAAAGGGTGGGTTGCCAATCACCAGATCGAACTGCTCGCCCAGCCAATCGTGGGCCAGCGCATCGGCGTGAACGGTCTCGATTCGCCGTCGACGACCGATGCAAGTGCTTCGTATGACACGTCACAACCGACCAGTTGGAACTTCACTCCGATCGCCGTGAGCCGGTCACCAACGGCGGTCAGTAGGCGCCCATCGCCACAAGCTGGGTCGAGTACGCGGATGGATGCAGCGTCGTGCGCCGGTGCCAACGCGTTTGTTGCCCACGTGGAAAGCATGGCGACGAGGTCCGGAGGCGTGTACCAGGCTCCGCGCAGCTTTCGCGCCGTTTGAGTTTCCACCACGCTGCGAGCGTAGGTTGCATGGCGTGTCAGATCGGTATCTGTCGTTCGATCGCGACGAGTGGGCGCTCTTGCGAGCTGCGACGCCTCTCACGCTTCGCCAAGACGACCTCGATTCGTTGCGTGGAATCAACGAGCGAATCGACCTCGACGAGGTGTCAGCGATCTACCTGCCGCTCAGTCGACTCTTGAATCTGTACGTCAGTGCCACGCAAGACCTCCAGCGCGTGTCCTCGACGTTTCTCGGTTCGATGGCTCCAAAGGTGCCGTACGTCATCGGCGTTGCCGGCTCGGTAGCGGTGGGAAAGTCAACGTTCGCCCGCATCTTGCAGGCGCTGCTGGCACGTTGGCCCAACCATCCAAAGGTCGATCTCGTCACCACCGACGGTTTCCTTCACCCGAACCATGTGCTCGAAGCGCGCGGGCTGATGGACCGTAAAGGGTTTCCGGAGAGCTACGACACGCGTGCACTCCTGGCGTTCTTGCGGTCGGTGAAGAGTGGCCACGACCGGGTGGTGGCGCCGGTGTACGACCACATCACCTACGACATCCTTCCCGACGTGCACGTCAGCGTCGACAACCCCGACATCGTCATCGTCGAAGGGCTCAACGTGTTGCAGGTGAATCGCGACGGCACCGAGTTCGTCAGCGACTACTTCGATTTTTCCATCTACGTCGATGCCGACGAAGCCGACATCGAGTCGTGGTACATCCGTCGGTTCCAGATGCTGCGCGAGTCGAGCTTCGCCGACCCCGACAGCTTCTTCCGTCACTATGCGGCCTTGAGCGACGCCGAAGCAGAGCAGACGGCGCGATACATCTGGGCAACCATCAACGGTCGCAACCTCGCGAGAACATCGCCCCCACGCGAGAACGAGCATCATTGATCGTCCGCAAAGAGCGCGATCACCGCGTGTCGCAGGTGTCGCTGCGCAAACTCTGATGTGTCAGCGGGTCGGGAGTGGCCCGGTGCTCCCGGTGCCCGTCAACTCGGCGTCGAAGACCAAGTCGGAGCTATTGCGAGTCTTCTGATGGACTTCGACGGCGATCACATTGGCGCCCGAGAAGAGCGGCGCGCTGATCGGCAGCGTCGCAAAAACGGTCTCGTCGCTTCCATCGATCGCCGACGACGCCAGCGTGCTGGAGCTGATCTTGCCACCGGGCATGTTCGACCGAGCGACCTCGGTGCCGTTGATGTACACGACCGCGCCGTCGTCCCGGCGTAGCCGCTAACGACAGCGACGCGAAACCATTGGTTGCGGTGAACTTCTGGCGAAAGTAAGTCGTGATGTACTTCTTGCTCGAATTGGGCCCGAAGCTGACCATGGTTTCGACCGTGTCGCCGTAGCCGAGTGGTGCGGCACCGGTCTTCCATGCGGTGTCGGAGAATCCGAACGCCCGCCAAGCCGTTCCCTGGTTGGAACCGTTGTCGAGGTAGCGCCAGGTTGACCCGGCGGCGACGAGCGTCGTCGCCCCGGTCGGAACCGTGGTGGTCGTGGTGCTCGTCGTGGTCGGAACCGTGGTGGTCGTGCTCGTCGTCGTGGTGGTGGTGGTTGGTGGCTGCGAAGTGGTGCGGAACGGCCCAGTGACTTCGTAGGTGATGCCGTTGCCAGACGTGCCACGCTGCGAGCTCAGGTACATCCGCGTGCCGTCGGGGCTGAAGGCGGGTCCGGTGATCTCCGAACCGCTGTGTCCGGTGATGCGCAAGAAGGGGGCTATCTCGTGCGAGCCGCCGACCCAGGCGATGACACACACTTCCATGTTTCCCCCGTCTTCGGCGACGAACAGGTCACCCGATGACGAGTGTGCGGTGATGTTGTCGACACCGGTGAGCGGCGCCCCCGACAGTGTGTTGGCATCGTACAGAACGGTGAGCTGCTGGGTGTCGAGGGCGAGTTCGTAGACGCGATTGTTGCCCTTGGTCGTGAAGAACAGCGACCGACCGTGGATCCAGGTGCCCTCGCCACCGTTGAAGGGGGTAGTCGTCGACTGGCGATCCGGGGCGGTGGGTGACGTCGCCACCCACGTCACGACGGTGCCGGTGACCTGGGCTGCTTCGAGCACGCCCGATGACAGGTCGCCGAGTGTGGTCGGCGTGAACCTGTACAGACGACCACTCGGATCGTCCTCGGTGAGATACAAGCGACCGGTGACCGGATCGACCGAGGCCGCCTCATGGTTGAACGAACCCAGAGCCGGACGCATGATTCCCTGGCTCGATCCTTGGGGATTGCACTCGTAGACCTTGCCGCTCGAGCCGTTCTCCTCGCAGCTCAGCCAGGTTCCCCACGGTGTCGGCCCACCAGCGCAGTTCCTGGTCGTTCCGCTGAGGATGCGGTAAGCACCGGTGATGTTCCCTGTTGCGTCGAACCGGATCGCACCGGCTCCGCCTGCTGCCGAACCTACTTCTGAGTTCGAGACATACACCCAGCCGCCGGATCCCGTCGGGAAGCAGGCGCCGCCATCCGGTGCGCCATGCCAGAGGTAGGAACTCCCAGGAACCAACGAGCCACTGGTCGCCACGATTCGACTCGAGAAACCGGAGGGAAGCTGCATGCCATCGGAGTTGGCCGGCTGCAACCCTCCGTAGGGCCCAACGCCAGTGACGAGGTTCGCGAACGCTAGGTCGCTGCTCGTGAGCACCCGCCCGAACACCGCAAGCCCCGTAGCTGTGGCGGCTGCCGCCCCCAGGAACCTACGACGGTTGAACAGGGAGTTGGAGATTGTGGAGTGCAAGATGGTGGAATCAGGCATCGGACCAACTTTCAGATTTCAGCCAGGCGGGGAGCTCGGTGATGGAGGCCAACTCGGTGTGGGAGCCATCGTGGTCGTGAACGACTTCGTGACCCCATGTGACGTGGTACGGCACGTGCACGCCGTGGCCCCCCAGTTCCATGATGGGCAACACGTCAGACTTCAGTGAGTTTCCCACCATGACGATGGTTGCCGGGTCGATACTCCACTCGTGAAACACCGACCGGTATGTGTCGACGTCTTTCTCTTCTACGACGCGTACCCGTTCGAAATGGTCGGCCAATCCGGACGCTCGAACCTTGCGCATCTGGTGCAGCAAGTCGCCCTTGGTGATGACCGCCAGTCGGTGCGTCGCGACGAGTTCCTCGAGCACCTCGGTCACGCCTGGTAACAGGTCGACTGGGTGGTTCAACATGTCGTGGGCGTAGTCAACGAGACCGGCGACGACACGGGACGGCACGGCACCATCGGTCGCCTCGACCGCCGCCTGCACCATCGACAACGCATACGGCTTGATGCCATACCCGGAAATCGGCACGTTGCCGATCTCGACTCGATGCAGCACATCGAGCACGTCGACGTTCGGGCTGGCATACGGCTGCACCCGCTCGCGGAACACGTCCTCGGCGACCATGAAGTAGTCCTCGCTGCGCCACAACGTGTCATCGGCGTCGAATACGACGACCTTGAAACTACGGTTCATCTGGTGAGTCATGCCTAGCGATGAATGGCGTTCAGATAGTTGTACACGGTGATGCGGCTGACGCCCATGGCATCGGCAACATCCTCGACGGCGCGGCGCAAGATGAATGCACCGCGTTCGTCGAGGAGGCGCACGGCGCGCTGCTTGTCTTCACGAGAGAGCGACGGCAGTGAACTGCCCAACTCTGCCTCGACGTTGTCGATCAGCCGGTCGAGCGCTCCGTGCAGTGGCGGCATGCGCACTGCGCCGACCGTTTGGCCTTCCCACACCAACGGCACATCGAATGGCTCGGCTTCGGCGGTGTCGACCAACCGAGCGCCGACCGCTTCGACGACCGGTTGCACGGCTCGCAACAGCGGGTGCTGCGTGTGCTGCGGATTCATGGCGCGCCCTCGCTCGAGACGTCGATATTGACGTGAGTGGCGCCGTGCTCGAAAGCCGCTCGCACCACCGTTGCGACGACATCGCCCGACGTTTCCGACGCGACGACACATGACGACCCGAACGGGCCAACCTCGACCTCAACGCCCATGGCGACGAGAGCGTGAATGGGTGCCACCACGTGTGGGCCTTGCTGGCCCTCGACGAACGGTTCGACGGTGAACTCCACCCGATGCACTCGCGGATCGTACCTCGGTCACTCAACGCGAACCGAGCGAGGCGGCACATCGAAACCGGGTACGAATCGCAGGATCATGGCGATCGACTCAAGAAAGGGTTCGGCTGCTGCCAACTCGGCAAACTCTGCCGGCGTGACGAACAGTGCTTGGGCCACTTCGCCGTCGGCGAACGTGAACGGCCCATCGTGGACGATTCGGAAGACGTCACACAGCTCGCGAGAGTCAGCACCCTCGAACCGGCTGGTTGCCAACCATTCCAGCGGTGTGTTTTCGATGCCGATCTCTTCGGCGAGTTCCCTGGTAGCGGCTTCGACCACCACCTCCCCGGCACTCACGACGCCGCCAGCGCAGACGTCCCACCAACTCGGCCGCAAGTCTTTCGTCGCTGATCGCTGATGTACCAACAGCCGACCGTCGGTTGACTGCACGATGATCGCTACCGAACGATGCAAGAGGTTTTCTCCGCGCATCCGCGAGCGCGGCACGACGTCGATCACACCCCCGTCGTCGTCGAGCCATTCGACGAACTCATTCGCGTGGTTGGGCATGGGTGGCTCCATGCCAACGGCTTACCATGTGGCGATGAGCCTCGACACCTTGCGCGAAGAAGCCCTCGAGTTGCAAACCGAGACGGTGAAACTTCGGCGCAAGTTGCACCAATATCCAGAGCTCGGCAACGAGTTGCCAGTCACCCGCGAACTCGTGCTCGAGTCGCTCGAAGGGCTGCCGCTCGACATCACTCTGCATGAGACCACCTCGGGCATCGCTGCCCTCCTGACCGGCGGGAAGCCTGGCCCAACTGTGTTGCTGCGCGGCGACATGGACGCGCTGCCGCTCCACGAAGACACCGGAGTGGACTTCGTGTCGAAGACCGACGGACAGATGCATGCGTGTGGGCACGACACGCACACGGCCATGTTGTCGTCGGCGGCGAAGCTGTTGTCGGCGCATCAAGATGACATCGCCGGCCGTGTGTTGTTCATGTTCCAGCCCGGCGAAGAAGGTCATCACGGAGCCAAGTTCATGTTGGAGGAAGGGCTGCTCGATCTGCCGCCGCTCGCGGACGGAACGCCGTCGCCGGTGACCGGTGCGTTTGCTTTGCACATCTTCACCAACCTTCCGTCCGGCATGGTGGCGACCAAAGGTGGGGCCGCCATGGCGTCGGCGGATACGTTCGTCATCCGTGTCCACGGCGCAGGCGGCCATGCCAGCATGCCTCACCGGGCGATCGATCCCGTGCCGATTGCCTGTGAGATCGTGATCGCGCTGCAACTCATGATCACACGCTCGATCGACGTGTTCGACCCGGCCGTCGTCACTGTTGGACGCATCGAAGCAGGCACCACCGACAATGTCATTCCTGCGTTTGCCGAAATCGAAGGCACGATTCGGGCGGTCAGCGAATCAACGAGGCTGAAAGTGCAAGACCAGTTGCGGCGGGTGGCGGAACGTATCGCCGAGGCGCACGGTGCCACGGCGGTTCCAGAAGTGATCACTGGTTACCCCGTCACGTCGAACAATGCTGCCTTCGCAGATTTCACTCTCGACGTCGCCGCTGACGTGTTGGGTGCCGGCAACGCGCTCCGCATGCCGAACCCGATCATGGGTGCCGAAGACTTCTCGTACGTGCTGAACGAGATCCCCGGCACCATGATGTTCCTCGGCGGCGCGCCAGCTCGGATCAAACCCGGCTACCGCCCCCGCCAACCACTCCAACCTGGTGATGTTCGACGAAGCAGCCATGCCCAAGGGCGTAGAGCTCTACGCCACCATGGCCCTTCGTCACCTGTTGTAGTTCCGGCCATATCGTCCGACTACTGCGTTGCGGATCACCGCTCATCGCCGAAAGGCGACTCGGGTTCCCGCGCCTTGCATTCGAACGATCTGACTCGGAACTGAGGTTTGAGATTGGTTGCGTTCCGGGGCTCCGGTTGCCCGGCGTCCAGCGCCTGCTGGTGGGATTCCGACCAGATCGTCCGACTGCTGCGTTGCGGATCACCGCTCATCGCCGAAAGGCGACTCGGGTTCCCGCGCCTTGCACTCGAACGATCTGACTCGGAACTGAGGTTTGAGATTGGTTGCGTTCCGGGCTCCGGTCGAGCGATCGTGGGGCTGACACCAGTCAAGGGGTGTAATAGCTTGATTTGAATGGGGTGCGCCCACTGCGGTGCTCAAAATCGGGCTGGTGCCCGCTTCTGCGCGGGGTGTGGGGCTTCGCTGTCGGAGCATTGTCGTTCGTGTGAGGCGGAGCTCGCACCCGATTCCCGCTTCTGTGACCACTGCGGCGCTTCAGTGGCTTCGGTGGTGGAGTCGGTGGGGGAACCACCATCGCCTGACGCGGCGGTGCGCAAGATCGTCACCGTGTTGTTCGCAGACCTCGGGGGGTCGACCGGGTTCGGTGAACGCACCGATGCAGAGGTGGCGCGTGCGACGATGGCCGGTTACCACGCACTACTCCAGGATGTGATCGACGCTCACGGTGGACGGGTGGCGAAGTTCATGGGCGACGGGATGATGGCGACGTTCGGCATCCCTGTGGTGGCCGAGGACGACGCCGAGCGTGCGATCCGTGCCGGTGTCGATGCGCAGCAGCGCTTCTCCGAGTTCGCCGCCCAGGTCGCGAAGCGTTACGGCGAGACGCTGACGTTGCGTGTCGGCATCAACACCGGCGAGGTGGTGATCGGTGCTGGTGACGCAGACATTGTCGGGGATGCGCTGAACGTGGCGGCCCGGTTGGAGAAGGAGGGCTTGCCTGGCCAGGTGCTGGTCGGCGATGACACGTGGCGGCTCACCAGGGGCGCGTTCGGATACGAGGCACTGGGCGAGGTCTTGGTGGCGGGCCGGGCCGAGGCGGTGTCGATCTACCGGGTCGCTCGAGACCCCTGTGCGGGGCGAGTTGGTGGCACCGTTCGTGGGCCGCGACGCCGAGACTGCAGCCGCCTCCGCGCCGTGTTCGACCGGGCGGTGGCGCAGCGCTCGGCCCAGTTCGTCGACTGTGCTCGGAACCGCCGGCGTCGGCAAGACGCGTCTGTCGCGGGAATTGTGCGCGCACGTCGCCGACGACGCGGACGCTGTCACGTTCGAGATTCGGTTCGACCGCGCGGGTGGTGCCACGTTCGCGCCGATCGCCGAGTTGATCGGTCGAGGTCACGGGTGCTCGACGACGATGCCGGCGCCATCGATATGCGGGCAAGCGTCGCCGCGCTGTTCGCCGAGCGACGAGCGCAGACCGCGATCGGTTGATCGAGGTGCTGTCGGGAGTGGTGGGGCGCAGCCAGTTCGGTCGGTTGAGGAAACGTTTTGGGCGATCCGGCGACTGATCGAATCGGCGGCCTCCGGGCGTCCGCTGGTGCTCGTGATCGACGACATCCAATGGGCCGAGCCGTTGCTGCTCGACCTGCTCGACCACTGGCTGAATGGGTGCGCGGCGACGCCGGTGTTGCTCGTTGCGCTCGGCACGCCCAGAGCTACGCGAGTTGAGGCCAGCGTTCGGTGGAGATCGGGCGCCGCGACGGCAGATGTGGTGACACTCGACGGGCTCGAGCTCGCGGCCACCGAGCAACTCGCAACCGGCCTGCTCGGCACCGATCGGCTGCCGGCTGGGCTGATCGCCGCGCGCTGCCCGCGTCGACCGAAGGCAACCCGCTGTTCGTTCGGCGAGCTGGTGCGCATGCTGGTTGACGAGCGGGTCATCCGGCAAGCTGCGACGGCCGGTGGGAGCTGACGATCGATGCCGACGCAGTCGAGGTGCCGCCCGACGATCCAGTCGCTGCTTGCGGCACGCATCGAGCGCCTGGGCGACGACGAACGCGAGCTACTCGAGCTTGCATCGGTGGTGGGCGTCGAGTTCAGTCTCGGTGCGTTCCGATCGAGCACGCCAGGCGATGGAACGTCGATGCCGGCGTCGCGGCTCGAAGGGCTGCGGCGCAAAGAGCTGCATCGAACCGACCGGGACCTACTGGGGTGACGAGCCGGTATGGCGTTTCCATCACGTGTTGATCCGCGACGCCGCGTACCGGCGCCTATTGAAGATCACCCGTGCCGCGCTACACGCACGGGTGGGCGCGCTGGACCGACCAGTCCGCGGCCGACCTGATCGGCGAGCACGAAGCGGCCATCGGCCTACCACTATGAACAGGCCTACGGGTACCAACGTGAACTCGGGCGCTGCTGGATGCCGCGTGCGACCGAACTCGGCCGGCGCGCGCCGCCGAGTTGCTGGCTATCGCTGCCGGCGCGCGCTGCGGCCGCGACGACGTGTTGTCGGCTGGCGCGCTGGCGCAGCGGGCATTGGCGCGTGCTGCCTCGACAGCGATGCACCAAGCCGGGGGCCTCTGTTGCTGTTGGCCAGCGAGAGTCTGCTTGAGGCGGGCGACGTCCACGGGGGTTCACGTCCACGTCGCCGAACTGCGTTCGACCGCATCAGGTGACGACCGTTTGTCAGCATGGGCGGCTTGCTTCGATGGCGCAGTTGATCGGCCTGACCGACCCCGACCGGCTCGTGGAGGCTGAAGCTGCGGCGACCTCGGCCGCGATTGCGTTCGCCGCGCTGGGTGACGGCTCTGGCGAGGCCAAGGCGTGTCAGGTGCGTGCGCGGATTGTTGGCCGGGTTGGGTCGTGTCGGTGAGGCCGAGGCCGAGCTCGACCTTGCGTTGGTGGCCGCACGTGCATCGGGCGATCGCCGCCGCGTCAGTGCCGCACTAGGCGCCGCACCGTTGGCCGCCTTGTGGGGCCCGAGCCCTGTGCCCCGAGCCGGCGGGCGTTGCCTCGACGTGATCCGTTTGTTGCGGATCACGACCGCCGCACCGTCGGTAGAAGCGACGTCGATGCGCTGCCAGGCCGTGCTCGAGGCCCTGCGTGGCCGGTTCGACATCTCGCGGTCGATGCTCAGCTCCGTCCAGTGCGACACTCGAGGAGCTCGGCCTTCGTCACGGCGCTGTTGGAGACCGACCTCTTCGCGGGTCTCGTCGAGCTGATCGCCGGCGAGAACGAGGCGGCGATCGCACCACTCCAGTCGGCGTTCGAAGGGCTCGAGGTGATTGGTGCCGGCCCCGCTGCCAGTCATGCCGCGGCTCTGCTGTCGCGGGCGCTTGTGGCGATCGGCGAGATCGACGGAAGCCGAGCGAGATGGCGGCCGCCAGTGAGCGGCTGGCGGGCCAGAACCTCAAGGGCGCGATCGCCTCGCGTTCAGCCAGCGCTGGGGTGCTCGTAGCCCAAGGAAGAGCCGACCGAAGCCCTGCCGTTCGCCGACGAAGCAGTGGCGATGGCGGCAGTGACCGACCTCGTACTCGACCACATCGAGGCAACAGCCACGCTCGCCGCAGTACCGCGACGCCTGCGGTGACACCGTCGGTGGCCATGCGGCCCGTGCCGAAGCGGTCCGCCTCTGTGAGCTGAAGGGAGCGACCGTCATCATCGACCGAATTGCCGAGCCGGACGCGAACGGGGTCGCTGTCGAGGTTGGGGTCGACGTTGGGGTCGACGTTGCGGTCGACGTTGCGCCGCCGGGCGGACGTGCCCCGCTCGTCGACAACCTGGCATGGCGCGTTTGTCTCGAGAACCTGAACCTGATGGTGGCTCGTGACTTCGACGCCCTGGCGGAGCAACTTCATCCGGATGTTGTCGTGTTCGATCACCGGTCGGGACCGGCCGCGGTGACGCAGAGGGGTCGAGACGAGTTCCTCGCGAGTATCCGCGCCCACAGCGACCTCGGTTTCGCGCGTTTCGACGCCGAACCGCTGGCCACGCGGGGTGATCGGCTCTACCTTTCCCGGTTGATCATGACGACCGATCACGGCTTCGAATTGGGCTATGTCTCCGTGCTCGAGACCGACGAACAGGGCCGCCACTTCCGCTCCGACCTGTACGACGACGACACAGATGGCTTCATTGCCGCCGCCACTGAGCTGGACGCGCGCTATCTCGCGGGCGGTCGGGGCCGCTGAGGCGGCGATCTTGAGGCCATCGTTCGCGTTCGGTGAGGCCATCCGCCGTGGGCAGTGGGACGAGGTCTTGGCCTTGACCGCCCCCGACTTCGAACTGATCGACCATCGCGGGCTGTGGCCAGCTCTCGACCGCAACGAGGCGGTCGCCCGTTACCGCTCCGGCTACGACGAGATGCCTGACATGATCTGGATCAATCGAACGGTGACCGTGAGAGGTCAGGCCCTGTTGCTGGTCAACGACATCAGCGGCGCCGACGCCCAAGGTGCACGCTACTCGTGGGTCCAATACGCCGTGAGCACGACCTCTGATGACGGGCTGATCGAGCGCCAGGAGGTGTTCGAGGATGACCAGTTCGCCGCCGCACTCGCTCGACTCGACGAGCTCGCTGCATCGAGGCAATGACGTCGCTATCACGCCCAGACGCCGTTGATGTCGACCACCACGTCCGTCGCAGTTGATGCCACGATGCACAGGCCGCCGGCTTCGGATAGCGCGACGAGTGCGGCGTTGGCTACCACCGGCCGCCACGGCGTCATGTTCAGGTTGGAGGTGGCCGGCACTGGCCCGCAGGGATACGCCGTGATGAATCCTGGGCCGCTTGCTCCGACTGCAGTGAGGTTGACCGATGCTGCCGTGGCCAATGCCGGGATGCCGCGAGTACCAGCAACTGCCACCACCACCGGAACATTTGGCTCGAGCCGAACGCCGCCGACCCTCGTGTCGAGCAGCCGGATCGGGTCGAGCGCGGTGTAGGGCGCGCCGCCTGCAACGACGAATCGTCCGGTGCGGTCAATCACCACGTCGGTCGCGACCGACGACTGCAGGCACACCGAGCCTTGAGGATCAGTGGCGGCAACCACGGCGGAGGCGCGGATGTCGAACGCGCTGCTGAAGTTGAGCGACACAGCACTCGAGTCGTTGGTTGGCGACCCGCAGGGGAATACGCGTAGCCAACCGGGACCGTCGGGGTTGACCACGGTCGCGTTGAGCGCCACTGCGACGGTCGTGCCAGCGTCGGCAGTTGCGACCACGTTCAGCTCGGTGGCGACTCCGGCAGCGAGTCGCAACGACTGCCGAGTGTCGAGTATCCGCTGCGGTGGTTCGGCGACGAAGCTGCCCGGTCCTTCGGCGCGGTAATAGCCGGTCACGTCGATGACGACATCGGCTCCTGTGCGTGACTGGACGCACAGCTCTCCGTCACGAAGAGGGATCACGGCGAAGTTCGAGACCACGTCGCCGGCCGCATAGTTCAGGGTGCTGGCCAGCGGGGCAGCCGGGCCGCAGGCGAACAGCGTGACGTAGCCAGGTCCGTCCGGATCGACTGCTGCGACGGTCGCACTCACTGCTGACACGTCGGAGGCGGCCACTCTCACAGCTGTGATGCCACCAGCGATCAGTCGGGTCGCGCCCAGCCCAATCCGTGTGTCGACCACGCGGAGCGGGTTGACCGGTTCGAAGCCCGCACCGGATGAGATCACGGTCGTGTCAGCGTGCCCAATTGTTGACGGATCGCGCAGGGCGCCGTAGCGGTCGACAGTGAAACCCCACTGAGCGGCTCCGCCATCGGATTCGATCGCAACCGAGTAGTTGCCGTCGGCCAACGTCACGCGGGGCATCACCACGACCGCGTGATCGTTGGCCAACAGCGCCCGCGCGTGGGGATCGCTGACGTTGTTCTGGTGCAACACGCACGTCTCGATCGGCCCGGTCGGACCGATCAGCGTCGCCGAAGCCCGCGTCACGTCATGCGGCATCAGCGCCAGGATGGGCAGCCCTGCGCTGCCGGTCCAGTTACACAAAGCCACTGGGTTCGGTGTCTCGGTGACGAACGAGTTCAGCGGCACTACGGCTCCGGGTCCTGGGAACGTCACGAGTTCGTCGCTGAGGGCCGATTGGTCGAGACCACGAATCACGTCGAGCGTCGCACCCGAGCGCCACCGCGAACCGGCCTCGTCCTCGCACACCCCGAATCCGACCTCGGTGAGACTCGGTCGCAGGACACCGATCGCGTGGAACGGGCCGGTCATCCAGAGGTCGATGTGGCTGCGGGCAGTACTCAAGGTGGAGTTGCTGACGGCGACGTTGCCTCCGTTGCCGGCGACGTCGCCTTCCAGGGTGTAGCGATCCCGAGTGGTTTGCTCGTCATGGGAAATCCCGTTGACGAGCATGTAGCACGAGTGCAGTTGCGCACCGGTCGACCAATCCGAACGCTCGCTCACGGGGTTCAACCCGGACATTGCTCGGTAGGCGTTGACGACGCCGAGCCAGTCCTCATCTCCGATCACGCCATCTGTGTTGATGACCGGGCTGGGGGAGATCGCTTGAATCGGTGTTGCGATGCACGCGAAGCCGCACATAGCGACGACCAACATCACCATCAGTTGAAATTGTCGACGATGTTTAAATTGTTGATGGAACGCTGGGCGCGTCGAAGCAAGGCCAAACGATGTGGTTCGCCCTTCGCTTCCAAGCGCGCCGAAGCAAGGGTTAGTCATGATGGACACCTTGTGGCTGCTGAGAAATGTCTGTGGTTCTGAGTTCCGGAAACCGCCGCATTGCACCGATCGCAAGAACCTTCGAGAACGGTAAAGAACTTTCAGCTCAGGTGGATCGTCCCAAAAGGATGATTAATAACGCAGGTATGAGAACATTTCAGCTATGCGCTACGCGTTCTCGACCTCGCCGCAACGGACCACATGGGATTGGATGCTCGAGGTGTGGCAGCGCGCCGACTCGCTCGACGTGTTCGAATCCGGCTGGACCTTCGACCACATGTATCCACTCTTCGGCGACTCGACCGACGATTGCCTCGAGGGCTGGATCGCGCTGACGGCGTTGCTGCAGGCAACCAACCGGCTGCGCGGCGGCGTGCTCGTGACCGGCATGGTGTATCGCCACCCCGGTGTGCTGGCGAACATGGCGTCGACGCTTGACAACACCTCAGGAGGCCGCCTCGAGTTCGGGATCGGCGCAGGATGGAACGAGGAGGAATGCGACGCCTTCGGGATCGAACTGGGTTCGATGCAGGAACGCTTCGACCGCTTCGAGGAGGGGCTCGCCGTGCTGGAGAGCCTGTTCACCAACGACCGCACCACGTTCACCGGCAGCTACTACACCTTGAACGAGGCGATGAACAATCCCAAGCCCGTGCAGAAGAAGCTTCCGGTGTGCATTGGCGGGAAGGGAAAACGGCGCACTCTGCCCCTCGCTGCTCGCTACGCCGATCACTGGAACTACTCCGGCAGCGACCCGGCTGAGTTCGCCGAATGTCGTGGCGTGCTGCACGAAGCGTGCGCAGCGATCGGTCGTGATCCGAGCGAAATCGTCTGCAGCTCGATCGCCCGCTACGACGGTGACGCCGAAGCAATGCTTCGCACCATCGACGCCATGCAAGCGGTCGGCAGCGAGTTGTCGATCATCAGCCTGCCCAAGCACGAGCCGCCCGACGTCGTCGATCGAATTGCCGACGCACTGGCTCGGTAGTGAACGCCCGGGGCGAAGTTGCACCGAACGATCTCGCCGGATCCGGCCAGATCGTCCGGCCGGGATCGCTGACTCCCGCGTGTCGACATCGATGGGTCGAGACATTGTGCGCTCCGTCGTTTCCGGCGCTACGCAGCGCACGATCCCTCACTGGGACGTCACGCTACGAACGATGCAAACGTTGCCCGACACGGCACTAGCCCGACGCGTAGCCGCCGACGGTCTGGATTTCGTACATCTCGTACGCGATGACGTTCGGGTTCGTCGTGATCGCCGGGAACGTGCCCGTCACGCCGTTCGACGCCACCCATGACACCTCGTACACGCCCGTGACCGAGATCGTCAAGGGACCCAAGTCGTCCACCGATGTGTACGTGTAGCCACAGGTGGGGCTCTGTTCGATCTCGTTCAACGCCGACTCCGGAATCGGCGTGCCGCCGCCATCACACACCACGACGTCGCCGTTGCCCATGTCCCACCGGGTCGACACCAACGTGGCCGTGGTCTCCATCCACACCGATGGACTCAGCTCGGCTCGAACTCGCGCTGTCGTTCGAACTGGGTCGACCGCCAACCACAATCCCAAGTTGGCCGCCGCCCGCTGCCGGTGGATTCACTGCCGACGGCAGCGGTACCAATGCCTTCGTCGACGTCGCCGACAACACCTCATCAGACAACTCCGCCACCGGGTCGGGCTCCACCCTCACAGGCACCCACCGAGTCGGATCGCCCGTGACCGGAGCCCCCGGGGGACACACCCGATACTGCCGCTGCAGGAACGAACCGGTGGCCACGTCGAACCGGTGAGGGACGCCGTTGTAGACGAAGTAGACGACAGACACGGTGGCCACGTCACCAGGCGCCGCAAGAGGAATGCTGTCGATCGCATGCTGCACCAACAGCGCATTCGCAGAATCGACCGCGGCCTGAGACGACTCCGAATCCCGATAAAAGCAAGCAGGTGATCTCGTCGGGCGTCCCACCGCCGCCCGTAGTTCCCGCACCGGTGCCAGGCGACCCAGAAAGCACAGAAGAAACCGAAGCCCCCAAAGCAGGATCCGGCACCGTAGTTGTCGTCGGCGGGAGCGGATCGACTTCGGCGTCACCCGCCGCCGTCACTTAAAGTCGTGAATCGCGTCACAGCGGCCAGCGGCAAGCAGCCAGGTCGAAGCGAGGATCGCAAGAGTCAGTACGCATTCGCATCCGCCTGTCCCTTCGATCCGGTTCAGAGACCTGTCCGAGTCAAAGCGCCACACGCCATCGATCCAAAGGAACTGCTCGGCCTGCTGAACCGCAGACGACCGAATCGTCGAGCACAACTGTCGACGCCGCTCGACCGTCGTCAGCGATCGAACCCACGAGTTGATCTTCGCACGAGTCTGACGGTCGCGGTGCCGGCGCTGCAGTCGACCAATACCGATGACTCATCAACTCGATAGTCGGGCACGACAGCGATCTGCATCTCCACCAAATAGTCTCGCCGACCGCGACCATCTCCGCGATCCGTCGCAACTTGGTACCGCTCGTGGCAGCGGACGAGCCGATACTTCTCAATCGAGTCAAGTCGTGCGGAATCGGAGGGTTCTGCTTGGGCGCTGCGGTAGGCGGCCGTTGGCCTCGATTGCGGCGGCGATGACGGCTGCCTTGGCGGCTTCGACATCAGGAGGAGACGTACTCGCGAGTGTTGTGTCTGCTGGAAACGTGGGCGGTGCCGATGGACCGTGTCGGCACCGTCGTAGCGATTGCGGTTCTAGCGACGGTGATCGGTGAACTGGCCGCTGCCGCTGCCGCTGTCGGTGGCGGGGCTGCCGTGACGGCTACAGCCGTCGCCACTGCATCGTCACCTTTGCTTTCACCGCTCTCGCACCCTGCGATCGCGAGTAGCGACACGCCAAACACAACAACACTCCGCCCGCGGCGGTTCATCATGCCCATGATCAACACCTCCACCCCCAATAGTGGACAATCTGCAGCAAGAATCGGCAATCGGACGCACAGGCCGGGATCGCCGAGACGCCGTCGGGCTGAGTTGTTGGCGGGTAGGGTCTCTTCCGATGTTGGTTTGGATGGATCTCGAAATGACCGGGCTCGACCATACGAGCGACGTCATTGTCGAGATCGCCACACTGATCACCGACGACGATCTCAACATCGTCGCCGAAGGGCCAGATCTCGTCGTTCATCACACCGACGAAGTGCTCGCCCGAATGGATCCGTTCGTGGTCGACATGCACACCAAGTCGGGTCTGCTCGAACTCATCCGCACGTCCACCATGTCATTGGAAGAGGCTGGTGCGGCGACGCTGGCATTCATCAAAGAGCACATACCGGGCGAACGTTCGGTGCCATTGTGCGGCAATTCCATCGGCACCGATCGACGCTTTCTCGCCGCCTACCTGCCTGAAATCGAAGAGCACCTGCACTACCGGTCTGTCGACGTGTCGAGCATCAAGGAACTCGTTCGGCGTTGGTATCCAGAAGTGTTGACGCAACGTGGCTGGAAACAGGGTTCGCACCGCGCGCTCGACGACATTCGCGAGAGCGTGGCGGAACTGCAGATGTATCGCGAGATCGTGTTTCGCGACAAGGAGTACGTCGCCACCGTGCTGGCAACGATGCGTGAAGATGCTGCCAGTGCAGCCGCAGCAGCAGACACAGTTGCATCCGGGGCTGCTGCCAACGGCAGCGCGCCGACGACGATGTAGGAGACGAGCGGGTAGGCGAGGCTTTACCGAGCCTGCCCGGTTGGCGACGTCCATAGGTAACGGGGGCAGCTAGCGGAATGAAAAGGAGCGAAGCGACCTATCCGCTAGTGCCCTTAGTCGGGCTATGGCGGCGAGACGCAGCCGAGCGACCCTCAGCGCGACGTTCGCAATCACCTGCCTGTTTGCTGCGGGTTGTTCGAACGACGGCCGTTCGATGGCGCCACCAGACGCACCACCAATCACCCAAATGGTCACGCCAGTCGTCGGTACCGCGTTGCCGGCGGAGCCGGCCCCCACAACCGTTTCCGCGACAGCCTCGCCGGCCCCATCCATCGCATCCCCATCCGTGCCGGTGGTGACAGCACCAGTCACGACGGCGGAATCCGCCGTGACGATCGCCGTGCTGATCAGCCCTGAGAACGCAACCGTCGAAGTCACCGGTACCGGAGCCAGTTACTCGGATCTTGTCACCGTCGACGGTCTCCCCGCCGATGTGATCTCGTTCAACATCGCCGCCGATGACACCTTTGTCGTTCGAGTCTGGGTCGAAGAGGAGGGCGCCCACACCGTGTGTGTCGGCGGTGCGTGTGGGCGGGTGTACACGCTGGAACCCAACGCGCAGACGCCGGAGGAAGTGATCGCGCTCATCGAGGAAGCGATGCCGTTGGCGCAGCAGATCGTCGATTATCCGACGGTGTTCCCAGAGTGGTCCCTCGAGATTGGCGGGTTGCTGTCTGGCACGGGCGGCAGCACCGATGCCGAGCAACAGATCGTCACGATCTATCGCAATCGCCATCGCACAGTTGATGACTTCGTGCGCACCATCGTCCACGAGATGGGCCACGTGGCCGACGCTGAATGGCTCGACGACGATGATCGGGCCGCATACCTGGCCATTCGTGGCATTGCCGCCGACACGCCGTGGCGGGCCGAGGGGTCGCGGGGCCTCAGCTTGGACGAGTGGCAGCTTCAGCCCAGTGAAGACTTTGCCGAGGTGATGGCGATGATCTGGAGCGCCGGTGAGTACGTTCCGCGCACCAACACGCTGGCCGCCGCTCCCGACGCCGAGCAACTGGCCGCCGTGGCCGCACTCGTCGCCCAGCCCTGAGAGACTGGCAATTATGCGCGCAGTCGTCATTCCCGAATACGGGCCTCCTGAAGTCATGAAGGTCATCGATGTTCCCAACCCGGTACACGGGCCTGATGATGTGCTGGTGAAGGTCAGCCACTCAGCGGTCAACCGCGCCGATGTGCTGCAGCGCCAAGGTGGTTACAGAGACCCGGTAGCGCGTGAGTTCGAGATTCCCGGCCTCGAGTTCGCCGGGGTCGTCGCGGCCATGGGCGAACGCGTCACCGGTTGGAGCCTCGGCGACAGGGTGATGGGCATCGAAAGCGGAGCTTGTTATGCGGAGTACGTCGTCACTCATGCGCGGCAAGCCCTTCCTGCGCCGAGCAACGTTGCCGACGCAGACCTCGCAGCGCTTCCGGAGGTGTTTCTCACCGCCTGGGATGCGCTCGTGGTGCAAGGGGGACTCACGAGCGGTCGCTGGGCGCTGGTGCACGCCGGCGCTTCAGGCGTCGGCACGGCAGCGATTCAGATTGCCAAGGCAATCGGGGCGCGCATCGCGGTCACATGCTCTGCGGGCAAGATCGACGCGTGTCGGGCGCTCGGAGCCGACCTGGTACTTGAACGAACACCCGCCGACTGGGCGACAGAACTGCGCAGCGCGGTGCCCGGTGGAGTCGACGTCATTCTCGATGTCATCGGCGGCGACGAGGTCGACCGCAATCTGGCATCGGTTCGCCCACAGGGGACGATCGTTCAAGTGGGCTTGATGGGCGGTGCGGCCACGACGGTGACGGTGGGCTTGCTGTTGGTCAAACGAGTGACATGGATTGGCACGACGTTGCGGGCGCGACCAGTGGAGCAGAAGATCGCGTTGAGCCAGCGGTTCATCGCAGAGATGATTCCACTCTTCGAATCGGGCGCGCTGCGCCCCGTCGTCCACTCCCGGTACGCGCTCGACGACATCGTCGAGGCACATCGCGAGATGGAGGCCAACGCCAACATCGGGAAGATCCTCATCACCGTCTAGCTCCGCAACATTTCCGCACCAATCCTTACGGAAGTCCTGCGGAAATCTGCGAGATTTCGCGTGTCCCGGTCTCTGGACCTCCGTGAGCGCAACAACCGGGATGAAAATTCTTGCTGCCGATGTATCTGCGGCAAGGTGCCGTGCCTCTGTGTGGCGTTCACGTTCGTTTGTCCCACGACGCCAAGAGGTCTTCCGCATCATGACGCTTCTCGATTACCAAACCAATCGATCAGAAGGCCTGCTCTCAGCGCCCGACATCGAATCGTTCACGACCAAGTACTTCACGTTCTTGGTGGAGCCAACTGAAAACGACCGCGACGAGCTCGCCACGCTCGAAGCCTGGGCGGAACTCACACAACTCGACACCGATTCACTTCTCGTCCCACCACGCGTTGACGAACTGGCCGACGAGTCAGTTGTCGATTCAGGTCACGCCGACTTGTCAACTGCCTATGCACGCTGCAGCGATGGTGCCGGCACGCTCACCCATCTCTTCTTTTCGGAAGACAACTTCGACCTCGCTCGGGCCAAGGCGATCTGCGGGAAATGCCGTCTTGCTCCGACGTGTCTGTCGGACGCCATCGATCGCGAGGAACCGTATGGAGTGTGGGGCGGCGAGTTGCTGGTGAACGGTGTGGTGGTTGCTGTCAAGCGTGGTCGCGGCCGTCCACCGAAGAATCCGGTGGTGTTGCTGGCGGTCGACGAAGTGCCGCTGCCGCCGCACATGGTCGCCTGACCACCATCAAAATGGTCGCCTGACCACCATCCAAATGGTCGCCTGACGAAGACCAAATCGTCGCCTGACGAAGACGTATTCTCCTTCCAACGCGAAACCTCCTTGACTGACATGGGCACGACGTGGTTCTCTTGAGCCCGTTGCGCACACTCGCGCCACTTGAACCCAGAAAGACACCACCGATGATGATCTCGACGCACACGCCACAGATGGGCCACATGCCCGTCGGCGCGCGCTTGGTCGCCGTCGGGGGAGTGTCAGCTGGTTCGTGGCATCGCTGCGGCTTTTTCACCCTCGGCTACCGCACCCCGAATTCGACCAAGCGCCCCGCCCGGCACCTCAGAATGAGGTCGACGTAACCACACGTCGAACAACCTCCACTGAGGCCGCCGGGTTCCGACCCGGCGGCCTTTTCCGTTTTTCCACCGCACACCACAGCGAGAACGCATCAACCGATGACACGAACACCAACTCCAGCACCAGCACCACCAACACTCGGCACGAACACACGACACAAAGGCAGCGACATCATGACCACACTCCAGCTTCTCCCGCTCGACGACTACTCCGTCTCCACCGTCGCGGTCGCACGTTGCGCCGACGGCAACGGCACCCTGACCCCACTCTTCTTCTCGGACCACGTGCTCGACATCGCCCGCGCCAAGGCCATCTGCGCCCGTTGCGCACTGGCCGATTCGTGCCTGAGCGACGCGCTCGACCGCGAGGAGCCGTGGGGCGTGTGGGGTGGCGAGCTCCTATCGGGTGGCCGAATCGTCGCTCACAAGAGACCCGGTGGCCGACCACCCAAGGTTCCAAGACCCGCAGTGTTCGTCGACGAGTTCGGCATCGTCGGTGACGAACTCTGCATCAGCGACGACGAACTCATCGCCGGCTAGATCAACCAGCTACATCAACCAGCTACATCAACCAGCTAATCAAAGACATCAAATATCGGCCAGTCCGAGGCCACGGAGTCGCCCCCCGACTCCGTGGCCGAAGGGCGGCGGTGCGTGCACTCTCCTGGCTTCGTAGCCTGTTGGCGTGTCATCGTCTCGTTTTGCGACCCGCCATGTCGTGGCTGCCGCCGTGGCGGCAGTGGTTGCCGCGGTTGGCGTGGTCGCAATCGGATCGTGGATGACTGGTGGTGACGACGGCGATGACTTCGACGGCACCATCATGCTCGACGAACCGGGCATCTACGACGAACCGCTCGACGAGGTCAATCCCGACACGTCCGGGCTGGTGCTTCCTGACGTACCGCTGGAAGACGTCGAAGGAAACTCGGTCTTTCTCACGGAGTATCGAGGCAAGCCGTTGGTGCTCAACTTCTGGTTCTCGAATTGTGCACCGTGTGTCCGCGAAGTGGCCGACTTCCAAACCGTTCACGAAGAGTTGGGCGATGAGGTTCAGTTCGTGGGCGTGAACCCGTTCGACACGGTCGAAGCGATGACGCAGTTCGCCGACGAACGTGGCGTCACCTACGACCGTTTGCGCGACCCGGAACGCTCGTTCGTGAACGTGATCGAGCTCGTCGCCTATCCAGTCACCCTGTTCGTCGACGCCGACGGCCGCATTCTGCGTCAGACCGGCGAGTTGAGGGCCGACGAACTTCGCACCATCATCGAAGAACTGTTCTGACTACGGTCGGTGAGATGACCGACGCTGCGACGACCCCTGAACGAGTAGTTGCCATGTCGGTTCCCATTCGGCCGGCGGCCACGGTGATGTTGCTCCGCGATGGTGACGATGGGCTGGAAGTGTTCATGTTGCAACGCACGATGTCTGCGTCGTTCGCCCGCGGCATGTATGTGTTCCCAGGTGGCCGCGTGGATGACACCGATCATGGCGAGGCGTTCGAACCAGTGTGTGATGACGACGATGATGCGGCCGTGTCCACTCGGCTTGGTGTGGAACACGGTGGTCTTGCCTGGATGGTTGCTGCGATCCGCGAGTGTTTCGAAGAAGCCGGGGTGCTGTTGGCTCGCCCGGTCGATGGCGCTGACGTGGTGCGGTTCGAGAACGACGACGTGATCGCCCGGTTCAACGACGCCCGTCACGCAATCCACGAAGGGCGACTGTCACTGCTCGACCTGTGTCTCACTGAGGGCCTCCAGTTGCTCACCAATCAGATGCACTTCGTCGACCATTGGGTGACGCCGGTTGGTGAGCGTCGCCGGTTCGACACCCGCTTCTTCATGGCCCAGGCACCCGAAGCGCAGGTTCCGCTCCACGACGATGTCGAGACGATCGCAAGTTTGTGGGTAGGTCCGGCTGATGCGCTGCGAATGTGGTCAGCTCGCGAGCTGAACATGTTCCCACCCACCATCGTGTCGATGAAGCGACTCGCCCAGTTTGGTACTGCTGCCGAAGCCTTGGCCGATGCAGCCGCGCAGCCGCGTCCAGCCCAGCGGTTGCCGCGTCTGGTGCTAGGGCCGAACGAGGAGTTCATCGACGTGATTCTTCCCACCGAGGCGGGCTACGACGCTACGCCCATTCCGGAGTACGTGATTCCGAACCCCGCGTTAGGCACCCGCGTTACGTACCGCTCAGGTATGGCGTGGCCCGAGGGCCACTTCGACTGATTCGAGCATCCGCGCTGAGCAGCCGGCCATGTCGACTGCTCCGGCCGCGTTCGGCGGGGCGATGGTGGAGATGATGCGTGCGGCGATGTCACGGAACGCAGTGGCGGCGGCACCGGTGCCGTCGAGCGCCACTGGGGCACCCGCATCGTTGCCGGCGGCGACGGCCGGTTCGAGAGGAATGGATCCAAGGAGCGGAGCGCCGATGTCGTCGGCCAACGCCTGGCCGCCACCGGAGCCGAAGAGTTCGTATGTCTCGCCGTGATCGCAGGTGAACGCGCTCATGTTTTCGACCACGCCGAGCACCGGTAGGAAGCTGCGATACGCCATGTCGGCGGCACGCTGCGCGACCTTCTGGGCTGCCAGCGCTGGAGTGGTGACGATGAGCATCGACGTGCGCGGCAACAGCCGGGCCAGGCCCATCTGTACGTCACCGGTGCCGGGTGGCATGTCGATGAGTAAGTAGTCGAGATCGCCCCAAGCGACGTCGGCAAGGAACTGCTCGACCGCCTTGGTGAGCATGAGTCCGCGCCACATGAGCGCGGTGGATTCGTCGACGAGGAAGCCGGTGGACACGACTTTCAACTGGCCCGTGCCGACGTTGCGGGTGTTGGGCATGATGCGTGGCTTGTCGAACCCGTCGACCCGTTTGGCTTCCATTCGCTCCGAAATGCCGAGCAGGCGTGGCACCGAAAAGCCCCAGATGTCTGCGTCGAGCACACCGACGGTGTACCCGGCGGCCGCGATGGCTGTGGCGAGATTGACGGTGACCGAACTCTTGCCAACACCGCCTTTACCGCTACCGACGGCGATGACCTGGCACCGCAGCGGAATGTCGGTGTCGGGCGCCTTGTCGCGAGCGTTCCAGCGCGCTTTCGACATCACTTCCGAGCGCTCTTGTGCGTTCATCTCGCCCCAGTCGATGCGGACGTCGGTGACGCCTGGGTGCACACCGACTCGCTGCTGAACGTCGCGCTTGATATCGGCCCGCAACGGGCAGCCACCGATGGTGAGCTTGATGCCAACGGTGACCACGCCATCGGCGGCAACCTCGACACCTGGCACCATGCCCAACGTCACGATGTCTGAACCGAGTTCGGGGTCGATGACGTTGGCAAGCACCGCGAGCACTTCCTCGCGTGAAGGCGGTGCCGCGCTTCGCTCGGTGGTGTTCGGTGTCATGACGACCATTTTACCGGTGATCACCGTGTAATCTCGATGTGGTGAGCGAACAATCCACCAACGAGAACATTGGTGAGCACGTTGCCGAGCCCGTTGGTGAGCACAGTTCGCGTCTCAACTTGTTCAAGACGCTCGGCGACAACACCCGCTATGCGATCTACTTGGAACTCGCCCGCTCGGCCAAGGCGCTCACCACTGCCGAAATCGCCGACATGATCGAACTGCACCCAAACACGGTGCGTCCACATCTCGAACGTATGCGTGATGTTGGCCTCGTCGCAGTTGCCGTCGATGGGCGCGGCGACGTCGGTCGGCCCCAGCACAGGTATTCGCTCGCGGCCGATGCTCCGTCGTTGGGCCTCGAACCGCCCGTGATGCCAGTTCTCGCAAGAATGGTGCTGGCGATGGCCGAACGATTGGGCGGCGGGCCAGACGACGCGTTCGCCACCGGCAGCGACGAAGGCGCGCTACGCGCTCGCCCGTACGCATCCGCGCCGTCCAGTCTCGAGGCGCTGGTGTCAGACCTCGATCTGCTCGGGTTCGACCCAGTCGTTGCCGAGGCGTTCAGCGACGACCCCGACTCGGCCATCGTGGCATTCGCCCAGTGCCCATTCGGCGATCTCGCTGCTCAGCACCCCAAACTCGTGTGCAGCCTGCATCACGGGCTCATCGCTGGGTTTGTCGCTGCGATGGGCGACACCGAAGTTCGAGAGTTCTGCAGCGTGGTCGATCGCACCCCGTGCCAGGTCTCGGTCGCCCCCGCTATCGCCACCGCCACCCCCATCCCGCAACCTGTGCGATAGCATCCAATTCAGTTCGAATCATCACGTCGATTCATTTGGGAGAGCAACGATGATCACACTCACCGATAATGCAGCAGTCAAGGTCAAGGAATTGTTGGCCGCAGAAGACGCCGAAGACCTGGCCCTCCGCGTCGCAGTGCGCCCGGGTGGCTGTAGCGGATTCTCATACGAGATGTTCTTCGATGGCGATATCGCAGCCGACGACGAGCAGGCCAGCTATGGCGAATCGGTTCGGGTCGTCGTAGACCCAGCTTCGGCGCAACTGCTGCAGGGCGCCACGCTCGACTACAAAGATGGTCTCGACCAGTCGGGTTTCGCCATCACCAACCCCAACGCGGAACGCACCTGCGGCTGCGGCCAAAGCTTCTCCTGAACTGAAGCCGCCGCGGGTGGCAAGTCGTCAGCCCGAGTCCAGCTACCGACGTCGCGTCCTCAGTTTGGGTGGCTTGGCAGCGTTTGCTCTGTACGTGGTCGGCGCTCCGATCTTCAACAACCGCATCGAAGACGACCTCGAGCAGCGCGTGCCGGCGGAACTCGCCGCAGCTGGAATCGGCGGCATCACCGCCAAATTCTCAGGTCAAGACGGAACGCTCACCTGCCAGGCGCCTCTCGCGGATCCCGAAGGCACTCTCGACGCTGCCTACGAAGTGTGGGGGGTTCGCTCCGTCGAACTGGACCGTTCGTGCAGGGTCAGTACCGCCGCCGAGTCGCCGACGTCGGGTGACAGCGACACCACAGCCGGATCGGGTACTGCTGGAACGGTCAGTGACTCCGCCGACACGAGTACGGCAAATTCTTCGGACGACTCCAGTGCCACCACCGTCGGAGACACCGTCGTCGACTACCCCACGCTGTTCGATGCCCTTGCCGCCGACCCGCAGTTCTCCTCGTTTGCCTTGCTGGTCAGTGAGTCGGAGATTTCCGACGAGTTGAGCACCGAGTCCGCGGCTCCTGTCACCGTCTTCGCGCCCTCGAACGATGCGTTCGAAGAGGTCGCGCCAGACATGTTGGCTATCTTGCGTTCCGAGCCATCGGTGCGTGACCGGGTGTTGCGGAGCCACATGGTCAGTGGAAATCTCGCTCCCACAGACCTCGTCACGGGGTCGTTGACTGCACTCGACGGAACCGAACTGGAAGTCATCAACGAGGGTGGCTTGATCACTGTCGGAGGGGCCACGGTCACGGGCGGCCCGTTCACCGCCACCAACGGTGCGGTCTATTCCATCAATCAAGTGCTCGTTCCTGACGACGTCGCCGAAGACCTCGCTCCCACGGAGCAAGCCACAGTCGATGCGACGTTCGACAATGGCACGATCACCCTCGCTGGCGTCGTCGACAGCGAGGCAGCTCGCCAGCAGTTGGTGAACACTGCGGCGTTTGGGGTAGCGGCCGCCAACGTCATCGACACGCTCGCCGTCGACGCAGCCCAGGGCGTGTCTGCCGAGCGCGCGGCAATCTTGAACGAGTTGATCGTTGCGATGCGGCTCAACCTCGTTGCGGGAAGTGTCGGCGTCAACGGAACCGAGTGGTACGTCAACGGAACGTATGCCACCGAAGCCAACCGCGACGCCGTGGCGGCTGCGTCCGAGGCAGCAGGCGCGACTACTTCACTGGAACCGCGCCCGATGGGCACGGCCGAAACAGCGGCCGAGCTGGAAAGCGACCTCAACGCTTACGTCGCGGCCAACCCCATCCTGTTCGAGCAGAGTTCGGCCGTTCTCGAGCCGTCGGCCGACGCCATCCTCGCACGCATCACGGCGACCATCCTTGAAGTGGGCGGAGTGACCACAGCGGTCGAGGGCCATACCGACAGCGACGGCTCGGCCGCGACGAACCTCTCGCTGAGCCAGGAGCGAGCAGCTGTGGTAGCCGACTCGCTCGTCGCCCGTGGCCTGCCAGCCGACACGGTCACCTCTGAAGGTTTTGGCAGCGAACAGCCAGTGCTGGTTGACGGAGTGGAAGACAAACCGGCGAGCCGCCGAGTCGAGTTCCGAATTGCGGTGTCACAGTGACACCTCTTCGAAAGGAAGCCAAACCATGCCGTACACCTTGATGAAGGGGCTTGGTTGGTTCCTCCTCGCGTTGCTGTTGGGCATCGTGATCGGCTGGTTGTTGCGCAGCATCGCGGCGACGCGCCAAATGCGAAAGCTGCGCGTGGTGCGCGCCGACCACTCCGAACTCGATCGTCTGCGGGCTCGCAACGCCAACCTCGAGCCGGTGATTGGCGAACGCGACCGGCTCGCCTCTGAACTCGCTGCCTTCAAGGCAGCGAGTTCCGTACCATCGACGGTGCAGTCGGTCGAACAACCACTCGAGCAGCTGGCTGACCCAGCCGACATCGCCGTCGCGGAAGCCGAACTCGAAGCTGACATCGAAGCTGACATCGAAGCTGACATCGAAGTGGACGTCGCAGCGGACATCGCGGCGGACCTTCCGGTCGAAGGTGAGTCTCCGGTCGAGTCGCCCGCTGAGCCTGAGTTCACCGAGCTCAACTTGGTGGCAGCGGCGTCGGTCATTGGGAGGAAGATCAAGCTCGACGACCTCACCGCAATCGAAGGCATTGGGCCCGCGATCGCTGGCTTGTGCAACAACATCGGCATCCATACCTGGGCCGACCTGGCTGCGACCGAGGTGTCGCTGCTACGCACGATGCTCGCCGAGGCGGGGCCTCGTTTCAAAATGCACGAACCCACATCGTGGCCCGAGCAAGCCGGCTTGCTCGCCACCGGTCAATGGGAGGCGTACACCACCCTGATCGCATCGCTCGGAAGTGGCCGCGCCTCTGAGTGACGAGCACGAGGTGCCCACGGTCGAGTTCAGCGTCAACGACGTCGGCGTGTCTGTTCCGGCTACCGGTTCGCTGCTCGACGCGCTTCGTGAAGAGTTGCGTTTCCACTCCGTCAAAGACGGATGCAGCCCACAAGGTCAGTGCGGCTGTTGCACGGTGTGGGTCGACGGTCAGCCACGCGTTTCCTGCGTCACGCCGGTGACACGCGTGCGGGGGCGTTCGGTCACCACGATCGAGGCGCTGCCTGACGCAGACGCGTGGGCGGAACAGTTTTCGTCGTGTGGCGCAACGCAGTGCGGGTTCTGCACTCCGGGCATCATCATGCGCGCCGCCGCGATGACCGGCGAGAAGCGCGCCGATCGTTCGGCGGTAGAACAGATGCTGCTGGCGCACCAATGCCGTTGCACCGGTTGGCAAACGATCGTGGATGCCGTCGTCACGTTCGATTCCGGTCCTTCGGCTCCAGAACTCGATGTCGGTTCACCTCACGTCAACGCGGTTCGTAGCGACAGTCGTCGGGCGCTGCTGGAAGGCGGCGTTCCGCAGTCGGTCGGAGCAGACGTCGCGTTTGGGCGAGGTGGATTCGCTGACGACACGGCACCGACCGGTTGCCTCGTCGCGGTGCGCGATGCGAGCGGTGAGTGGGTGGTTGGCGCAACGATCGATGAGGCGCGTCGGCTGAGCGGCAAGGTGCAGGGCCGACGAACGACGGCTCCGGTTTCGTGGCCCATCGACATCCCCCCGGGCGACTGGTATCGCATGGTGCAGACAACTTGGGTCGAGCCCGCATACCTCGAGCCGGACGCGTCGTGGTGTGAGCCGGGCGGGGAACCGATGTCGAGCCACGGTAACGGCGGTGCTTTCGGCGGGAAGGCCGACGGCGCACTTGGTGAGGTCGCCCGACGACTGGCCGACGAACACGGCCGTGCCGTCCGGGTGCTCAACACCCGCGAAGACGTTGTTCGACTCGGCCCGAAACGTCCGCCGCTCGCGATTGGTGTGCGGGCAGACGGAACCGGTGTTCTGCGTGTTGCCGCAACACCCGGGGTAAGGGAACTCATGACCCACTGGTTTCCGCTCATCGAGGTCCAAGAGGTCGCGGTGCTGGGCCCGCCGACGTCGCTCGCTCTGCGCGGAGCTGTGTGGGCTGAGGTAGCCGCGGTGTGCGCCACGTTGCAGCCGGGACCCTCCTTCACCGTCACGTCGCCAGCTGGCGCCACGGCCTCGGCCACTGTTGCGTCCGACGGTTCCATCGACGTATCGGTGGCTTGCGGCGAGGTACAGAGCGAGGTCGTGCTTCGCAGTTACTGCGTCGGCGCTGCACACATGGCGCTCGGCATGGTCACCTCCGAGGCGTTGTCGGTCGACGCTGACGGGGTTCCTCACGATCTCACGATGCGGTCATTTGGTGTCTTGCGGGCAGTCGACACGCCAACGATCAACATCGAGATCACCGACGAAGAACGTGAAGCAGTGAACGGCAGCGATGCCGTGTTCGCCGCTGTCACCGCGGCTGCGTGGGCGCAATCGAGGCTTTGTCCCTCACTGGCCCACTGCCTGATTGCGACTTCTGCTGCGGCTACGGTCGCGGTATGAACAAACCGCTTGGTCCGTATACGCCTGCTGTTCGCGCTGGAGACTTCATTTTCGTTTCGGGGCAACTCGGCCTCCGCGACGGCGCATTGGTCGATGGCGGCGTCGCCGGGCAGACAGCGCAATCAGTGGCCAACCTGGCCGAGCGTTTGAGTGAGATGGGCGCCAGCCTCACCGATGTGGTGAAGACCACGTGTTTTCTCATCGACATGGACGCGTTCGCCACGTTCAACGACGCGTACGTTGCCGGGTTCGGCGGTCATCGCCCCGCACGATCCACCATCGCCGTGCGGGAACTCCCTGCCGGCGGACAGGTCGAGATCGAGGCAGTCGTCTACAAGCCGCTCTGAATTTTCCACTAGCCTGAGCGCCATGCCCGGTGCAATCGCGATCGTCGTCGTTTTGCTCATCTTCCCCACGCTCGTCCTCATGAGCGGTGGCGTGGCTTCGGCGATCATCGGCTTCTTCCTGCAGCGTGACGGCGAAATCCGTCACGAAGGCAGCGAGTTGTTGCAACTCGACGACTGACCCGAGTGACTGACCCGGATGATTGAAATGGCCGACCTGGTCATTCGTAACGCTCGCTGCGTTGCCACGCTCGACGCCAGTCGTCGCGAAATTGCAAACGGCTACGTCTCGATCACCAACGGGCTCATCGAATCGGTCGGTGCCGGCGAGCCGCCTGCGGCTGCCCAGGTAGTCGATGCTCGAGGCTGCTTGGTCACACCCGGTTTGGTGAACACTCACCACCACCTGTACCAGAACCTCACACGGGCGTACCCGCCCATGACCGACAAACCGTTGTTCGGCTGGCTGCAGTCGCTCTATCCGCTGTGGGCCGCCATCGACACCGAGGCGGTGTATGTCTCGGCCTGGGTCGGCTTGGCAGAACTGGCATTGTCAGGGTGCACCACCTCAACCGATCATCTCTATCTGCACCCGCACGGCGCTGGTGATCTGCTGACAGCAGAGATCGAAGCAGCACGCGACATCGGTATGCGATTTCATCCCACCAGAGGTTCGATGTCGCTGTCTCAGAAAGACGGCGGCCTCCCGCCCGACCATGTGGTGAGTGACGATGATTCCATTCTCGCGGCGTGCGAGGCAGCGGTCGCCAAACACCACGACCGTTCCTGGGGCGCCATGACGCGTGTGGCGCTGGCCCCGTGCTCGCCGTTCTCGGTCACCGAAGACCTCATGGTGCGCACTGCCGAACTCGCCGAGCGGCTCGATGTGCGCCTGCACACACACTTTGCCGAGAACGCCGAAGACGACGAGTTCAGCTTGGCCACGTTCGGCTGCCGCCCCATGGAGTATCTCGAACGCACCGGCTGGGCGACCGATCGAACTTGGGTTGCGCACTGCGTGATGCCCAACGACGATGAGATTGCTCGGCTCGGCCGCGCCGGAGTCGGCGCCGCGCACTGTCCTTCGAGCAACCTCATCTTGGCGTCGGGTATCTCCCCTGTCGTTGCGCTTCGGGCAGCGGGCGTGCCGGTGGGCCTTGGCGTCGACGGGTCGTCATCGGCCGATTCGGCGTCGCTGTGGTTGGAAGCACGTCAAGCAATGCTGCTCGCCAAGCTTCGAGACGGAGCAGCGGCAGGAACCGCGCGCATGGCCCTGGAAATCGCCACGCTCGGGGGTGCGGCGTGCCTCGGCCGCACCGGCGAAATCGGCGTGCTCGAACCTGGCGCAGTGGCCGACCTCGCGGTCTGGTCGCTCACGGGCCCGCTGTTCGCAGGGGCGTTGGCAGACCCGATCGAGGCCTGGCTGCGGTGCGGGCCTGCGTTCGCGCAACACACGATCGTGAACGGTGAGTTCGTCGTTCGTGATGGCGCGCTCGGTGTCGGCCCGGGTCGACGACCTGCTCGCCGAGCACGAGAACGTGTCGCGGCGCATTCAACTTCTTGCTTGACGATTCAGCCCGACGATTCAGCCCGACGATTCGGCGTGACGTTGAAGCTGGTCGTATTGCAGCCAGACTGTCACCCGTGATTTCCCGTTCTGCAATGTTCGCCGCTTCACTCGCGCTCGTCGGGCTTGTCGTCACGTCGGGCTGTGGAGGCAACGACGGGGAATCGGGCGACCCAGTGGCAACAACGAACCCTGAGGTGATTCCGCTCGACGTGCTGGATTCGGTCGGCCCGGTGTCGCCTCCCGGCGCTGCCGGTGATCTGGAAGTGGTCGCTGTGCGACCGGAGACGGTGGTCGTCGTGGGTGATTCGTTGGCGTTGTCAGCCGAAGAAGACATCAGGGGTGTTCTCCGGGCGACATCGATGGATGTTGTCGAGTTCGACGCCGCCGAGAATCGTCGCACCAACAAGTCGCTCGACGACCTGACCTCGGGCGTCGAAGCGGTGACCAACATGCAGGATTCGATCGACCCGGACCTCTGGGTGATCGCGCTCGGCACCAACGACGTCGGGGGGCAAGAGTCCCCCGACCGGTTCCGTGCGGATGTCGACGAGTTGCTCGCGCTCATCCCAACTGGTGTTCCGGTGATCTGGGTTGACGTATGGATCAAGTCGCGTGTGGAAGGCAGCATCGAAGCAAATGACGTGCTCCGCGAGGCAGCAGCTGCCCGGCCCGGCATGTCGGTGATCAACTGGTTCCAGTACGGCGACGACCCCGGCCTCATCAACGACGACGGAGTGCACCTGTCCAACGACGGGCAGACCAAGTTCGCGACAGTGATCGGCGACGAAGTGGTTGCCCGCTTCGGGCCTGCTTAGGAACCGACGATCTAGCTGTTCCAGCGCGACTGACCGAAGCGGTAGCCCACCGAGCGCACGGTCTGGATGAGGCCGGCGTGTTCTTCGCTGAGCTTTGCCCGCAAACGTCGAATGTGCACGTCGACGGTGCGTGCTCCGCCGTAGTACTCGTAGCCCCACACCCTCGACAGCAGCAGTTCCCGGGTGAAGACCTTGCCTGGGTTCTGCGCAAGAAACTTCAACAGCTCGTACTCCATGTACGTGAGGTCGAGCGGCCGGTGACTGATCGTGGCCTGGTACGTCTCGAGATTCAGGACGAGATCGCCATACTCCACCAGTTCGGTTCGCACCACCGCATCGCCGGTGCTCCACAGCAGATGTCGAATGCCGCGCCTCGAACTCGGCCGGATGAAACGGCGACAAACAGAAGTCGTCGAACAGCTCGTCACGCAAGTTGAGTTCGGCGATCTGGGCTCCCGTCACGAGCACCAGCACCTTGATGCCGGCACTGTCTGATTTTCGAACCGAACGCGCGAAGGCCCATGCGCCTTCGGAGTCACCCGAGCAATCGATGATGACGCCGTACCAACCGTTGCTCGGTTCGTTTTCGGCTGCCTCATCGGCCGACGAGACCCCTTTCCACGAGAACCCACCAAGGTCGAGTGAGCGAGCGAGCTCGGGCGCGACGGTAGATGCGTAGACGGCGATCAATCCAGCGCCGCTGGTTTTGCTCACAGCGACCCCAAGTAGCGACGCAACTCGAACTGGCTGACATGGGTCTTGTACTCGCGCCATTCGCGACGCTTGTTGCGCAAGAACCATTCGAATATGTGCTCGCCCAACGCGTCGTACACCAGCTCCGATTTCTCCATCACCGCCAGCGCGTCTGACAGCGATTGTGGCAGCTGGGCGATGCCGAGCTTGGCGAGCGCGGTGTCGTCCATCTCGAACAGGTTGGAGTCGGCCTCTTCCGGAAGTTCGTAGCCCTCGCGGATGCCACGCATGCCAGCAGCCAGAAGAAGCGAGAACGCGAGGTACGGGTTGCACGCCGGGTCTGGCGAGCGGTACTCGATGCGGGTGGCGGTTGGGTTTCCCTTCTTCGCCACCGGTACACGGATGAGACCGCTGCGATTGTTGCGAGCCCAGCTGATGTGCACCGGCGCTTCGAAACCGGGCACCAACCGTTTGTAACTGTTGACCGTTTGGTTGGTGATCGCGGTGATCTCCGCGGCGTGGACGAGCAGCCCGGCCATGAACGACTTGGCAACGGGCGACAAGTGATGTTCGGCTTCGGGGTCGTAGAACGCGTTGTCATCGCCTCGGAACAACGACATGTGCATGTGCATACCCGACCCCTGAACACCCTCGAGGGGCTTGGGCATGAACGTGGCGTGCACACCCTGGCTGGCGGCAACCTCTTTCACCACGAGACGGAACGTCATGACACTGTCTGCCATGGTGAGCGCGTCGGTGTGGCGCAGGTCGATCTCTTGCTGGCTGGGCGAATCTTCGTGGAAGCTGTACTCCACGGGGATACTCATCTGCTCGAGCTTGCGGATGGTCTGTTTGCGCAGATTGCCTGTGGCGTCGCGTGTGGTGAGGTCGAAATAGCTGCCGTTGTCGAGCGGTACCGGGCGCTGGCCCTCCACCGGTGGCTCGAAGTAGAAGAACTCGATATCGGGGGCGACGTAGAACGTGTACCCCGCATCGTGAGCGGTTTGCATGTGGCGTCGCAACACCTGGCGCGGGTCGCCTTGGAACGGCGAGCCATCGAGGCTGTGGATGTCGCAGAACACGCGGGCCTCGGCTGCGCCCGGCTCGCTCCACGGGATGAGTTCGAACGTGTCTGGGTCTGGAACTGCCAGCACATCAGATTCTTGGACGCGTGAGAATCCATCGATTGCGGAACCGTCGAACGTCATACCGTCTTCGAGGGCGTTCTCGAGTTCGGCAGGGCTGATGGCAAAGCTCTTCAAATTGCCGAGCACGTCGGTGAACCAGAGGCGCACCAGGCGCACCCCTCGCTCTTCGACGGTGCGAAGCACATAGTCACGTTGCTGATCGAGCATTCGGCTCACTTCACCAGTCTGGTCGTTGGGGTCGTGTAGGAAAAGTCGAACGAGGGTCCCGATCGAAATCGAGACCCTCGTCGCAGGTGAAATCAGTAGATCGTCCGACGGCCGGTGCCGCCTACGGTCAGCTGATTACTTCTTGGCCGCAGCCTTCTTGGCAGCGGGCTTTGGTGCAGCCTTTGGTGCGGCGGCCCCACACACCGTCTCGGTGATGAGGCGAGCCACGAGGTACGGGTCACAGTTGGCGTTGGGGCGGCGGTCTTCGGCGTAGCCCTTCTGATCTTGTTCGACCTGCCACGGGATACGGATGGACGAACCGCGGTCTGACACTCCGTAGCTGAACTTGTTCCACGGCGCGGTCTCATGTGCGCCGGTGAGGCGTTCCTTGATGCCGTCGCCGTAGTTCTCGACCAGTTCGAGGAAGTTGCCGCCAATCGCTTCGCAGGCGTCGATCACGGCGCTGTAGCTCTCACGCATGGCGACAGTGGAGAAGTTGGTGTGGCAACCAGCGCCGTTCCAGTCGCCCTTTTCGGGCTTGGCGGCGAAGCTGATGATGACGTCGTACTCCTCGGCGATGCGGTGCAGCAACCAGCGGGCGATGTTCATGTGGTCGCCCACTTCGGTGACGCCGGCCGGGCCGATCTGGAACTCCCACTGGCCGGGCATGACCTCGGGGTTGGTGCCCGAGATCTTCAGGCCGGCATCGAGGCAAGCTTGGGTGTGCTCTTCGACGATGTCACGGCCGACGATACGGCCGGTGCCCACGCCGCAGTAGTACGGACCCTGCGGGGCGGGGTAGCCGCCGCCGGCCGGGAAGCCGAGTGCGGTGCCGTCGGCGCGGAGCATGGTGTACTCCTGCTCGAGGCCGAACCACATGTCGTCGGCGGCGTACTTCTTGGCTGCGAGGCGAGCGGCAGCGCGGGTGTTGGTGGGGTGGGGTTTTCCGTTGACGAGGTTGACCTCGCACATGACGAGCACGTTGGCGCCGCCACGAATGGGGTCGGGGCACACGAACACGGGCTTGAGCACACAGTCGGACTTGTCACCTGTGGCCTGGTTCGTCGACGACCCGTCGAAACCCCAGATGGGGGGCTCTTTGCCGTCTTCGATGATCTTGGTCTTGCTGCGGAGCTGTGCGGTGGGCACTGTTCCGTCGAGCCAGATGTATTCAGCTTGGTACGCCACGAAGGGGTCCTTCCAGGAATTGGTAGGTGATTGCGTTTGTAGGGGCGACGGCACGATGTCACCGAGTGGTTACTCATCCGTGTTCAAATTGTGAACTGTGTATGAACTCGCCTGCAAGTGGTGTTGCGAAGTGTTGCCGTACGGTGTGGCCGTGGGTTGGAAACTCGTCGCTTCTGTCTGCCGGCCGGCGGTGCTTGCGGTCGCTGCCGTGGGCTCGTTGGGTGCTTGTAGCCAGGCCGACTCTGGCTCGACGGCAGCCACCACGACCACGGCGACCACCCCCACGACCGGGTCTACTGCGGCAATCGCGCCGACCACGGTTCCAGTTGCGATTGAACTGGCCGAGACCCAAGTGTCGGCGAGCACGGTTGTAGCGCCCGAGACTGTCGGGCCATGCGATCCCACCCAGATCGAGGTCGTCCCGGTAGAGCCCAGCGCCGAGGCCGATCAGGTGATCGATCTGGTCAACCGGGGAAGCGTTCGATGCGAAGTGGACGTCAGCGACTCGCCTGATGCGGACGAGGATCTCGAGCCGAATGTGGTGCTGGCCCCAGGCGAACTGGCGCATCTCTGGATCTCCGAAGTCACCGGTTGCGAAGTTGGCAGCCCCAGCCCGCCAGCCGACTTCGAGCTTCGAGTCAACGACACTGCCCGCGCGATTCCTTTGACCTTCGCCCCGCAGTGTGGCATCGAACTCTGGGCATTCTTCACCGACTGACAGTTGCCCACTCACTATTCTTTCCCCATGAGTTGGCTGGAACGGAGCCTCGAAGATCGCCTCGCGGAGGCGGCACGCAACGGCGAACTCGACACGCCGCACCTGGCCGGCAAGCCGTTACCAGACCTCGACCGGCCGCGTCGCGACGGGTGGTGGGCCGAGCAGTTCGTCCAGCGTGAGCGCAGTCAGGATCGTGCTGAGGCAGCTCAGAGGGCCTTGAACCAGGCGCGTCAAGGCTTCTGGCGAGCGACGAATCGAACCGAGCTCGCCGACCTGGTGCGTGCCGCCAACGCCGCGATCAGCAAGGAGAACGAGCGCATGATCCCAGCTGATCGACTCGAGCTGTTCGACCCTGCAGACATCGAACGTCGGTGGGAGCGCCTCCGTCGCTAGCAGGAATCTGTGCGCGAATCGTCGACCGGAACGCGCAGAAATGTCACACTCGCCCGCCACTGTGTTGACACCTCGTCGGTCGTCCAACGCGAATTTCGTGGCAGACCGGAGTGTGGTGGTCCGTCTCGTCACGATGTGCGCGCAGTCGACCGGCGAGGTGAATACCTGATGACACGGTGAAAATACCCGATGACCGGTGAATACCTGACGGACACCACGAGTGGAACGAAGGGGATCGATTCATGTTGGTACTGATTGCGCCGGAGGCGGAGCCCACAACGATCGCCGGAGAGCTGGTCATACCAATCGAAACCTGCACGTGCACTCCGCCGTGTCGGTGCAGACGTTCCTGGTTCGGTGTTGCCAGTGGCGGTGCCACTCCGACCGCACTCGTGGCTGACCGTGCTGGGATCGAGCCGACCGAGCTGCGCCAGGTCGTTGCCGAACACCTGATGCGTGTGACAGGGGAAGTGGGTCAGGAAATCGAAGCGGACGTCGATGCGGTACTGGATCAACTGGGCGCCATCACGCAGCGATTCCCTGACGGTGCAGCGTTGGCACGCGTCGGCGACCACGTCACCGAGGTGAATGGTCTGGAGTAAATGGTCCGGGCTAAATGGTCCGGTCCGGCCGTGTCACTTTCCGCCGACGAATGTGGTTTCCACGGATGCGCGCGCTACGCGAGTTTGCAAAGATCCGTGCATGGAATTCACACCGCAACGCACCGGCACCGAGTCGACACCGTAATTCGACACCCTTCAATTCGGCACCTGCCAAGACGGGAATGACCGACACCGCCTGGCGAACGCGCCTCGGCGTGCTGCTGGGTGCCATCCTCGTGCTCTTTGGCACCGTCGTGTGGCCGGGCGGGGCGCCGTCGACTGCGGCCACCACGCCCGCAATCGTGCCGTTGGTGCCGGCCCGTCTGCTGGAAACCCGGTCGGGCCCAGGCATGACCACGATCGACGGCGTCGGGCTCGGGGCCGGCCGAGTTGGTGCCGACAGCACGATCAACGTCAAGGTCGCCGGCCGTCACAACATTCCCCTCAGTGCCAAAGCGGTGATGCTGAACGTCACGGCAGTGTTCCCGGCTGGTCCTGGCTTCCTCACGGTGTTCCCATGCGGCTCCGATCGACCCGGCACCTCGTCGGTGAACTACGGGGCCGGACAAGTGGTCGCCAACGCGGCGCTTGCCAAACTCGGCACCAACGGTGAGGTGTGCGTGTACACGTTGGCGGCAGCCGACATCGTCGTAGACGTCACTGCGTACGTACCAGATGGCGGCAGCGTGAACCCGATTGTCCCTGGCCGACTGTTCGAGACTCGAGTTGGGGATTTCGCGAAGACCGTCGATGGTCAGGGGCTTCCCGGCCAGCGGGTGGGAGCGAACCAGACGGTCGAGGTGAAGGTGACCGACCGCCACGGCATTCCAGCCGACGCGTCGTCGGTCATGTTGAACCTCACCGCGGTCTTCCCGGATGGCCCAGGGTTCTTGACCGCGTTCCCGTGCGGACAACCCCAGCCGACGACGTCGTCGGTGAACTATGGCACCGGCCAGGTGGTTGCGAACACAGCGCTCGCGAAAGTTGGCGCCGGGGGCAAGGTGTGCATCTACTCGCTTGCAGCGACCGACGTCATCGCCGACGTCACCGGGTATGCGCCAGCCGGATCGACGTTGTTCACGCTGTCGCCAGGCCGCCTGCTCGACACCGGTCCGGTGCCGATGCGCCGACCGTCGACGGCCAGGACAAAGGCGGTGGCATCGTTGGCGCCGGCCAAGAGGTCTCGGTCAAGGTCACCGGTCGTCACGGAATTCCGAACGACGCATCAGCAGTCATGCTCAACGTCACCGCCGTGTTCCCCGATCGCCCCGGATTCCTCACGGTGTACCCGTGCGGTGAAACGCGCCCCACCACCTCGACGGTGAACTACGGGGCCGGACAAGTGGTTCCCAACGCTGCGTTGGCCAAAGTAGGCGCCGACGGCAAGGTGTGCATCTACTCGCTCGGAGCCGCCCACGTCATCGCCGACGTCTCCGGCTTCGTGCCAGGAGCATCTGGTCAAGGCCCCACCACCACGCTCCCAGGCAGTGGAACCACCCTGCCAGGCGGCGGAACGACAACGCTGCCGGGCGGTGGAACCACGACCACGGTGCCGCAGGCCGGTGGGATCGGCACATTCCTCGACCCGGGCTTCTATGGGCAGCAGTTGGCGGCCGGGCCCGACGGCCGGATGCATCTGGCTTTCGAAGATGGATATGCGCAGCGTGTGAACTACGGCAGCTGCACCGCCAACTGTCACGTTCCAGGCAACTGGAATGTGGTGGAACTGTTGGACGAGGCGACCCTGCCCAACACGCTCACCATCGGTCCGTCCGGGCTTGGTGTCGACGCCAGCGGCCGCGTGCACATGCTCGTCGAGGGTGTTGAATCAGGAGGGGAGGGCCTCGAGTTGCGCTACTACACCTGTGCTTCGAACTGTTCGGTGAAAGCGAGTTGGACGTTCACCGATTTGTCGAGCATCTCGCGACGGCTCCACCACGATCAACACCAACAAGACCTTCATGGTGCAGCCTTCCGGCAAGGTGTCGTTCCTGTCGGACACCGGCGTCTACTACGAGTGCTCAGCGACGTGTTCGAACTTCGGCAACTGGACGCTGGGTTTCATCGATCAACAACCCCGAAGAACGCCGTGGTCGACAGTGACGGCGTCACCCACGCATTCATCTACCCAGGAGCCGAGGCGGCGGCAACAACGTGCTCAAGTACGCCCGCTGTGAATCGGGCTGCACGAGTCAGGCAACTGGTACGTCTCGACCTCGGGTTCCTCACGAAGGGCACGCTCTACACGATCACCCTGGACATCTCCGACGCCGGTCGGCTGTATCTCGGCTTCCAGCAGGGCACCTGTCATTGGTTCCGCAGATCCCGTACAACGGTCGTTACACCGTGCTCAGTTGCGACACGGCCGACAACGCCATCGACTGCTTCGACCTGAACGATGTGGCAATCATTTGCCATCGGCGCGGTGGACGAAGGCGACGACGGCGGGTACATCCATACGGTTGGGGATGCCGTCTACCTGGCAACCGTCGATGAGCGCGACATCAATCTGTGGTCGTGTACTGCCAACTGCGCCGTTGCCGGATCGTGGTCGGGGCCTGAAGTACTCGACACCAACGACAGCGTCAATGCGGCAGTCGACCCCCGTATCGGAAGTGCCTGCCCGCTGTCAGCCACGTCGTACACGTTTTGGGTGAAGCGACCGGTGATAGCGGTGGGGACGGAGGGGCTGGTGATGGTCCACAATCCGTCGGCGCTGGTGGTGTGCCCGGTGAGTGGGTTCTCCAATCCACCCCCGATCGGCCGGGTCTACTCCGACTTCTAGGCAGCCTGACAGGGTGTGTCGCGTTCCTGGGCGAATGGCGCCTGGGAACGCGACACGGCGGATGGTTGGGCAGGGCGTGTCGCGTTTTGGGCGAATGGCGCCTGGGAACGCGACCCGGCGGATGGTTGGGCAGGGCGTGTCGCGTTCGGGCGAATGGCGTCTGGGAACGCGACACGGCGGATGGTTGGGCAGGGCGCGTCGCGTTCTTGGGCGAATAGCGCCTCGGAACGCGACGCGGTGGTCTTAGCCCTCGGACCCGATGGTCTTCACGGCGTTGGAGTGGGTCACGGCTTCTTCGGCGCTGAGGGTTTCGCCGAGTTCGACGATGAAGGCCACTGAGCCGTCGGGCTCGAGTTCTCGGCGAGCCCATGTGGCGGCGATGCCGGTGTAGGTGCCGCCGCTGATCTCGCCGAGCGGCAAGCCGGTGAGCTCGGCGTAGCGCGCCCGGATGCGGCCGTCACGTCCCGTCGACGGGCTGATCACGTACAAGTCTTGGTGGTACCAGATCGCGATATCGGGTCGCAGCTGGGTGATGAAGTTCACCATCGCTTGCGTTTCGGGCTCGCTCGCTGGGCCGACGCCTGAGTATTGACCGTCGCCGGGTTGGCCGAGCGGGCCCCAGTTGTAGGGGAAGTTCCGGTTCAGGTCGACCTGGTTCGCGTTTTGGCGATCGAGGATGGCTTGCCCGTCGGGGTTCATCGACTCGATCGTCCAGAGCTCAACTCCGGCCGGTGGCGGTTCGCTCCGCAGCTGTTCAATGATGGCAACGCCGGCGTCCTCGTTGCCGTGGATCACCCCGATCACCAGCACCCTGCGACCGCCGAGGTCACCGGATCGTTGTGCCACGATCGGCCGACCCTGCACTGAGTAGCCGATCTCGATCGATGACGCCGTGAGATCGAGCGGCACGTATGGGATGACGGCCGGCGGAATGACCTGAGGTGGGGGCGGCGCCACGGTCGTCGGCATGGTTGACGTGGTTGGCGGAACGGGTGCTGACACCGTGGTGGATGTGCTCGTCGTCGAGGTGCTGGTCGACGTTGACGTCGTCGAGGTCGTCGAGGTCGTCGACGATGAGGTCGAGGAGGTGGAGGAGGTTGATGTCGTCCGTGGAACAGTGCTTGTCGTCGAACTGCTTGTCGTCGAGCTGCCGGATGTCGCCGGGCCACCGGTCGTCGTGGTGCTGACTTCGACGGTCGCCAGCGCGGCAGGGTCGTTCGAAGAGCAGGAGCTGGTAGCCAGCAGTCCACAACCGGTGAGACCTAGCACCACGAACCGACGTCCTGACTTCATCGTGAGAGTCTGCCTGGTTGCATCTGACGGTTTGGCGCGCTGTGTCGCGTTCTGGGGTGAATGGCGCCTGAGAACGCGACCCGGCTGGGGGTTGGCGCTGTGTCGCGTTCTGGGGTGAATGGCGCCGAGAACGCGACCCGGTGGGTTTGGCGCTGTGTCGCGTTTTGGGGTGAATGGCGCCTGAGAACGCGACCGCGGCTCGTCAGGCGTCGTTGCCTTCGTTGTCTTCGTTCCTGCTGGTGCGCATGGGGAGGCTGGTGTGCCACTCGCCTGTCGCTGCTCGTAGGGCCGCTGCGACGGCTGGGGCCGTGGGGACGAGGCCGATCTCGCCTACCCCTTTGATGCCATAAGGCGACTTTGGTTGTGGCACCTCGACGATGCGTACTTCCATCTCGGGTACGTCCTTTGCCCGGAGAATGCCGAGAGACCGCAGAGTCATGTTGGTGGGGAAGCCGGTTTCTGGGTCGGTGGGGAAGTCTTCGCTGAGCGCGTAACCCAGGCCCATGTGGACCGAGCCCTGTATCTGACCCTCCACCAGTTGCGGGTTCACAGCGCGGCCCACGTCGTGGACCGCAACGATCTTTTCGATCTTCCCGGTGCCCGGGTTCGGCGATGACCATCTGAGCAGCGAACGAGAAGCAGGAGTGGATGGTGGGGTTGGTGATGGCGGGGTCGCCGAGTTTCTGCGTCCAGTCGACCAACCATTCGCCGTGGTGGTCGACGTCGGGCGCACAGTCGGCAGCCAGTGCGGCCGCGCACGCACGTTGCACCGAGCCTGCGGTCATCAATGTGCCGCGCGAACCGGTGGTTTGGCCGAACCCGAGGTCGCGGGTGGTGTCGACGATGACGTCAATGCGGTCGGGGTTGATACCCAACTCTTCCGCCGCAACCTGCAGGGCAACGGTGTGGACGCCCTGGCCCATCTCGGTCCAACCGTGACGCACTTCCACTCGACCGTCGCTGGAACGGAACCGGACCACGGCCCCAGACACCTCACGAAACCCGTTGCCGAGCCCGGAGTTCTTCATGCCCAGACCCAGCCCGACCGCTTTACCCGATGCGACCGCCGCTTCGTACGAGGCACGAATTTCGTCGAGGCACGCTTCGGCACCTCCTGCGCCGTCGTCCATGATTTGGCCGGGGCCCCACTCTTGCCCCGGTCGAATGACGTTGCGTTTCCTCATCTCCCAGCCAGAGATTCCGACTTGCTCGGCCAGTCGGTCGAGCACGCCCTCCATGGCGAACTGAGCCTGGTTGGCGCCAAACCCGCGGAACGCGCCGCACACCAGGTTGTTCGTGCGGACGGCGACGGCTTCCACATCGATGCCCTGCCACGAGTACGGCCCGCAAGCATGCCCGGCTGCGCGTTCGAGCACTTTCATGCCGACGCTGGCATAGGCACCCGAGTCGCCGATGGCGCGCACGTGCAGCCCGGTGAGCTTGCCGTCGGCGTCACAGCCGGCGCTGTAGGTGAGCGAGATCGGATGGCGTTTTGCGTGCATGCGGAAACTCTCTTCGCGCGACAGCGTGCACTTCACCGGCCGATCGAGCAGCCAGGCTGCAAGCGCAGCGTGGGCCTGGTTGCTCATGTCTTCCTTGCCGCCGAACGCGCCGCCGTTGGACACCAATTCCACCGTGACTCGCTGTCGTTCCGACTCCTCGAGGCCGAGTACGGATGCGATGTCGTTGCGGTCGTCCCACACGCCTTGGCCACCGGAGTACACGTGCAGCCTGCGTTGACCGTCGTCTTCCTGGTGCTCACCCGACGGTACCGCCAGTGTGGATTCGGGCTCGAGGAAGGCGTGTTCGATGCGCTGCGTGTGGAACGTCTCGTGCACCGTGAACGCGCTGGCCGCGATGGCAGCTTGCACGTCGACGCCACGCTGGTACGCGCTCACCGACAACGTGTTCGACTTGGTACCCCATACCGACAGCGGAGCATCGTCGGCGAGCGCAGCAGCGGCATCGGTGTTGGGGGTATGCACGTCGTAGAACACCTCGACGAGTTCGGCCGCGGCCCGGGCCTGATCTCGCGTGTCGGCCACCACGATGGCGAGCACATCTCCGGCGCACGATGTGGTGCCGCCGATGGGAATCATCACCGGCCAGTCTTTGTAGATGATGCCGACGCGTAGATCTCCGGGGATGTCGGCGGCCGTGAAAACCGCCGTCACGCCGGGAGAGGCGAGTGCCGCAGCGGGGTCGATGCCGATGACGGTGGCGCGTGCGTGGCTGGTGAGATGCAAAGCGGCGTGGAGCATGCCGGGCACCCGGATGTCGTCGACGTAGCCGCGGTCGCCGAGCGTGAGTTCCGCCGCCTCGTACTTGGCGCCCCGCCCGCCGATGACTCCTGAGAGTTCCGGCGTGCACACCGTTCCCTGAGCGACCGCTTCGATGGCGTCGAGGATCTTGACGTAGCCGGTGCAGCGGCACAGATGCGCGCCCAGGTGCGGCTTCATGCCGTCTCGGGTGAGGCCGGAGCCCTTCTTGTCGATCTGCGCCTTGGCGCGCATGACGATGCCGGGGATGCAGAACCCGCACTGCAAACCGCCACACGCCGCGAAGGCATTGGCGAACGCATCGCGTTCGGCTTGGTCGACACCTTCAAGCGTGGTGACGTTGGCGCCGGCAACCTTGTCGAGCGACGTCTGGCACGACACCACCGCCTTGCCGTCGATGATGACCGTGCAACAGCCGCATTGCCCCGAGGGCGAGCAGCCATCTTTGGGCGAGGTGACGTCGAGTTCCTCCCGCAAGGCAGAAAGCAAATGTGGGTGGCGCCCGCGCACGGTGACCGAGGTGCCGTTGAGCGAGAACGTGGTCGTCGTAGCTGTCGGGTCGGCGTCGCCGGTGGAAGCGGCTTCATCGGCCAATCGGTCATCTTGACAGTTTGTCAAAGTTGACGGCTTCATGTCAGCCCTGATGCGGCTGTGTAACCCAGCGTTCACCGAGAGTCGCTGCTACTAGGAGCTCTCGGCGGTCCGCTCGGCGAGGAGGAGGTCATGGAGGAACCACTTGCCGGCACCGTTGCCTCGCGGGACACGGTGACCCATCAGACTCGACCTGCACCTTCACCCGCGCCAGCTGCGAACGGCTCCCCGGTGAGCGATGCCATCTGGTTGGGCGTAGAGGGGGCTCGGGTTGCTCGAATGGCGCCGCTGAGGTGAGTGACCGATCCGGCGGTGGTGTGCACGATCGACACCCGACGTCCATGACGTGTCCCTTCGTAGGTCATCGACCCTGCGAGCTCGACCACCGCTGCCGATCAAGGTGGGCACGTACATCGGCATCTCTGTCAGGGTGAGCCCGAGCGGCTCGAACAAGACGTTGCTCGACACGAAGACCTTCCGCAACGCAAACAGCATGTAGGCCAACCAGATGACGACCAGTACGACCACGACGGTGAGGAGCTGAGACGTGAGGTCGTCGTCGCCGAACCAGACAGCGGCGAGCATGATGAACGTGGTCAGCACGCCGAATCCGAGGTACACGTAACCGATCGCGCTCGTGCGAGCGGTTCGCGGCCTTGAGCGCATCGCGGTTGACCTCGTGTATCGCCAATTTGTCGTACAGCGCCGAGGTGCCCTGCCAGCGCGCCCGGCGCATGCCGATACCGGCAGCGAGGAACATCACGCCGAAGAAGACCGCCCCGCCAACGGCTGCAGTTCGATCTGGTGCTCTGGAATTCGAGGCTGGGTCGGTGTTGAGCGACACGATCAGGATCGCGGCGATCCACGCGCCGATGCCGGCAAGCGAAAAGATCGTCCATGCCCTGCCCGCGTGCCCAGGCGGCCTGGCGTCGGCAGCACTTCGGCGAGTCGCCATCAGGATTGCTTAGCACGCCAAACCTGACGAGAGGTGTCTGACTCCATTCGTCAGAAATCTGACGAGAGGTGTCTGACCCCGTTCGTCAGGTGGGGGTTTGTTTCGTTTGACGGAAGAACGTCAGCGAGTCCCAGGTGTCGACGCGGCGGGTGATCAATTCGTCGCGAACGTCGAACCACATCACGCCTGGGATATCGATGCGATAGCCCGACACGTCAGCGCCGAATCGGTAGCGCACGGCGACGACCTCCATCGTCCGCGACCGTGCCGACCACCGTGTAGTGGCGGTTGGGGAACGACGCCATGAAGCCCGGCAGGCGCCCGCGGTATGCGTCGCGTCCGACGCAACCGGAACCGAGTTCGCTCTGATGCTCGTTGCGGAAGTCGTCGCTGACGTGGGCGGCAACCGCTTCTGGGTCGTCGCCGCCCAAGGCCTCGAGATACGACAACGCGACGTCGAGAGCGCTCATCCCCAGACTTCGCGGGCCTTCTCGTAGACGCCTTGGTCGTACGAGTACTCGACCAGGTTGCCGTCGGGGTCGTTGAGCATGCAGATGTAGCCGATGGGCGGCGGCATCCACTGGCCGGGAACGCCAGACAACCGTCGGCCTCGCCGCGGGCGGCCATGTCGTCGACGTCAGCTTGATGCGGGAGTTCGATGCCGAAGTGGTTGAACGGCGCGAGCTTCGCGATGGGTGATGGAGCGAATGGGTCTTTGTCGGGGAAGAACTGCGCGATCACGAGAATGAACGGGTGCTCGGAATTGTCTGGGTGGCCCAGCCAAGCGCCGTAGCCCGCTTCGTCTTCGCGTCGATCGAGCAGTTCCAATGGTGTGTACTTCAGGTACCACTCGATCGTCGCTTCGATGTTGGCGACGCGCAATGCGAGGTGGGTCCAGCGGGCAACCTTGGGGCGTTCGGCGTACACCGGCGCGATTCGTGGTGTCGATCGTGGTGTCACTCACCGGTGAATCCTTCGGGGAGTTCGGGGGAGTCGCCACCCTTGAGCCACAGCACGAACGTGTTTCCCCACGGGTCTTTGAACGCGCCGCTGAAGCCGTTGAACTCGGCCCAGTAGTGGTCGCGCCAGAGTTCTGTGGCTCCACGCGACACGGCCTCGTCGAGGATTCGCTCGAGCGAGTCGTCGTCGCTGACCAGGATCCACACCCTGCGCGGTGTGGCCGTCGGTCGCGATGTGTCGTGGTGCGACACCATCGGCGTTCGGGTGGGGCCGGGCGTTGGCAGCGTTGAAGATCCCCATGTGGAGGTTGCCGGTTGGGCCCTGCGAGCCGTCGTCGACCTGGAAGTTCTGGCCGGGGACGATGCGGTGGAACACGTTCTCCGGTCGAGGTTCGACCTCCCATCCGAAGACGGCAGCGTAGAACTCGGCGGATGCCGTGGGTTCCGACGAAGGGAAGTCGACGAAGATGAGCGTGTTCGGGTAAGGCATGGCGAGTACCGTATCAAAGGTCAGATGGTCTGACCATAGGACCGAGAATTCCTGCGATCGGTCGCCTCGACCGAGTACAGTTCCGCAGGTCGCATGGTCTGATGATCTGGCCATGGACCAGGAAGGGCGACGTCGATCTCACGCTATGGAATCCAACATCACCGCCGATGACATCGACATCACTGCATCGAGCGCGTTCGGGACCAATGCGGGCGCACGGGTGCACCAGTGACATTGGTTTCGTTCGAGCCGCTGGCCCGCGAGACACTCAGCGCCCAGATCCGCGACCAACTGCTCGAGCGCATCCTGAGCGGAGCGTTGGCACCGGGTGCGCGGGTGCCGTCTGAACGCGACCTCTCCGAACAGTTCCGGGTGGCGCGAACGTCGGTGCGAGAAGCGATGCAGGGATTGCTCTCGGTTGGGGTCATCGAGCGGCGGGGCAATCGGTCGTACGTCGTCGAGCACCTTCCCGATGTCAGCTTCGACCAGCTCGACGACCGCAAAGAGTTCGTCCGTCAGCTGTTCGAGACTCGTCGACTGCTCGAGGTGCCGATCATCGAACTGGCCGCCGCAACGCGCCACGCCCGCTCAGCGCGAGAGATTCGACGTCGTCGCCCAAAAGTTCAGCGCCGGCATGGACCTGCAGGAATTCCGCGAACTCGATCATGCGTTTCACGCCTTGATCAGTCGGGCCTGCGCCAACCCGCTGCTGGTCGAGGTGTACGGAAAGGTGCTCAGCCGCCTGTTCCGTTCCGAAGGCATCGAAGCCTTGCTGACCGACGATGCGAACCGCACCGAGGTTCGCCAGATCGTCGGTGACGCCGCGACGCAACACGCGGCGCTGGCGCTGGCCGTCGCCTCGGGCGACGTGGAGGGCGCGGTCGCCGAGGGCACGAAGCACCTTGCCGCGGTAGAGCGCGGCATGATCGACCGCCTCGTCTGAACACGCGAGTCAACCGGCGCCAGCGAAGTTCCGACTGGCGGCATTCCTGGAACTCGTGTTATGGTCTGACCATCAGACCGAAAGACCACACTCAACCACTCCGACCAACTCCGCAACCAACTACGGGGGCATCGATGATCACTGGGATGAACCATGCCGTGCTGTACGTCCGTGACGCACGCACGCAGCAGGCCTTCTACGAAGATGTACTCGGGTTCGAGACCATGGTCGCCCACCCGGCCGGAGCGTTCGCGTTCATGCGCGCCCCAGGCTCCACGAACCACCACGACATCGCGTTCTTCAGCATCGGCGACGCCGACAGCTCCAGCGCCGGCCGTACCCAGGTGGGCTTGTACCACCTGGCTTGGGAAGTGCCCACGCTCGACGATCTCGAAGCACACCGCGTGCGCCTCGCCGCCGCTGGGGCGCTGTACGGCTCGTCAGACCACGGCGTGAACAAGAGCCTGTATGCGAAGGACCCCGACGGCATCGAGTTCGAGGTGATGTGGCTGGTGCCGCCGAGCGAATGGGGCGACGAAGAGCACCAAGCCATCATCCGTCCCCTCGACATCGCCGCCGACCGCGCCCGCTTCGGCGGTGACCGGTTCTCCACGACCCACCGAGTCTCTGAACCGACGCGTCCTGAACAACGCGTCTCTGAACGACCAAACCCTGGGAGCCCCTCGTGAGTCTCGATCAGCTCGCCAACAACTACTGCTACTTCCTCGAAGACGACGCGTTCACCGACACCGCCCGCGAAGGCTTCCGGCATCGCATCATCAACGGCGAGAACCTCCAACTCTGCTTCTGGCGCATCGCCGGAGGATCCACCGGGTCGTTCCTGCATTGTCATGAAGAGAGCGAGCAACTCGGCATCGTCATGCGGGGCGCACTCGATTTCCGCATCGGCGATGCTGACGACGAGCGACGCACCGTGTTGCGCGCCGGCGACGTTTACCTTGCGCCCACCAACATCTGGCATGGCGACTCGATCTTCATCGGCGACGACGAGTACGGCGAATGCTGGATCCTCGACGTGTTCTCGCCTCCCCGCACCGACCTCATCGGAGCGGCCCAACTTGACATGACGAATGGCACGACGAATGGAACGACGAATGGAACGGAGCCAACTTCATGACCGCTGACTGGAGGCTCGCCGTCGACATCGGCGGCACGTTCACCGACGTTGTGCTGGTCGACGCAAGCACCGGTGACGTCGTCGTCGACAAGACGCTGACCACACCATCGAATCCGTTGGACGGTGTACGTACCGGCGTTGGCAACCTGCTCGCCCGAGCCGGGGTTCGCCCCGCCGATGTCACCGCGCCGATCGTGCACGCCACCACGTTGATCACGAACGCACTCATCGAAGGCAAGACCGGCCGCGCCGGGCTCGTCACCACGGCTGGCTTTGGCGACACGTTGCTCATCCGCGACGAGCATCGCTACGACATGTACGACCTGCAGATCGAGTTCCCGGCGCCCCCGATTCCGCGCGATCGCACCGTGGAAATCACCGAGCGCGTGGCTGCTACCGGTGAAGTCCTCGCCGTGCCAAGCAACGACGACCTGCGGTTAGTCGCCGAACAACTCCGGGCGATGGATGTCGAGTCGGTCGGCATCTGCCTCCTCAACTCTTACGTCAACGGAGCCAACGAGCAGGTGATCGCGGAGTATCTGCGTCGCGAGCTTGGCGTGCCGGTGTGCATCTCGTCCGAGGTGTCGCCGCAGATCCGCGAGTATCCGCGCATGGTCACCACGGCATGCAACGCGGCCACCATGCCCGTCATCGGGCCGTACCTCGACGAGCTACAGAAGTGGCTCTCTGGCGAAGGCTTCGGTGGGTCGGTGCTGATGATGCTCTCCAACGGCGGCGTGGTCTCAGCCGATGACGCTGCGCGCATTCCGATTCGCCTCGTCGAAAGCGGCCCGGCCGCTGGTGCATTGGCCGGCAGTTGGTTCGCGAGACGCCTCGGCGAAGACCGTCTGTTGTGTTTCGACATGGGCGGAACCACGGCCAAGGCGTGCCTCATCGACCAAGGCGAGCCCGAACTCACCAACGTGTTCGAGGTGGCTCGGGCCTACCGCTTCAAGAAGGGCTCCGGCTTTCCGTGCTCGGTTCCGTCCGTCGACCTCGTCGAGATCGGAGCCGGCGGTGGCTCGCTCGCGCGCACCGATCAGTTCGGCTTGTTGAAGGTCGGCCCGGAATCGGCAGGCGCCGAACCCGGCCCGGCCTCGTACGGTCGCGGTGGCACCGAACCAGCTGTCACCGACGCCGACGTGGTGCTTGGCCTGCTCGACCCAGATTCATTCCTCGGCGGCGACATGCCGCTCGATGCAGCAGCGGCGTTGGCGGCCAACGCCAGTGTTGGCGCCAAGCTCGGGCTCGACGCCGTGCAGGTCGCGGCCGGAATTCACGAGATCGTCAACCAGAACATGGCAGCAGCGGCACGTATGCATGCTGTGGAGCAAGGTGTCGACCTACGGGGCGTTTCGCTGCTGGCGTTCGGTGGCGCCGGGCCGGTGCACGCATGCGGCGTGGCAGAACTGCTCGACTCGTATCGGGTGATCTTCCCGGTCAACGCCAGCGTCTTGTCGGCGTTCGGCACGCTCGTGTCGCCCGTGCGCATCGACCTTGCCCGATCGATGCCACGTCGGCTCGATCGCATCGACCCCGCCGAGCGCGAAGCACTGCTCGACGACTTGCGCACCGAAGGCCGCCGCGTGCTCGCCGCAGCCGGCACGGCCGCAGAAGCGGTTCGCTTCCGCTACGGCGTCGACGTTCGCTACGCCGGTCAGGGCAACGAAGTGACGATCTGGGTGGGTGAAGGCGATGCCTGGACGCTCGGCGACGACGACGTGCTCGCCGCATTCGAGGCTGAGTACCGCCGCATCTATGGGCTCACCATTCCCGACGTGGCGATCGAGATCGTCACGTGGAGATTGTCGGTGTCTGCCGACGCAGACCCAGTAGAGCCAGACCCAGCGCCCACGGGTGCTGGTGCACAGGTGCACAGTGTTCGCCCGGTGGTGTTCGGCCGAGCGCGAGCAGCGATCAACACGCCTGTGTACAAGCGGGCAACCTTGGGTGCGGGCGACCGTTTCGACGGCCCTGCAATCGTGGAAGAACGCGAGACCACCGCCGTCATCCGCCCCGGCTGGAACGTCGAGGTAGGCCCAGACGGCAGCCTCATCGCAACACGTCGCCCATCCACCACTCAACTGGCTGGAGCCGCATCATGACCAACACACTTGAAGCACCTGTCGGCACAACGTTCGACCCCATCGAACTCGAGATCCTTTGGCAGAGCCTCATCGCCACGGTGAACGAGCAAGCTCGCGCGTTGCAGCGGTCGGCGTTCAGCCCGATCGTGCGTGAAGCGGGCGACCTCGCCAACGCAGTCTTCGATCGGCGCGGCCGCATGGTAGCGCAGGCCGTTACCGGCACGCCGGGCCACATCAACAGCCTTGCGATGGCGGTGAGCAACATCCTCGACGAGTACCCGATCGAGTCGCTGGTGCCCGGCGATGTCCTCATCACGAACGACCCGTACAAGACCGCCGGCCAGTTGCTCGACGTAACGGTGCTCGTGCCCACATGGAAAGACGGCCGACTGATCGCCCTCTTCGGTTCGACGATTCACCACACCGACGTTGGCGGTTACGGCATCGGTGCCGGCGGTCGCGACGTGTTCGAAGAGGGTCTGTGGATCCCCATCTGCAAGTTGATGAAGGCAGGTGAGCGCAACGACGACGTGTGGAAATTCATCCTCTCGAACGTGCGTCAGCCCGACCACATGGCAGGCGACCTCCATGCTCAGATGGCGTCTGGCGAAGTGGGAGCGCAGCGGCTGCTGTCGCTCTGCGAACGCCACGACCTCGACGGAATCGAAGAGCTCGCCGACGAGATCATCACCCGTTCCGAAGATGCGAACGCGGGCCGTTATCCGCGAACTCGACAGCGGTCGCTATGAGTCGTCAGCTCTGCTCGACCTTGCCGACGGCAGCGAGATCCTCATCAAATGCGCGCTCATCGTCGACGCCGAATCCGGCACCATCACCGTCGACTACACCGGTTCCTCCGACGCCAGCCGGTGGGGCATCAACGTCGTCAAGAACTACGCGCACGCCTACACCACCTTCGTGGTGCGGTCGGTGCTGAGCCCCGACATTCCCAACAACTACGGCAGCCTGGCGCCGATCGAGATGATGGCCCCAGAGGGTTCCATCCTCAACGCCGTGTCACCCCAGCCCTGCACTGCCCGCCACGTGGTCGGCATGTTCTTGCCGAACGCTCTGCTCAAAGCACTCGCCCAAGTTCGTCCAGACGCGGCGATGGCTGAAGGCTCAGGTGCGGTGTGGACCATGCAGGTCAGCGGCAATCACGACGACGGCAGCCCGTTCATCACGGCCATGTTCACCTACGCGGGCGGTGTTGGCGCCCGTTCGTCGAAGCCCGGGCTCGACGCCTGCTCGTACCCAACCGGTGTGGCTGCGGTGCCGATCGAAGTCGTGGAGGCTTCCGCTCCGATTCGCTTCACCACCAAGGCACTCCGTCCGGGTTCTGGCGGATCTGGTCGACAGACGGGCGGCCTGGGGCAGACGATCGAGTTCGAGGTTGACACCACTCGCGAGTGGCAGCTGAACGCTGTGACCAGCCGGTTGGCCGAAGCGCCGCAAGGCATCTTTGGTGGAGACCCGGGCGCATCAGGTGCGTTCAGTGTCAACGGCGAAGCCGTGACGACCCAGGCTCGCATCACCTTGCAGCCCGGCGACGTGGTGCGCCTCGACCTGCCAGGCGGCGGCGGCTACGGAGCGGCCGAGTCATGACCGATTCGGCGACGATCACGCTGCGCGACCTGTGGGTCCGTGCGGTTGCATCGTCGCCAGCGCGCCCGTTCCTCGTCTTCGAAGCCCCCGACGGTTCGGTCGCGGAGTGGACGTACGGTGAGTTCGATGCCGAGGTCGAGCGCGTGGCTGGGCTCTTCGCACAACACGGGGTCGGTGCCGCCCGCGGCGTGCACCTTGCGTTGACGAACACGCCGTCGTTCGTTGCCGCGTGGCTGGCAGCCGCGAGGTTGGGTTCTTACATCGTTCCGTCAGACCCGATGGCCACGTCGAATGAACTGGCCGAGCACATGTCGCGCACGAATCCGGCCGTGGGTCTGTGTGCCGTCACCCGGTCAGCCGCCTACCGCGAGGCAGCCAGCGACAGCGGCCTACAGCTTGAGATCATCGACGTCGACGAGACGTCGACCCGTGTGCTGCCGGATGCACGTTGATGGTGATGGTGCCGTTGACGGTGTTGGTGATGGATGGACAGGCACCGCACAACCCGGCCCGCTCGACCGCGCTGCGGTGATGTTCACCAGCGGTACGACAGGGCGACCCAAGGGTGTCGTCATCACCCAGGCCAACTACGCGTTCGCCGGTACCACGATGGCGGCGGCGGCCGGGCTGCGGCCGAACGACCGCCAGCTGGTCGTGTTGCCGCTGTTCCACGCCAACGCCCAGTACTACTCGTTTGCTTCAGCGATTGCGGTCGGCGCTTCGGTGGCGCTCATCCACACGTTCTCGGCCAGCGGCTTCATCGGCCAAGCCGCTCGTCACCAGGCGACGCACGCCAGCCTGTTCGCAGGGCCGATGCGAATGATCTTGGCGCGTGGTGCGCCCCTCGCCGCCGACGCCCCGCGGCCGCTGTTGCGTCATTGTTGGTTCGCACAGAACCTTGCGGCCGACCAATACGAGACGCTGTCGGAATGGTTCGGGTGTCGGCCGCGTCAGCTGTATGGCATGACCGAGACGATCCCGGCGGTACTCACCGACGACTGCGATGATCCGCACTGCGACACGATGGGTTTCGTCACACCAGGCTGTGTCGTCGACATTCAGAATGCCGACGGCACCTCCATGGCTGCTGGCGAGGTGGGCGAAGTGGTGGTGGGCGGTCGGCCTGGCATCGAGCTGTTCGGCGAGTATCTCGACGACCCCGGCACCACCTCGGCCTCGTTTCGCAACGGCTGGTTTCTCACCGGCGATCGAGCGTGGCGCGACGAGTCCGGCCGGTTCCACTTCGACGGGCGCCGAGCGGACGTGCTCAAAGTGTCGGGCGAAAACGTGTCGGTCGTCGAGGTCGAGGCCACGTTGTCGGCGCACCCGGGTGTGCTCGATGTCGTGGTGGTGGGGGCGCCCGACCCGATCCGCGATGAGGTGCCCGTGGCTTTCGTCGTGCCGGTGCCCGCAACCGCCCGAACGACCGAGTCGGACGACGCCTTGGTCGCGGAACTCACTGCGTGGAGCGCGGCCAAACTGGGCAAAGCGAAACGCCCACACAAGTACGTCATCGTTGAGGATTTGCCCCGTACCAGCGTGGGCAAGATTCGCAAGTTCATGCTCGCCGAGGCAGCTGCCTCACTACACCCTTCGGAGGTCCCGTCGTGACCGCACTCGACAGCCCAACTTCTGTTCAGCCCCTCGCGAGTCCGATGGTCGACCTGATCGGCTCGCTCGACGCGTCGACCCAAGACGTCAGCGCCGCGATCACGTTGCCGCCCGAGGTGTACACCTCGCCTGACGTGCTGGCGTTCGAACGCGACGCGCTGTACGCGAAAGAGTGGCTGTGCGCCGGACGCGCCGAGCGAATTCCGAACCCTGGCGACTGGTTCACCGTCACCATCTGCGACGAGCCGATCATCGTCGTGCGCGACAAGACCGGCGATGTCAACGCCATGTCCGCGGTGTGCCAACACCGGGCGATGCAGGTGTGTGATGGGTCGGGCAACTCCAGCACCTTCAAGTGCCCCTATCACCACTGGAACTACGCGCTCGACGGCCGTTTGCTCGGGGCGCCGGCGATGGAACGCACCGTCGATTTCGACAAGGCGGAGTACGGGTTGCCCCGCCTGGCGGTTGAGCTGTGGCAGGGCTTTGTGTTCGTGAACCTCGACCCGAACGCGGCTCCACTTGCGCCAACGCTCGCCGACTACGAGCCGTTCATCGCCAACTACGACCTCGCCGATGCCGTGTGCCCTGGCACGTTCACACTGTCGAATCTGCAGTGGAACTGGAAGGTGATGTTCGAGAACTTCAACGACGGATACCACGCCAACCGTCTCCACCAGTACGTGCAGGATTTCTGCCCGAGCAACCTGAGCGAGTTCCCGGTGGAGTGGAACGACGACTCGAACGTGATCTTCCGCGTCGGCGGCTACACGCACATCGACGGCGGGTTCAACGCCACCCACCACGCCATCATGCCGGTGTTCCCGAAGCTCACCGAGGCGGAGCGCATGCGGTCGACGTTCGCGCTCATTCCGCCCACGCTGTGCCTTGGCAGCGCGCCAGATCAATGCTTCTTTTCCTCGTCCGGCCTACCGGCCCCGAGACGATCGATCTCGAAATCGGCTACATCTTCCATCCGTCGGCGCTCGATGATCCGCTCTTCGAGCACAAACTGAAGCTCACCGACGTGGGAGTTCAGGTGTTCGTCGAGCAAGACCAAGATGCAACCACGAAGGTGCAACGCGGCTTACGGTCTCGGTTCGCGCCACGGGGTCGCTACTCGTGGCAGGAAGAGAGCCACGTGCGATTCAACCGGTGGTTGACGAAGCGTTACCGCCAGCACGCATCGAGCGCCAGCCCGATGATCAGCTGAACACGATCTAGTAACAACGCGGAAATACGCCGCGACTACCATTCAGTCTTGGTCTGACCATCAGGCCAAACCTAGGGAGAGGAACCTGGACACATGACAAGGGGAACAGATCAACCGAGGGGCTCGCGAGCCTCACGCTCACTGGCCGTCGTCGCCGCCTTAGCAGTCGTTCTGGCTGCCTGTGGTGACGACGAGGAAGCCACTACCGCAACTACCACGGCCGAAGCGCCGGCCACCACCGCCGAAGCTTCGGCAACAACGGCTGCCACCGAAGACACCACGGCTGGCACGGAGGCCGCTGGTGGAGAGGCACCTGACCTCGACGCCAATGGTGACGGAGAAGTCCGTATCGGCATCGCCGCTGCCGGGCCTCGCGACGACGGCGCCTACTACCAGGCAGTCGTCGACGCCGCAGAGTCCTTCTCTGAGGAAAATGGTTGGGGCGAAGTGATCGTCGTCGACAACATCCAGGCGGCCGACGCCGCAACCGAACTCGAGAACCTCGCGCAACAGCCCGTCGACATCTTGATCGTCGGCGCAAGCGAGATCGCGGAGCCCATGCCTGACCTGGCCGAGCAGTACTCAGACATCTTCTGGTACTGCAACTGTGGCGCCGGGTTCCCCGAGAGCGAGTTCTTCCTGCAGAGCCAAGACAACGGTGCTGGCATCGCGTACACCGCGGGTGTTGCGACGGGCATCCTGCTTCGTGACAGCGGCGGCGACGCCGTCACCATGATCGGCTGTTGCGATCTCGGGTTCGAGATCCAGCATTACATGAGCTTCGAGTTGGGTCTGCAGAGCGTGGACGAAGCGCTGAAGTTCACGTACGTCCCGTCGGGTGACTTCCCGTTCGACTTCGACAACATCCAAAACGCAACGGCCGCTTACGAAAACGCCGTCGCCGAGGGTTCCGAAGCCATTTACCCGTACCTCGGTGGAGCGCACGAACCAGTCGTGCAACTCGCGAATGAGGGCGGCCAGATCGTGCTCAGCGCCGGTGCGTCCGACGTGTGCACACGGGAAGGCGAGCTCTCGTGGGACATCGCCGTGCGCTTCGACGGTGGCGACTACGTGGAACAGATCTTCCCGTTGATCCTCAGCGGTGAAGCCCAGGAAGGCGACGTCATCACCTTCTCGCCGGGCACCGAGCCCGACGTGGCCGGTGCGGTGATCTGCGAAGCAACCGCCGAGCAGCAGGCCGAGATGGATGCTGCGTACGCCCTGGTTGCCAGCGGTGACCTCGACGAGCAGTTCGGTGCCATCGCGGCAGAGGCGTTCGGTGGCGGGTGACCGCCACAACGATCTGACCAGCTCGAGCAATGGATCCCAGTCGGGGATCGGGCCTTCGGGCCCGGTCCCCGGCGACCGGGTCGCCATCCGGCTCGACCAGGTCACCAAGCGTTACGGCGCCGTGGTGGCGTGCGATCAGATCGACCTCGAGTTGCGCACCGGACGTATCCACGGTGTGCTCGGCGAGAACGGCGCCGGTAAGTCGACGCTGATGAAGATCATGATCGGCCTGGTGTTGCCAGACGCTGGGAGCATCACCGTCAACGGCGAGCGAGCGCGGCTGCTCGATCCAACCGCCGCGGCAGCCCTTGGTATCGGCATGGTGCACCAGCACTTCAGCCTCGTCGAGCCGCTGCGCGTGTGGGAGAACGTCGCCCTGGGCGACACTGGCAGGTTGCGGCCGTCAGAGGTTCGCGACCGGGTCGCCGAGATCTCCGAGCGCTACGGGCTCGACGTCGACCCCGACGCGATCGTCGGTGACCTCCCAGTTGGCATGCGTCAACGCGTCGAGATCATCAAGTGCTTGCGTCGAGACCCGTCGATCTCTGATCTTCGACGAGCCAACGTCGGTGTTGACGCCAGCGGAAAGCGAAATGCTCTTCGAGACCCTGAGGCATGTGGTGGTGGAAGAGGGCCGCGCCGTCGCCCTGGTCAGCCACAAACTCGACGAGATTCTCAAGGCCACCGACGAGGTCACCATCATGCGCCAAGGGCGCGTGGTCGAACACGTGATCACTGCTCAAACAAACGCGTCCGCCCTCGCAGAAGCGATGGTGGGCCGCAAAGTGTCGCTCCGATCCGAGCGCGTGGGATCGGGTCATATCGAGCCAGCGCGGGCTGGCACCAGCGACCAACCGTCAACCGGTCTCGTCGAAGAAAGTGCCCCGGTGTCCCTGTGGTTGGAAGGGCTTCGAGTGCGGTCCCACGACGGCCACCTCGAGCTCGACGACCTCAGCCTGCAGGTGCGCGCCGGGGAAATCGTCGGCGTAGCCGGAGTGGAAGGGAACGGGCAGCGCGCGCTCGCCGACGTATTGTCGAGCCTCGTCCGGCTCGAGGGCGGCCAAGTTCGTGTCAAAGGGCAGCGTGTCGTCAGCGGAGTGGCCGGTGCCATGGCGTCAGCAGGGGTGGGTGTGATTCCGGAAGACCGTCACGACTCGGGTGTCGTGCTGGAAATGACCGTTGCCGAGAACCTGATGCTCGTCGACGTGACACAAGTGGCAACGGCAGGCGTGATCAATCGCCACGAACTCCGCGCCAACGCCGAGCGGCTCATCGAGGAGTTCGAAATCTCTTGCTCGGGGCCAGATGCCCCACTGTTTTCGTTGTCTGGCGGCAATCAACAGCGAGTCGTCTTGGCGCGTGAACTGTCACGCCAGCCGAGCGTGCTCATCGCTGCCCAGCCCACGCGAGGGCTCGATGTCGGCGCGATCGAGTACATGACCGAATGCCTTCGAAGAGTTGCCGAATCGGGCGTTGGGGTGCTGCTCATCTCGAGTGAACTCGACGAGATTTTCGACCTGGCGCATCGCATCGTCGTCATCTCGTCGGGCCGCATCATCGGCGAGATGAATCGCGCAGATGCCAATATAGGTCGCATCGGTCTGCTCATGGGAGGACAGGCCGCATGACCGGTTCAGACATTCGAGGCTTCGACAGCACCGATATCGATCATGCGGCGGTGTCGACACCCGACATGGGCGAGGCGCCGCCTCACACGGTCGGGCCTTTCCACGAGGCGCCTGATGTTCGGTCGGCGCGCCTCAGACTGTTGTCGGAGACGGCCGTTCTGTACGTGATCTGCATCGGTGCAGCGTTGCTGTTGTCGGCGATCATCGTCGAACTCACCGGCGGTGATTCCACAGCAGTGTTCAACGCGCTGCTCGACGGCAGTGTCCGCGGCCCGGGGCGCATCGGCGCCACCCTCGGGGTTGCCGCGCCCATACTCGTCGTCGCCCTTGGCTCGATCATTTCCAATCGGGCAGGCCTGGTGAACATCGGCCAAGAAGGACAACTCTTCATTGGTTCGGCCCTCGCGGCCTACGTCGGAGCGCGCCTTGGCGGGCCGGGCCCGTGGGTGGTGTTCATGCTCCTCGTCGCAAGCGTCGTCGGTGGCGCGTTGTGGGCTGGCATCGCGGCTGCACTCAAGTACTGGCGCAACGTTCCGGAAGTGTTGACGACATTGCTCCTCGTCACTATCGGCGCACAGCTGGCGGGCTACGGCTTGAAAGTGCAGTGGTTGCTGCTCGCTCCAGCCGAGGGTCGCTCGAACCGGCAACAGATCAGCAAGCAGCTCGCAGACGACACTCGCATTCCGCGTGTCACGTGGTTCGGCAACGAGTTCCCGATCTCCGCGTTCTTCGCTCTCGCGCTTGCGATGATTGTCGGCTTCGCGCTGGCACGAACGGTGTGGGGTTTCCGGCTGCGCATGCTCGGCCACAATCAGCGCACAGCGCACCGAGCCGGCATCAGTGCGTCTCGCTACGGCAGCGGCGCGCTCATGTTGTCTGGAGCGTTCGCCGGTCTGGCCGGTGGCATCATGCTCGCTGGCGGCGACTTTGGCAACTACACGCTCGTACCCGGCTTTCCATCTGAGATCGGGTGGACCGGTCTGCTCGTGGCACTCGTGGCTCGGCAACGTTGCTCCGCTGCGGTGCTCGTCTCGTTCATCTTTGCGTCGTTGCGCACCGGTTCAGGCTTCTTGGCATCAACCGGTGTCGAGCGCCGCATCACCGACGTCGTGCAGGGTCTGCTCGTGTTGGCCTTGTTGATCCCGCCGGCGTTGATGTTCTTGCGACAACGGCGGCGGGCGATGGCGAACTCGGAGGACCGCACGTGATCGGTTCGTTCTTCAGCGCGTTCTTCGACGTGCTCACGTCGGAGGCGGCGTACATCAACGCGCTCACCTTCGCGGTGTTCTTGGCGTTCGGGGCCACCGGTGAATGGGTCGCGGAGCGATCGGGCACGTTGAACATCTCGCTCGAAGGGATGTTCTTGGCTGGCGCGTTCGGTGCTGCGATCGGGATGGATCGTTCCGGCAGTGAGGCGATTGCGCTGCTGTGCGGCATGGGTGCCGGGCTGCTCGTTGCCATCGTGCAAGCGCAGATGAGCCATCGGCTGGTGGCCAACCAGTTCGTGGTGGGGCTCACCCTCAACATCCTCGTGTTGGGGCTCACCAGCTATCTGGCATCTGAACTCGACCCGAAGACCAGCAAGTCCGACAGCACTGCGATTCCGTTGCTGTCGGACATTCCGCTCGTCGGGTCCGCGTTGTTCGACCGATCGTGGCTGTTCTATCTCATCTACCCGCTCATCCCGTTGTGTTGGTGGCTCGTCTACCGCACCCGCTGGGGCCTGGAGTTGCGGTCATCCGGTGAAAACCCGCAGTCGGCCGACGTGTCAGGCATCGACGTCAACAAGCGTCGCCGTCAGAGCATCTACATCGCCGGGCTCACCGCTGGCATGGGCGGCACATATCTCGTTCTCGCCGCAGTCGGCCAGTTCGAAGACTCGATCGTCGGCGGTCGCGGGTTCATCGCCCTCATCGCCGTGATCTTCGGCGGGTGGACCCTGCGCGGCACGATCGGTGGTTGTTTGCTTTTCGGTGCCGTGTTGTCGTTCCGGCTGTCGCTCCCAGCGCTCGGCTACGACGTCAGTGGTGACCTGCTCGCTTCGCTTCCGTTCGTGGTGACCATCGTTGCCATGTCGATCTTCGCCACCCGCGTTCGCCCGCCCACGGGCGCTCGCACAACCGTTCGTTCGAGGTCTCAAATGAGTGCACCAACTTCTGCGCCCACGTCTCTGCTCACCCACATCGCGTTGCCGGTGCGTGATCTCGACAAGACGCTCGCGTTCTATCAGCGGTTCACGACGCTCGCCCTGGTGCACACTCGGTACGACGAAGAGACCAAGATGCGCACGGCCTGGCTGGCGAACGAGCGCGACCGCACCACCGCGGGCCTGGCCCGTTTCGTCATCGTGCTCATCGAGGGGACACTTCCCAAGCAGATCACCGGCGACATCAAGGAGACGTACGGTTTCCTCACGTCGATCAGCCACCTCGGCCTGTCGTTGAACTCGCGCCACGAGGTTGATCGTGTTGCCGACATGGCCCGCGAAGAAGGTTGCTTGCTGTTGGGGCCGATGTACCGCAATGCGGTCGTTGGCTACATCTGCATCGTCACCGACCCCGATGGCAACAACCTCGAGTTTTCTGTGGAGCAGGAACTCGGCTGATGAAGATCGTCGCAGTCGACACGGTCGCGTGCACGTACGGCACGAACCGCGAGCGCATGTCGTTCCTGTTCGTGAAGGTCACCGCTGACGACGGAACCGTCGGGTGGGGCGAGGCGTGCGACAGCTACGGGTGCTCCTATGCCACGGTCGTCGCGGCGGCGATCAACGACGTGTTCGCGCCGCTGCTCATCGGTGAGGAGCTGGTTGCCGTCGACCCGTTGTCTGAGCGTCTGCGTCTGTTCACGCGTCGACGTCTCGGCGAACAGTGGGTGGGCGCCCAAGCTCGCTCGGCGGTGGAAATTGCGATGTGGGACCTCGTCGGGAAGGCTGCCGGTCGCCCGGTCGCTGCGGTGATCGGTCAGCTGCGCGAGCGGGTCGAGGTCTATGCATCCTCCGCCTTTCTGGAAGAGGGGCCGGCTCAGTTCCACGCAGATCTTCTGGCACCTTTACTCAGCCGTGGCGTGCGAATGGTCAAGGTCCGCACCGGCCCCGAGTGGCAAACCGACATCGGGACCTTGCGCGAGTTGCGCGGGCTACTCGGCCCCGATATCGAGCTCATGGTCGACGCCAGCGAGACGTACACGCTGCCGACTTCGCGGCTGCTGGCCGGTGAACTGGCGAAGCTCGACGTGCGTTGGATCGAAGAGCCAATCCCTCAGGGCGAGCGCGCCGCCATCGAGGCTTTGGTGGCGCATTCGCCGGTTCCCGTCGCCTACGGCGAGCACCTGTACGGGCTACACGATGCGATCGACGCGATGCGACGTCGGCAACTCGATGTGTTGCAGCCCGATGCGGCCGTCGCCGGTGGCATCAGCGAAGCCAAACGCATGGCTGAAGCGGCCGCAGCCTTTGGTGTTCGTGTGGTGCCGCACATTTGCGCTGGCCCGGTCGCCCTGGCCGCCAACCTGCATCTTGCGGCGACGGTGCCCGGCATCCGTGCCGTCGAGTATCCGCCCAGCCTGATTCCGGTGTGGGAGGCCCTCGGCACCGGAGCGGCGTTGGGGCTCGATGCCATCGCGAACGGCACCATCGCCATTCCAACCGGCCCAGGCCTCGGCGTCGGCCTCGACGAGGTCGCTGCGGCCGAGAATCCGTACGAACTGCCTGGCGCCCGCATGGCCGGCACCACGACCGGCATACCCGACCGCTTCGTCGGCGACCGCTAACAGCACTACCCGTGACCACAAGGTGTCAGACACCTCGTGGTCGACCACAAGGTGTCAGACACCTCGTGGTTCGAACGACCAAAGGAGCACGAAAATGACCAACACGGACACGCACGCGCACTGAGATCGAACTGGCCCGCCATCGGGTGGCCCAGCCGGGTCGCCCGGCTTCGACGGCGAGATCGGCGGCAGCATGGCTGAGTTCTCGTCGGAGTACATGACCTACATCGAGGACTATCTCGACGACGACCTGCGCCTCGTTGCCGATCGTGTTCTGACGATGCTGCGCTCGATGGCAGACCTGCACCAAGGGTTTCAAGTCAGCCAACTCGACCATGCTCTCCAAACGGCGACCCGCGCCGAGCAAGACGGTGCGTCGCTCGACATGATCGTCGCGTCGCTGTGCCACGACATCGGCAAGACGTTCTCGAACATGAACCACCCCGCCATCGCCGCCGAGATGCTTCGGCCGTGGGTGAGCGACGAGGCGTATTGGGTCGTCAAGTACCACCAAGACTTCCAGGGCCGCCACTACTACGGACGCATCGGAATGGACCCGGAGATGCGCCGTAAGCACTTTGGCCATGAGCACTACGACATGGCCGAGCGGTTCGCCGACGTGTGGGACCAGACCGCCTTCGACCCCGACTACGTCAGCGAAACCCTCGAGCACTTCGAGCCGATGGTGCGCGAGATCTTCTCGCGCACAGCTCGCCGCGGCTGATCGCACAACACATGATGCGCATCATCTCCGGTGGCGACATCGTCACCATGAACGCTCGCCGCGAGGTGCTCGTCGGAGGATCGATCGTCGTCGACGGTGAGCTCATCGTCGCTGTCGGTTCCACTTCTCAGCTGCGCGAGCAATATCCGCAGGCCGAATTGTTCGACGCCACGAACTGCGTTGTCACGCCGGGCATGGTCGACGCGCACCAACACCTCACCGGCGACCCGTTGGTGCGCAGTTGCATTCCCGATCTCCTCCCACCTGGTGCGTCGATCTTCGAGTGGTCGGTTCCGTTGCACGGAGCCCACGGCCCGGTCGACGATGAGATTGCCGGTGCGCTGTCGGCAGTTGAGGCGCTCACCAGCGGCGTCACCACCGTGGTCGAAGCAGGCACGGTTGCCCACGCCGACCGGGTTGCCAAGTCGCTCACCGAGGCGGGGTTGCGGGCGACCATCGGTGTGTGGGGCTGGGACATCGAGCAAGGCCCCTTCACCGCTCCCACGCAAGAAGTGCTCGACCGTCAACGCGCCGTCGTGGAGCAGTTCCCAGCGGGTGGATTGGTGGAGGGTTGGGTCACGCTGGTCGGCCATGACCTTGCGTCCGACGCGTTGCTCGCCGGCGCTGCCGACCTGGCCCGCGAACTGGGCACCAACATGACGATGCATCTGTCGCCCACGTCGTCGGACCCCGAGCGTTACCTCGAGCGCAGCGGCCGTCGCCCAGTGGAGCACTTGTCAGATCTGGGCGTGCTCGGCCGTCATTTGTTGATCGGCCACGGGGTGTGGCTCGACGACAACGAAGTCGAACTGATCCTCTGCCACCGAGACGGCCATCGCCTATTGCCCCTGGGCGTACCTTCGGCTCGGGCAAGGTGTGTTCGCAAACAGTCGCCACGCCGAGATCGTCGAGCGCGGTGGGCGCATCGCACTTGGATGCGACGCTACGAACGCCGGCGATGCGATCGACATTCTGAGAACTGCGGCGGTTGCCTCCGGCATCGCCCGCGACGCCCGTCTCGACCCCACCCGCTTCGGTGCCCATCAGGTCTTCGAGTTGGCCACCATCGCGGGCGCCGAAGCCATCGGCCTGGGCGACCGCATCGGTTCCATCGATGTGGGCAAACAAGCCGACATCGTCATCCACCGCACCGACACGCCCGGGTGGACGCCGCGAGGCGAGATCGGTCTGCAACTCGTTTGGGGCACCGACGGCCGCAGCGTCCGCGACGTGTTCGTCGCCGGTCGACACGTCGTTTCGGGCGGTCGTGTGATCTCGATCGACGTCGAAGCACTCGCCGAAGCCGCCGCCGACCACCAACGCTCACTGCTAGAACGCGCAGGCATCAACGTCCCTCGCCCCTGGCCCCACATCAACGCCACCTGACACGGTTTGTGTCAGGCACAAACCGTGACCGCTTTGCCGGCGGGTCGCACGAAAGGAACTTCTCATGGAACTTCGGACTCTGGGGCGCACTGGCGTCAAGGTCTCACGATTTGGGCTCGGCACCATGGTGCTGGGTGCGTGGGGCAACACTGACCACGACGATTGCGTTCGGCTGATCAACCGGGCCATCGACGGCGGGATCAATCTCATCGACACCGCCGACGTGTATGCGTTCGGCGAGAGCGAGGAAATCGTCGGCAAGGCGTTGGCCGGACGTCGGCGTGATGAGGTGGTGCTGGCTACCAAGTTCCACAACGGCATGAGTGACGATCCGAATCATCGCGGCAACTCGCGCCGTTGGATTCGCACCGCCGTGGAAGACAGCTTGCGTCGGTTGGACACCGACCACATCGACCTCTACCAGATCCATCGTCCCGACCCGTCGACCGACATCAGCGAGACGATCGACGCGCTCACCGACCTGGTGCGCGCTGGCAAGATCGGAGCGTGGGGCACCTCGACGTTCCCGGCGGCCGAGCTCGTCGAGACGGTGTGGGCTGCCGAGCGCCGCGGTGTCGCCGGGCCGCACTCCGAGCAACCTCCTTACTCCATCATGTGCCGCGGCATCGAGGCCGATGTCTTGCCGGCATGTCTGCGTCACGGCATCGGGGTGCTTGTGTGGAGCCCGCTCTCTGGCGGCTGGCTCACCGGGAAATACCAGCGCTCGACGCCAGCGCCGGCAGGGTCGCGCGCCGCGACGAACGCCGATCACTTCGACGGTGGCAACCAGGCGAAGTACGACGCGGTGGAACAACTCTCAGCCATCGCGACGGACGCAGGACTCACCGTTGACGCAGCTCGCGTTGGCGTGGTCGGTGGAGCATCCCGCTGTCACCTCGGCACTCATCGGCCCTCGCACGAACGAGCAACTCGACGACCTGCTCACCGCTGCCGACGTGACCCTGAGCACAGAGGTGCTGGACGCGATCGACCGCGTCGTGGCACCCGGCGTCGACCTCAACCCTGGTGACTCTGGGTGGACGTCGCCGGGCCTCGACGCCAGCAAGCGCCGCCGCGGCTAGCCAGGCGGCGTCGTGAAGGCCGTCTCCTACTCGCAACATGGCGGCATCGATGTGCTCGAGTTCGCCGACGTGCCGGACCCCGAACCCGGTGCCGGTGACGTGATCGTTCGGGTGGAGGCTGCCGCGCTCAACCGTCTCGATGTCGTCCAACGCAACGGCTGGTACACGTTGCCCGGTTATCACCCTCCCGCATATTGCGGGAATGGATGTCGCCGGCACCGTGATCGAAGTTGGGACCGACGTGGTCGATGTGGCCGTCGGCGATCGAGTGGTCGTCGACCCGTCACTTGCCGGTGTGGGTGCGAACTCGAAACTCGCAGGAATGGGAGACCTGCACGGAGATCTCGGTGTGATCGGTGCAACGGTGCCCGGTGGGTATGCCGAACGTTGCCTGGTACCCGCAAGCCATGTGTTTGCGGTGCCCGACGACATGGCGATTGAACACGCCGCCACGTTCCCCACCTGTTTCCTCACGGCGTCACACGCGTTGTTCCCGGTTGCTGGCCTCACCGCCGGCGAGACCGTCCTGATTCACGCCGCAGGGAGTGGCGTGTCGGTGGCCGCCATTCAACTTGCGCTCGACGCTGGCGCCACCGTGTTGGCGACCGCCGGCTCGGCCGACAAGCTCGACCGAGCGCTTGCACTCGGCGCACACCACGTGCTCAACAACCGCACCGGTGACATCACCGCTTGGGCGCGCGAAGTCACCGACGGACGGGGTGTCGACGTGGTGTTCGATCATGTGGGCACCGCGCTGTTCGCGCCCTCGGTCTTTTCGCTTGCAATTGGCGGGCGGCTCGTGAGCTGCGGCAACACCAGTGGAGACGAAGCGATCATCCCCAGCCTTGGCTTCTTGTTTCACTCCGGGGCGAAGATCCTCGGCTCCGACCCCTACCGTCCCGAGGAGTTCGGCCCCACGTGGAGCAAGTTCTGTGCGGCAGGGTTCCCGGCGTTGATCGATTCTGAGTTCCCACTCACCGCCGCCGCCGCCGCTCAGCAGCGACTGGAATCGGGCGATGTGTTCGGCAAGATCGTTCTCGCGTCCGTGACTGCGATCGTGGCCTGACTGTGACCGTGATGTGACTGCCGACGCCCCGTATCCGGAACTGAAGAAGACCCACACGATGGCCCGCACGGGTCGTCCGTTCACCGATCGTAAACCGCCAGCCGCTGCGCCCGTGTGGGCAGCCATCGAGGGGTACGGCCGCTTTCACGTGCTGGTGGCCGCGATCGAGTTGGGTGTTTTCGACGCAATCGAAGCACACGGACCGGTGACCGGTGATGAGCTGGCGGCCGACATCGGTGCCTCCGCACCGCACCTGACGACGCTGCTCGAGGGTGTTGTCGCCCAAGGTCTGCTCGATCATCGGCACGGGCGGTTCGAGCTCAACGACACCTCGCTGCGGTACCTCACCACCGCCGGCCCGGCGTCGATGAGCGCGCTCGTGCCGGTGTCTCCTGGCCCACTCGCCAACTGGCGCGACCTGGCCGACACGGTTCGCAACGGAGCGCCGGCCGACCCGATCGACGACAACCCGGCTGCGTTTTACGTGCCACTGGTCGAAGGCACCTTCACCACGATGTTTCGTGCGGCGACCCGTGCCGACACGCTCATCCGCTACAGCGCGCTGCGAGGCCCACGTGTCCTCGACCTCGGGGCGGGTGGCGCCCCGTGGGCCGTTGCCGTGCTGTCTTCGGTGCCCGACGCGACCGCAGTCGTCAACGACCTGCCTGGCGTGATCGACGTCGCCGCACGCAAGCTCGCTGAACACGGCGTCGCAGCACGGGCCGAGCTGCGGCCGGGCAGCTATTACGACATCGAAGTCGAGGACGGCCAGTTCGACCTGGTGGTGCTCGGCCACGTCTGCCGCGCCGAGGGGCGAGACGGCACCCGAACGCTCATCGACCGCGCGCACCGAGCACTGCGCCCGGGCGGCCGCGTGTTGTTGAGCGACTACTTCTGCGATCGGCAGCGCCAAGCCGCTAGCCACGCCCTCATGATGGGCGTGACGATGATGGCCAGTACCCGCCGGGGAGGCACGTTCACCTACGGCGAAGCCGCCAGTGATCTGCGAGCGGCCGGCTTCGAGCAGCTGCGGCTGATCGAGCCGATCGGATTCCAAGAAATGTTCGTCGCCACCAAGCGCGAGCAACACCGTGAAGGAGATCTCCAATGACGTCCACCATCACGTCAACCACGACCACCGATGTGCCGCCTCGTGCCATAGACCTGATGATCGACGCTTGGTACGTGGTCACGATGGACGCGCATCGCGACATCATCCACCGAGGCTCGGTGGCCGTGCACGACGGCGTGATTGTCGAGGTGGGCAAGACGGCAGACCTCGATCAGCGTTACAACCCAACCCTCCGACTGGGCGGCGATCGGTTCGTGCTCACCCCCGGCATGGTCAACACTCATATCCACATCACCGGCGAACCGCTCACCCGTGGATACGTGCCCGACGACACGCCGTTCGAAGAGAACGTCTTCGTCTGGTTGACCAACCTGTACGCCTCCCACGAGGAAGGCGACGAACGTTGCTCCGCTCAGCTCGCCGCTCTCGAGATGCTGCGCAGCGGCACCACCACCTTCCTCGAAGCCGGCACGATTCGTTTCCTCGATGAAGTGTTCGACGGGTTGACCGAAGTCGGTATCCGCGGTCGCCTTGGCGCATGGGTGTGGGATCTTCCTCCCGAGCCCGACGTGTACCGGCAAGACACCGATGCTGCGATCGCGCGCCTCGCCGACCAGCTCGATCGGTACCGCTCGGTGGCAGACGGCCGCCTTGCCGCCTGGTCGACAGTGGTCGGCCACACCACCTGCTCCGACCCACTGTGGCGTGCCGCACGGGAACTCGCCGACGACCACGGTGTGGGGATGAGCTTCCACATGTCGCCAGCGAAGTCAGACCCCGACGGGTTCGCGGCCGAGTTCGGTCAGCGGCCGATGGTGCATCTCGACGAGCTCGGCGTACTCGCGAACGACGTGTGCATCACCCATTGCCGTGCACGTCGACGACACCGAGATCGCTCGTATGGCCGCCACCGGTTCCAGCGTCGCCCATTGCCCGACCACCGCATTGAAGGTGAGCTACGGCGTCACACAGATCGGCAAGATGCCCGAGATGGTGCAACGCGGCGTCAACGTGTCGATCGGCACCGACGGCAACAACGCCTCGAACTACTCCGATCTGATGCGTGCCACATATCTCGTGGCCGGCCTGTTCAAAGACGCGCGGATGGACCCGCAGATGTTCCCAGCGGAGAAGGCGTACGAGATGGCGACGCTGGGCGGCGCCCGGTCGATGGCGATGCAAGACCAGATCGGCTCGCTCGAAGTGGGCAAACGTGCCGACCTGGTGCTGCACGACACCGATCGTCCCGAGTGGCGACCGCTCCACAATGTGATGAACCAACTCGTGTGGTCGGCCGACGGCAGGGGAGTGCACACCGTGGTGGTCGACGGACGTGTGGTCGTGGAAGATGGCCACTCCACGTTGATCGACGAAGGCGCGCTCTGGGCCGAGGCCCAACAACGAGGCGAAGCCATCGTGAGTAGGTCAGGCCTCCCCGACCGAGCCAAGTTCCCCGTGCGATAACCAGCAGAGATAGTGCCTGGAGGCCGAGCGGATAGGCGAGGCTCTGCCGAGACTGTCCGGGCGGCACTCCCAATAGATACGGGGGAAGTCAGATGCTCCTATGGGTTGTCAAGGTGGTGTCGGTAGAGGATTTTCCAGATGCGTCGGGCGGTGTATCGCTTGAGGATGCGGATGGTTTCTCGTTTGGTTTTGCCACGGGCGATGGTGCGGGCGGCGAAGTCTTGGGTTTCTGTGTGGCAGGAGAGTCTGACCAAGGTGATCCGCCAGAGCGTGTTGTTGGCGTGGCGGTCGCCTCCTCGGTTGAGGCGGTGGCGGTGTTGACGGCCGCTGGACGCGTCGATGGGTGAGACACCGCACAGCGCTGCGAAGGATCGTTCGTTGTGGATGCGATCGGTGTTGTCACCGAACGCGATGAGCAGGTCCGAAGCGACTGATGGTCCAACGCCGGTTTCGGCGAGCAGTTCGGGTGGAGCGACCAGGTTCACGAGGGCGGTTCGTTGTGTTTCGAGTTCGCTGATCTCTTCGTTGAGGAACTCGACACGCCGAGCGATGGACCGCATCGCTTGTTTGGTGGTGTGGATCGGATCCGGGTTGAGGTTGCTGCGGAACCGTGCCGCGGTGTGCACGAGCTGATCCCGGGTCGCTGATGCGAACTGGGCCTGAAGCTCGTCTGGTGCGGTCGAGATCAGCGACCGCAGCTGGTTGATGGCTTGTGTGCGGGCCTTGACCGCTGAACGGTGCGCACAGCGGATCACCCGGAGCCCCTCGACGCCACCGTTGTTCCCGCGTGGCTGACCGGTTGCCTCGCCGGACTGCACAGCTCGGGCTGCACCAACAGCATCGGCTGTGTCTGATTTGCCGTGCCGGCGGCGATGCTGACGGTTCGGGCGATTGACCTCAACACAACGGATCTCGTGTGTGTGGAGGAACCGACACAGCCCGGCACCCCACGAACCGGTCCCTTCGATCCCGGCAACCTTGATCGTGCCGAACCCCACCGCCCATCGCATCAACGATCGATAACCCTGAGCGTTGGCCTTGAACTGTTGCGTTGCGAGGACCGCACCTCGATCATCGAGGACTGCTGCGACGTGTGCATCTTTGTGTGTGTCGACACCCAACGTGACGTTGCAGCCGACTTGTGCCATGGTGGTCATTGCCACCCCTTTCGCTAGGAGGGATGGCACGCACTCGTCAATGGAACGGACAGCACTGTGACGGGGCTTTGCCGAGCTCCTATCAGGTCACGTCCACCAACGACGCGTGACGGTGGTGCTCCCCACCATCGAGCCGACAAATCTGATACAGGCATCACGCCGGCGGAATAACGAGTCACACTCGACAGCGGGGAGCACCACCACATCATCACAGCGGAATGAAAAGGAGCGAAGCGACCTATCCGCTGACTCCCCTGGCACTATCTCTGCGTGCTCGGGATTGTGACTTCGTTGAAACACACCGTTTACGGACTGGTCTTATGGTCAGACCATGACCGAATCGGTGATTCTGACGGCGACACCTGACACCTGCTTCTGGGGGTATCTCGATCGTGATCAGCCAGCGATCCTCGAGGTCGAGTCCGGTCAGGAACTGGTGATCGAGGCCGTCACTCATCACGCGGGCGATGCCCCTGACCTGTTGATGGACGACGGTATTCGAGCCATCTGGGACGGAATCGCTCCAGAACTGCGCAGCCCCGGCGTGCACATCATGACCGGCCCGATTCATGTGCGCGGTGCCAAGCCGGGAGACACGCTGCGCGTCGAGCTGCTCGAGATGCGACCACGGATGCCGTACGGATCCAACTGCGCGGCCAATTGGGGTTTGTTCTACGAGAAGTTCGGCAAGGAACGAATCACGATCTACGAACTGGTCGACCCGCCGGCCGGCGAGTTCGGTGCATTCGCCCGACCAAAGTTCGGGTTCGACTTCACGGCGCTCGCGATCTACGACATGCCCGGGGTCATCTCGCCGCCCGAGCCAGCCAACCGTCAGCCGTTCGGGCGTGCGGTCGAGGTGCCGGTACGCCCGCACCTTGGCGTCATGGGCGTGGCGCCGGGCGACGGCGAACGACGCAGCAGCATTCCGCCGGGTGTGTTCGGTGGGAACGTCGACAACTGGCGATTCGGCCCGGGCGCCACGGTGCACTACCCGGTCTTCAACGAGGGAGCCCTGTTCTACGTGGGCGACCCCCACTTCGCGCAAGGCGACGGCGAGATCTGCGGTACGGCCATCGAGGCATCGTTGGACGTGAAGCTGCGGCTGTCGATTGCGACCGATCTTCCGGTGGATGCGCCCCTGCTCTTGACCGAGTCGCACTGGTACACGCATGGGTTCGGCGACGGCCTCGACCAGGCGATGGCGATGGCGGCCGACCAGATGCTCCGGCTGCTCGTAGATCGTGGCGGCTTCACGATGGACGAGGCCTACTCTCTCGCCTCGGTGGCCGTTGACCTCGGAGTCACCCAGGTCGTGGACGGCACCGTCGGCTGCCACGCGGGCATCGCCAAGGAGATCCTCGGCTGAAAGTCACAGGAGGCCGAGCGGATAGGCGAGGCTCTGCCGAGACTGTCCGGGCGGCACTCCCAATAGATACGGGGGAAGTCAGCGGAATGAAAAGGAGCGAAGCGACCTATCCGCTGACTCCCCAGCCAGATCGGCTGATGACCGCTGACGATCAACGGCTGAGGTCACTGGGATGGAGGCTGGCCGCGGTGGATGTTATGGTAAGACCATCAGACCAAAGCGTCGAGCGATTTGCAGCGCTTCGGCTCGACCATTCAGCGATCGGGGTTCATCGATGCTCATCGAACATGAGGAGTTGCGGCGGCACTGGTTCGTCGTTGCTGAATCGACCGACCTCGGCCCGAACGGCGACGGCCTGGCCGAACCGAAGGCGGTTCGTCTGCTCGGGGCCGACTATGTGTTGTGGCGTTCGGCTGACGGTGCGGTCGTGGCGGCACCAGACCGGTGCCCACACCGCGAGTCACCCCTCAGCATCGGAACCGTGGAAGACGGTTGCCTCACCTGCCCGTACCACGGGTGGAAATTCGGCGACACGGGAACATGCGTCGAAGTGCCCTCGTCTGGCGTTGGTCGCCCCGTGCCGCCCAAAGCGCACCTGCCCGTCGTGCACGCCAAAGAGCAATACGGCCTGGTGTGGCTCTGCGTGGGAGAACCGGCGGGCACCATCCCGGTGATGGAAGCCGAGCACGACCCGGCTTACCGACGCATCAACAGCGGCGTCGAGAGGTGGAACACTTCCGTCACCCGGATGACCGACAACTTCCTCGACATCTCTCACTTTCCGTGGGTGCACCGTGGCACATTCGGCATCACCGACAACCAAGACGTGCCGAAGATCGAGCTCGAACAACTCGACGACGACTTCTTCGGCTACCGGTACGAAGTGGAAGTGGGCAACGAAGCGGGAGCAGTGGCGTCTGGTCTCACGGCAGCAGTGATCACACGCAGGATGAGCACCGGCTTCCATTTGCCGTTCACCGTTCGCAGCACCATCCACTATGAAACCGGGCTCGACCATTTGATCTTGTTGTGCTCGTCGCCGATCGACGACGTGACGTCGTACTTCACGTTCGTGATCTGGCGTAACGACGATTTTTCGGTTCCAGGCCAAGACGTCATCACCTTCGATCGCGCCATCGGTGCCGAAGACAAGTTCATGCTCGAACGAGTGCCAGGTGTGTTGCCCCTAGATCAACTGGCAACCGTGAGCGTGCAGTCGGACAAGCCGTCGGTCGAGTGGCGTCGTCAGCTCGCGGCGATGCTGGCCTAGAGGCGCTCCATCAGGGCGACGATCTCTCTGGCGATCACGGCAGGCGCTTCCCACACGATCATGTGGCCCGCGCCGGGAACGCTGACCAGACATGAGTCGGGCAAAGCGGCATTGATCTCTTCGCTGAGTTTCATCGGCGTCACCGTGTCGATCGTGCCGCAGATCACCACCGTGGGGACGGTGAATCGTTCGAGGTCGGGCAGCAGGTTGAAGGATCCGAGCGAGGCCCCGAAACCGACCAACGTCGTGTCGGGGGTCTGTTCCCACGTGCGCGCCAACTGATCCAGCATGGCGACCGAGAACTCGGTACCGAAGCCGGTGCGGGCCGCCAGTCGTGCCCGGTTGGGGTTCTTGACGACCTGGTGGTAGGCCATCAACGCGAGGGGACTGCTCATCAACTTGGCGACCGACGATGCAATCGTGTGGCCGAGCGTGGCGACGAGTACGGCACCATCGACCTTGGCCATCACTTCGGGGTGATGGCGGGCGAGCGACTGCACGCCGACGCCGCCCAGGGAGTGGCCAACGATGATGACCTTGTCATCACCGCCGAGTTCGGTGACGACGGTGGCCACGTCGTGCGCCAGCCCTTCCAATGTCAATCCCGCCGAACCGGCCGTGGATTTGCCGTGGCCGCGCTGATCGAAGATCACGACCCGGAAACCTTCCGCCAGCAGCCGATGGGCGACTGGTGACCAGTGCGTGTGGTCGCCGACCAACCCGTGCCCGAGGATGACCGTTGGCCCGCTGCCAGCTTCGATGGCGAACACGGCGCCGCCGTCGTGAGTGGCGAGTCGGTGTTCGGTCCCGGGGAACAAGAAGTGGTCGGGGTCGAAATCGGTCGGCCGTTTCGACCACCGTCGAATCGTCAGCGACTGACTGGCGATTGCGGCACCAGCGGCGGCGCCAACAAGGGCGGCACCGATGAGCCAAATCTTCGGGCGATGAATACGAGCCATGCCCCCAGTGTGCCACCTTGCCGAGCGAGTCAGCGGAGGCGGTAGAGCACTTCGCCGGCGTGGGGGAGGAACAGGGTGTGTGGGTCTGCTGCCAACTCGTCGAGGTCGATGGTGGCCGGGTCGAGGTAATCGAGGTTGATCGACCGGACGATCTCTTCCGGAATGCCGGTGGCAAGCGTGACGGTGACTCGGCATCGCTCGCCGTGCTCGGCACTCCATGTTCCCGCTCCGCGGAGATGGGTCGAGTGAGCCAACTCGCCCCAGTGCCGATGAGAAAACTCGTCCCACCGGCCCAGGAAGTAGTCACGACAGTGGTAACCGATCTCGAGGATTGACGGGTGCATCACCGACACGTCGGTGATGTGGGGCGCGTACAGGATCACCTGCCCGCCGTCGGCCACCACCGGCTCCACCTTGTAGAAACCTTTTGCTCCGGTCCACATGTCGTCGTACTTCGTCGGGATCACGGAGACCACACGCCGTACGGGTGCGTCGAGGTACTCCACATGGGTGAGCGCCGACACCGCGGCACATTCGGCCCACGCTGTTTCAGGTGGACCGAACGATGCGGCGTGCACTGCGCCAGTTCCCGACTGCACGACCAGACACAGCGCGAACCGCTCGCACGGTAAGAGCGCGGCGGCCTCGTCGATGAGTGCGCGCACGGGGGTGATTCCTGGCGTGCCGATGATGTCCGCGCTGCTGATGAGTGCACCCAGCCAATGGGAGAAATCGATCACATCCGGCCCGGCTATTCCTGGCACGAAATACTTGTTGCCGCCCGAGAACCCGACCACCTCGTGCGGGAACACTGGCCCCACCACGATCGCCACATCGTGCTCAACGACGGCGCGATTGACGGTGACATCGATCGACTGGTTGAGGCGTCCTTCCGACAACGCGAGCACCCTGTCGGCCGAGATCTCTCCGACGCTCACGCAGGTGCCCGGCACCCACCACTCATGGTTGATCACGGTCATGCCGGGATACCGCTCGGCGAGCGCACCCTCCGGGTAGCCGAGGTGCGTTGCAAGTTGTGGCTCGGTCATCTCGGCATGGGTGCCCAGTGCAATCAGCACCGTGATGGCCGACGCCCGACCAGCGAGCGAATGATGAACCGCGTCGATCAACAGCGGCAGCGGGCAGCTCCGCGTGGCATCGGGAACGATGACGCACACGCTTCGACCATCAACATCGCAACGGGCGAGTGACTGCACCACGAAGTCGTGGACCTCGGCGCGGGTGAGTACTCCATGCGAGCCACCAACTATGGACACGCCGGGCGCCACCGGCAATGTGAAGCAGCTGTCGATCTTGGGTTCAGGCGTGAGCGTCACAGCCAGTCGGCTTGCTTGAACTTGCGGTACAGCCAGCTGCATGCGCCGACCATGAGCAGCAGCACCATGGGGTACCCCCAACTCGACTGCAGCTCGGGCATGTGTTCGAAGTTCATGCCGTAAATGCCGGCGATCATGGTGGGTACCGCTGCGATGGCTACCCAGGCCGAGATCTTGCGCATGTCTTCGTTCTGACGAATCGAGATCTGGGTCAGGTTGGCGGCAAGGATGTTGGTCAGCAGGTCGTGCAACGTGGAAACCCGTTGGGTGACCGCCACGAGATGGTCGTGAGCGTCGCGGAAGTACTGCCGCAGCTCGCTGTCAACGCTTGCGTAGCTCTTGGTCGCCAACGACTCCAACGGGGCGATGAGAGGGACGAGCGCATCCTGAACCAACAACACTGTGCGCATGAGGCCGTAGATCTTCTCGACGGGGTTGCGACCTCCGTACCGATTGAACACGTCGCGCTCCAACTGGCGGACGCTGGCCTCCATGTCGTTGACGACCGGTACGTAACCGTCGACGACGTGGTCGACGATGGCGTGGAGCACAGCTCCGGATCCCAACGCGAGCAGTTCTGGGTGGCGTTCGAGTTCGGCGCGCACAGCGGTGAGGCGTGACGGAGCGTTGTGTCGAACGTGGAGCACTGCATGCGGTGTGGTGAAGATCTGAATCTCGCCGAACTCGACTTCGTCGACCTCCCCGAGGTACTTCGCTGTTCTTAGAACGAGAAAGAGCGCGTCTCCGTACTGCTCGAGTTTGGGACGTTGATGCGCGTTGAGGGCGTCTTCGACCACCAGATCGTGCAACTCGATGTGGGTTCGGATCTGCTGAAACTCGGCCTTGGTCGGCTCGAACAGGCCGGTCCATGAGAACCCGATATCTCCACACAGTTCACGCCAGTTCGTCGTATCGAAGCTCCCCGGCTGGCGAACGCCATGCAGGTAGAGTGCGCTATCGACGATCACCCCGGAAGGTTAGGTGCTGTCGTGACCAGCAAGCCACTATGGAGGGGTGCCGGAGTCGTTATCGCTGCACCCTGATCGCTTGTTGCCACCAGATGGGGTTGTCCGCTCGGCGGCTCGGCGTCTGTACGAATCGGTTCGGGAACTGCCGATCATTTCGCCACACGGGCACGTCGACCCAGGCTTGCTCGTGGCGAACGAACCGTTCGTGGACCCGACGAGTCTGTTGCTGCAGCCCGACCATTACGTCACGCGGCTGCTCCATGCGAATGGGGTTGGTCTCGACGAACTCGGCGTTGGGGAAGGTCCGCTTCCAGAAGAGCGGGCTCGGCATGCTTGGCGCACGCTGTGTTCGCACTGGCAGATCTTTCAAGGCACGCCGGTGCGGTACTGGTTCGATGCGGAGCTGGTTGACATCTTCGGCGTGACGGAGCGGCCGAGCGCCGACAGCGCCGATCGGATCTATGACCAGATCGCGGCGCTGTCTCGCCGATGACTCGTTTCGACCACGGTCGTTGTTCGACCGGTTTCGCATCGAGGTGTTGGCCACTACAGACGACCCGTGTGACTCGCTGGAGCCGCACGCAGCTCTTGCTGCCGATGAGTCGTTTGCGGGGCGGGTGCTTCCGACGTTTCGCCCTGACAAGTATCTCGAACCAGGGCGCGCCGACTGGCCCGAGTTGGTCGATCGTCTGGGTGCTGCCGCCGACGTTCACATCGACGGCTACGACGCGTTTCGAACAGCGTTGGTGAACAGGCGAGCGCACTTCGTCGCACACGGCGCAGTGTCAGCGGACCACAGCCACGTAGACAACCAGATGACGCAGCTGTCTCAGCCGGTGGCCCGCAGACTCTTCAGTCGGGCCCGAGCCGGACACGCCTCGCCCGATGAAACGGTGGCCTTGCGCCGCCACCTGATGTTCGAAATGGCAGCCATGGCGTGTGACGACGGGCTCGTGATGACGTTGCATCCCGCGATCTCCCGCAACCACCATCGCCCCACCCTCGAACGGTTTGGCCCAGATTCTGGTCACGACTTGCCGCTCGCCACCGAGTTCACGCAGGCGCTGCAACCCGTGCTGAACGAGTTCGGAACGAACCCGAACTTCCGGCTCGTGCTGTTCACGGTCGACTCCGATGTGTTCAACCGCGAAGTCGCACCGCTCGCTGGTTTCTATCCATCGGTGTTCGTCGGGGTGCCCTGGTGGTTCCTCGACAACCCCGGTGCGATTCGATCGTTTCAACGACAGGTCACCGAAATCGCCGGGTTGTCGAAGCTGTCGGGCTTCATCGACGACACCCGGGCTTTCTGCTCGATCCCAGCACGCCACGACATGTCGCGTCGGCTCGACGCTGGCTTCCTTGCGGGCCTCGTTGCCGAGCACCGACTCGATGAAGACGAGGCTGCGGAAGCGATTGTGCGGCTCGTCGACAGCCAACCGAGACGGGTGTTCAACTTGTGACGGGCGAGCCGATGCTCAGCCGCGCAGGTGGTGACGGTCGGCCGGCCGCGCCGGTCCGCATTGTGCATCTCGGGTTGGGGCAGTTCTTTCGGGCCCACGTGGCGTGGTACACAGACGCTGCGCCTGACGCCGACGAGTGGGGCATCGCTGCGTTCACCGGCCGATCGCCCGAGCGAGCTGACGTGCTTGTTCCCCAAGATGGTTTGTACACCTTGATCGTGCGCCATCCCGACGGCGACGTGGCGACCGTGATCTCCAGCATCTCGGCTGCGCTGCCCGGCGCAGACGTCGATGCCTTTGTGGCCACCGTCGCACTTCCCGAAGTGGCGATCATCACCCTCACCGTCACCGAAGCCGGGTACGCGCTGGTTCCAGCTGAGGCATCCGTCGGCGAGACCGCGCTCACCGTGCCGGGTCGGTTGGTTGCTGGACTTTCCGCTCGCCGTGCAGCAGGGTCGGGCCCGCTGGCGATCGTGCCGTGCGACAACCTGCCACACAACGGCGGCAAAATCGCTGCAGCGATTCGTGACCTCGCTGCGCGCATCGACCCGACGCTGTCTCGACTGGATCGACGACAACGTCAGCTTCGTCACCACGATGGTCGACCGCATCACACCATCGGAAGGCCCCGACGATCAAGCCGTCGCTGCAGCGTTGACGGGTCGGCTCGACGCTGCTCCGGTGGTGACCGAACCGTTCACCGAATGGGTGCTCAGTGGCGACTTCCCGGCCGGGCGGCCGCAATGGGAAGCGGCTGGAGCTCAATTCGTCGAAGACGTCGCACCGTTCGAACAGCGCAAGCTGTGGCTTCTCAACGGCGGCCACTCGATGATGGCGTACCTCGGGTCAGCCCGCGGGCATGTCACCGTCGACCAGGCTGCCGCCGACCCGGTCGTTCGGCGGGTCTTGGAAGACTGGTGGGATGAGGCCGCCAGCCACCTCACGATTCCAGCTGCCGATGTTGTCTCCGCCCGAGCGGCATTGCTCGATCGTTGGGCCAACCCGCACATCCGCCACCGCCTCGCCCAGATTGCCATGGACGGTTCGCAGAAGCTGCCGGTGCGAATCGGCGCGGTGATGCGCGCGGAACGAACTGCGGGCCGCATGCCTACAGGTGGCGTGGCGATCGTGGCGGCGTGGATCAATCATCTGCGCGGCGCCGGTGCACCCGTTGCCGACGTCGACGGCGCGAACGTCGTCGCGCTCGCGGCGGGCGAAGTATCTGGCGCGGATGGGGCCGCTGCGCGAATCGTCGCCTACCTGGTGCCGGAACTGGCGCACGACCAGGAACTGATCGATGTGGTCGCATGGCGAACGGAACCCAAGGTGTTCGTGGTGATGGGGGTCAGCGGCTCGGGAAAGTCAACTGTTGCCGCAGCATTGGCTGAACATCTCGGTTGTGACTTCGCTGAAGGTGACGCCCTGCATCCGCCCGAGAACGTCGCCAAGATGGCGGCCGGCGAGCCTCTGACCGACGCCGACCGGTGGCCGTGGCTCGACACCGTGGCCGCGTGGCTCAACGCGCGAGTGGCCGCCGGCCAGAGCGGTGTGGTGTCGTGCTCGGCGCTCAAACGGATCTACCGCGACCGGCTGCGGGGCGACCGTGTGGTCTTCGTCTACCTCCGCGGTGACCGCGCCACGATCGCCGCTCGCCTCGCCGACCGAACCGACCACTTCATGCCCGCAGCGCTGCTCGATTCACAGTTCGCCACGTTGGAATCGCCAAGCGCCGACGAGCAATTCATCGACGTCGACATCAACGAGTTCACAACGACTGAGCAACAAGTCGCCGAGATCGTTGCTTCCGCTGCACGGGGTTCGGCTGGCCACTGGCGGACTGTGTAACGGATATCGCTGAATCGTCTCGGAGCCATCCGTCGCGATGCTTGACGAATCGTCTCGCAGTGTGGGTGACGGCTCCGCGACCTGCGTTGAGACGATTCGCTATGTGACGCAGCAGTCGACTCCGAGACGATTCGCTAGACGTAGCGACAGTCGACTCCGAGACGATTCGCTACGTGTCCATCAGCAGTTCCGAGACGATTCGCTATGTGTCCATCGGCAGGTCCGAGACGATTCGACGAAGAGACGAATTGAACGTCCTGACTCTCGACGTTCGCATGCAAATACCCGGTAGGCCCGAACTGCGTGCGACCCCGTAGGTTCAACGAATGGAACTGCGCAAGATCGGCCAGCTCGACGTCTCGGTGGTGGGGCTTGGCTGCAACAACTTTGGTATGCGGGTAGCGAGCGAAGCGACCCAAGCTGTGGTCGATGCCGCTTTCGAGGCTGGCATCAACTACTTCGACACAGCCGAGTCGTATGGCGGCGGGAAGTCGGAGGAGTTTCTCGGCGCGGCCCTCGGCAGCAGACGCGGCGACGTGGTGATCGCGACAAAATGGCACGCTCCACCCGGCTCGTCGATCACACACTTTGGCAGTCGCGACGTGATGCGAACTGCTGTGGAGGGCAGTCTGGCGAGGCTCGGCACCGACTACATCGACCACTACATCCTGCATCGTCACGACCCCGACACGCCGATCGCCGACACGTTGGCTGCGCTCGAGGAATTGAAGCAAGAAGGCAAGATTCGCGAGACCGGATGCTCGAACTTCTCGGCGGCACAACTCGACGAGGCGGCGTCTGAAGCGGCACAGCTCGGAGTCGCACCGTTCGCATCGGTTCAAAATCATTACAGCCTCTTGAAGCGTGACCCTGAGACCGATGGCGTGCTCGCAGCGTGTGAGCGACACGGCATCGCGTTCGTGCCCTACTTCCCACTCGAGTCCGGCCTCCTCACCGGCAAGTATCGGGCGGGCGAGCCGATGCCCGACGGTTCTCGGTTGGCCGCGTGGAAGCCTGAGTTGGCGGCGCAGTTCATCGACGACGAGCGCCTGCAAACCGTCGCCGCGCTGACCGAGTGGGCAGAGGGACGAGGACACTCGATCCTCGAGTTGGCGATGAGTTGGCTCACCGCCAATCGACAAGTGGCCAGCGTGATCTGTGGCGCAACGTCGCCAGCGCAAGCGATCGCCAACGTCGCGGCGGCGACCTGGGAACTCACCTCGGACGACATGGCCGCGGTGGACGCATTGCTGAGTTAGACCCCTGTATCACCAGGTCCTGTATCACTCATCGAAACGCCTCGTGGCGGGCGGGGTGCAGGGCGAGCCGTGTGCGGGCGCGGGCTACTTCAACGGTGACACCCTCGGGCGTGAGGGGCTGGCACTCGGGGCACCACACGGTGTTGCGACCCCACGGCGTGTCGCCTGCAGCACGACTCAAGAGGGCAGCGCCGCAGATCGGGCAGCGCCCACCGTCTTTGCCGTACACCCAATAGCTGGGGCCGCGGAGGCGTCGGCCGGTCGTGTTGCGAGCGTTGTCGCCCATCGACCAGCGGATGAGGGCGGTGCCGATCCGCACCAGCGATTCGAGCCCATCGACCGTGCCGACGGGTTGGAACGGTGAGACCCCGCACAGAAACGGCACCTCGACGGCGAACACGTTGCCGAACCCTGCGACGAGTCGTTGATCGAGCAAAGCCCCAGCAACGGACGCGTGGGATCTACCAGGAGACGCTCAGCGATCTCTGCAGGGTTTGGGGCGGTCGGCCCGCACAGGTCGGGCCCGAGGTGTCCGACGATCTCGTGCTCGTCGGCCGTGGCGACGTGACCGAGTAGCGGCACGTCAACCGCAGTGAGTCGACCGTTCGGGAACCACACCTCCAACCGCCGTTTCCACTCTGGCGCTTTCGACACCGGCCCCACGTCGAAGCGTCCGTCCATGAGCAGATGGGCATGAACGGTGGTGGGCACGAATGTCGGCGCGACTGTTGGCACGAAATTCGACGCAGTGACGTCGGCATCGAATCGCAAGAGCAGGTGCTTCCCGGCTGCGACGGCTTCGGTGAGCACCGCTCCGGTGAGATCGAGGCGGGTCAATCGAGGATCGCGGGTGACCGACCGGGTGACAGGCTGCCCCGCAAAGCGCCGCCCGATCCGGGTAGCGAGCGCCTCGATGGTGTCACCCTCAGGCACCGCGGCCAGTCAGTCGTTTGGGCCGCGGCGGGTGACGAGGTGGGTGTACACCTCGGGGCGGCGGTAGTAGCTCATGTTGAACAGCGTGCCCGTGTATTGCTTGCACCAGTCGAGGTCGCAATCGGCCCACACCAACTCGTCGCCGTCGGTGACCGTCTTGGCGAGCACCTCACCCGAGGGCGCGATGATCTGGCTCTCCGCCAGCAGCGGAACCCCTTCTTCCACTCCACCCTTCGCCACCCCGACGACGAACGTGCCGTTTTGATATGCCCCCGACTGCATGACCAACCCATTGTGAAACCCCTGCAACGCATCTTGCGTCGGGTCGGGCACGTAGTGCAGCGGTGTGTTGTAGCCGCACAGGATCAGCTCGACGCCTTGCAGGCCCATTTCACGATACGACTCGGGCCACCGCCTGTCGTTGCAGATCATCATGCCCACACGCCCCCCGAACGCTTCCCACACGCCGAATCCGTCGGGCGACGGCTCGAAGTAGTAGCGCTCGGCGTGTTGGAACGGCCGCGTCGGGTCGTGCTCGGCGTGACCGGGGATGTGCACCTTTTTGAAGGTCGCCACGATCGCCCCGTCGCGTTCGACGAGCGTCTGTACGTTCCATCGATGGGCGACCGTGCCGTCGGCGTTTCGCTCGACCAGCGCGTAGCCAAGGCAAAACCCGACGCCCAACTGGCGCGCCTCGTCGAACAACGGCTGCGTCACCTCGTTCGGCATTTCGCTTTCGTACCAGTGGTCGAACTCGGAGATGTCGTCGACGAACCACCGCGGGAAAAACGTGGTCAGCGCGAGTTCTGGATACACGACGAGTTCGCAACCGTTGGCTGCCGCCTCGCGCAGGAGCTTCACAAGGCGCTCGACGACCCAAGCGCGGTCGTCGGCACGTTGAATCGGGCCCAACTGTGCAGCAGCAATGCGAACCACTCTCGACATGCTCTGAGTGTGCCGTTCGCGTCACGTCACATGACAATTCTGCTCTCGTGACAATTCTGGCCGCATGACGATTCTGAACGGTGATGTCGACATCGGCAGTTCGGGTGAGATCATGGTCGCGTGACTTCTCGGCGGTTAGGTCGACGGACAGCGCTGAAAGGCGGCGTAGTGGCCGTGCTGTTCCTCGCTGCACGCGGATCAAGAGCTGCAGCCACGCGCCCTCCGATACTTCGGCCTGGGTGGTGGCAACAACGCCAACTGCCGGCGCAACCACCACGACGACGACCACCACGACGACGACCACCACGACGACGGCCGCCAGCGACCAGCACGCTGGAGCGACGTGCCAGCAACCGTGCCAGCAACCGTGCCGCCGATCGGTGAGCCGTTGCCGCCTGCCCAGGGCCCCACGGTGGGCGGCTATCCAACACCAACTCCCGGTGCGATACCGCGCCTACCGCTCGACCCAGTGCCAGCCGGCTGGACCGAAATCAACATCGGCACGTCGGCGGGAGGCCGACCGATTCCGATGTACGCATTGCAGCGTCCTGCGCCGACATTCCGCTTGCTCGTGATCTGTGGCATCCACGGCAACGAACCGCTCACCGTACCGCTCGGGTACCGGCTGCTCAGCTCGCCGATTCCGGACCACATCGAGTGCTCCATCGTGCCGTGCGCCAACCCAGACGGATGGGCCGCCGACTCTCGATACAACGACATCGGGGCCGATCTCAACCGGGACTTTCCGTGGGAGTGGGCACCCTACGACGGCGGCAGCGCGCCCGCGGACATGCCTGAAACTCAAGCGTTGATGGCTGTGGTGCCGCTGGTCGACTTGGTGGTGTGGGTGCATCAGCCGCTTGGTTACGTGGCTGCCATCGGCGCAACCGACGTCCGATTTGCTGAGGCGTGGGCCAATGCCGCCGGGTTGCGCGTTCGCCTCAACGTCACCCAGCACGGAGGCGGCGAATCCTGGAGCGCGCTGGTGGCTGGGGTGTCGTCGATGCTCGTGGAAATCAGTAGTTTCGACGCCACCCCGGAAATGCTCGACGTGCAGGTTGCCGGCTTTGCCGCCCTGCTCCAAGCCGTCGGCTGAGTTCGTCGTTGGGGACGCGTCGGGAGCGACCAACTACCGTTTCACCTCGTGACGTTGATGCAACAGAAATTGGATGATCTGCTGGCCCGCAAAGAGGCTGCGCTCCATGCCGGATCAGAGCGTTCGGTCGAGCGCCAACATGCCAAAGGCAAGCTGCTGGCTCGCGAGCGCATCGAGTATTTCCTCGACGACGGCAGCTTCCACGAACTCGACATGCTCGCGCGTCACCGTGCTCACGACGCTGGCTTGGATGAACGTCCGTATACCGACGGCGTCATCACAGGGTGGGGCACGGTCGATGGTCGCAAAGTGTTCGTGTTCAGCCAAGACTTCACCGTGTTCGGCGGCGCCCTCGGTGAGGTGTTCGCCGAGAAGATCCACAAGGTCATGGACCTCGCGCTCGAAGACCGGCGCACCGCTGATCGGTCTCAACGATGGGGCGGGTGCACGCATCCAAGAAGGCGTGGTCAGCCTCGCCAGTTACGGCGGCATCTTCCACCGCAACGTGCAGTCGTCTGGTGTCATCCCCCAGATCTCGGTCATCCTTGGCCCGTGCGCTGGCGGTGCCGTGTATTCGCCCGCCATGACCGACTTCATCTTCATGGTGCGCGAGTCGTCGCACATGTTCATCACCGGCCCCGACGTCGTGAAGACGGTCACGGGCGAAGACGTCACGTTGGAAGAACTGGGCGGCGCCATGTCGCACGCCTCGAAGTCCGGCGTCGCCACGTTCGTCGCCGAAGACGAAAAGGCGTGCCTCGACGATGTCCGCTTCCTGCTCGGCTTCCTGCCGTCGAACAACCTCGAGCGCCCACCGGTTGACGAGGCGGCAGCCAGCGACGACCCCGACCGGTTGTGCCCCGAACTGAACGACATTCTGCCCGACAGCTCGAACCTGCCGTACGACATGCACAAGGTCATCTCCGCCGTGGTCGACGACGGCGAGTTCTTCGAATACTTCCCGCATTGGGCCAAATCGATCCTGTGCGGATTCGCCAGGGTCGAAGGCCACCCCGTCGGCATTGTTGGCAATCAGCCGATGATCCTCGCCGGCGTGCTCGACATCGAGTCGGCCGAGAAGGCTGCGCGATTTGTGCGCACGTGCGACGCGTTCAACATCCCACTCCTCACCTTCGTCGACGTGCCCGGCTTCCTGCCAGGTGTCGATCAGGAATATGGCGGCATCATCCGACACGGCGCCAAGCTGCTCTACGCCTACTGCGAAGCCACGGTGCCGCGGATTTCGATCATCACTCGGAAGGCCTACGGCGGCGCATACGTCGTCATGGACTCGAAGTCCATCGGCTCCGACCTTGCGTTCGCATGGCCGTCGGCCGAACTGGCCGTGATGGGCCCGAATGGCGCCGTCGAAATTGTGTACCGGCGAGAACTGCAACAGGCCGCCGATCCGGTGGCACGCCGCATAGAACTGGTCGAGGAGTACACCGAGCGATACGCCAACCCGTACGAAGCCGCCGAGCGGGGCTTCATCGACGACGTCATCGACCCGGCCGAAACCCGCCGCAAAGTCGTCGCCGGCCTCCGCGTGCTGCGCACCAAGCGCGAAGATCTCCCCCAACGCAAACACGGCAACGTCCCCCTCTGAAGGGCAATACCTGCTCGGCGGATGGGGGCATCTGTCAGAATCTTTGTGTGACGAACGTTCCTCCTCCTCCGCCGGGCGCTGTACCACCCGCCGCCACCGCCGCCACCGCCGCCTCCGGTCGCATCGGTGCACCGCCGCCTCCGCCGCCTCGGGTTTCGGAGCGGTTCCACCTCCGCCATCGGGTTTCGGAGCGGTTCCGAACTACGGCATGCCCACCGGTTTTGGTGGTCCGCCGAAGAACTACGCCGGCTGGTTCCAGCGCGTGGTCGCCACGATCATCGACGGTCTCATCGGCTTCGTGTTCGTGCTGCCCGGTCTCATTGTGGTGATGGCTGGCCCGACTGAAATCGCAGGCTGCACCATCAACGGTGAGCCGATGTTGTGTGAGCAACCCACCGGCACCACGTTGGGGATCGCCATTCTGCTGTACGTCATTGGCGGTCTTGCTTACCTCGTGTTGTATTGCCGCATGCTCGGCAAGGGCGCCACGTGGGGTCGAAAGGCGATGGGCTATCAGATCCTCGATGCGCAGACCGGGCAACCGATCGGTACCGGCCGGGCGGTCGGGCGGTTTTTCGCAAGGATCCTCGACCAAATCCCCTGTTACCTCGGGTACTTGTGGCCGCTGTGGGATGCAGAGAATCGCACGTTCAGCGACATGATCGTTGGCACACGGGCCATCAAGAACAACTGAATCTCACGCGATTCACCTCCACGCGATTCCGGGGTGGCCGGCGTGGCTGACTAACTTGTCAGTCGTGCCGGCCTCTTCGAGTTTTCACTCCGTGTCTCCGGCTCCGTCGGCGGAAGAAGCGGTAGCGATCATGGCTGCAACCGAGGCGTTGTGGCCAAAGCCGTACTTGCCCGCCGATGAACCAGCAGACCGCACGCTCACGTGGCGGTTCAGCGGCCGCTGGTGGCAGCGCGACCGGTTCATCAAGGGCGAACGCCCCTGGGGTTGACGACCGCAGGGGGTCAGGCACCCAGCGATGCAGATGTCGTGCTGGGTCCACTTGCCGGAGCATCGCTGGGTGCGTGACACTCGTGCTGAGTACCCCCTGTCCATGATGGTGGGCATGGACATCGTTCTGCTCATCCTGCTGGTCGTGGCTGTTGGGGCCATCACCGCGTTGGTTGCCGTCGAGGCGACCCGACGCCGATTCGAGTCGGCGCTGCGAGCGTCGGCACCGGCCGAACCTGAAGTGCCCTTCGACGATGTGGTGCGTGCGGCAATGCAGTCGGCGTTGGGTGAGATGCGTCAGCAGTCAGCTGCCGAGCAGGCTCAGATGATGCGGGCGGCGCTGGAACAGGCCACGGCGATGAATCGCGAGCAGCTCGGCGTGGCGTCGCAGCAGGCACGCGAAGCGTCAACTGCCGAGCTCGACGCCAAGAAAGACGTCATCGATTCAAGGCTTGCGCAAGTCCACGATGAGATGCGTGGCGAACTCAGCAAGCTCGGCGAAGCGGTTGCCGTCACTCGCGCAGACCAGCGCCGAAAAGTTCGGCGAGGTCGGCCAGTCACTGCGCAGCCACGCCGAGATCACTCAACACCTGTCCGAATCGGCGCGCTCGCTGCGCGAAGCGATGGCCAGCTCGGCCAGCCGCGGCCAGTGGGGCGAACGCATGGCTGAAGATGTGCTTCGTCTCGCAGGCTTCATCGAGAACGTCAACTACGTCAAGCAAACGCAGATCGCTGGGGCCACCGGCCGTCCCGACTTCACGTTCCCGCTGCCAAAGGGCCACGAGCTCTACATGGACGTGAAGTTCCCCATGGCTGCCTATCTGCGGTACCTCGAAGCCGGTAGCGATGCCGAACGCGCGGCGCACCGTGCCGAGTTCCTGCGCGACGTTCGGGCCCGTGTTCGGGAACTGGCGCAGCGTGATTACGCCCGCACGTCCGCTCGAGAATCGGTCGACTATGTGCTGCTCTTTCTGCCGAACGAGCAGCTCACCGGTTTCATCCACGAAAACGACCCGGCGCTGCTCGACCACGCGATGGAACAACGCGTGGTCATGTGCTCGCCGCTCACCTTGTTCGCGTTCCTCGGTGTCATCCGCCAGGCGTACGACAACTTCATGGTCGAACAGACCAGCGACGAGATCCTGGCGCTCATCGGCAAGTTCGGCACGCAGTGGCAGAAATACAACGACCAGCTCGAAAAGGTGAAGGGCAAGTTCGACCTGCTCGATCGCCAGTTCGCGGACTTGGTTGGCCCCCGTAAGCGGGCTCTCGACAAACCGCTGCTGGAACTCGATGCAATTCGGCGCGAGCGCAAGCTGCCCATCGACGGCGAGTTGTTCAGCGGGTTTGCTGCGGTTCGGAGCAGGATGACGACCGACGAAGACGACGAAGACGATGTCACCCCGGCGAACGTTCGCCGCCTCGGCGCCTGAGAAGCGCCCCTGAAGAATCTGACTAGAAAATCTAGTCAGATGTTCGTAGAGTCGGAGGCATGACGGTGACGTACAGCCTGCATGAAGCCAAAGCCAAGCTGTCCCATCTCGTCACGCTGGCCGAAGCCGGAGAGACAGTGGAGATCACGCGGCACGGCAAAGTCGTCGCCCGCCTCACCGGCGCTGAACTCGGGCCTCGCCGGCCAGGTTGGGGCGCTGGGACGGTGGAGTACGTCGGTGAGTTCGAGTTCACCGAAGCCGAAATCGAAGAGATGTTCTACGGGGACATCGAACCAGAAGTCACTCCGTGAATCAGTCCGCGAGTCAGTCCGTTCTCCTCGACACCCATACGTTGCTGTGGTGGGCCGAAGGTGGCCCAAAGTTCGGGCGTCGCGCCGGTGAGCGCATCGCGGGTGCGAGTCGGGTGTTCGTGAGCGACGTGTCGCTCTGGGAACTCGCCATCAAGGTCCGGCGCCGGAAAGCTCGAATTTGCGGCCGATGTTTGATGCGTGGGTGTACGCGGTGCCGGTCACAGCCTCGGCTTGCGTCTTTGCCGATCGACCTGGACCACATTCGTCACACAACGTTGCTCCCGCTGCATCACCGCGACCCGTTTGATCGGTTGCTGGTCGCGCAAGCGCTCGTGGAAGACCTCACCGATCGTCACGGTCGACCGAGTGTTCGCGCTCATATGGCGCCTCGGTTCTGGCGGCCGACGAATGAGCCAGCCATCGTTCGACTTCGAGTTCGAGGATGAGCCGGTAGACGAAGCCGACAATCCCACCTACTCCGTTGGCGAATTGGCCGATGCCATCAACGACAAGCTGCGCTCGGCGTTCTTTGACGGAGTCTGGGTGCGCGGTGAAATCGACGGGTTTCGCCGCAGCGGCCCGCACGTCTATTTCACGCTCGTGGAACACACAGACGAGGGCAGGGCAGTGCTCAACGTGTCGTTGTTCGCTCCCATGCTTCGTCGCCTCACGCCGGTGCTGAAGAAGAATCGGCTCGACCTTGTCCAACGGCATGAAGGTGCGGATCTTCGGTGAACTCGACTTCTATGCGCCCACCGGCCGACTGGGTCTCAAGATGGCCGGCATCGACCCGCGCTTCACCCTCGGTGAACTATCTCAGGCGCGCGATCAAGTCATCCGGAAGCTCGTTGCGTCCGGGCTCCTCGACGCCAACAGGCGACATGACTTTCCCCTCGTGCCGCTCAACATCGGTGTGGTCACCAGCGTTGGTTCTGCCGCGTGGCACGACTTCCAACACGAAATCGAACGCAGCACACTCGGCTTTCGCCTTGTTGTGTGCGACACGCGTGTGCAGGGTGACGGGGCCGAGCTGTCTGTCGCAGCTGCCATTCGAACGTTGGCTCGGCGATCTGATCTCGACTGCGTCGTGGTCATCCGCGGCGGTGGCGCACGCAACGAGCTCGCCACGTTCGACGCGGAGCCTATTGCGCTCGCCATCGCCACCAGCCCCGTGCCCATCGTCACTGGGCTGGGCCACGAGGTGGATCGCAGCGTGGCGGACGAAGTGGCTCACACGGCAGTGAAAACGCCCACCGCATGCGCTGCGCTCTTGGTCGAACTCGTCACAGCATTCCGCAACGGCGCAGAAACCCGATGGGAAGCGATCGTGGTGGTCGCGGATCGACGGGTAGCCACGGCCCACGACCGTCTGGCTGAACGGGCCCAAAGGATCGCTCGACATACGCGTACAGCCGTCGCGCGCGCCGACGAACGACTCGTCGCCCGTTCCGACCGGCTCGTGCACGGTGTCGGCCGGGCACTGCTCAGTGCCGAACGCGACCTCGATGTCGCAGCAGCCACCGTCGGGAGACAACCCCTACAGGCACTCGCCGCAGAGGACCGGCATCTCGAACAGTTGGCTGCTCGGGTGTCGTTGCTCGACCCCGTCAACCTTCTTCGGCGCGGTTGGGCCATCTCACGCGACGAAAGCGGCAATGTCGTGCGTTCGGTCGGCGATGTCGCCGTCGGCAGCATGCTCTTCACTCAGGTCGCCGACGGCGCCATCACGAGCCGAATCGAAGGAACGAACCCATGACCACGTCTGATATCACCCCCGCCATCACGTCTGGCGAGCCCGCTGGCTACGCCGCCGCCCTCGCCGAACTCGACACGATCTTGCGGGAGCTCGAAGCGAGCGATGTCGATGTCGATCGTCTCGCCGATCGGGTCTCGCGAGCGGCGCTGCTCATCGCCTTCTGCCGCGACCGAATCAGTGGCGCCCGTCTGCAGATCGACGGAGTCGTCGCCGGGCTCGAGCCGGCGGAGCCGAGAGCATCCAGCGGCCCAACGGCCACTAGCCTCCCCATCGTGTCCGCCGCCGCACCCGCCAGCTTGCGAATCATCGCCGAGCGAGTCGAGGCGCGGATCGAACAGTTCCTCGCGGTGGAATCTGCGCGGTGGAGCGACGCTCGACGAAGACCTCACCGAGCCCATGGCCGAAATCGGCCGTCTGGTGCTCACCGGCGGCAAGCGTTTGCGACCTGCGTTCTGCCAATGGGGCTACGTCGGTCTTGGCGGCAACGCAGACGATGCGATCATCACCGATGCCGGAGCCGCGTTCGAGTTGATGCACGCCTTTGCGTTGTTCCATGACGACGTGATGGACGACGCCGATTCGCGCCGCGGACGCACCACCACCCACACCGTGTTCGCCCGCAAGCACGCAGAGTCCGACTGGGCCGGAGAGGCTCGCCGCTTCGGCGAAGGCGTCGCCATCCTCATCGGCGATCTTGCCTTCGTGTACTCCGACATGTTGTTGGCCGACGCCACCCCGGCAGCGTGGCGGGTCTGGAACGAACTGCGCATCGAACTCAACGTCGGGCAAGTGCTCGACATGCTCGGGTCCGGTGCGCGGCGTCAGGTCTGTTGCCCAGGCCGAGCGCATCTGCCGATACAAGTCCGGCAAGTACACCATCGAACGTCCTCTCCACCTTGGTGCCGCGCTGGCAGCACCCGACCGGTTCGACGCGGTCGCTCCGCTTCTGAGCGCCTACGGGCTGCCGCTCGGTGACGCGTTCCAAATGCGCGACGATGTCATGGGTGCCTTTGGCGACACCGCCGCCACCGGAAAACCAGTGGGTGGCGACCTGCGTGAAGGCAAGCCCACCCCGTTGCTGGCACGTGCCGTCGAACGGCCAACCCGCTGCAGCGCCAAGTGCTCGCGCAGGTTGGTCGACGCGTAGCTCAGCGATGCCGACGTGGCCGACATCCAGCAGATCATCGTCGACACCGGCGCGCTCGCCAGCTTGGAAGCCACCATCGTTGCTCGAGCGGACGAAGCGGTCGCTGCGCTCTCGCTCATCCCACTCGACGGCGGGGCTCGCGACGAACTGTTCGCGCTTGCTGCGTATGTGACCCAGCGAGACGCCTGACGTGCGCGTCGCTGTCATCGGTGCCGGGCTTGGCGGGTTGTCGGCCGCAGCGCGCCTCGTTGGCCGTGGTCATCAGGTCACCATCTACGAGCGTGAGTACGTGCCGGGCGGGCGGGCCGGGGTGTTGAAGGAAGCGGGGTTCGCTCTCGACAACGGCCCCACGGTGCTCACCATGCCGCGCATGCTCAGCGACACGTTCGCGGCGGCTGGCAAAGACATGGCCGACTACCTCACGCTCGATCGGGTCGACCCGATGTATCGCGCGACGTTCCCCGACGGGTCGACGATTCACTTGCGGCACGGGCGCGAGGCCATGTCTGCCGAGATCCGTGAGGTTGCAGGGCCGGTGGAAGCAGAAGGCTTCAACGAGTTTTGCGACTGGGTCACCGAGTTGTACCGCTTGGAGATGCCCAACTACATCGACACCAACTATGACTCGTTTTCCGACCTCATCAAGCCGTGGCAAGCGGCCATCAAGCTCGCTCGTCTTGGAGCATTCGGCAAGTTGAGTCGGAAGATCGACTCATTTTTCGATGACGATCGCCTGCAACGACTCTTTTCGTTCCAGTCGATGTACGCCGGGGTCACCCCGCATGACGCGCTCGCGTTGTTCTCGGTCATCACCTATATGGATTCGGTCGAAGGGGTGTTCGCCGCGCCTGGAGGCATGCATAGCGTGTCGCGAGCGTTGGCGAAGGCCGTGGTCGATGCCGGATGTGAAATTCGTTATGGCCACCCCATCTCGCGCATTCTGCGAGGCGCCGACGACTCGGTCACCGGTGTGGAGATTGCCGCTACCACCCGCGTTGACTTCGACGCGGTGGTTTGCAATGCGGACCTGCCGGTGGCGTACAGCACGCTCATTGGTGGAGTGGAGCGGCCGCGTACGGCTCGGCGCGGGCAGTATTCACCGTCGTGTCTGCTCTGGGTTGCCGGTGTCAAGGGCCCACCACCTGACGCCGCGGCGCGCCACAATCTGCACTTCGGCAGCCAGTGGAAGACAGCCCTCGACGACGTTGCCAAGCGTGGGGTTCGCATGAGTGACCCATCGTTGTTCGTGTCGGTTGCCACAGACCAGGGCACCGTTCCCGCGGGTCACTCGTCGCTGTATGCATTGGAAATGATGCCGAACCTGAGCGGAAAGATCGAGTGGTCGAAGCGACGCGACGAGTATGCAGCCGATCTTCGCAGGCGGGTCGACTTCCTTGGCTACAACGTGGACGTAGCGGTGGAGCGGGTGTACGACCCACTCGATTGGGAGGCAATGGGCCTGCACAAGGGAACACCGTTCTCGCTGGCCCACACATTCCGCCAATCGGGTCCCTTTCGCCCCAAGAATGTCGATGGGCGGGTTCCTGGGCTGGTGTTCGTCGGCTCCGGCACGGTTCCAGGTGTCGGTGTGCCGATGGTGCTCATATCGGGCAAGCTTGCCGCCGACCGGGTCGAACAGTACGCCAGGGCAACCGCCACCTTCCGCTGGTGAACGAGCGCCAGTCGACTCTGGACCTGGAACGCGCCTACGAGCTGTGTCGGCGTTACCACCGATGGCACGGCCGGACGTTCTACTTCGCTACCACTCTGCTGCCCGCAGAATCCCGACATCACGTGTCGGCGCTGTATTCGTTTGCGCGCTACGCCGACGACATCGTCGACGAGCCCCAGTGGGCCGGTCGGCGCCACGTTGCCCTCGATCACATGCGTCGACGTTTCGAAGCCGACTTTGCACTTGGTGAGTCAAACCACCCGCTGCTGGCAGCCACCATCAACACGATGCAGCGGTTCGATCTCGGCCTGAAGCCGTTCGACCGGTTCTTCGAGCGCGATGGAACGCGACCTGGATCACACCCCCTTCGACGATTGGCCAGCGCTGTTGCACTACATGGATGGGTCCGCAGCGGTGATCGGCGAGATGATGCTTCCGATTCTGCGGCCGGTCGACGCACTTGCTGCCGCCGAGCCAGCTCGAGAACTCGGCCGAGCATTTCAGCTCACGAACTTTCTACGCGACTTCGGCGACGACCTGAGTCGTGGGCGGGTGTACCTCCCCGCCGAAGACATCACCCGATTCAACGCGGAGTCTGCCGTAGAGGAACGACGCGTCACACCGGAGTTCGTCGCTCTCTTGCAGTTCGAAATCGATCGGGCCCGGCAGCTGTACCGGGCGGCCGAACATGGAATCGCTCTACTGCGGGGGCGCTCGGCGGCGTGTGTGCGACTCGCGGCGCGTACATATGCAGCGCTCCTCGACGACATAGAGCGCCACGACTACGACGTGTTCACACGCCGTGCCCACGTCACGTCGATACGTCGCGCCGAACTTCTGCTTCGAAGGCCCGGCTAGGTTCTGGCCCCGTGGAGACGACGCAGTGAACAGATGGCGTGTCGTGGCGGCAGCATCGACAGCATCGGCGATGCTGTTGACGCCGTTCGCTCCAGCTGGCGGGAGTCTTCGCCGAGCACTCACCACGCTGACCGTTGGAGGATTGGGCTGCAGCACTGCCGGCTCGACTTTCTCCCACTGGGGTGGACGTCGCACTGCATCCGCGGCCATCTCCACGGCGATGACCACACATGCCGTGGAACGATTCGGCGTTCGAACCGGCTTTCCGTTTGGCCGATACGAATATCGGCCAGCATTGCAACCGCAGGTCGGCGGAGTTCCGGTGGCGATACCGGTGGCCTGGTTCTCCATGGCCGTGCCTGCGCCGCGAAGTTGCTCATGCTGCTCTAGGTCGCCATTCCACCGCTCTGCGACGGATCATCGGCGGAGCCCTGGCACTGACGGCGTGGGATATTTTCCTCGACCCCCAGATGACCACCGAGGGCTACTGGAGTTGGCGCCGCCGCGGGCGTTACCGGGGCATCCCGGTCACCAACTTTCTCGGTTGGCTGGCAACCGGGTTGGTGGTGATGGCGATGATGGAGATCCTCCTCCCCGCCAACAGCCTGTCGCCAGCGCTCATCGCGCAGTACGGCGCCGTCGGGGCCATGGAAGCCGCAGCGTTCGCGACCTTCTTCGACGATCGACAGGTGGCCGTCGCCGGGTCGGTCGCCATGCTGCCGGTGGCTGCGCTCGCGGCGGTCAGAGCGGTGATCGCACGATGAAAGTGATTGTCGTCGGCGCGGGAATGGGTGGGTTGGCTACGGCTGTCCGCCTCGCCGCAGCAGGTCATGCCGTCGACGTGTTGGAACGCAACTCGGTGGTGGGCGGCAAGCTCGCCACCCTGCACGAGAGCGGCTACACGTTCGAACTTGGGCCGACTCTGCTGACGATGCCGCACCTGTACGACGAGTTGTTCGCGTTGCACGGTACGACGCTCACCGCTGAGGTCGACCTCGTTCGGCTCGAACAACCATTTCGTTACGTGTGGGGTGACGGGTCATCGCTGAACGTGTTCGATGATGACGAGTTGTTCAGACGTGAACTGGACGCGTTCGCCGCAGGGTCTGCTGCGGACTGGGAACGTTTCCAAGCCCGCGCCGCAACGATTTGGGCGACAGCGGAACGCACGTTCATGGCCGGGCCGATGGGGTCGCCATGGTCATTCGCGAGACGGCTCCGCAATCCTCTCGACCTGGCACGCATCGACGGCAACCGCACACTTGCGAAGTCGGCCGCGTCGCACTTCGACGATCCTCGGTTGGTACAGATGGTTGGTCGGTACGCCACGTACTCGGGGTCGTCGCCGTATCAAGTGCCCGCGACGCTGGCTTGCATCGCCCACATCGAGCGCGAGTTCGGTTGCTGGCACGTTCTGGGTGGCCTCGGTCAACTTCGCGACGCAGTGGAACGGCTCGCACTCTCGATGGGGGTGAACATTCGGCGCGGTGTCGACGTTGGTCGGGTACTGAGCGAACAGGGGCACGTCGGCGGTGTCGAGTTGGCCGACGGTGGCGTGGAGCTTGCCGACGTCGTCGTCGCCAACGTCGACGCGATGCACCTCTACCGCGATTTGTTGCCGCTGCCCAACGTGGTGAAGGAACTCGAGACGATCCCGCGATCGACGAGCGCCTTTGTCATCTGTGCGGCAGTTCGCGGTCACACCAGCGGTATCGCTCATCACAACGTGTGGTTCTCGCGCGATGACCGCTTGGAGTTTCGACAGCTCGAAGCCAGGCAAGCTGCGCTCGATCCGACGATCTACGCATGTGTTGCCAGCGTCACAGACCCGTCGATGGCGCCCGCAGGCTGTGAGAACTGGTACATCCTGGTCAATCTGCCGGCAGCGTTCGGAGTCGATCGCAAACTGATGACGGCGGCCGTCCTGAATCGGCTCGCTGAACGCGGTGTCGACCTGCGGTCGCGTATCGAGTTCACCCGCACACTCGTGCCTGCCGACTTCGAGGTGCGATACCGGGCGATCGATGGAGCGCTGTACGGCACATCGTCGAACGGGAAGAAGGCCGCGTTCCAGCGCCCCAGCAACATTGGCCCCGTAGACGGGCTGTACCTGGTGGGTGGGTCGAGTCACCCCGGCGGCGGCCTTCCCATGGTTGCCACCAGCGCCCGCATTGTCGCCGACCTCGTTGCCGAACGCCACGGTTGACGTGAGAGCGATTCGAGCGGCAGTGCTCATCGCACGTCTCGCGTCGGTGGTGACGGTGCTGCGGGCGCTCACCCGAGGCGGCAAGGCTGCGGCACCGCTTGTTGCACCTCGTGCCGCACCTCATGCGGCAACGGTGCAAGCAAGCGCTTCCCGAACTGTTAGTCCGTCGATTTCCGTCGTCGTTCCGGCTCGCGACGAGGCCGGTCGCATCGGGCCGCTCCTCGAATCGATCGCCGACATGCTGGCAGCAGGAGAGGTCATCGAGTTGATCGTCGTCGACGACGGCTCCACCGACGACACTGCCGCAGTTGCTGCTGCGGCCGGTGCGCAGGTTGTCAGCGCCGGACCGCTACCGAGCGGCCGAGCCGGCCGATGGATGGGAAAGCCGTGGGCCATTGAGCAAGGCGTTCTCGCTGCGTCGGGGGAGTGGATCGTCACGTTCGACGCCGACGCCCGGCCCGAGTCCTCGTTGCCACGCTCGGCTGTGGACCGGTGCATCGTCGACCGGATCGATTTGCTCACCCTGGCCCCTGCCGTCGAGTGTGCAACTCCGGGTGTGTCATGGCTGCATCCCAGCATGCTCACCACGCTCGTGTATCGGTTTGGCCGCCCGGGCGTCGATGTGCCGGCGGAGCGTCAACTCGCGAACGGTCAATGCATGGTGTTTCGGCGCGACTGGTTCATCGACGGTGGCGGATTTGGTGAAGCAAGGGGCGCGTCAGAGGAGGACGTGGCGTTCGCCCGTCACGTGGCGCGTCGCGGCGACAGGGTGGCGTTCCTCGAAGCGACGACATTGCTGTCGGTGCTCGCCTACGAAAGCTTCGCGGACACCTGGCACGGCTGGGGCCGATCGATCGGGCTCACCAGCGTCACGTCTCCGATCAGACGAATGATCGACGTCGCGGTGTTGGCGTGCACCATGCCGCTTCCGTTGATACGTGCCGTGGCCCGTGGAGCCGACGTCATCGACGCGGTGGCGATCGCCGTCAGGTTGGGCACGCTCGTGGGCACCCGACCTACCTATGCAGCGTCGACGAGCTCACCAGTCGCCCGTACCGCCTACTGGCTGTCGCCCGTCGCCGACCCGCTCGCCTGGCTCGCCGTTGCCGTCGGATCGATCCCGATGCACCGCACTTGGCGCGGCCGCCCGATACAAACTCGCAAATCGTAGACCGATGAAGGTCATCAGCACTCCGGTGGCGGCGGTTCGCCGTGGGCCCTCGGTGACGAGTTGAGCCAACGGAAACGCAGCGATCGCTACTCGTGCCGCGACGTCGAAACGTTGTGTCGCTGCCCACGATGCCCCGAGCGTGCCCACACTGAGAGCCGCCGGGCAAGGCGCGTACACCGCGGCCGACCCGACAAACGTGAGTACCGAGCGTCCGCCCCGCCAACCATCTTGCGCTGGGAACGCGTGACCGAACATCGCTGCACCTCCGCCGACGTATTGAACCCACCACGGCCCGCCGAGCGAACGGGCCAGAGCGGTCGCTACGGCACCCTTCGCAACGTCGCCGACAAAGATCGGCGTGCTCGAGCGGACTCCGAGAAGCTCGCGGGCGTTCCAGTAGCCGGGGTTGTGATCACCCACGGTGCGCAAGTCGTCGATGCCGTGTCGCCGTGCCACCAAGTTGGCCACGGGTGTGCAGCCGATTGCGTAGCCCGCGGCTGCCACACCAAGGATCCTGACAACCGGCCACATCCCTGCAAGCATGACCGACGATGACCGGCCCCGCCTCGTTTCACGTGCTTCGCGACCACAGCGCGGTGTTGGGGCTTCGGCGACTGATGACCGACCGCAGTTGGGCACGAAGGCAGCACGGTGCCACCTTCATACGCGTCCTGGGAACGTCGCGCGGCACGAGCACCGGGTGGTCGACCGACCCGCACCGCACTGCGGTGTGCGCGGTGTGGGTCAGTGACGATGCGTTGGCATCATTTGTTGCCGCAGGGGCGACCCGGCGCGCCGACACCCGAGCTGGCGGCGGAACACTTTTCACTGGAGCTGATCAGTGGATACGGGGCTTGGGGCGGAGAGTCGATTCTCGAAAACGTGACCGCGGCGGAGGCACAACCAAGAGGCGAGGTGGCCGTGATCACCCGCGCCAACGTGCGGCTGCGGGCGTGGCCGCAGTTCGTGCGGCAAGGCAGGTTGGTCAGCGAGTCGGCAGTCAAGCACAACGGTCTCATCGACCTGCTCGGGTTCGGTGAGGCACCGATTGGGCCTGTCGGCACGTTCAGTCGGTGGGCGACGGCCGAAGTGGTGGAGTCGTTCCACCAATCAGATGCGGCGCACCGAGAGGCGAGTCGACGGGAACGAAGCGGCGGCTGGTTCCGCACTGAACTGTTCGCCCGCTTCGCGGTGACGGCGGTGCCGGCACCGGTTCACGTGTCGCAGGCTGCGCAGGAGGCGTAGGCTCTCGGCAACCAGAAGCAAGTAAACATGCGCACTCCGTCTCGTCTCGTCACCCTTCCTGTAGCCGCCATCGTCCTCGCCGTGATCGCCGCGTCGTGTGGCGATGAGTACGCCACGTCGATCGAGACGTTGCCGCCCATCCGCACCACCACGACCACGTTCGTGCCCGAGACCACCATCGATACGACGCGCTACTTCTACACCATTCAGTCCGGTGACAATCTCAACAAGATCGCCGCGAAGTTCTGCGTGCCGTTGAGCGAGCTGAAGGCATTGAACGTTCTTGTGCTGCCAGATCCGAACAACATCCCCGCCGACGTGCAGATCGAGATCCCAACCGGCGTGGCGATGGTCGACTGCGTGCCGGCAACGACCGCGCCAGACTCCTGACCGGTTCAAGTTCCGGCACCTACTCGTTCCGGTGACACACTGTCGGCGGCCGTCATTCGTAGACTGAGGGCATGAGCTTCTGGCCGAACTTGGAACATTGGAGTGTCGAGATTCCGCTCGAGACGAGCCACTACCGCATGCCAGTTTTGGCAGAGACCGGCGTGGTCGAACTCAGCCCGCTGCAAGGCGAAATTCCCGAGGCTGAATACCTTGCGCTGGAATACATGGACTGGAAGTCGGGTGGCGACACCAACTTCGCGCCCATTGCGTCTGCCGACGGCGAACTGGATTGTCGTGGCTTCTGGGACAAGGGGAAAACCGACAAGGGCGCGGAGTGGACCGTGAACGCAACGGTCGCCCCGTCCATTCGCGAGTATGTCGATGCGGTTGGTGCCAACTTCGGCCGGGTTCGCATCATTCGCCTCGAACCTCAAGATCGGGAAACAGCGATTCGATCGATTCATCGCGACGACAACAACCGCTTCAATCCAGACGACGAAGGTTGGGTCGTTCGTTCATGGGTGGAGCTCACCGACAACCCAGACAGCTACATGCTGTTGATGGACAACAACGCCGAGGGCCTACCGGATCCGGCTACCGAGCGGCGTGTGCCGCTGCCGAAGGGAAGCCGATTTGTCGTCGACACGCAGCGCCTGTGGCATGTGGTCGTGCACAATGGCGACGCCCCACGGTACGCGCTGATCACCAGTTTCGAGTCCGGCCCGGTGCTCGAGCGCTGGATCGACGCGAACAGTGCGGTGCCTGCGTCCGCTTAGGAATCAGGGAACGCCAACGTGTTCGTCGCGCTACGTTGACGCGACTGAGCGCGACACCGGTGATCACGCTGGAGGGACGATGTTGGCGAGCCAAATCTTGAAGCGTGGGCTGCCGGTCAACTCACATGTTGGCCATCGTTATTGTTGTCATGGCAGCCGTCATCGTCGGTTGGCACCGTCGCAGTCGATCCGGTGGGATCAAAGGTCGCGGCAGCTCCGGGGCCGGAACCAAGTACATCCGACGTCTACGTCGTGCAACTTGCTGAGGCTCCGGCCCTCGCGTACGACGGCCGGCTCAACTCGTTGCCTGCAACTCGACCACGGCCCGGCCAGCACCTCAACCCGCGCTCGGACTTCGGTGGTCAAGTACACGCAGTATCTCGACGGCGCTCAACGACGAGTGGCGGCCTCGGTTGGCAAGCAACCGATTCACCACTACCGATACTCGTTCAACGGTTTCGCGGTCCGGATTTCTGCGACCGAGGCAGCGCGCCTGCGATCCACGCCCGGGGTCCTGGCGGTCACGAGATCTGAGATCCTGCATCTCGACACGGTGAGCACCCCCGACTTGCTGGGTTTGACCGGGCCCGGTGGTCTGTGGGATGACGTGGGAGGCACAGGTATCAACGGTGCGGGCGAAGGGGTCGTTGTCGGCATCATCGACTCGGGAATCACACCTGCGGCACCAAGCTTCAGCGATCCCGACGTTGGCGGAGTGTCGTATCCGCCCCCCTCAGACTGGTTCGGAACCTGTCAGGCTGGTACTGGCTTCACTCCGGCCGACTGCTCGAACAAGCTCATCGGGGCCAGGTATTTCAACGCCGGGTACGGCGGTAACGCTGCAGTGCTCGCCGACGCGCCGTACGAGCTGATCTCGCCGATCGACGTCGATGGCCACGGCACCCACGTGGCCAGTACTGCAGCCGGAAACTCGGGCGTTCCCGCAACGGTGGGCGGGCTTTGACTTCGGTGAGATGAGTGGGATGGCGCCTCGCGCTCACGTCGCGGTGTACAAGGTGTGCTGGGGGCGAGGCAACGACGGCGGTTGCAGCACCGCCGACTCGGTCGCCGCGATCGACCAAGCCGTCGCCGACGGCGTCGACGTCATCAACTATTCGATCAGCGGACCGACCGGGTCGTCCATCGACCCAGTGGAGCTCGCGTTTCTCGAGGCCGCTGAGGCTGGCGTGTTCGTCGCCGCGTCGGCCGGCAACGACGGCGACACCGACGGTGCCTGGCTCCGTTGCCCACAACAGCCCGTGGGTCACCACCGTGGCTGCGAGCACACATCCGCGCACCACGACGGCGACCCTCACGCTGGGCAATGGCGCCACCTTCGAAGGTGTCTCGTTGGCTACAGCGGCGGTCGGGCCTGTCGGGTTCGTTTCGTCGGTGGAGGTCGGAGCTGTCGGTGCCAGCACCGAAGATGTGCGTCTCTGCGCACTCGACTCGCTCGATCCGGCGCTCGTGGCCGGGAAGGTGGTGCTCTGCCAGCGCGGTGTCGTCGACCGCGTGGAGAAGTCGGCCGCAGTCCAGCAGGCCGGAGGCGTCGGCATGGTGTTGGTCAACGTGGTGTCGGGAACGCTGAATGCCGACGCTCATTCCGTTCCGTCGGTTCACCTCCCCGAGTCGGCGTTTGCAGCGATCACGGACTACATCGACCAGGCCGCTGACCCAACTGCGTCAATCAGCGTTGCCGTCGTCTCGAACGACATTGCTGGGTTCAACCGGCAATGGCAGCGTTCTCGTCATTCGGCCCGACAGCCGCGCACGGTGGCGACGTGATCAAGCCCGACATCACCGCCCCGGGGGTCGACATCGTGGCGGCCGTGTCGCCCCTCAACGGCGGAGCGTCGACCGGTGTCGAGTCGGGCACCTCCATGTCGAGCCCGCACATCGCCGGCTTGGCGGCGTTGATGATCGATCTGCACCCCAGCTGGTCGCCGATGATGATCAAGTCGGCGTTTCTCACCACGGCGCAACCCTTTGCGGGCAGCGACGCGGTACACGGCGACCTCGATCCGTTCGACTTCGGGTCGGGTTTCGTCGCCCCCATCAACGCCGCCGACCCGGGTCTGGTCTACGACTCAACTGCGACTGAGTGGTTGGGTTTTCTGTGTGGCGGTTCGATCGGCCCACAAACTGCGTCAAACGTCGGCATCCCGGTCATCGACCCCAGCGATCTCAACTTGGCAACGATCGCCATTGGTGCGCTCGCCAACAGCCAGACCGTCACGCGGAAGGTGACCAACGTCGGGCCCCCCGGCACCTACAACGCGACATGGTCCGCACCGCCAGGCACGACCGTGCAGGTGGTACCTCCAACGCTGACGCTCGACACTGGCGAGTCTGGTTCGTTCTCGGTCACGTTCACCGTCGATCACGACGCGGTCGCCTACGGAGCCTTCCGGTTCGGTTCATTGGTGTGGTCCGACGGCACACATCAGTGCGCAGCCCGCTGGCAGTGAAGGCCGAACAGATCGGTGCCGCCGTCGCGGTGTTGGCCCCGACCTTCGCCGATACCTGCGGCGTGGCCAACGACACGGTCACGATGCCGCCGGTACCTGGGGTGTCGTACCTGTTGAACGGAACCCCGTCTGGCCCAGGAACCTTTGCCGCGGTTGGCCCGACGACGGTCAGCGTGTTCGCCAACGACGGCTTCTATTTGCTGGGCGAGGACGACTACGCGTTCGAGTTCACCAACACCGCTTGCGCGCCCACCATCATCCCGACGGTGCCGGGCCGTTTCCTCGACACTCGCGACTCGCCGACCATCGATCAAACCTTCACCAAGATCGGTCGGTCGGCGGCGGGCACGGTCACCAAGGTCAAGATTGCCGGGCGCGGCGCGGTGCCGCCCGACGCCGTTGGCGTGGTTGCCAACCTGACGGCCATCTCGCCCGAAGCGCCCGGCTTCGCCACCTTGTACCCGTGCACGCTCAATGCCGCCATTGGCGTCGACGGCAAACTTCCTTGCTGGCGACGTTGTGGCGAACAACACCATCGTTGCCCTGAACGACGCCGGGGAGGTCTGCGTATTCACGCTCACGTCCGCCGACTTCGCGCTCGACGTCACGGGGTACGTTCCCTTCGGGTCGGAGCTGACTGGTATCAATCCCACGAGATATCTCGACACCCGTCCGCCCGCCAATGCGCCAACGTTCGATGCGCTGTCGAGCGGCGCTGGGCGCGTGGCGGCCGGCGGAACGATCGAAGTGCAGATTGCCGGGCGCGGCAGCGTTCCCAACGATGCCAGGTCGGTCGTGGTCAACGCGACAGCGATCTTCCCGAACGCTCCGGGCTTCATCACGATGTACCCGTGCGGCGACCGCCCAACCACTTCTTCCATCAACTACACCGCCGGCCAAGTTGTACCAAATGGTGCCGTGACCGGATTGTCTGACGCTGGAACGCTCTGCTTGTACACGAGTGCCGAGACCGATCTGGCACTCGACGTCAGCGGCTGGCTGCCGGCAACCGACACATTGGCCACAGCCCCGCCTGCGCGATTCCTCGACACCCGCGAAGGAACGGAGAACCCGACTGTCGATGCTGCTTTCAAAGGTGGCGGCCCGGTCGTTGCCGGCACGTTCGTAGAGGTGCCCATCGCTGGACGCAACGGGGTGCCGACCAATGCTTCTGCAGCGCTGTTGAACGTCGCTGCCGTCTTCCCTGATCGCCCCGGGTTCCTCACGGTCTATCCGTGCGGCGATCGGCCGACTACTTCGTCGGTCAACTACACCTCAGCAGGCACGGTTCGTGCCAACAACGTGGTCGCGAAGCTCTCGCCCACCGGCACGGTGTGTGTTTTCGCCCTCGCTACCACCGACGTCATCGTCGACGTCACTGGCTGGGTCAGCTAGCTGAGTGTTGCCGATGAGACTCGGTGATGTCGGTGATGTCGGCCATGATTTCTGCCAGTTGAAAATCTTTGGGCGTGTACACGCGGGCAACTCCGGCAGCGAGGAGGTGGGGTTGGTCGGCCTCGGGGATGATGCCGCCAACGACCACCGGAGCGTCCACCCCCTCTGCTCGCAAACCGGCAACCAGGTCTGGAATGAGTTCCAAGTGTGAGCCCGACAGGATCGACAAGCCAACCACGTCGGGATCTTCGTCACGGGCGGACGCAATGATCTGTTCGAGCGTGAGGCGGATACCGGAGTAGATCACCTCCATGCCGGCGTCGCGGGCCGCGACGGCAATCTGCTCGGCGCCGTTCGAGTGTCCGTCGAGGCCCGGCTTGGCGACGAGTAGTCGTGGCGGACCGCCTGGCATCGCCTTGGTGCGAGTGGCCACGGCTGCGAGCGCTCCGAACGCTCCTCCCGTCGCCCCACCCACGCCTGTAGGCGCCCGGAACTCGCCGAACACTTCGCGCATGACCGCACCCCATTCGCCCGTAGTGCCGCCGGCGACGGCCAACGCGATGGTGGCAGGCATGATGTTTTCGTCGGTCAATGCGACGCGGCGAAGTTCCGCGAGCGCTGCGTGAAAGGCGTCGTCGTCTCGCGCAGCTCGCCACGCCTGCACGTCGGCGGCCATTTGTTCCCCCACCAGCGGATCGACGGTGAGGATCGCCTCGACGCCGCCCAGTGGTGACTCGGCCGACTCGAGGAACTTGTTGACGCCGACGACGGTTTGCTCGCCGCTCTCGATACGGCGTGTGCGTGATGCCATCGACCCAACGAGTCGTGACTTCAGAGTGTCGATGGCTTCAAAGGCTCCGCCCATGGCGAGCACTTCATCCAGTTCCGCTTGGGCTGCCTCGCGCAGGGCGGCGGTGCGCGCCTCGACGACGTGGGACCCGTCGAACAGGTCGTCGTACTCCAACAGGTCTGACTCATACGCGAGCACCTGCTGCATGCGCAGCGACCACTGTTGATCCCACGGGCGTGGCAGGCCGAGCGCTTCGTTCCACGCAGGCAACTGCACCGAACGCGCCCGCGCCCGTTTCGACAACGTGACTCCGAGCATTTCAAGCACGATGCGCTGCACATTGTTCTCGGGTTGCGACTCGGTGAGGCCGAGCGAGTTCACCTGCACGCCGTAGCGGAAGCGCAACGCCTTGTCATCGGTGACGCCATACCGTTCGCGCCCAACCGCCTCCCACATCTCGGTCATTGCCCGCAGTTTGCAGATCTCTTCGATGAATCGAATTCCAGCGTTGACGAAGAACGAAATCGAACCGAACACCCGACTGAACTGGTCGTCGTCAACCTGGCCGGAAGCGCGAACCGCATCGAGCACGTCGATCGCTGTGGCGAACGAGTAGGCGATCTCTTGGACGGGTGTCGCCCCAGCTTCCTGCAGGTGATACGAGCACACGTTCATCGGGTTCCAGAGCGGCGCGTGTTGACTACACCAGGCAACCATGTCGACGATCAGCCGCTTCGAGGGCTCGGGTGGAAAGATGTAGGTGCCCCGCGACAGGTACTCCTTCACGATGTCGTTCTGGGTGGTACCGCGCAACTCGGTTGACGTCACGCCTTCTTCGGCAGCGTTGGCGACGTACAGCGCGAGCAACCATGACGCCGTGGCGTTGATGGTCATCGACGTGTTCATCTGCCCGGGCGGAATCCCGTTGAGCAACGTGCGCATGTGGCCGAGGTGAGCCACTGGCACGCCAACTTTGCCCACCTCGCCCCGCGCCATTTCCGAGTCGGGGTCGTAACCGGTTTGGGTCGGCAGGTCGAATGCGATCGACAGGCCGGTTTGGCCCTTCGTCAGGTTGGTGCGGTACAGCTCGTTGCTTGCCGCAGCCGTGGAATGACCGGAGTAGGTGCGCATCATCCATGGGTGATCACGCCCGACTGGTGCGTTGTGCATGCCGATTTTCTCTGTTCCGGTTGTCATGATGATGCCTATTCTGAAGTTGGGCTCAAGCCCATCTGGGACCCTGCCGATACAAGACCGCTCCGGCACATACGCCGGGTCACGCGATCTGGCGTGGACCTCGCACCGACTTCTGGGACAAACGGTCGGTGTGATCTTGGTGCCGGTGAGTGGCGGCTCACCGGCACCAGGTTTTTCTCTGCGGTTCACTTTGGTGATCATCGTCCGTGATCAATGTTCGACGGCTCACGACTTGGATCGCCACAGCCAGCCGACGCAAATACTCGTCGCGCGGAATGTCGATCGCGCCCATCGACAACAAGTGAGGCGTCGTCCACTGCACATCGACCAACGTCGCCCCGGTGTGCGCCAGCCAATCGATCAAGCCGACCATGGCCGCTTTTGACCCATCGGTCTGCCGGTGAAACATCGATTCGCCGGCAAAGAACCGGCCGATTCGAACTCCATAGAGGCCACCAACGAGCTCGCCGGAACCGGTGGCTCGAACCTCGACGGAATGTGCCCATCCGAGTTGGTGGAGTGAGGTGTAGGCATCGATGAACTCGCCATTGATCCACGCTCCCGACCGAGGTGGGAAGGCACAACAGCGCACCACGTCGGAGAATGCGGCATCGATGGTGATCGTGAAACGCTTGAGGCTCCGCGCCAACGTTCGTGAGACATGAAGTCGATCGATCGGCAATACACCCCGAGGGTCGGGCGAGAACCACGCGATTCGGCGCCGATCGAACGGCATGGGGAACAGGCCGGCTCGATATGCGGCCAGCAGGGTGCCCGGCTCGAGGTCGGCGCCGATCGCGACGATGTCGCTGTCGTCGAGCGGGGGCGACGTGGGCATCAACCAGCGACTCGGTGGCGGTTCCACCGGAGAGATGTGCGGCACCACGAACGCGCAGCTGGTGCGACTTCGCTCGCTCATTCACCCAGTGTGCCACGCGTACGTTGTTCGATGTTTACGGCGTGCACTCAGCTGTAGTCGTAGAAACCGCGACCAGACTTACGACCCAAATATCCGGCCGCAACCATTCGGCGCAGCAACGGAACTGCTGCGTAGTTCGGGTCGCCGAACTCGGCGTACAGCGCATCGAGGATCTTGAGCGACGTGTCGAGGCCGACGAGGTCGAGCAGAGCGAACGGCCCCATTGGGAACCCGCAGCCGCCCATCATGGCGGTGTCGATGTCGGCCAATGACGCAGTTCCGTTCGCGAACATGCGGACTGCGTTGTTGAGGTATGGAAACAACAGCGCGTTGACGATGAATCCGGCGCGGTCGGCCACCTCGACGGTGTCTTTGCCGCAACCCCTGGCGAACTCGGTGGCCAGGGCCATCGTCTCGCTGCTGGCGGTGAGCGGGGCGACGATTTCCACCAGCTTCATCATGGGCGCCGGGTTGAAGAAGTGGATACCGCACACCCGGTCAGGCCGCCCGCTGGCCATGGCGATCTCGATGATCGGCAGTGTCGATGTGTTGGTGGCGAGCACACAGTGTGGCTTGACGACCTGGTCGATCTCGGCGAAGAGGGCTTGCTTGGTGGCCAGATCTTCGACCACGTTTTCGATGACGAGGTCGCAGTCGACGAGGTCTTCGAGTTGGTCGGTCACGCGCACTCGGGCGACCACGGCGTCACGATCGGCCGCGGTGATCTTCTCCTTCGCCACCTGCTTGTCGAGGCTCTTCGTCAATCCAGCGAGCACACCTTCGGCGCCGTCGAGCGTGCGGGACCGAACGATGACGCTATGGCCCGCCTTAGCGGCGACTTCGGTGAGCCCGCTACCCATGATGCCTGAACCGAGAATGCCGACGGTGAAGGTGCGCTGAGACATGAGAACAGCTTAGTTACCCGTGGGTAACCTTGCAAAGTCAAACTGCAAGCACAGATCAAACTACGATCGAGCGCGATGCCGGGGATTGTCGTATTGCAGGGTGGTCAGCCCTTCGTGGGTAACGACGAATTGGATCTCCGCGTGCTCTCAGATCGAAACCTCAAGCGAGTGGTCGTGCTCCCTACCGCCGACGCCTACGAGAAGCCGCAAGACCTTGTCGATGCAGCGCGTTCGTGGGGCGATCGACTTGGCGTGACGGTCGATCCGCTCATGGTGCTCACTCGCGATCAAGCAAATGCTGACGCGGCTGAAGTGCTCGACGGTGCCGCTGCGGTGTGGCTGGTCGGCGATTCGTCGAGCCACCTGCGAAGCGTCATCAAGGGCACGCTTCTCTGGGAGGCGCTGCTCGGGGTGCTGGGCCGCGACGGCGTCGTCGTTGGGTGTGGGGCATCAGCTGCCGCGCTCTGCGACCCGATGACCGACTCGCGCGGCGGGGGGTTTGGGCAGGGGCTCGGCTTGATCTCGGGTCTCGCCGTCGTGGCTGAGGCCGAGAAGTGGTCAGCAGCAACGCTGGAGCGCACCAAAGAGCTGGCAACCAGCCCGCTCGCGGTACTCGAGTCACGCTCTGCCTTGCTGCGAACCGATGCTGGCTGGGAAGTAGTCGGCGCGGCCACCATCGTTGGTTCACTCCCGTCGCCATGACTGGTTCCCACCGCTCCATGCCGACCGTCATCGTGTCGCGAACTCCAGCGCCCGGGCGCGAAGCCGAGTTCGTCGACTGGATGGAACGCCTGTCCGCCGCAGCACAACTGGCTCCCGGGCATGTTGACTCGTCGGTCGAGCCAGCCGGTGATCTGCACCCAGGCGAGTGGGTGGTCATCTACCAGTTCGAGGACGCCGAGTCGTTGCAAGCGTGGCTCGAGTCTGACGAGCGGAAGAGACTCATGGATGCCGGAGCCGACCTGGTGGCGGGCAACACCCGCGAGCAGGTGGTCGCGCTCGCCGACCAACCCGAACGGGTCACCGCGGTGTCGTCGTTCAAAGTTCGGCCGGGTACGGGTCACGAGTTCGAGGTGTTGCAACACCGCCTCGATGCGGCGGCAGCGGCGTCACCGGGGTTTCTCGGTGTAGAGCGGTACGACCCGGTACCGGGCGTGCAAGACGAGACCGTCGTGGTCTTTGCATTCGACAGCCGGGAACACCTCGACCATTGGCTGGAGTCGCCGGTACGCGCCGAGTTGCTGGCGGCCGCAAATCACTACGTCGAAGGCGAGCGAGTCCTCAATGTCGTCAGCGGTTTCGGCGGGTGGTTTGCGTACGGCGGCCCGATGGCGAAGAAGTGGAAACAGGGCGCGGTGGTGTTGCTGGCGCTCTATCCGATGACATTCACCTTGTCATTACTCAGCATGTGGCTCATCCCCGATGTGCCATGGCCGCTGGGGCTGTTCATCTCCAACGTCATCGGAGTGATCATTGTTGACCTGGGTGCTGATGCCACCGCTGACCCGCTGGTTCGATGGTTGGCTCCACCGGTAGGTCGTGGGTCCACGTCGCTGTTACACAGCGCGGCCGGTGAAGTTCAGGAATTTGGTTTGGGCGTCTGCGCCCTTGTCGGAGGTGATCTTTGGCCCCATCATTCCCTCCATCCGCAGAATCTCCTTCGGGGAGGCTCTTCCAGGTGGCGAGTGAATACTTCACCAGGCCTGGTTCGAGCCGCTCGTCGACTTTCGCGGTGCGGGCCATGTCCCAAGTGTGGGGGATGAGATCAGCAGCCATGAAACCGACCAGAACGTCCATTGGCATATCGCCCATGTCTGGGCCGAACGGTTTGCTGGCGATTTGCTGGAGAACTCCGGGATGATCGAGGCACTCGAGTGTCTGGTCGCGCAGCTTGATCCACGCGCCCAGGGGGTCGGTTCCCATCTTTGGGTATGACTTGATCGGCTTGCCAGTGGCGTGGCCCTTGATCATCGCCAGATTGCCCATGGCGTGCTCGTACACGTCTTTGCCGGTCCAGCCGGCGCAAGGTGCCTTACGGCTGAACGCCGTGGGCTTGGCCAACTTCAGGACGTGGTCGAAGGCGTAGACCGCCTTGGTGTATTGACGCAGATTCTCGCTCATGCCCGCACCGTAGTTGGTCGCCAGCTAGATGCTTCGCATGGACCGCGGCGCGCGCCAACGCACTTGCGTCAGCCCAAGCTGTCGCTTCCGATCGAGCCGCGAGGTCGTGGGTTTCCGGGTCGAACTCGATGACGGTGGTGAGATGTTGCGATGGCACAAGTTGGAGTAGCCGAGCGGGGAGCGCGACCGGGAACACTGTCGGTGTCGCCAACACGATGCGGCTCGTCCTCCCAGGCGACGTCCACCAGATCGCAGCAAGCACGGCAAAGTTGACGGTCGCGTTGTATGCCGGAAACATGATCGAAGAGTTGAAGCCCGGTGCTACCAACACCGCCAGCAAGCTGGCACCGCCTTCCACCATCCACATGGCGGCGGTCTCGGTGCCGGGAAGCCTCACGACCTTCACGATGGTGACGACGATCGCTGGGATCTCCACTGCGATGAGGAGCGGAAGCACGATCGGATGACTCCCGACTACGACCCAGATTCCGAGCGTGGTGAAGAGACCGGCGAGCACGATGCGATCGGTGATGGACGTGCCACCCACGCCGTACTTGATCGACACGATGGCTATGACGCTGAACCCGAGCGCGCTCACTGCGGTCATGATCGAGCCACCGGTCACGCCGTGTTCGACCACTTGTGATGCGGTCGCTGCTGCGGCGAGGGCGGCGAACACGGTCCACGACGCACGTTGCGGTTTCGTCCTGCCAGCAAACGTGTCGATGAGGTACGGAACCGCACTTGCAGCAATCAGCAGCCCAATCACAATCTCAGCAACGGTGTTCCAACCCACGCCCCACAGAGACCCGAGCCCGCGGTCAGATACACGACAGCGACGAGTTCGCGAGTTACTAGCCCCAGGCGAAGACTGGTTGTTCCAGGTGATCGACGCGGCTGCCGATTTCTCCGCGGATTCCTACGTTGCGGAACTGCAGCAGCACGGCGCCGGTGGGGGCGTGGATGAGATCGTTGCCGAGCGGGAGTTGAACGACGGGTCGGTCGCTCTCGGGTATCGTAACAAAGCGCGGTTCGCCGTCGCGCAGCGCGTGCAACCCGATGCGATAGACCGCTCGCACCTCAGATGGGGCGGGAACGATGGTGGGGTCCGCGCCGCCCCAGATGACCACCGGGGTCATCACGTAACCGGATCGAGTCGGGTAATCGTCGAGCAGACCTAGCACCGCGTCGGGATGCAGCCGCAGCCCGATCTCCTCATCGACCTCCCGCAGTGCGGCTTCGATCGTGGTCTCGCCCGGCATCGACTCGACCGCCAGGTAATGCCCACTGTCCAGGGTGATTGTTCATCCGCGATGCACGTCGGCACAACAAGAACGCGGCACCGCCGGCTACTCCTACCATGCGACCGTCGAGCACCTCGAACTTGCCCGGAATGACCGACATGTCGATCTCTGCCGCGTCGACCGGGTCGTGGTCGTGCTCCGCATGGCTGTCGGTGATGACGATGGCCACTGCAGCGTGACGGCGTCCGTCGAGCGCATGTTCGCGACGCTCGTGGGCGGCCAGGTTGGCGGTGAGCTGTTCGCGCAGCTTCGCTGAGTACTCGATCACGCAGGTCCGATCATATTGGGGGAGAATTCGAGTCGTGGGTGCGGGGTAGTAGGTCTGGCGAGCCCACAACGCCACATAGACGAGGCCGACGAGTACGGGCACCTCGATGAGAGGGCCGACCACGCCGGCGAGGGCTTGACCGGACGAAACCCCGAAGACGCCGATGGCGACGGCAATTGCGAGTTCGAAGTTGTTGCCCGCTGCGGTGAAGGCAATGGCCGTATTGCGCCCGTACGAAAGCCGCATCCGCAAGCCCAGGAAGAAGGCGCCGAACCACATGATGGCGAAGTATGCGAGCAGTGGCAGGGCGATGCGGGCGACATCCCAGGGTTCGTTGGTGATCTGGTCGCCCTGCAGCGCAAACAGAATCACGATGGTGAAGAGCAGCCCGTACAGCGCTACCGGGCTGATACGTGGGATGAATGTCTGCTCGTACCACTCGGTGCCCTTGCGTCGCTCGCCGATCAAGCGGGTGAGGAAGCCAGCGAGGAGTGGGATGCCGAGAAAGATCAGCACCGACTTGGCGATCTGCCACACGGTGACGTCGATGCGAGTTCGAGTCGAGCCCGAGCCAACCAGGCAGCAGTTCGAGATAGAAGTAACCAAGGATCGAGAACGCAACGATCTGGAACAGTGAGTTGATGGCGACCAGCACGGCGGCAAGTTCACGGTCGCCGCATGCGAGGTCGTTCCAGATCAGCACCATGGCGATGCAGCGGGCGAGGCCCACGATGATCAGCCCGGTTCGATACTCGGGGAGATCAGGCAGCATCAGCCACGCCAGGGCGAACATGAGCAGCGGGCCCGATGACCCAGTTCAGCACGAGCGACATCCCGAGCGATCGCTTGTCGCCGATGGTGCTGCCCATCGCCCGATACTTCACTTTGGCGAGCACTGGGTACATCATGGCGAACAGCCCGATGGCAATGGGCAGCGAGACGGTGTCGAGCTTGACCTTCTCGATGGTGTCGTTGAGGTCGGGAATCGCCCGCCCGAGCACGATGCCGGCGACCATGGCGACACCGATCCATACCGGCAAGAACCGGTCGAGTGTGGAGAGTTTGTCAGCGACGTGCTCAGCGCCCTGCCCAGTGACGTGCCCAGCGTCGGGGTCAGCCGACTCGTGTGTGGCAGTCATCGACAGGGCACGGTGCCTTCACCGAGGGCGATGCGGATCGAGGCCAGTTGCGAGTGGGACGCACGGAACCACGCCCACTTGCCGCGCTGTTCACGCTCGAGCAGGCCAGCATCGACGAGTTGGCTGAGGTGATGGCTCACGGTGGGCTGGCTGCGATCTACCGCATCGGGGAGCGCGCAGGCGCACACGTCACCGGTGGGTGACGCTGCAATCATCGAGAACAGCCGCAGCCGAACGGGGTCGGCGAGTGCCTTCAGTTGAGTGGCGAGCACCACCGCCTGATCATCGCTGAGCGGCGATTCGAGGACGCAGCAGGATTCGGTTGCATTGGTCGCGGCCGAAAGAATTCACAGAAACATATTGACATTCATCGATAGGTTGTGTCAATACTCATATCGACATCAATCGATATCATTCACCATCAATCAACAACCGAATCAACACGTGTACTGGAGCAATCCCATGCGAGTTCAACTGGCCCTCAACGTTGCCGACCTCGACGAAGCGATCGACTTCTACTCCAAGATGTTCGACACCGCGCCGTACAAAGTGAAGCCTGGCTACGCCAACTGGGAAATCGTCGACCCACCGCTCAAGCTGGTGATCTTCGAGAACGCCAACGCCGAGCCCGGTTCGATCAACCACCTCGGAGTAGAAACCGCCAGCGCTGCGGAGGTCGTGGCGGCTGAGACTCGAGTGACCGCCGCAGGCCTCACGACCACCGGTATCGACGACACCATCTGTTGCTTCGCCGAGAAAGTGGAAACCTGGGTACAGGGCCCGGTCGGTCACAAGTGGGAGTGGTACGTGAAGCAGGCCGACCACGAAACCCAACTGGAGAACGTGATCGTCGAGTCACGCGGCAGCGCAACCTCCTGCTGCAGCTAGCTGTAACGAGACGTGCCAGGCACGTCTCGTTACGCTGTTGCGGATGACGTTTGACGCCATCGTTGTGGCCGGTGGGCGTGGTTCGCGACTCGGTGGTAGCGACCCCGGCGACAAGGCAGTGGTCGAACTCGCTGGGCGGCCGCTCGTGGAACACGTCCTCGCCGCGCTCGCTGGAGCCGAACGGGTTGTCTGTGTCGCCGGCAATCTGCCGAGTTCATTGCCTGGCGACCCGCTGCGGTGCGTTGAACAGCCTGTGGGCGCCGGGCCGTTGGCTGCCGTTGCGGCAGGCATGCAGCACATCTCAGCTCCGATCGTGGCCTTGGTGGCCGCAGATACGCCCTTCATCGGTGAGTCTTTGAACGCACTCCAGGTTGCCTTGGCAAGCGGCGCCGCCGACGCAGCGGTGTTGACCGACGGTGATGGCCGCCGTCACTATCTCGCTGCGATGTGGCGAACCGACTCTCTGCAAGCTGCGCTCGACGGGCTCGGCGATGCCGCCGGACGTTCGATGCGATCGCTGTACGACATCCCCCAACTCAGTGTGGTGGGTCTCATCGACATCAATGATGCAGCCTTCGACATCGATACGCACCAGGACCTCGCCGTTGCCGAACGGCGAATTGCCGGTTCAACCAGACGCTCGACTCAGCCGCGGTAGCCGTGGGTGATTGGCATGCGCCGGTCTTTGCCGAACGCTTTCGTTGTCACTCTCACGCCCGGCGGGCATTGGCGACGCTTGTACTCGGCGATGTCGACCAATCGGGTGATACGACGAACCAATGCTTCGTCATAGCCGAGCTCGACGATCTCCTGGGCGGTGCGGTCGAGTTCGACGTACTGCCGCAAAATCGGGTCGAGCACCTCATACGGCGGCAGCGACTGGTCGTCTCGTTGGTCTGGGCGCAGTTCCGCCGAAGGTGGCTTGGTGATCACATCGGGCGGAATCACATCGCGCCCCGCAGCTCGATTCACATACCGGCACAAGTCGTACACCTCGAGTTTGAGCACGTCTTTGATGACGGCATATCCGCCAACAGAGTCGCCGTAGATAGTGAAGTAGCCGACGGCCATCTCACTCTTGTTGCCAGTGGTGAGCACCATCCAGCCCATCTCGTTCGACAGCGCCATCAGCAACTGGCCACGACAGCGTGACTGAATGTTTTCGTATGTGAGGCCTGGTGTGCGCCCTTCGAACGACGGCGCCAGCATGTCGAGGTAGGCCGAGAATGCGGGCTCGATGGAGATCGTACGGAAGTCGATTCCGAGATTGTCTGCCAGCAACTGGGCATCAGACTTCGAGTGATCGGACGAATACCGAGAAGGCATCGACACGCCGTGGACGTGTTCGGCACCCAGAGCATCGACTGCGACACAGGCCACGATGGTGGAGTCGATGCCGCCCGAGAGCCCGATGACGACGTCGGTGAAACCGTTCTTTCGCAGGTAATCACGCGTGCCCAGAACGAGCGCGTCGTACAGCTCCCGATGCCGATCGAGCGGTGTCGCGATTTCGGGCGCTATTCGCCCAGAATCGCGAACGCGGCGCGCTGGAGACACGGAGGACAGGGAGAGGGGTGTCGGTGCGGTGACCTCGCGGGTCGAGCAGACGTTTGCGGTACACCGGGCCGATCGGCACGTCGACCACCATGAGGTGTTCGACGAACTGTGGTGCGCGGGCGAGCAGCGTTCCTTCGGCGTCGACCACGAACGAGCCGCCATCGAACACCAACTCGTCTTGGCCACCCACCTGGTTGACGTAGACGATGGCCGAGTGCGCATCTTGAGCGCGCGTGGCAACCATTCGTTCGCGACCGGTGTCTTTCTCCCAGTGGTACGGCGAACCATTGATGTTGATGGCCAGTTCCGCTCCGCCGGCAGCTTGGACGGCGAGCGGGCCGAACGGCGACCAGATGTCTTCACAAATCGAGATGCCCACCTTGACGCCGGCGATCTCGTAGAGCTCGAGTGGATCGTTGTCATGGCCCGGGGTGAAGTAGCGCTGCTCGTCGAACACGGCGTAGTTCGGCAACAGGCGCTTGCGGTAGGTGCCGACGATGGCACCGTTCGCGCAGACCGCGGCGGCGTTGTAGAGGTCACGATCACGATCGACGAACCCAACCACCGCCGCGCACTCACCCGTGTGCTCGGCGAATCGCGCGAGGGCCGCAAGGTTGTCGGTGATGAACCCGGGCTTCAGCACGAGGTCTTCGGGCGGATACCCGATGATCGACAACTCGCCAAAGGCGACGATGTCGCAACCCGCGACGTTGGCGCGATCGTAGGTGTCGATCAGCGCCGCAAGGTTGCCTTCCAGGTCGCCCACAGTGGGGTTGAGCTGAGCGAGGCCGACCCGTACAACTGTCACACGGTCAGGCTAACCGAGGGAGCGTGAGGAGCCGGTTGGCGACGCCAATAGATACCTAGGCGCTGAATACCCCAATTACGTCGACGACGAGGTCGGTGTCCACCAGCGACCGATAGGTCACTGCGCCACCCGTGCCGACCTTGCCGAATGTGAGGACCGCTCGAGTCTGTAGGCGTCCGGTGAAGTTCACGGTCGAAGTGCCGTCGTACGCAGTTCCACCTGGGAACACCGCAACCCAACCTGGCGCGCTGGTGCCCGTGACTGTGACGTTCTGCACCAAGGTGCCGTTGCTCGTGAAGTTCGTCGCCACCGTGCTTTCGCGGTTCGCGGAGAGCCTTCCGAATCCTTGCGGAATTCGAGTGTCGACGATGCGTGTGGGGGCGACGAACGAAAACGAGCCGCTGGTACTGGGCGCAGTGTTCGGTGAGGTGAAATATCCGAGCAGGTCGACGACCACATCATCGAGGTTGTATGTCCGAATCTTCACTCGGCCCGATTCGTCGAATGGCACCACGACCATGTTCGCCCGCACATCCCCGGGAAGCACGTTCACGTTCGACGTTCCCGCATACTCGCCGCCGCCCGGATACGCGCCCGCGTACCCGCCTGGAGTGTTGGCGGTTCCAATGGCCGCAATCGACAACACGACTGCGTCGACATCGGCGGTGGGAAGCGCGCCTTCCCGAAAGAACGAACCGACGCTGACGGTGCCATCAGGTGCAATGGTGAACTGGTTGACCGCAGACGCTTGGTTGCCGCCGGCAGGCAGCCGTGTGTCGACGAGTCGTGTCGGCTCAACGGCCTGAAAGCGGCCGCCAGATACTGGGCCGCCGGTTGCGCGAAAGACACCCATCACGTCGACCACCAATCGGGCAGACGTGTTGATTTCCACGAGGAATCGACCCTGATCGTCGAGCGGCACGACGGCAGTGTTGGCAACGACGGCATCGGCGACGTCAGCGTTGAGCGTCGAGGTGAGGGGCCGCGCCGAACCGGTCGCCCACACTCGAACGAATCCGGGACCGGCAGTGTTGGCCATGGTGATGTTCACGAGCGCTGCGTCTCCACCAACCGGCAGACCCGCGTCGACCGCGATGGTGGTTCCGGCGACGACCTTGCCGACGAACGTTCCACCGGTTCCGTCGCCCGTATCGAAGGCGCGATACGGCGGCAACGCTTCGAACGACATGGGTGTGTTGGGAAGCGGTTCGAGGGGTGCCGAGGGTCGAATCATTCCCAACGTTCCGGCGACACTGACCGTGTAGAGCACAGCGCGTCCAAGGCCGTCGTAGCCGAACACCATGTCGCTGATTCCCTGCAGCTGAGTTGCGAAGGGTTGGCCGTAGTTGACGTCTCCGTTTTGCTGACGGGCCCAGATGCGGCCGCTCCCACCGTCGGCGAACAGGTAGACGCCGTCGTATTCGGTGGGCCACACGCCGTTCGGCACCGCTGCACCTCCGGTGACGTAGGTACCAAGGCCTCGACCGTACGAAGTGACTGGGTCGATCAGGCCGCCCGTCGGGCCTGCGCACGGTGGGGTGTTGCCTTGCGGGCATGCGCCCTCGCGAGTTGGCCAGCCATAGTTGCCACCGGCTTGGCCAATGTTCACCTCTTCGAAGGTGCCCTGGCCGACATCGTTGATGAAGAACTGTCCTGTCTGTTGATCAAACGCGAAGCGATACGGATTGCGGAGTCCGTACGCCCAGATCTCCTGGCAAGTGGTGGTTGGCGTGGTAGGCGTGTTTCCACGTGACCCACATGCCACGGTGTTCGGGCCAGAAAACGGGTTGCCCGGGGCTGGGGCGCCACTCGTCGTGACCCGCAGCACCTTCCCGTTCAGCAGCGACAGATCTTGGGCGGCGTTGTTGTTCCCGGCGCTTCCAGAGTCGCCTCGCGGGTCGCGGCCTGCGTCGCCGACCGCGATGTAGAGATAGCCGTCAGTTCCGAACTCGAGGTCGCCGCCGTTGTGGTTGCCGTTCACCGATGAGAGGTTGTCGATGACCACCGTCTCGGTGGCCGGGTCGACTGTGTTGTTGTCCATCAAGGTGAAGCGACTCACCCGATTGACGCAGCCGCCAGGCGCCGACGGAGAAGTGCGTGTGTAATACAGGTAGATGAACCTGTTGCCGAGAAAGCCGGGGTCTGCCGTCAAACCGAGGAGGCCGCGCTCACCGCCGCTGCACACGTCGAGATCGAGGGCGGTGGTGAAGGTCCATCCTGTGGAGTGGCCGAGCAGCAGTTGGCCGTCTTGCTGCAGGACGGCGAGCTGACCGCTTGGCAGCCACTCGACTGTGGTGGGGCTGTCGAGTTGCGCCAGATCGCTCGATGTGAAGCCAGCGGGTACCTGCGCTGCGGCCGACACGATTCCCGTCGGAGCAGACATCGAAGTGAGCGAGACAGCGATGATCGCGGCGACTGCCGCCAGCAATGGAGTGGCGGCCTTTGGTAGCAGGGTGCGACGCATCACACGAACGTATCGAATCAATGCGTCGGTCCCAGCGCGCGAACTCCTGCCCCCGCACCAATGGTCATACCGACAGCCCGCAAGCGCCTGATACAGATACGTGCTTTTCACCAAATTGGTAGTTCCGGCAGATGACGTTAAGGTTACCTATCACGGTCAGTCATGCTGGCTAGTGGAAGAGTCGTCGCTCGGGTTCGCACTCGCAGTGATCCCCCGAATACTGATTGAGACCCCCACAGGAGAAATTATGAAATCTCGACGTTGGTCGACCGTGTCGGCGCTCGCAGTCACTTTGGCCTTGGTCGCCGGTGCCTGCGGCGACGATGCCGATGACGCAGCCGCTGCAACAACAGCGGCAAGCAGCGCTTCGACCGAGCCCGCTTCCACCGCGCCGGCGTCGGGCGATGACTCGCTCGCCGGAACGACCCTGACGCTGTACAGCGGCCGCAACGAAGAGCTCGTTCAGGGCGTTGTCGATGCGTTCGAGGCCAAGACCGGCGTCAACGTCGAGGTGCGATACGGCAGTTCGGCCGAGATGGGTGCAGCACTCCTCGAAGAGGGCACGAGCACGCCCGCCGATGTCTTCTACTCCCAAGAGGTCGGTGCTGTGGGTGTTCTCGCCCGGGCCGGTCTGCTGACGCCGCTTCCCGAAGAGGTCGTCGCTCTGGCCGACGAGCGCTTCCAGCCGACGGCTGACAATCTGTGGGTCGGCATTACGGGGCGCTCCCGCGTCATCGTCTACAACCCGGATCTCGTGCCCGAGCCGCCAGCCGGCGTGCTCGAACTGACCGACCCGAAATGGGCAGGGCAGGTCGCCATCGTTCCCAGCAACGCCGGCTTTCAGGCGTTCGTCACCGGTTTCCGAGTGACACGCGGCGATGATGCGGCCGAACAGTGGTTGACCGACATGATCGCCAACGGAGTTCGCACCGACATCGAAAGCAACGGCGACGTGCTCGCCGCTGTCAACGATGGCGATCAGCCGATGGGCCTGATCAACCATTACTACTGGGGTGCACTGGCCAAGGAAATCGGCGAAGAGAACATGGTCGCCCAGTTGATCTTCCCGAAGGGCGACGACCCAGGCGGTTTGTTCAACGCCACGGCTGCTGGCATCACCCAAGGCGGCGCAGACAATCCAGCTGCGCTGGCGTTCGTCGAGTTCCTCCTGTCCGAAGAAGGTCAGACCTACTTCGTGGAGCAGACGTTTGAGTACCCGGTAGTCGAAGGCATTCCCGGCCCGGTTGGTTATCCCGCCAAAGAAGATCTGGAAGGCCCTGCCATCGACTTGACCGATCTCGACTCGCTCGAGGACACTCAGGCGATGCTGACGGAACTCGGCCTGCTCAGCTGACAAACCCCCAACCAAGGCGGATGAGGTCACGATCACGAGTCTGAAGCGACGGAGCAGATGATGGGCGTAGCCGCCCGTCCGACACGTCCCCCACTGGTGTTGCTGGTGGGGGGCGTTGTCGCGTCTGTCGGCGTGCTGGTGCCGATCGTCTACATCGCCGTACGCGCCACTGATCACGGCTGGGGTGCGTTTCGCGACACCCTGTGGCGGGGCCGCACCGCCGAGCTGCTGTGGCGCTCAGTCGAGCTGGGGATCGTGGTCACGATCGCCAGCGCCGTCATCGGTATCAGCTGCGCCTGGTTGGTGTCGTCGACAGACCTGCCGGGGCGACGGTTCTGGCAAGTGGCGCTGGCGTTGCCGCTGGCGTTGCCTTCGTACATCGTGGCGTGGGCGTGGATCGGGTGGCGGCCGGAACTGGCCGGTTTCCGGGGCGCGGCAATCGTGCTGACGACCATTTCGTATCCGTTCGTCTATCTCCCTGTGCTTGGGGCGTTGCGAAGCGCGGATCCAGGCTTGGTCGAAGTTGCCCGTAGCAGTGGGCGGCGTCCGCTCAACGTGTTCCTGACCGTGACGCTTCGGCAGGTCCGAATCGCGGCCACAGGCGGTTCCATTTTGGTGATGCTGTACGTTCTCAGCGAGTTCGGGGCCGTGTCGATCATGCGCTACCAGACGCTGACCCAAGTGATCTACACCTCCTACCGGGCGTCGTTCGATCGCACGCCGGCGGCAGTACTTGGATGCGTGTTGGTGGCCGTTGCCATCGTTCCGCTGTGGTTGGCTGTGCGAACCAGCGCGTCAGAGCGGGTGGCACGAGTGGGCACGGGAGTCACCAGGCGGGCCAGCGTCACGCCGCTCGGTGCCTGGCGGTGGCCGGTGTGCGCGGCGGTCGCGTCGTTGCTCGGCATCAGTCTGGGTGTGCCGGCGTGGAACTTGGTCCGGTGGATGAACCAGGGGACGTCGACGACTCCATGGTCCGAAGTGTTCGATGCGGCAGCGACCACGTTGTGGATCGCCGTCATCACCGCCGGGGTCACCGTCTTGATTGCGCTGCCGCTCGGATTGCTGTCGGCACGGTACGCCGGTCGCTTCTCACGCGGGGTGACCACTGTTGCCTATGCCGGTCACGCGCTTCCAGGCATCGTCGTGGCGCTCTCGTTGGTGTTCTTCGGCATTCGGTACGCCCAGCCGATCTATCAGCGGCTCCCCATGCTCATCGCCGCCTACGTCGTGATCTTCCTGTCGCTGGCCATCGGCGCCGTGCATGGAGCGATCGCGCAAGCCCCGCCCGTGCTCGACGAAGTGGCCCGTTCGTCGGGTCGTTCCATGATCGTCACGTGGTTCACCGTGACGTTGCGACTGGCCGCGCCCGGCATCGGCACTGCTGCGGCCCTGGTGTGCATCGCAACGATGAAAGAGTTGCCAGCAACGCTGTTGTTACGCCCGATCGGCACGGAAACACTCGCGACCCGCTTGTGGAGCAAGACTGATGCGGTGAGCTACGCCGCCGCCGCCCCGTACGCGATCGCACTGGTCGTCACAGCGTCGATACCCACGGCACTGCTCACGTACTCCACCTTGAGGCGCAGTCGATGACGCGCATCAAGCTCTCTGGGGTTACCAAGATCTATGGCGGTCGTCACCCGGTCACGGCGCTCGACGGGGTCGATATCGAAGTCGCCAATCACACCCTGGTGGCGGTGGTCGGTGCGTCGGGTTGTGGCAAGACAACAATGCTGAGACTGATCGCAGGCTTCGAACGACCGGACGCGGGCACCGTCATGATTGGTGACGACGTGGTGGCGTCGGGCGAGCGCTATGTGCCGCCAGAGCATCGTCATGTCGGCATCGTGCCCCAGGAAGGCGCCTTGTTTCCCCATCTCGACGTCAGCGCGAACATCAGGTTCGCTCTGCGTGCGCGGCGGGGAGGGGCCGCTGATCGACGTGTCGATGAACTGCTCGAACTCGTTGGCCTCGTGGGCTACGGCAAACGTCGACCGCATGAACTTTCCGGTGGGCAACAACAACGTGTTGCGTTGGCTCGCGCCTTGGCGCCGAACCCGGCGATCGTGTTGCTCGACGAGCCGTTCACCGCACTCGACGTCACGCTACGCAACCGCCTTCGCCTCGACGTTGCTCGGGTGCTGCACGACGCCGGCGCCACCGCGCTCGATGGTCACCCACGATCCGGCCGAGGCGTTGATGATGGCCGACAACGTTGCAGTCATGCGAGCAGGTCGCATCGAGCAGTTCGCCCCAAGCCGGGAGATCTACCTGCGGCCAGCTAGCGAAGCGGTCGCGCGGATCCTCGGTGATGTGGTTTCGATGCCCGGCATCGGGCACGGCAACACGGCCACCACCGCCTTCGGTCACATCCACCTCCGCGAGTCGGCACATGGGGCGGTCAACATCCTGGTGCGTCCCGAACAGTTGGTGTTGAGTTCGCAGGCCTCGACGAAAGCGATTGTCGACGACGTGCAGTACAACGGCCACGACGGTTTGGTCTCACTGGCGAGCGTGCCGGTCGAGCCTGCAGGAGTAGCCGCGCAGGTCGTTGCCCGTTGGTCAGCCACGGTGCTGCCAGAAGTCGGTGCCATCGTCGGCGTGCGCATCGACGGCGACGCGCTTCTGGCCATTCCAGCCGAGTAGCGCCGGGTTTCTGTCGGGTTCCGCGCGATCGGTGCTCGGTGAGACAATGGCGTGATGGCTGAAGAGTTCGAGTATCGGGATCTGAGCGATGCTGAGTTCTGGTGTGTCGATCTGAAGCGGTCGACGTTTCGGGACGTCGACTTCAGTGGGGCGAGGATTTCCTACGCGCGAATGGTCGATGTCGACATCGACGCAGAGATCGATCGAGTCGTCATCAACGGCGTCGACGTGACGGCGTACGTCAACGAGCGTGACGAGTGGTTTGCACTTCGCTCGCAGATTCGCCCGGTGAGCCCGGAGGATGTGCGCAGGGGCTGGCAGGCATTTGTCGCAGCATGGAACAGCACGATCGAGCGAGCGAATAATCTGCCCGACGGTCAGGTGCACGCTTCGGTGAACGGCGAGTGGTCGTTCGTTCAAACGCTACGACATCTGGTGTTCGCCATCGACAAGTGGTTCACCGTGCCGGTGCTCGGCGAAGCGTTTCATCCGCTCGGTCTGCCGAACACCGGATCCGCCAAGGTTCCGTGGCCAGGTGTCGACGTGGACGCCAACCCAACGTTCGAAGAAGCTGTCGTCGCCTGGCGAGATCGTGCGGATCGGTTACGCGACTACGGCGAACGGGTCGAGCCCGCCGAGTTGAGTGCCGAGGCCGACGTCGCCGAGAACGGCCCGCACGCCGTCCATGACTGCATCGGCGTCATCTTCGAGGAGCACTTCCAACACCTGCGCTACGCCCAGCGCGACCTCGATCAGCTCAGTTGACGGTGAGCCAGGGATTCAGCTGACACCACTGCGCGCAACTTGTCAGCCCTCGGGAGCTGCGTGCGACGGAGACTGCATCGTCGAACGTCATCGCTGCGAGTTCGACGGCCAGCGGACCGTTATGACCAGTCGTTGCGATCGCGAACTGATCGTTGTTGTCGTGGGATCACTACTCGGAGTGTGGAAACCGAATTTCAGCCCAGGGTTTTGATGACATACGCGGGCGATCCATCTCATATAGGGATGGGTAGTTAGGGGAGTTCATGAATACATATAGCCTGCGTGTTGGTGGTCTCATCAAACATATGTACGATCACCATATGAGTTCAATCGGCACTCAACGAGAGACCCGAATGGCGGAAATCGCCGGGCAACTCAACGTGCTGAACGCCGAACTCGTCACCATCGTTGCCGGTGCTATCGCGGATCACTCATGGTCTGGGTATGGCATTCATTCACCCGCCCAATGGCTCACCATCGAACTCGGCGTCTCACCCGCACACGCCAAACACCTCGTCGAAACCGCCACCCACGCGGCCGCGTTCCCCACGATCATGGGCGAGTTCACCGCCGGTCGACTGTCCCTCGACCAAACCCACGTCGTGCTCACCAAAGCCCCCGCCTGGGCCGACCCCAAACTCGTCAACACCGCCACCTCAGCAACCGTGCCCCAACTCCGTCGAATGATCCGCAAGGAATACTTCGAAGGCCCCGACACACCAGACGAGACCGCCACCGGCCCAGCTGATCGCAACCGAGCCGACGACGCCGACGAGCAATCGATGCGTCAGAATCAACGACCAGCGCACCGACTGCTGCTCCGGTTGCGCCGGATCGGGTGTCGTTCGGTTGGAACGGATCACGGTTCACCGGCACCTTCGACCTCGCCGCCGACACCGGCGCGATCCTCGAAGCCGCACTCAACGAAGCCCGCGACGCGTTGTTCCATGACGGTGTCACCGACGTCACCTGGGCCGACGCCCTCACCGAAATCGCCTTGCGATCACTCGACCATGCTCCGGTCACTCGCCGCACCCAGTTCAAAACCATGCTCCACATCCCCATCGATGACGAGCGCGGTGCGACGCACGGTTCAGCAACGGGGTGCCGTTACCCACCGCGATCCGCGATTACCTCACGTGTGACACCAACTGCCAACCCGTGTGGGAAACCAACAACACCCCAGTCGGGGTCGGTCGCACACAACGCACCATCCCCACCCGGCTCCGCAACCTCATCGGTTACCGCGATCAAGGCTGCCAAATCCCCGGATGCACCGCCACCCACGCCCAAATCCACCACATCATCCACTGGGCCGACGGCGGCGAAACAGAAACCCTCGAATCTCATCTCGCTTATGCGCCCGCCACCACCGAGCACACCACCTCGGCCTCATCGGCATCGAAGGCAACGCCAGACCAACCCGACACCATGGTCTTCACCGATCAACACGGCACACCCATCAATAGCTCGCCCCGGCCGATCGTCACACCACCGACCCCGGCATCACCCCCACCGAAATACGAGCATCCGTCAGGTGAACGACTCAACCTCACCTACTTCGCCGGCTGGAACCACCCCTCCGTCCAACACCGCCACCACACCACCTGGCACCAACACCAACAACGAATAGCTGCAGCAGAACCAGCAGACGAAGACCACCACGCCGCCTGACCGCTTCGGCGGGCCGTCCGAACCCGAAGCGAAAGACCAACGACTACTCCGGTAGGCGAACGATGCAGAACTCGTTGCCCTCAGGATCGGCCATCACGAACCACGTCGTGCCGCCCATCTTCACTGGCGTATCCGAGAGCTGTCGGGCCCCGAGCCCTTCGAGACGACGTGCCTCGGCATCGAGATCGGTGACGTGGATGTCGAGGTGCATGCGGTTCTTCACCGAAGACTTCGGCTCGTCGACCTGTTGCAGCACGACCCATGGATGATCGCCTGGCTCCGGCGGAACCAAAGGCCAGAACTGACCGAAGGTCCCGGAACATGAGTAGCCGAGTGCCTCGGCCCAGAACGTTGACAGCGCCTCGGCGTCGCAGCAGTCGAGTGTGAACGTAAGACGGGATACCACGATCCAACCTCCCTCGACCCATCGAATCACAAACCCACAAGAGCGTCAAACAGCTGCAAGCCGACGATGTCGGTCGACTTGCAGACATCGAGATGTCTTGATTTGAAGACACCTCTTGGTCGGGGTGAGAAGATTTGAACTTCCGGCCTCCACGTCCCGAACGTGGCGCGCTAACCAAGCTGCGCTACACCCCGTAGCGGGAAACGACTCTATCCGGCGGGGGCCGGTTCTTCCTCGGGAGCTCCCGAAGAATCAACGTCCTCGGACGCGTCCGCGGCATCCGCAGCATCCTCGGCCACGACTTCAGTGATCGGGGGCATTGCGTTGGCATACAGACCGCCGGCGGCGATCACCGCAGCAGCTTGCTTCAGACGGAGCGCGTCGAGTGGCTTGACGATCCAGCCTTCGGCACCTGAACGCTTGGCCAGGAACTCGTCGGCGACCCGGTCGAGCAGCATCAACACGTTTGTGTGCGGCAACGTCCCACCCGACTCGTCGAGTCTCAGCGCCATGGTGACTGCCATGCCGCCCATCGAACCGATCTGCAGATCGAGAATGGCGAGGTCTGGCTGACGTTCGGCCACCACTTTCGACACCACGCGACCTTCGGAACACACGGTGAATGTGGTGTCGGGCGAACCCAACGCAGCGGTGACCTCGTTGACGATCCAGTCGGCGTCGGTGGCGAGCAAGATGTGCACGAGGCGACGATACCCCGCCCTGCGTTCAGCGCGCGAACAGATGCCGTGCGATCGCCTCGAGTGCGTCGAGGTCGTGCACGTCGGTGGCGAGCTGTGGCACTTCGACCACCAGCTCGGCGCCGATGGCTGAGCGCAACGGTGCGAGTTCGGCTCGGTGGGCGTCGGCAAGGGTTCGCAGCTCTGCGAGGTTGTTCCACAGGGCAGCGACGTCATGGTCACCGCGTCCGGTTGCAGTGGCTGAACGAGATGCGGCGTCGGCCACTGTGCCATCGCCGAAGTGTGGCTGTACCCGATTGATCACCGCAGCAGACACCACGAACTCGTTGGCGACGAGCTGCTTGGCGAACCAAACGGCCTCGGCGACGGTGTCGTGCTGGGGCGACGCCACCAGAACAAACTTCGTCGACGATTCCCGCAGCAACAGACCAACGGCCTCAGCCCGGTCGCGGAACCCCGACTCCATGCCGGAGAACGACTGGAAGAACGCGATGGTGTCGGCGAGCACTTCCGAGCCAACGACGCGCCCGATCGCTCGCACCAACGGTTGCGTTGCAGCCGACAGCACTTTCAGCCCCGTGCGGGTCGGCAGCATCAGGAGCTTGAACGCCTTGTGATCGAGGAAGCGAGTGAGCACTCCCGGTGCGTCGAGAAAGTCGAGCGCGTTCCGGGAGGGCGGCGTGTCGACGATGACCAGATCGAACCGTTCGTCGCCATGCAACTCGTGCAACGCCTCGGAAGCCATGAACTCCTGAGTGCCACTGAGGGCGTCGGCCATGTTTCGGTAGAAGCGATTCTGGACGATGCGGTCGGCCTGCTCAGCGCTGGCAGCGTTGGCACGTACGACCTTGTCGAACATTGCGGGTGTGTCGAGCATCATCGCCCACAGCTCGCCCGTGTTCGCACCACTTGCGACAACGGGCAGCGTGATGGGAAGGGTGATGCGTTGAGGGTCGCCCGAGAGCCCGCCACTCAGGCCGAGTGCGTCGGCGAGGCGACGGGCCGGGTCGATGGTGACCACCACGACGCGACGCCCTCGGCGTGCACCTTCGATGCCGAGCACTGCGGCTGTGGTGGTTTTACCCACCCCGCCCGAGCCGCAACACACGATGACGTCGGCGGTGTTGACCAACTCGCCGATCAGCGTGTCGGCTGCGCTGTCACTCATAGCCAACTCATTGCCCACTCGTCGATCCATTGACCATCACGTCGGCAAGCGCGGCAATGTCGTCGGCTGAGAGTCCGGCGACCGGGAGTGCGGGCAGACGCATTTGCGGCAGCGGCAGACCGTTCGTCAAACGGTCGAGTTCGGCGTCTTGGACTGTGCGTCGCGACCTGCGAAAGACCGCCGCCGCGCGAGCTGCCCCTACCTGGGCCGTCGCTCGCCCAAAGTCGACGTCGTCGGGATCGGGCAGATCGCCACTGAAATCGACCTGGTTGACGATGACCGCGGCGAGTTGAACGCCCACCCGGTCTTCGAGTGCGAACGATGTTTCGATCACTTCGGTCACTGGCGTTGTCTCGGGGAGGGTGACGAGTGCCACCTGGCATCGTTGCGGGTCGGAAAGGAGGGCCGAGACGTCTTCGGCCTGCACTCGAATTGGGCCACCACGCACCGAATTGAGTAGCCCAGCGGCCGATGACAGGAAGGTGATGGCGTGGCCGGCAGCCGGGCCGTCGACGACGATCAGGTCGAACTCGCCCGATCGTTCGAGCTGCTTGATCTTGCCCAAGACCACCAGATCGTTGATGCCGGGAGCTGCGGTGCTGACCACGTCGATCACTCCCGTGGTGGCGAGTCGCTTTGCAATTCGCTTGAACCCGTGCTCGTGGAGATAGTCCTCCAGAGCGTCGGCGGCAGAGATGTAGCGAACGTCCACGTGAGGAACCAGCTGCGCCAACGCTGGCTTCCCGTCGAGTTCGACGACGAGCACACGCATGCCGCGATCTACTGCGGCACGTGCCAGAACTGCCGTTACCGTGGTCTTGCCCACACCGCCTTTACCAGCGACGATGACGATGTTCGAGCTGACGAGGTCGGCGAGTGGGAGTGAATTGGACGACATTTTCCGGAGGACCTGGTGCGCAGACTACTGATCGGCTTGCTGAGTGGCATCGCTTTCGTCGGCGCCACCATGTCGCTGACCTCAGGTCAGGTGGCCGCACAGACCGACAGCGAACAAGACACCGGCACCGAGGTGGTCGTCGACGCGGCACCCGTCGACGTGTTGCAGGTGAACGGTTTGTTCGACAACATCGTCGTTGCAGCGATTGGTGCAGCTATCGACCGTGCCGAAACCGACGGTAGTCAAGCACTCATTTTGCAGGTCGACTCCCGTGGTGCTGTGGTCAGCGACGAGTCCATGGCAGAGTTGATGGCCAGAATCGACTCGGCCAAGGTGCCGATCGGGGTGTGGGTTGGCCCAACCGGCGCTCGCCTCTATGGCGCACCAGCGCAGATTCTTGCGGTTGCTGATGTCACCGGCATGGCGCCAGGCGCCCGGGTGGGCAACGTCGGCGCTCCGGTCTCGGAGTTCGAGCTCGGCCCAGCGCTCACCGCTCTGAAGTCCACCACCGTTGGACTGTCTGATGCGCGCGAACTCGACGTGTTTCAGCAGCGCATCTCCGATGAGGGCGTGGCGACGATCCTCAACATGCTCGATGCGCTCGACGGGTACGAGGAAAACGGCACCGTCATCGACACCACCACCGAAGTCGTCACCGAGTCGGGAACGGTGCAACGTGAAACGATCGCGGTCGCCCGCTTCGCGAAGTTGGGATTGATCGACCAGTTGTTCCACACTGCCGCCAGCCCCGAAGTGACCCTGCTCATGCTGCTCATCGGGATGGCGTTGTTGATCTTCGAGTTCTTCACGGCAGGCATTGGCATCGCCGGGGTCGTCGGAGCCTTCTGCGTGTTCATGGCCTGCTTCGGCTTGGTGGAACTTCCGGCCCGACCGTGGGCCGTAGCTCTGCTGATGCTGGCAATGCTTGCATTCGCCGTCGACGTCCAAGTCGGCATCCCGCGGTTCTGGACCGGTGTGGGCATTGTCTTCACCATCGTGGGCAGCTTCTGGTTGTTCGAACCGGTGGGCGAGACATCGCTCCGTCCATCATGGCTGTCGCTGATCGCCGGCATCGGCGGCATCATGCTCACGTTCATCGTCGGCATGCCGTCGATGACTCGTACTCGGTTCGCAACACCCACCGTGGGTCGCGAATGGATGCTCGGCGCCGAAGGCGTGGCGGTCACCGACGTCAATCCCGACGGCATCGTTCGCGTCGGCGAAGCCGAGTGGCGAGCCCGCACCAACCGGGCCACGCCAATCACGGCCGGTGAACCGCTGCTGGTCGCCGCCATCGACGGCGTCGTCCTCGAGGTCGAGCCGTTGGAAGGTGCCGCCAAGGATTACCGCGAGATGCGCAAGAAGCCGGAAGCCGGCGTTGATCAAGGGTCTGCTCAAGCAGTCGGCACTGATGCCGACATCTCCGCGAACTAGCTCGAACTGAACTAGCTCACACCCGGCAGGCGCGGTCCTGCCACTCGGAGGTCGTCGCGGCGTCGCGTCACTCCACGATGGTCGAGTTCGGCCACCAGTGGCACCGCCCATTTCCTGCTGGCACCGGTGCGTTCCCTGAACTGCGAGACAGTGAATCCGCCGGGCGCTTCCGCGAGCAGTTCGGCTGCAACTCGGGCGGCCGCGTCGATGGTCTCGCGATGAAACAGCAACTGGTCGCGTTCAACCAGCACACCGCGCCGAACCAGCTCACGGACCACGGCGCGGTCGATGCTCGCAGGAATCTCGGGTGCGAAACCGCCGGCAAGGATCGCAGCGGCAAACGGGTGGTCAGTGAACGGGTCGACCGCACCTGCGCGCCTGGCGCGCCCAGCATCGACCGTCACCTCTTCAAGCGACTCGATGACAGCACGGTCGCGGTCGTCGAGCGGCGCCAGGTCGACACCGTCGTCGCCCGCTGTGACGATCATGGCCGATCCAGCGCGATCGCTCGCGGGCGAGCACTTCGGGCGCCACGGCCCAGCGCCCGAGGTTTGGCTGCTGCGCAACTCCAGTGAGACGTTCCAACAAGTCGGTCTCGACCCAGCCCCGTTCGGCAATCACACGTTCGACTGTGTTGTCTGGCCGTGCGCGACTGGCCCGCAGGATGGGGTCGACATCGAGCACCGCTCCGCCGCCAACGGTCTCGTCGCGGCCTGACTCGCGCAGCACGAACCGATCGTCGGGCAGCAGTGGCAGTCCATGCGGTAGAAACAGGCGAACGACGCCAGACGTTCCCGGAGCGATCGCTTCAGCACCCAAGACTCGCAACTTGACCGGCACTTCGAGCGACCCGATGTAGGCCTGATACGCGCCCCGCCGCGAGACGTCGTGATCGAGCGCAGCGAGCACGTCGAGCGTTGCGTCGAACCGGTCGGTGACATGCCAACGGCCCGGCTCGACCATGGCGGCGCCGCGCTCCACCTCGGTGTGCGCAATTCCACTGAGGTTGATCGCGACTCGATTGCCCGGTTCGATGTGTTCCACCGCGGTGCCGTGGCATTGCATCGACCGCACACGGGCCAACCTGGTGCCACGTGCATCAACGATCGCCACGGTGTCGTCGTGACTCGAGCGGTCCACCGGTCAGCGTGCCCGTTACCACCGTGCCGCTGCCCTTTGCTGCGAATGATCGATCGATCCACAGCCGCGCGCGTCGTCGATCGATCGAAGCGGGGGTCGCAGCGACCAGGGCATCAATTGCTTCAATGAACGTTGGAAGTCCACGCTGATGATCGCCGGCTGCAGCGACGGGAATGATCGGGGCGCCGTCAAGAAAGGTGCCTGATACCGCCTCAGCCACTTCGAGCGTGGCGATCTCACGCCACTCGTCATCGACCTGGTCAACCTTGGTCAACGCGATCAGTCCATGGCGCATACCCAACAACTCCAAGATTCGCAAGTGCTCCTCAGATTGTGGCTTCCAACCTTCGGTGGCGGCCACCACGAAGATGCATGCGTCGACACCGCCGACGCCAGCAAGCATGTTGCGAAGGAAACGAACATGGCCCGGTACATCGACGAGGCTGATCTCCTCACCAGACGGCAACGTGGTGTGAGCGAACCCCAGGTCGATGGTCAGTCCGCGGCGCTTCTCCTCCTCGAACCGGTCGGGATCCGTTCCGGTGAGCGCGATCACCAGCGACGACTTCCCGTGGTCGACGTGCCCGGCAGTGGCGAGCACCCTCATGTGATCGAAGTGTTGGTAGGCCGGCTGTTGGTGATCGCGGCCGCAATGATCATGTCGTCGAGCGGGTCGACGGCGCGGAGGTCGATGATGGTGATGTCGTCTCGAGTGCGCGCGATCACTGGCGGGTTGTGCGCTCGGAGGAGGGCCATTCGATCGCCGTTCACCGCCACACCAGCGGAAGGAATCTGAACCCCCGGCACCGAGCCAGCACCGGGCAACGCAGCAGTGTCGACAACGGCACCGTCGCCGCACCGTTCGACGATCGCCGCGGCTCGGGTTCGAAGGTCATCAACCGGAACCGTGGCCATACGCCAGAACGGCACATCGTCGGCAGCGGTGCGGTGCAGGTACGACAGCGCGATCTGCTGGAGTGAGTCGAGCACGAGACCACCGCAGCGCAGCGCTCGGGCTAGCGGGTGGCGGGCACATGCGGCGACCAAGTCGGCGCGCCCAGCGATGATGCCGGCCTGTGGGCCTCCCAGCAGTTTGTCTGCGCTGAATGTCACCAGGCTCGCGCCATCGGCCAGAGTCTGAACGGCTGCGGGCTCGTTGGCCAACCACGCCGGGGTGGGGCCACTCAACCAGGGCGTCGTGGCATCGAGCAAGCCGCTACCGATATCGGCCACTACTGGAACGCCGTACTCGCTGGTGATGGCCGACAACTCGGCCACCGACGTCTCCTCGACGAATCCCTCGACTCGGTAGTTGCTGGGATGGATCTTCAACACGGCGGCAATGTCGTTGCCTGGCCGCGAGATGGCCCGGGTGTAGTCGGTGAGGCGGGTGCGGTTGGTGGTGCCCACATCCACCAGCCGTGCACCCGATTGTTCCATCACCTCCGGCACGCGGAACGATCCGCCGATTTCCACCGCTTCTCCGCGAGACACGGCCACGTCGCGGCGCGAGGCCAGGGCGGCGAGCACCAACAACACGGCAGCCGCATTGTTGTTGACGACCATGGCATCTTCGGCACCACACAGCGTGGCAAAGAGTTGCCCGACCGAGCGCTGGCGCGAACCACGTTCGCCGGTGGCGAGGTTGAACTCGACGGTGTGGGCTCGAACCGCCGGGGAAGGCAACTGGCGCGGGGCCACAGGTGCTCGCCCGAGGTTGGTGTGCAGGAGCACGCCGGTGCCGTTGATGACCGGCGTGAGCAACGTGCGTTCGAAGCCACGTGCCGTTTCCGCGGCACGTGCCGCGATTCGATCGCCGAGCCCAGTCGGGCCGCGACGATCGGTCGAGTCGGTCGAGTCGGACTGTTCGGACTGCACGTCTCGGATGGCGGCCCGGGCGATCTCGACCAATATGGGGTGGGGGAGACCGGTCTGGGCAAGCGATCTTGCGAGCGCGTCGACCGAAGGTGGGCGTTGCGCCTGCGGTTCGCTCATCGGCGTGGAGCCTACGCTGGCACCCGTGGTGCTCTCCATCCAGCTCGTTCATCTCGATCCGGCGCTGCCGCTGCCGGCCTATGCCCACGAGGGGGACGCCGGGCTCGATCTCGTCGCTCGGGAAGGTGCCGTCATCCCGGCCGGCGGTGGTCGCATGCTGATGCCGACCGGCATCTCGATTGCCATTCCATCCGGACACTGCGGGCTCGTGTTGCCCCGGTCGGGTCTCGCCTTGAAACACGGGGTGACCGTAGCCAACACGCCAGGGCTCATCGACGCGGCCTACCGAGGCGAGGTCAAGGTCGTGCTGCTCAACACCGACTCACACCACGATTATGAGGTGCACCGAGGTGATCGAATCGCTCAGCTGCTGATTCAACGCTTCGATCAAGTCGCGTGGCACGTGGTGCCAGAGTTCGACGAAACCACCACCAACGACGACCGCGGCGGCGGCTTCGGCCACAGCGGCCGTTAACGGGTCAGCTCTCGGTGATGGTGACTGAGACGATGTCAACCGGCTCGAGCGGCGGCACGCCGTTGTTCTCGGGGTTCCCCACCGCGTCGAGCGCGGGGACGGTGGTGTCGAGCCCGTCGGTCACCATGCCAAACAGGGAGTAGCTGGGGGGCAGCGCCGCCCCGTTTGCGCCGGTGATGATGAAGAACTGGCTGCCGTTGGTGTTCGGCCCAGAGTTGGCCATGGCCAACGAACCGATCTGGTATTCGCCCTCTGCGGGCAACTCGTCTTCGAACTCGTAGCCGGGGCCACCGGTACCGGTGCCGGTGGGGTCGCCGCACTGGGCGACGAAGTCGGGGATGATGCGGTGACAGGGCACGCCGTCGAAATAGTGGTAGCGGGCCAAAGTGACGAAGCTGTTCACGGTCAGTGGCGCCTTGTCGGCGAACAACTCAACGGTCATCGCGCCTTGCGTCGTGACAATCTCGGCCGTGTAGCTCTTGGTCTCGTCGATGCACATCGGCGGATACTCGGTGAACTCCAACTGCTCGGCGGACGACCCGTCGGCGGCCGGACATTCGGTCTCGGTGCCGGGCACGGTGGTTGCGCCGGGCACCGTGGTTGCGCCGGGCACGGTGGTTGCGCCGGGCACGGTGGTTGCGCCGGGCACGGTGGTTGCGCCGGGCACGGTGGTTGCGAAGTCGTCAGGAACGGTGGTGGCGACCGTCGCGACGGTGGCGGTGGTGAGCGTTTCTTCGTCGTCGTCGAACGCACCGCCGAGCCATGCGATCAGCAACACGCCGGCGAAGGCGGCCACGATTGCAGCAGTCCATCGAATGGCGTTGCGCTTGACGGTGCTGGCGCGCTGTGCTTTGGCGACTTCGGCGTCGCGCATCGCTCGGTTGGCCTTCTGTCGTTCCCGTTTCTCGGTACCCATCGGCGGAGAGGCTATAGCCGCCATGCGGACGAACAGCAGCACCGCTTCTGCGGGTCCCCCGGGAATGACACGATGCTGGGCATTTCTCAAGCTGGCGTCTGGTCAAGCCGATACGCGGGTAGTGAAAGACGTGAGCGATCGGCAGCGACGCCAACTTGACGCGCAGTTTCAGAGCGTCGGCGCACCCGGTTCTTCGCCGAGCACATCGGCCGAACCGGAGTCGAACACCGCGCCCGAACTTGCGCTCGATGCTGCCGGGTCGAACATGTCGACGACGGCGCCGCTGACGAACCCAAAGTCGCTGGTGACATCGCCGGCGGCATTCAAGGTCACGTCGATCCAGGCCCCGCCCAGGTTGGGGATACGTGGGTCGATGCCGTCGAGGTGGCGCAGGAGCGATCGAATGAGGCCCGAATGGGTCACCACGACCACGACGCCAGAGGTACGTGCAGGGTCAGTCGCGATGGCGTGCAACGCCTCGAGCCCGCGTGCTACCACCGACTCATACAGTTCGAAGTCGGGTGGGCGCCGTTGTGCTTCGAGGTACCCCGGCCAATCGCGGCGGATGTCGGCGTGCGTGAGCCCTTGCCACTCGCCAGCGTGGGCCTCGCGCAGCCTCGGGTCGGTCAATACGCCCGGGAGCCCGAGCGCATCGGCGATCACCACTGCGGTGCGATGGGCTCGCGACAGATCGCTCGACCACACCGAACCGAACTCAATGTTCAACCTCGCCAACAGTTCTGCTGTGGACGCTGCCTGTTCGTATCCCAACGGGCTCAACGGCGAGTCGGCCATCCCCTGCCACAGATCCGCGTTCGTTCCACTCACTCTGGCCATGCCTGAGCAGCAGCAGGCGAGTGACGTTGGGCGACATCCCGTCTGAGGGTACCGGTGGCAGTACGCTGCACGGGATGGCAAAGGTCCGCCTCTTCGCCGCAGCCCGAGATGCCGCAGGTACTGGGCACGACGAACTGCCGGGAGACACGGTTGGCGCTGTTCTCGAGGCAGCGACGGCCCGCTACGGCGACAACTTTGCGTCGGTGCTCGCCACTTGTCGCATCTGGGTGAACGGCGACTCCGCCGATCTGCTCGACCAGGTCTGCTCGACCGACGAACTTGCGGTCCTGCCGCCCGTATCCGGAGGATGAACATGGTGCATGTTGATGATCCCAAGTCGCTCACGCTCGAACAACTGCGCGACATTCGCAATCAACTCCAAAACGAAGACGACGTGGTGTCGTATGTGCGGAGAGTGGCGCAGGCGCGCGTCGACTTGGTGCGCGCGGAGCAACATCGTCGAGAGCGGGGCGAGGTCACCGAAGATTTGCCCAGCGAACTGCGGGTGGTGTTGTCACAACACCTCATGGGTGGGCCGCCGCGCCCACCTCGGCCGGAGGTCACTCTCGACGACGACCCGCTGTCGGACGAACTCGATCGAGTGTGCACGAAGTGGGGCTTCAGCCGCATCGAAGAGCTCGACCTGAACGAACTGGCCGACCTGGAACGGCATCTCAACGCGTTCGAACGCGGTGTGTCCGACAACCGTCGAGCCCGCTACAACCTGCTCGATGCGCTCAGTGCCGAACTGGTTCGTCGCTACCGCGACGGCGAAGCATCGGTCGACGGCCTGCTCGACTGATCGCTCGCGATTGGATTGCTCATCGGCCGCTTTCCGGTGGTGTGTGAGAGACTCTGACTCATGGCGACCTCCCGCTCTCAGCACTCCGGCGAGCCAGGCGCCAACACTGCGACCGCGCTCGACCAAGAAGCTGATCCGGCGAGCGACGGTGAAGTTGACGGCGAGGTCGACGCGCACGCATCTGGTTCGGGCTCGTCGCCGATCGACCACATCGACGTCGGCGCGTTCATTCGCCACCAGCGCGAGATCGCCCGAATGTCGGTGCGCAAGCTGGCCGAGTTGGCCAACGTGTCGAACCCCTATCTCAGCCAGATCGAACGCGGCGTGCGTAAGCCGTCTGCCGAAATCCTGCAACAGGTGGCGAGCGCTCTGCGCATCAGCGTCGAATCGTTGTATGTCAAGGCAGGAATCCTGCCCGAAGGTGGGCGTCCGGTGAGTCCGGTCACCGAAGCGATCGAACACGACTCGCTTCTTTCCGACGAACAGAAGCTCGCGCTCCGCAACGTGTACGACAGCTTCATCGCATCTCGCATCTGAACCAACACCCAGGGATCAGCGGATAGGTCGCTTCGCTCCTTTTCATTCCGCTGATTTCCCCCGTATCCATGGGCGTCGCCAACCGGACAGTCTCGGCAAAGCCTCGCCTACCCGCTCGGCTCCTTACCCGTCCGACGGATGGGGAATGTTGACTGGCTGAGTAGGGTTTGTTCTGCTGATGCGAAAAGTGGCCGTGATCTCCTTGCACACGTCGCCGCTGCTGCAGCCGGGTACCGGCGACAGCGGTGGCATGAACGTGTACGTGCGCGAGATCGTTTCGTCGTTGTCGCAGGCCGGTCTCGAGTGCACCACCTACACGCGGGCCGACCGTCCGGGGCTCCCGGCCGAAGTGCTGGTCGAGCCGAACCACAAAGTGGTGTATGTGCCGGCTGGCCCGTTCAACCTGCCGAAAGAAGCGTTGCCCGACATCGTCGATGAGTTCACCGACCGCGTGCTCGAACACCTCTCGCGCAACGGCGGGGCCGATGTGGTCCACGCCAACTATTGGCTCAGCGGTGTCGCTGCACACCGCATCAAGCACACGTTGGGCATCCCCTTCGTGTCGACGTTCCACACGCTTGCCCGCGTCAAGGCCGAGGGTGGCGACCCGGAATCTGTCTGGCGTGATCGGGCCGAGGCCGAACTCATCAACTGCGCAGATGCCATTTGTGTCAGTTGTTCCACCGAGGAAGAGCAGTTTCTGCGGTTGTACGGCACACCCAACGGCCGACTGGAGATCGTGGCGCCGGGCGTGGAGCACGCGTTCTTCGCACCCGGCGATCAGGGCGGCGCTCGGTTCGCGCTCGGTCTGCCGGTCGACGTGCCGGTGCTGCTGTTCGTCGGACGTTTGCAACCGCTGAAAGGTCCAGACGTTGCGATTCGGGCGTTGCACGCGCTGGGCCGCTCCGACGCGATATTGCTCATCGTGGGCGGATCCAGCGGGGCCGAAGGTGATGCCGAAGTGGAGCGGACGCATCAACTGGTGGCCGAACTCGGGCTGGGCGAGCAGGTGCGTTTCGTCGAACCTCAGGCGCATCACATCTTGTCCACGTATTACCGTTCCGCCGACGTCGTCGTGGTGCCAAGTCGCAGTGAGAGCTTCGGCTTGGTGGCTCTCGAAGCGGCTGCTTGCGGCATTCCGGTTGTCGCCAGCGCGGTGGGTGGCCTGCTGTCGCTCGTCGACCATGGCCGTACCGGTTTCCTCATTCCCGAACGTGACCCGATGCGTTTTGCAAAGGCGATCGCTATGTTGCTCGACGAGCCGATGTTGGCCCAGTCGATGTCGGCGGCGGCAGCGGTTCGAGCCCGTCAGTACACCTGGAGTTTCGCGGCGGCACGGTTACGCCGCCTGTATTCCGATCTCACGGTGCGAACGCTCGTTTCTTGCGCATGACCGACATTCATTTGGGTGAACGGTTCGACGGGCTGCACGGGCGTATCGATGCGTGGCTCGACGAGTTCGCCACAGACAACCCGATGATTGGTGCGATCGATCGCGGTACGTCCGACGACACCCCGTTCGGAGAGCCACGTTGGTACGTGCGCATGCTGGGTGATGAAAAAGACTTCACCACGGTGTGGCTGACGCTCGGGCAACGGACGCTGCGCTACGAGACCTACGTCATGCCAGCCCCCGAAGAGAACGAGGCGGCAGTGATGGAGATGTTGCTGCGACGTAACGATCAGATGGTGGGCGCGCACTTCTCGGTAGGCGCTGAAGATGCCATCTATCTCAAAGGCGAAATGCCCGACGTGGCCGTCACCGCCGACGAAATCGACCGTGTGCTGGGAACGTTGTTCACCACCGTCGAAGCGATGTTCAAACCGCTGCTCCGGCTCGGGTTTGCGTCCCGCTTCGTCGGCTGACCGCAGCATCACGGAAAGATTCACAGACAGAATCACCGACGCCCTTGCCCGATCGGCCGCCCGGATGTCCACACCTTGACGCTCGGGCGGGAATCGGGAAGTCGGTCCTCTTCGGCCCGCCCGAGCAAACCTCTCCGGGCGCTATCTCTGTCCATCCCTTCGAGGCTGCAAGTAGCGTCGCCGAGATGACGTATGAGATGGCGATTGTCGGCGGCGGCAACATGGGAGCCGCGCTCCTCGGCGGTTTGCTTGCTGGTGGTGTCGTAGCCAAGAGCGACGTGGTCGTGGTCGAGTCGTACGAAAGTCGTCGGGACGAACTTGGCGTTCTGTTCCCCGGTGTTGAAGTCGACGCGGACATCCCGGCGTGCCGGTCTGCGGTGCTGGCCGTCAAACCTGCCCAGGTTCCCGAGGTTGCCGCGGCGGCTGTGGCCGCGGGGGCGACGCGCTTGCTGTCCATCGCTGCGGGAGTGACGACGGCCACGATCGTGGAAGCCGCTGGCGGTGGCGTGGCAGTGGTGCGGGCGATGCCCAACACGCCGGCGCTGGTCGGTGAAGGCGTCAGCGCGATCGCGGCCGCCGTTGGGGCGACCAACGAGGATCTCGATTGGGCGGATCGCGTGCTCAGCGCCGTCGGTCTCGTGGTGCGGGTGGAAGAGCGTCAACTGGACGCGGTCACCGGGCTCACCGGTTCGGGGCCCGCGTATGTGTTTCTCATCGCCGAAGCGCTCATCGAAGCCGGCGTCCTCGCCGGTTTGCAGCAAACTGTGGTGGAGCAGATGGTGACGCAGTTGCTGGTGGGGTCGGCCGCACTGCTTGCCGATCGAGGCGACCCAGCCCATCTCCGCGCGATGGTCACCTCGCCCGGCGGCACCACTGCTGCAGGGCTGCGAGTGTTGGAAGACCGAGCCGTTCGGGCGAGCGTCATCGAAGCCGTACGCGCGGCCACGAGCCGCAGTCGCGAGCTCGGAAGTTGATCCTCAGTTCATCCTGAGTTGGTTCCGCGCTTGCAGATGCAAGCGGAGGATGCAAGTACTGATCGAAAAAATCTGCTGTGACGCTTTTCACATGGGTTTTCCTGGCGTACAGTAAGCGCCGGTGAGCGCTCCGGCTTCGGCTGGTCAGCGCCGACAGAGCCGGTGCCATCGGGGGGTTGGCATCGGCTCTTGTCGCGTCTGCGGGTAAGTTCACGCCGTGACCCGATTCGACACTCCCGGATTCGACACTCCGAGATTCAATACCGTGTCGTTCCTCACCGACTACGGCACGGCCGATGAGTTCGTCGGAGTGGTCAAGTCGGTCATCCGCGACATCGCCCCTCACGTCAGTGTGATCGATCTGACCCACGACATCACTCCGTTCGATGTGCGCGCCGGGTCGCTGGCGCTTGCGCGTTGTATCGGGTACGTACCGAGTGGTGTCGTGCTCGCGGTCGTCGACCCAGGGGTCGGAACGACTCGTCGTGCCGTGGCCATTGAAGTTGCGGGAGGCGCAGGTGTGGTCATCGGACCGGACAACGGATTGCTCGCTCCTGCGGTGGCCATGGCTGGTGGCGCCGAGCGCGCCTTCGAGCTCACCAATCCGGAGTATCAGCTCGAGTCGGCAGGCGCTACGTTCGCCGGTCGCGACGTGTTTGCACCGGCCGCAGCGCATCTGTGCAATGGCGTACCGATCGAGATGTTCGGCGCTGAGATCGACCCGATCTTGCTGCTGCCGGCCACGGTGCCGCTGCCGCGGGAAGATGGTGACGCGTTGATCTGCGAGGTGCTGTGGGTCGACCGTTTCGGAAATTGTCAACTCAATGTCGGCCCCGACGACCTGCCGACCGGCTGGGGGAACGTGTTGCAGATGCGCACCGGCTCGCCGACCGATCCGACGGGGCAGTCAACCCGACGAGCCGTCCGGTCTTCGACGTTCGCCGGCCTGCCACCCGGGTCGGCAGGTGTGGTTCTCGATTCATACGGCATGTTGGCCATCTGTCTCGATCAGAGGTCGGCGGGCGAAGAGATCGGGCTCGCTGCCGGCGATCAGGTGACACTCACGCATCTGGACGCGGGGGATCTCGTGGACGACGTCGCGGCTGGGTCGACGACGAACGTCACACTCGGCCGTCGAACCTGACTGCCCGAACCAGACTGCCCGAACCAGACCGCCCGAACCAGACTGCACGGCCGTGTTCGCTCGGTAGCGTCATCGGCGTGCGCCCTGCTACCACCCTCACGCTCGGGCTGTTGCTCGCTGCCATCCTTCTCGCCGGCATCATTTCGCTCGTCCGGCTCTAGCCCGCTGACGGGGGCTTGTACGATGACCGCGTGAGGGCGAGCGGAGGAACGACATGAGTCATATCGGTTCTGGCGACGGCGTCGGCTGCGTGCCGAACGATCGTCACAGCTGCGTGCCGAACGATCGTCACAGCTGCGTGCTCAACGATGGTCCGAGCTGCGTGCTCGCGGCGGCGGCATGAATCTTGCCAACATCATCGATGGTCACGATGCGAACAGCGTCGCGCTGATCTCGAGAAACCGTGAGACCACGTATGGTGACTTGCGCTCCCAGGTGGAACGCGTTCGAGGCGGCCTGGCAGCTCATGGCATCGCCAAAGGTGACCGCGTCGTCATCTTGTGCGGCAACAACCGGTACTTCGTGGTGTCGTATCTCGCCACCCTTGGGATTGGTGCGGTCGCGATTCCGCTCAACCCCACCAGCCCGGGTCCTGAACTGGCCAGAGAGTTCGCTGTCGTCCGGCCCACGGCGGTGATCGTGGGCCCAGCCGCGGTTGACGCGTGGAACTCACTCGAAAGTTCGGTTCGCGAGTCGATCGCTACCGTCGTCATCGCCGAAGCTGCCGCCGACGGGGTGTTGTCGTTTGAAGAGTTGCTCACGGCCGATCCCCTGGCGGCAGTCGACGTGGAGCCCGACCACGTTGCGGTGATGATGTTCACCAGCGGAACGGCTGGTGAACCGAGAGCTGCCATGCTCAGCCATGGCAATCTCCTTGCCAATCTCACCCAGAGTCTGTCGGCACCCGATCATTGTCGCGCGGGCGACATGGTGTACGGAGTGCTGCCGCTGTTCCACATCTACGGACTCAATGTCGTGGTTGGTCTGTCGCTGTCAGTCGGCGCGACCAGTACTGTTGGTGCAGCGGTTCGACCCCGCAACAGCGGTGCAGTCGATCATTCAACGTGAGGTCACCATGGTTCCTGGGGCTCCGCCGATGTGGGTGGCATTCAGTCATTTCGACGAGTTGCCCAAAGACACGTTCCAAACGGTGAGAGTCGCGGCGTCGGGGGCCTCGCGGTTGCCGCCGAAGGTTTCCGAGCGGATGCTGTCGATGTTCAACTTGGTGGTCAGCGAGGGTTACGGCCTCACCGAAGCGGCGCCCGTCGTCACCAGCTCGATCGGTATCGAGCCTCGAGTCGGGTCGGTGGGCCGGGCGCTGGTGGGTGTCGAGATCCGCGTCGTCGACCACGACGGCGTCGATGTGCCCGTCGCCGATACCGGTGAAATTTGGGTGCGTGGCGACAACGTGTTCCTCGGCTACTTCGAAGATCAAGAGGCAACAGACCGTGTGCTCGTTGACGGATGGTTGCGCACGGGCGACATTGGGGTAGTCGACGATGATGGGTATCTCTACCTCGTCGATCGTGCCAAAGACCTCATCATCGTGTCGGGTTTCAATGTGTTCCCGGGCGAGGTCGAGGAGGTGTTGTTGCAGCACCCTGCGGTTGCCGAAGTGGGCGTGCTCGGCGTGCCGCATCCGCATGATGGGGAAGCGGTAAAGGCGTACGTGGTTCTCACTGAGGGTGCCGACGTCGACGAAGAGTCACTGATCCGGTATTCGGCCGACTATTTGGCGCGGTACAAGTGCCCGACCAAGGTCATCTTCATCGACTCCCTACCGCGAAACGCATCCGGCAAACTGGTCAGGCGCGAGCTCGAAGGCACCGTCCTCGGCCCCACCTGACTTTGTGAAATTGTGCACATGCGCCGTAGGCTCCAGGTCGATGGCCCGCACCCGACGCCGCATTCCGGAAGCAACGGTCGCACGGCTTCCCGTGTATCTCCAGATCCTCGATGAACAGGCTGACCTCGGAGTCGACAACATTTCGTCGGAGGGCCTTGCCGAACTCGGCGGGGTCAACGCTGCCAAGGTCCGGAAAGATCTGTCGTATCTCGGCAGCTACGGCACCCGTGGCGTGGGATACGAGGTGGGTTACCTCGTGTATCAAATTCGGCGCGAACTCGGGCTCGATCATGATTGGCCCGTCGTCATCGTTGGGGCCGGCAACCTTGGCCAAGCCCTCGCCGGCTACGGCGGCTTCGGTGAACGGGGCTTTCGAGTCGCGGGCGTCGTTGACATCGACGACGCCAAGGTTGGCGGCGAAGTCGGCGGCATCGTCGTATCGCCCATGTCAGAACTGAAGAACATCGTGGCGTCTCGTGGCGTTTCGATAGGTGTCGTCGCCACGCCGCCGTCAGCGGCCCAAGATGCGGCGGATCAGCTCGTTGCAGCCGGAGTCACCAGCGTGCTCAACTTTGCGCCCGTGATGCTGTCGGTTCCGCTTGGGGTCACGGTCCGAAAAGTCGATCTCGCGGTCGAACTGCAGATTCTGAGCTATCACGAACAGCGTCGAGTCAACGCTGTGTCGGCGGCGCAACTGCAAGCCGTTCCCACCGTCCGCCGCGGAGGTGCCAGCATCTAATTGCCGTGCCGGACAGTCGTACGCCCGTGCGCGTATGAACTTCGCCGGGGTGCAGCGTTAGGCTGGTCTCGCCATGTCGATCCTCGTTCTTGGACTCAACCACCGCACCGGGCCGCTGAGCGTGCTCGAGCGTGTCGCGCTGGCCCCGTCGGAGATTCCCAAGGCTGTGCACGCCCTCGTGCAACTCGACAATGTTCGTGAAGCGGTTGTGGTGTCCACGTGCAATCGCACCGAGATTTACGCCGTCACCGAGAAGTTCCACGGCGCCTATGCCGACGTTCGTGACTACCTGTGCGCACTCAGCGACCTCAGCTCAGACGAGTTGCACCCTCATCTCTATTCCGAGCATGACGACGCGGCGGTTCAGCACTTGTTCGAGGTGGCGAGTGGGCTCGATTCAGCGGTGCTTGGTGAATCCGAAATTCTCGGGCAGCTTCGTGCCGCATGGGATATAGCCCGCGACGAAGGCGGCGCCCGAACCACTCTCAATCTGCTGTTCCGTTCTGCGATCGGCGTCGGCAAGCGGGCTCGCACGGAAACTGGCATCGCGCGTGGCACCGCATCGGTCAGTTCGGCAGCCGTTGAACTCGCCACCCACCAACTCGGAGATCTCAATGGGCGGCGCGTCGCCGTGCTGGGCGCCGGCTCAATGGGGGAAGGTATTGCTTTGGCGCTGCGATCTGCTGGCGTTGGCGATGTCACGGTCGTCAACCGCACTGCTGCACGGGGCCAAGAACTCGCTCAACGCATCGACGCAACGGCAGTCGATTTCGGGCAACTCGAATCGGTCCTGGCCACTGCCGATGTGGTGCTCACCGGCACCGGCGCAGGTCAGCCGGTCATCACCAGAGCAATGGTCGAAGCCAGCGGCCGCGCTGGCCGCCCATTGTTGCTCGTCGACATTGCCGTGCCGCGCGATGTCGACCCGTCCGTCGTGGAACTTCCTGACGTCACCCTGCTCGATCTCGATGCGCTCAACGCATGGGCCGAGCGAGGGCGGTCGCAGCGGCGCGCAGAAGTCGATCGTGTTCGCCGCATCATCAGCGAAGAGGCCGAAGCATTCATTCTCGAAGAGGCCGCCCTGCAGGCAGCACCATTGGTCACCACGCTGCGTCAGCGGGCCGAGGCGTTCCGTTTGGCCGAACTCGAGTACCACGCAAGCCAACTTGCCGATCTCACCCCCGGCCAGCGCGAAATGGTCGAGTCGATCACGCGACGCGTGGTCGCCAAGTTGCTCCACGAGCCGTCGGTGCGGTTGCGCAACCAGGCCGGAACGCCGCAAGGTGCGCGTAACGCCGCCGCTGTGACCGACCTGTTCGACCTTGGCTAGCCGCTGGGCGTATGACCAACGGTTCGATGGTTGATTTCTGGATGGTTGATTTCTGGATGGTTGATCGTTGATGGGTAGTTCCGAACCACTTCGTATCGCCACGCGTGGTAGCCAGCAAGCCACCACGCAGGCGCTCGCGGTCGCCGATCAGCTCATCGGCGCCGGGATCGCGGCCGAGCTTGTCATCATCGACACACACGGCGACCGGACGCAATCAGCGAACGTACCCTTGCACTCCATCGGCGGCCAGGGTGTGTTCACCAAAGAGGTGCAGCGCGCTGTGCTCGACGGTCGGGCCGATGTGGCTGTGCACTCTGCCAAAGACCTTCCCACCGCGCCGACCGACGGTCTCGTCATCGCTGCGTTCACCGAACGCCGGAACCCCGCCGACGCCCTGGTCGGACTCCGATTGTCTGAACTCGGCTTCGAGGCAACGGTCGCAACCGGGTCGGTTCGCCGTCGCGCCCAGCTCCGACGGGCCCGACCCGATCTTGTCTTCGAAGAATTGCGGGGCAACATCAACACGCGGCTCGAACGAGTTCCGGCGGACGGCTCCATCGTCATGGCCGTGGCGGCGCTCGAGGTGCTCGGTCTCACCGTTCGCATCGCTGAGGTGCTCGACCCAGCCGAGTTCGTACCTGCCGTAGGCCAAGGGTGTGTCGCCGTCGAGTGCAGCGACCAGAACCGCAAGGTTCTCGAGGCGCTCGAATCCATTGACCACCTCCCCACACGGCAAGAGGTGTTGGTCGAGCGATCATTCATGGCAACACTCGGGTCTGGGTGCTCGCTACCCATCGGAGCACACGTCGACGGGACTCGCTTGTACATCTTTCTGTCCGATCCGCACACCGGACGTACGGCATCCGACACGATCGAACTGAGTGGTGACCTCGACGACGATCTGGCTCGCGCCGCCGGAGCGGCGATGGTGGCACATGCCCACGTCACCGACTCCTGACAACACAGCGCCGCTACGAGGTCGTCGCGTGGTGACCACGCGTGACACCCCAGGCAAGTTGGACGAACTCCTCACGGCCTACGGAGCGACGGTGATCCACGTACCCCTGATCGAGATCGTGGGGCCACCCGATGGTGGTGCACAGTTGGCGGCCGCGTTGGGTCGTCTCTCGCACGCGTCTTGGCTCGTCGTGACATCGCAACACGGCGCTATCGCCGTTGGCGCAGCCGCCCGCGCCCACGGCGTGCGGCTTGCCGCCGTGGGAACGCGCACCGCCGAGGTGTTGGCGCGCTCGGCAGGTCGGGCAGTCGATGTGGTGCCAGCGCAGCAAACCGCCGCGGCGCTGATGGCCGTCTTCCCGCTGCCTGACTCGCCAGGCGAGTTGGTGGTCGTCGCCGTTGGTGATCTCGCTGCGCCAACACTGACCGATGGCCTGCGCGGCCTGGGGTACGACGTGATATCAGCCGTTGCATACCGGACGCTCCGACGCGACCCATCCTCGACCGAGCGTGCAGCTGCGCTCGAGGCCGACGCCGTGGTGTTTGCCAGTGGCTCGAGTGCCGAAGCGTGGGCGACCTCGATGGGATTGTTGGCGCCGCCAGTCGTCGCAATCGGCCCTACCACTGCAGCTGCGGCAACGGCCGCTGGGCTTCAGGTTGCAGCAGTTGCTGCCGATCACTCAGTGGAAGGCTTGGTCGCCGCAGTCACCGAACTGTTGACCTGACAGTTCGTACAATCGCGTGCCCGGAAGGAGATCATGAGACTGAACGCACCGTTGCCTATCAAAGTACAGATGGCAATGCTGGCGGCCGCGGCACTTCTCGCTGCGGTTGTTGGCGCACCTGCGCGGTTGGTCAATGCCTCTACTTCCGCTGCTGTGTTGGCAACCGACTTGGTCGACGCCCGGCAACCGTCGCTGTCGAACAGCGGCGACTGGGCGGTCTTCGAAGGGATGTTGGCCGACGGGCGCCGCTCGGTCTTTCGGGCGAACCTCTCATCGTCAGACATCGTGGAACTCTCTCCAGTGCCCGAGTCGGTGCGAACGGGTGACACGATCCAGCCGCGCATCTCGGCCGATGGCTGTGTCGTCGTGGCGATCACACAAGTCGCTTTCGACCTGTTCCGCGACGACGATCGAGGCGACCGCTGGGACGTCTACCGGCTACTCGTGCCCGAATGCGGCGGCCAGCCGAACGGTTGGGAACTGGTGTCGTCGAACACCACTGGCACGGCGCGCGACGGAGTCTTCACCGAATGGGCGCCGGCCGTCAGCGGTTCCGGTGCAGTCGTCGCGTTTGTGCACCAGTCAGACCGCTCGAACGATCTGCTCGCCACGATCAGCGTGGTCGACATCACCGTTCCGATCAATGAACCAGGTCGGGTGCAATCGGTGGCGGGAGTGCCAGCAGAGGCTCCGAACGGAGCATTCACATATAGCGGCTTTACTGCCCCGGAGCTTTCGCAAAACGGTCGCCATTTGGCGTTCGTCGCCGACGCAAGCGCTTCCGATGTCCTGCCCGGTTGGGGCGCCGGGCTGATACCGGGTGGCCCGGCCACCACGCAGGTGTACGTCTGGGATCGCGGGTACCTCGACCAACGAAACGCAGTTCATCTGGTGTCGGGTGCCAACGGGGTTGCCTCTGGATTTGGAGCCGACTCCCCGGCGATGTCAGAAGACGGCCGCATCATCGCCTTCCGCTCCGCGGATCGAACCTTGGTGCCAGCGGTGCTGCCCCGCTGTTCATCGCCGACGTCCTGTCCGACCCAGATCTATCGATTCGATCGCGACACAGATGGCAACGGCATCTTTGACGAGGTGGCGCGTCGACCGTCGTTGGCGATGGTGTCGGCCGTAGACGCTGGTGTCGTCAGTAGCGGCATTCCCACCGCAGGCGATGCCAGTTCATGGTCACCGTCGCTCAGTGCCGACGGCAGCCAGGTCGTGTTTGTCACCGATGCTGTCAACCTGCTGCCCAGTCGGCGCCCAGGCGGAGGGGAAACGTCCGACGGTGACGTGCTCATCGCGGAGTTTCGGCTCGGTCAAATTCGTCGAGCTCTCGACGACAGCGCCCTGGTGTCGGTGCCCGGGGCTCATGATCGGCCCGTGCTGTCCAAGACTGGCCAAACGGCCGTATTCGACACCTCCGCGGCAGCTGCGCTGACCGCAGGGCAGGCCATCACAACGGCGAGTGGACGCAACATCGTGGTGGTCCGTTATTCGCCACAGCTTGGCTTGGCCGCGCTCGACTTCGGCTCGGTGTTGCTCGGCTTCGAAAGTGCCGAGCTGTACGCCACCGTGCAGAACGCAGGACCGGCCGCGTTCGAACCCGGTGCGGTTTTCACCTCATCACCAAACTTCAAGGTCACCGGCGGCACGTGCACCACCGGCGTCATCGTCGCGGCAGGAGATTCGTGCAAGGTGGAACTCACCTTCAACCCCACCGCGCCACGGGGCTTCGAGGCGACGCTCACCGTTCGCAGCGTCGGGTTCGTTCCGACGGAGATTTCCACACAACTGCGAGGTGCCGCAGGAGACCCAATTCTGCAGGCCAACCCCGGTGGCGTCGACATGGAACCGGCAATCGTTGGCGAGTCGGGCGGTCGGGTGGCCATTGGCATCACCAACAACGGGTTTGCGCCCACCCGAATCGCGCGCATCGACCTCGGCGGGCTGCACCCAGGTGACTTCGAAGTCGTCACCGAGTCGTGTACCGGGCGGGCCTTGAACGCCACCGCCAGCTGTGCCATCGAGGTCGAGTTCAAGCCTCGAGCGCCCGGTTATCGCAGCACGCTCGTGCGGGTGGCCACTGCGATTGGCGAGTACACCAGCGCTGTCGTTGGTGGCTACGCGCGGTATGCGCCGACGTTCAATCTCGCTGCCACCGAAGCGACCGCTGGTGAAGAACTAGGTATCGGTGCGTACGGTTTCCCCCCGAACGCTGAGATCACCATCGGCTTCGAAGATGGTTCGGAACCTTTCGCCTCCGTGGCCACCAGCGGAGAGGGAGGCTTTCTTGCCACGGTGGTTCTTCCCGCGAACCTGCGTGCTGGTGATCGAACCCTGATCGCCACGGGCCCCGATGCCACGGTTGCAGTTGCGGCGTTGCACGTCAGCGCCTCACCACGATCGGTCACACCGAACGTTCCGGGCTACGGTCTCGGCTGAGGCGATCTTGGTTTGGTCGGTCTGGTCTTGGTCGATCTGGTAGCAGGCCTCAGGCTGCAACCGTGACGATCTGGCCCGTCAGCAGCACGCTGACGTCGCAACCGGTGGCGGCGACATCGCCCGCTGCCTCACACAGCACCGAGAACACGATGTTGTCGCCAGGCTCGAACGGCAGTGCGCTCACCCTCGGCTGAAACTCGTTGGCACTGGTCATCTCGCCCAAGTTCCACGTGTAGAGCACCTCGTCGTTTTGCAATAGCTGCGCGACGCCGAGATCGTTGTTGGGATTTTGAAGCACCACGTCGGTGAGCAAGAAGCGTGAATCTGGCGGGACGAGCACCGACTCACTTCGTTCCTGGCCGATGGCAACGTCGACTGCGATGCGGTGGGCGTCGACCACGCCCGGGTTGGCATCGCCAGCAGGGTCGTCGACACTCTGCGCGACGGTGGTGGCGGGGGCATCGACCATGCTGGTGGTGGGCGCGTCGCTGTCGAGTTCGGCGATTCGATCCTCGACAGCTCGATCGGCAGCGTCACGCAGCTCGGGTCGCACCACTCCGAACCACGCAAGAATGACAGCTCCGACCAGCGCAGCAAACGCCAGGGTACGGACGAGCGTTCGGGCCGGAATCGTGGCCGGCTGAATGAGCGTGCCGCGGGCGACCGCTCGGGCGTGTTCGGGTTCGGTTGCCTCGATCTCGAAACTCAGTTGCTGCTCACGACCCCGAAACGGGTGTCCTTTGGTTCGCAGCCGCAGCCGCACCAAACTTCTGCCCCCCGGCGCTACGCCAACCGCCGGAGGATCGAACGCGCCGTCGACACGGTTCGCGGCGTCGACAAGGTGGAGTCGGCAATTGGCCAGGCTATTGCCGTGGTTCTCGAGCATGAACTCGTAGTTCGCTCGGCGGCGAGCCCTCTGCAGCGGCTGCAACATGACGATTCGTCGGTCGTCGAACGGCTCGATGTACACCACCGTCTCGGCGATCGTGGTCTCGTCGGGGTTCGACTGTGCGATCACCCGTACCGCTACCGCGTTCGGGCCGCTGCTGGTGGTGTGAATGGCCGGCGGCCGGATGACGACCTCGATGATGTCGATCGATCCGCCGAACAACGTGATCGTGCTGCGCGTGACCGTGGTCCACCCGGCAGCAAGCCCAGCCGGTATGACGGTAAACGTTTCGGTGTGTTCCCCTGCGTTCTCGATAGACAGCGACAACGTGGTGGATTCGCCAGGTCGGGCGCGCACATCATCGCCTCCAAACCACACTTGAACAGCCACGGGACCCGACGCTACCTGGCTCGTTCGTGTGTGGTGATGATGTCTCGCCCTACCATGCCATTCATGATCTCCGATTCAGCAGGGCGTGCATCGACTTCGTCGTTTGCGCCGAACGGCAGCGTTGCGTGACCTCGTGGCCGAAACCAACGTCACGGTCGACGACCTCGTGGCACCCCTGTTCGTGCGCGAAGGCATTGACGAGCGGATCGAAATCGCATCTCTCCCGGGCGTGTACCAAGACACTCGAGAGTCGCTTCGCCGCGGGGTAGTCGAACTGGCAGACATGGGCGTGAAGGCGATCATGCTCTTCGGCGTGCCCGCTCACAAGGACGCAACCGGCTCTGGCGCTTCCGATCCGGACGGGATCGTACAGTTGGCGCTGCGCGACCTGCGGGCAGAACTTGGTGACGACGTGGTGCTCATGGCCGACCTCTGCGTCGACGAGTACACGTCTCACGGCCATTGCGGCATCGTCGGGGCCGACGGTCACGTCGACAACGACGCCACGTTGCAGATCTACAGCGACATCGCTGTCGCCCAAGCCACGGCTGGGGCCCATGTGGTTGCGCCGAGCGGCATGATGGACGGTCAGGTCGGCGCAATTCGCTCGGCGCTCGACGCTCATGGGTTCTCACACGTGTCGATCCTCGGGTACTCGGCCAAGTATGCGAGTGGGCTGTACGGCCCGTTCCGCGACGCCGTCGACGTGTCCATCGCCGATGGTGGCGATCGCAAGGGCTACCAGCAAGACCCACGCAACGCCCGTGAATCGATTCGTGAAGTGCTCGCTGATATCGAGCAGGGCGCCGACATGGTCATGGTGAAACCGGCGCTGGCGTACCTCGATGTCATCCATCAGGTTCGGTCGCTCGTCGATGTGCCGCTCGCCGCCTATCACGTCAGTGGCGAGTACTCGATGGTGAAAGCCGCAGCGGCCAACGGGTGGATCGACCACGATGCGGTCGCTCTGGAACACCTCACCGCAATCAAGCGTGCTGGTGCGGACGTGATCCTCACCTACTTCACGCGCTGGTTCGCAGAACGCGCCGCCTCACCAACGCAAAGCCGGCCTCAACACATGGCAGGAGTAGCTGATGAGTGCCATGCCCATCCCCCCGACGTCGATTCCACCGACGTCCATTCCATTGTGCGACCCGGTCACCTGCGTGGCTGCCCGATGCGAGCCCACGGTGTGCGTCGGTGCCGGATTACCGTCGAACGAGACGATGTTCGAGCGTTCCAAGGCGGTCATTCCGGGCGGAGTGAACTCGTCGATTCGGGCGTTCACATCGGTTGGCGGGAGGCCATATGTGGTGGCGCGCGCCCTTGGTGCCCACCTGTGGGATGTGGAGGGCACTCGCTACATCGACCTGGTGCAGAGTTATGGCGCGGTGATCCTGGGGCACGCCCACCCAGCAATCACCGCCGCCGTCACCAGCGCCGTCACCGGTGGCACCTCGTACGGGGCGCCAACGCCGCGCGAGATGAAGCTTGCCGAAGCGATCTCGGAACGAGTCGCTTCGTGCGAGCAGGTTCGGTTCATGAACTCCGGCACCGAGGCCACCAGCACGGCGGTGCGACTGGCCCGCGGTTACACCGGTCGCGACCGCGTGGTCATCTTCCACGGAAACTTCCACGGGGCAACCGATGCGCTACTCGCAGCGGGTGGCAGCGGGGTGGCGACGCTCGGTTTGCCGGGCACGGCTGGCGTGCCTGCGGGCGCGGTGGCCGAAACGATGGTGGTGCCGTACAACGTGGTGCCCACGCTCGATAGCACGGTGGCGTGCGTCATCGTTGAACCAATCGCCGCAAATATGGGTGTGGTCGCTCCAGCTCCGGGTTTCCTCGAAGGGCTGCGAGCCGAATGCGACCGAGTCGGAGCCGTGCTGGTGTTCGACGAAGTCATCACCGGGTTTCGTGTCGGGTTGGGCGGGGCGCAAGGCATGTTCGGCGTGCGCCCGGACCTCACCACGTTCGGCAAGGTCATCGGTGGCGGCTTGCCCATCGGTGCCGTCGGTGGTCGCCGTGAACTGATGGAAAACCTCACGCCGCTGGGTTCGGTCTTCCACGCGGGCACGTTGGCAGGCAACCCGATTGCCACCGCGGCCGGTCTCGCTGCGCTTGGGGAACTCGACGGTGACGTCTACCTCGAGCTGTCGGCGCGTGCCAATCGGCTGGCAGGGCTGTTGAGCGACGCCTGTGCGGCGGGTGGTTTCGCCGCCCGCTTTCCCGTGGTGGGCACCTTGTTCGGCATGGTGTGCGGCGACATTCCCACTCCCACCAACTTCGCCGAAGCCAAACGCACCGACGAAGCAGCGTTCGCCCGCTTCTTCCACGCCATGCTCGCCGAAGGCGTGGCCATGGCCCCCGGCGCCTACGAAGCGATCTTCGTGGGCGTCGCCCATACCGACGATGTGCTCGACGAGATCGCCGCCGCAGCCCACATCGCTGCCGGAAAGGCCGCGACCCCCCGGTAGCGCCCTAGGTCAGATGCCGAAGCTGGCGGTGCGTAATGCTGCGATGGCGTCGTCGGGGCCCTCGTACTCCACGAGCGAGTGAGCCTGGCGGCCGTACAGCCACAGCACCAGTTCACCCACCGGGCCACTCACCTCGACCATCGGCTCACCCTTGTTGGCAACGAGGCTCGGCTTGGCCGTCGGTCGGTGCCAGTGTGATGCCAGCCGGTGCCTTGCGAGCCATCATCTTGGCGCCGCGCTTCAACACGTCGTACAAGTCTTTCGTCAGTTCGTCGTCGAGTTCGCGAGCGGTCCAGTCGGGTTGGGCTCGTCGCACATCTTCGAGGTGGACAAAGAATTCAGCGGTGTTCGCCAGCCGATCGACAGCTCCGAGCCGGGTGGGCGACCAGAACGGCGCACCCTCGCGCACCTTACGAACGAGTACGTCGTACTCGTCGGCTTTCGCGAGCCGCGCCTGAATCTTGTCGGTGTACCCGGCGAACCTCGGGCTGATGATTCCGGGCATGGCATCGGGTCGACGATCGCGAATGACGATATGGGCGGCGAGATCGCGTGTGTCCCATTCTCCGCACAAGGTAGGAGCGTCGGGACCGATCTCGGCGAGCAGGTCGGCGAACCGGTGTCGCTCTTGCGTGGCTGGTGTCGTCATGGTCGGATCGTACCGGGCTGTTCATCGGTCGTAGCCTGGGCTGTATGCATGAGCCGACCCACACATACCTTCAAGTGGTTCGAAACGGTGACGTGATCACCATCACACTCGACCACCCAGCCAAGCGAAACGCGTTGGCGCTCGACGTGATGACCGAACTCACCGTTGCGCTTCGAGAGGCGGGTCGCACCGACGCACTCGGCGTCATCATCGCCGCCAACGGCCCGGTGTTCTCCGCCGGTCACAACTTCGGCGACATGTTGGGTGCTTCCCTCGACGAAGCTCAGCATCTCTTCGAAGTCTGTGCGGAGATGATGCAAACGATCCAAGACATTCCTCAGGTCGTCATCGCGAAGGTGCACGCGTTCGCGTCGGCCGCCGGGTGTCAACTCGTGGCGTCGTGTGATCTGGCGATAGCGGCCGAGTCGGCCGGGTTCGCGCTGCCTGGCGGCAAGGGTGGGCTGTTCTGCCACACCCCACTCGTCGCCGTCGCCCGCCAGATCGGCCGGAAGCGCGCCTTGGAGATGGCGCTCACCGGAGACCCGATCGCAGCAGATGTTGCGGCCGACTGGGGGCTCATCAACGCGGTCGTGAGTGACGATGAGCTCGACTCTGCTGTCGACGATCTCATGCGCAGAGCCACTCGCGGCAGCGCGCTCGTCGAAAGCGAACGGAAAGCGATCGTTTTACGCCCAGGTCGACATGGATCAGCACGAGGCGTATGCGTATGCCACCGAAGTCATGGCTGCTGACGCCGTCGCCGATCGACGGGCAAGAGGGGATCGCGTCGTTCCTCGAGAAGCGCCACCCAAACTTCGTCCAGCGCGCCAACTAAACCGCGTTAGGGGATCAGCGGATAGGTCGCTTCGCTCCTTTTCATTCCGCTGATTTCCCCACGTATCTATGGGCGTCGCCAACCGGGCAGACTCGGCAAAGCCTCGCCTACCCGCTCGGCTCCTTACGCAGCGACGTGTTCGCGGAGCCGTTGAGTAGCTCGTTCGCGGCGGTTGCGTATCGTTCGCGGACTCAGCTTGAGGGAGCGAGCGATATCGACGGTCCGCGGTGTCTCGAGCAGGCATTGCAGGTACCTCAAGTCGTCAGCATTCGTCGCCTTTGCTTCGGCGGCCTGCTGGACGAGTTCGGCGAGTTCCTCCCACGGGTGCAGATCACGTTCGGGCTGAGCTACGTCGCGAGGAAACTCGCTGGGTCGTTCGCCTGACGACCGTTGCCGGTTGGCTCGCTTGAAGGCCAGGTACTCGGCGTCGCTGATGAGTGCCGCTGCGAGACACGACGGCTGGCGTTCCGGATTGAACGTGCGAATCGCGATCCACAGGGCGCCGATCATCTCCGCAACTGCGTCTCGATCTCGACCGAACTGGCGTTGACGACGTACCACGCTCAGTGAGCCCGGAAGCAGCCGTTGCACCAACGTTCGGGCCGCCAGGTCGTCGTGGCGTGCTGTTTCGACCAACTTGCGAAGTGCGGCGTCGTGCACTGAGGTATTGCGCGTCTCAAAACCAACCTGGGTGAGGAGCGTGTCGAGATCGTCGAGATGACCGGTGACGATCTCCCATCCCGCTGCTTGGATGAGGTGGCGAGGGTTGCGGCGGATATGGCGCCACTCGCGATGCAGTTGTGCGACGAGGTCAGTTGACGATGGTGAGTTCATGGGGCGAGCGTGCCGATGGAGCCTCACCGCTCGTCTCACCGCCTGACTCACGCCCCGCACAGAATCTTGACGTCCCCGGTGAGGCGTTGCCTCAAGCCAGACGGCTCGTGAGTCACACCGCCTGGTAGAGGCGTTGTTCGGCACTGTGAGCGCCAGATTCTGCCCCTGTGAGCCGAGTTCGCGTCGACACCTTCGGCGTGGATCTTCCGCAACGCGAAACCTTTGCCCGCGTTCGAGTGGATGCGGGGCCTGATGCTGGCCGTGTGGTCGAGCTTCCGGCTCGGCAGACATCTCGTTGGTCGGGCCGCGTCGTGCGACGTCGCCATCGTCGACCCCGACATCGAAGCACATCACCTGTTGCTCGAGTTCACAGCACGACGGGGCCATTCGTGTCGTGCAGTTGGCCGGGCGGTCGACGATCACCATCGATGGCTCGTGCCGAACTCTGAAGGAAGCGTCCGTGACGGTGGTGTGATCGAGGTCGGGGCGACGCGCCTCACCCTGCGTGTGTGTTTGCAGCGATCTCGCTTGGCATCAGGCGGCGGCACCGGTGGTCGCCGACACACCATGGGCAACATTGGCAGCGGTGGAGCGCGGCGACGTATCTGGCGCGTGCGGCAAGCCCGTACGTGGTCGACGCTCGGTGTCGGACACGGTGCGTCTACCACTCGGCGTCGACATTGGGCGCTCACTCCCGTTCGAACAGCAACCTGCAGCCGATGCGGCGGAGGTGCACGAGGACCTTCCGGTCTTGGCGAACCTCGGGCGCGGCCATGTGTTCGTGCTTGCGTTGCGTGGGCCCGCTGTGCAGGTGCAGAGTTCGGTGCGGGCGATCGTGGAACAACTGCCGCGGACCGGCGATCGGGAGATCATCGTCACCGACGACGTCGACCATGCGCGACGCTCGAGTCGCAGCTTCAGAGCGGCGACAACGGTGCTCCTGATGCTGAGGCTCGACGCGGCAGTGCCCGACGGGTGCGACTCATTGGTCGAGTTCGGCCCGCGCTGGCGTGCGGCCTACACAGCTGACCTCGGTGGAGCCGAGCCAGCACTGCGATTTCATGCGGCCGGGCGTCGACAGTCGTCGGTGACTCCGTCTGGCGCGGCCGCAGGTGCCGGTCGCAGGTGCCGGTCGACGTCGTCGACTCGAGAATCGGTGTGCATCGAGGCCGGCATGCGTCTGGGTCTCTGCAGTCGTCAGGGCAGCCAGCGTCGACAACGGGCGGCCATGCCGGTGGCACGGTCCGGCACGAGTCGGTGCGCCGGGGCGTCCTGCGGCAGCCATCAGGACCGCGAGCCGGCCCACACCGCTCTCGATTCGGGAACCGCTGTGCGGGCACGGATCCGTCGAGCACCGTGCGCGTTACGACTCGGTGGCGTCGGTGCTGCAGGAGGCGGGCTGGCGAGGATGTGGTACAACTTCGCTGTTGCTTCCTTGAGCACTGCTTCGGCGGCCGCACCTTGCTCGGGCGTACCGAACCGACCGATCTGACGAACGGGCCCGAGCAGCTCGCTCATCGTGCGCCGCAGGTCGCCCCGACCGCCAGAGGACGCTTCGTCCCATGGTGCCTCGACGCCAGCGTCACGCTGTTCGTTGACTCGTTCCCGGCCCTTGTCGGTGAGCTCGAATCGGCGCTTTCCGTCGTCGTCGGTGGACGAAATCAGGCCGGCGTCTTCGAGTCGCCCCAGCGATGGGTACATCGCTCCGGGGCTTGGCCGCCAGCGTCCTCCGCTCTTCTCTTCGAGAGCAGTGATCAGCTCGTAGCCGTGCATCGGCTGCTCGCTGAGGAGCAACAGGATCGACTGGCCGACAGCGCCCCGACGAGCTCTGCCGCCTTCGCCATGAAGTCCGCGGCCATCCCCGCGGCCACGGCCGTGGCCGCCTGGGCCCCGGCGGTGCCCGCGTTCGAAGTCTGGGCCGAGGTCGTGATCATGATGACCTTGTTCGTGTGGGTGTTGATGTAGTGAGCGTCGCATGTGACGTTCTCCTTGTTCTGTCGTGACTGCCTGCCCGACCAATTCGGGCCAGTCCAGTCGTATCGACATCGCTAAAGATATATCGTTATCTATAACGACACAACACCGCCACCGAAAAGATTTCGAAGTCGACGACGATTTGGGGCTCTGCGCTTCGTTGCTGACGACGCCGACGAGGCCACGGAACGCACCATCCACCCGTGGCTTCGGGGAGTCTCCCTGCTCAGTCGGGTTGTTTGCGATGGCCGCGGAAGCCGTTCACCATGAAGTCGGTGAACTTGCGGACCATCTCTTCGATGGGCGGCATCGGCGTTTTTCGCAGATCGCACATGCGCTCGAACTTTGGTTCGAGCACGATCAGCCCTTGCATGGCCGACCAACACAGTGCGGTTGCGTCGTCGATGTCGACATCGAGGTGTTCGGCCTCGAACAGTGCGATCAGGCAGTCGTGAAGTGTGCCGTAGGCATACAGCCCGGCGGTTTGTAGGCCGACGTCGTCGCCGTCGACGAGGTCGGTGCGAAACATCACTTCGGCGTGTGCTTTGTGGGTACGGCCCAGCCGGACATAGGCAACGCCGAGCGCGTTGAGGCGTTCGACGGGGTCGTCGATGCCCTCGGCGGCTGCGACCAATGCGAGATGCAGGTGCTCGAAACCTTCGGTGGCCAGCGACGTGAGGAGGCCTTGCATGTCGCCGAAATGGTGAGCGGGAGCAGTGTGCGAGACACCTGCACGTCGGGCCACCTCGCGCAGGCTGAAGTTGCCGAGCCCACGTTCGTCGATGACCTCGACCGCGGCGCATCGCAGCGCGTTCGGTAGGTCTCCGTGGTGGTACTTGTCGGCCATCAACTGTCACTCTACTTCTCGGTCTGCTTGCCACTGGCTACTTTACACTGACTACTTGACATTGGCTAGTTCTAACTATACAGTGGCAACTTGTCAACGGAAAGTCTCCGGGCTCCCCCGGAAATGAGAGCCAGAAATGAGAGCCAGAAATGAGAGGTAGCGCCATGAATGCACTCGACTTGCGAGCCGATCACCCGAAGTTGCTCCGGGACTACACGCCAAACCACAAGCGGCCCCTCGCTCGGGGTCTCGCCGGAGCACTGCACCGTCTCGTCGTGCCGAGCACCGACTGAAGCCGGCGGCCGCGAAGTGAGCGCGACGGCTGTTCACGACACGAATCACACGGGAGCCGTTGCACGCGCCGACACATCTGACACGGGCCATCCGCGCCGTTGGGCGATTCTCGGCGTGCTGTCGTTGTCATTGTTCATCACCGTCCTCGACGGCACGATCGTCAACGTTGCCCTCCCATCGCTGTCGGTGGAACTCGGTGCATCGACGCGTCAACTCCAATGGATCGTCGACTCATATCTGTTGGTCTTCACCGGCCTCTTGCTTGCAGCTGGTGGACTGGGCGACCGATACGGTCGCAAACGCATGCTGATGATCGGGCTCGTTGCATTTGGCGCAACTTCAGCCATCGCCGGAGAAGCAGGTTCGGCCAACGGGCTCATCGTGAGCCGTGCCGTCATGGGTATCGGGGCGGCCCTCATCTTCCCAGCCACGTTGGCGATCTTGACCGACGTGTTCCGCGATCCGTCCGAGCGGGCCAAGGCCATCGGCATCTGGTCGGCGGTAAGCGGTATTGCCGTTGCATTTGGCCCAATCACCGGCGGCTGGTTGTTGGAGAACTTCTGGTGGGGATCGATCTTCTACGTCAACGTGCCGGTCGTGGTGATCGCCCTGATCGCCGCATGGTTCTTGATTCCCGAGTCGCGGGAACACAACGCCCCAGCGCTCGACAAGGCCGGCATCCTGCTGTCCATCGCAGCCATCGGAACACTCGTATTCACCATCATCGAGGCTCCTGAGTGGGGTTGGTTGTCAGTGACTGCCCTCGGCGGTTTCGCACTTTCCGCAGTGCTGCTCGCAGCGTTCATTGCCGTCGAACTCCGGATTCCCCACCCCATGCTGCCGGTGGGCATCTTCGCCAACTTGCGCTTCTCGGCGGCGAGCGTCGCCGTCACCGCTGCGTTCTTTGCCCTCTTCGGGTTCATCTTCCTCATCACGCAGTACTTCCAACTGGTTCTTGGGTACGGGCCACTCGAAGCCGGTTTGCGTACGCTCCCGGTCGCTGCGGCGATCGCAGGTGGTTCCGTCGCGGCGCCGCTGTTGGTGAACCGGTTCGGCACCACCCAAGTCGTCAGGAGTGGGCTCGGCCTCATGGCTACATCGTTCCTGTGGATTTCACTGCGGGCCGACGTCGACACGGCCTACATCGAGATCGCCGGTCAGATGTTGCTGCTGGGCCTGGGGCTCGGTTTCACCACGGCACCTGCCACCGAGTCGATCATGGGGTCGCTGTCGGCCGACAAGGCAGGCATCGGTTCAGCCGTCAACGACACCACTCGTGAACTCGGCGGCACCCTTGGTGTAGCGATCATCGGCAGCGTCTTCAGCTCGCTGTACACCAGCTCGCTCCAGTCGGGGAACGCGACCTTCGATCAGTTGCCGGTTGAGGTGCGCCACCTCACCGAAGAATCGGTGGGTGCTGCCCGAGTCATAGCGGCCGACCTCGGCCCCAACGCAGGACCGTATCTCGACCATGTCAACCAGGCGTTCCTGTCTGGCCTGAGTGCTGGCACGCTGGTGGCTGCGGGCGTCGCAGCCGCTGGCGCAGTGTTCGCCAGCAAGTTCCTCCCAGCGAAAGCCCGGTAGCGATGGCCGGTAGTCATGCTCGGTAGCGATTGGCAGGTCGCGGTCGTTCAGACGGCGGCCGGGCCCGACTCGGGTGGGGCTTCGAGCAAGTCGTCGTTGGGCAACAAGCGTTGCGGCCGGGCGTCGAGCACAGCCTTTCCGATGACGGCGACGAGGATCACGGCACCACCAACGAGTGAGCGCCCGCTTGGCCGTTCGTCGAGAACCAGGAATACCCAAAACGGGGCGAACGCCATCTCGCTTTGGGCCAACACGGTCATCGCGACCGCGGGAACCGTTCGCGAACCGAGGTTGAACAACGCGGTGCCGAGCACGATCAGCACAGAACCGTGCAGCAGTGCCAGGCCGATGTCGCCCGCCGGCGGCGTCATGGTGTTGGCGCCGACCACGGTGACTGCGCCGCACAACGCAATCATGGCAACGGCGTACCCGGCCATGATCGGCGACCAGTCGCGGGTGGGGTCGGTACGTACACAAATCGTGTAGATCGCAAACCCGACCGAGCAGAACATCGCGCTGACGTTGCCCACCATGTTCCCCGACTGCAGGTCGCCGCTGACCGTGATCGCCAACCCGAACAGCGCAAGGGAGAGAGCGCCAATGGTGATCCGATTCAGTCGTTCGCGCAGGAAGACCCGCGACAACACCACAGCGATCAGTGGGGTGATCGAGCTCAAGAATGCGGCGTTGGCGGCGGTGGTGTTCTTCACCGCGTACACGTAGCCGAGCGAGGCGACGAGTAGGCCGAAGGTGCCGAGCAGCATCACCCACCCACCGGTGAAGCAGCGTTGGGTCATCGACCCCTTTCCGGTCCAGTGGCCGTAAAGCTCCACCACGGCGAACACTCCGACGGAGCGCCACATCAGGTACTGCCAGGCGTCACTGCTGTCGGCGAGGCGGGCCGTCAGGGTGCCCAGGCTCCACACCAGGCCAGCGCTGAAGGCGATGATCGACGCCACCATCGGAATGCGTGTGGTCGCAGCCCGCTGGTCAGGTGCGAGGGTGGGGTGTGAGCTGACGGCCACGGGGTCTCATCGTGGCAGACACCGTTCCCGAATCGCTTCCCGGATTCGATCGAGATCGTTGTTGAGACCTATCACCCAACACGATCAGGATCTACGCGCGGATACGGGGCGGGCGCCCCGAGGGCAGGTCACACGGCGTCGTCGGAGGGGTCTGGTGTCGGTTCGTCGTCGGTAGAGATGGTGAACGGTTCCATCAGTTCGCGGGGCATTGCCTTGTCCGCATACTTCGACCAGTTGTCTTGCAGCGCAGCGATGAGTTGGGTGACGAACAGCGGCGACACGTTCACCCGCTGCACGAGGGTGCCTTGGCTGACGTTGCCGGCGTCGTCGAAGTCGCAGCGCAGGAAGTCGATGGTGAACTCGTGCGGCGAGTGCCGAACAGCTGCGGCGTTCGCCCAGACGCCACCGAGTTGATCTGGCTGAGTGTGGATCTTCATGCGCCCAGCATGCCGTACGCGTGGGTGGGTGTGAGCAGCAGCAACAACCGACCGTCGGCCACCATCGTGCGTCGATACTCGTCCCAGTCGTCGTGGCCGCCCCGCACAGAGGCGTAGTACGCGACCAGGGCGTCGACCGTGGGGTCGTCGACCGACTGAGCGACGGGCATCAGCTCGACGTCACATTCCAGCACCGCGTACGCATAGAAGTCTTCGCGTGTGACGTGCAGGCTGGCCCTCGGATCACGGGCGAGGTTCTTTGCTTTCACCCTGCCGGCGGTGACGGAGATCCGGATGATGCCGTCTTCGCCAAGCCGAAACGTGATGTTCGACAGCTGCGGTCGGCCGTCACGTTTTTGTGTGGTGAGTACGCCGTTCTGACGTTCTCTGATGAAGTCGAGGGCAATCGCTATTTCCATGGGAGTGGTGTAGCACGCTTCGGTACAGATCTGGCACCGGTAGCTTTCCGCGGTGGCTGCGGAACTGCGACCAACTGAACTCGCGTCCGGCGACCGCAGCGAACGTCGCGCCATCATTGCGATCGGGGTGCAGTTCTTCGTCAACGGCGCCGTGGTGTCGTCGTACCTGCCGCGAATGCCAGAGGTGCGTGACCGCCTCGGCGTCACGCTGGCGGTGCTCGGGTCTCCTGTCCACGATCGCCAGCGCCGCGGCGTTGGTCAGCAGCATGTTGTCGAGCCGGGTGATCGAACGGTTCGGAACCAAACGTGTGCTGGTGTACGGAGCGACGTTCAACGCGCTGATGCTTCCACTGATCGGATACGCCGGTTCGGCCGCCGCTCTCCTGGCGGTGTTCATCCTCATCGCTTCCACCGACGTGACGGTGGACATCGCCATGAACCTCCAAGGATCGTGGCTGTCGGCGCGACGCAAGGTGTCGGTGATGAGCCGGTTGCACGGGTTGTGGAGCGTTGGCACGATCGTCGGCAGCGTCTGTGCGGCGTTGTTCGCTGCCGCCGAGATCGAGCTGAGGTACCAGTTGCTCGGCGCGACGGCTGTGCTGCTGGTGATGATCGCGTACGTCAGCCGCGGGGTGCTTGCCGGACAATCATCCAGTGGTCATCGCTGCCCACGCCGCGCCTGCGGTGGAGCCCGTCGACGTCGGGCTCACGAGCCCCGGCCTTTCGGGACCCGACGGTGTTGGCTCAGGCGGTTCAGGTGCAGATGGATCCGGCGTACCGGACGCCGGCGTGCGTGCCAAGACGGGAATGAAGCTGCTGGTCGCAGTCGGAATGGCGTGCGATGTTCGGCTCGGCGATGGAGGTGACGTCGTTCGATTGGGCGGCGTTCCGTCTGGCCGACGACTTCGGTGCCACCGCAGGTCGAGCCGGGTTGGCCTTCGTCGTGTTCGTCACCGGCATGGCAGTTGGGCGACTGGCGGGCGACTCGATCCAGGCGATCGTCGGGGCGAAACGGCTGACGTGGTACTCGATCGGTGTCACCGGCGCCGGACTGGCTGCAGCCTTGTTGATCGACAGTCAAGTCGCGGTACTGGTGGGCTATCTGGTTGCCGGCCTGGGCCAAGCGACGTTGATGCCATACCTGTACGACACTGCGGCCAAGTTGCCCGGCCGGCGCGGCGCTGGATTGGGTGCGCTGTCGGCAGGCATTCGGGTGAGCACGCTCGCCACGCCGGTGCTCACGGGAGCGCTGGCGTCGACCTCGCTGTCGGTCGGCACGGCGGTAGCGATCGTCGTGCTGCCTTCCGTCGTCGGCTTCGCCGCAGTGACGGCGTTCTTGGCCAAAGCAAACAGCCCGTCAGTCGAGAACTGCTGATTGCTCTACAACACTTCAGACGATGGGTCCGCGGCCGCGGACCCATCGCCTGTCTGTTCGATCGCCATGTTGCCCGGTGCAGTCCCCGCCGGAAGCCAGCTCGGCTCGAACTCAGTCCCGCTTGATCAAGGACGAGTAGCGGGTTGGTGTCTTCGTCGAATCGTCTCGGAGTGATGTGCCCGTGCCTTTGCTGAATCGTCTCGGTGCAACGAGCTCGCGTCCTTCGTCGAATCGTCTCGGAGTGATGTGCCCGCCGTTGCTGAATCGTCTCGGGCAACGAGCTCGCCACCTTCGTCGAATCGTCTCGGAGTGATGTGCCCGTGCACTTTCTGAATCGTCTCGGGCAACGAGCTCGCGTCCTTCGTCGAATCGTCTCGGAGTGATGCGCCCGTGCCTGTGCTGAATCGTCTCGGAGCTGAGCAACGGTGTCTTCATCGAATCTCGCTAGCAGGTCCGAGACGATTCGCTGATGGGCTGGGCAATGGGTTCCGAGACGATTCGGCTGATGGGCCGGGAATCGGGTTCCGAGACGATTCGCTGATGCCCGCGGCGTATGCCGCAGGAATGTGAGCTACTTCAGGCTGGCGACTACTGCGTTGTTGAGGTTGATGGTTCTGGGGTCGCCGGTGAGGCCGCCGCCCATTTGGTTCATCACGTAGCCGTAGCCGATGCCGAGTTCCGGGTTGGCGTAGCCGAGGGAGCCGCCGGCGCCGGGATGGCCGAACGATCCGTCTTGGATCATCGGCGTCGTCAGGTTGTGCAGCCAGAACCCCGCACCGAATCGGGTTGGCTTGATCAACGTGAGGTCAGGACCGCCTGCCCGTTCGGCGCGCGCCTGAGCGAGCGTGTCTTCACCGAACAAACGGATGCCGTCGACGTCGCCGATCGTCGCCGCGTACATTCGTGCCAACGACCGGGCGTTCGTGATGCCGTTGGCCGCGGCCATTTCCGTCGCATGCAGCTCCCGGGTGTTGAAGTGATTGACGGGTGACATGCGGATCGTGCCGTCGAGGGTCAGCGCTCGGTAGCCGTTCGCCCCACGCGCCATCGTCTGCTGCATGATGGCGAGTTCCTCAGGGTCGGTGGGCATCGGCGCAAGCTGCAACGTCGACACTCGCGGCTCTTCATCCTCTGGCAAGCCAATCCAGAACTCGAGGCCAAGTGGGGCGGCGACCTCGTCGGCGAAGAACCTTCCGATGGAGCGGCCGTCGATGCGCCGCAGCAGTTCCCCTGCCAGCCATCCGTAGGTGAGCGCGTGGTACCCGTGGGCTGTGCCGGGTGTCCAGAATGGTGCTTGTTCCTCCAACGCTTCGACGACCGGAGTGACTGCACAGACCTCTTCGAAGCTGAGCTTTCGATCGAACGCCATCAGCCCGGCCTGGTGGCTGAGCAGTTGGCCGACGGTGAGGCCAGTGCCCTGAGCTGCGGCCAGCGTCGGCCAGTGTTGCTCGACCAGGTCGTCGTACGACAGCGCACCGGATTCGACGAGTTGGGCGATGCAGATTGCCGCCGCGCCTTTCGTGGTGGAGAACACCAACTGGAGGGTGGTGTCGTCCCAAGCCCGGCCACTTTCCCGGTCGGCGATGCCGCCCCAGATGTCGACGACCTGTTCGCCATCGACGTACAGCGCAAACCCAGCACCGAGTTCCCGGTGATCGGTGAAGTTGCGCTCGAACGCCTCGGCGACCGCACCAAACCCCGGCTGAACAAATCCCTGCACATGCGCGTACTTCGTCACGAGATCGAGTCTCGCCCGCGATCAGCTCGACCGCCGCATCCAAAGCCGTGGTTCCAACCGTGGCGAAGGGGTCGAGTTCTGGTTGGGCGGCCATCGGAAACCACGCACCGCCCAGAGCTGGGCCTGGTTACGTTGCCGGTGTGGAGATCGAACCTGATGCGAAGGACTGGACCTGGGTGCTGGAACACGCATGTCCTGAGTGCGGGTTCGACTCGTCGACGTTCGACCCCGCCACAACGCCGAGCGCAGTGGTCGACAACGCGACCGAGTGGCTGAGACTGCTCGACGACCCTCTGGCTGCGCAGCGCCCGACGCCTACCCAATGGTCGGCGGTCGAATACGCATGCCACGTCCGCGACGTGTTCGAGTTGTTCAACCGGCGGCTCGAACTGATGTTGACGCTCGACGACCCGTTGTTCGAAAACTGGGATCAAGACGTGACGGCCATCGAGCAGGACTATGAACACGCGGATGTCGGCGTCGTTCTGCAGGAACTCCATGTTGCTGCGCGAACGATCGCCGCGAGTTTCGCCGACGTCACGGGGCACCAGTGGGAACGAACCGGCCGCCGCAGTGACGGAGCCAACTTCACCGTTGCGTCGTTCGCCCGCTACTTCATCCACGACCCCGTTCATCACGTACACGACGTCCGCCGGGGATACGAGTTGCTACGAACCACGTAACGCAAGGTGTCCGGCAAACCGGTTCGTCACGGCGTGTGGCTCGCAACGGCGGGCAATGCCGGGGTTGGGCGCACGTTGGGCGACGCTGCTGCTCAACGAGGCACGACGCAGCGCGCCCGGAGCAGGGGTGGGCGGCGGCGTCGTCGCGTCTTCGGGTCTACGCTCGGGCGATGGCCGACACCACACCTGGCATGGTCTGCGCCCACCACCACCTCTATTCCTCGCTGGCCCGTGGCATGCCTGCGCCGCCGCGGCAGCCCACCGCGTTCGACGAGATTCTGGAACAGGTGTGGTGGCGCCTCGATGCCGCGCTCGACCTCGACATGATCCGAGCGAGCGCTCTGCTGGGCGCGACCGAAGCGCTGATGTGTGGCACGACGGCGATCGTCGATCACCACGAAAGCCCCAATGCGATCGAAGGAAGCCTCGACGTGATCGCTGACGCGTGCGCAGAGGTTGGCGTGCGTGTGCTGTGTGCGTACGGCGTCACCGATCGCCATGGTGCCGACGGTGCCAAGCGCGGGCTTGCCGAGAACGAACGGTTCATTAGAGGTGGCGGACGCGGGTTGGTTGGTGTGCACGCCGCGTTCACCTGCACCGATGACACGTTGGAGGCGGCGGCCGGGCTGGCCACCGACTTGGGTGTGGGTGTCCACATTCACGTTTCCGAGGGCCCATCCGACCATGCTGCGGGGGAGCGGCTCGAGCGCCTTGCCACCCCAGACTGGCTGTTGGTGCACTGCGTGTCGCTCGACCGAGAGCTTCCGGGAACGATCGCCCACAACCCCCGCAGCAACATGAACAACGCTGTCGGCTACGCCAAACCCGCTGGTCGGGCCAACCCGGTGGTGCTGGGAACCGACGGCATTGGGGCCGACATGCTCGAAGAGATGCGGCTCGCCTTCGTTGCTCACCGCGCCGATGACGTGACCGCATCGCCCGACACGGCGGCGAGTTGGTTGACCAACTCGTACGCCCTCATGCCAGAGGCTGCCCACGACCGGGTGACCTGGAACTACGACCACGCCGACTCCCCCTGGCATGTGGCGTTCACCCCGGGAATCCGCGCGGTCGACGTGGTCGCCGGCGACGGCGAGGTGCTGCTCAGCAACGGACTGCCCACCCGCGTTGACGTGCAAGAAGTGCGGGCAAAGGCAGCAGAGCAGGCTCGGCGCCTTCACGCACTGCTGTAAACGCAGCCCGTTCAGCGCGGATCAAGTGCAACGGGAGGTGCTGGGACGAAAGTCACACTTGGTTTTCCGAACGAATGACCGATACTTGATGGGTGCGCCTTCTGAATCGATTCACCTCGGCTGGTCAAGCCGCGTTGGATTCGGCTTCGGCGCGCTTGTGGACCCGAGCTGCAGTCGCTGCGGCAACGTTCGCCACCGCCCCCCGGCGGCGCGCGTTGCGCATCACCCGTGGCATCGGCGTGCACGTCGTCGGGTCGGTCATCCTCGCTGCCGCTGTCGGCCTCATGTTGTGGAACGACTTCGGTCCCGGCCCACTCGACATGTTCATCGTTGCGGTCACCGACCACACAGGGCTGCCACTGGCCATCGCACTGTGGCTCACCATCGGAACGTTGCTGATGGTCGCGTGGGCGATGGGTCGCAGGCCGGGTGTCGGAAGCATCGTCACGCCTATCGTCATCGGCCCGGCGATCCAGTTCTTCGTGAGCGTTTTCGACGCCTACGAGGCGCCGTCCGCCATTGGGGCGAAGATTGCCATCCAATTGTTTTCCCTCGTGTTCGTGGGCATCGGAGCTGGGGCCATCATCGCCTCCGGGCTCGGCGCCGGAATGGGCGAACTCCTCGCTCAAGCCGGCGCAGACAAGACGGGTCACCCCCCACAGTTGGTGCGGGTTGGCTGTGAACTCACCTGGCTCGCGGCCGGGCTCCTGCTCGGTGGCCCGTTCGGCCTCGGCACATTGATCGTTGCGGTGGCCATCGGGCCTGCCGTCGGGCGTGGCAACCGCTTCGTCACCAGCCTGATGGGCGGCCTCACCAACTCCGCTCGGCGCCAGATTCTGCTGCACTCCGAAGCGCAGCCGCTCCCGGCACCGCCGATTCGCGTACCCGTAGCCGCTTGACCGCAGGCACCTCGCGCGTCGCACTTGTGCGGCGTGCAAGGATGGGCGTATGGATCAGGTGGCTCTCTATCTGCAAGATGCGCACCCAATGCGCGAAGGCATCGAACTCGTGCAATACGCCGAATCGAAAGGCTTCGACGCCGTGTGGCAGGCCGACAGCCGTCTCGTTCGAGACGCGGTCGTGCCGATGGCGGCGTTCGGTGCAACCACCAACACCATCAAGATCGGTTCCGGCGTCGTCGACATCTGGACCCGCAACCCTGCTCGACTCGCGAGCACGTTCTCAACCCTCGATGACCTCGCGCCGGGCCGATACATCTGCGGCCTGGGTGCGTGGTGGGATCCGTTGGCGGAGAAGGTCGGCATCGATCGTGCTCGCCCGCTCACCGTGATGCGCGAAGTGGTGACTGCCGTGCGAGCGCTCCTCAACAACGAGACGGTCACGATGGACGGCGTTCACGTTCATCTCGATGGCGTGGAACTCGACTACGTCCATCAAGAGCGGCGCCCGAAGCACGTGCCGATCTACATCGGCGCCACCGGCATGCAGATGATGGAACTCACCGGCGAAATCGCCGACGGTGCCGTGCTCAACTATCTCGTCAGCCCCGATTACAACATCCGCGCCCTCGAAGCGCTGGCGCGCGGTGCCGCCAAGGCGGGTCGCACGATCGACGCCATCGATCGTCCGCAGTTGGTGGTGTGCAGTGTCGACACAGACCGTCAGGCCGCGCTCGACGGTGCCCGCCTGTTGGTCACCCAGTATCTGGGCCAGCAGCCTCACATCATGAAGGCGTCGGGCGTGCCGCAAGCACTGCTCGACGAGATTGGGCAGGTGCTCACCTGGCCGGCCACCCACGACGAAGTGGTGGCGGCCAGCAAGCTGGTGCCAGACGACATCGTGCAAATGATCACGGCATCGGGAACCCCCGACGAGGTGCGCGCCAAAGTCGACGAGTACGTAGCCAACGGATGTACCTGCCCGATCCTCTACCCGCTCGGCCCACGACGTGAAGTTGATGATCGACACGTTCGCCCGCTGAGGTCGCCCGAGGTTTGGGTTATCGGGCCCGGAGTTCTAGGCGGTCTCGCTGCACGATGTGGTAGCTGCGGTCGTGCTGTTCCAGCCATCCCAACTTGATGAAGTTGGCGATGGACTTGTTGACTCGCTCTCGGGATGCGCCGACCATTCCGGCCAACTCTTCCTGGGTCACCGGCAGCTGAAACTCGTCTGCATCTCCGGCCATTTCAAGGAGCCGCTTGGCAGTTCGGCCGGTGACGTCGAGGAATACCGAGTCAGACAGCACCGAATCCATCACTCGGAGGCGCCCCGCAAGTAACCGAGCCACGTTCCAGAGCAACTGCGGTTGCTCGACGAACAACTCCCGCACAGGCTGGAACGGCACTTCGAGCACGTCGCTGGGCTCCAGCGCACGTGCCAGAGCTGAACGCGGCCCATCGTCGAGCAAGCCCAGCTCCCCGAACAAGTCGCCGGGCTCCATGAGCGCCACGACGCTTTCGCGCCGGTCGACCGGGCTGGCGATGGCGATCGCAATTCGGCCCAAACCCACCAAGTACAAGGCGTCGGGAGCATCGCCTTCATTGAAGAGCACGTCGCCCCGCACCAGCTGACGCCGCCGTCCGCTCGCTTCGATTCGGGCCAGCATCTCGTCGGTGGCGTCGGCAAAGAACATCGTCTCGGCGAGCAGTTGCGTGTACTCGGTCATGTCGTCGGCCACGGTACTACCCTCGGTTCGGTGCATCGGCGTCCAAAGGTCTGGGCCATCGTGGTCGGCGGCGGCAGCGGTGCCCGTTTCGGCAAGGCGAAACAATTCGAGTCGTTGGGCACCGAGCGCGTCATCGACAGGTCGCGTCGAATCGCCGAGGCCGCATGCGACGGCGTGGTGGTGGTGGTGCCGGCTGAATACGCCGATGCCGAGCGCGCCGTCACGGGTGGAGCGAGCCGCAGCGAGAGCGTGCGGCGCGGGCTCGCCAACGTCCCGCACGACGTCGACATCGTCTGCGTGCACGACGCAGCGCGCCCGTTTGCCACGGTGGAACTATTTCACCGGGTCATTGCCGCGGTCGCTGCGGGCGCCGATTCGGCGGTTCCCGGGTTGCCCGTGTCCGACACCATCAAAGAGGTCGACGCACACGGCGTCGTCGTTGCAACACCACCCCGCGAACGGTTGGTCGCGGTGCAGACGCCGCAAGCGTTCAACGCCTCGTCGCTTCGTGCAGCCCATGCGAACGACGCAGAAGGTACTGACGATGCGGCGCTCGTCGAAGCGGCAGGCGGCCGAGTGGTGGTGGTGCCCGGCGAACAGTTGAACCGAAAGATCACGATGCCCGATGACCTCGATTGGGCGCGAAACCTCGTTGCTGAAGGAAGGCTCGTCTGATGCAAGTGCGCGTTGGTCAGGGGTTCGATGTCCATGCTCACTCCGATGACCCCAGTCGGGTGTTGGTGCTCGGTGGCGTCACCTTTCCGGGTGAACGGGGGCTCGCTGGCCACAGCGATGCCGATGTGCCCGCGCACGCGGCGGCCGACGCCTTGCTCGGGGCTACTGGTTTAGGCGATCTCGGCGTGCACTTTCCAGATGACGACCCTCAGTGGGCAGGTGCCAACTCATTGTCGATTTTGACTGCCGTTGCCGAAATGGTCAGGGCTCATGGGTGGGAAATCGGCAACATTGACGTCAAAGTGGTGTGTGCTCGCCCAAAGCTTGCACCTTGGAAAGGCGACATGGAACGACACCTCACCCACGCAGCAGGCGCCCCTGTCTCGGTATCAGGGCGGCGGCCTGAAGGGCTTGGCGCGCTCGGTCGTCAAGAAGGCATCGCCGCATGGGCGGTCGCCGTAGTAACTCAAGCCGAAGTGGTGACTCAAAGCGCCGTAGCACCTCAGAGCATGGTCACGCGAGAAGTTGGTTCGTCATGACCGGCGCACGTCGCGGCGGAACGTCTGGGCGCGGCCCGGGCGCGGGGCGCGGCGGCCGTGCGGCAGCCGGGCGTCGATCTACCGCTCCTCGTAGCCGCGGGGCGGGCCGTACCGGCAAGATTCGCGTCGAAGGCGAAGCCAAGTCGAAACCGCAGAAGGGCCTTGGGGGCGAGCAGGTAGAGGGCCGCCAGGCGGTCCGAGAGTTGCTGCTGGCACAACGCCGTCGGGTCCACGAGATCTGGATCTCGTCTGAGCTTCAAGACACCGATTCCGTCGACGACATCGTCGCGATTGCGAACGCCAACCGTGTACCGATTTCCTGGGTCGCTCGCAAGCGCCTCGAATCCGAAGCGCGCAGCGAAGCACCTCAAGGCGTGTTGGCCAAAGCCGCTGAGCTTCCCGAAGCAGACATTGCCCAGTTCCTTCGGAGGCGTGGGGCCACAGCACCATTCCTCGTGGCCGTCGACGGAGTCACCGACCCCGGCAACCTGGGTGCGATTGTGCGTAGCTGCGACGGGGCCGGGGTAGATGTCGTCATCGTGCCCCGCCACCGAGCGGTCCACGTCACACCTACCGTGGCCAAGGCTTCTGCCGGAGCGATTGAACACATGCCGATTTCGGTGGTGTCGGGCCTGCCAAGCACCCTGCAGCGCATCAAAGATGCTGGCATCTGGATCGTCGGCCTCGATGACGCATCCGACAAGGAACTCTTCGATATCGGCGACTTGGCCGTCGAGCCAGTGTGTATTGTGCTGGGAGCGGAAGGCGCTGGGCTTTCCCGTTTGGTGCGTGAACGCTGTGACATGATCGTGAGCATTCCCATGCTGGGCAGGTTGAGTTCATTGAATGTGTCGGCCGCAGCAGCCCTGGCGACCTACGAAGTCGCTCGACACCGACGATAATTCCAGCACGAACACTCGACTCATACAGCACGCAGACAAACACGACAGCACAGGCTCGGAACCAAATGAACGAAACCACATCCTCCTTCAATGATCCGCCCGGTGTCGCCACCGACGCGGCTGTTGACATGGCCAAACCTTTCGGACGGCGTCGCTTCGTGCAGGGCGTCGGCGCGGCGGCCGGCGCAGGAGCGTTGGCTACGGTGCTCCCTGCTGCATCCGCGAGCGCTCTCACCGCTGGTGCGAGCGCGTTCGCTCCACTGCCAAAGGCCGTCCGCGTCGTCGACACCCGCACCCCTGGCAGCTACGTGTTCACCCGGTTGTCCGATGTTGCCATTTCTGTACCGATCTCCGGTTCGTACGGCGTACCGTCCGATGCCACCGCCATCGTCGCCACGCTCACCAGCGTCAACTGGACCGAGCCGAATCATGTCACCATGTCGCCGTCCGGGCAGCCCGTGCCGGTGGTCAGCAACTTGAACCTGCCGTTTGCGTACGCCGTGAACGCCAACTTGGCAACCGTCAAGCTTGGTGCTGGCGGGGTCAACATCACGTCGCTGCGCCCATGCGACGTCATCCTCGACGTCATCGGCTACTACACCCCGGTCACTGGCCCGGTGAAAGCTGGCCGTTTCGTTGGGTTGCCCGCGGCACGCCGAGCAATCGACACTCGCCCAGACTTCGTCGGCGATGGTTCGGTCACCGTGGTCGATGTCACCGACTTCATCCCGGCTGAAGCCGGCGGCCTCGTGATGAACCTCACGGCGACCGAGTGCACCTTGCCCGGCTTCTGCACGGTGTTTCCGTACACCGAGACCGATGTGCCATTCGCTTCGAGCCTGAACTTCACGCAGTTCAGTGAGACCCGAGCGTCGGCTGTCATCGTGCCGGTCACCACGGTTGATGGCCGCCGACGCATCAAGATCTTCACGCTCCGCGCCACCAAGCTGATCGTCGACGTCACCGGTTACTTCACTGGCCCCAGCGCTGCAGAATCAACCGTCGGGCTGTTCGTACCGCTCGACCCAACCCGTATTCTCGACACGCGCTTGCCGGAACAGCGCCCCGAGTTCGCGCCGGGTGGGGTGCTGTGGCCCGACTGGTCGGTCGAAGGAAAGGTTCCCGGTGCAGCGGGCACCGATGCCTCGGCGATCGTGGTGAATCTCACCGGCACCGCCACTCGCGCAGCAGGCTTCTTCACGATTTCGGCGGCGCGCCAGCCAATTCCGTTCGCATCGAACGTGAACTGGTCAGTGGCTGGCACCACCGTGCCGAACCATGCCATCACGCCGATCACCGTCACCCATGGGTACCAGGTGTATTCGTCACATGGCGCGGCTGTCATCGTCGACCTCGCCGGGTACTTCCTCGGCTCACCGAAGCTGCCGACCATTGGCCCGCTCCGAACCCTGCACCCCCGGCGATCGGGCCGCCCTGGTGGCTCGAGATCCCGCGACTCGGCGTGGGCATCTGGGTGTACGAAGGAGATGCGAAAAAGGTCACCGACAGCGGCTTTGCCTGGCACTGGACCGGCACCGGCGTGATGGGACAAAACGCCTCGGTGGTGATCTTCGGGCACCGCACCGAAGCTGGGGCGCCGTTCTACGGAATTGACACGATGCAGAACGGCGACATCATGTCAGTGTCGACCATCGACGGCCGCAGGTACACGTACACCATGGTGCGGCGTGACCTCGCCGACACGTCGACCAGATTCCCTGACGTGAACAACGCCAACGTGCTCGCTGCGACTCGTCTCCATGGCGCCCCGTCCCTGTCGTTGGTGGCGTGCACCGTTGGTTTCGACCGAACCAAGTCGCGGTACCCAGATGCCTGGGCGCCGACCAGCCTCAAGTACCGCATCGTCGTGACCGGGGAGCCGGTCGACCCAGGCTTCCTCACCCTGAACTTCTAAGCGACATTCACTCTGGGGGTGCGCGCTGCGTGCGCGCCCCCTAGCGTGTGTGCCGCGCCGGGTTAGCTCAGTTGGTAGAGCACTTGATTTGTAATCATGAGGTGGCGAGTTCGATCCTCGCACCCGGCTCCGCACATAAGTCCAGCTCAGGGACTGTTTCGGTCTCGGAGTGTCTCGCCGAAACGGGCTCTGTGCCCACGGATTGCCCACATATGCCCACGGAATGGCGTACGATCGGGACATGCGTGGGAGCGTTCGCAAGCCTCGAACCGATGGTGGTACCTGGAGTTATCGGCTCGATCTCGGCTTCGATGACGTCGGCAAACGACGCCAACGCGAGATCGGTGGCTTCCGCACGAAGAAGGAGGCACAGGCGGCGCTCAACGACGCCCTGTCGGGTGTGCAGCGAGGAACATTCGTCGCTCCGTCGAGGACCACGGTTCGAGAGTTCCTCAACCTATGGATCGACGGCGTCAAGACCGAGGTGGCGTTGACGGCGTGGGTGAGCTACGCCCAGTCGGTTCGGTGCCATATCAACCCGCACCTCGGGTCGAAGCGAATCGGCGAGTTGTCAGCGCTCGACATCAAGCGGTGGCATGGGGTGCTGTTGACGTCAGGTCGCCAGGACGGTACGCCCTTGGCGGCGAATTCCGTCAAGCTTGCGCATCGCGTGCTGCATCGAGCCTTGGCAGATGCGGTGCGCTGGAATCTGATCTTCGTCAACCCCGTGTCTGCGGTGCGTGTGCCGAAGGGGACGACGAAGGAACTCCGGGTCTGGACGGCGGAGGAGGCCCGCCAGTTTCTCGATGCCGTGGCCGATGATCGCCTGGGCGCGCTGTGGACACTCGCTCTGCACACCGGTATGCGCCGAGGTGAGTTGGCCGGGCTGCGATGGAACGACGTCGATCTCGACGCCGGCACGCTCACGGTGGCGCAGCAACGCACCTCGGCGAACTACGAAGAGGTGATCGCCGCGCCGAAGGCGAAGAGTCATCGGCAGCTGCTGCTCGCGCCTGCGACCGTCGCTGCTCTGCGAGACCATCTCCGACGTCAGCTCGAGGAGCGGTTGCGCCTCGGGCCGGCGTGGACCAACAGCGGCTACCTCTTCGTCGACGAGGCAGGAGTCGCGTACCACCCGGAGCGATTCACGAAGCTCTTCGCCGAGGCCGTCAAGAAAGCGGGTGTACCGAAGATTCGGCTGCACGACACTCGCCACACGATGGCGACGCTGGCGCTCGAAGCGGGAGTGCACCCCAAGGTGGTGCAGGAGCAACTCGGACACTCCACGATCGCCGTCACCCTCGACACATACTCGCAAGTCCCGCAAGCGGTTCGACGCGACAGCGCCGACAAGATCGCAGGCTTGTACGGAGCGTGACCTCACGCATCGGTGCGCCGGACGGGCATCGCGAAACTTGAGTTCCGTGCGAGTGTCGTGTCAATCAGTCAGCTTGGAACGGTAACGCTCGAACCCGAATTCGATCCGCGTCGAAGACGACAACAGCACCGCGTTCGAGGTCCTCAGTCACGACTTCTAGGTTGGCGAGAATCAGCTCCGCCGTTTCCCGAGCACGACGTTGGCCTTGTCGACGGAGGAGCAGCACAGAGGGCCGCGCGGCGTTCGAACGAGCCAAGAGCTCACCGAAGTCGGTGTCTGCTGACACGATGACCCGGTCGTCCTGTCGGGCGAGGTCGAGGATCTCGGTGTCGAGTGCCCGACTCATGCCGATGTCTCGGACCTGGACGACATCGTGGCCGGCGTCGGCGAGGAGTGTGCCGAGTAGGGGCGACTGGTTCTGATCGAGCAGAAGTCTCACGCCGGTTGGCGGAGGGGGAGTTCGCGCTCTTGGACTGCGAGGGCCGCGAACCGGAGGCTCTCTGCGATGTCTTCGGGTTCCAGGTCCGGGTGCTCGTCAAGGATCTCCGCGACGGTCATGCCGTCAGCGACCATCGCGACAACGGTGGCAACGGGGAATCGGAGTCCACGCACACATGGCACGCCAGCCATGCGGCCCGGATCCATGGTGATACGCGAGAACGTCACATGGCAAGGCTACCCGTGTCCGGACGAGCGTGCCGATCCTGTATTGAGGGCAGCCCGATCGTAGTCCGCGCCAGATTGGACCTACTGTGCTTGGTCGCCGCCGGCCTACAGGCCGATGTCGAGTCCGGGTGATTTGGGTCGGGCCTCGTGTTGGGGTTGCACGGTTCGTGCGGGTCGCTGGGGAGCGAGGTTGTGTTCTTGTATCCAGGTGGTGAGAGGTTCGGCGAGGTGTGCGAGTTGCCCGCCGGCGTGGTGGACGTGTTGGGCGGCGTTGATGAGGGCGGCAGGCGAAGGGGTGTGGCCGTTGGCCCAGTCGGCCCATGTGTCGAGTGCGGCGAGCCGGTTCTTGGTCGTTGTGAGTTGCTGTTCGTTGCCGCTGAGGCTGTGTAGGAGTGGCCGGTCGATGTTGTGGTGGTGGAGGCGGTCGCGTTCGGCGCTGAGTCGGGCGCGATGATCCAAGAGCGGTCGGGCCCGGTTGGTGAGTTCGGTCAGCGCGACCTCAGCTGTCGCTACATCGTTGGCGGTGTCGGCGACGGTTTGGCGTGCGGTGCGTCGGTGGAGTCGGTTGCTGCTCGCGGCATTGCGCACTGCCTGACGGTGACTGGCTCGTGCTGTTTCGAGATCGTCGGTGACGTGTCTGATCGCTCGGTCGTGGGGGGCGCAGAGTTGCGCCAACTTGGTCAGGCGCTGATCGAGTTCTTCGATGCGTTGCTGGATGCGTGCGTCTTGCTGCTGTTCGGCTTCGACGGCGGCTCGTGCGTCGGCGAGGGCGCTGCGGGTGTCGTGTCGGAGGGTCTGGAACCAGTCCGGGATCGGGCATCTCGGCCGCAGCTCCGGAGCGGGCGGAACGGTCTCGGCAAGGTCGCGGCGTGTGCGTGTGGCGGGGAGGTCGGCTCGGTCGGTTGCGAGGATGTGTTGGAGGGTGTCGACGGCGTCGACGATGTCGTGGGTGTTGGTGACGACGCAGATGAGGTTCTCGTCGCGTCCGCGGGTGACGGCGACGTAGAGCCCTCGGCAGGTGGTGGCTGGGGTGGCGAGGGTGATGGAGCGGGTGGCGGTGTCTGATTGGTTGCCGGGTTCGGTGGCGGCGTAGCCGAGTTGGACGTGTTCGGGCGACGTAGTCGGCGGGGAGGGTGACGGTGCCGTGTCCGTCGATGCGGGTCATGGTCAGTTCACCGTTTCCGGTGATGGTGTTGATGGTCCAGTAGTCGCGGTTGCGGACGCTGTCGCCGGTCGATCGTGCGGAGCAGTCGTTCGTTGCGGCGGGTCGTGATCACGTCACCAACGCAGAAGGTGGTGTTGTCGAGGTGGAGTTGTTCGGGTCCGAGTTGTCCGAGCTGGTCGCGGAAGGTGTGGATGGTGTGGTTGATGGCGACGACGTGATCGTTCGTGGTGGTCGTGATCGCGAGGTGTTCGCCGCGTTGGTGGGCGCTGATCCAGGCGTCGGCGATGTTGTGAAGGTGTTCGTGGAGTGGTCCGGGCAGGATGCGGTCGTGGTCGAGGTAGGCGTCGAGGGCGGTTGGGTCGCCGTGTCTGAGTTTGAGTGACGCGGTGGCTTCCCAGGGGTGTCGGAATCGGTGGATGGTGTCGAGTTCGATGGTGCGGCTGGTGGCGCAGAGTTCGGTGAACATGCCGCCGCGTCCGAGGGCTTGGAGTTGGTGCGGGTCACCGACCAGCACGAGGCGCCAGTGGTGGTGGTCGGCGAGCTCGGTGAGTTGGTGGAGGTCGCGGGTGTTGAGCATTCCGGCTTCGTCGATGATCACCGTCGACCGGGCTGGGTAGTCCCACTGAGGTCCGGGTGGTCGGTCGGTGCGGGAGTGTTCGTGGATGAGTTTGGCGATGGTGTCGGCTTCCATGCCGGTCTCTGTTTGCAGGACACGGGCTGCTTTCGCGGTGGGTGCCAACCCAAACACCGGCCGAACATGACGATCGAGGTCGGCGACCGCGGCGGCGAGCATGGTGGTCTTGCCGGCCCCGGCAGGTCCCACCACGAGCACCAACCGGTCGTAGCCGGCGACCGCTGCTGCGGCCTCGGCTTGCATCACGTCCAACCCGTCAGAGTTGATGCTAGTGGAGGGTTGGGGCGGAGTCTGTTGGTTGTCGATTGCCCAGGAGATGATGTGTTCTTCTTGAGCGAGGATGTCGCTGCTGGTGTGATGCCGGGCAGACGGTTCAATCCAGACCGACCTTCCATCGGACTCTCGGCGGGTGGTGTGCCGGTCGTTGGGGTCGAGATCAACACAATGCTCGAGCACATTGTCGGTCGCCCGCTCCAACGTGTTCGCCCATCGGGCGCCGTCGATGCCGGGTTGGGGGCGGATGGTGTCACAGATCGCTTGGAGCACATCGAGGCGATGCCACGCCGAACGTCGCGCCGCCACCGTGTCGACGACGTCACCAACCGAGACGTGTTGCCGCTCCGTCGTTCGTGTGTGTGCGGCGGTTCGGATGCCTGCCGTCAGCGACGCCGGGGTGACACCGACCGCCGCTGCTTCGGTGAGCCACCGTGACCGTAGATCCGGGGCACCGTTGCCGGTTTTGTGGCCGCGTGTGTCCGCTGAGGCTTGACGGCCGAGCGCACCGCGTTCTTTCGGTGTCGGGTCCCGCCCCTCCCGATCCCAGAACTCGGCCAGCATCGTCTGGAACGCTGTGTCGACCTGGGCAGTGCGTTTCGAGAACTGCGCCAACAACTCCTGTGGGACACCAGCGATCTCGGCTTGCCCGTTGACGATCTCACCGAACCCGACCCCAAATCGGGCGGTGAGTTCGGCGCGGAGCACCGACTGATACAGACCGCCCAGGGAGCGTTGGTAGCCCTTCAACACGCGAGCATCCAACGCCAACCACCGCCCATCAGCGGTCTGCACCTTTGACGAGATCACCACATGCGAATGAAGCTGCGGGTCATCAAGCCTCGATGTCGTCTGCCGGAACACTGCCGCGGTCAAACCTTGGCTGTCGGGATGCAACCGGCGACCATTCGAACGCACCCGTGTCGTCGACCCGTACCGTTCGATGCAATCAACCACGGCCCGCACCGCGACGTCATGACATTCGGCGAGTCGTTCGTCGCCGGTGAGCGCCCACCAGACCGACAACGACTTCGGCGCCGACAACGTCGCGTCGAACCCTGCCACGGCGCGCACCACCTTGCCCGAGGCGAGAGTACGGTCGACGAACGGGTTTCCGAGCGGTGTCTTGGTGTTCGGGTCAAGGCCCTCCAACAACGCCTGCAAAGCCTCGGTGGTGACCTCACCCTGCAAACCGAGGAGGCGGGCCTGCCCGCCGGTCCACCGGCCGGGTTGTTCACCGTCGGCCTCCGTCAAATACCGGGTGTAGTACGCCGCGGTCGCCGCCGCGGTCGCAGCGAACAAGGTTGTCACCCGCAACATTCGCACTCCCGAGGACTCGCGGGCACCTGTCTGTCCTTCAACACTGCGAGCGATCCGGGAGTCCTCATCAGAAGGCCTCGTTCAGGAACCGATCGCCAACGCGAGCTGATCACCGGCCGAACGCTTCGACCGAGACGGCGCCCGTCGTGGCGTACCGGTCAGAGGTCCAGATTCCAGTTCAGTCGAAGGTGCAGGTGGGGTGTCGTCATCGAACGCGAGGAATGCCGGGACGGTCAGCCGGTACGTGCCGGTCGCGAACGTGCCCGACTCTGCTCTCGACTGACAGTTCGACACCAGGCCGGCAGCACGCAAACGTGTCAACGCACGAGCGACAGTGTCCTTCGACAGACCGAGACGTTCGGCCAGAGAACGCGCCGACACAGACGACACACAAGCCGAATCGTCACCGGTGGACGCGAGCAGGAGCTCTTCGAACACCACCCACGCAGTCGGTCCCAGGCGGCGACGCACCCCGATCGACCCGGCCGTGAGCAACAGCCGACGGTCAGGCAGCATCGGACTCAACCTCCACGTGGACGTCCATGGGCATGTCGACCCGGACCGTGGCATCGCACAACCGCACGACCCGACCGCAGAAGGCGAGCTCGAGTAGCGCCCAGCGCGGCACGCGCAAGCAGCCACCCAGACGGATCACCGGCAACCCCGACAACCCGCCAGACGCCTCGTATTCACCCGACAACTGATACGCGAGCGAACGCCCGATCCGCAACACCGACGCAGCCTCTTCCACCGTCAACAACGGCGCCGCCGGCACCCCTAACATCGCAGACGAATCCATAGGAACAAACGACTTACACACACGCCATCCCCATGCGCAAGCCCCACCACCAGGCGCCATTCGCGGCTCTGACGTTCACCATTGACCGCCAGTGACCGTGGTGATCCACCAGTGTCCGCGAGACACTCGAACGTGTGACAAAAGTCACACACCCAAGCTTGTGCGCAATGTACGGACACGGCGAACTGAACCTCTCGTTCACCGTAGGCGCATCGCTCGCTCCCGCAGAACTCTCAATCGGCCCGCTGATCTCGCCGGTTCCGCGTTCAAGTGACAGGGACGGCCGTTTGCCGTCGAGGGCGATGGCTTGCGGTTGAGCGGAGTCGGTTTGAGTCGGCTGAACCGGTCACCCTCCGAATGTTGACGGCTGGGGACCACAGCTAGGCCGCTGATCCAAGACCGCCGATCGGTGCAAAGCCGGCGTTGGTGGCACCTCAGAGGCTGGTGCCGTCGAGCGTTAGGGGGTCGGGTCTTCCCGCCCTCATGTGCCGTTCGCGTGCAGGCTTCAGCTGCTTGAGCAGTGATTATGGCTACGCGCCCAGTGGCCAGACGTCCCACACTTCGCCGGATATGTGGGCCTCGAAGGGTCATCGGGCCAGGCATTATCGAGCGATTGCCCTGTTGAGGAGCTGGGGAGAATCGAACCGCACAGTTGTTGCCGCGTACCTGGTCAGAACACGTGGCCCCAGGTCACACCCGATTTCCAGGGTGACACAGACGGACTGGAGCGACCGATGTTGACCGGTGTGACACGCCCTTTCCACGCCCAACGCCCTTTTCACGCCCTGTTTGAGCGGCACGACGACGGTCCGCCCGACCAATCAATCCGGCTCGTTCCATCCATGACACGATTTTGCGCTCGGGACGTCACGAAGGACGTCACGAGTCTGCTGCCCCGTACCCGTCGCAGCGTCCGCTTCCGGTACAGCGACGGTCACGGCCGGCGAGACGGCACCACGGGATCGGTCCAAGCAGGCGTGTGTCCCTGAAGCGCCCGGTCTCATAGAGGCTAATGTGCCCCGGTTTCGCTTGGGCTCACTTCATTCTGCGATCTGACAGTCATCGCGTCATTGCGGCTCTGACGTCACTGACGAGTGGCGTGTCGAGCCTCGGCTGTTCCATCAGAACGGAGTTGACCGAGCTGCCGCCTCAGGCGCGCACGGCGCGGTGAGTCAGTCATTGGCGCCAGCGCGCGTGTTGGTCGCCGGGGCCTGTGACTCTGCGCGCCAGCGATTCCAGGGCCAGACCCCATCGATCTCGACGTCCAGCGAGAAGCTCAAGGCGATCCTGATGGCAACGATCAATCCGAGTATCGCGACGCTCTCGAGCGACTGGTCGACGATGATCGTTCGAATGATGTCGGCGATGATCAGCACCTCGAGCCCAATCAGGATTGCGCGCCCGAGGCTCTCGCGGAGCTCCTTGTACGCCTCGGGGGTGTGCGCGAGCGTGTGTCGCGCGTAACGGCCCAAGGCGAAGATTCCACCGAGCACCATGATTCCGGCACCGACTCCTTCGATCGCCTTGACGACCTCGCTCACAACATGCTCGTAACTCACAGTGTGACGGTACCTGCCGGCGCGACTGACCGAGGCGTGGCAACGAAGCGTGCTGCCAGTCGTCGCGCGAGCTGACGCCGTGGGTGAGGACGCTGAGTATCATCGTGACCGTCATCGTTGCACCGCGGTGGCGACGCGTGGTTCGAGCTCACTGTCTGGTGGCGTCATCATCGCTCGCATCGGGCGCGGACATTCGGGCGGGGATCGTGATACCCGCCCGCGGGCAGTTCGATTCCGTTGGTGACGGCATCGCCGCGGTCCTGATCGTCGCAGGGCCGGTGTGCGGCCCGCTGCGGTCGTCGACGCGGTCGCGCTGCTATCTTGCTCTCGATGAAGCGGGCTCGATCACGTCTGTTGGGTTGCGCCGCGTTGGGGAAGCAAGCGTGCCGCTCGGGCCTATAGCATCGACCAAGCTGACGATCCCTCGCTCTGCTCGTGCCATCGTGCCACGGGTGTCGCTCGTCGCCCGGCTGGACGAGCCGTTGTGGCGACTGGGTGTCGTCTCGGCGCCCGCCGGCTTCGGAAAGACCACGTTGATCTCTGCGTGGGCGCTCGAACAGGTTGATCGCCCGGCATGGTTCTCGTGTGATCCGATCGACGCCGAGCCGGTTCGGTTCTGGCGCGGTCTGATGGCATCACTGGCAGCGCGCTGGCCAGGCGTCGGTGATGACGCGATCGTCGCGCTCGGCCGGTCCGGGACAGAAGATCACGACGTCGTGATCTCACTCGCCAACGACCTCGCCGATGTCGGCGCGCAGTCGTTGATGGTGATTGACGACCTCCACTTCGCGAAACCGACCCCATCGGTACTGGCTGCGTTCCTCGATGCCCTTCCACCACAGATACGACTGCTGATCGGCAGCCGTGTGCAACCGCCGATCTCGCTGGCCCGCCGTCGGCTCGCCGGGGATCTACTCGAGCTGCACGGCGAGGACCTGCGATTCTCAATGGAAGAGACCGCCGGGCTGTTGTCGCACTTCGAGATTGATTTTACCTCGTCCGACACGGCGCGGTTGGACGACTTGACGGAGGGCTGGCCGGCCGCCATCCAACTTGCAGCGATGTCGCTCCGACGAGCCTCTGACCACAGCCGGTTCCTGGACTCACTGGCCTCGGCCGATGGCCCGATATCCGACTATCTGGTGAGCGAAGTACTCGCTGCGCTCCCGGATGATTGGGTCGAGTTCCTGCTCGTCACGTCGGTGTTCGATGAGTTCGACATCGCCCTGTGCGAGAAGTTGACCGGGCGCGCTGACGCCGCGTCGATACTGCGCAACTTGCTCGCCGCTGACCTGTTCGTCGTTCCGCTGGACGACACCGGGGACTGGTACCGCTACCACCATCTCCTCAGCGCGTTCTTGCGGGCACGAGTGCGAGCGCAGGGCCTCGAGCGTCTCCACCACGTCAACACCGCTGCGGTGGCCCTGCTGGAGGAGCGTGGGCTTGTCGTGCCGGCAATGCGGCTCGCTCTGGCGAGCAACGATGGGGAGCTCGGAGCTGCGATCGCACGTCGCTCGCTGCATCACGCGATGTACCCAGTCGACGTCGAAATGACGGCCGCAGCCGCCCGGCTGTGGCTCCACGAGCGCGGGCGCGTCACTGTGGCAGCCGACCCGATGTCGGTGCTCGAGGTGGTCGTCGCACTCGCGTCGACGACGGAGTCCGACGACGTCGAGCGTTGGCTGCTACTCGTCGCCGAGACGCATCCGCAACCGGCGGTGGATGTGACCGGCCTGCTGCACGCCATCTGGGCCGATCACCATCTCGGCCGCGGACAGATCGGAGAGGCGCTGCGTTGCATCGATCTGGCCCTCGGTGTGTACGACGGCGAACCCCCCAACCGGGGGCTGCTGCCGCTGCTGTATGGGGTGTATGTCCGCGCCCACATCGCGGCCGGTGACGTCGACGAGGCGCGAGCGACGTTGGATCGAATTGCCGGTCACCGGATCGGTCAACCCATCCTGGATGAGGTCCGACACCCGGCGCAACGCGCGTGGGTTGCCTTTCTTGACGGTGACCTCAACCGGGCGATGCGTCTCGGCGAGAAGAGTCTGCGCCGCGCCGACGAGTTGGCGCTCGGTCGGAACGAGCCGGCGCGTGTGTTTGCCGAAATTGGCGATTGCCGGAGTCAATGCGGAACGGATGAACGATGCTGTCGCCACAGAGGCCCTGGCGACGGCTGCGGCGAGTGCAGCGCTCACGGGACGCTCGTGGTTTCGGTGCATGGTGTTGCTCCAACAGGCCGCGCATGCCCGTTCCACTGGTGACGCTGGCGCCGCCGAGATGCACCTCGCTCTTGCGCGATTGACGATGCCGGGCCCGTCCGCCGAGCTCATGGCCACGTTCGCGCTCGAAGCAGCTTGCCAAGCGGTGCGATTCCAACCGTGGATCGCTGGACCCTTGGTCGACGATCTCGGCGACTCGGTTGCGGCCATCGTCCTGCGAGCTCAACTGGCGCTGGAACGTGACGACCGCCGCGCCGCCGGGTATGAAGTCGCGCGGCTACCGGCTGCCGAGACCACACGCCATAAGGTAGAGGTCGACATGATGCGTGCCCTCACGGCGCACGACACGGAGTCGATGATCGTCCACATCGAGTCCGCATTGAGCGCGGCCGCGCCTGAGCGCTATGTGCGCACGATCATCGGGGCCGGTCGGGCCGTACCTGCTTTGCTCGCTGCGTTGCCCGCTGGGACCGCTCACCGTTCGTACACCGACATCCTGAGCACGGCATCGAAATCGGTGATCCCGCCCGCCCGTACCGGTGGTGCCGACCCGTTGATCGAGCCGTTGAGCGAACGCGAGCTCGTCGTGTTGCGCTACTTGTCGACTCGCTTGACGAACCCGGAGATCGCCGCAGCGTTGTACATCTCGCGAAACACGTTGAAGACGCACGGCAAGGCCGTATTTCGGAAGTTGGCGGTGTCCTCGCGGGCCGAAGCGGTCGAAGTGGGTCGCAGCAAGCGGTTGATCTGAACGCAACGGGCAACGGATCATCAGCCTCGCTGGCAGCGTCACTCTTTGGTCGGTTCGGCGACGAGGCGGACCTCGAGCAATTCGAGTCCGAAGGACCCGAGCCGTTCGAGGACAGCGTTGACGAGATCCGGGCGGCAGCACACGACGGTCAGGCCGTGGCCCGCCCGCACGATGCAGTCGTCGAAACTGGCGCGCAGCGTGGTGCTGGCAGTGCCTTTGAACGAGATCTCGTAGACGAGCGCCGCCACTTTGATGATCTCGCTGCTAGGCGAGAACTTTGGCCTTCTGATCGGCGAATTCGGTGTCGGTGATGACGCCGCGGTCGCGCAGGTCGGCGAGCTTGGCCAGCTCGTCGACCGAACTGTTGGTCGAGCCGGCGGTTGCGCGAACGTAGGAATCCAAGGCGGCCTGTTGAGCCTGATGCTGCTCGATGCTGCGCTGGGTCATGGAGTTGCCGCGGGCGATCAGGTAGACGAGCGCGCCGAGCCAGGGGATGGCGATGACGAACAGCAGCCAGGCGGCTTTGGGAAGGCCGCCCATGTCGCGACTGCGGAAGATGTCGGCGATGATCCTGAACAGGATCATGATCCACGCAACCCAGACGAAGAAGATCAACATCGTCCAGAACATGCCGAGCAATGGGTAGTCGTATGCAATCATTGTGGTTCCTTTGGTTGTGTTGGTCTTGACGTTTGGTGTCGCTGAAACTTGTCGGGCCACGCTGACAATGGATCCCACCATTGCGCGCCATGACCACCGTAGAAGCGGTCCTGGCGCAGTGCTTCACCCCGGAGTGGGTGATCCGTCGTCGAGTTCGCGTATAGCGATCAGCTCCAGCCCGAGCGCGTCGATCTGAGCCAAGATCCCCAGCACGATCGCGGAGTCTCCAACGACGTGCAGACGCGTGACGCCCCGATCGACGAGCACCGCGTTGCAGTCGAACTGTTCAGCGAGCGCGCTGCTCGCTTCACCCTTGAAGCTGACTTCGACCATGTGATCGCGCACGGCAACTCCTCCTCTCGACGTGCTGCGGTCAAAGCGATTCATCACCGGCAGTCGGCGCCTTTCGTTTCTCGGGGGGTTGGTGTGGCAGTTCTCGGGTGAATGCGAGGGAGACGAGGGCGAGGAGGGCGGCGCCGAGGAGACCGGCCTTGAGCGATCGGAGCTGGGCAGTCTCGTAGTCCTCGACGAGCGCGGCCGTCGTGGCTTCGTCGATGCCGGCGTTCTGCGCGGCGCTTTCGATCTGCGCTGGACGCAGACGAAGTTGGTGTTGGACCGGCAGCCACGCCGAGCCTGGGTCGACAACTCCGTCGCTGATCCGCGGGTCGTTCTCAACGGTGGAGATGAAGGTGCTGGTCAGGCCGATCAGCACGATCGAGCCGATGAAGGCCACGCCGAGCGCTGAGCCGAGCTGTTGGCCGGTGAACTGCAGACCCCCGGCCTCGCTGCGACCCGACTCGTCGACCGACGACTGGATCACGTTGCCGAGCTGGGAGATCATCAATCCCATCCCGACACCGAGCACGGCCATGCCGATGGCGAACCCGGCGTCGCCGAGTGAGGGTTGGATCGTCGCCAACAGGACGAGCACGCCGCCGATGGTCACGAGCAGTCCGGCTCCGGACGATCGTGCGCACCGGGAAGCGGTTCGACAGCCTGGCGCCGATCGCCGCTGTCGCGAACATGGTGATCGAGATGGGCAGCATCTTGATGCCGGTCTCGAGTGCGGTGAGCCCGAGAACCAGCTGGAGATACAGCGGGATGACGAAGAAGACGCCCATGAGGATCAGGTTCTGGGAGAAGAGCCCGATGACCCCGGACCGCACGGTCGGGATGCGGGCCAGTGAGAGATGGACCAGCGGGTCGCGCCCTGTTGCTTCGCGGTGGCGTTGCCACGTCACGAATGCCCACAGCAGGATGCAGCCGGCGCCGATGACGAAGATCGTCAGGGAGAAGCCGAAGATGGTGATCGGTGAGTTCTTCGGCTCGAGCCATCCCCAGGTGCTCGACTTGAGCACGCCGAGGACGAACAGCCCGAGGCCCGTGGCGGACAGCACCGAGCCGACGATAGTCGAGCTTCGGTGTGGGACTCGGGCCCGGGCGCGTCTTTGACCTTCGGCGTCATGATCAGGATGAAGCGCGGCGATGAAGACCTCGCCGACGAACACGATCCGCCACGACAGCTCCGTCGTCGCCCAACCACCCACGATCGGGCCGACCGCGATCCCCGCACCAGCGACCCCACCGATGACGGCGTACGCGGCCTTGCGTTGGGCCCCCTCGAAATTCCCGGCAATCAGGGCGGCCAGCGCGGGGAACACCAGCGCCGCGCCGACGCCCTCGAGCACCGACCAACCCAGCGCCAGGACCGGCACCGATCTGCGACACAGCGGTCAACGCCGAGCCGCAGGCATAGATGATCAAGCCGATGACGAACGCCCGTCGACGACCGATCATGTCGCCGATCTTGGCGCCGGTGAGGATCAGCATCGCCATCACCAAGCAGTAGAGGGTGATGACGGCCTGGATCGTCGTCACCGTGGTGTCGAAGTCATCGACCAGCTGACTGATCGAGACGTTCATCACGGACTGGTCGAGCACCATCAGGAACTGCGCCGTGGCCAACGCGATCAGTGCCGCCCAGTCGTTCTTCGCCGCAGCGCTGGTCACCTCCCCTTGTGTTGCCTGCTGATCGTTCATCGCCGGCTCTCCCTGCGCACGACTGTGTGATGGTCTCCTACAGCGCTCACTGGCCGCGCTCAACGGTGATGCGACCGTCCTTCTCGGCTTGGACCAGTGCGCCGTAGTCGCGTTCGTTCTGGTCGGCGTAGGCCTCGGAGAACTCGGCGATCGCCCGGTCGAAGGCGTCGCCACTCCCGAGGTACGAAGCGATGGCGATGCGGTCGCCGGAGCGGGCATGAGCCCGGGCCAGCGTCCAGCCGCACACCCGGCCGTAGGCCGCCAGAGCGCTGGGGGTCATGGTCTCGACAATCGGCAGCGCCCTTCCAGTCGCGGAGTTGACGCACGTAGAAGTCGCGCTCGACACCATCCAAGCCGACGGCGCGGATGTACCCGAGGAAGATGTCGCTGGCCTCCTGCATGAGGTGCTGGCCCTCCACGACGCGTGCCCCATGGACGCGTAGGCGGCGGACCCGACGAACTCCTCGAGGACCGAGGCCTGAGCTTCCTTGGCCTGCAAGAACAACGGGTCGGCGTCGTCGCGACCGAACATCAACAGGATCCAAGCCCGCGTGCCGACGCTGCCGACGCCGACCACCTTGCGCGCAACGTGGGCCAAACGGAAGTCCTCGAGCAGATGGCGGCGGTCGCTCTGCAATGTGGAGCCGTAATCCCGCAGCAGTGTCCGCATCCAGTCCATGAACCGTTCGGCATCGACGCCCTCGAAGATCTCCTCGACGGGCTGGATCAGCGGAGGGTCGCTGATGATGCGCCGTTCGCCGTCGACCACGTGGGTGAGCTTGTCGAACGCCTGCATGCTGTCGCGGGTGCGGGCCTTGGTCGCGGTGGCGGCACGCGCGCTTGCTGAGCGCACGGTCCTTGTCGAGCCGGAGCTGCGCCACGATCGTGTCAGTGTCGAGGTGGGCGTACCACACGGCCAGGTTGGTCATGCCGGCGAACTGGCGCATCGCCTCGCGGTAGCTGGCGAGCGAGGTCAGCAGCACCTTCGTGCGCTCCTTGGCGGAGTAGCCGTTGTCGCGACCGGCGATGGCGAGGCTCGCGGCCAGCCGCTTGATGTCCCATTCCCACGGCCCGGGGAAGGTCTCATCGAAGTCGTTGATGCCGACGACCAGCCGCCGCTCGGGCGAGGCGAAGACCCCGAAGTTCATCAGGTGGGCGTCGCCACACAGCTGGGTCGTGATCCCCGAGTTGGCGCTGCCGGCAAGATCGCTGGCCATGATCAACGCCGAGCCGCGATAGAACGTGAACGGCGACACCAACATCCGGCCATAGCGGATCGGCACCAGTTCGGGCACTCGCGTCGCTGCTTGGCCGCTCCAGCAGGACCACCGGGTCGGGGCGGTGACTCGCCGGCGTAAAGCCCGCATGGCTCTCCCGCGGAACCTCCCGCCGTGCCGCCCGGCCACGGGCAACGCGCTCTTCGACCGTCAGGCGCCGAACGACCTGGCCGTGCTCGTATCGCATGCCCGACGCGAGGACGTCCTCGGCGTGCTCTCCCGACGCGCTTTTCCTGTTCGCAGCTCGCTCGCTCGTCGCCATTGTTGTCCCTCGTCCTAGCGGCTAGATCCGCCGCCGGCGGCCGGGTGTGACGGCGGCGGTGACGACCGCGGCTTTGGCGACTGGTGAGGGGCCGGGTGTTACGGCGGCTGACGACGGCGGCTTTGGCGACCGGGGCCCCAACCACTCCGACTCGTCCTACACGTGATGGTCTCAATGGCACGTCATACCTCTGCTTTCCGGTTTCGTACCGTTTGATTTCGACGGTTTGGACATGTGCAAGATACCCACCAAGCCAATGGTGCGTCATCACCCCAAGCGGGGTGATCGCTCGAGACTCACCCAGGCCGGGGTGATGACAACGAGCAATGCCGTTCCTACGCTTGCCGTGTCGACCGATGTTGACACCAACAGAGTGCAAGGAGCAGATGGTGCCGAGAAGGATGAGACGCGCAGCGAGCTCCATGACACCGTGAGCAGCTCCACTCAGCCTGACATCGACGCCTTCGACCTGAGCAAGCTCGAACACGTCGAGGCGCACCTCGTCGCCAAATTCGAGCCCTCCCCTGACTCCGGAGGAGGTGCAGCGGTGTCTCATCGACTGCATGGTGACCTACGACTCGGCGCGAGTACGAAGGTACCTCTCAGTGCTGATCGAGCGCGACGCAACCGAGCGCCTGCGACACCTGAGTAGCGGACTGACATGACCGCCACTGTCGGCTGACAACGATCGGAAGGTTCGCCGCCGTTGCGTGGGGCGAGGACCGGAACGGTCTCGCGGTTACTGCGATGATTGGCTTGGTGACGACATCGCTGGTGCACAGCGTGGCTGCCCTCGGCACGTCACCGTGCTCAGCCATTGAGACGGTCAACGGCATGTCCGCAATCACCCCGCTCGGGGTGATTACGGACACGATCGGCGAAGGGCATGGTGGTGTCACCCGACGGCGCCCGCCGAAGGATCGCATCCCCACGATGATCAGGAGGCCACCGATGCCACGAATGATGAGACGAGCCGCCGTTCTCGGAGCCACTGCCCACGTCGCCTCGAAACGCGGGGCCGCCAAGGCACAGGCTCAGCAGGAGGCGGCCGAACCAGCACCTGCTCCGGCACAGCCGATTGCTCCGCCCGCCGAACCCGTTGCTCAGTCGGCATCCGCCGCCGGAAGCTACGAAGACCTCATGAAGTTGAAAGAACTGCTCGACGCTGGAGTCCTCACTCAAGCCGAGTCGACGCCCAGAAGGCGTCGCTCCTCGGCGCCTGACGGCGCTCGAGACAACACCGAAGCCAGGCCGAGCGCCGCTCGGCGAACCGACCTGAAACGAGACAACGACATGGGACCTGTGCAACTGCTGGTGTTGAGCTTCGACGAGCCACACCTCACCGGCGAAGCCATCGACGAACTCAATCGGCTGCGACAAGACGATGTAATCCGAGTGATCGACCTGCTCGCGGTATCCAAGACGGTGGACGGGACGATCGAGGCGCTCGCCTGGAGCGATCTCTCCCGCACGGAAGCCGAGGACCTCGGGGCCACGATCGGTGCGCTCATCGGCCTCGGGCTGGCCGGCGAGGAGGGAATGGACGCCGGTGCGGAGGCCGGACGGCAGGCCGGATCGGACGGTCATCTGATCGATGACGACGAGCTCTGGAGCGTCGCCGATGCCATCGCTCCGGGCAGCGTGGCCGTCGTCGCGCTGCTCGAGCACCGGTGGGCGACGCCGCTGCGTGATGCGATTGGCGTGCCGGCGGGCCCCGGTGCTCGCCGATGGGTGCACCCGCTCGATCTCGTCGAGGTCGGGCTCGTCGCGGCGACGCGGTGGCGTGACATCGCCGAACGTTCTGCTGATCATGACGGACGAGGAGCGATATCCGCCCCCATACGAAACCGCCGCCGAGGCCCAGTTCCGCCGCACGCAGCTGCCGTCACGTGAGCATCCGCGACGGTGGGCTCGAACTCCATCGCCACTACGCGGGTTCCACGGCATGCGTGCCGAGTCGGGCGACGCTGTTCACCGGGCAGTACCCGTCGCTCCATGGTGTGTCGAAGACGGACGGATCGCCAATCCGAACACCGACCCAGCAATGGGGTGGCTCGATCCTGATGAGGTCCCGACACTCGGTGACTGGTTCCGTGCCGGCGGGTACCAGACGCTACTACGCGGCAAGTGGCACATCAGCCACGCCAACTTGGAGATCCCGGTGGTCATGAAGGCCTGAAGGCTTCTGACGATGAAGGACGGCCCATTCCGCGCGCCGTCGAGCCATATCGCAAGTCTGACCGGTTGAACCCGTCGGGTTCCCGCGGTTCGGATCGGACGTGAGCCGCATGGGCCGCGAAGTCCGACTGCGGGCCCCCGGCCGAGGCCGAGCGTCACCTATGTGCCCGTTGTCTCGAGTCGATGGTCGGTGATGCCGGATGACCTGCGGGGTCTGCGACGTGGACATGTAGTCGACACGCTCCAAGTCGGGTGACGGCGAGACGCAAAAGGGCGGCGAACGAAGGGAACGGGTAGCGGCGCTTCGGAGAGCCGCGCTTCCAGATAACGTCGTCCGCATCGCAGCCAAGACCCTGCGACGGCTACGTCGTGGACACCCAAACCAGGACTCCAGGATACGTGCCGTTGAGCGGCACCTTTTGCTCACGCCCACGGATTGCCCACGAACCAGTAAAAAGAACCGACACGGGACCACACAGTCCGACACGCGAAATCGCGAATTGCCTGCTCAGAACCTACAAGCCAGCACGGGTGATACAGGACGGACGACCCTCGAGCGATTTGTAATCATGAGGTGGCGAGTTCGATCCTCGCACCCGGCTCTTGTTCGTGCGGCGTCACCAAGACTGACGGGCTCCCACTCGTCGCAACACGACGGCCCGCAAGCGCTCGTTGCGGTCGGCGACAGCTGGCCGGCTCATGCGTCGCCGTGCCATGTGGGTACCGAGGTCCACGACTCGAGAAGGTGTCGGGAGTAGATTTCGCGCCGGCGCCACGGTGGCGTCTTGAGACCGAGAAGAGGCGTCATGATCAAAGGCTTAATCGCACTGCTCGTTGTGCTGCTGGTGGCGACGTTTCCTGCCACCTGGTTGCTGATGTTGTTCCTTGGCAACGTCGGCTTGGGAATCAGCTATTGGGGAGCTCTCCCGCTCGGCATTCTCGTGTCGACACTCATCGGTGGCGTCACTGGTCCTGCAGTCGTCATTCGAGATTGAACCGTCGAGGCTTCGCAGCGGACCTGACAGCGCAGTGGGTCTGACCTGGCGGGTCGATGAGGGATGCCGACATGAAGACGATCACCAGTCGCCCGGAGCATCGATCTCGTGGATGATGCGGTAGACGCCGCGATCCAGCAGAGCGCATTCCCGCCGGCTCGCCTTGCGAGCGCCGCTGAGCCGACTCCGGATTATCGAGCATCGCCGACGAGGGCCTCGATCTCGAGTGCCACATCGCTCGACACTCGGCATCACGTGCATCTCCTCGCGCGACCCGCGTGCGGCGTCTCGGTGTGATGTGTGATCGAGGAGTGTGCGCAACGCCTGGCCGAGATTGTCGGCGCTTCGTCGGTCGGGTTCGAGCACGATGCCGCACCCTGCGTCGGTGACTGCGACGCCGTTCTCCCACTGGTCGGCGAACAATGGCACGACAGCCTGGGGTCGCCCGTGAGCGGCGGCCCCCAGTACCGTGCCAGCGCCACCGTGAGAAACGACAGCACTCGCCCGCCCGAGAATTCGGCTTGGGGATGAAACACTAGCGCGGACGTTGCCTGGTAGAGCGCCGAGACCGTCGAGATCAACGTAAGCGCCGATGGTGGCAACAGCGTCAACGTCCATCTCGGCCACGCGTCGAACAACCGCGCCACGGAAACGAAGTCGACAACACCTCGGTTCCTGCGCTGGCGTACACGAAAGGTCGTTCGGTTCCGAGCATCGCAACCCATGCTGGTGCCGTGCTCGACATGCTCGGTGTGCCGGGTCGCGACGGATCGAGCGCACGACCGGCGAATCGGGTCGTTGGCCGAACGATTCAGGAAAGGGGTGGAGGTACAACTGTCCGTAGACGTCGGCCCACGATGGGCTGTCGAGCCCTTCCGCCATCCAGAGTGGTTGCAGGTCGTCGAGAACCAGACTGCGGCCCCGTTCAGGGAGCACACCGCTGAACGCCACCGTGACGAGCGGGATGCTGCGAGCGGCCGCCATCGGTGCCGCGGCGAGTTCGCTCATCTCGCGAAACGATGACGTCGGGTTGGAGCCGGTCGATGATCGGAGCCAGGTCGCGTCGCATCACCGGGCCCGCTCCGCGAGCGAAGAACACGGCGAACAGTGGGCCGCGCCGCTCCGCCATCGGCAGCGCCATGATCTCACCGAGCACATCGAGGCCGCTCGCGTCGCGCCACTGTGGTGAGGCCAGCCGGCGTCCACTCGAAACCCATCTTCGCAACGGCGTCACCACCATCGGGAGCGACCGCCCAGTGCACCTGGTGGCCTCGATCGACGAGCGCGTGAGCGACCGGAGCGAGAGCACTGACGTGCCCGGTTCCGCCGGTACTGGTGACGAGCACCCGCAGCGGACGTTGCATGGTGGTCAGTGTGCACCTTGTGGGAACGAAGGCGCAATGGTTCAGCGGGCGAGGCTCCAGCGACCTGTTTCCTGTGACATTGGCCAGGCCGACCATCGACCACTCGTCTCCGCCTCAGGCGGAGGCGACGTCGATGAGCGCGAGCGACTATGGTCTCGAGTTCTTGTGGGGTACCGCTGCACGCCGGCCGACAGGCTGGTGAGTCTGCCCTGGAGGATCGCGCGAGACCGACAGCATGATCGCCGAGAAGGGATCGAACAGTCGTGGTGCGCCACCGCCCAAATTGGCGGCCAGGTTCACGAGGCTGCCCCGATTGAGCAGATACAACCGTCGGCCGTTCACTTCATACCGGTCGAGATGTTGCTGCAGGGTGGTGCGGGGGTCTTATCCAGCCAGTCGACGTCGATCCCGCGATGGCTGTGACCAACGTTCATCAGGATCGCGCCGTCGGCAAGGCGCTCGATCTGTGCCGCACCCAGCACCCCATCGAACCCGGTGGCGGTGACAACGACGCTCGCTCGCCGAACGGCATCGTCGAAGTCGGCCACACGGCAGCCTTGATGCCGCCAACCGGGGTGATCATGTCGCGAGCCTGCACGCGGTTCTCGATCATGACCGCCGGCGGGTCTCAGGTTCGGTTGCCGAGGAGTTCGGGTCGGGTGGTGACCCAGGCGTCGGTGTCTGTGCCGACTTCGTCGTCGATGAGCGACTCGAGTCGGCGTGCGTAGTCGGCTACGACGTCGCGATGCTCGGGCCGGGCGGCGAGGTTGGTCGTCTCGTGCGGATCGGTCGACCCGGTCGTACAGCACGACGTCGTTGTCTGCGTAGAGCCGTCGAGGTCGCGGGGACGATTCGGTTCGAGCGGAGAGAAGTACCGGCCGAAGATGTAGCGGCGGTCGGTGTAGCCGCGCAGGAAGCCGCGTTTGGCAGGTCGGGATGCAGCTCGCCGGACTGCAGGCGCTCCGCACGTCGGCTCGCCGAAGTGCCGCCAGTACGCGGCGTCGAGCGTGGTGATCGATTCGACTGCGGTGAGCACGCCGTCGCGGACGGCCTCGCCCTCGAGCGCCGGCAGCGAGCGAGTGACCGCGGAGATCGGGAATCGATCGGCGACGTGCTCGGTCGAGACCCGGCGAACGACCAGGAGGGTCGGGGCGAGGTCGACCGCCGAGGCCATCTCGTCACGACGTGCCGCCGCCGGCGACGTCGGGGTGGACGACGATGAACGGCACGTGGAAGTTCTCGTCGTAGACCAGATTGCCCTTCTGCCGCAGGCCGTGGCTGCCGACGAGGTCGCCGTGGTCGGCAGTGAACACGATCATCGTGCCGATCGGCTTGGCCGGAGGCGACGAGCGCGTCGAGCACGGTGCCGATGTTGCGATCGACGTCGCGGATGCAGTTGAGGTAGAAGTTCATCCCTGCCGCCAGCGCTCATCGCCGTCGACATCGCCGAAGCACACGTCCATCACCTCGGCGTACTCGCGGACCGCGGGCGCGGCACCGGCAGGTCGTCGTGCGACGCTCGCCGGCAGCGTCGACGTCCCACTGTCGCTGGTACATCGGGATGTCGGCGGGCGGCCGCATCGCCACCGCGTGCGACGAGCGCCGGCGGCAGTTGGACATTCGACCGACTGCCGTAGTCGAAGCTCATGATGTCGTGTGGGTTCACGAAGTTGACCGCCATGAACCACGGTTGGTCGGCGCCGACTGACGGGGCCCGGTTGCGCAACCAGCCGGCGGCTTGCCCGGCGATCACCGGGTCGACCTGCAGCCCCGCCCAGGCGCCGCCGTCGATGTCGCCCCAGTCGTTCCACTCGGAGAACCCGTACGGTTCCAACCATCCGTCGTCGACGTCGGGTTCGCCGGATCCACATAGGCGTTCGACAGGTGCCACTTGCCCTGGTAGGTGGTGTAGTAGCCGCGGCCCGCAGCATCGTGCCGAGCGTGCCGAGCGCCGGGTCGAGCGGGCGGATGTAGGGCATGTTGTCGTTGTCGTAGATCGCGGTGTGTGGCAGGTGCCGCCCGGTGTAGATGACCGACCGAGACGAACTGCACATCGTCGACGCCGGCGTAGTAGTTGGTGAACGTGGTGCCGCAGCTCGGCCAGCCGCTCGATGGGCGGGCAGCGAGAAGCCGTGCGGGTCGGGGGAGGGCAGCCCGTTCCTCGTCTGTAGTGATCAGAAGGATGTTCGGATGGTGCGTCACGAGTGCTCTGGGCTCCATGTTGAAAGTGGGTTTGAACGTGGGTTGGAAGGTGGGTTGAATCGACATTCGCACGGGTGCGCCACCACGGCCGTTGTTGCGGGGGTTCTGTCACGCTGCGGTGCCGACGAAGCGATCGAACGCGCGAAGACGGTCTCGGTGCCCTCGAAACGCCACCTATGTCAGGCGAGCGTGTCCAAGATGTGCGGCACGGCGTCGTCGACCGTGAGCATCACATTGATCTCGTACTCGATCCACTGCGTGTAGTTGAGGATGTTTCTGTACACACCAGCCACATCGTCGGTGTCGACGGTTACCACACCGTGGCTTGCGTCGACGGCCACGTAGTGCGACAAGGTGCCATCCGGCACCCCCACATTTGCGAACACGCCCATCAATTCTGCGGTCTCTTCCTTCGTGAGAAACGGCCGCACCTTGTACGTCGTGACCAAAATCATGAAGCCCCCTATCGGCGGACCGAGTGGCCCGAATTGGAGAAATCTATGACAACGAATCCAGCCCCGCAAGGGCCGCGCGAACTCAGTCGGGCGATGTGCCAATGAGCGCGCGAGCGACTCTGGTCTCGAGTTCTTTGGGGTACTGCTGCACGCCGGCCGACAGGCTGGTGAGTCTGCCCTGGAGGATCGCAGCGAGACCGAGCAGCATGATCGCCGAGAAGGGATCGAAGAGCTGGGGAGTGCTACTGCCCAGGCCGGCCGTCAGGTTCACCAGGCTGCCCCGGTTGAGCAGATACAACCTTCGGCCGTTCACCTCGTACCGTTCGAGATGTCGACGCAGGTTGACGTGAGGGTGCTGATCCAGCCAGTCGACGTCGATCTCGCGATGGCTGTGACCAACGTTCATCAGGATCGCGCCGTCGGCAAGGCGCTCGATCTGTGCCGCACCCAGCACCCCATCGAACCCGGTGGCGGTGACAACGACGCTCGCTCGCCGAACGGCATCGTCGAAGTCGGCCACGCGGCAGCCTTGATGCTGTGCCAGGACCAACCGAACCGGGTCGAGGTCGACCACCGTGACGTTGGCTCCCAGTTCGCGGGCACGCTGAGCAACACCCTGACCGACAGGGCCGAACCCCACCACCACGATCTCGCGGCCGTACAACGACAGATTGGTGATCGCGTTGAACGCTGGCCACGCCTCAGCGCCGACGTGATGCCGATTGTGAATGAGATCCTTGAGCGCGATCCCGTTCCAGTCCAAGACTGGGAATGGGATGTCGACGCCGACCAAACGGTGCAGCCCGGTCGTCGTGGCCTCAAGGGCAGCGTCGGGCCGATATCCCGCCGTCGACGCCGCCACGATCAACTCACCGCCCATGTCGCAGAGTGCATCGGCTGGTTCGCCCGCCAGCCACGCCAGGGCGTCGGCGGACTCAACGTCAGACATGCCGGCGTGGCCACGGATTTCCACGCCCATCGAGGCAAGGTGCTGTACGGCCCGGTCGTCGGTGCTGTCGGGGTTGCATGGTGCCATTCGAACTCTGGCCCCGGCTTCGACGAGCGGGGCGACGACGGTGATGGTGCCTGGTGTGATGTGTTGACGACACGACACGGTGCGCCCCGACAGGTTGGTGGCGGCAACCTCCTTGCCGAACGCTGTGGTGATCGGGCTCGTCCACACGATCCACTCCAACTCCGCGGCATCCACCACTCCATTACATCATGGAGCATTGACCGTGTCGATCCTGTCGACGAAGGGACTCAGTTCAACCGAGGCGCCTTACTCTCCGCGTAGACGCGTCGACCGGGGGTCGGCGAGCGTCTCGGAACGCTTGGGGCAACGAGAGGATCGCGATACCTACGATCGTCATGCCTGCTACCCAGCCCAGCAGTGCCCAATCGACGACGGGCAGATCGACCACGTCGGCGCGCCCCGCAATGAAGGACCAAACCTGGCGTCCGACGACGATGCCCGCCGGTAGCCCGATGACGACCCCGACGAGAGCGATACCGAGCCCGTGAACCTCCGTCGTCGCCGCGAGGGAGCGGGGTGTGAGGCCCAAGGCTCGTAAGGTGCCAGCCTCACGTCTACCGAGTCGCCGAGTCACATTCACGGCGTACGTCGCCGTCACCAGTCCGAGGACGAGCACCAAGCCCGCCACCAAAGCGGTGAGTCGGCTGACGTCGCCAAGGGTCGAGACGCTGGCCGGAACGAGGCGCTCCTCGGAGCTCATCACGTTGAGTCCGGACCGCGGTCAGTTCAGCGTCGGCCGCAGTCCCGTCCACCTCTGGGCTCCATGAGAACGACACCTGGTGGATGTCGGTTCCATCGATGCCGCCCAAGAACCGGGCCCCCGCTGGAGTGAGCACTGCGCCCACATCGTGGTTGAAGTCGCCTTCGGGCAGGAGAACAGAACCCACGATGGTGAAATCGGCGCGGCCCATCGGGTGGTCGAGTTCGATGTCGTCTCCCACTTCCAGGCCCATCGCTGCCAGCGATGCGGGACCGATCGCTATCTCGTCTGACTGGGTGGGGAAGCGACCGCTCGTGAGGGCGGCGCCGCTTGCGCCACGTCGCGCATCGAATACCAGCAGAGGCAAGCCGCGGTCGTCGGGTCCGGCGACCCCAAAAGCGACGTGCACGGCGGCGAGGTCCGCCACTCGTTCGTCTGCCTCCAACATCAGCAACGCCCGGTTCGCCACCGCCAAGCCCTCGCTACCCTCGCCCCCATCTACAGCCCGCTGGCTCGCGGGTCCTTGCCCGCTGAGGAACGGATCGGCCTGGAGCCGATCGATGGAGGCCCCCACGATGAGGGCGGCCACCGCGATCGTGGTTCCCACGGCCATCGCCACCACTGCCGATCGGCTCACCCGGCCTCCGCGATCGGGCGCGCCGAACAGCGTCCGCCGGATCCCGAGAGCGAGCGGCAGCGGTCGCTCCAGCGGTGGCGCAAGAACTGACTTTGCGTGGGCGGGACTCGTCGGCCGACTGGCCTGAAGCGCAGCGAACCCAGCCAACGTCGCCAGCACCGTTGCGGCGATGAGCCCTACGCTGGTTACCAACACCGGGGCGAGCACCACGGAGCGTCCGGCCGGGTCGACGGTGGCGGCCAGGCCCACCGAGGTGTTGGGCGAGGCGACCACGCCAAGCATCATTCCGAACACCAACCCGACCAACAGCGCCGGTGCCAGCACGACGAAGGCCAGCCCCATCACATGACGTTTCGTCCAGCCGATCGCGATCAATGTGGCCCGGTCGGTGGCGACCTCGCGGGCCAGACGAACCGTCAGCAGACCGACGACGGCCAAGGCTGCCAGGCCGAACGTGGCGGCTACGAGGCGCAGGGCGACAGCGATCGTCGCGAGGCTGTCCTCAACTGCCTGAGCGCGGCTGTTCGGTGACGGCTGCACCTCGACATCGTCCTCGACGCCGTTTGCGAAGCTCTGTTCGGCTTCTACCTGTGCGAGCCGGGTTTCGGTGAGGGCCGCGTTCACGAACCCGTAGGTGCGAACCTGGTCTTGGTACCGGTCCGCGTAGGCGGCGGTGAGGTACAGCACGTTCCCCGTTCGGGTGAAGTCAACCGGCGCGAGACCCAGGCCCACCAGCAGGGCCTCCACCTCCGGACCGTCCGGCGGGCCAGGATCCTGACCGCGGAAGGACGCCTCCACCCACTCGAAACTCTCCGATTCGAGCATCACGCTGTCGCCCACCCGGAGCCCGAGCTCATCAGCTAGGGCCTGGTTCATCAGCACCTCGTCGACCATCGCTTGGTCAGGGGCACGACCCTCGATGATGACAGGCACGTCCACTGGCACCCCGCCCGGCAACGGGTACGGAGCAAACGACTGGAGGTTGTAGCCAGGGAAGAGCTCCGACCCCTTGGGCTTGACGAAGAGCTCGCGGCCCGCGCCCGCCGCAATGACCCCCTCCGCCGACACGACCTTGTCGAGGAGGGTGCCGACTTGGTCGCCGCCACCAAGCAACAGATCTGACGCCACTGTTTCAGCCCGAAGTCGGTCCAGCGCAGTCTCGGATCGAGCGGCACCTAGCAGCACGGCGAGCACCACGCCGAGCGCCAGTGCAATCACGATGGCCAGGAGCATGCATTGGCGCCAGGTGCGCTGCCACGTCCGCAGGGCGATCATGCCGATGGCGCCCCGACCGAAACTTCGGTCAGTTCCCCAACGGCTCTCACTACCGCGCATCCTCACGAGGTCATCCAAGTCCCGACAGCCCCGTGAGGCAAGGGTGGTGGCCTCCCCCCGGCCGCGTCACCACCACCACCACCACCAACGGCGGCCAGGCGATTTGCCCGAATGGGTCGCGACCAGATTGAAGCTCGTGTGCGCATCCAACGGAGGCAGTCGCGTCGCAATACAGAGTGTCCAGCCGCTGGACACCCGCCAAGTCCCACCGCTCAACCTCTCGGAGAACCACAATGAAGAAGCTCATCGCCGCCACCACCATCGCCCTCGGTGCCACAGCTGTTGTCGCGCCGGTCGCAGACGCAAAACCGACCGCTCCGAACTCGATCGTCGACGTCGCTGTCGCCGTGAACAGTTCGGGTCAGTACGCCGGAGCGTTCGACACTCTGATCGCCGCCGTTCTGTGCGCCGATCCGGTCGTGCCCGCAACGCTGACACAACGCGGTCAATACACCGTGTTCGCCCCTACCGACGATGCATTCTTCGAGACGCTTGGGGTGACCGCCGACACGGTTTGCTCGATCGACACAGCGGTGCTGACGGAGGTCCTCCTCTACCACGTGGCCAAGGGGAGCCGCGACGCTGCCGATGTCACCAGTTCCGACCGCATCCGCATGTTGAACCGTGAGTTCACCGCGATCGACGGCGCAACGATCGACGGGGCGAACATCATTGTCACGGACGTGCCAGCAAGCAACGGGATCATCCACGCGATTGATGCCGTGCTGTTGCCCGACCTGCTCACCGGCTGACGCCATCTCGACGCCATCTCGACGTCACCACGGGTGGCCATCGGCGCGGGATCGAGCGCCGATGGCCCCGCACGCCCTCAAGACGGGGGCCGACCGGCCGATAAGACGGTGTGACAATGTTCGATGTTGCGCCACCTTCGTCGCCTCTTGCTCGACCCGCCGGGGTGCCTCGACTCAACGTGTTGTTGATGGTGGCGTGTGGGCTCCTTGGCATCGTCGCCGCACTCAGCTTGTTCAGCCCGTTCAACTGGGGTTGGGAGGAGCCTTCGGCGTTTGCTGCGTTGGGGGCGGTGACCGCCGTCGTCATGATGACCACCGCTGTCATCACCATCGCTGCGGCGGATCGCCGCAACATTGCCGAACTCGGTCTCATCGGCAACGGTTTGCTGTCGATGAGCGTGCTCGCCGCAGCCAACGCGGCGGTGACTCCAGATGCCCTCTACACAGACAACGAAGCATTCGCGACTGCTGCGCTGCTGCTGCTGCCGGCATTCGTTGTCTCGTCGTTGCCGGTGCTGTTCGCCAACACCCCCTGGGGCCGTTGGTGCGCGCTTCGTTGGCGCGACTGGTCGCTGCTGTCGACCCTGGCAGCGTTCGTGGTTGCGTTCGCACTCGCTGGGTTGCCTGACGTGTGGCCTGAGCCGAGCCCACGAGGCCCGTTGTCAATCGCTGTGTGCGTCATCTCTTTCATTTCGGTGATGGCATTGACCGCTCGATTTCATCGCCGTCATGTGACCAGCGGTTCGCCACGGTTCCTCGTGATGTGGCTGGCCCTCGCTGGTCTTGGCGTGACTGCGCTCACGCCTCTCGCCGACGTCTTCGGCCTCGGATTTTGGGGCCTTCGTGCGGTTGGGTTCGTATCCGCGTTGGCATTGGCTGGCTCGACCATCTCGGTGGCCAAGCGGGCTGCGGCCACTCAGGAAACCTTCGCTCCGGTGCTCGCAGTCGATCCGTTCCTTGGGCTCGACCTCATGGCGAGCCCGTTGGTGAGTCAACACCTACTCACGGCTGCCGCAGACCGCGAGGTTGTCGGCACGGCGGGATATGGCGCTGAAGGTTGCGGATCGGATGAAGCTGTCGATCGAACAGCGCCGCAACCTCGGCCTTGCCACCGTCATGCACGATGTTGGTAAGACGCTCGTGCCCGCAGAGATCCTCAGCAAGCCCGGCCCGCTGTCGGCAGATGAGTTCCGCATCGTCCAACAGCACGCTGCGGACGGCGCTCAGATGCTGACGACTGACCGGCTGCTCGGCCCATGCGCCCACATCGTGCGGGCCCATCACGAACGGGTTGACGGCGCCGGCTACCCCGATGGCCTCATCGGTTCGGAGATTCCGATCGAGGCTCGAATCATCGCGGTATGTGACGCGTTCGACGCGATCACCCACGACCGCGAGTACCGCAAAGGGCTTCCCGTTGGGATGTCACTCGCCATCTTGACTTCGAACGCTGGTCAACAGTGGGACGCCAATGTGGTCCGTCATTTGATGCTGGTGGCTGCAGAAGCGAACATCGTGGGGCCGGTACCCGACGTCGAGATGACGGTTCCGGATGACTTGGCCGAACTTCTGGTGCGGGTGGACTGCGAGATCTGACAGCGCACAGTACCACCGCTCGACCGTGGTGCCTGCACGGAGGGGCGCAAGTTCGCTAGCGTGTGTCGTGTGACTAACGCAACGATCGAGCCCACCTCGTCCGCATCGGGCAACGCCGCCACTCAGCGCGCTGCGGCAGGCTCGATGTCCCGTCGTTTCACGCACCTCGCCGCTGTCGCTGGCGCAGCAGCGCTCACGCTCACCCTGGCCGCTTGTGGCGGCGACGACGACCCAGCAGCCACCACCGTGCCAACCACGGTTGCCGCGGCCGTGACCATACCGGCCACCACCGTTGCGCTGCCCACCACCACCACGGTGCCAGCCACCACCGTTCCGGTGATCGTCACCGAGGGTGCGACGGTTGTGGTTGCCAACGCCAGCCGCGTCGACGGTGGCGCCGGCCGGTTGAGTGATCGTTTGGCTCTCGTCGAGTTCACCATGGGCGAACCGACCGATAGCAGTGAGGGCCCGCTCGAGGTGTCGAAGGTGTATTACAACGCTTCGGTACCCCTATCGCTCGAAGTTGCTCAATCGGTGCACTTCACGCTCGGCGGCGCTCCGATCGAACTGTTGGAGCTTCCCACGCCACCACCGGTTGCCAGCGGCGACATCGGCGATGCCACCGTGCTCGTGGCCATGGGCAATGACATCGCCGACATCCCGCTCGACGAGTTGCAGGGCCTGGTCACCACGACCACGGTGGCCGACTCGGGCGACACCGGAACAACGGTAGATCCCACCGACACCACAGAGGGCTAGAGCTTCAGCTTTCCGGGTGGGCCAGCTCGCGCACTCGTGCGAGCAGTACTTCAATCGCCGGCCGGTTCATGCCGCCCTCCGGAATGATCACGTCGGCGAACTGCTTCGATGGTTCGATGAACCGTTCGTGGCTGGGCCGAACCGTTTCGAGGTACTGGTCGAGAACGCTGTCGGTGGTTCGTCCGCGTTCGGCGACGTCACGCCTGAGTCGTCTGATCAATCTGAGGTCGGCTGGCGTGTCGATGAAGATCTTCAGATCGAAACGTTCGCGAGGCCGACGTTCCCACAGCACAAGAATGCCTTCAACGACGATCACTCGAGCGGCAGGCACGATGACGGTGGAGCTCGATCGGCAATAGTTCGTGTAGTCGTAGATGGGGATCTCGACTGACGCACCGAGCGCCAACGCTGCCAAATGGTCGTTGAGGAGTTCCCAATCGAACGCGTCGGGGTGGTCGTAGTTGGTCGCCGCCCGCACCTCGATGGGCTTGTCGAGCTCATCGACGTAATACGAGTCGAGGCGAATCAGCGACAGCTGGTCGCCGCCGATGGTGTCAGCCAGTCGCTCGGCAATCGTGGTCTTGCCTGAGTTGCTCCCGCCGGCCACACCAATGAGGTACGGACGTGGCGCGGGTGCTTCGGAGTCGTTTCCATCGGCCACGCCCACCAATCTACGGGCCGGTGGTCAAGGCCGGGGAAAGATCAGCGCCCCGTGTGCTTCAGACCTGCGAGTGCCCGCTCCCGACGAGCGCGCTTCTTGCGACGGGCCCATGCGACGAAACCGATGAATGCGGTGGCGACTGCCACCCAAACAATCAGCGCGACGAAGGCAACTTGAGACACCGGTTCGGCCCAGGCGCCGCCCGACCCTGCCGGTCGTTGCACCGTCGACGTATTCAACTCGACGGACGTGCCGTCGAGCGGCGCTACCCATTCGATGACGCCATCGCCTACTTCGCTACCGGTTTCGGAGCTGATGAGCTCACCTGGCAACGACACTCGGAACGTGACCGACAACGCTGATTCAGGCGTTGCGCCTGAGGCGGCGATCTCTTCAGCGAAGGGCAATCCGCCTACCGCTGCCATGAGATCGGCGTCGGCGAACGACTCGAAACCGTTGGCGAGCACGAGTGTTCCGTCGATCTGCGTTCGTTGTTTGTTCGTCAGCGGTGTTGCGGGCCGCCTGCATGTTGGTGAACGGCGGGCCGATCGAGTTGAGCAGGTTGGCAAGCTCCTCTTTCGACCGGAACGGGTGCGTCATTGTTGCGGTCATCGAACCGTCTGCGGCAACCGTTGGCCCGTCGATGGTCCAGCCCTGAGCAACAGCGTCTTCGAGTCGAAGGTCGTCGGCGATACCGGGCACGCGGTTGACGAGATCTTCGTCTGCAATCGCCAATACGGTGACGGTGCCGGTGCCGTCGGTCTCCATGTCGACCGTAACGGTCACGTCGAGTCGGCAGCGCGCTGAGCGCGACCAAGCACACGAGGAGAGCAAGAGAGCGGCGGATCACGAAGTTCTATCTTCTCAGGGATGACTCGCCATGCAGGGGCAATCGCTCGGGGTCAGGCACCCAGCGACGTGCCAGATGCATGGCAGAGCACAGTGTCGTGCGCATCGCTGGGTGCCTGACCCCCAGCAGTCGGATGATCAGGTTGGCTCGACGACCGGAGCTTCTGGCTCGTCGTCGGTAGCGGTGACAGTTGGGCCCGTAGCCGTGATGGCGAGTTCCACTGCGGCTGGCGGAATGAAGCCCTCCACCGACGTGAACACGAAGCGCTGCTTGCCCGGCTTGTCTGGGTCTGGCTCGACGTCGACCACGATGATCTCGCCAGCCGAGAACTGCTTGTAGAGCAGCTTCTCAGACAACGGATCTTCGATGTTGCGCTGAATGGCGCGCCGCAACGGGCGGCCACCGAGCTGCGGGTCGTAACCCAACTCTGCGAGCAGCTGCTTCGCTGCCGTGGTGACCTCGATGCCAAGCCCTTGACCTTCGAGCTGACCGGTGAGCCGGACCAACTGAAGATCGACCATTTGCACGACCTCGTCGCGAGACAACTCGTGGAACACGATGGTCTCGTCGATGCGGTTGAGGAACTCGGGCCGGAAGTGGGTCTTCAACGCGTCGTTGACCTTTTCCTTCATGCGTTCGTAGCTCATGGCCGAATCACCGGTGGTGAACCCGACGTTGGCTTTGCGCAGATCTTGTGTGCCGAGGTTCGACGTCATGATGAGCACGGTGTTGCGGAAGTCGACCGAACGACCCTGGCTGTCGGTGAGACGGCCCTCTTCCAGAATCTGCAGCAGCGTGTTGAACACGTCGGGGTGGGCCTTTTCGATTTCGTCGAACAGGACCACCGAGAACGGCTTGCGGCGCACGGCTTCCGTGAGTTGGCCGCCCTCTTCGTAACCGACGTAGCCGGGGGAGAACCCACCAGACGCGACACGGTGTGCTTCTCCATGTACTCGCTCATGTCGAGCGTGATCAGCGACGTGTCGTCGCCGAACAAGAAGTCGGCCAGCGTCTTGGCCAGCTCGGTCTTGCCGACCCCAGTTGGGCCCAGGAAGATGAACGAGCCGCTGGGACGCTTCGGGTCTTTCAAACCGGCGCGAGTGCGGCGAATCGACTGGCTGACGGCGGCGACGGCGTTTTCCTGGCCGATGATTCGCTTGTGCAGTTCGCCTTCCATGTTGAGGAGCTTGGCGGTCTCTTCTTCGGTGAGCTTGTACACCGGGATGCCGGTCCACAATGACAGCACTTCGGCAATGGCCTCTTCGTCGACCTCGTCGAACAGGTCGACACCTTCGGCTTTGACCTCGCGCTCTTTGACAGACTTCTCTTCGAGGAGTGCCTTCTCTTGATCGCGAAGGCGGCCCGCCTCTTCGAACTGCTGCTCTTCGACGGCGCGCTTCTTCGATTCTTGAATGTCGTCGAGCTTGCGCTCGATTTCACGCAGGTCGGGCGGCGTCTTCATGCGCTTGATGCGCAGCCGAGCGCCTGCCTCGTCGATGAGGTCGATCGCCTTGTCGGGCAGATGCCGGTCGGCGATGTAACGATCTGACAAGTTGGCTGCCGCCACCAACGCTTGGTCGGTGATGGTGACCCGGTGGTGCGACTCGTACTGGTCGCGGATGCCCTTCAAGATCTCGATGGTGTGCGCCAACGTGGGCTCTTCCACCCGCACCGGCTGGAAGCGCCGCTCGAGCGCAGCGTCTTTTTCGACATGCTTGCGGTACTCGTCGAGCGTCGTGGCACCGACGGTTTGCAGCTCGCCACGAGCAAGCATGGGCTTGAGGATCGACGCGGCGTCGATGGCGCCTTCAGCGGCTCCGGCACCGACGAGTGTGTGGATTTCATCGATGAACAAGATGATGTCGCCGCGGGTCTTGATTTCTTTGAGCACCTTCTTCAGGCGCTCTTCGAAGTCGCCGCGATAGCGCGAACCGGCGACGAGGGCGCCCAGGTCGAGCGTGTAGAGCTGCTTGTCGTGCAACGTGTCGGGCACGTCGTTGTTGACGATCATCTGGGCGAGGCCCTCGACGATGGCGGTCTTGCCGACGCCCGGTTCGCCCACGAGCACCGGGTTGTTCTTGGTGCGCCGCGAGAGAATCTGCATGACACGTTCGAGTTCACGAGTGCGACCGATGACTGGGTCGAGTTGATGATCGCGAGCCATCTGGGTGAGGTTGCGACCGAACTGATCGAGGATCTGACTGTTCTTCTCGTCGTCGCTTCCGCCGCCACCCTTGGCGCCACTGGCGCCCGCACCCGATTGCTCGCCGCTGCCTCGACCAGAGCTGGAACCCGAACCTTGGCCGGCGCCACCGGCTGGGCCCTGGTAACCCGACAGGAGCTGGATGACCTGTTGACGAACCCGGCTGAGGTCTGCGCCAAGCTTCACGAGCACCTGAGCGGCAACGCCTTCGCCCTCACGAATGAGGCCGAGCAAGATGTGCTCGGTGCCGATGTAGTTATGGCCCAGTTGTAGCGCCTCACGCAACGACAGCTCGAGAACCTTCTTGGCGCGCGGTGTGAACGGAATGTGGCCTGAAGGCGACGAGCCCCCCTGGCCGATGATCTCTTCGACTTGGTTGCGAACCGCTTCCAGCGAAATCGACAGCGACTCCAGCGCCTTCGCGGCAACGCCTTCGCCCTCGTGAATGAGCCCGAGCAGAATGTGCTCGGTGCCGATGTAACTGTGGTTCAGCAGCCGTGCTTCCTCTTGTGCGAGAACAACAACCCTGCGGGCTCTATCGGTGAATCTTTCGAACATGTGTGTCGCCTTTCGGTGAGCGGCGAATATGTGAGACCAGTGTATCGGTCATCTGCGAACCTCCCTGTGGCACCCGACGATCGGTGGGGGTGGGTGGTGCTGGTTCCATCGCATAGTCTGGCGTTCGTGTCGAGCGCGCCTTCGAAGTCACCCTTGCTCGCCATGCCTGGCATGGACACAGACCGCAAGCGAATCGAAGCGGCGATGACCGCCGCAGTGGTCACCTCAGACGCCCACCTCACCGAGTTGGCGAACCATCTCATTGTCGCTGGGGGCAAGCGGTTGCGCCCGGTGCTCGCGGTCGTCGCCTCCCAGGTCGCGGGCAACCCAGCCAGCGATGATGTGGTGCGCGGCGGCGTGGCGTGCGAACTCGTACAGACCGGCTCGTTATGCCACGACGATGTGATGGACGAGGCAACCACGCGCCGAGGCGTCGAGACCGTCAATGCTCGGTGGGGCAACCTGCAAGCGATCTTGGCGGGTGACTTCTTGCTGGCGCGGGCTTCAGAGATCGCTGCGTCGCTCGGAACCGAAGTGGCCGGCCTGCTCGCGCAAACCATTGGTTGGCTGTGCGAGGGGCAGATCCAAGAGTTGCGTCACACCTACGACGTGGGTCGATCCGAGTCCAGCTATCTCACGTCGATTCACGGAAAAACAGCATCGCTGTACGGCACCGCGGCCCGTATTGGCGGCATCGTGGGTGGCCTCGACCGCGCCGTCATCGAAGCGCTCACCACGTACGGGAACGCTTACGGAATGGTGTTCCAGATCGTCGACGACCTGCTCGACATCACGTCCACGTCTGAGCGACTGGGCAAACCTGCTGGGCACGACATGGAAGAAGGCGTGTACACCCTTCCGGTGTTGCGCACTCTGGCCGGCGGGGACGCGGCCGCCGATGAGCTTGCCGACCTGTTGGGCAAGCCCCTCGAAGCCGCCGAACGAGACAAAGCGCTTGCCATCGTCCGATCCAGCGGTGGGATTTTCGAAGCAGTCGAGGTGGCCAACGATTACGTCGCCTCCGCAGTGGCCGCGCTCGACGGCATGCCACGCAACGACGCCGTGGCGGCACTGAGAGCTGCGCCGGCAGCGCTCCTCGCCTCCGCCATGTGAACCATCGCTGGGCGTCTGACCCCCAGGCAAGTTAGGAGTCGGGGGCGACGAGGGCAATGGTGCGTCCGACGCGGTAGGCAAGTTCGGCCGGGCCGAGACTGCCGCTGCGAAGTTGGTTGGTGCCCAACCTGAGGTATGCGTCGGCGGCTGTGGCGCTGGTCGCGACCGATCGGGAGATCCGCCGGTGCAACGAAGGATTGCCCAGGAACCGGGTGGTGAGCCGGCCCACTTTGAAGTACGCGCCGTATCGTTCTTTGACCGCTTTCGGGTAACGCTGCAGGGCGGTAGCCGACTCGGACGCGAGCGCCTCGGTCACCACCTCTCCGGCGATCAGTCCGGTCTGGATGGCGTATTCGATTCCAGCGCCGGTGAGCGGATTGGCCGCCCCCGCCGCATCGCCCACCACCAAGAATGTCGGCCCTGCCTGCGGCCCCACCGATCCGCCCATCGGTATGCGACCACCAACGCCAGGCGGCAGTGCACGGTCCGAGATGCCGCCAGTAGGCGAGTCGAGCCGCCAACGATCGGCGTGGTCGCGGACGAGCTGTTCCAGCAGATGGGGCAGATTGATCACCTGAAACGACGGGGAGGTCGACATGACGACAACTCCGACGTTGACGGAGCCGTCGCCGCGAGGAAACATGAATCCATACCCGGTGACCGGTGTACCCCCGCGGTCGCGAAGACCGAAGACGAGTTCGATTTCGCTGGCGTCATGCAGGCCCGATCGGTGCGTTGCACTAGCGGCGACCGCGTGTGGCCACGACGGCCGACGGAAGGTTCCGAGGGAGCGCCCGAAGCGGCTGTTGGCACCGTCGGCAACGACCAGATACGACGCCCGGAACTCGAACGACGTTCCCGGCGAGTCGTTCAAGAGCGCACCTCGCACGAAACCTCGTTCCACGATGGGCGCCGTTGCCGTGTGCCCGTCGAGTACCTGCACTCCCAGACTCGCGGCTTCATCGAGGAGTCGTCGGTCGAGCAAATGGCGGGGAACGACGAGACCGTGATCGGCCACGTCGTTGTCGCTTGGCCATCTCACCGATGTGGCGGGCAGTTCAGATCGTTTGCCGCTGCGATGTTCTCCATCGGTTTGAAAGGTGAATCGCACGTGATCGACGCGGTGAGATTCGGGCGGCAGAGCAACGTTCAGATCTCGGAGCGCGGTGACAGCACGCGGCGTCAGCAAACCGCCGCACGACCTATGTGCGCCCACCCGACGTTCAACGATGGTCACGCGCCGCCCTGCTCGCGCGAGTTGGATAGCAGCTGAGGCACCAGCTGGCCCACCACCGACAATGAGTACATCGGCGGTCGCGTTTGGATGCCCGACGCTCATGGCGGGCCTGGTGCTGCTATTCGCTGGCTGGCGAGCCGGGGACCGGCGCTGGGCCGATGGGCATGACGGTGTCGTCGAACTCGTGGACGGTCATCAATGTGGTCGTTCCGCTTTCGATGGCGTCGAAGATCGGTGACTCTTCTGAGCACCACTTTTCGTACTCCTCGCCTTCGAGGGCCTCGCCGCCCAGAGTGAAGCGCTCGTGGCAGATGACGCCGAGCAGCTCTGCGTCGGTGAGATCGCCGCCGGTATCGACACCCCAGTTCGGCATGAGCCCGCGAGCCCCCGCGATGTGCGCGCCGCCTTCACGGTCTGGGTTGCCGTAGATCTCGACGCCCGCGAGGTTGTAGCCGGCGGTGCCGAAATACACGTATCGGATCTGGTCTTCGATGTGGGGGAACGACAGCAACACTTCGCCGTCTGAGAACTGGTAACCCAACCCAGCGACACCTTGGCCTTCGCCGCCGTGGCAGGAGGAGCACGACCCGTAGGTCTCTTCGCCGACCGCGAGTGCACCAGCTGCTTCTTCTGGTTGCGCGGTGACGGATCGGGCGTACATGAAGGCCCAAACCGGCATGAAGCTCAGCGCCGCCATGGCCCAGAACGGCACGCGCTTGCGGCGCTTGTACGCAGCCACCACCGGTGTGTCTGGCTTGGACTTGGCCGCAGCAGCGGGGGCAGGCACACCTGCGCGGCCAGCTGGTGCCGCAACAGCGGGTGCGGCCGCCGCAACGGATTCGACCTTCGCTGGGGCCGACGCAGCAGGAGCCGAAGTACCCGAGTCTTCGTCGCCGCCGAGGCCGAGCGCGGAACGGCGCTCGCGGCTTCGCTTCAGCAGATGATCGGGTATTTCAGTCACGCTGTTCCTCTCGTGGTTCCTGTGCTGGCTATCGATGTTGTGCTGTGCCGCGTCGCCGCGACTTCGCTCGCCCGAAACGATAGACGCCAGCGGACCAAGATCCTGAATTCCGTCGCTGAGAGCACACAAATCGAGATCGAGTGGGAGGATGTGGTCATGACTTCTGAGCGTGCACGACCTGAATCAGTACGGCGGGTTCGAGACGTCGTCGCAATCGCGGTCGTTTCGATGCTTGCGGCATCGTGCGGCGGCAGCGACGACACCGGCACCGCCCCGTCAACCACTGTCGCGTCGACGGCCGTCGGAACTGCAACAGCCACGACAGCACCAGCCACGGCAACAGCTGCCACGACGGTGCCAGCAACGACCACGCCGGAAGCCACGGCACCGGAAACCACGGTGCCCGCAACGACGGTGTCAGAAACCGCTGCTCCCGAAACGACGTTGCCCGACCTGGGGCCACCGTCCATAGATCAACTACTTGAGTCTGGGAACGTCCTGAACATCGCGCACGCCGGCGGCGACCAGGACTACCCGCATTCGACGATGTACGCCTATGCCCAGTCGGTGGCCGACGGAGCGGACATGTTGGAGATGGACGTGTGGCTCACCTCCGACGGTGAACTCATCGTCCAGCACGACGCAGATACGCACAAGACCACGGACCAAACGCTCGTGGTTGCCGACACCGACTTGGCAACTCTGCAGGCGCTCGACAACGCCTACTGGTTCAGCCCTGAGTGCTGGCCGTGTCAGGACCTGCCCATCGAGTCGTACGTGTTCAGGGGAGTGCGTACCGGGCAAGTACCCCCACCAGCGGGTTTCACGCCGGATGACTTCCGCATCATCACTCTGGCCGAACTCGCCGACGCGTTCCCCAGCATGCCGTTCGACATCGAAATCAAGCCGAATGGCGAAGCAGGGGCGGCGGTGGCACAAGCGCTTGCGTCGGAACTCACACGACTCGGTCGACTCGACTCGACGATCGTCGTCTCATTCGACTCAGCGACGGTGGCGGCGTTTCACGAAGCGGCACCCGACGTGGCCACGAGCCCCGGCGTCGATGAAATGGCGGCATGGGTGCTGGCAGGTACGGCGCTCGCGGACTACCACGACGTCGTTCAGATCCCGCCTGTCTACGACGAGATCGTGGTGCTGAAACCTGAGGTGCTTCAGCTTGCGGCGGACTCGGGCGTTGCCGTCTGGGTATGGCCCAACGACGCCGCTACTCAAGAGAACCAAGCGTTCTACGAGTCGTTGGTCGATATGGGTGTCACCGGAATTCTGGCTGGACGCCCGGCCCAAGCCACCGCTGCGATCGAGGCGGCCAGCGCCGGTTGAGTCGACTGGTCTGAGGTCGACGGGTCGTGCACTTATTCACAACCTGTCGCGTGGGTCAAACTTGGTTGCCAGACTATTGGCCCAGACGGTTGGCTCGGTTCGAGGGCGAGCCGAGGCTGGCGAGACGGCTGGCGAAATGATCGAGATATGGCAGCTCGGCACTCGGCGACTACAGTGCAACGCAGAGTTCGTGCGACGAGTCACGAGCCATGATTTTTCTTCAGAGAAGCAAGCAGATCACACCCCGAACATGACGGCACACGACACGACACCCGAGAGGGAACTACGACCGCGATGATCGCTTTCAACCCGTGGAACCCGCTTGAGGGTTACGCCATACCATTCGTCAACACGGCGTTCTTGGTGTCGTTCGTCGCCGCGACCACGTTGACGTTGTTGGCGATCCCGTACGGCAAGCGCCGTCCGAAAGGTTCTCCGTTTTCGTGGGGTGAAGCCATGTTGGGCTCGGTGTACACATTCGGCGTGTTGTTCCTCTCGTTCGGCGTGGTGCCTCACCAATGGATCGACCATGCCGACAAAGAGCTCGGCTGGGACAAGACGAAGATCATCTATGGCCCGGGGGGCATTCTCAAGCCACAGTCGTTGGGTGGGTGGAACCCGATCACGCTCCAGTACGAGGCAGTCCGCGACATCATCGTCGTCATCATCCACCTCTACTTCTTTGGGTTGCTGCTGTTCATGTGGAAGTGGTGGCAGAGCCGCGGCGACAACGTTTCGACCGAACTGGCGACCTCCTCCTATGGGCGTCCGCTGGTGAAGAAGGCCTGAGAGCACCGCCATGGCGAAGACCGACGCCAATCCGCCGATGATGCCGTACACCGACGAGTACCAACTCGTCGAGGTGGACGCCGACTATTTGTCGCGCGCGGTCAAGCCCAAGCAGTTCATCCACATCGACCAAACAGAGTGCATCGCTTGCGAGGGCTGCGTCGACATTTGCCCGTGGAAGTGCATCCACATGGTCAACACGTCGGCAATCGTCGAGGCCGACGGCACCGAACAACCGGGTATCGACCCATCCGATGCGTTCATGTTCATCATCGACGACGACATCTGTACCCGATGCGCCCTGTGTGTCGACCGCTGCCCAACGGGTGTCATCATCCTCGGCAAGGTCGGCCAGTCCACCGCCGCAGGCGATTTCCATGCCCGAACCAACAGCCATGGCTACGGCTATGGCATGAGGCTCTGAGCCAGAGACCACAAGAGATTCACAGAGATCAACAGAGATCAACATGGCAAAGATCATCGACGACACTCCAAAACCCACTCCGAAAGAACGCGCCCAGCAGGTAGTTGGTCAGGTTCAAGGCGGTCAGGTTTGGTCCAGCATTTTCCGACCGGGTTCGATCTTCCGCAAGGGATACTCAGACAGCCCGCGTAACCGCAGCTACGTCATCATGAACTCGGTGCTCTACCACCTGCACCCCGTGAAGGTGAAGCGGCACGCGGTCAAGGTCAGCTACACGCTGTGCCTCGGCGGGTTGAGCTTCTTCCTGTTCATCCTGCTCACCGTCACCGGCATCTTCTTGATGTTCTTCTACCGCCCGGAAGCCACCGCGGCGTGGAACGACATTTCCAACCTGGAAACGTCCGTCACCTTCGGCTTGTTGGTCAGAAACATGCATCGATGGGGCGCTCACCTCATGGTGATCTCGGTGTTCTTACACATGGCCCGCGTCTTCTACCACGGTGCGTACAAAGCGCCGCGCGAGTTCAACTGGGTCATCGGTGTCATTCTGTTGAAGCTCACGTTGCTGTTGTCGTTCACCGGTTATCTCCTCCCGTGGGACCAGTTGGCGCTGTGGGCGGTCGCCGTGGGTACGAACATGATGGGTTACACGCCCGTGTTCGGCCAGGACGTGCGGTTCGTGCTGCTCGGGGGCGCCGAAATCGGTTCAGAAACGCTGCTGCGCTGGTACGTGCTGCATGTGTTGTTCTTCCCGTTCATCATCGTCATCTTCATGGCGATCCACTTCTGGCGAGTCCGTAAAGACGGCGGCATCAGTGGGCCGCTATGAACAAATCGACGCTGTGACACTGATCGGAGCATGCAGGCATGACTGAGATCCCAGAGCATCTGCTGAAGCGGGCACAACAGGCCCGCGACAAAGCGGCCAGTGAGCCGGCCGCAGCCGCTCCTGCTGACGCGCCCGCAGCCGCAGCCGCCGAACCTGTCGCCGCCGGAGATTCGCGTATTCCCGCACACCTGCTCGAGCGCAGCAAAGCGGCGAAGGCAAAGACCGCCGGCGGCGAGGCCACAGGCGGCGGAGTTGCGGTGCAGGAAAAGGTCGCTTCGGTCGTTCAGGCCACTCCGACTGGTGGGGGAGTTCCCGTTGGCGCCGGCCCGGGTGGTCACACTCAACGCTTGCTCACCGTCGTCAAGTCGGGTTCGATTCAAGACGTCAAGGCACAGCCGGTCGACAAGGTCCACACATGGCCCCATCTGCTGGCTGCCGAGTTCGTCGCTGCGCTTGCCTGCTTGGTGTTCACGTTCATGTTCTCGATCTGGGTGAACGCTCCGCTGCTGCAGCACTCGAACCCCAACCAAACCCCGAACCCCTCGAAGGCCCCCTGGTATTTCCTTGGTTTGCAGGAACTGCTCACGATGTTCCACCCCATGATCGCCGGTGTGACCATTCCTGGTGTCGGGCTCATCGTGTTGATTTTTGCCCCCTACATCGACAAGAACCCATCGAACAAACCCGAAGATCGCAAGTTCGCCATCTCATTGATGACAGTGCACCTCATGTTCTGGGCTGTGCTGGTCATGATCGGTTCGTTCTTCCGGGGTCCCGGATTCAACTTCACGCTGCCCTGGCGCGACGGCTTGTTCTTCGAGCTGTGAGCGACAGGTAGCAATCGGAAAAGGAGACAGAGCATGAGTGCAACCGCAGTCATCGCAATAGCCATCGGCGTGGCCGTGGTACTTGGAGCAATCGCCTTCATGACGTTGGCGCGCCGCTCCGACGTTCGTGGTGCCGGTGCGTTGAGCGCCGAAACGAAGCGCCGTGATACGGCAGCGCGGGCCACCCAAGTCACCGTGCCAGCCGCACGGTCAGCGGCCGACGCCGAAGCCGAGGGCGCAGTTGCCCGTGCCGGGGTGAGCGTGGTGCCGGTCACCGGTGACACCGGTCTCACCCCGTGGATCGCGCCCGACCCCGATGCGCTCGGCGTCAGCCGTCGCATGTTCTTCAACCGTGCCATCATCTCGCTCATGGCCGCCGGCCTTGGCACCTTTGCTGCTGCCAGTTTCGTGGCGTTCCTGTGGCCGACGAAGACCGGCGGGTTCGGTGGCAAGGTTCCAGTGGGCAGGCTCAGCGACATCAAGGCTGGCATCACCGCCGGCAACGGCTTCTTCTATGCGCCCGAGGCCCGAGCGTGGATCACCAGCTATCCCGCCGATTCGCTGCCGAAGGCCGAAGCGACCTACCAGCCGGCGTTGCTGGAGAACATGCGGGCAGGCATCACGGTGCAATACCAGAAGTGCCCGCATCTTGGCTGCCGTGTTCCCCAATGCGCCACCAGCCAATGGTTCGAGTGCGGCTGCCACGGTTCGCAATACAACCGAGTTGGCGAAAAGAAGGGCGGGCCAGCGCCTCGCGGCATGGATCACTTCGCCGCCACGATCACACCGGCAGGCGATGTCATCATCGACACTGGCACCATTTGGCAGGGCCGTCCCATCGGCACCAACACCACCGGCCAAGAGGCCGAGGGTCCTCACTGCGTCGGAGCCGCTGAACACTGATGCTTGCACTCACTTCCACATCGATCGCGTGGCTGCTGTTCACGGTCATCCTGACCGGATGGGCGGTCTACGCGTTCTTGAACATTCGTCAGTCGCGCGACGAACTCGGCTCGGAAATCGAGCTCGCAGCGAACCGCAAGAAGTATTACGACGACGAGGAACTCGAAGGTCCGCGCCTCACCCGAGTGCTGGGCATCGGCGTGATCCTGATGGTCGTCATCGTCATCGCGTTGCCGTTGTACTGGATTCTCGAGCCCGCCCGTCTCACCGGAGCAACGGAGGCAAAGGAAGAAGAGTTCATCGAGTGGGGGAGCAGGCGCTTTCGAAACCACCGCAAACGGTGGCTTCAACTGCGCAGGGTGCCACGGCGGCATGACCGCAAGTGGCGGTGCGGCGCCGTTTCCGTTGATCGACCCTACGACCGGAGCCATCAACTCGGTCAACTGGAAGGCCCCTTCGCTCAACACCATCTTCTATCGGTTCAGCGAAGACGAGATTCGTTACATTCTGGTGTACGGCCGTACGTTCTCGCCCATGCCGCCCTGGGGTGTGCAAGGCGGTGGGCCAATGAACGATCAGCAGATCGACACGCTCATCGCATACCTCAAGAGCATTCAGATTCCGCGTGAGAACTGTGGCGAAGGCGAAGAGGATCCCATCACTTGCCCGTCTGGTCATCTGCCTGCCGAAAACCAAGCCAACCTCGACGTCCTAGCCGATCAGGCGGTCGAAAACGGCGAGTACGCATCACGCGGCGAGGCCCTGTTCAATCTCGAGTTCGCAAGCGGTGCGTACAGCTGTGCGCGTTGTCACACGCCGGGCTGGAGCTGGGGTGACCCCGGGGTTTCTGGCCAAGGCGCATTTGCCCCGAACCTCACTGGGGGCGCCACCAACGACCACTTTGCCAACGAAACCGACATGATCGCGTTCATCAAGAACGGCTCTACCCAGGGCGCAAAGTACGGCACCCAAGGGCAAGGCACAGGGCGCATGCCGGGCTTCGGTTCGGCGCTCACCGAACAGCAGATTCAAGAAATCGTCGAATACGTGCGGAGCCTGTGATGTCGTCGGTCTTGCTTGCAATCAACTGGGAGCCCGAACTCCGAGGCATTCTCACCGTGCTCATCGGGGTGTTCGTCTGGATGGGTTCGATCTATCTCATACTCGGCACCAACATCGGAGCTCGATTGGGTTTCATCGTCACCCTCACCGGCCTCATGGGCTGGATGGCGCTGATGGCCGGCATCTGGTGGATGTACGGAATCGGGCTCAAGGGCGACGTGCCCACCTGGACCCAGGTAGAGGGTCGCACGGTCATTCAAGACGTCGGCCTGCTGTACGACGCTGGGGTGATCGATGCACCTCTTGGCTACACCAAGGCTGACGATCCGGTTGCGGCCAGTTCGGCCCTGGCGACCCAACTGGTGAGTGAAGGGTGGGCACAGGTAGACCCGTCTGCGCCCGAGTTTGGCCAGGCGCAGTCTCAAGCGGCCGTGTTCCTCGAGGAAGAAGGTGCGTTCAAGGTCGGCGAATACGCGGTAACCGGAGTCTTCGAGATCGATCCACCGCACGAGTCGGCGTTCCCCAGTTTTGGCCCCAACGGCGAGTTCGACCAGATCGCCTTCTTCCACAAACCGTATTTCACCCTTGTGGAAGTTGCTCCATACACGGAGTTGCGTGAAGAGCCAGGCCGCGCACCAACACCGCCACAGGTCGACGACACCCAGCAGCGTCAATATGTATTCATGGTGCGCGACCTCGGGTCGCTCCGTGAGCCGGCCGCACTCATCTGCATCGGCTCCACCATTTCGTTCCTGGCGCTGTGCCTCATCTTGCACCGTCGAGACCGGTTCGTCGCCCAGAATCTCGCCCGGAAGGCCATCGCTGCAGCCTGATGGGTGAATACCTTCCGCTCGTCGTGCTCGCCATTCTGGCGTTGCTCTTTGGTGGCGTCAGCATGATCGCTTCCAAGTTGTTGGCGCCTTCGCGGCCAAGCGCTGCGAAGGAAGCGCCATACGAGTGTGGAATCGTTCCCAGCAGGGAACCGCCGGAACGATTCCCGGTCAGCTTCTACATCGTCGCCATGTTGTTCATCATGTTCGACATCGAGATCATCTTCATCTACCCGTACGCCGTCGAGCGTCAGGCGCTGGGCGTGTTCGGGTTCTGGGCGATCGTGCTGTTCTCGGTGATCTTCTTCCTCACGTTCGTCTACGAGGTCGCCCGAGGCGGGTTGGAGTGGGGCCCGATGCACACGTACCGCAGTCTCGCCGCCGACGCCGACATGGTCACCCCGTTGCGCGATTCTTCGACCACCATTCGCCGGGTCGGTCTCGAGGGACGAATCCCCGACGACGACACCCGAGCCGCATAGGAGTTCATATGGGAATCGTCGACGACGTGCTCGCTGATGGGCTCGGCGGGCTGAGTCACAACGTCATCACCGGCAAGCTCGAAGATCTCATCAATTGGGCTCGCTCGCGTTCCTCCTGGCCGGCTTCGTTCGGTCTGGCCTGCTGCGCAATTGAAATGATGGCCACCGGTGCCGCCCACTACGACATGTCGCGTTTCGGCATGGAAGTGTTCCGGGCTTCGCCGCGTCAGGCCGACATCATGATCGTTGCCGGTCGCGTCAGCCAGAAGATGGCGCCGGTGCTGCGCCAGGTGTACGACCAAATGATGGAACCCAAGTGGGTCATCTCCATGGGTGTGTGCGCCTCGTCGGGCGGCATGTTCAACAACTACGCCATCGTTCAGGGCGTCGATCAGGTGGTGCCCGTCGACGTGTACGCACCGGGTTGCCCGCCCACACCCGAGACGTTGATTCATGCCATCGAGACGCTGCATCAGAAGATCGAGACAGGTGAGATTCTCAAGCGTCGCGCTGCAACCGGGGGCGGAGCCAACCTCCACGTCACCGAGATTGCTGCCACGTCCACGCCGGTTCTGTTGGGTGTCAAGTAGCCATGGCCGACACCGACACCTCCGCTGACGCGCCTGCCGAAGAAGCGGCGGCAGCCGCGCCGGAACTGCACGGTTGTCCGCTCGTTGAGAGCTGCGGCCAGCAGGTGATCTTCCCTTCTCGCGACAATTACTCGTCTGTGTTTCGTGCGTTGGCCGACGAGGGTTACGTCATGATCATCGACCTCACCGCGGTCGATTACTTGAAGTTCATGACGCGACCGTTGCCCGCTGGCATCGAACCCGAACGATTCGAGGTGGTCGTCAATCTGCTCGATCTGGCGCATCGCCGTCGCCTCCGGGTTCGAGTCCAAGTTCCAGAGAGCGATGCTCAGCTTCCCAGCTTGTTCAACCTGCATCCTGGTACCGAAGCGTTCGAGCGCGAAGTGTTCGACATGTTCGGCATCGACTTCACCGACCATCCCGACATGACGCGCATCCTCATGCCTGAAGACTGGGTCGGCCACCCGCTTCGTAAGGACTACGACATCGGCCGAATCCCCGTGCAGTTCAAAGAGGCCAACTCATGACACGCGTAACGAAACGTGCCAGGCACCTCTCGTTACGCGGGGAGGGAGCGATATGACCACTACTGACGACGCGGTGTGGACGAAGAACGTTCCCGTCGGTCAGACCTCCGAGGGCGCACAAGAGATGACGCTGCGCTCGGAGATGGGCGCCCGACAGCTACTGCGTGAGGTCGGCTCGGTGCTGCGTATGAGCGAGGCCGAGGTCGCCAAGCTCGGCGACCTGCCCGAAGACCCTGATCAAGATCAAACGATGATCATCAACATGGGTCCGCAGCACCCGTCGACCCACGGCGTGCTCAGGCTCATGCTCGAACTGCAGGGTGAAACCGTGCTGCGGTGCAAGCCGATCATCGGCTATCTGCACACGGGCATGGAAAAGACCGGCGAGCAGCTCACGTTCATGCAAGGTGGCACGAACGTCACCCGCATGGACTACCTCAGCCCGTTCGCGAACGAGTTGGTGTTTTCCATGGCTACCGAGAAGTTGCTCGGCATCGACGGTGACATTCCCGATCGTGCGGTGTGGATGCGCATGCTGCTCGCCGAGCTGAACCGCATGTCGAGCCATCTCCTGTTCATGGCAACCAACGGCATGGACCTCGGTGCGGTGTCGATGATGATTTACGGATGGCGCGAGCGCGAGGAAGTGCTGCGCTTCTTCCAGAAGGTCACCGGCCTTCGGATGAATCACAACTTCATCCGTCCGGGCGGGCTGGCGGCAGACATGCCTCCGGGCTGGCGCGACGATGTGCTACGCCTGCTCGATCTCATTCCCGAGCGCCTCGACGAGTACGACGTGCTCATGACCGGCCAACCGATTTGGCGTGAGAGGTTGCAAGGTGTCGGCATCATCACTCCCGAAGAGGCGTTGGCACTTGGCGCCACCGGGCCGGTGCTGCGGTCTACCGGCGTCGCATGGGACCTTCGACGTGACATGCCGTATCTGCATTACGACGAGATGGACTTCGACGTCATCGTCGGTACGTACGGCGACGCCTTCGATCGGTATGCGATCAGGCTGAACGAGATCCGCGAGTCGATGAAGATTGTCCGCCAGATCCTCGATCGCATGCCCAAAGGCGACTATCGCATTCAGAACAAGAAGGTCACGCCACCGCCACGAGCCCGCATCGACGAGTCGATGGAAGCTCTCATCCATCACTTCAAGATCTTCACCGAAGGCTTCAAGGTGCCAGCGGGCGAGGTGTACATGGGCATCGAGTCGCCGCGTGGTGAAATCGGTTGCTACATCGCCTCTGACGGTTCGCCTACCCCGTACCGAATGCACATGCGTGCCCCCTCGTTCGCCAACATTCAGTGCTTGCCGCACATGATGCGTGGCGGCCTGGTTGCCGATGCCGTCGCTGTGATCTCCAGCGTCGACCCCGTCCTCGGAGATGTGACGATAGATGGCGATAGATGAGTCGACTCAACGATGTGAACGTGGCGCTGGCGAAAGAGATCATCGCTCGTTATCCGCGCAAGAAGTCAGCTCTGATTCCGTTGGTGCACCTGTCGCAAGAACAAAATGGATATGTCACCGAAGAGGCCATGCGTCACGTGGCCGAACTGGTTGACGTCACGCCCGCCGAGGTGTACGGCACCGCGTCGTTCTACGAGATGTTCCGGTTCGAACCCACCGGCACCTATCTCATCAACATTTGTGGCACGTTGTCGTGCCAGCTCATGGGGTCAGCCGAGTTGATGCACCACGCCGAACACCGCTTGGGTATCAAGGCGGGCAGCACCACTGCCGACGGCTCGATCACCTTGCAGCAAGCCGAATGCCAAGCAGCTTGTACCGAGGCTCCCTGCCTGCAGGTGAACTACCGCCATCGTTATCGGGTCACCAACGCCGAGCTCGACCAACTCATCGACGACTTACAGGCAGGCAAGCTCACCGGTGAGATCCCGCCGCACGGCACGCTTGGGCGTCAACGTCAGCACATTCCTGCCGGCAAAGGGTTTGGTGTCGAAGCCCCCGAAGCGGTCACCACCGCACCGGCTTGGCTTCCCATCAAGACCGAGGAGCCGAAGTAATGGCGTCTGTCAGCCCGTACCCGTGGGCACCTGGGTTCTATGAAGACGGCAGTCGGCCCCAGATCGTCACGTCACGTTTCAAGTACGACGACTCCTACACCCTGGCTCGTTACCACGCCACCGGCGGCTACGAGGGTCTGAAGCGCGCGCTCTCACACCCGCCCGAAGAGATGCACACCGAGGTGCGCAACTCCACGCTGCTCGGACGTGGGGGTGCAGGTTTTCCCGCCGGGGTGAAGTGGGGTTTCACCCCAGCTGGCGTGTGGCCGCGGTACCTCGTGGTGAACGGAGACGAGTCCGAGCCCGGCACCTACAAAGACCGACTGTTGATGGAGCTCGACCCGCACCAGTTGATCGAAGGCTGCCTCATCGCTTGTTACGCGGCCGGTCTCAGCCAGTGCTTCCTCTACGTCCGCGGCGAAATGGCTCTCGCTCACGAGCGCATAGCGGTCGCTCTCAACGAGGCGTACGAGGCTGGCTACATCGGTAAGAACATTTTGGGCACCGACTTCGGTGTCGACATCGTGTTCCACTGGGGCGCGGGCGCATACGTGGTGGGCGAGGAAACGGCCCTCATCGAATCGCTCGAAGGAGAGCGCGGCATGCCGCGCCTCAAGCCCCCGTACTTTCCGGCTGCGATTGGTCTGTACGGCAAGCCGACCATTGTCAACAACGTCGAGACATTGTCGAACCTGCCGTTCATTGCGGCCAACGGCTCGGCCGCATTCACCGCGATTGGCACCGAAACGTCACCGGGCACCCGCATGATTGCGGTGTCTGGCCACGTGAAGCGCCCCGGCGTGTACGAGATCGTCAACGGTTCAACGACATTCCGCGACCTCATCTACGGCGACGAGTTCTGCCAAGGCATGCGTGATGGTCGCGAGTTGAAGGCGTTCGTCCCTGGCGGCGGTTCGGCTCCGTGGTGGACGCCCGAGCAGCTCGACATCCCGTTCGAAGGTAAAGACGCGGGCGCGGCCGGTTCCATGCTCGGGTCGGGTGCCGTCATGGTCATGGACGACACCACCGACATACCTGCGGCGGCGTTGTCGCTGGTTCGGTTCTACGCCCACGAGTCGTGCGGCAAATGCGTGCCCTGCCGGGAAGGTGGCACGTGGCTGTATCGGGTCGTCGAGCGTGTCGTCGCGGGTGAGGGCACCGATGCCGACCTGGAGACCATTCGTCAGGTCGGCGAAACCATTTGCCCCGGAGAGATGCCGCACGCGTCCAGCAGCCGGCTTGGCTTGGCCGCCCACCCGTTCCCGTACAAGATGACCACGATCTGCTTCGTCGGCCCATCGGCATACGTGCCCATCCATTCAGCGTTGACGCTGTTTCCGGAGGACTTCGAGGCGATCGTCACCAAGGCGCGGCCGCGCATTCCGGTGATGTCTGCACCAGCGATGTCTCCAGTGGGAGGTGAGTGATGGGCGACGACTCCAGCACCACGAACGACGACACCACAACCGAAGACGCAACTCTTGAAGACGCGGGAGACATCGTCGAGGTCATTCCCGATCCGAACGCGGTTGCCATCACCATCAACGGTAAGGCGGTCTCCGCTCGCAAGGGTGAAACGGTCATCGCCGCCGCAGATCGTGCCGACGACTACATCCCGCGCTTCTGCTACCACCCACGCATGAACCCGGTGGGTATGTGCCGGCAATGCATGGTGGAGATCGATACCGGTCGCGGCCCCATGCTGCAGCCGGCATGCATGATCACCGTCGCGCCCGACATGAAGGTGGAGACCTCGTCACCCACGGCGCTGCGCGCCCAAGAGGGCATGATCGAGTTGCTGTTGGCGAACCATCCGCTCGACTGCCCGGTGTGCGACAAGGGTGGCGAATGCCCGCTGCAAGACCAGGCGTTCAGCCACGGCCCGGGCGAGAGCCGCTACGTCGAGGCGAAGCGCAACTACGAAAAGCCGATCGTCATCAGCGACCATGTGCTCCTCGACCGCGAACGGTGCATTTTGTGCGACCGCTGCACGCGGTTCGCCGACGAGGTCGCTGGCGACAAGTTGATTCACTTCATCGATCGTGGCAACGCCACCCAGGTCAACACGTTCCCCGACGAGCCGTTCGCTTCGTACTTCTCGGGCAACGTGGTGCAGATCTGCCCGGTGGGCGCGCTCACCGCCAAGCCGTATCGCTTCAAGGCGCGCCCGTGGGATCTCGAGCAGGTGGAGTCAACCTGTACCGCTTGTTCGGTCGGGTGTCGCGTGTCGGTGCATTCCAGCCGCGACCAAGTGCTGCGGGTACAGGGCGTCGACGTGGAAGCCGTCAACTGGGGTTGGATGTGCGACCGCGGCCGTTTCGGTTTCGAGTCGATCGACTCCGACCAGCGGCTCACCGAGCCGTTGATCCGCCACGAGAGCGGCCACGTCGCCACTTCTTGGAGCAGTGCCATGTCACTCGCCAGCAATGTGGTGCGCACTGCGCTCAGCAACGGTGGGCCGGAATCGATTGCCATCATTGGTGGTGCCCGCCTCACCAACGAGTCGGTGTTCGCGTGGGCACAGTTCGCCGACGCACTCGGTGTTGAACGCCGCGACCCGCAGATGGCCGACGGCTTGCCGCCCGAAGTGTTGTCGCTGAGTCGCGCCACCATCTCGGAAGCTGCTGCAGCCAAGACGGTCATCGTCATCGGGTCCGACCTCAAAGAAGAGCTGCCGGTGCTCTACATCCGGCTGCGTGACGCCGTCGTGCATGGCGCGACCAAGCTCATCGAAGCAACGCCACGGCCCACCGGTCTCAGCAAGTACGCGTGGCGCACTGTGCATCCCAAGCCCGGCACGAAGGGCGAGATCGCAGCGCTGCTTGCCGACGCCGAGGTTGCGCAACAGATCGCGTCCGGTGACGTGGTGGTCGTCGTCGGCCGCGGCAACCTTGCTGCCGGCGAGCTGCGCGCCTGGGCCGACATCCGAGCCGTACTCGACGCGGTGCCCAATGCCAAAGTGCTCCCGGCGTTGCGTCGGGGCAACGTGGTCGGTGCTCTGCAACTCGGCCTCGCTCCGAAGTCGGCAGAGTTCAACACCGCAGCCAACCTTCGTGCAGCAGCAGACGGAAAGATTGAACTGCTCGTGTTGCTCGGTGCCGACCCACTCAGCGACTTCCCAGACAGCGACCTGGCAAGGCGTGGTCTGGCGGGCGCTCGACGTGTCCTGTCGATCGACACGTTCATGTCGCAGTCGACGCGTCAGGCCGACATCGTGTTGCCAGTCGCCGCGTTCGCCGAAGTATCTGGCACCACCACGAACCTTGAAGGTCGGGTGTCGCGGGTCGAGCAGACGGTCACGGTCGCTGGCACCGCCCGACCCGATTGGATGATTGCCGCAGAGTTGGCGCAGTTGCTCGGCCATGATCTCGGAGCCACAAGTGTCGACGAGTTCATGCACCAGGTCTCACGCTCCGTTCCTGCCTATGCCGGGGCCACCGCTGCCGCCCTCGCCGACTCCGAGGGTGTGCTCGCCGTTGGCAGCGCCGGAGGGGAAGCGCTTCCCGAGCCACCGTCTGACGACGCCGCACCGAATAGCTACGACTACCGACTGGTCGTCAGCCGCAAGCTGTACGACCGGGCCGTTGGAACACAGATGGCCCCATCGCTCGCCGGTTTGGCGTTTGGCGCAGGCGCGCACGTCCACCCGCTCGATCTCGACCGCATCGGCGTTCCCTCCGGCACCGACGTGCAAATCATCGGAGCCCGGGGCACCGTGGTCTTGCCGGTGATTGCCGACGAGTCGGTGCCGCGCGGGGTGCTGTGGGCGCCGTTCAACCAACCGCCGCTCCATCAGCCGGCAACGAGCGATCTGGCTTCCGACATCTCCGGACTCATCGACAGTGCGGCATCGGTCACCGACGTGCGGATCGAGAGATTGTCATGAACGTGTCGTTGTCCGTCGGTTCCCTCGTCGCTACGGATCCGTTGCTCGACGGCCACTCGTGGGGCGCGGAAGTTCTCGCCTTCATCGCCGCCAAGGTGTTGGTCATTTTCGTGCTGGGTCTCGTGGGCACGATGTTCATGGTGTGGTTCGAGCGCAAGATCGTGGCTGGCATGCAGAACCGCATCGGCCCGAACAAGGCCGGCCCGTTCGGCATACTGCAGACCCTCGCCGACGGAATGAAGCTCTTCTTCAAAGAGCCGCTCCTGCCGGAAAAGGCAGACAAGTGGGTGTTCCGTTTGGCGCCGTTCTTGTCGTTCGTTCCGGCCTTCCTCATCTGGTCCGTCATTCCGCTGGGCGGCGACTTCAGCAAGAACGCAGACGGCACGTACAACGACGGCACCATCACTATTTTCGGTGAGACCACACGTCTGCAGTTGATCGACCCGCCGGTTGGCATTTTGATCGTGCTGGCACTCAGCTCGATTGGTGTGTATGGAATCATGCTCGCCGGTTGGGCTTCGGGCTCGAAGTACCCGTTGCTCGGGTCGATCCGGGCAACCGCGCAGATGATTTCGTACGAAGCGGCGCTCGGCCTCAGCCTCGCGGCGGTCTTGTTGTTCAGCGGAACGTTGTCCACATCTGGCATCGTCATCGGACAGAACGAATTGCTCGACTGGAACATCATCGCGACTGGCTTCGTTCCGTTCGTCGTCTTCCTCGTTGCGATGACCGCCGAGCTCAACCGGCCACCGTTCGACCTCGTGGAGGCCGAACAGGAACTCGTGGCCGGTTTCAACACCGAGTATTCGTCGATTCCGTTTGCGCTCTTCTTCCTTGCGGAGTTCATGAGCGTCATCACCATGAGCGGCATCTTGGTCACGTTGTTCCTGGGCGGGCCGCAACCGCTACGCATCGGTGACGTCGACATTTTCAGTTGGGCCGGTGCCTTGGGCGGCACGTTGTGGTTGATCGTCAAAGTGTTGGCGTTCCTCTACGTGTACGTCTGGTTGCGGGCCACCCTGCCGCGGTTGCGTTACGACCAACTGATGAACTTCGGCTGGAAGCTGATGATCCCGGTCGCATTGGGATGGTTCATCTTCCTCGCCGCGATCCAACTCGGCCGTGACCGCGACTGGAACATCGCCGTGGTGGTTGCCGCGTCGTTGGCGACGATGGCAGTGAGTTACGTGTTGTTCACGACCGCACTCTTCGTGTCCAAACGGAACCGCGAACACGAAGGGGCTGCGTACTAATGGGTTACCTCGAGGGTTTTGGTATCACGATTCGCCAACACAAGCTGTTCGGCGGCAAGGTCGTCACCACTGAATATTCCGGTGGCCGGTACGCCCGCAAGAAGGGGAAGGGCAGCGACCCGACCGTCTCCGATGACGAGAAGATCCCGAAGCCCGAGCGTCTTCACGGTCGCCATGTGCTCAACCGGTATGCCGATGGCATGGAGAAGTGCATCGGCTGCGAACTGTGTGCTGGCGTTTGCCCGGCGAAGTGCATCTATGTGCGTGGTGCCGACAACGACCCCGAGAACCCCACGTCTCCGGGCGAGCGATTCGGGTTCGTCTACGAAATCAACTATTTGCGGTGTATCCATTGCGACCTCTGTGTCGAGGCATGCCCTACCGAGGCGATCACCGAGTCGAAGCTGTTCGAGTTCTCGTTCACCAATCGCAAAGACGCCATCTACACCAAAGCCGAATTGTTGGTTGACGACGACGGCAAGCCACAGCAGTTGCCCTGGGAAGACTGGCGTGACGGCGAAGACGTGTTGACGTCGGGCTGGATGCGCGCCACGTCGCCGTCGGGAGATGCCAACTTCCGTGGTGTGGTGGGTTGGAGCGACGAGCTCGGCTATGGCGAACGCGCCGCCGAGCCGGGGCAAGAGGAGTCAGACAAGTAATGGAACTCCTCGTCTTCGTCCTCTCGTCGGCCATGGTGCTGGTGGGCGCTGTCGGCGTGATTGCCGTTCGCAACCCGGTGCACGCCGCGTTGAGCTTGGTACTCACCTTGTTCGGTATCGCGGTTCAGTTCGTTTCGCTCGAAGCGCACTTCCTCGCTGCTGTGCAAGTCATCGTGTATGCCGGAGCGATCGTGGTGTTATTCCTCTTCGTCATCATGTTGTTGGGTGTCGACAAGGCAGAGAATCTCAAGATCGAACCGTTCCCTATCCAGCGGTGGCTTGCTGGAATCGTCGGGCTCGGGCTCGCTGGCTTGCTCATCGCCACCATCGCCCGCGGGTCGGGACACTCTCGCTGAGAACGAGCCGCTGCCTGCGTCTGGTGACGACAACATTCGGGCATTGGCCCGCAACGTGTTCTCTGATCACGTGTTCGCCTTCGAGTTCACCTCGGTACTACTCATTGTCGCAGTCGCCGGCACGGTGTTGCTCACCCGCAAGACGTCGCCGGAAGAAAAGGCAGCCACGGCGGAGCATGCTGCGCGGCGCACGAAGGCAGAACAGTGATGCTGGCCGCGATCATCCCCACGACCACGTACTACTTGGTGCTCGCGTCGGTGTTGTTTGCCATCGGTGCCACCGGGCTGCTCATCCGTCGCAACCCGCTCGTGATGTTCATGTGCATCGAACTCATGCTCAATGCTGTCAACCTCACCTTCGTGGCCTTCGCCGTTCGGTTCGGCAACATCGACGGACAGGCTGCTGTGTTCTTCGTGTTGGTGGTGGCCGCCGCTGAAGTCGTGGTTGGTCTCGGCATCATCATCTCCATCCTTCGCCGTCGCCCGGGTGCTACCGCCGACGACCTCGCGGAGCTCCGCGGATGAAAGTGCTCGTCTGATCATGCTTGATGTCATTTGGCTCGTCCCCGCGTTCCCGCTCGTCGGGTTCCTCATCATCTTGCTGTTCGGCCGCCGCCTCGGTGAACCAACAGCCGGATACCTAGCCGCTGCTGCGGTGCTCGGTTCTTTCGTGGTGTCGGTGGGGGCGTACTTCGACCTGCTGTCGCTCGACGAGCACGATCGCCAACACATCGAAACGCTGTTCAGTTGGGTCCCCGTCGCGTCATTGCAGATCGACATGGCGTTCCTGGCCGACCCGTTGTCGATCACGATGTGCCTGTTCGTCACCGGCATCGCGTTCCTGATTCACCTGTTCGCCATCGGGTATATGCATGGCGACCCGAAGTTCTCGAAGTTCTTCTTGTACCTCAACTTGTTCGTGCTGTCGATGACGTTGCTCATCCTCGGCGAAAACCTGTTGGTCACCTTCCTCGGCTGGGAAGGAGTGGGTACTTGCTCGTACTTCCTCATCGCGTTCTGGCATCACAAAGATTCCGCCGCCACCGCCGGCAAGAAGGCGTTCGTCACCAACCGCATCGGTGACTGGGGTTTCATGCTGGCCATGTTCATCGGGTTCGAGGCCGTCGGCTCGGTGAGCTACGGGGCGCTCAATGGCGCCGCCGAGAGTGGGGCACTCAGCCAAAACTCGGCTACCGCCATCGCTGCTTTGCTGTTTGTCGGAGCGGTTGGCAAGTCGGCGCAGTTCCCGTTGTACCTCTGGTTGCCCGACGCCATGGAGGGCCCCACTCCAGTGTCGGCCCTCATCCACGCCGCGACCATGGTCACCGCCGGTGTGTTCCTCATGACCCGCATGAACCCGATGATCGCTGCTGCTGCCCCAGAGGTGGCGACCACGATCGCTTGGGTGGGTGCGCTCACCGCGTTGTTTGCAGCCACCATTGCGGTCGCCCAGACCGACATCAAGAAGGTGCTGGCGTACTCCACGGTCAGCCAGTTGGGCTACATGTTCTTGGCTGTTGGCTCGGGCGCGTACGTGGCGGCGATTTTCCACATGGTCACGCATGCGTTCTTCAAGGCGCTGTTGTTCCTCGGTTCGGGCTCGGTCATTCACGGCATGCACCATGAGCAAGACATGCGCAAGATGGGTGCCCTTCGCAAGTTCATGCCGATCACCGCCGTCACGTTCCTCATCGGTTGGTTGGCCATCGCTGGTGTGCCACCGTTTGCCGGCTTCTGGTCGAAAGACGAAATCCTTCTCTTCGCGTTGGTGAAGAGCCCCGTGCTCTACGCCATTGGCCTCATCACGGCAGTGCTCACCGCGTTCTACATGACTCGCCAGATCGTCATGGTCTTCTTCGGCGAGGCAAAGTGGACCAGCCACGCCAACGCCGACGAGGCAGCCCACGGCGAGGAAGATCTGGCGAGTACTGCTCATGGCGAGTTCAAGCCGCATGAGTCACCGCCGATCATGTTGTTCCCGCTGGTGGTGTTGGCTGGGCTGTCTGTCTTCGGCGGGCTCATACAGTTGGCGTCGTTCCCGTTCATCCCAGACCTCTGGCAGCACAAGCTCGAAAGCTGGCTCCACCCCATCGTCGAAGCGGGCGAGGCGAACATCGCAGACTCGAGCGCGTACGCCAACAAGGGATTGCTCGCGATGCTTGCGATCGCGTGTGCCGTCATCGGTATCGCAGCCGGTATCGCCGTCTACGCCAAGCATCTCGCCAAGCCGGTCGAACCCAAGATTCTGGCCGACGGCTGGAAGTACGACAGTGCGGTCAGTGCCTTCATGGGCGGACCAGGTCGCAAGGCATTCGAAGCAATCGCGTGGTTCGACAAAGCAGTTGTCGACGGTGCTGTCAACGGCATCGGCAAACTGGTCACCGGTAGCGCCGGCGAGTTGCGCAAGGCCCAAACGGGCAACGTGCGCAATTACGCCGGAATCGTGGGTGTGGGCGTGGTCGCCTTGCTCGTTTGGTTTGTCGTCGGGCGGGGGGTGCTGTGATGCACGAGGCATCCGTTCCGTTCCCGATCCTCTCCATGCTGATCTTCTTGCCAGCGGCAGGCGCGGTCATCATCACGCTGCTGTCGAAGCGGCGCCCGGAGTTCATGAAGCTCGTAGCCGCCATCACCTCGGTCGCCACCGGCGCCATGTCGGTGTGGTTGTTGACCGAGTTCAACCAAGCCGACGCAGGCTTCCAGTTCGTTTCGAACCACCCGTGGATCGAGCGGTGGGGTATTGGTTGGCATCTCGGCGTCGACGGCATTTCGCTGTTCCTCATCGTTCTCACCGGCGTGCTGTTCCCGCTGGCGATTCTGGGCATCGACCCGCACAACGAAGACCCAGGCCAAGACAAGCCGTACTTCGCCTGGCTGCTGATGCTCGAAGCAGGCGTGATGGGATCGTTCCTCAGCCTCGACCTGTTCCTGTTCTTCGTGTTCTTCGAGATCGTGCTCGTTCCGATGTACTTCCTCATCGGCGGGTGGGGTTACGAGGGCAAGGTCTACGCAGCTACCAAGTTCTTCCTGTACACCATGTTCGGGTCGGCCTTCATGCTCGTCGCCATCATGGCCACGGTCTTCTTGGCGAAAGAGAATGGTGTTGGGCACATCACGTTCGACCTCACCGAGATCGCCGAGAACGCCAACTTCGCAGCTTCCACCGGACGATGGCTGTTCTTTGGTTTCGCCATCGCCTTCGCGGTCAAGGTGCCGATCTTCCCACTGCACACTTGGTTGCCCGATGCGCACACCCAGGCGCCAACCGCTGGTTCGGTGGTGCTGGCTGGCGTGATGTTGAAACTCGGCACGTACGGTCTGCTGCGATTCGGCGTGTATCTGTTTCCCGAGGCCGCTTACTGGAGCCGCCATATCTGGCTCACTCTCGCTGTCATCGGCATCATCTACGGTGCCATCGCAGCGACGATGCAGAAAGACTTGAAACGGCTCGTCGCGTACTCGTCTGTCGCCCACCTCGGGTTCATCGTGCTCGGCACGTTTGCGTTCACGTCGCAAGCCATCACCGGTGCGGTGATGCAAATGGTCAACCACGGCGTGTCCACCGGTGCGCTGTTCCTCCTCGTTGGCATGATCTACGAGCGCCGCCACACCCGCCAGATCGCCGACTTGAAGGGCATCCAATCAGTTGCCCCGATCTTCGCGGCCGCGTTCATGGTCGTCATGCTCTCGTCGATCGGCGTGCCTGGTTTGAACGGGTTCGTCGGTGAGTACCTCATCTTGATCGGCAGCTTCGTCTCGGCCCCGTGGTACGTCGTGATTGCATCTCTTGGAGTGATCCTCGCTGCCCTCTATCTTCTGTGGGCTTACCAGCGGGTGTTCCATGGGGAGGTCGACGAGGCCAACCGGTCGTTCGCCGAGTTGAAGTTGAAGGAAGCTGCGGTGCTGCTGCCGTTCATCGGCATCATCGTGTTCACCGGTATCTATCCCAAGCCCGTGCTCGACCGCATCGAGCCGGCGGTTGGCGTGCTCATCACACGAGTGGAAACAGTCACCGGTCGCGAGATGCCCAAGCCAACCACCATCGTCATCGACGAAGAACACGACAACGAAGCGCCCGCTGAAGCACCGGCTGAGGGTACGACGACCGAGGAAGGCGACCACTGATGCAGTCCGTTCAGTCGCTGCTCGCTCAAGAAACAGTGATCACGCCTCCCATCGAGTGGTGGCACCTCAGCCCCGTCATCGCCCTCGTAAGTGGTGCCCTGCTCCTGCTCTTGGTGGGTGCGCTCACACCGAAGTGGCCACGCAGCCTGTATGCGGTGTTCACGATGCTGGTCACCGTCGTCACAGCTGTTTTGGCGCTCTACCAATGGAATGACATCGCGGACAATGGCCCGGCCACCATCGTCGCCGGGGCGCTCGCGTTCGACAAGTTCGCGGTGTTCCTGACCCTTACGGTCTGTGCCGCGACCTTCTTGGTCGCCGCGATCACGGACGACGAACTGCGACGGGCTGGGAAAGATGGTCCCGAGGTGTACGCGCTGTTCCTCCTTGCGGCCACGGGGGCCGTGGTGATGGGCATGTCGAATGACCTGATCGTGTTGTTCCTCGGCCTGGAAACGTTGTCGCTCGCGTTGTACGTGCTCGCTGCCAGCGATCGCGGCCAGTCAGCCAGCCAGGAATCGGGAATCAAGTACTTCATCCTCGGCGGCTTCGCCTCGGCATTCCTGCTGTATGGCATCGCCCTGGTGTACGGCGGCACCGGCTCGACGAACATCACCGAGATCGTTGCGTCCTTCCGTGGTTCGGTGTTGATTGACGGTCAAGACCCGTTCATCCTCGCCGGTATCGCATTGCTGCTGGTCGGGCTCGGGTTCAAGGTGGCCGCCGTGCCGTTCCACGTGTGGACTCCCGACGTGTATCAAGGTGCGCCGTCGAACGTCACCGCGTTCATGGCGTCGGTTGGCAAGGCCGGGGCGTTTGCAGCCATGCTGCGCGTGTTGGTGATCGCTCTGCCGTTCCATCGTGACGACTGGAGACCCGCCATCTGGATGCTTGCTGTGCTGTCGTTGGTGGTTGGTTCGGCGCTCGCCGTCATGCAGACCGACGTCAAGCGCATGCTCGCATATTCGTCGATCAGCCACGCCGGCTTCATCTTGGTAGGCGTCGAAGCCGCCGGGCACGACGCCGGTGAATACGGCACCATGGGTCAGGGCATGCCGAGCGTCATGGCATACCTGCTGCTCTACTCGGTGCTCACCATTGGTTCGTTCGCCGTGGTCACGCTCGTTGGCCGCAGCAACGGTGGTGACACCTCGCTCAACGCGTTCCGAGGCTTCGGCAAGCGTCGCCCGGCGCTGGCGTTGGCGCTCACCGTGTTCCTGTTGGCCCAGGCTGGGGTGCCACTCACCTCTGGCTTCATCGCCAAGTGGGGCGTCATCCAGGCAGCTGTCGAACAAGAGAGCTACGCCATCGGCATCATCGCCATGCTCGCTGCAACGATCGCTGCGTTCCTCTACCTGCGGATCATGGTCAGCGTGTGGATCGAGCCAGGCGGCGAAGCCATCGAGCAAGAAGCGGTTCCGTTCTCGACGGGCTTTGCCATCGCGGTGAGCGCAGCGTTCACCCTGTTTGTTGGGGTCTGGCCCAACTGGCTGCTCGACGCGGCAGACACCGTCAACCAGTACGCCCGCTGAACGGCCGAGTCAGGCGTTCACGCCTGGTAGGTGCGGCCAGCAGTAACCAGGTACAGACCGGAACGGGTACAAACCGGAGCCGGCGACGTCTCGAGTGAGTAGAGCAAGCCTTCGGCGTTGTGGTATGGTGCACCGGTTCGGCGTTAGGCGGCGAGTTAGGCGGCGTGCGGTGTTGTGGTTGGCCAGTGGGGGCGTTGGCTGGGTCGAGATGGTGGTGATGGGCGTGGTGCTCGTTGAAGTTGTGTGACGTTGGCGGTTTGTTCGACATGTGCCCAGAACTCCGGGGTGTTGAACGTGAACTCGGGTGCGTCGAGGAATGTGTTCGGGTCGATGCCGATGTTTTGGATGCACGATTTGCAGGCGTTGGTGCTTGCTGGCAGGAACCTGGCGTGACGGACTCGTTGATTGCGGGCTGGCCGAGCGAAGGTTCCGCAGACAGTGACTTCGCGGCCGCGTGGTGTTTGGAGGTTGGCGACCGGGTCGCGCGGGTCGCGTAGTGCGTGGCGGAGCCATCGGTTTTCAGCGCGTTCGGCGGGGGAGTCGGCGGTGGCAAAGAGTCGTACTGCGTGAGCGCGTCTCCAGCGGTAGGCCTTCTGACGGCATGCGTTGGTGCAGTAGACCTTTTGGCGGCCGGCCCGGTAACGGTGAGGTGTGGGTGTCTCGCAGACCGGGCACCACCAAGGGCCGGTGATGTCGGTTTGTGACGAGTCACTCATGAAGTCTGCGAGCGCTGGGTCGTGTCGTGTCGACGTTCCGGAACTATTCACATCCTGGTCGTTGCTCATTGCGTTGTGAGACGATGAGTGCATGTGCCAATCATCGTTGAGGGGTGTGTCAGTCGGTCAACAGTTGACGTCGACATCGGGCGAAAGGCGATACCGGCATTTGAGTGTCACCACACTCTTTCCGGCTGCGGGAACTTGAACGTCGTGATCGCCAATTCGTCTCGGAGTTGGCTGTCGAGCAGACTCGTGAATCGTCTCGGGTTGGGCCATCGGCTTCAAGCCGAATCGTCTCGTGGGTTCGGGTGCCTGGCGCTCGGTGAATCGTCTCGACGTTCTGCTGGATGGTTGGATGCTTGACGAGGATCCATCGTGGTTGCTGGTCCTACACGGCGCTGCATCCGGACCGCGAGACGATTCGGCGATGTTCACGTCGCAGGACTCCGAGACGATTCGGAGATGTTCACGTCGCAGGACTCCGAGACGATTCGGAGATGTTCACGTCGCAGGACTCCGAGACGATTCGGCGATGTTCACCTCGCAGGACTCCGAGACGATTCGGCGATGTCCGATCATGAAGTCACCTCCCAGGCGGCCATGCCACCCGGCCCTCCGCCGAGTTCGTTCCTTCCGAAGTCAACTCTCAAGCGTCGCAGCTCTGCCTGTGGACGCTTCGTCGAACTTCGCGTCGCTGGACGTCAGCCGGAGACCGATGTGTCAGCGGTGCGCCGTCGACGCTCGGCACCAATGGGTGTACGACATTCCACTTTTGTGATATCGATTCGAACTCACTTCGGGATGAGTGGGACAAGCCGCGCTCCAGATGACGTCGTTGGCTCCTACCATGGCTCTTCTGTCGCCCGACGTTCGGTCAGTGAACGGTGGATCAGCTCGTTCTCGTTCCCTTACGCCGACAGAAGCGACTCGGTCAGCGTCTACCGTCGTGTCGGCCCAGTGCTGCCTCGTGTAACCAGTTCAATCGGCAGTTGCGTTCGTTCGATCTCACCAGAGCCAAGCTGACGGAGCAGCATCTCGGCGGCGAGGCGGCCTTTGGTCACGAGTGGCTGGCGAATTGTGGTGAGCGGTGGGTCCCACAGCACTGCGCGTGGAATGTCGTCATAACCAACGATGCTCACATCGAAAGGCACCGAGCGGCCCATGTGTTCGAGCGCCTGGCAGGCGCCAATGGCCAGCTGGTCGGTCATGCTCAGAACCGCAGTGATATCAGGGTCTGCGGCGAACATCTGATGGGCGGCCACGCGGCCAGCGTCGGTAGTGAGGTCGCCCGCCTGCCATATCGAGACGATCTCTGCGTCACTTCCGGCGAGGCCTTCGAGATATCCGGCGAGGCGCTCTCGCGCAATGCGAACCGTGCCCGCCATCACCTCCGCTGCAGACATGCGCACGAGACTGGGATGGTCATCGACTCGGTGCACGAGCACACCAAGCCGACGATGGCCAAGGCCCACGATGTGTTCGGCGGCGAGTCGGGCTCCGCTGCGGTCGTCGATACCGACAAACGAGGTGCGATCACCGAGGTCGGGTTCGTCGACGATGACCACCGGCACACCGCGGCGAAGCACCTCGTGCATCACCGGATGCTCGTCGGCGATGGAGAAGACGACGTACGCGTCGACCGGGGCGCTGAGCACCGCCGACTCTGAGATCGGCCCGGCTTTGTGCACGGGGAGAAGTGTGAGACCGACTCGCGCTTCCGATGTCGACTCTGCGACCCCACGCATGAACAACGTGGTGTTCGGGTCGCTGAACACGAAGCCCAGATCGTCGGTGAAGACCAGCCCGATCGTGCCCACACGGCCAGTGCGCAATCCGCGAGCGGCCGCATTGGGCCCGGCGTAACCAAGACGCTCGGCGGTGGCAAGGATTTTGTCGCGGTAGTTCGACGGTGAGCTGGTCGGGTCGACTGTAAGCGTTCGACACCGTCGTGCGAGAGACGCCCAGTTCTCTCGCGATCGTGAGCAGCGTGACTCGCTGCGACAACGCCATCGCCCGACAGTAGTTGACCGAGCCGGCGATGCCCTCAGCCTCAGGCTGCCTGCAGTAGCTCGGAAAGGTGTGTTGCGAACTGGTTTGCTGCGAGCAGGCGACCCCGTGTGGCAGTGCGCTCGTCGCCGTCGGGCCACGGAACGCTGACCTGCAGAGTGGTGAGTTCGGATGACCGGTCCCAAGTGATCGTGGTGCCGGCGAGCACGTCGACGCCGTCGTGAACGACGACGCCATCGTCGTCAGATTCGGTGACGGGGGTCGTGAAGGACGAGTCGATGCGAGTAGCAGCCGATGCCAGGGCAGCGGGAAGTGCGGCAATGGTTGTGGCTTCGAGATCCGAGTGATCTCCGGTGAGATACGAAGTGAGGACGAGCCGCTGGTTTGAAGTGGTGGGGTTCGACATGAAGTGGTTTCCTGACTGATGGGTGACCCAGGCCTTCTGGATCGATTCAGTTACGGACATAACCATACGCACATGGGCCGGAAAAACACTGCGAACACTTTGTGACAGGGGTCACTGACGGCTTCGACGCGAGACTTGGCTGATGGACTTCCAACTCTTCCTGCCGCAGATGCGATTCACGATGGCCGAACTAGTGACCGCACGCACAGGCGGCGGAATCGGTCGGTTTTGGTGGCTTGGCGCTGATGGACCACATGGCGCCACCACTAGCGGAACAGCATGCGATGTTCGATGCGATGACGACGGCAACCTGGCTGGCCGCCCGAACCGAGCGACTCGCGCTCGGCCACTTGGTGTTATGCGATGCGATGCGTCACCCGGCAGTCTTGGCGAAAGAGGTCGTCACGCTCGACCACGCCTCGGGTGGGCGGTTTGAGCTGGGAATCGGCTCAGGCTCGGTGCCCAAGGAACTCGAGACGTACGGCGTCTTCAATGGGTCAACTGGCGACCGAATTGCCCGATTGCGTGAAACGCTCGACGTGTTGACCGGGCTGTGGACTGGCGAGTCGTTCAGCTACGACGGGCAGTTCCATCGGTTGCACGACGCAAGACAGAATCCGGTGCCGGGCCGACACATCCCCATCGTCATCGGTGGGGTCGGACCAAAGATGCTGCAACTCGTTGAGCGGTTTGCTGATTGGTGGAACGTGCCGCTACAGGAATTGTCACAACTCGATCACCTCAGGCCCTTGGTAGGAAGCGCCCGGGTGTCGGTGCAGCAGATGATTGCCTTTGTCCCCGAGGAATCCCAGCGTGCCGAGATTGAAACGAAGGCGACGGCGAGATTCGCCGTGTACGGAGACGGCCTCATCGTCGCCGGCGCCAACGAACTGGTGGATCACTTCGGCGCCATGGCCGAACGTGGCATCGAGCGCGTGTACGCCTGGTTCGCCGACTTCGCCGCTCTTGACACCCTCGGCGCCTTCGGTGAACAGTCATCGTCCCGTTGCACAGCTAGCCCGTCGGACTCGTCGAGGAAGGTACGCTCACGGCATGACGGTTCGGGATCGTGATTTGATGGGTGACACGCGTTCGGCGAAGCGGAAGTCCGGCGCGTTCTTGCTCACGACGCTTCTTGCCGTGCTCGTCAGCGGGCCGAGCGGGTCGTTCCTTGCGGCCCCGATTGCGTCGGCGCACACGGATCTGGAGTCGTCCACCCCCGCAGACGGCGATGTGGTGAACGACATCGTCGATGAGATCGAGTTGGTGTTCACGGAGCCTGTCGAGCCCGATTGCCGACGGGTTCGAGGTGTTCCTGCCAAATCAAGAGATCATCCAGGTCGAACCGACCACTGACGACAACATCACGTTTCTGCTGGAGTTCGATCCGCCGCTGGGCAATGGCGAGGTCGGCGTTCGGTTCGAAGTCATCTCCGCCGACGGCCACATTGTCACGGGATCATTCGCGTTCACTATCGACGACCCGACACCGGAGTCCACCGACCCAGACCCGATCGGGCCAGAAACGACCCAGCCAGAAACGACCCAGCCAGAAACCGACAGTACAACCACCGTGGCGGCGGTGACGACCGAACCTGGAGCGCCAACCACCGCTGCACCGGTTACGACGCTGTCTGCAACCACCGCCCCGGCCACGACGATGCCGGCCACTGCGCCTGCCACCACCGAGCCCGGGGAGGAACCGGAACTCGTCACCGCGGCGGAGACGACCGCCCCCTCCGAAGACAGACGTCGACGAAGATGATTCGAGCACCGCAACCATCGTGATCATTGCGATTCTCGTCGCCTTGGCCGCCGCCCTCGGCGGTGTGATCTACGCCCGCAAGCGCGCCTCCGAGCCGCCGAGCGAAGCGCCGGGCACGTCAACGCCCGAGTCAGATCTGTAGCAGGCCCGGTCTATCTGGCGCGGCGCTTGATGCTTCGAACAACGCCCCTCGACGACTTTCTGGCAGAAACCCCTGCCAGCGCCGCCGCTGTTCGTTTGGAAAGTATCGGGCTACTCATCGCCCTTCCGGCCCTCATGGTGTCGGTCGGAGTCATTGCGTACCTCGCATCGGTGCATCGAGGTGAACGTCACGAGGTGACTGGCCTCGTCCGAGTGACGATAGTGGCCTCGGTTGTCGCCGCATTCGGCGCAGTGATCGAGGTGCTCGGTGCGTCAAGACTGTTCGAGATCAGCTGGGCTGATGCCTTCGCTGACGGCACCGCGGCCGCTCCGATGATGCGGTTGATGGCGGCGCTGATGATCGCGCTCGGGTTGTACGACCATGTCGTACCGATCGACCGTACGGGTGACGAGCACGACGACGAGCACCTCGACAATCTTGACCCCGAGTTTGGCGACGAGTTTGGCGACACGTGCGACGTGCACGTCGTACCAAAACCCGGGCAGATCGTTCGCTGGGTGCCAAGCGCGGCATCAGCCTTTGCGTTGGTCGGCTCCGCGCTTGCAGTGCTGTCGTTCTCGTTCGACGGGCATACGGTCGACACGACGCCACGTGTGTTGGTGGCGACGCTCGACGTGGTTCACGTGACAGGCGGAGCAATCTGGCTGGGCGGGGTGTTTGGCATGGTCGTGGTGAGCCAGTTCTTCCGGCGGGGGAGCGGTTCAGTCGCCGGGCTCCTCATGCGCTTCTCGGGTGTGGGTGCACTCAGCTTGGAAGCTGTCGCGGTTGCCGGTGCCCTGATGTCGTGGACGATCGTCGACGGCTTCGACGATTACACCGGTACGGCGTGGGGTCAACGTCTCATTGCGAAGGTCGTCGTCGTGTCAGTCGCCGCCGCCTGCGGGGCCTACAACCATTTCAGAGTGGTGCCCCAACTCAAGGCAGCAGAGCGACTCAGGAGCGACAAGCACGGCGACGAGCGAGACGTCGAGCGCGATGAGAATCAAGATGAAACGGGTGATGAAACGCGTGATGACATTGCACCGGCAGAACGCATCGCCCGACGCGTGCTGCTCATAGAACTGGTCGCGCTCGCAGCTGTGTTGGCTCTGACGGTGATACTGGTGCAAGCATCGACCGTCTGACCGAGTTCGAGGTGGGGACAACCCCACCTCGAACTCGCCAGGGGGCCCGATGTCGGCCATCGAATCGATGCTCGACAATGGAACCATGATGACGACCTCCGAGCACGACACGCGCGGCGCCGAACTTCCCCCACCGCCACCGCCACCGCCTGGTGCTCGCACACCCGCTGACGCAACAACAGGTGAGGCGCCTGAATGGTCGTGGGATCGAGCGAAAGATCTCGCCGAGCATTGGTACTCACCGTTACGGAAGCCCGACGGCTGGTATGCCCTCGCCTACCTGTTTGTTGCCACGTTGGCCGCGCCCGTGCTATTCGGCGGCATGGTCGCCTTCGCAGCAGTGACCTTCGGACTCATGTTTGCGTTGCTGCTCGGCCTGCTATTGATCGTGCCGCTCTTCCTCACCATCGATGCCTTCACTCGTCTCAGCGTGTGGTTCGCCACGTTCGCCGGTCACGACATCGAACTCCGTCAGCCAACCGCGGTCACGCACGTTGGGTTCCGTTCAGCGAAGACCGTCCTCACCGACAAGATCCGTTGGCGTCAGGCCGGTTTTCTCGCCGCCAACGCCGTGATGGCCCCAGTGTTCTTTGCCATCGCCTTCGTACCGGTGTCAATCTCATGGCAGGCACTGATCGGAGAGGGCGTCGGTGGCCCGTTCAGCTTTGGTCTCGGTCCCATTGTCGGGGTCGCCGTGGCCGCGTTCATGGTCGGCCTCATCCCGCGCGTCGCAGTGCCGGTCGCTGACGTGAAGGCACGCGTCGATGCCTGGTTCGTTGGAACAGATCGACTCGCGCTTGCAGAAGCCCGAGTGTCGGTGTTGTCGGGCCAGCGCGACGACATTCTCGATGCAGTCGCCAGCGAGCGCCGCCGTATCGAGCGCAACCTGCACGACGGAGTGCAACAACAACTCGTTGCGATCGGCCTCGACCTCGGCATGGCCGAGTCGCATCTCGATGCCAACCCAGACCGCGCCCGTGAACTCATCGTCAGCGCACGCGAAAAGGTTCAAGGTTCCATTGGAGAACTGCGCCAACTTGGCCGCGGCTTGCACCCCGCAATCCTTGAGGACCGTGGCATTGACGCCGCGTTGTCGGCCATCGTCAGCGGATCGTCGATACCCATCAGCGTGCACGTCGACCCGAACCTCAAGCTGTCCCGCGACATCGAGGAGACGATCTATTTCATGGCGAACGAGGCGATCGCAAACATCCTGAAACATGCCAAGGCCACCGTCGCTTCGGTACACGTGATGAAGATGGGCAAGATGGTTCGAGTGATCATCAATGACAACGGCGTCGGCGGTGCCACGGCCGGTGCTGGAACAGGTCTTGCCGGAATGCGTGCTCGAGTCCACGCCGTCGACGGCACGTTCGCGATCACATCGCCTACCGGTGGGCCGACGACGCTCAACGCAGAGATCCCGATCCGATGAACGCCACAATCAGAACCATCGTCGCCGACGACTCGGTACTTCTCCGAGACGGCATCGTGCGACTGCTCACCGATTCCGGATTCGATGTGGTCGCAGCGGTGGGCGACGCAGACGCGCTGCTCGACGCGGTCACGGAGTTCCAACCCGACCTCTGTGTGGTCGACGTGAGGATGCCCCCATCTCATACCGACGAAGGATTGCGTGCGGCCATCGAGATCCGTCGACGGTCCCCGAACATTGCAGTGCTGGTGCTGTCGCAGTATGTCGAGGAACGGTATGCAGGCGAGTTGCTCGACGGCGACGTCGCAGGCCTCGGGTACCTGCTGAAAGACCGAGTCATCAACGTCGAAGACTTCCTGGTCTCTCTGCGACGGGTCGCTTCGGGTGGCAGCGCCGTCGACGCCGAGGTGATCAGTCAGATTCTGGGCCGGAGCCGCCGCACGTCGGAACTCGATCGGCTGACGCCGCGAGAGCGGGAGGTGCTCACGCTCATGGCGGAAGGCCTGTCCAACGGCGGCATCGCCGACCGTCTCGTCATATCTGGCGGAGCGGTAGAGAAACACATCTCCAACGTGTTCATGAAGCTCGATCTCGAACCCGGCGACGGTGCCCACCGAAGAGTCCTTGCGGTACTCCGCTACCTCAGGGCCTGACGCGCAAGGAATCGCTGGGGGTCAGGCACCCAGCGATTCGCAGGGCCTCGGGGCGGGCGGATCGCCCACATCGCTGGGTGCCTGACCCCCAGCGACGGCGTGTCAGCCGTTGCTCCTCAGCTCGGCGATTCGTTGTTGCAGGAACTCGTAGGCGGTACGGCCCTTCGCAAGAATCACGTCATCGGCGGGGTGGAGGAACAACGGCAACGACATGCGGGGACGCAGCGCGGCAGGGCCTGTGGGGTTCACCACGCGGTGGGTCGTTGCAGGGAAGTAGCCCTCGCTCGCCAGGTCGAGCATCTCCCCGCCGTTCACCGCCAACGAACCAGGGTCGCACGGCACCGGAAACCAGTTGCCGTTCACGTCGAGCAACTCCAGACCGGCCTCGTTGCTGGCCGGCAACACGGTAAGCAGGTTGATGTCTTCGTGAGCTGCGGCGCGCACGGCACCTTCAGGAACCTCCGGTGGCAGGGGCGGGTAGCGCAATACTCGCAGCAGCGAACGCGTGCTGCCGTCCATCATCGAGGACAGTGACTGGGAGAACTTGGCTGCAACGTCGGGTGGTGTGTTCGCTTCGACCCACCCGAGCAACGTTCGTGCCAGTTCGGTTGCGATCGTGCGGTACTGCAGCGCAGCGTCGCTCACCTCTGCCGGGTAGACCGACCAGTCGTACACATGGAAGAACTCTTTGAGGTCACGAACCGAGTGGCCTTTGGCCGTCTCGGAGCGGTCGGGTGGGAACCAACCGACTTGACCGCTCGGGTCCATGAGGTACTGCTCGACGGCGTCGGAGTCGAAAAGGGCAGCCCATTCCGTGTAGATCTGCTCCACCAGTGACCATGGCAACGGGTGGTTGACCAGCACGGCGAACCCGGTCTCGCGGAGGCTCTTGGTAAAGGTCTCCGGAGCGTCTGAGGCTTCGTAGTCGACAACAGCAACGTCCATGCGGAGAACGCTACTGGTGGGAATCAATCCGTTCTACTCAGCGTTCGGCCTGCACCGCGTGTGCCACACGCTGCGAAGAACGGGGTTGTTTGCGCTGCTCAGGCGTTGGCGGTGGCGAGGGATTCCTCGCGTCGGGCGCTGAGGCGCTTCGAGACCCGCGCATTCTTGTTCATCCGCTTCATCAGACGGTCGCGAGCTTGCTCGGCCTCGGCGTCGAGGCCGGTCATCTCTTCGACCTTCCACTGGCGAAGGACGACCGGTGCGAGGATCTGCTCGTAGTGCACCGTGAAGTCGTAGATACCGGCGGCCGCGATGCGCTTGGCGTGTTCGGTGAAGTTTGGAATTCCCACGCCAGGCATGGCGAACGTCTTCACCTGTTCCTCGATGGCGATCATCATGCCACTTGGGTCAACTTCGATCGCTGCTGTCGCAAGATCTCGGTAGAACAACTGGTGCAGGTTTTCGTCGCTCGCGACCCTCATCATCACGTCGTAGCCGGCCGGGTCGCCGATCATGCGGCCGGTCGCGCGATGGGAGATGCGGGTAGCAAGTTCCTGCAGCGCAAGGTACACGAAACCCTGGTGAAGCGTCGCCGGGTCGGGGGCGATACCACCAGACACTTGGGCCATTCGCGAGCGTTCGAGTTCGATGGGGTCGATTGCCCGAGTGGCCATGAGGTAGCCGTAGATCGCCATGGAGTGACGGCCCTCTTCGGCGGTCCACCGGCGAACCCAGGTGCCCCACGCACCGTCTGCGCCGAACATGCTCTCCACCGTGCGGAAGTAGTACGGAAGGTTGTCTTCGGTGAGCAGGTTGACGAGCAACGCGGACCGAACTTCGGGTGTGAGCGTGGCCCCAGCGAGGTCGGCGTCGGCTTCGTTCCACACCTCACCGGCGACGGCGTCACGCCCGCGGCCGTACGGCACGAGCTCGTGCGGAAACCACTCTTTGGTAGTTTCCAAGTGGCGTTCGAGCAGGAATTCGATCTTCGAATCGAGTTCTCGGAGAATGGTGGCTTTTTCCATCACGTCAACCATTGTACATTCCCTACCGACCGGTAGGTAGCGAGTCTGTGAACTTCTGTTTCGGCAATGATTCGGTGAGCGCTCGGCTGTCAGCGATGCGCGCCAACTTCCGCCGGCGTCTGGCGTCGCACGGTCACGGCTCGGCGAATCCGGTCTCTTGGACGATGTGGTAGTTCGCGGCGCGGGCGGCGGCAAGGGTGCGCGCCGCATGCTCCGCGCCTCGAACCTCGAACGTGGCCCGCACCCCAGTCTCCCGAATGTGCAGGTCGAGGCCTTCGCGGATGTGTTCCACCTCGATGAGGTTGGCACCGTTCGCGGCAAAGATACTGAGGAAGCGGGCGAGGCCGCCTGGTCGATCGTCGATGCGAACAAACACCGATAAGCGATGCTGTACCTGGAACTCGTGCCGCCGAATGAGGCTGGGCACGACGCCAAGGTCGACATTGCCGCCCGACAGCACCACACATGTGGTGCCGCTCGCGGCCGGTGTTGCCGCCCCCATCATGAGCGCCGCCACGCCGACGGCGCCGGCGCCCTCGACGTACAACTTTGCCCGCTCCATGAGAAACACCATGGCGTCGGCAATGGTGTCTTCATCGACGGTGACGATGTCGTCGACCCATGCCTCGACGAGGGGACGAGTGACCTCGCCAGGAGACTTGACGGCGATGCCGTCAGCCAACGTGGCCACCGGCCCCTCGGGCGCGGCGATGCCGGCGTACGGGGCGCAGGCCTCGGTCTGCACGCCGATCACGCGGATGTCTGGCCGCACCGACTTCAGTGCGATCGCAGCTCCGGCTGCGAGCCCGCCTCCTCCGAGGGGGATGATGACGCAAGCAAGGTCAGCAAAATCTTCCAGTAGTTCCAACCCGAGCGTGCCCTGCCCGGCAACCACCGCTTCGTCGTCGAACGGATGGCAGAACACCATGCCGGCCGTCGCAGCTCGTTCTCGGGAGAGCGCAACGGCCTCGGTGAGGCTGTCGCCCCCCTCGTTGACGATGGCCCCGTAGGCCTCGCAGGCCGCGACCTTTGCGATTGAGGCACCTGCTGGCACGTAGATCTCACACCGAACTCCGAAGTGGCTCGCGGCGAACGCCAACGCTTGTGCATGGTTACCGGCGCTGCCAGCAGTGACGCCGCCGGCGGCTGCAGGGCCCAGTGTGGCCAACTTGTTCATTGCGCCCCGAATTTTGAACGCGCCGGTGCGCTGCAGGTTCTCGGCTTTCAACGCGACGGTGCCGCCAACCTGCTTGGACAGCGTGACCGACGACACGACTGGCGTGTGTTTCACCACAGCCGCGCCCGCGAGGCGAGCCGCACGGATTGCATCGAGATCGACCACACGCGAACGGTACTCCGCAGCACCGGTCGAGCCGTTGCCAGCACCAACGGCGAACACTTTGCAGAGATGGACGCATCTTCCGCATCGCGCAATTGTCGAAGTTTGCCGGCCAGTTTGGGATGTCTTTCCAGACCCCTGGTAGCGTCTCGGCCCGATGTCGCTGTTTCTGCGCGATTACCTCACCGTCGTCTGGTTCGGACTCGCTGCCCTGGTCTTGGGCGGTCTTCTCCTGGGCGTCGCCGCCGCTGTCAGACCGTCGCGCCCCGGCAGAGAAAAGAACATGGCGTACGAATCTGGCGTCGATCCAGTCGGTATCGGTTGGTCGCAAAGCCACATTCGTTATTACGTGTTCGCCCTGCTGTTCGTGATCTTCGACGTAGAAGCGGTATTCATCTTCCCGTGGGCTGCCTCGATGGAGCGATACGGCTGGTTCGGGCTGATCACGATGCTGATCTTCATCATTCTGTTGCTCGACGGTTTGGTCTACGCATGGAAACGAGGACTGCTCCGATGGGTCTAGTCGACCGTGGGCGCATGCCCCTCCCGCTGACGAAGCTGTTCAACATGGGTCGCTCGTACTCCATGTGGGTCTACCAGTGGGGTTTGGCGTGCTGCGCCATCGAAATGGGCGCGGCGTTCGCGTCGCCCAGGTACGACGTCATGCGGCTCGGTGTCATTCCGTTGCCGGCGAGTCCGCGTCAGGCAGACTTCGTCGTCGTTTCCGGCACGGTCACCGACAAGATGGCGCCTGCCGTCAAGCGCCTGTACGAGCAAATGCCCGAGCCGAAGTACGTCATCTCCATGGGGTCGTGCGCCAATTGCGGCGGCCCGTACTGGGATTCGTACTCGGTGACCAAGGGTGTCGATCAGATCATTCCCGTCGACATCTATGTGCCCGGGTGCCCACCCCGGCCCGAGGCGCTGTTGGAGGGCGTGGTGCTGCTGCAGCAGCGCATCCGCCATGAAGACATGGCAGCCAAGTGGCGTGGCGAGGAATACACACCGCTCACCAAGACTGCCACCGCGGCCCGCGAAGCCCGGGAGCCAATTGTTGTTGGCGGTGGCCCCATTGAGTGACACCACCACGACCGATGCCGACACTCCAGCTGCGCTTCCCGGCGACGGGCTGCGTGAGGGCGTCGTCGAACTTCTGCGTTCAGACATCGGTGAAGGACTCATCGACACGCATCTCATGCCGCAGACCGATCTGTGGCTTCGTGTCTCCGCCGAGTCGTGGTTTGCCACAGGCACGTCGCTCAAGGCGCAAGGCTTCGACTACTTCTGCTTCATCTCGGCGATCGACTGGATGCCGTCGCCGTACGGCAAGGGTGAAGACGACCCCACCGTGGAAAAAGCACCGCTGCCCACCGAGATCAAACAGGGCTATGCCGGTGGCGAAACCAGGTTCCAACTCTTCGCCCGCCTCACCGATCTCAACCGTCACTTCGGCGTCACCATCAAGGCCGACGTGCCCGACTCGCTGTCCATGCCCACGTGGATACCCCTGTTTGCGGGCGCCAACTGGCACGAGCGCGAGACACACGAAATGTTCGGCATCACCTTCGACGGCCACCCAGACATGCGCAACCTGTACCTGCCAGGCGAGTTCGAAGGTTTCCCGCTGCGCAAGGACTTCCCTTTGCTGTCACGCATGGTGAAGCCATGGCCGGGCATCGTCGACGTCGAGCCCATGCCGGCAGTTGAGGGCGCCGACGACGAAGCCGATGCCGAAGCCGCATTGACTGATGGAGCGTCAGAATGACGATGCTCAACGAACGCCAGCAGTTGTCGTACATCGCCGCTCAGGCCGCAGATGCTCGGCTGAACGTCGAACTCGAGACCGAGGGTATGACCCTCAACATCGGGCCTCAGCACCCCGCCACGCACGGCACGCTGCGCATCATCGCCCGTCTCGATGGCGAGCAAGTGGTGTGGGCCGAGCCGGTGCCCGGCTATATGCACCGCGGTTACGAAAAGCTCACCGAAGTTCGCACCTTCCCGCAGGTCACCACGCTCGTCAACCGCATCGACTGGCTGGGCAGCTTCGCCAACGAAGTGCCCTTCATCCTCGCCGCCGAGCAACTGATGGGCATCGAGGCGCCGCCACGCGCACAGCACATCCGCACGATCCTGTTCGAGCTCAGCCGCATCGCCAACGTCGGCCTGTTCCTCGGCGACCTCGGCGTGCAGATGGGTGCAGTCACGCCCGTGTTCCTCGCCTTCCGCGACCGCGAGTATGTGCTCAACCTCATCGAAGGCGCTACCGGAGGCCGTTTCCACCCGAACTTCGACCGCATCGGCGGCTTGAAAGACGATCTGCCGGCTGGCTGGATCGCCGAAACGAAGCAGGTCATGAAGCGTCTGCGGAAGTTCTGCGACGAGCTCGACGATCTCCTGTTCGGGAACGAGATCTTCCAGAGCCGTACCCGCGGCATCGGTGTCATCCCGGCCGAGGTTGCCAAGTCGTACGGTCTGTCGGGCGCGAACCTACGCGCGTCGGGTGTCGACTGGGACCTGCGCCGCGATCACAAATACCCGCTCGCATGGGACAAGTGCGACTGGAAAGTCTGGACTCACCCCGACGGCGACTCGTGGGCGCGCTGCTGGGTTCGTCTGCAAGAGACGCGCGAAGCCACCAAGATCGTCGACCAGTTGCTCGACACCATCCCGGCTGGCCCGGTCATGGCCAAGGTGCCGCGCATCATCAAGGTGCCTGAAGGCGAAGCGTGGGTGTCAACCGAGAACCCGCTCGGCGAGATGGGTTACTACGTGGTGAGTAAGGGCGATCTCGGCCCGTTCCGTGTGAAGATCCGCTCGGCGAGCTTCAACAACATCTCCATCACCCCGTGGGTGTTGAAGGGTGTGTACGTGCCCGACATCATCACCATTCTCGCTTCGCTCTATTTCATCCTCGGAGACATCGACCGATGAATTCGGTGCTGCTTGCTGAAGTCCCGTACTGGGGCCAGTCGTTGCTGCGCGTGCTCGGCGGCATCGTCGCGGTGCTGCTGCCTGCCGGCACCATCGTGTATCTCTTCCTGTTCAAGATGATGTCGTTCATGCAGAGCCGCCTCGGGCCGATGGAAGCCGGCCCGTACGGGTCGATGCAGCTGCTGGCTGAAGTGGCCAAGTGGCTGCAAAAAGAAGACATCATTCCCGAGAACGCGGACGCGCCGATCTTCAAGATGGCCCCGCTGATCGTTCTGGTGTCGACGTTCCTGCTCGTCGTGGTGGTGCCGTTCGGCCCCGACGCACTGTTCACCAACTTCCAAGCGGGCGTGTTCTACGCCTTGGCCATTGGCTCGGTGTCGGTCATCGGCATCATGGTGGCCGGTTGGGCCAGCGCCAACAAGTACTCGTTGCTCGGTGGCTTGCGTGCTGCCGGTCAGCTCATCGCCTACGAGTTGCCCATGGTGCTGGCCGCAGTCGGCGTGGTCATCCAAGCCGGTTCGATGAACCTGCAGCAGATCGTCGTTGCTCAGAACTCCGGTGAGATCTTCGGCTGGGGCGGCATCGGGTTTCCGTTCGTCATCACCCAGGGCCTCGGATTCCTCATCTTCATGATCGCAGTGCAGGCCGAACTCACCCAGCCCCCGTTCGACATGCCGATCGCTGAATCGGAACTGGTGTCGGGTTACATGACCGAGTACTCGGGCTTCCGCTTCCTCATGTTCTTCATCGCCGAGTTCGCCACCGCCGGCGTCTTCGCCTTCATCGCCGCCGTGCTGTTCCTCGGCGGCTGGGGTGTGCCGTTCGCCTGGTTCGGCTGGACGACGGTCGATTCCATCGACAACTGGATGAACGTCGCCGGGCCGCTGATCATGTTCACCAAGATGATGCTGCTCACCGGCATCATCATGTGGGTGCGCTTCACCTATCCACGTTTCCGTGAAGATCAGTTGCAGCGATTCGCCTGGAAGGTGCTGATCCCATTGTCGATCTTCAACATCGTCATCACCGCAATCTTGAAGGTGGCCGTCTGATGCCGAAGGTTCCCGGCCTCATCAAGGGTCTCGGTGTCACCATGGGCACCATGTTCCGCACCGCCAAAGACGGTGCGAACACCATTCAATACCCGCACGCGAAAGAGTCTCCGCCCGTGCGTGCGCGCGGGGTCATCGCGCTACGTGAAGACAACTGCACCGCGTGCATGTTGTGCGCTCGTTCGTGCCCCGACTGGTGCATCTACATCGAAGGTCACAAGCAGTTGGCACCGCCCCGTCGCGCTGGTGGTAAGCCTCGTCAGGTCAACCACCTCGACCGTTTCGACATCGACTACGCGTTGTGCATGTATTGCGGTATCTGCGTCGAGGTGTGCCCGTTCGACGCATTGTTCTGGAGCCCGGAGTACGAATACTCCGAGCCGCGTATCGCCGATTTGCTGCACGACAAGACCCGCCTCGGCGAGTGGATGGAGACGGTGCCGGCGGCGCCGGAACTCGAAGCCGGAGCACAGAAGAAGTAACCGATGCTCGCTCTCATTGCTCAAGCTTCAACCTCAGCTGACGTCAACGTTGCGCAGAATGTCGCGTTCTACATCATCGCCGCGATCATGGTGTGGAGCGCGTTCCGTGTGGTCACCACCGACAACGTGGTTCATGCCGCCCTGTGGCTCGCAGTGGTGCTCGGCGGCGTTGCCGCGCAGTACATCCTCGCCGCTGCCGAGTTCGTCGCTGTCAGCCAGATCCTGGTGTACATCGGCGCTGTGATGGTGTTGTTCCTGTTCGGCATCATGCTCACCCGCGCCACGGTGGGTTCGGAAGACCCGGCGAACCTGATGAACAAAGGCTGGGCAATCGGAATCCCCGTTTCACTCGCCATGTTCGGCGTGCTCGTGTACGCCGTGCTCGAGGCGTTCGAAGACTCGGTGCTCATCGAGCCCAGCACCGAGCAGATCGCTGGCGCCACCACCGCCATCAGCGACGGCTACCTCGGCCCGTACCTCATCCCGTTCATCGCATTGTCGTTCGTGCTGCTCGCGGCTGCCATCGGCGCCATCGTCCTCGCGAGGAAAGACTGATGTACGCCGCGAACTTCCTCGTGCTCGCGGCTGCCCTGTTCAGCTTTGGCATTTTCGGCGTCATTGCACGCAAGAACGCGGTCATGGTGTTGATGTCGATCGAACTCATCTTGAACTCGGTCAACCTCAACCTGGTGGCCTTCGCCTTGATGAACACGGTCGCCATCGACGGCCACGTGTTCGCCCTGTTCGTCATCGCCATCGCCGCCGCTGAGGTGGGCGTCGGTTTGGCCATGGTGCTCATGATCTACCGCAATCGGCGCACGATCGCCCTTGACGAACTGTCGGAGATGAAGGGCTGACATGCTGCTCGCTGCTGAAACCGCACAAGCTGCCGGCTGGTTCCTCGACCATGCCTGGTTGATCCCGGTCATTCCGGGGGTCGCCTTTTTCGTCATCATCTTCTTCGGTAAGCGCCTCCCGTGGGGCGGCAGCGAAGTTGGCATGCTCAGCATGGTGTCGTCGCTGGTCATCGCCGTCGGCGCCGCTCTGCAGTGGATCGACCGGGTCAACGCCGGCCACGGCGAGGAAATCGAGCCGGTGATTCACCAATGGACCTGGTGGCAATCTGGTCTGGTCGAGTTCGGTATCGGTCAGCACATCGACGGCCTGGCGATCATGGCGTTGGTGTTGGTCACGTTCATCTCGTCGCTGGTGCAGTTGTATTCCACCGAGTACGTCAAGGGCGATATCCGTTACACGCACTTCTTCGCCTCGTTAACCCTGTTCTCGGCGGGCATGTTGGCCATGGTTCTTGCGCCAAACATGGTGCAGCTCGTTCTGGGCTGGGAAATCATGGGCCTCTGCTCGTTCATGCTCATCGGTCACTGGTGGGAAGAGCAGGCCAACAGCCGCGCTGCGCTCAAAGCGTTCTTCACCGTTCGGGTTGGCGACATGGGCCTCCTCGTCGGTACGGCCATGCTGCTCGGCATCTTCGGCACGCTCGACATCAAGGGCATCAACATGGCTGCGGCCGCTGGCGAGTTCGACAGCCAGCGCACCCTCATGTGGGCGGCGATCGCATTGTTCATCGCCTGCATCGGCAAGTCTGGTCAGTTCCCGTTGCACACCTGGCTCCCCGACGCCATGGCTGGCCCCACGCCTGTGTCGTCGCTGCTGCACTCGTCCACCATGGTGGTTGCCGGCGTGTACCTCGTCGCCCGCTTGTACCCCGTGTTCCACGTTGGTCTCGAGATCAACGCCGTCGGGCAGACGATCAACCTCATCGCCCTCATCGGCGGCATCACGATTTTGGTTGCGGCTGCGTTGGCGTTCGTGCAGACCGACATCAAGAAGGTGCTCGCGTACTCCACGGTGTCGCAGCTCGGCTACATGATGATGGGCCTCGGTGTCGGCGCGTGGACCGGTGCGGTGTTCCACATCTTCACCCACGCATTCTTCAAATGCTGTTTGTTCCTCTGCGCTGGCTCCGTTGCGCACACCGCCAGCCACCACAGCTTCGAGATGAAGAAGGACATGGGTGGCATCTGGAAGAAGATGCCGATCACGTTCGGCGCCTGGATGGTCTCCACCGCCGCGTTGGCGGGCATTCCGTTCACCGCAGGCTTCTTCTCCAAAGACGAGATCATCGACTCGGCCAAGCACAACGACTACACGTTGTTCTATTACGTCGGCATCATCGGCGCCTTCATGACCGCCGCCTACATGACCCGTGCGACGTACCTCACGTTCTTCGGCAAGCCACGTGGCGGCGCCGCGCACTTCATGGGTGTGGAAGACCACAGCGCCCACGCCCACGACGATCACGCACACGCACACGCACGCGCATGATGACCACCATGACGACCACCATGACGACCACGCCGTCGACCACGGCCGCAAAATGCCGTTCGCCCCGTTCGATTCGGGCTGGCGCATCACCGCGCCGATCTTGGTGCTCGGGATCTTGGCCGTCGGCGCTGGATACCTGAACGCCCCGGCGCTCGGCGTCCACTGGTTCGAGCATCAAACCGAGTCGTCGATCGGCCTACCCATCGCCGAACACGCCGAAGAAGGCGCGGAAGAAGCGGTTGCTACCGAAGAGACAGCAACCGAGGAAACAGCAACCGACTCAGTCGCGGGCGAGGAAGAGCACGCTGCGGCAGAAGAAGGCGCGGCCGAGCACGCCGACCCCATCTACTCGGTACCAGAGCCGCCCGAGTTCAGTTGGGCTGCCGCCGCCCCCGGCCTGATTCTCGTGGCTCTGGGCGGCCTGATCAGCTTGGGTCTCAGCTTGGCCGTGTTCGGCAAGCGCAAGAACCCGTTCTCGGTGTTCGTGGGGCTCACCGAACGCAACAAGGTCGCTGGTGGCCTCCACAACTTCTTGGTGAACAAGCTCTATCTCGACGCCCTCTACGAGAACGTCATCGTGCATTGGGTGGCCTACCCCCTCGCACGAGCCGCCTACTGGGTCAACCAGAACGTCATCGATGCCACCGTCAACGGCGCGGGCAAAGCCGGTAAGCGAACCGGCGACTGGGTCTACCGCAACATCGACCAGCGAGTGGTCGATGGCGCGGTCAACGCATCCGGGTTGGCCGCCTCTGAGAGCGGCCATGCCCTACAACCCATCCAATCCGGCAAGGTCAACCAATACGGCGCGCTGCTCTTCGGCGCTGCCGCGGTGGCCGCGATTGTCCTGATCATCACGAACGTCTGAGGCGAACCATGACTGCACCTACCTACGCCGACAACTGGATCCTCATTGTCGGTACGTTCCTCCCGCTCGTCGGCGTGGCACTGATGATGTTCGTGCCGGCCGCCGAAGAGGCGCTGCACAAGCAGATCGCCATCGTCACGTCGGGTGCCACGCTCGCGGTTGGCATTTACACGCTCGTCTTGTTCGACTACGACAACAGTGCCGCACAACAGTTCGCAGTGAATGAAGAGTGGATCAGCGTCATCAAGTCGGGCTTCACGATCGGCCTCGACGGCATCAGTTTGCCGTTGTACTTCTTGTCGATGTGCGTCACGTTCCTGGTGATCATCTACACCTACGACAACATGCCCGACGCTGGCAACCCGAAGGCGTTCCTCTCGCTCATGCTCGTCTTGCAGGTGGGCATGGCGGGCTCGTTCATCGCTCAAGACCTCATCTTGTTCTTCGTGTTCTTCGAAGTGGTGTTGCTGCCGATGTACTTCATGATCGGTGTGTGGGGCGGCGAGCAGCGCCAGTACGCCTCGCTGAAGTTCTTCCTGTACACCATGTTCGGTTCAGCCCTCATGTTGGTGGCGTTCCTCGCTCTGTTCTTCCAAGCAGGCGGGGAGAGCTTCTCGTTCGCCTACTTGTACGAGATGGGCGCCACGATCGACAAAGACGTGCAGGTCTGGTTGTTCGCTGGCATGTTCATCGGGTTCGCGGTGAAGGTGCCGATGTTCCCGTTCCACACCTGGTTGCCAGACGCCCACACCCAGGCACCAACCCAGGGCTCCGTCATTTTGGCCGCGATCCTTCTGAAACTCGGTACCTACGGATTCGTACGCATCGCCATCCCGATGCTGCCCCAAGGTGCGCTCGAGTGGGCGCCGGTCATCGGCATCCTCGCTGTCATCGGCATCATCTACGGCGCGCTCGGCTGCCTGGCACAAACCGACATGAAGCGCCTCATCGCGTTCTCGTCGGTCGCCCACATGGGCTTCGTCATGCTCGGTATCTCCACGCTCACGCCGCTCGGCATCAACGCTGCGCTGTTCGGCATGGTCGCTCACGGCCTCATCACCGGCATGCTGTTCTTCATCGCCGGCTCGGTCAAGCATCGTTACCACACGCTCGAGATCAAGCGTCTCAGGGGCATGCTCATCCAGATGCCGAAGATGGGCTGGATCCTCGGGTTCTGCGCGATGGCTTCCCTCGGTCTGCCCGGCCTGGCCGGGTTCTGGGGCGAGTTCCCGGCGATCCTCGCGACGTACCAGCCTGGCTTTGGTCTGTCTGAGCAGTTGTACCGCACGCTCATGGTCATCGCCGCGCTCGGAACAGTGCTCGCCGCTGCTTACCTGTTGTGGCTCTACCAGCGCACCGCCATGGGCGAGCCGAACCCCGAGTTCATGTCGAACGCCGATCATGGTTCTGCAGGTCACGGCCATGCCGCGCACTCGCTCAGCGCCGCTGCGAACACACACGATGATCACCTCGACGACCATGGTGCCGACATCGAAGACGTCACGCTGCTCGAGTGGATCTCGTGGACTCCGTTCCTGGTGGCCATCGTGGTGTTCGGTGTGTACCCGCAGCTCATGTTCAAGGTCATGGACCCAGCTGTCACGCAGCTCGTGAACCACGTGGGGGCCGGCCTCCCGTGATCGCCAGTCTCCTCGCCCAGTCTGAGTGGGTCGCGCCCACGATCGACTGGCATGCCCTCGCGCCCGAGATCATCTTGGCCGTCGGCATCAACCTGGTGCTCTTGATCGACCTTTGGCTCGATGAGAGCAAGAAGTGGATCATGGCCACGCTCAGCGGGTTCGTCCTGCTCGCTGCCTTCATTCCTGTCGTCACCCTCGCGGTCATCGGCGACGACGCCCGTTCCATGTTCGACGGCCGGTACGTGGTCGACCAATACTCGTTGATCCTGAAGGCGCTCTTCCTACTGGCCGGATACGTCGTCGTGCTGCTCAGCCAAACCGAGCTCGAAGAGGGCGGCTACTACCAGGGCGAGTACTACATGCTCCTCCTCGTGAGCATCCTCGGCATGGTCATGATGACTTCCAGCCGAGACCTGGTGTCGATCTTCGTCGCACTCGAACTGCTCTCGATTCCGGCATACATGATGGCGGCCTGGCGCAAGCGCGACCGCAAGTCGAACGAAGCCGGTGTGAAGTACTACCTGCTGGGCGTGTTCGCCACCGGCGTGCTGCTGTTCGGAATGAGCTACCTGTACGGCACCACCGGAACGACCAAGCTCACCGAGATCGGCGAGGCACTCGGCACCGGCGACCTCATTCCGCTGCAGGTGATCGGTGTGGTGTTCGTCATCGCCGGGTTCGGCTTCAAAGTGTCGGCGGTTCCGTTCCACACTTGGGCCCCAGACACCTACGAGGGTGCACCGCTGCCGGTGACCGCGTTCCTCTCCGTGGCGTCGAAGGCGGCCGGGTTCGTGGCACTCGTTTCCTTGCTGTACTTGGCGCTGTTCCCCGCCATGGACGTGTACCAGCCGCTCATCTGGGTGCTGGCCGCGCTCACCATGACGGTCGGCAATGTCATGGCACTGCGCCAAACCAACATCGTTCGGATGCTCGCATACTCATCGGTCAGCCAAGGTGGATTCATCCTCATGCCGCTGGCCGTCATGGCTACCGGAGATGCCTCGGAAGCGGCCTTGAAGACCGTGGTCATCTATCTGTTGATCTACGCCTTCTCGAACCTTGGTGCGTTTGCTGTCGTCATCGCCGTCAGTCGCAAGACCCGCAGCGGATCGATCGAATCGTTCGGCGGCCTGATGAGCTACGCGCCGGGCATGGCCATGCTGATGACACTCTTCCTCGTCAGCCTCGCCGGCATCCCACCGTTCGGTATGTGGATCGCCAAGCTGCAGGCATTCAAGACGCTGCTCGACGCTGGTTCCAACTCGGCCTACGTTCTCGCGATCATCGCTGCGGTCAACACGGTCATCGCTGCCGCGTACTACGTGAGGGTGTTGCGCGAGATGTGGATGAAGCCAGTGCCAGATGGCGACACCACGCCGATCGTGGCGCCCCAACCGGTTGCCGCCGCACTTGCCATCTGTGCTGCAGGCACTGTGGTGTTAGGCCTTTTGCCCGGCCTGGTGCTGCGCTTCGCCGATCTCCAAGATCTCACCGGAGCCCTCGGCCGTTAACGCAGAGATAGTGCCTGGCACTATCTCTGCTCTCCCTTCAGGGTCGGGATGTTGTTGGCCCACTCCAGCAGTTGCGGCGCTAGCAACGGCCAGCGGGCAAACAGGCCGTCCGTGTCCACCAAATGGCGATCGTTCCACTCCGTGTCTGGCCACGGTGGCTCGACGAGTTGCGACTGCGGCAGTAGCGAGGCCAACGACTCGGACGTGCCTCGGGTGTGGTGCAGGTCGCTGGCGCCGCTGCGGAATACCAGTGCAGGTTTGTCAAAGGCCCGGGCCGTGTGATCGGGAACACCGGGAACCAACTCGACGCCGCACGGGCAGTACACGAGCATCCAGCGTTCCATTGTTTCGAGGAAAGTGTCGCGATCCTGAGCCAGCAACCGCTCGCGATTGCGCGGGTTGCGCTGCAGCGGTTCTTGCCACTCGGGTAGGTCTGCCACAGCCTCCATGCCACCGTGCCAGGCGGCCGTGAATGATGGCCCGCAATAGTGCACGCCAAGGCTCATCAGCCCGAACGTGCCGCCGCTGATCCACCAGGTGGCCAACCCTGCGGCAAGGTGTGGATGACGGGTCGCGGTCAGCAGCGAAACTCGTGAACCTCCCGAGCCGCCGGCGATGATGGTCGGGCCCAAGTCGAGGTGTCTGATCAGGCCTGCCAACGCGTCGGCCTGCATCGCCGACTCGGAATCGCCAGTGAAGCACACAACAGAAGCTCCGGTATTCGGTCGATCCCAGATGAGCACGCTGTTGCCGTCGTCGGCGATGGCCTCGGCGAGCTGCCTTATCCCGGGATACTCCATGCTGAACCGTCCACCAGGAGTGAGTGCCCACGGGCGCCCTTCCCCGATGAGGTCGTACGCGATCTCAATTGGGTCGGTGTCGACACCTTCAATACTTGCGACTGGCATTCCGCATTCTAAGTTGACGCCATGTTGAAAGATGGCACGCTGATCATCGACGCTGACTCGCACTGGTCGGAGCCGCCAGATCTTTTCACGAGCCGAGCGCCGGAGAAGTTTCGCGATCGTGTTCCACGCGTCGAAGTCATCGACGGTCAGCCGATGTGGGTGTTCGACGGCCGGCCAGTAGGCACTTACAGCGCGGCAGGTGTCATTGGTCGAGATGGCCGGAAAGAAGAAGCACACATCGCCCTCTTCGAGTGGGGTCACGACCAAGTGCACGTCGGCGCATACGACCCGGTGGTTCGTCTTGGCGTGCTCGACGAGTGCGGCATCGATCATCAGATCATCTTTCCCAGCACGATCGGGTTGGGTGGCCAGGAACTCGGTATGGGAGACGACGAAGAACTGCGCCTTGTGTCGGTGCAGATCTACAACGACGGTATGGCAGAGATCCAGGAAGCATCTGGCAATCGGCTACTGCCGCTCCCGCTCATGCCCGCATGGAGCATCGCTGCCTGCGTCGCCGAGGTGAAGCGGGTCGGCGCGCTCGGGGCCCGCGGCGTCAACATGACGTCTGACCCGCAAGACCTTGGCGCCCCCGACCTCGCGAACGAGGCGTGGGACCCGTTCTGGGAGGCGTGTGTCGACGCTCGGTTGCCAGTGCACTTCCACATCGGCGCCAGCGTCACCGGCATGACGTTCTACGGGCAGTACCCCTGGGAGTCCCATCCGGCCAACACCAAGTTGGCAATCGGCGGCACCTTGTTGTTCATCGGCAACGCCCGGGTCGTCACCAATGCGATTCTGTCGGGTGTGTTCGACCGCCACCCCGACTTGCAGATGGTGTCGGTGGAAAGTGGGGTCGGCTGGATTCCGTTCATTCTCGAAGCGCTCGACTACGAGATGAGTGAGAACGCGCCACGCGAACTCGCGGCGATGAAGAAGATGCCATCGGAGTACTTCAGAAGCAACATGTACGCGACGTTCTGGTTCGAGAACAATCGCAACAAGCTGCCCGATCTTGTCGAGGCTGTGGGCGAAGACCGGATCTTGTTCGAGACCGACTTCCCGCATCCCACCTGCCTGTACCCCAACCCGCTCCAAACCGTCGAAGCCAAAATGGCCACCCTGTCTGACACCACACGACGCAAAATCCTGGGTGGAAACGCCAAGAAGCTCTACCGCCTCTGACGAAGGGAGTGGTTTGTGTCAGACACAAACCACTCCCGTTACAGGAGTGCGGGCTGCTGCCATTCTTGACCGAGCACGTGGTGGTCGAGCCAGGCGAATACGGTTTCGTACCAGACCCGTGAGTTTTGCGGTTTGAGAATCCAGTGGTTCTCGTCGGGGAAGTACAAGAACTTCGACTCCACGCCGTGGCGTCGCAGATCGGTCCACAGCCGTAGCGCTTCGCCAATTGGCACCCGGTGATCGAGTTCGCCGTGGATCACGAGCATCGGTGTGGTGATGTTGCCGACGTGGCGATGAGGCGACCATTCGATGTAGCGCGACGGGTCGACGTACGGGTCGCCGAACTCTGGTTCCCACCACGGCCCGCCGTCGGTGGTGCCGTGGAACTGGTCGAGCGCCCACAAGCTGGCGTGGGTGACGATGCACTTGAACCGATCGGTGTGGCCGGCCACCCAGTTGGCCATGTACCCCCCGAATGAACCGCCCATGAGCGCTGTGCGCGACGAGTCGATCTCGGGTCTCGCGCACGCGGCATCGGTGGCGGCCATCACATCGGTATAGGGCGCGTCGCCCCAGGCGCCGTGCCCACGCTTGATGAAGTCCCGCCCGTAACCGGTGGAGATCGCGGGGTCGGGGAGCAGCACGGCGTAGCCGCGTTCGGCCAGCAACCACGGATTCCAACGCCACGTCCAGTCGTTCCACGAACCCATCGGTCCACCATGCACGAACACCACGAGAGGTGCCGGCTTGGACTTGCTGGCCCCTTTGGGTAGCACCAACCACGACCGAACTGGCGTACCGTCGACTCCCTTCGTGACCAGATCGCGAAGGCGGCCTGGCACCTTCACTCGGCCAGGTGTTGGAATCGTCGTTGGTGCTACTTCGGCGGCCAAGCTGATTCGAGCTGCCTCGGCCGGGTAGTCGATGTGCGACCGCAGGGCAAACACGGTGTTGCCATCGGGATGTGGTTGCGGATCCAGATAGCTCGCGTCGTGGGTGTGGCGAGTGACCGCTGGCCGCGTAACCGACGGTGACCGAGAACAGCGGCGCCTGGCCGCCGTCGTCGGCGATGAAGAACAACCGCTTCGAATCCGACGCCCAGGTCAGCGAGCGTGGAAACCGGTCGAGCGCCGGCGTGATGTCTCGTCCCTCACCGGTGGCAACCTCGATCAGCCAGATCGTGTCGTCACCTGGCACACCCGGCGAGCCGATCGATGCGCGCAGACAAGCAATCTTCGTTCCGTCAGGCGACACCGTGACGCCATGCCCAAAGCTGAACGGGCCGTCGGTGAGCACGCGGCGTTTGCCGGAACGCACGTCGATCGCCACCAGGTCTGAAGTGAGATCCGTGACCGAAGTGCGCCGACTCAGACGAACGAACAACGTGGCGCCGTCGGGGCTGATGGCGAACGCGCCTTCGTCGCCCTCGTCGTCACCTACGGCCACTTGGCGCAGTTCGGTCAGTCCGCCGTCTGGTCGTGGGTCGGCCACGAAGTACCGCAGGTTCGCGTGGCCCGAGGTAGTGGTCCCAGTAGCGAATCGGAAACCGCTCGAAGAGCTGGGCGGTGACGCCCGCCTTCTTGCGAGCCGCGGCGAGCTCGCGGTCTGCGTCGAGGGTGTCGGCGCTCGGCGCCACACCGATCGCCAACGCCACACGTCCGGTGTCGGTTGCCATGGCGAAAGCGGCGACACCGCCCGGTGGGTCGACCAGCATGTAGGCCTCGCCACCACCGGCCGGCAGACACCACAGAGCACCATTCGATTCCTCGGCATCGGGTGCGGCGACAGCGTCGGTGTCGGGTCGAGCCGACACGAAGTACAGCGACCCATCTGGAGCGAACAACGCTCCGCGATCGCCTTTTGCTGACCGTGTCAGCTGACGTGCGGGGGCAACTCCGAGCGGATCAAGCTCCCACAACGCAGAACGAAACTTCTTGCCGTCGGGGGACACGGTGGAGATCGTGGCGACCGCGCGTGCGCCGTCGGCGGACAGGGCAAGCCCGCTGACGCGCGGCACGGCAAGGAAAGTGTCAAGGTCGTAAGCCATCGCTGATGAAGCTACGCCGTGCTGTCCGTCCAGAACTGAATCCGTGCTGCGTAGAGTGGCGACGTCATGGAATTGTCTGCTCCTCGTGCCGTGCCGTTCGAGGCGTTCATGCACGATGCCTTGTACGGCCCTGATGGCTTCTACACCTCGGGTAGGGGTCGCGCTGGTCGACGGGGCGACTTCATCACGTCGCCAGAGGTCGGCCCACTGTTCGGCGCCGTCATGGCACGGTTTCTCGATGCCGAGTGGGTACGAATCGGCCGGCCAGATGTGTTCACCGTCGTCGATGCAGGAGCTGGCCCGGGAACTCTGGCCAGGGCTGTACTGGCGGCCCAGCCAGATTGTTCCGCCGCTCTGTGCTACATCTCGGTCGACGTCTCTGATGAGCAGCGTGCTGGTCACCCGGCGGGAGTTGTGTCTCGCAGCGATCTGCCGGAGGGACCATTCGATGGGGTGATCATCGCCAACGAACTGCTCGACAACCTCCCGTTTCGGCTCGCTGTGTTCGACGACGGCTGGCGCGAGGCATTCATCGCTCACGATGCCGACGGCCGCCAGTACACACGGTTGAGCGAACAGCTGAGTGCGGTCTTCGATCCGCGTCCCGACGTACTTCCTGCACGTGCAGCGCTGGGGTCGCGGGCGCCCCTGCAGGATGCCGCCGCCCGATGGGTCGTCGACGCACGAGCACGCTTGCGTACCGGGTCGCTGGTCGTTTTGGACTATGGCGTCGCAACGACGGCCGAGCTGGCGAACCGGCCGTGGCGCGATTGGCTGCGTACTTATCGTGGTCACGAGCGTGGAGGTCATTACCTCGCCGAACCCGGGAGCCAAGACATCACCGCCGACGTCTGCGTCGACCAGCTGCCCGAGCCCGACACCGTGCGCTCCCAAGCCCAGTGGCTGCAGCTGCATGGCATCGCCGAATTGGTCGCCGAAGGCAAGCAGTATTGGTCCGAGCACGCTGCACGCCCTGACCTCAAGGCGATGACGATGCGTAGCCGAATCGCCGAAAGTGAAGCTCTGCTCGACGGCAGCGGCCTTGGCAACTTCCTGGTCATGGAGTGGCGAGCTTCCCCCGAATCGTGACCAGCCGGAAATCGGCCGTTTACAAGACGGTCTTAAGGTCGCGCCGTGCAACCTTTGGCCACACCATCTATCTGCGTGCCTGACGTATGAGGCTCACACTTCGCGAACAGGAACGGCTGATGATCCACGTGGCGGCCGAGGTAGCTGAGGCTCGCAGGGCCCGTGGCCTGAAACTCAACCATCCCGAATCGGTGGCGATCTTGGCGAACTGGGTGCTGGAACGTGCTCGCGACGGTCGCACCGTTGCCGATCTCATGGAGGCTGGACGGCATGTGCTCACCGCGGATGACGTGATGGACGGAGTGGCCGAACTACTTGTCGAAGTGCAGGTGGAGGCCACCTTTCCCGACGGCACGAAACTCGTCACGCTGCACGACCCCATCCCTGCCACCGGTGTGCTGGTGCCAGGCGAGATTGTGGGCCCCGACGAACCCATCGAGATCAACGCAGGCCTGCCCGTGCTCACGCTGAGGGTGAGCAATCACGGGGATCGACCGATTCAGGTTGGCTCGCACTACCACTTCGCCGAAGCAAACCCGTCGTTGTCGTTCGACCGCGTTGCGGCCCGCGGCCACCGTCTCGACGTGCCAGCGGGCACCGCCGTTCGGTTTGAACCGGGCGTTGAAACCGACGTCGACCTCGTGCCCCTCACCGGAAACCGTGTCGTGCCCGGCTTGCGTGGCGAGACTGGAGGCCCGCTGTGAGCTTCATCAGCCGAGACCGATACCGCGCCCTGTATGGACCTACCACGGGCGACCGCATCCGCCTCGCCGACACCGATCTATGGATCGAAGTAACCGAAGACCATTGCCGTGGCGGCGACGAAGTGGTGTTCGGCGGTGGCAAGGTCATCCGCGAGTCGATGGGTCAAGGCACGCTCAGCCGCGCCGCAGGCAGCCCCGATCTGGTCATCACCGGTGCCGTCGTGCTCGATCACTGGGGTGTGGTCAAGGCCGACATCGGGGTGCGCGACGGCCGCATCGTCGCCATCGGTAAGGCGGGCAACCCCGACACGATGGACGGCGTTCACCCTGCACTCGTGATCGGCCCCTCGACCGAAGTGATCTCGGGCAATGGTCGCATCGTCACCGCCGGCGCCATCGATTGCCATGTGCACCTCATCGCCCCGCAACAACTCGAAGAGGCTCTGTCGGCGGGCATCACCACGATCATCGGTGGCGGCACCGGCCCGGCCGAGGGGACGAAAGCAACCACCGTCACCGGCGCGTGGTACTTGGAACGGATGCTCGAAGCGCTCGACCACTGGCCGGTGAATGTCGCCCTGCTGGGGAAAGGCAACACCACATCGACCGAAGCGCTCCACGAACAGCTTCGGTCGGGTGCGTCCGGGTTCAAGCTGCACGAAGACTGGGGCACCACGCCAGCGGTGATCGATGCCGCGTTGCGCGTCGCTGATGCCACCGGCGTACAGGTAGCCATCCACACCGACACGCTCAACGAAGCGGGCTACGTCGAGAGCACCCTGGCCGCCATCGCTGGCAGGTCGATTCATACCTTCCATACCGAAGGGGCCGGCGGCGGTCACGCGCCAGACATCATGACGGTCGCCTCGCACCCCAACGTGATGCCGTCGTCCACCAACCCCACCCGGCCGCACACGGTGAACACCGTCGCCGAGCACCTCGACATGTTGATGGTCTGTCACCACCTGAACTCAGCGGTTCCGGAAGACCTCGCCTTCGCCGAGAGTCGTATCCGGCCATCCACCATCGCCGCCGAAGACATCCTCCACGATCTCGGGGCCATTTCGATGATCGGCTCCGACTCCCAAGCGATGGGCCGCATCGGTGAAGTGATCATTCGCACGTGGCAGACGGCGCACGTGATGAAGATCCGGCGCGGAACGCTCGATGGTGACGGACTGGCCGACAACCTGCGGGCTCGACGTTACGTGGCGAAGTACACCATCTGCCCGGCGATCACCCATGGGTTGCACGAGCAGGTGGGTTCTGTCGAAATCGGCAAGCTGGCCGATCTCGTACTGTGGGACCCTGCATTCTTCGGGGTTCGTCCGCATCTTGTGGTGAAGGGCGGCATGATCGCGTGGGCAACCATGGGCGATGCCAATGCATCCATACCCACGCCCCAGCCCGAACTGCCGCGACCCATGTTCGGTGCAGCGCCCGCCGCTGCGCCAGGCATTTCGATTGCATGGGTGGCACCCGAGGCGATCGACGACGGGCTCGCCGATCGAATTCGGGTGCAACGCCAACTCGTGCCGGTGGCCAACACCAGATCGTTCGGAAAGGCCGACCTGCCCCTCAACGACGCGACCCCTTCAATCGAGATCGACCCTGACTCGTTCGCCGTTCGCATCAACGGCGAACTCGTCACGGAATCACCAGCCAACGAGCTGCCCATGGCGCAGCGTTACTTCCTGTTCTGATCGATGTTTGCCATGGACAACAAGTTGATGATCCTCGCCGACGGACGGTTTCCGTCTGGCGGCCACGCTTACTCAGCCGGTGTGGAATCGGCTGTGCGGCGCGGCGACATCTTCGACGAATCTTCCCTGGAGCGGTACCTGTTGGCGCGCCTCGCAACGACAGGAGTCACCGATGCAGCCTTCGCAGCACGCACCGCGGTGGTAGGCGACCAAGAACTCGTGCTGCTGGCGACGCTCGACGCCGAGTACACCGCCCGCGTCGTGTCGTCGCGCCAACGGTTGGTCAGCCGACAGCTGGGCCGCCAGTTGGCCAGAGGCGCGTCGGCGGTGTGGCCGTCCCCGTTGCTGAGCGCGGCCACCGCGCTGCCGGGCGGCCCGCATCAGCCGATCGTGCTCGGTGCCGCCACCGCAGCTGCCGGTGGTTCGCCATACGACGCGGCGGCGATTGCACTGCACCACTTGGCTGCCGCGGTGTGCACCGCAGGCATTCGTCTGCTCGGGCTCGACCCGATCGGTGTGGCCGCCGTCCAAGCAAGAAGCGCGGCGCTCGCCCGAGAACTTCTCATCAACGTCGACGTTTGGAGTGCCGCCGACCCAGTTGACCTACCCGCCCGCTCGGGAGCACTCACCGAAATCCTGGCCGAAGACCACGGCCAATGGGACGCCAGACTCTTCGTCGCCTAACCAAGATGTGTCAGACACTTCCTGGTTGACCACGAAGTGTCTGACACATCTTGGTCAGGTACGACTCACATCGAAAGCAGCTATGTCACCTCCACATGAAGTCGGGCCCGACGGGCACCACGACCACCACCATCATGCTCCGCGCACGACACAGCTTCCGAGCGGCACGACCGTCGTTCGCCCGCTACGGGTGGGAATTGGCGGGCCTGTCGGCAGCGGCAAGACCACGCTCGTGGGTTCGCTGTGCACGCTGCTGCGCGACGAGCTGTCGATCGTGGTGGTCACGAACGACATCTTCACGTCGGAAGACGCCCGGGCATTGCGTGAAGCGCAGGTGCTCCCAGTTGAACGAATCGCTGCGGTGGAAACTGGCTGCTGCCCCCACACTGCCATCCGTGACGACATCGCCGCCAACCTCGACGCCGTCGAGCAGTTGGAACAGCTTCACTCGCCAGTCGATCTCACACTCGTGGAATCAGGTGGCGACAATCTCACGGCCATCTTCAGCCGGGGCTTGGTCGACGTACAGATCTTCGTGCTCGACACTGCCGGTGGCGACGACGTACCCCGCAAAGGTGGCCCAGGGGTCGCGTCAGCCGACCTCCTCGTCATCAACAAAGTAGATCTCGCTCCGTACGTGCGCGCTGATGTCGATCGAATGCTTGGTGATGCTGCTGACCGGCGCGACGGAAAGCCGGTGTACCCGCTGTCGCTGGTCGAGCCGTCCGGGGCGGCGCCGGTCGCCGGCTGGTTGCGCGAACGCCTCGCCCTGTGGTGCGATGGAGAGCGCCTGGCGTGAAGGGCATGGCGCGGCTTCGGGTCGATCGGTCGGGAGCGACCGATATGTATGCCGAACCCCCGTTCGCCATCCGTCGCAGCGGTGATCGGTTCATCGTCGTCGGCTCGGCGGCGGCGCCGGTTGGCGGTGACGAACTGTCCCTGTTCATCGACGTAGCAGACGGAGCAAGCGCTCACGTCACGACGGCGGCGGCGACGATGCTGTGGCCGGCGCCATCTGGAGTCGTAGCGTCCTCCATGGTCACCACGCTCGCCGTGCACGAATCCAGTCACTTGAGCTGGATGCCCGAGCCGTCCGTATCGGTGGCTGGCTCGCATCACGTAGCGCGAACTCTGGTGTCGCTCAGCACAGGTGCATCGTGTGTGATCGTCGAGGAACTCGCGCTCGGCCGACACGCCGAGCCGCCGGGGTTGCTCGAGTCGGTGCTGCGAGTCGAGCGCAACGGTGCTGCCCTGGTGCATCACTCCGAGCACTACGGGTTCGGCAGCGCAGGTTGGGGCACAGCAGTCGGTACTGGTGGAGCGCGTCACGTGCTCACAGCCCTGGTGGTTGGTGTCTGCGAGGCGGGGCTTCCGCGAGCCGCTGTAGGCCCGTCGATCTCAGCGGCTTGGTTCCCGGTCGGCCGCCGACGCTGCCGTCGTGCTCGCCGTCGGCCCAGATCGCCCTTCGGTGCTGGCGGAAGTTCGTCAGCTCGCGCCCGAACTCAAGCTGTGATACCCGCCGCAACAAAGTTCTGCTGGCGTTTCGACCAACTCGTCGGGAGTGAGTGATCTACGATCCGTCCATGAGTGACGATCAGCACGACACGATCGATGCCTTGATGGCTGAGAACCGGAAGTTTCCGCCGAGCGCGGAGTTCGTGGCGCAGTCGCTGCTCACCGATCGTTCGCTGCATGACGAAGCCGCTGCAGACGACGTTGCCTTTTGGGAGCGTCAGGCGCGCGAGCTGGTCGACTGGTCGACCCCTTGGCACACGCCGCTCGATTGGCAGCTGCCGTATGCCAAGTGGTTCCTCGGGGGGCAGCTCAACGTTGCCGCCAACTGCCTCGATCGCCACGTGGCGGCCGGGATCGGTGATCGCGTGGCAATTCATTGGGAAGGCGAGCCGGGCGACACCCGCACCATCACTTACTCCGAGCTATTGGCAGAAGTGGAAACGTTCGCCAATGTGCTGCAACACCTTGGTGTGGTCAAGGGCGACCGAGTCAACATCTACTTGCCGATGATTCCCGAGGCGGCGGTGGCGATGCTCGCCTGTGCGCGCATCGGTGCTCCGCACTCTGTGGTGTTCGGTGGATTCGCGGCGCACACGCTGGCGGATCGCATCAACGACGCCGACGCGAAGCTGCTCATCACTGCCGACGGTGGTTACCGCCGCGGCGAGGTGTTTCCGCTCAAGCCGTCGGCCGATGAAGCCGTAGCGAACACCAGCACCATCGAGCACGTGGTTGTGGTGCGACGAGGTGGCAACCCGGTCGACATGGTCGACGGGCGCGACGTTTGGTACCACGAGGAGATGGCCGCAGCGGTGCAACGCGGCGACACCTCGTGCCCTGCTCGGCCCATGGACGCAGAAGACCTGCTGTTCTTGCTCTACACGTCGGGCACCACCGGAACGCCGAAAGGCATCATGCACACCATGGGCGGCTACCTCACCCAGGTGACGTACACCCACAAGTACGTGTTCGACCTCCACCCCGAGACCGATGTGTTCTGGTGCACAGCAGATGTCGGCTGGATCACCGGCCACAGCTACATCGTCTACGGCCCGCTGTCGAACGGCTGCACGCAAGTGATGTACGAGGGCGTCCCGAATTTTCCTGGTAACGACCGGTTTTGGCAGATCATCGAGAAGTACGGCGTCACGAAGTTCTATACCGCGCCCACTGCGATTCGCACGTTCATGAAGTGGGGGAACCACGAGCCCGCCAAACATGATCTCACCTCGTTGCGGCTCATAGGAACGGTAGGCGAGCCCATCAATCCGGAAGCGTGGATGTGGTACCACGAGCACATCGGCGGGGGGCGATGCCCAATTGTCGATACCTGGTGGCAAACCGAAACCGGCGGGATCATGATCAGCCCATTGCCGGGGGTCACGGTCACCAAACCCGGTTCGGCCACCTTTCCCATTCCGGGCGTCTCCGCCGAACTGGTCGATGACTACGAGCAGCCAGTGACCCTCGGCGGCGGGTATCTCACGCTCACCCGACCGTGGCCAGGCATGCTCCGAGGGATCTGGCGCGACCCGGATCGCTTCCACCACGCGTACTGGAGCCGGTTCGAAGGTCGCTACTTCGCGGGTGACGGGGCGAAGTTGGACGACGATGGTTACCTCTGGTTGCTCGGCCGCGTCGACGATGTGATGAATGTGTCGGGCCACCGCATCTCCACCACCGAGGTGGAGTCGGCGTTGGTGTCTCACCCGGCGGTCGCCGAGGCAGCCGTGGTCGGTGCAAATGACGCCACCACCGGTCAAGCCGTGTTTGCATATGTCACATTGCGCGGCGGCGCCGATGTCAGCGTGGAGGATCTTCGCAATCATGTCGGCCATGAGATCGGAGCCTTGGCGAAACCAAAGGCGATCTTTTTCACTCCCGACCTGCCGAAAACCCGTTCCGGCAAGATCATGCGGCGACTACTCCGCGACGTTGCAGAGGGCCGCAATCTCGGCGACACCACCACGTTGGCCGACGCTTCGGTGGTCGACGAACTGCAGCGCCGGGCGAGTGGAGGTGCCGATGACTGACGATGATGGGCTGTCTGAACTCGACCGTGCCTTGAACGCGCTCAAACCCGTCACTGAATCTGCCGATACACCACCCGTGGTAACTCCAGCTTCTGATCCGCGCATGTCGTGGGACACCGTCGTCGACCGAGAGCCAGACGTTGCATCGGAAGATCCGGTGGCCCCCCGGTCGGCCGCTTCGAGTTTCCAGTTCGACCTTGGCAGCGCCATGACAGGGCGCACCGAGCAGCGGGTCGCCCCCGCAGAACCAACCGTTGCCCCCGCAGCACCGACTCAGGCTGCACCAATCGCCTCCGCGGCGGCCCCACCGCTCGAGACGCGACGTCCGGTCGAGCGGGTGGTAGCCGAGCCCGTGGTACCCCCGTTAGACGTTCGTCGTCCAACGCAGCCAGCGTCGGCTCAACCAGCGCCGGCTCAACCAGCGCCGGCCCAACCAGTGCCAGATTTCACATCGGGAAATAGGCCCGAGGCAACGTCGCCAGCGCCACCGCTCGAACGTCGTACGCCTCTTGAGAGTCGCGAACAGCCAACGCCCACTCGCACCGTGTTCGACGATGAAGCCTCGGGTGCGGCCCGCGCTGCATTGCATCGTGTTCCCGCCGGTTCGAGCATCGCGGAGGCGGCGGGCATGAAAATAGCGCTGCCGGCGCTGCCTGTCATGGCACCACCCACGCCATCGACGGTTCCGTTTCAGGACGCGGCAGTCGAGGCGCCGACCGTGTCTGACGTGCGTGCCTACCGCACTGCGCAACAGCGCGCGGCAAAACGCAATGGCAACGGTCGTCTGATCGGGCGTGCCTTCATGGTGATGCTCATCCTCGGCGGACTCATCGGAGGGGCCCTAATGTTCGGCCGCTCATATTTGTTTCCTACCGAGTGGGATCCGGCGTTGACGCCGATCGTCGACGACATTCAATTGGAACAGGGTGCGGAGTTCGTCGAGCCAATCGAACTCGTCATTCAGTCGGACGCTGAATATGCGGCGACATTCGCACGACTCGTCGTGCCAGGCGGCTGGGACGACGAGCTACCGGGGTGGCGTGCGCTCGGTATTGCAGGCGGCAGCCCGACTGCCGACACGGTGGGAGCCAGCCTTGCGTCAGCCCAACCGGCCCTGTTTGATCCGGAGAGTGAATCGATCGTGCAGCTCGCCGACGCAGATGCCGGCGACGTCGAGAAGGCGCTCCGAGCTGCTCTCGAACAAGGATTCGAGTTCCAACGCGGCGACGGAGCGAACAGTGCAGAAACGGACGCAGTCGCCAACGCGACAGACGCCGACGCAGCGACCGACGAAACGGCCGGGCCGCTTGGCTTTCTCGGAGTCACCAACTATCGAACGCTCGTAGACCGCTCCCTCGATCGCACGTTGAACAACACGCCCACACTGTTGGCTGGCGACGCTGCCGATCTGCCGGCTGCCGCAGACGTTCCTCTGCCCGTTGCGTACGAACTGGCCGCGACTGCGCGTCTCGGCCCCGTCCTGGCTGCTGCAGCGGCAGACGCCGGGGTCATCCTCACGCCAGGTGGTGACCATCCTGAAAGCGTCTATGCCGTTTTCTTACCGCCCGGCCAACTCGCCACGCTGCCCGCCGTCCTCGGTGAAGGAGAAGCAGTCGATGCCCCAGCGGTGGCGCTGAGTAGCGACGATTGGCGATTGGTGCTGGGCGCTCGTCTGTCGCCCGATGTTGCTGACGCCACAGTCGCCGCGCTCACAGCGAACTCGTACGTCACCTTCGACCGTGCCGGCACAGAGTGTTTCGCTGCGGTGTTCGAGTTCGGTGACGCAGCAACCGCACAGGCGGGCATTGACGGCATTTCGGCTTGGGTTGCCGCCCTGCCTGTGGCCGCTCAAGCCGTCGCCGCACCCATCGACTTCACCACGCTTCAGGTGGTGGCGTGCGACCCGGGTACAGCCGATCCGATTGCGGTCGACGCCAGTTGGGCCGACACCGTGCTCGACGGCCAAATCGCCCGTCTCTAGCGAGCGGGAACGATCAGTCTCGGAAGTTGTTGAACTGCAGAGGGATCTCGAAGTCGTGAGCTTTGAGGAGTGCCATCGTGGTCTGAAGGTCGTCGCGCTTCTTGCTGCTCACGCGAACTGAATCGCCCTGGGTTTGGCTGGAAATGCCCTTTGGTCCTTCGGCTTTCAACAGCTTGTTGATCTCCCTCGACTTCTCCGACGAAATACCAACCTTGATGGTGACGACCTGGCGCACGGTGTTCTGCGTTGCTTCTTCCACCTTGCCGTAGTCGAGCCCCTTCAGTGAGACACCCCGCTTGACCAGGCGCTCTTCGAGTACCAGTCGCAGTGCGGCGAGGCGATCTTCGCTCACCGAGCGAAGCGTGATCACCATGTCGTTCTGTTCGATCGTGGTGTTGGTGTTCTTGAAGTCGAATCGGGTGTTGACTTCGCGCTCCACCTGATCGATGGCGTTGCGTACCTCTTGCTCGTCGACTTCGGAGACGACATCGAAACTTGGCATGGCGCCAGGTTACCGATACGCCGGGGTTGCGATTGGGGTATCTCTCGGTCGGTTCGGCGTGTGGGGCCGCTACGATCCAGGGTCGCACCAGGGTCGGTGCCCGAGTGGCCAAAGGGAACGGGCTGTAAACCCGTCGGCATTGCCTTCGAAGGTTCGAATCCTTCTCGGCCCACTGCGACGCCAGAGGTGTCACCGAGCGGTCCGAATCTCCAACGAGGTTCGGGCCGTTCGCAATTCTTCGTCAGAGCATTCGTTGCATGCTGACGACGTCGAGCCAGCGTTTGAACTTGCGGCCCACTTGGCGTTCGACACCGACGAGTTCGAAGCCGCACCGAGCGTGGAGAGCCTGGGAGGCTGTACCGGAAGACTCGATGCGGGCCATCATCACGTGGAATCCGGAGTCGCGTGCGATGTCGATGAGGTGGCCGAGCACGAGCTTGCCGATGCCCCTGCCGCCGTAGTCGCGGTGAACGTAGATGGAGTCTTCGACGGTGGTGGCGTACGCAGCCCGCTCTTTGTATGGCGACAGTGCTGCGAATGCAACGACCTGTGCGCTGTCGCGCTCGACGGCCACGATTGCGCTGAACGCACCGCTACGGGCTGCGAGCCAGTCGCGTTGCTGTTCGATCGAGCGAGGTACCAGGTCGAGCGTCGCGACAGTGTGGAGTACCTCGTAGTTGTAGATGTTCGCGATCGCCTCAGCGTCGGCCAGAGTCGCTGGTCGCAGCAGCACCAGCTGATCGACGTGGGGCTCGACGTGGGGCTCGATCGTGCTCATTGGTTGCGAGGCTAATGGGCCGCGCGCTTGGCTCTCGGTTCAGTTCACGCGTCTGGCGGCGGGGATCGTCAGCGTGGCCGACCGCCAGCCACGGAGGTCATTGACCACCGCCAACTCATCGCAATGCCGGAGATCGGCCGCGTCGATGCTGCGTTCGGTGAGGCGTTGCTGGCGCAGCGCAACTTCTCGTCCAACACCGGGGAGTCCGCCGTCGGTGAGCGGAGGACAAAACCATCGATCGCCAACTCGGTATGCGAGGTTCGCAATCGTGGTCTCGATGGCCTTGCCGTACTCGTTCACCAGCACCACGTCGTCGGCGCGTGGATGCCGCTGTAACGCTTGGTCGTAGTGGCGGCGCCAGGTGGTCTTGTGGCAGCAGAACGGATCGTCAGATCTCGTCACTTCACTATCAATTGCCAGGACCACTGTGTCGGCGAAGGTGGCCAACGGAAACTGTTCGATCGTGATGGCACCGTCCGGTGCCACCAATACCCGGAGGCGTTGTACGACCGATGTAGCTGGTACCGCATCGATGAGCTGGCGGCAGCCGCCTCGATCGAACGGGGTGCCGAACCAATCAGCCGTTGCCGCAAGCCGGTCCAGGTGGAGATCCACGTTGGCAGCTCCGTCGGCGTCGAGCCGCAACGTTTCGAGCAGGGAGAACTCTCGGCGCGAACGCGTCAGGATGCGGGTCTTCGCCACTACTTCGAGGTCCTCGTCGACCGGGTTCGACGACCAGGTGATGCCTCCGCCAGACCCGTACTCGAATGTCTGCATTGACGGGGTGAGTACCGCAGTGCGGATCGGAACGGAAAAGACCGCTCGGGGCTGGTGTCCGTCGGGGGCGAGCACCCCGATAGCGCCGCAGTACACGCCGCGCGGGTCGGCTTCCATCTCATGAATGATGCTCATCGCAGCGATCTTCGGTGCTCCGGTGACCGATCCGCAGGGGAACAGCGCGGCGAAGACGTCGAGCAACCCGGTGGTGCTCGGTACCCGGGCCTGGACGGTCGAGGTCAGTTGCCAGACCGTCTCGTACCGCTCGAGTGTGAAGAGGTCGGGCACCTCCACCGATCCAGTGAGCGCAATCTTGCCGAGATCGTTGCGCAACAGGTCGACGATCATCACGTTCTCGGCGCGATCCTTGTCTGATGCGACCAATGCTGCTCCGGTGAGCTGATCGGTTTGTGGACGGGGGTGTCGTGCCGCCGTTCCCTTCATCGGTCTACAGCTGACGAGACTCGTGTCGGAGTTCCACGAGAAGAACAGCTCAGGCGAGGCAGAAGCGATGACGATACTCGCCCATCTCGACGTACGCCCCGAATGAACACGACTGCACGCCGATCAGTGCTTCGTACATCTCGAGTGGCGTGCCCGTGTAGATGCCGTCGAACCGGTCGGTGAGGTTCACTTGGTACACGTCGCCATCTGCGATGCGTTCGCGAATGCGTTCGACTGCGACCGGAAAGCTCCATCGATTGGCACGTCGCCGTCGTGACGCCACCTGGCTGGGTCGTGGCGTCACTGGCTCGGCCGCCTGCCGTTCGCTGTACGACTCCCACCACACCAAGGGGAACGTGCCGGGTGGCAATGCGGCGGTGCGCATGGCTGGGTCGAACGCCGCGGCGGCTTCGTACGCCACCACAACTACAACCCATTCGCCCAGGCAACGCCTCTGATCTGCGGCGGCCAACGCGGTCAACACGTCGGTGAGCGCGTCGGCTCGCCCGGCCGCCACCGGACCCTCGAAGGTCCAGCTGCCGCCCTTGTTCGCTTGGTCGGAAGCGACGTCATCGAGGCGGATCACCTCGCCATCTTGATACACAGCGGCCCACGCCGCCGCCTTCGAACGCGACGGTTTGCCCATCTGATCGCCCATCTGATCGCCCATCTGATCGCCCATCTGATCGCGGGTGTGATCGTGCAAGCGGCCGGTACACTTGCACGCCGGTCCGCGGCTCTGCCGCGCCCGAGAAAACAAACCAGAGACGCCCTCTTAGCTCAGTCGGTAGAGCACAGCCATGGTAAGGCTGGTGTCGTGGGTTCGATTCCCACAGAGGGCTCGACCAACCGGTCGGGTCACATGAAAATGTGCCCGTTCGGGGGCCAGGCCACGGCGCCGTAGCTCAGCTGGTCAGAGCATCCGGCTCATAATCGGAAGGTCATCGGTTCGATCCCGATCGGCGCTACACAGGATCCCGCTGTCACCAGCGGGTGATCACTAACAGATCCCACACAATCACGGAGTCAGAGGGAATCAGTCATGAGTAAGGCGAAGTTTGAGCGGAATAAGCCGCATGTGAATATTGGGACGATGGGTCATATTGATCATGGTAAGACGACGTTGACGGCTGCGATTTCGAAGACGTTGTCGGATCGTGGTTTGGCGCAGTTTACGTCGTTTGACAATATTGATAAGGCGCCTGAGGAGAAGGCTCGTGGTATTACGATCTCGATTTCTCATATTGAGTATGAGACGGAGAATCGTCATTATGCGCATGTGGATATGCCGGGTCATGCTGACTACATCAAGAATATGATTACTGGTGCTGCTCAGGTTGATGGTGCGATTTTGGTGGTGGCTGCGACTGATGGTCCGATGCCGCAGACGCGTGAGCATGTGTTGTTGGCTCGTCAGGTGGGGGTTCCGTCGATCATTGTGGCGTTGAACAAGGCTGACATGGTTGATGATGAGGAACTCCTCGAACTTGTGGAGTTGGAGATTCGTGAGTTGTTGAGTGAGTATGAGTTCCCGGGTGATGATGTTCCGGTGATCGCGGTGTCTGCGTTGAAGGCGTTGGAGGGTGATGCTGCGGCGCAGGAGCAGATCATGGTGTTGATGGCTGCTGCTGACAGTTTCATTCCGGAGCCGGTGCGTGAGTTGGATAAGCCGTTCTTGATGCCGATTGAGGATGTGTTCACGATTACTGGTCGTGGGACGGTGGTGACTGGCAAGGTTGAGCAGGGCATTGTTCATACTGGTGATGAGATTGAGATTGTTGGTTTGCGGAATACGCAGAAGACGACGTGTACTGGTGTGGAGATGTTCCGGAAGTTGTCTGGATCAGGGTCAGGCTGGTGACAACATTGGTGCGTTGTTGCGTGGTACGGGTAAGGATGATGTTGAGCGTGGTCAGGTGTTGTGTAAGCCGGGTTCGATCACGCCGCACACGAATTTTGTTGGTCAGGTGTATGTGTTGACGAAGGAGGAGGGTGGTCGTCATAAGCCGTTCTTCAATAATTATCGTCCGCAGTTTTTCTTTCGTACGACTGATGTGACGGGGACGATTGAGTTGCCGGCTGGTACGGAGATGGTGATGCCTGGTGACAACGTGGAGATGACGGTGGAGTTGGGTAAGCCGATTGCTATGGATGAGGGTTTGCGGTTCGCTATTCGTGAGGGTGGGCGTACGGTTGGTGCCGGTCGCGTCGTCACCATCATCAAATAGGGCATCAAGCGACCGAACACATCACTGAGAGTTTCTACATTTCTGTGGTAGGCCCGAGCCCGTTGAACGGCTCGGGCCGATCCACGTAATCCGGCCAAGTGAATCGATCACTTACCGGGACAAACAAGGAGAACGACGATGGCCAAGAGCGAAAAGAGGGTGAAGATCACCCTCGAATGCACCGAGTGCAAGCGGCGCAACTACATCACGATGAAGTCGAAGATCAATGACCGTGAGCGCCTCGAGATGAACAAGTACTGCAGCAACGACCGCAAGCACACGGTCCACAAGGAGACCCGCTGACCCCAGCCCTCCGAGAGCGCGCCCAGCCGGGGTGCGCTCGTAGGTTCGCTTGGTACGCTGGCAAGGCCCTCACTGAGGGCAGTAGCTCAGTTGGTAGAGCATCGGTCTCCAAAACCGACGGTCGGGGGTTCGAGTCCCTCCTGCCCTGCACAGCCGATCCTTTTCCCGGATCCAAGAGAAAAAGTACTCATGTCACTCGATGATCTAAATCGCGAACAAAAGCGCATGTTGAAGCGCCAAGGTGCGCTCGACGAGCAAGGCGCCCCCACGCGCCCTGACCGCACGTCCACCCGCCAGCGGGTGGGTCCCGTGCAGTACCTGCGCGAGGTTCGCGACGAGATGCGCAAGGTCGCCTGGCCGACCCGCCCTGAAGTGGTGCGCTACTCCATCATCGTCACGGTCACCGTGGTCGCATACACCGCCTATGTCGGCGGTCTCGACTACGCGTTCGGCCAATTTGCAGATTGGTTCTACTCGTGAGCGATTTCGACACCGAAACTGAAGCCGAACTCGACACCGAGTTCGACACGGAAGTGCAGGAGACCGAGCTGCAGGACATGGTCGCGCCGAGCGCTGCCGACCTCCTGCCGGTTGGCACGGTGAACGTTCTCGCCGACGAGGACGAGGAAACGTTCGCGGCCGCCGATGCCAACGACACAACGGATGAGCATGCGTCGGTGAACGTTGAAACCGACGAAGTCATCACCGAAGAAGACGCCATCGCCGAAGAAGTTGAAGCTCCTGGTGTCGTCATCGAAGACGGCATCGAAGTCGAAGAAGACGACCCATGGACCCGGCCCGGTCAGTGGTATGTGGTGCACACGCAATCGGGTTACGAAAAGAAGGTCACTGCGAACCTTCACGCCCGCATTCAGTCCATGAACATGGAAGACCAGATCTACGAAGTGGTCATTCCTATGGAAGAAGTCGTCGAAATCAAGAACGGCAAAAAAGTCAACGTCATGAAGAAGGTCTTCCCCGGCTACCTCTTGGTGCGTTGCGAGATGTCTGACGAGTCGTGGTACTGCATTCGCAATACCCCTGGCGTCACGGGTTTCGTCGGCCAAAGCGACCGTGGCCAGCGACCCGCTCCGCTTCGTCGGCGCGAGGTGCGCACGTTCCTCTCGCCGAAGGGCCTCGCCGGAGACTCCGAGGCCGCTCGCCCGAAGCCAAAACTCGACTACGAGGAAGGCGAAAGTGTGCGCGTCAAGGAAGGCCCGTTCGCCGATTTCCTCGGTACGGTCGCCGAAATCAATGCAGATCACATGAAACTGAAGGTGTTGGTCAACATCTTCGGCCGCGAGACCCTGGTGGAGATGGACTTCAGCCAGGTCGCCAAGCTCTGACGAACTCACGTCCGTCACAGCCCACACGAGTCACAGAACATAGAGAGACACTGAAATGGCAAAGAAGAGAGTCGCTGCGATCGTTCGGATCCAGATCGAGGCCGGTAAGGCCACCCCGGCACCGCCCGTCGGTACCGCGCTCGGCCCACACGGCATCGCAATCATGGACTTCGTAAAGGCGTACAACGCCCGTACCGAAGCACAGGCTGGCACCATCGTGCCCGCCGAGATCACCATCTACGAAGACCGCACGTTCGAGTTCGTCTTGAAGACGCCTCCGGCAGCGGCATTGATCCGCAAGGCGGCTGGGCTCGACAAGGGCTCCAGCAACCCGGGTAGTTCGAAGGTCGGTTCCATCACCGAGGCACAGGTTGAAGAAATCGCCACGCTCAAGATGCCCGACCTCAACGCCAACGACATCGAGGCAGCCAAGCTGCAGATCCGTGGCACCGCCCGCTCCATGGGCATCGGCGTCTCCTGACGCTGGAACAAAGTTCTTATTAGCAATACGGTTCGGCCCAGGACGACCTCGCCTGGGGAACCGCAAACACCGAGGGAGACATCCATGTCCGGTAAGAAGCACACCGACGCGCTCAAGAAATTCGATCGTGATCAGTTTTACGCCCCGAGCGAGGCCCTCGCTCTGGCTAAGGCCACCGCCACCGCCAAGTTCGACGAGAACATCGACATCGTGTTCTTCCTCGGGGTAGACCCCCGCAAGGCAGACCAGATGGTTCGTGGCACCGTCGCACTCCCATCGGGCACCGGCAAAGACGTTCGCGTCGCCGTGTTCGCATCGGGCGAAGCTGCCGAAGCTGCACGTGAAGCCGGAGCCGACATTGTTGGAGCCGACGACCTCGCCGCTGCAGTAGAGAGCGGCAAGATGGACTTCGACCTCGCCATCGCCACCCCCGACATGATGCCGCTCGTCGGCAAGCTCGGCCGCGTGCTCGGCCCGCGTGGTCTCATGCCGAACCCCAAGACCGGTACGGTCACCACCGACGTCGGCCGCGCCGTCACCGAGTTCAAGGGCGGCAAGGTCGAGTACCGCACCGACCGTTACGGAAACGTGCACTTGCGCCTCGGCAAGTCGAGCTTCGAACTGCCCCAGATCGAGGCCAACTACGCGGCGGTTCTCGATGAGATCCAGCGTGCCAAGCCGGCCGCTGCAAAGGGCAAGTACATCAAGAAGGTCACAGTGTCGGCGACAATGGGCCCAGGCGTTCGCGTCGACACCAGCCGCCTTCGTCTCCCCGTCGACTGACTCACTCTCGGGGGCGTTATCGGGCATGTCGCCCGGTAGCGTTCCCACTTGATCTATCCGGTTACTCGCCGAAGACAGCTGGTCCGTCACCGCAGAATGGTGATGGAAAATGGTTCGGGTTCGTTCCGCCAGCCGAGGTGCACGCTTTCGAAAGCGCCGCTCAACATCAGTGTTGGGGGTCGTTCCTCGTGGTCGTCGCCCTACGCGAGCCATGAGTTGAACGAAAGGAGGTGTGCACACATATGAGTGATACAGCAACCATCGAAACCACACGTGAGCCTCGCGCTGACAAGGTTGAGACCGTCAACCAGATCGTCGACAAACTCAATGCCAGCACCGCAGTATTCGTCACTGAATACCGTGGGCTGAGCGTTGCTCAGTTGGCGTCGGTCCGCAATGCGGTGCGTCCCAGCGACGCCGACCTCGTGGTCTACAAGAACACACTGGCAAAGCTGGCCATTCGCGATACCGACTTCGCCTCGCTTGACGAGCTGTTGGTCGGGCCCACGGCGCTGACGTTCGTCCGCGGCGATATCGCGGCTGCGGCCAAGGCCTTGCGCGATTCCGCCAAAGCCCTCCCGAACCTCGTGGTGAAGGGTGGCGTCATGGGCGGTTCAGCGTTGTCGGCTGCCGACGTCGTCGCAATTGCCGACCTGCCGTCGCGTGAAGAATTGCTGGCCCGGTTCGCCGGAGCTCTGCAAGCGCCGCTGGTCAAGACCGCCGGTCTGCTGCAGGCGTTGCCACGCAATTTTGCCTACGGCTTGTCAGCCCTCATCGAGAAGCAAGCTGCATAAGCACCTGTTTTTCAAGCTGCGGGCGAGCCCGCAGAACGCCAAATCTGAGTATCAATCTGAATATCAATCTGAAGACCCATTTGAAAGAGAGAAGCCACCATGGCTACTAAAGAAGACATCCTCGATGCCATTGCCAACATGACCGTCCTCGAGCTCAAAGAGCTCCTCGACGCCTTCGAAGAGAAGTTCGAAGTCACCGCCGCTGCCCCTGTGGCCGTCGCGGTTGCCGGTGGCGCCGCCGCCGGTGGCGCCGCTGAAGTCGAAGAGCAAGACGAGTTCGACGTCGTGCTCGAAGGCGCGGGCGCGCAGAAGATCCAGGTCATCAAGGTCGTGCGCGAGCTCACCAGCCTGGGCCTGAAGGAAGCCAAGGACCTCGTCGATGCCGCGCCGAAGGCAGTGCTCGAAAAGGTTGACAAGGCTGCCGGCGAAGCCGCCAAGGCCAAGCTTGAAGAGGCCGGCGCCAGCGTCGTCCTCAAGTGATTCCCGGCGCCTTGAGGCGCTGTTGATTCGATGGAGAGCCCCGGGGCACCAGCCTCGGGGCTCTCTGCGTTCTTCGGTGAGCTACGGGGCACCCGCCGGCGTCGTCACCAGCCCGAGTGCCCGGTCAACAAGCAGTTGTTCCTCGGGGGTGGCAGGGACGCGAGGTGTGATCGCTCCGGAGTCGACGAGTTCGACGAGATCGTGCACCCGCACGTCAGGGCTGAAGTCTGTCATCGCCCGATCTTGGGGCACCTCCCAACGTTGCCGCGATCCAGCCACCAACTCGAACACCCTCTTGTCGGCAGTTGACTGAGCCGACCAAAACTGCGAGCCGTTGTACAGCCAGACGAGGTTGCATGCGATCGCGTACACCAGCATCAGACGAACCACCCACTTCGCCCACGGAGCAAAGTGGCGTACCTGGTCGAGGCCATACGCAAACACTGGAGCGACGATCATCGCTGCCATGTACTGGTACCGGCTCCACGCCGCTGCACCAATACCGAACACTTCTCGACGTGAACCAACCCCGGCGTACATCACGATGGCGGTGATGAGGAACGCGATCGTCGGGACGCGAACCGTGCTCGGGGTGCCCGGCCAAACGGCTACCGCGATGCATAGCAAACAGCCTGCACCGGCCAGCAGTTCGATCCCGGTCATGCTGCTGAGCGTCGAGTTGGCGCCGACCCGCAGAAAGTCGATCACGAAGCTCGGCGCGGCGCTGCCTCGCTCGCCCGCTGGGTCGGCCCCCCATGTGAGCCACCACCATGAAAGGGCGATCGTTTGCGGGACGACCGCAACAGCGGCGGCGAGCCAACGTCGCCGGAGGGTCAGCAGCAGCAGGGTTCCGAGAAGAAAGAAAGGTCCAAAACCCGAGGACGAAACGCTGACGAACCCGAGGACGGATCCGATGGCATCACGACGGTCGAGGGGCCCGTCGTGGTCTGCGAGAAGGAGGTGACCGAGGAACGCCACGAGCGACATGTTGTAGGTGATCTGCACTGCAAACAGCAGGTTCTCCCACCCAGCTCCAAACACCAAGAGGAGCGCGGTCATCAGCGTCGTCGTCCAGGCGGAGACACCAAACCGAACCATCCACGCGCGCGCCAGTGCAACGGCGGCGAAGTGGGTCAGCCACAACACGACGAGGAACGGCCAATATGAGCCGATGCCGAAGAGTTCGTAGGTCGCGCGAAACACCAGCAAGGGCCACATCATCCAGTGCCCGTCTTGGGGGAGGAGCAGCATGTCGTCGACACCGAGGCCGTTGCCGATCACGCGGCGGGTGACCAAGAACGCCCAGTCGTCGCGAGCGAACCACTGATCGCGCCCGACGAAGATCAACACCATCAGACCAAGCGGCCAAACTGCCCATCCAGCGAGCCGCGCCGTCTGGTCGCGGTCAACCCAAGTGATTGCGGAAGAGAAGGCGCCCGATGCTGAACTCGGGATCTCCGCCGTCGTCGGTGCGATCGGCTGCAGCTCGGTCGCAGCCGGTTCAGCGTCCACGAACCACGACCCTCCACCACAGTTCCACCAGCTGCCGAGCGCTTCGGGTGATGGCAGGGATACGGAAGAACTGCGACTTTCCGTGCGGCCGGAAATAGTGATGCACGGGCACTTCAACGAACCGCGCGCCGGCGACTTGAAAGCGATACATCATCTCGACGCAGATGACTCCGCTGGTGGAGGTGAGAGGCCGCTCGACGAAGAGCTGTCGGCGAAACAACCGAAAGTCACAATCGGTGTCGCGGACGTAGAGGCCAAAGAGGAGTTTCACCGTGTGGTGGTAGGCGCGCCCGATCACCTTCCGGTACCAAGCGTCACCCCGGCCAACCTTGTAACCCTGCACGATGTCGACCTGGTCGGTCGCGAAGGGCACGAACTTTGCAGATTCCTTGGCGTCGTACTGGGCGTCTCCGTCGGTGTAGAAGATCCACTCGTGTCGGGCTGCCGTGAAGCCGGTGATGAGTGCTTGCCCGTATCCGCCGTTTACCGCGTGGTGGATGACCCGGAGCCACGGACGCGTAGTCACCATCTCGTCGAGGACCGCGCCGGCGCCGTCGGGTGACCCGTCGTTGACGACGATGACCTCGACGTCGTCGACCAGTGGTGAGAGCGCGTGGTACACGTCGTCGACCAGCCCACCGATGGTGTGCTCGTCGTTGTAGCACGGGAAGACGACGCTGATTCCTGACGGCGTGGTGGCGGCGGGCGTATTCACGACTGAACCGTCGTGAGACCGTGTGGCAGAGCGGCGAGCGCTTCGCCGACCAACTCGATTTCGGTGTCGGTCATCTCTGGGAAACAAGGCACGGAAACGCACTCGGCCGCCCACGCTTCCGAGGTTGGGCACCCGTTGGTGAATATGCCGATGTATGCCGGCTGTTGCGTGAGGGCGAGTGGGTAATGAACCCCGGTCGACACACCGCTGGCAGTGAGTCGTTCCCGCACGCGCTCACGGTTCGGAGTACGAAACACGCACAGGTGGTAGGCATGATCAACGTTGGTGGATTGCCACCGAAGGTGCGGCGCGAACTCGCGGTAACGCTGGGCGACCCGTCTCCGGGCAACGACGTCGGCGGTGAGTTCTGGGAGCCCAAGACGCAGCCAGGCAGCCTCGAGTTCAGACATCCGGAAGTTCTGCGACACTTCGGTGTGGACGTATTGAGCGGCCATGCCGTGAACACGGAGGCGCCGAGCCGTGTCGGCCAAAGCCTCGTCGTTCGTGACGATTGCTCCGCCGTCGCCGATGCCACCGAGGTTCTTGGTGGGGTAGAACGAATAGGCGGCGGCGGTGACCCTGCTCAATCTGCCCGGCGAGCCCGATGACTGCGCTGCATCTTCGATGACGACGAGGCCGTCTGACGTACTCGGAAGCGGAGTGGGAAAGCCGTACAAACTCACAGCGATGACCGCTTTCGTCGCGGAGGTTCGAGCTCGCTCGATGGATTCGAGCGTCACGCACGCCGTCGAGCCGTCTACGTCGGCCAAGACAGGGCGCGCTCCCGCAGCGATGACGGCCGAGGCCGTTGGTACGGCGGTGAAGGCGGGGACGATGACGTCGTCTCCGCCACCGATGCCGGCCGCGGTCAACGCGACCTGCAATGCCGATGCCCCAGATGCCACGCCAACTGCGTGGTGCGCCTGTAGTGACGTGGCGAATTCACGTTCGAACGCCGCGAGTTCTGGGCCGAGCAACAGTTGACCTGATGCGGCGATGCGGGCGGCAATGCCACCAAACTCTTGTGCGAACCGGCTGCCCCGCCGGCTCAGGTCGACGACAGGAACCACGGATGCTCACGATAGAACGCCACCGTGTCGGCAACCCCATCAACGATGTCGATGTCCGCAGACCAACCCAGGTCGCTACGAATGAGGTCGGTGCCCGTATGGAACGACCCGATGTCGATCCGTGCGTGTTCGTCCGGCCACGGCACCAGCACCACATCGTCGGTTCGGCCGGCGGCGGCAAGGATCACCTTGGCGATATCGACGAGCGAGTGGGCAACCGGGTGGCCGGCGTTGAAGATCCTCCCCACCGCAGCTGGACTCTGGGCAGCAATGAGCAGAGCTGCAACGACATCGGAAACGTGGACGCAATCGCGCTGTTGCAGCCCATCGCCGTAGATCTCGATGACCTCATCCTGCAGAGCCTTGCGAAGGAAGACGGGTAGGAACCCGAGTTCATTGCTGGAGAGGCACTGTCGGGGCCCGTATACGTTCGTCAGTCGCAGCGCGCATGTCTCCAACCCGTATGCCTGGGCATACACGAGATGGAGTTGCTCGCCAGCCAACTTTGCTACACCGTTCACGTCGACTGGGCGCGGAATTTGTTGCTCGTCAGTGATACCGCTCGTCGATCGACCGTACACCTGCCGGGTCGACGTGTACACCACACGCGTGCGGAGCGACGCGTCGGATGTTGTCGAGCAGACCGATCTGCGCTGTTGCGTTGAGGCTCATGTCGGTGTGCGGGTCGTGCATGGATGCGGTATGGCTGACTTGCCCGGCGACGTTGAAGACGGCGTCGACCCCGTCGAGCAGGTCGGCGACCGCGGGGTCATCGATTCGCGCGACGAGCAGTCGGTCGAGGGCGACACCATCGAGTTGGTCGGCTCTCCCGCCGTGGCCGGGTACCAGCGCATCGACCACTCGAACGTTGGCACCGGATGCAACGAGCGCCATGGCCACGTTGCTGCCGATGAAGCCAAGCCCGCCAGTGACGAGACACGTGGCCCCAGACCAAGTTGGAAACACCGGAGTTGGGTACGGCACGAGTGGGCACTGTACTTGTCGGACGCGGGCAATGACCGTGCGCAGAAACCTGTGCCAGACTGCTGCGAATGGATGCCGACGAGTACGCCCGCATGGCCTCAGCTGGCGCTCAGCACTGGTGGTACCGGGCGTCGCGTCAACTGCTCGACGAAATCGTCTCGCCATTGCTCGCTCCGGTAGGTCCGAACACGATGTACCTCGACGCGGCAGGTGGTTCTGGTGCGACGGGTAGCTGGCTGGCTCAACGTGCTCCCACCCTGGTCGACGATGTCGACGAAGATTCTGTGCAACACGCGGCCACCCATGTACCGGGCTTCCTGCCGGTGCTGGCCAATCTGAACGACTTGCCGCATCCGGCCGGATCTTTCGACGCGGTGCTCTGCGTCACTGCGTTGTGTCACAAGATGAACACCGACCCGGGCGCCACGGTCCAGAATTGGTGCGAGTCACCAAGCCAGGCGGGGTGGTGTGTTTGATGGAACCAGGCGTGCGCAAGTTGCGGACGCGGTCACGACATTGTCACGCATACGGCGCGCCGATTCAGCCGACATGATCTCGCAGACTTCCTGGAACGTGCGGGACTGCAGGTGCATCGACGCACCGGGGCGTACACGTTTCTCGTGCCGCCGGCCGCAGCACTCGCCGTGATCGAGCGGGGCAAGGCGACCAGCGACGTCGGTCGCAACGAGTCTGGTGTCGGTGGCTTGTTCACGCTGTTGGCTCGGGCCGAGCGAACCATTCTGCGCCGCAACGACCTGCCCACAGGTTTGTCGGCGATCGCCGTCGGCATCAAACCGACAGACTGACCGTCTCGGAGAGCGACAACCCCCAGTCGTACGGCACGACTGGGGGTTGCTGCGAAGCCTTCCCAATCTGGGGATCACCCGCCCAAAATATGTGAGGGACATCGGGTGCTTGACAGATCGGCGATATTTCCTTACCGTGTGGCCCAATTCGAACACCACATTCGAACACCACATCGGTGTCAGCATCGGTGCCGGTTCGAATTCCATCGGTGATGGAGTGGCCGGGAGGTCATTTCCACATCTTCAACGTTTGAGCCACTGCGGCGGTTGACGATTTCGTTACCGTCCAGGTAGGATCGTCTGTTGCCGTGCGTCGACTTGTCCGTCCCCAATTCCTGGTGCTGACTTTGGCGCGCTACGGCGCATGTGCTTTTCCAACACAACTGCCTAGTGCAATAGAGGTGCCCCGTGGCTAGTCGCTCGACCTCCCGAGAGCGTTATTCGTTCGCCAATCTGGACGAACCGCTCGAACTCCCTGACCTGATCGCGATTCAACGCGAGAGCTTCGAGTGGTTCCTTCAAGAGGGGCTCGCGAACACGTTCCGCGACATCAGCCCCATCAAGGACTTCTCCGAGTCGCTTCAGCTCGAGCTCGAGTTCGACCCGTTCGATGAAGACTTGCGCCCGCCGCCCAAGTTCTCCGTCGAGGAGTGCAAAGAGAAAGACATGACCTACAGCGCGCCGATCTTCGTGCGTGCCCGGTTCATGAACCGCAACACGGGCGAAATCAAAGAACAGACCGTGTTCATGGGCGATCTGCCGGCCATGACCGAAAAGGGCACGTTCATCATCAACGGTACCGAGCGCGTTGTCGTGTCTCAGCTGGTCCGTAGCCCAGGCGTCATCTTCGAGCCGGGAGAGCGTTACCGCTTGCGTAACCTCACCAAGCACCAGCTCGTCAAGGGCACCATCCACCCATACCGCGGTGAATGGATGGAGTTCGACGTCGAGCAGCGGCCCGGCAAAGACGTCACCTGCGGCACCCGCGTCGCCCGCAAGCGTCGTCTCGGCATCTTCACGCTGCTGCGTGCCCTTGGCTACGACGAAGCCAACGCTCCGGGGTTCCTCGAGCGTTTCGTCGCCGAGTTCGACTTCCTCGAAGGCCAGTGGGACAAAGAGCGCGATGTGGCGCCAACCCAAGACGAGGCGCTCGTCGAGATCTACAAGCGGGCACGCCCGGGCGAACCGCCCACGGTCGAGTCGGCCAAGGCCTACTTCCGTAACGCCTTCTTCGAGAGCCGTCGTTACGACCTCAGCCGCGTGGGGCGTTACAAGCTCAACCGCAAACTGGGCTCTGAAGTTGCCAAGATCGGCGCGCAGTTCGGCCTCGCCGACAAGTTCAACGCCGAGGGCGAGCCATTGCTCGACCTGCCGGTCGAGGGCCAGCACGTGCTCAGCCGGGTTGAAGTGCTCGCTTCGGTCACGTACATGCTCAACCTGGTCAAGCAAGAGCCGGGTTACCGCCTCGACGACCAAGACCACTTCGCGAACCGTCGCATCCGCTCGGTTGGTGAGCTCATTCAGAACCAGGTACGCATCGGCCTCAGCCGCATGGAGCGCGTGGTTCGTGAGCGCATGACCACCCAAGACGTCGAGTCCATCACTCCGCAGACGCTCATCAACATTCGTCCGGTCGTCGCTGCCATCAAAGAGTTCTTCGGAACGTCCCAGTTGTCGCAGTTCATGGACCAGGTGAATCCGCTGTCGGGCCTCACCCACCGTCGCCGTTTGTCGGCGCTCGGGCCGGGCGGTTTGTCTCGCGAGCGTGCAGGCTTCGAGGTCCGCGACGTTCACTTCAGCCACTACGGCCGTATGTGCCCCATCGAAACTCCAGAAGGCCCGAACATCGGCCTCATCGGCGGCTTGTCCACCTACGCCCGGGTCAACGAGTTCGGCTTCATCGAGTCGCCGTACCGCAAGATCGAAAACGGCAAGGTCACCGGCGAGATCGTGTACATGGCTGCCGACGAGGAAGAGAACTACGTCGTCGCCCAGGCCAACACGCCTATCAACGCTGATGGCACGCTGCGCGACGCCCGAGTCCTGGTGCGCCGGTCACCGCAGGCCGCCAGCCTCGACGACCTCCGCAAGATGCTCGAACAAGAGAGCTTTTTCGGTGCCACCACCGACATCGGCTATGTGCCGCCTGCCGAAGTCGACTACATGGACGTGTCGCCGAAGCAGATCGTGTCAATCGGTACCGCGTTGATTCCGTTCCTCGAGCACGACGACGCCAACCGCGCTCTCATGGGCGCCAACATGCAGAAGCAGGCTGTGCCGTTGCTGCGTGCCGAGGCGCCGTACATCGGCACCGGTGTGGAAGACCGCGCCGCCCGCGATGCCGCCGACCTCATCGCAGCAACCGACGAAGGTGAAGTCATCGAGGTCACCGGTGCGTCCATCACGGTGCAGTACAAGACCGATGGTCGTGTCACCTACAAGCTGTTGAAGTTCCGCCGTTCCAACCAAGACACCTGCATCAACCAGCGTCCCCGCGTGGTCGAAGGCGACAAGGTGTCGAAGGGAACGATTCTGGCTGACGGCCCGTCCACCGACCTGGGTGAGTTGGCGCTGGGCAAGAACTTGCTCGTGGCGTTCATCCCGTGGGAGGGCTACAACTTCGAAGACGCGATCATCCTCTCCGAGCGTTTGGTGAAAGACGACGTCCTCACGTCGATCCACATCCACGAGCACGAAGTCGATGCACGTGACACCAAGCTCGGGCCGGAAGAGATCAGCCGCGACATCCCGAACCTCAGCGACGACATCCTCGCCGACCTCGACGACCGCGGGATCATTCGCGTCGGCGCCGAAGTCAACGCCGGTGACGTGCTTGGTGGGCAAGGTCACGCCGAAGGGCGAAACCGAGCTCACCCCCGAAGAGCGCCTGTTGCGTGCCATCTTCGGTGAGAAGGCACGCGAGGTGCGCGACACCAGCCTCAAGGTTCCCCACGGCGAGTCGGGCAAGGTCATCGACGTCAAGGTGTTCAACCGTGACGACGGCGACGAGTTGCCGCCGGGCGTCAACCAGCTCGTGCGTGTGTACGTGGCGCAGAAGCGCAAGATTTCGGTGGGCGACAAGCTCGCCGGCCGTCACGGCAACAAGGGCGTCATCTCGCGGATTCTTCCCATCGAAGACATGCCGTATACCGCCGACGGTACGCCGGTCGACATCTTGCTCAACCCGCTCGGTGTTCCCAGCCGTATGAACGTGGGCCAGGTGCTCGAGTCGCACCTTGGCTACTGCGCTCGCTGGGGCTGGACCGACGCGGAGGGCAACCGAGTCGGCGACGAGCCGATCCGAGGCACTGAGAAAAAGACGCGTCCCGTCACCAAGCCGGCCACGTTCATCTCTACGCCCGTGTTCGACGGTGCGAACTGGGACGAAGAAGACAAGGCCGGCAAGCATCAGACGATTCAGCAGATCTTCGGTCAGCTGAACCCCGAAACAGCTTCCGGCGACACGCTCATCGGTCTCAACGGCAAGCAGACGCTGTTCAACGGTCGCACCGGCGAGCCGTACGACAACCCCATCACCACTGGCTACATGTACATCTTGAAACTGGCCCACTTGGTCGACGACAAGATCCACGCCCGTTCCACCGGCCCGTACTCCATGATCACGCAGCAGCCGCTGGGTGGTAAGGCGCAGTTCGGTGGCCAGCGCTTCGGCGAGATGGAAGTGTGGGCACTCGAGGCCTATGGTGCGGCGTACTGCTTGCAGGAGCTCCTCACCATCAAGTCCGACGACGTGCTTGGCCGTGTGAAGGTGTACGAAGCCATCGTCAAGGGCGACAACATCCCCGAGCCCGGCGTGCCCGAGTCGTTCAAGGTGCTCATGAAGGAGATGCAGGCACTCTGCATCAATGTCGAAGTGCTGGGCGACGACGGCCGTGAAATCGAGATGCGTGACCTCGACGACGAAGTGTTCCGTGCAGCGGAAGAACTCGGCATCGACATCTCACGTCCCGAGCGTGGCTCAGACGACGACGATCGAGATCGCCAACGCGCCACCCGCTAATCGATTGAAGAGTGTGAACCGAGGCGTCGAACGGGAAACCGCTCGGCGCCTCGTTCGCGTCCCGCCTGACGCAGACTCAGACCCCTGCTTCGTCGCCCGTGAGGTCTTCGATGTTCATTGCGATGCCCAGGCTGGTTGCGAGGGTGCCGATGGAGTCGAGCATGGCGTCGACCTCCACGTTGACAGGTACTGCGAGGCGGGCCGTGAACTCGAACGTCTTGTTGCCGGCGTCGCCCGCGCAGGTCGGTGACGGTGCCCATTCGCAGGATGCTGATATCCAGATCGCCGAAACGTCTCGAAATCTCGTGGACGACTCCAGGCGTGTCGTCACCGGTGATGCGAAGGTGTACCTCAACAGCCTCAGGGGCGCCGGTGGGTTCCTCGATCTGCTGTGCCGTGACGTGCAGCCCCTGATCACGCAGTACCAACAGGTTGGTGAGGAGCTCGTCGACCCGGTCGTCGCCGACCTCCACCACCACGACGCCAGCAAACGTGCCAGCTATCTCGGCCAACTCGCTGCGCTTCCAGTCGCCGTCGTGAAACCGAACAACGTCAGCCAACGAGGCGACGATGCCCGCTCGGTCGCGCCCGATGATGGTCAGTACAAGCTCAGTCATCCCGTCACTATGACACGACGATGGCGTCGGCAGACGATCGTTGGTGGTCAGACAGCCAGCGACGTCGGTCGGCGGTCGCAGCTGCGTGTTGGGCACGTTCGCTCGGTGCCTGACCCCAGCGACCTAGAGGTTGGCTTCGCCGAACGACTCGGTCGGCAGCGGAACGCTGATCGACTTCGGTGGAGGCGCCGGGAAAGCCGTGTTGTCGCCATGCCTCGTATGCGGCGATGGCGACGGCGTTGGCGAGGTTGATCGAGCGATTGCCCGGCATCATCGGAATCCGCACTGGTTCACAGTCAGCGACGACTTCGCCTGGTAACCCGTCGCTTTCGCAGCCAAACACCAGAGCGTCGGACGGGCCGATGTTGATCTCGTGGAGATGTCGATCAGCGTGGGCGGTGAAGGCAAACCGTCTACCACCAGTGGTCGCATGTGTAGCGGCCGCCCAGTCTGCGATGCAGCCGAACATCGGCGAGTTCTCGGTAGTCGAGCCCGGCGCGTTTGACCCGCGCGTCGGTGATCTCGAAACCAAACGGCTCGACCAAGTGCAGGACGAAGCCGAGATTGGCGGCCAGGCGAATGATCGCACCGGTATTCCCACCGATTTGCGGATGCACCAAGACAACATGGATCACGATGTGGTGCCTAGATATCGAATTCGGGTCTTCATTGCCTGACCAAATTTCCCAATTAGAGATGGCTCGGAGCCCACAGACGACCGGAGCGCTCCGGGATTGGTATGACCCCGATTCGCTCGGCATGGCAGACATCGAGCATCGGATGGTCGCTCGTGACGACCGGTGCTTCCAGCGATCTCGCTGTGGCTACCACGATGCAATCTGCCAGAGATACCTCGCAGGTGCGCTTCCGGTAGTAGAACGAACGCAACCCCGCAGCGTCGATGGCGATCTCTGGAGTAGTCGCCTCTGCATCGAGCAGCCCGAGAGTAGCCAGGTCGAGCAGGAGCTCATCCCTGTCAGCTTTCCCGACGCGAATCATGACATCGAGAATCTCGGCCAAGCCCAGCGCGGTCAAAGTCCTCACCGGGTTGTCATCGAGCAGACTGCCTACCCGTGTAGCGCTGCTTTCCCCGGCCAACAGCGCGACGATTGGATAGGCGTCGAGGACAATCACAGGCGCTTGCGCTTCTCCCGACGCTTCTCGCCGATCCGTTCGTCGACTCGCAGTTGGTCAGAGTCGAGCCCCGCGCTCGCGTACTTCCCGATCACGGATTGAACCGGATCGTCTGGCATCGGCCGAATCAGAACGTAGTCGCCCATGTCAACGGTGACGACGGTGTCGGTGTTCCAGCGCGATCTGGCGCTGGCAGGAATAGAGACCTGGCCATTCCGTGAGACCTTGTGGGTGCGTGTGATCGCCATGACGTAGGTATACAACGAAACCGAAATAGATACAACGTCGAGCAACCGGCCGATCCGGTCGAGACTCCCGTGGGTGCACCAGCGACCACCCGCCGAGTCCAGTCGCGAATCGGCCAAGGAGTGTGCACCCCGACGGGCCGAACTGACGGCTACTCGCCGTTTGGCGTCGGAAGCCCTACTGCTTCTCGTAGGTCGGCAGCGCCTGTGCATTGAACGTTGCGCCGATTGCGCCAGTGGCATCAGCAGGTCGCACGGTGCCATTGTCGATGAAGAAGACGGCCTGTTCGTTCACAGGGGTGGTGTACGGGAACTCTTCCGATGTGCCGCGCACCAACATCAGGATGACGTGGTCGCCGACCCGAAGCGGACGCACACCGTTGACCGTGATCGGTGTGCCGTCGAGCAGTTGGGCTTCCTGCTCGACGATCAGCGCGTCTGTGGAGGCCTCGCTCGGAAGGATCGATTGGACGTCGAGGCTTGCAAGTTGGGTGCGCACTCCGGCTTCGGGGTTGGAGGGATCGCTGACGGAGCGGCCGTCGTCAACAGCCGTGACGAGTCCTTCGACGACCAGATCGCTTGCTGCGACGAGATCTTCGATGTGTTCGTATCGAGGGCCTTCGGCGCGTATGTCCGCCGGTTGAATCGCGTCCTCCCCGCCGAGCAGAGCGACCGCTGTGACCACGGCGACGACGACCACGATGGCGACCGGCAGCCAGCGGGAGAGTCGGTTCATGTCAGTTCCGCACGGGCGGGTCAAGGGGGAGCACGTACGAAGCTGCCGGTGCCCAACGAGACACACCGGCCAGGTCGATGGTGGGGTCGAGCATTCGTTGGCGTAAGCGGCCATTCATCGCGACCCACGAGTCGGCGTACACCTCGACGTTCCCGTGGCCGAGTTCGCGATAGTACTCGGCCACGAGGTGGGCGGTGTGCAATGACAGTGGTGGCCTCGTCTCGGCATCTTTGATCTGCCATTCGGCAAGCACTAGGTCGGGACTCACCCGCCACGTTTCTCCGGTCGCCGGGTCGACAACGTTGAATTGGAGAAATCCGGATCGGTCGGTGAGCATCACCCGCCACGACAGTTCGTATCCGTCGTCGTTCCAACGGACGTTGCCCTCGGCAAACCAGTGGCGAAACGGGAGCGCAATATTCATCGCCGCGAACGCAACCAGGAACACGGCGAGCCGGCAGCTGATCGGCCTGACCGGCCGGGTCGCGCCGGGATTGTGCGTCGCGTGGCGCTGGGCGCAACGGAACGCACAGACCTTGCCGGATTGGTGAGGCGACGACCCGATGGTCAACGAGCTGGACCCTCGCAACAACCGACTCGGCCAATCGGGAGAGAAGAAGATTGGCGTGAGCGCGATCATCACCCAGGGGAACACGCCAATCTGAAACAGCATGGCTGTGGCGAGGTGGAAGACAACCAGCACCGCATACGCGAACGGTCGGCTGCGGCGCCAGAGCAGCCAGCCGACGATCGTGAGGTCGAACAGCACACCAGCCCAACTCGCGGCGAGCGCGACGAGCGGTTCATCGAGCAGAGGCCCGATGACCAGACGATCGGTTCGAGCCGAGAGCCAGGTGTGCAGCGGCTCGCCATGCAGCAACCAGTCGGGGTTGATCTTGGCGATGCCGGCAAACACGTACACCGCAGCGAGCTGTGCCCTGCAGCGACCACACGGTCACGGCGGGCACGCGGCGTCGACCGGCTGTGGCAGCACTGCCAGCAGCACTGCGGCGAGCGTCATGAACCAGTAGTGGTTGAGGTACAGCGCCCGGTCGATCATCTCGACGTAGGTGAACGCCAGCGACAAACAACGCCGCCGATGCGCGGACCTTGACGCCGCACGCGATGAGATCGCCGAGCACCGCCAACAGCGCGACGTGAAGGTGCATCCATGGCGCGGGCCAGGGCTGAACCCAGTCGAATCCTGGGTACGTCAGATGGTTGGTGGTTCCGAGATAGAACTCGTCGACCCAGCCACGCCACAGGAAGCGAACCGAGCTGAACGCTATCAACGAGCCGAACGCGACTCGGAACGCAACCGCCGATGCGGCGGGCTGGAGACGACCTGCGTGCCAGCGCCATCGTGCTGGTCAACGCTGCAATCGGTGGGGAGTTCCGTGAGGGCCGACCGCGGCGGACGTGCTCCTGAGAAGCGTCGTTTCCACCACCATCTCAGCAGCAACTGCGGATCGGGCCTTGCCACCGCCGCTCGGTCGTTCCGCCCGGTCAGCCGGTCAGCCTGGTCAGCCGTCGCCGTCGGCATCGGAGAAGTTCAGGGTGAGGCCGAGGTCGCCGACGACATTGGTCTTGATCGTCACCTCGACGGCCATCTCGGTTTCGAAGCTCGGGTTGGCGGCGAGCGCGTCGAAGTCTGCGGTGAGCTGCTCGACACTGCGTCGTCGAGCAGCGGCGAAATGCCCTGTCGCGTCGTCGGTGCCGTCACCGAGCATCGCCGAGTCGAGCGCCAGCGAGTTGGCCGGCGGCTTCGGGTTGTCGCTGCCGGTGAGCACGAGACCGAACACCGTTTCGCTGACGATGTCGGCGAGCGCTGCGTTGGCCGCCTCGTCGTCGCGCCGAGAGGGTCGGTCCGAACGTCTCCCAGTCGGTGGCGAGTGCAGCCGTTTCCTCCGCGACGAGATCGGCTGCGGCACGCATGTAGGTGCAGGCTCGATCGTCGGGCACGCCCGACTCGGGGACTGCGAGCACCTCGATCGCGCCGAGACCGCGTTGGTCGGCGCCGACCAATTCGCGCAGCGTCGTGGCGGTGAGTTCGGTGTCGCCTGCCGCCAAGCTCGCGATGTCGTCGATGACGACCGGGTAGTCGATGAAGCTCTGCGAGCGCCGGTCCATCACCGGGCCGAACCAGAACGGTCGCAGAGTCGCCCACTGGTCGCGAACCACGGTGACCTGGGCGAGCAACTCGGCGGGTCGGCTCTGGCGCCAGCACACCAGGTGCTTGCCTGCTCGGAAAGCGTCGTTGCGGAGGCGGCAAGGTCGGCGTATGCTGCGGCACCACGGTGTTCGTCATCGCGCCCACGACGTCGGCTCGGCTTTGCGCGCTGTCTCCGCCGCACGCCGCGGCACCAACGCAAGCGCGACCGTCGACACGACCATAGCTCACGTTGACATGACGGAGGCGTACTGTTTGCGCAGTGCTGCACGACAGGCCGATTCGGCGCCCTATCGATGAGCGGCGTGTGCGGCGTGGTTTCATAGGGACTCCAAGAACTGTATGAGGTCGTCGCGGGCTGACTGGCCGGCCGTGCGGAAGGCTCGCGCGCCGCCTGCCCTTCGCCGCCGTGCCACAAGATGGCTTCTTCGATGGTGCGCGCCCGGCCGTCGTGCAGCAGGAACCGTTCGCCGTTCACTTCGGCGATCAGGCCGATTCCCCACAACGGAGGCGTGCGCCATTCCTGGCCGTCAGCCGCGAAAGTCGGGGCGGCCATCGGCGAGTCGGTGCCCATGTCGTGTAACAGGAGATCGGTGTACGGGAAGATCGTCTGGTTGCTCAGCGCCGCGGTCGGGTCGTCGCCGGTGGTGTGGGTTGTCGTGTGGCACGACGCGCAGCCCATCTCGACGAAGGCGGCAGCCCCGCGCTGACGTTGCCGGGTCGTCGATGTTGCGCATCGCGGGCACGGCAAGCGTGCGTGAGTAGAACGTCACGCTCGCCAAGCGGTCGTCGGTCACTTCGGGCTCGCCAGCATCACCGCTGCTGTGCGACTGCGCACGGGGCAGCGCTGTCGGTGCCGACCGGTGCAGGGCTGGTTCGGAAAGATCGACGAAGTGATGCCAATGTCGCCATTGAACGCCCCGGCTGCCTGAACTTCGACGGTGGGTGCATTTGCCTTCCAGCCGAATCGGCCAAGTTCGATCTGGCCCGCTCGCGGGGTTCCAGACTTCGTTCGGTCGGCCGGAGATGCCGTCAGCGTCGGCATCGTCAGGGTCGGCGGCGGCCCGGATGTCTTCTTCTGGGATCCTTCCAGCAGGCCCATACCCACCATCTGCGGGGCCAGCCGTGGGGACATCAGCACGTCGGTGATTGGGTCGCCCAAGGGGTGACGAGTTCGTACGTGGGTACGCGCAGTGAATACTCGGTGCCGTCGCCGAATCGCCGGGCTGCTCGACGTACGTGATGATCAGCTCCGCCTCGCCGGCACGCTCCAGGATCGACCGATCCTGTATCTGGTCGCCGAACTCGGGGTGGGCGAGCGGCCCGCCCGTGTCGCTCGCTCGCCGGGAACCGACACGCGGATCAGCAGTCCGAGTTCACCGGCGCCCGTCGACGCAGGAATGCCACGGCCATCGAGCAGATGGCACGAAGCGCACGATTGGGCGTTGAATATCGGCCCTAAACCGTCTCTGGCATCGGTTGATGCGGGCGCGATCACCCAATTCTGCGTGAAGAAGCTGTCGCCGATCTCGAACGTACGCCGTTCGTCGTCGGTCAGCGTTGGCGCCGGGAACGAAAATGAGTTGCGGCCGGTGACGACGCGGGTCGTGTCTCCACCGAATTCGGCGACGAGGGTGCGCCTTGGGTGGTCGTCACCACACGAGGTGGCGACGATGGCGAGCGCGCCAGCGGAGATCAGTAGCGGACAGCGTCACACGACGAGGCGAGGAACGGTGCAGCAAGGTGACTCAGGAGACGTTGATCTCGAGGCCGAGCGCCTTCGGCTCCGGCCACGATGGTCGGGGTCTGGGCTTCAAGCGATTCGATCGCGGTGAGGATACTGGCACGGCCCGGTTCGCTGTCGGCTACGCCTTCACGAAGGTGCTGGTCGAACGGTGCCGGAATCGCCTCGGTGGCGGCGACGCTCGCGGCCACTTCGGCTTCGAGTTCCGTTGCCAGTGCCTGATCCACTGCGGCGATGGCGTCGAGGACACCGAGGCCGTCGGAGCCGGGGAACGCTCCGGTGAGCACCATCTGAATTCCGGATGCGTTGGCGATGATGTCGTTGGTGGTGTTGTCGGAGAAGCATGAGTGCTCATCTTCTTGCGACCGCTCGGAGTAGGCGACGTTCATCCGCTCGCCAGCCAACTCGCCTCGGCTGAGTTCGCCGATTCCGGTGATGATGTTGGTCAACGCCACGTCAGCGTCGAGCGCCAGGAACTCGGCCCGGTAGTTGTCGTCGACGTGTGGGGCCCATGCATCCACAAGCCCGCCGAGGTGTTCGAGCAGCAGGTCTGACACCGCCGCAAGGTAGGTGGCCCGCCGGTCGGCGTTGGCGGCATCGACATAGTCGGAGGCTGGGCGGGCGCCAGGGCCGTCCTCGCTGAGGTCTTGGCCCCACAGCAGGAACTCGATGGCGTGCCAACCGGTCGAGATGTTCGTCTCGCCGCCCGACTCGTTCAACTCGGTCAACAATGCAGCATCGATGGTGGGATACGTGGCGGCATCATTGATGATGCCAGCCTCGGGTTTGCCGTCGACGTAGTCGACATATGCCTCGTCCATCGGCCACGCGTTGATGAGACCCTCGGGGCCAGACGCTTCGTCGTCGATCGGGCCACCATAGAAGCGGAACGCTTCGGTGAGGCCATAGTCGTCGCGAGCATCGAGCCAGGCGGTGCGAGCGGCAGTGAGTGTTGCCTCGTCGGGTGCGGCGATGAACGCGTCGATTGCGGCGTCCATCGTGGTCGCCGACTCGAGGCTGGCGTCGTACGCAGCGTGCACACCGGTTGCGTACGCTGCAACCACGTCGCTCACCATCGCGTTGCGTTCGGCTGCTTCGTCGTCGCTGCCGCAGGCGGCGCCTCCGATCACGATCGCAGCCACCAATAGTACTCCTCCGGTTTGCATCATGAACGGAGAGTGTAAGGCGAACCTAATGAATCATGTCAATTTCGCCCAGTGTGATGTTGGTCCGGGCCGCGCAGCCGTTGGATACGCCCTCCGGTGCCGGTAGCGTTGCCAGGAGCTATGCCCGGGTTTGCCCGAGCAACCGAAGTCACGTGTGGCGCCCCAACCTGCGGCCCGACGGATCTGTTCGATCCGCCCGGCCACGACGCAGAGGCCGCCGCACTCCGGAGCGAACATAGAAGTTGAATTTGCTGTCCGCCCATCGGTTGGTAGCACGCCCTCGATAGCCGAAATAGAGGCCTTCCATGCTCGACGTCAACATGTTCCAACAGCTCAAAATTGGGCTGGCGACATCCGACCACATCCGTGACTGGTCGCACGGTGAAGTCAAGAAGCCCGAAACGATCAACTACCGCACACTGCGTCCCGAAAAAGACGGTCTGTTCTGCGAGAAGATCTTCGGCCCCACCCGTGACTGGGAGTGCTACTGCGGTAAGTACAAGCGGGTCCGTTTCAAGGGCATCATCTGCGAGCGTTGCGGTGTTGAAGTCACCCGCTCGAAGGTGCGTCGTGACCGCATGGGCCACATCGAACTCGCCGCCCCCGTCGTACACATCTGGTACCTGCGCGGCACCCGCTCGTGGCTGGCCTACCTCCTCGCCGGCATCGAGCCGAAGGAAGAACTCAAGGCCAAGCAGCTCGAGAAGGTCATCTACTTCGCGGCCAACCTCGTCACTTGGGTCGACGAAGAGAAGCGCCACGCCGACCTGTCAACGCTTGAAGCCGAGTACCTCACCGAGCGCGACGAAGTGCGCAAGGAACTCGAACTCGCCGTCGATCGTCGTTTCAAGGAACTCGAAGCCGAAGCCGTTGCGGCCGAGGCCGACGGCACCGACACCAAGAAGATGAAGCGCGACGCCGACAAGGAAATGGACGCGCTGCGCGAGCGTTACGAGATGGAACTCGACCTCATCGCACGTGCGTGGGACGAGTTCAAGAGCTTGCACAGCCGCAAGATCCTCGACGACGAAATGCTGTGGCGTGAACTGCGCGACAAGTACGGCGACTACTTCGAGGGCGGCACCGGCGCCGATGCCATCAAGCAGCTCATCGACCGCATCGACTTCGACGAAGAGGAAATCAAGCTTCGCAACGCCATCGATCCGCATTCAGAAGGCAAGCCGCTCAGCGCCCAGCGCAAGCAGAAGGCCATCAAGCGTCTCGAAGATCGTGGCGTCCTTCAATCGTCGCAACGAGTCGGGCCGTCGTCTCAACGACCCCAAGGCGATGATCCTCGACGTCGTGCCGGTCATCCCGCCGGAACTGCGCCCGATGGTGCAGCTCGACGGTGGTCGTTTCGCCACGTCAGACCTCAACGACTTGTACCGCCGTGTGATCAACCGCAACAACCGGTTGAAGCGTCTGCTCGACCTCGGCGCACCCGAGATCATCGTCAACAACGAAAAGCGCATGCTGCAGGAAGCCGTCGACGCACTGTTCGACAACGGCCGCCGCGGCCGCCCGGTCACCGGGCCGGGCAACCGTCCGTTGAAGTCGCTGTCAGACATGTTGAAGGGCAAGCAGGGCCGGTTCCGTCAGAACCTGCTCGGCAAGCGCGTCGACTACTCGGGCCGTTCGGTCATCGTGGCCGGCCCCACGCTCAAGCTGCACCAGTGCGGTCTGCCCAAGCTCATGGCACTCGAACTGTTCAAGCCGTTCGTCATGAAGCGTCTGGTCGATCTCGAACTGGCGCAGAACATCAAGACCGCCAAGCGCATGGTCGAGCGTCGCCGCCCGCAGGTGTGGGACGTGCTCGACGACGTCATCAAGGAGCACCCGGTGCTCCTCAACCGTGCGCCGACGCTGCACCGTTTGGGCATCCAGGCGTTCGAGCCGGTGCTGGTGGAAGGCAAAGCCCTCCAGATCCACCCGCTCGTCTGCACCGCATTCAACGCCGACTTCGACGGCGACCAAATGGCCATCCACGTGCCGCTGTCAGCTGAGGCTCAGGCCGAGGCCCGCGTGCTCATGCTGTCGGCCAACAACATCTTGTCGCCGGCCAACGGTCGCCCGATCGTGGTTCCCAGCCAAGACCTCATCATCGGTGGGTACTACCTCACCGAGCAGGTCGACGGCGCCAAGGGTGAAGGTCGAATCTTCCGTCACCTGTGGGAAGCCCTCAAGGCCTACGACGAGAAGGAACTCGATCTGCACGCCTCGATTTCGTTGCGGCCACCGCACGGCGTCGACCGGCATATCACCACGCTCGGTCGTGCGCTCTTCCAAGAGACGCTCCCGGCAACGTATGCCGAGAAGTTTGGCTACGTGCAGGAGACCATCAAGAAGCGCGAGATGGGCGTCATCGTGGAACGGCTCTCCGAGACGTACGGTGCGGTCGAGGTTGCCAACGCACTCGATGCCATCAAGAACCTCTGCTACCGGTACGCGTCGCAGTCGGGCCTCACGGTCTCCATCGACGACGTTCGCACGCCCAAGGCAAAGCGCGCGTTGCTCGACGGGTACGAGGCTCAGGCCGACAAGGTCGAGTCGCAGTTCCGCCGCGGCATCATCACCGACGGCGAGCGCCGCCAGCAGGAAGTTCGCATCTGGACCGACGCCACCAAAGACGTGCAGGACGCCATGGAAGTCGAGTTCAAGTCGCAGCGCTTCAACCCGATCGACATGATGGTCGGCTCGGGTGCTCGCGGCAACATGACGCAGATGCGTCAGATCGCCGGCATGCGTGGCCTCGTGGCCAACCCTCGTGGTGACATGATTCCTCGCCCCATCAAGTCGAACTTCCGTGAGGGCCTCGAAACCCTCGAGTACTTCATCGCCACGCCGGGTGCCCGCAAGGGTCTCGTCGACACGGCGTTGCGTACCGCCGACTCGGGTTACCTCACGCGTCGTCTCGTCGACGTAGCGCAGGAACTCATCGTGCGCGAACTCGACTGTGGCTCAACGCTCGGCATTTGGATTGAAGACGTCTTTGCCGACACCCCCAACCAGCGCAACTACCTCGAGACGAAGTTGTTCGGTCGGGTGTTGCTCAACGACATCACGTTGTCAGACGGCACGATCCTCACCCGCGGCACCATGGTTGGTGACGAGGAGATGGATGCGCTGCGCGACGACCCAGAGGTCAACCGTGTGCGCGTTCGATCGGTGCTCGCGTGCGACGCCGAGCTCGGCGTGTGCGCGACCTGCTATGGCCGTTCGCTGGCAACTGGCAAGTGGATCGAGCTCGGTGAGGCCGTCGGCGTCATCGCCGCCCAGTCCATCGGCGAGCCCGGAACTCAGCTCACCATGCGTACGTTCCACACCGGTGGCGTTGCCGGCAAAGACATCGCCGGCGGTCTGCCTCGCGTTGTCGAGCTGTTCGAGTCACGCACCCCCAAGGGCGCCGCTCGTCTCGCTCGGGCCTCGGGCATGCTTGCGCATCGGCGAAGACGAAGGCAAGGGCATCCCCGTCACCGTCATCGACGATCAAGGCGAAGAGCACGAGCAGCTGTTGCCGCTCGGCGCACGCACCCTTCCCGAGATCGTCGACGGCGCCGAAGTCCGCGCCGGAGACAAGATCACCGACGGCCCTTCAGACCCGAAGGAGCTCATGGAGATCAAGGGCATTCGCAAGACGCAGGAGTACCTCGTCGAGGAAGTGCAGAAGGTGTACCGCGATCAGGGCGTGTCGATCCACGACAAGCACATCGAGCTCATCGTTCGTCAGATGACTCGTCGGGTTGGCGTGCAAGAGCCGGGTGGCACAGACTTCCTCCCGGGCGAGCGCGTCGACGCCAAGGTGTTCCGCGACACGAACCGTCGCATGGTGGAAGAGGGCAAGCGTCCCGCCGAAGGTCGCCCAGAGATCATGGGCATCACGAAGGCCTCGTTGGCCACCGAGTCGTGGCTGTCGGCTGCGTCGTTCCAGGAGACCACTCGGGTGCTCACCGAAGCCGCCATCGACGGAAAGGGTGACAGCCTGATCGGCCTCAAGGAGAACATCATCATCGGCAAGCTCATCCCGGCTGGTACAGGCATGATGAAGTACCGCGAGTTCGGAATCGAAGCCCCCGACTACGAGCCGATGTCGTATTACTCGAGCGACATCGAAGACGAAGACCCAGCCGCCTTCCTTGCGAACCTGCACGGTTCGTACGAAGCTGCCGCAACAGCAGAGTAAACCGAAGGGATAGTGCCAGGCACTATCCCTTCATCGAACTGTTGCTGCTGAATGCAGACCGAAGGGATAGTGCCTGGCACTATCCCTTCGTGCGTGTTGGGGTTGGTCGTGGCCCTCCACCCCCGTAGCATTGCTTCGTCCTCTCGGGCCGGTTCTTGCCGGTTCGTACGGCGGGTGAGATCCATCGGTTTCACCCAACACATCACATGCTGGTGGAATCACCGTGGCCGAGTTGCCGCGTTGCTCTCAGCCAGCGGAGACACACGAGGTATACATGCCAACTATTCAGCAGCTGATCCGCCAGGGTCGAGTTTCGAAAGTGACCAAGAGCAAGACTCCGGCACTCAAGGGCTCTCCCCAGCGCCGAGGCGTGTGCACCCGTGTGTACACCGCTACCCCCAAGAAGCCGAACTCGGCGCTCCGCAAGGTCGCCCGCGTTCGCTTGTCGAGCGGTGTCGAAATCACCGCTTACATCCCGGGCGAAGGCCACAACCTGCAAGAGCACTCGATCGTGCTCGTCCGTGGCGGTCGTGTTCGCGACCTCCCCGGTGTGCGTTACAAGGTCATCCGCGGCGCACTCGACTCCGCCGGTGTGAAGAATCGTAAGAAGGCCCGTAGCCGCTACGGCGCGAAGAGGGACAAGTAAGCCATGCCACGTAAAGGTCCAGCTCCCCGTCGCGAGCTCGTTGCCGACCCCATTCACCATTCGGTGGTCGTGACGCAGCTCATCAACAAGGTCATGCTGCACGGCAAGCGCAGCATCGCCGAGAAAATCGTCTACGACGCGATGACTATCATCGCCACGAAGACCGGTGAAGACCCGCTCGACACCGTCAAGCGCGCCGTCGAGAATGTCAAGCCACCGCTTGAAGTTCGCAGCCGTCGCGTCGGTGGCGCCACGTACCAGGTCCCGGTCGAGGTTCGTCCTCGCCGTGCCGGCACGTTGGCCATTCGTTGGATCGTCGACTTCAGCCGCAAGCGCCGCGAGCGCTCCATGGCCGAGTGCTTGGCGAACGAACTGATGGATGCCGCCAATGGTCTCGGCGCCGCCATGAAGAAGCGTGACGACATGCAGAAGATGGCAGAGTCCAACCGCGCCTTCGCTCACTACCGCTGGTGACCTCCAGCCGTTGAAGTACTGCTGGCGAGCGCCAGCACAGCCAACCGAGGATCAGCCCGCCGGTGACGGCGGGCTGATCCCGTTTTCGGGTGTTGAGACCGTACATCTGACTTTCTGTACACCCTGAGCACGGCTCTGGTTCGTTGTTCACGAACGAACTAGTCTGCGGACTTCGGGGGACACGGTAGGAGAGGGGTTTCTCTATGAATGTTCAATCCATCATTGGAGCGAAGGGGTCCGTCGTGGCCACGATCGCCCAGACGGCGACGCTCTCGGAAGCAGTCGCCATGCTGAACGAACGACGAATCGGCGCACTCGTGGTGTCTGACGATGGGCGCGCGATTCGCGGCATCCTGTCCGAGCGCGACGTGGTGCGCATGGTCGCCCAGCAGGGTTGCGATGTTCTGTCCACCAGCGTTGGGGCCGCCATGTCGATCGATGTGGTCACCTGTTCGCACTCAGATGGCGTCGACCGCCTGATGTCGCTGATGACCGAGCGTCGTATCCGCCACCTGCCCGTCGTCGATGAGCAGGGCCTGCTCGCAGGAATCATCTCGATCGGCGACGTCGTCAAGAACCGTCTGGCCGAACTCGAACTCGAGAACCGGGCCCTCGCCGACTACATCAGCGGCCGCTAGACCAAACGGCTTGATCACCCGCCGTCGTCAGTGGGTTGAAAGAGTCTTTCCGCCGGTAAACTCGTCAACCGTGTCTCTGGAGGGTTTTGCCTCCTCAGCCCGGTTTTGTTCCTTGAGAGTTCTAACCCGAAAGACGGAAGTGATCTGACGATGGCCAAGCGAGAGTTTCCCCTCGAACGCACCCGAAACATCGGCATCATGGCCCACATCGATGCTGGCAAGACCACCACGACAGAGCGCATCCTCTACTACACCGGGAAGAGCTACAAGATCGGTGAGGTGCACGACGGTGCAGCCACCATGGACCACATGGCCCAGGAGCAAGAGCGCGGCATCACCATCACGTCCGCTGCCACCACCTGCGTGTGGGACAACCATCGCATCAACATCATCGACACCCCGGGTCACGTCGACTTCACCATCGAAGTCGAGCGCTCGCTGCGGGTGCTCGACGGTGCCGTCACCGTGTTCGACTCGGTCGCCGGCGTCGAGCCGCAAACCGAGACCGTGTGGCGTCAGGCCAACAAGTACCACGTCCCCCGCTATGTGCTTCGTCAACAAGATGGACCGCATCGGCGCCAACTTCTACCGCACGGTAGACATGGTGAAGAGCCGCTTGCAGGCCAACCCGCTGGTCGTGCAGATTCCTGCTCGGTGCCGGTGGCGTCGAGTCGGCCGAGCCGTTCATCGGTCTCATCGACCTGGTGAAGATGAAGGCCCTCATCTGGCACGACGAAGAACTCGGCGCCAAGTGGGACGAAGTCGACATTCCCGAGCACATGGTCGACCAGGCCAACGAGTACCGCGAAGATACTCATGGACACCATCGCCACCGAAGACGAAGAGCTCATGGAGCTCTACCTCGGTGGGGAAGAAGTCAGCCAAGACCAGATCAAGGCTGCCATTCGCAAGGGCACCATCGACAACGTGTTCGTGCCGATCCTCTGCGGTTCGGCATTCAAGAACAAGGGCGTTCAGCCCATGCTCGACGCAGTCATCGACTTCTTGCCGTCACCCATCGACGTGCCTCCGATCAAGGGCACCGATGCCAAAGGTGAGAACGAAATCACCCGCGACGCGAACGACCCGAGCTTCGCAGCGCTTGGCGTTCAAGATCGTCGCCGACCCGTTCGGCAAGTTGACGTACTTCCGGGTGTACTCGGGCTAGATCAGCAAGGGCGAAGAGGTCTACAACTCCACCAAGGAGCGCAAAGAGCGCCTCGGCCGCATCCTGTTGATGCACGCCAACCAGCGTGAAGACCTCGACATCGCCGAGGCCGGCGACATCGTCGCTGGTCTCGGTTTCAAGGAAACCACTACGGGCGACACGCTCTGCGACCGCGACAACCTCGTGATCCTCGAGCGCATGGAGTTCCCCGAGCCGGTCATCCACGTGGCGATCGAGCCGAAGACCAAGAGCGACCAAGACAAGTTGGGCAAGGCCCTCAAGTCGCTCTCTGACGAAGACCCGACGTTCCGGGTTCGTTCCGACGAAGAGACCGGCCAGACCGTCATCTCGGGTATGGGCGAGCTCCACCTCGAAATCCTCGTCGACCGCATGATGCGTGAGTTCGGCGTGGAAGCAACAGTCGGCAAGCCGCAGGTTGCCTACCGCGAAACGGTGACCAAGGTCGTGGCCAGCCACGAGTACCGCCACATCAAGCAGTCGGGCGGTTCGGGCCAGTTCGCCGTCGTCAAGCTCAAGGTCGAGCCGAACCCCGGCAAGGGCTACGAGTTCGTCGATGCCATCTCGGGCGGCAAGATCCCCCGTGAGTACATCAACCCGACCAACCAGGGCATCCAGGCTGGCCTCGAGTCGGGCGTTCTCGCCGGCTACGGGCTCGTCGACGTCAAGGTCAGCCTCGTCGACGGTCAGTACCACGACGTCGACTCGTCGGAAATGGCGTTCAAGATCGCCGGTCAGATGGGCTTCAAGGAAGCGGCCGCCAAGGCTGGCCCGGTTCTGCTCGAGCCCATCATGAACGTCGAAGTCGTCACCCCTGAGGATTACATGGGCGACGTCATTGGCGACCTCAACCGTCGCCGCGGCCGTGTTGAAGGCATGGAAGCCAACGGCAACGTCCAGCAAATCCGTGCCCAGGTGCCATTGTCGGAGATGTTCGGTTACTCAACCGACCTTCGCTCGGCCACACAGGGTCGCGCTACCTACACGATGCAGTTCGGTGTCTACCAGCAGGTTCCCGACGCCATCTCAACTGAGATCGTGAAGCGGGTCCGCGGCGAGTAATCGCCTCTGATCCACCGAATACCGTTCCATTGACAACCAACAGATCTGATCAACACAGGAGAGCAAGATGAGTAAGGCGAAGTTTGAGCGGAATAAGCCGCATGTGAATATTGGGACGATGGGTCATATTGATCATGGTAAGACGACGTTGACGGCTGCGATTTCGAAGACGTTGTCGGATCGTGGTTTGGCGCAGTTTACGTCGTTTGACAATATTGATAAGGCGCCTGAGGAGAAGGCTCGTGGTATTACGATCTCGATTTCTCATATTGAGTATGAGACGGAGAATCGTCATTATGCGCATGTGGATATGCCGGGTCATGCTGACTACATCAAGAATATGATTACTGGTGCTGCTCAGGTTGATGGTGCGATTTTGGTGGTGGCTGCGACTGATGGTCCGATGCCGCAGACGCGTGAGCATGTGTTGTTGGCTCGTCAGGTGGGGGTTCCGTCGATCATTGTGGCGTTGAACAAGGCTGACATGGTTGATGATGAGGAACTCCTCGAACTTGTGGAGTTGGAGATTCGTGAGTTGTTGAGTGAGTATGAGTTCCCGGGTGATGATGTTCCGGTGATCGCGGTGTCTGCGTTGAAGGCGTTGGAGGGTGATGCTGCGGCGCAGGAGCAGATCATGGTGTTGATGGCTGCTGCTGATCAGTTTCATTCCGGAGCCGGTGCGTGAGTTGGATAAGCCGTTCTTGATGCCGATTGAGGATGTGTTCACGATTACTGGTCGTGGGACGGTGGTGACTGGCAAGGTTGAGCAGGGCATTGTTCATACTGGTGATGAGATTGAGATTGTTGGTTTGCGGAATACGCAGAAGACGACGTGTACTGGTGTGGAGATGTTCCGGAAGCTTCTGGATCAGGGTCAGGCTGGTGACAACATTGGTGCGTTGTTGCGTGGTACGGGTAAGGATGATGTTGAGCGTGGTCAGGTGTTGTGTAAGCCGGGCTCGATCACGCCGCACACGAATTTTGTTGGTCAGGTGTATGTGTTGACGAAGGAGGAGGGTGGTCGTCATAAGCCGTTCTTCAATAATTATCGTCCGCAGTTTTTCTTTCGTACGACTGATGTGACGGGGACGATTGAGTTGCCGGCTGGTACGGAGATGGTGATGCCTGGTGACAACGTGGAGATGACGGTGGAGTTGGGTAAGCCGATTGCTATGGATGAGGGTTTGCGGTTCGCTATTCGTGAGGGTGGGCGTACGGTTGGTGCCGGTCGCGTCGTCACCATCATCAAGTGACCGGAGCTGATTGACATGGCACAAAGCATCCGCATCCGACTCAAGGCGTTTGATCACGAGATCATCGACCAATCGACCAAGAAGATCGTCGAGACCGTCAATCGCACCGACGCCACCATTCGTGGCCCCATACCGTTGCCGACCGACAAGCACCGTTACACGGTGATCCGCGGACCGCACGTCGACAAGGACTCTCGCGAGCACTTCGAGATGCGCATCCACAAGCGGTTGATCGACATCGTCAACCCCAATGCAAAGACGATCGACTCGCTGCAGCGCATCGAGCTGCCAGCAGGCGTCGACATCGAAATCAAGATTCAGCAAAGCTGAATTTGCCGGCCCGCTGAGGCCGAGCAATGAACTGCGAAAGCCCGGGTCATTTCGACCCGGGCTTTCCGCGTTACCGGCGCTCTACTGAGTGCAATAATGTGGAGATGGCTCGATTGGCTCCTACAAAAGTGTTGTTAGCGGCCGCGTGTGCGGCGGCGATGGTTCTGGCGGCGTGCGGTGGCGACGATGGCGGCTCGGAGAGCGTCATTGATGACGCGGCGAGCGAGGTCGCAACGACGACAGGTACTGCCACCGACGACACCGCAGACGACAGTGCCACGCCGACGACCACCGTGTTCGTGCCCATCGGCGCCGAACTGTTCGACACCGACTTTGCTCAGGTGTGCCGTGACACCGGTCAGCCTGCGGCCGCGGCGTACGAGCCCGTCGCCGGGGTGCACCCGATTGTCGTGATGACGTCGGAAGATGGCGTCGAGTTCACCGGTTCGTACACCACCACCTTGCCGGATGGTTGGTCGGTGTTGTACCCCGACTTGGCTTCGGCCGAGCTCGTGCTCTGCCAGAGCGTGGTGAGCACCACGCCGACCGAGGTGTGCACCGGGTACACCGACGACGACAATCCTGACGCAGGCGAGTCTTCAGTCCAGATGTTCGACGTCACGTACGAGTTGAGTGTGCGTGTCGCCGCGACTGCGGAAGTGCTGCATACAGAAAGTGTTGAGGCCAGCGACGAGGACTGTCCGATGATGGTGTTCTTCGACGAGGGCGACCCCGACCCGAAGCCGTGGATCCCGTTCATCGAAGACGGCGTCATCGAGCTGATGGTCAAGCCGTTCGTCAACCCTGCCTGACAGCGGTCGTCAACTTCGCAACTAACGTGGTGGGGTTACCCCTACCCAAACTTGGCCGGTGGGCCGGATCGATGGCTTGATCTGATTGCTGCAAGCTCGTTCAGTATGAACGACACACAGCTGCTCGCCCCGCCAACGCCGCGCTCGACACACCACATCCCTACCGCCTGCGGCCCGCGCCGTCGGCGCGGTGAAGAAGTATGGGTCAGGCGACACCGCGGTGACCGCGCTCGACTCGGTCAGCGTCGACATTGTCGCTGCCCACTTCACCGCAATCATGGGACCATCGGGGAGCGGCAAGAGCACGTTGATGCACTGCTTGGCAGGCCTCGACAACCTGACGTCGGGTCACGTCTTCCTGGGCGACATCGAGCTCAGCAAATTGAGTGATCGTAAACTCACCAAGGTTCGTCGGGAACAGATCGGCTTCGTGTTCCAGTCGTTCAATCTGTTGCCCACGCTGACCGCGCTGGAGAACATCGTGCTGCCACTCACACTGGCCGGCCGCAAACCCGACGCTGATTGGCTCGACGCGGTAGTGAGCACGGTTGGGTTGGGCAATCGGTTGAAGCACCGCCCGAGCGAACTGTCGGGTGGGCAGCAACAGCGTGTTGCGGTAGCGAGAGCGCTCGCAAGCAGGCCGCAGGTGATTTTTGCCGACGAACCGACCGGCAATCTCGACAGCCGCGCCGGATCGGAGATTCTGTCATTCATGGCAACCGCAGTGCGCGACTTCGGACAAACCATCGTGATGGTCACCCACGACCCCGCCGCTGCTGCCCACGCAGACTCGGTGTTGTTCCTGGGCGACGGTCGCATCGTCGACTCCATGTCGGCGCCCACTGCCGCCCGGGTGCTCGATCGAATGAAGAACCTCGGAGAATGATCATGAAGAAGTTCGCACTCTCATCAATGTGGGCACGCAAACGGCGTGTCATCGGTGCTTCGATCGCCATCATCATCGGCGTGGCGTTCCTCGCCTCCACCATGATTCTCGGCGATGCCATGACCAAAGGCATCGACAATCTGTTCACCGAGGGCTACTCGGGTACCGACGTCGAAGTTCGTAGCGCAACCGAAATCTCGAACGGCGAGATGGACGCCCGCGACACCATCGACGCGTCCTTGCTCGACGACCTGTTGGCCTTACCGGAGGTTGCAGGTGCACAACCGATGATTGAAGGAATCGCGACGATCGTCGGCAGCAACGGAAACCCGATCGGTGGCGAAGGGCCACCGACGCTGGGCAAGAACTGGATCGACTTCGACCGCAACCCATACGTCGTCACCGAAGGCCGCGCCCCCACCGGCCCCGGCGAAGTCGTGATCGATAGTGGTGCAGCCGAAACAGGCGACCTCGCCGTTGGCGACGCAACCACGGTGCAGGTGCGCACAGCGGAACCGGTGACCATCGTAGGAATCGCCGAACTCGCGCAGCGGCAACCAACTCGGCGGCGTCACGTTCACTTGGTTCGACACCGCCACCGCGCAGTCGCTGCTGCTTGCGAGCGATGACACCCTGAACGGTGTCGACCTGCAAGCGGCGCCCGGTGTTTCTGACACCGAACTCCAAGCCGCCGTGCAGCGAGTGCTCCCCGACGACCTCGAAGCGCTCACCCAACAGGAGTTGATTGACGCAGACACCGCCGCGCTCGATGAAGACTTTCCTCGGGTTCTTCAAGACGTTCCTGCTCGCGTTCGCCGTCATCGCGTTGCTGGTCGCAACGTTCAGCATCAGCAACACGTTCGCCATTCTCGTCGCTCAACGCACCCGCGAATCCGCGCTCCTCCGGGCGATCGGCGCATCCCGTCGCCAGGTGCTCGCTTCGGTCACAGCCGAGGCGTTACTCATTGGCCTGATGGCCACCGCCGTCGGTCTCGGCGTTGGAATCGGCGTGGCATACGGTCTCAACGCAGTGCTCACGGCCGCGGGTTTCGGCATACCGACCGCTGCAATGGGCATGTCCGTCTCGACCGCGGTGACCTGCGGAGTCGTTGGTGTGGCAGTGACCTTGCTGGCGTCGATCGTTCCAGCCAGTTCGTGCCTCACGCGTTGCCCCCTTGGCAGCCCTCCGCGACGTCGCTGTCGATCGTTCCGGCTTCTCGAAGGTCCGCGCCGGCCTCGGCATCCTCATCGGTGGCTCAGGGATCGCCGGGATGATCATGGCAACCGACGTCGGTGACTCTCCGCTGCAGATAGCCGGGTTGTCGGCGTTGGCAACCTTCGTGGGCTTCGTATTGCTTGGCCCAGTCGTCGCAAGATTGGCGTCTGGCGTCATCGGCGCTCCGGTTGCGGCGGTGCGCGGCCAGAGCGGTTTACTTGCCCGCCGGAACGCAATGCGGAACCCGAAGCGCACCGCAGGAACCGCCTCAGCGCTCATGATCGGAACAGCTGTGGTGGCACTTTTCGCCTCGCTCGGCTCATCGATCACGCAGTCCTTCGACGAACTGTTGGCAGAGAGCTTCGGTGGTGACTTGGTGGTCACGCCGCAAGGCTTCTCCAGTGCCGCGATCTCGCCCCAGATGGCGGCCGACATCGACGCACTTCCGGAAGTCGAGACGGTGTCGCGGTTGTCGTTCGCAGCGATGCTCGTCGACGGCCGCAACGATGAGCCCCTCGCGACCGACTTCTCGACCCTGCTCGACGTGTCCAGCTTGGGCGACATCGAGGGCGACGTGCGGACCGCCGGAGACGACGCCCTCGTGATCGGACGCGGCTATGCGACCGACCACTCGCTGGCAGTCGGCGACACCGTCGCAGGCGATTTCATCGACGGTTCGACTGAGACGCTGACCGTTCGAGCCATCTACGACAACGAAAACCTCTTCGGGTCGGTGCTCATGAGCGCCGCGGCATGGGAGCGGCATACGAACACCCCCGAGGACTTCGTGGTGATGATCGGCCTCGCCGACGGTGCAGAGATCGGTGCGGTGCGACCGGAGATCGAGGCGATCGCCGCCAGCTATGGCTCGCCGAAGGTGGAAGACAGCGACGAGTACTTGGCGTCGCAAGGTGCCCAGATCGACCAAATGCTCGGGCTGGTGTACGGCCTGCTCGGATTGGCCGTGATCATCGCCCTCATCGGCATCGCCAACACACTGTCGCTCAGCATTCACGAACGCACTCGCGAGATCGGCCTGCTCCGTGCGGTGGGGCAATCGAGGAGCGGGGTGCGCAGCACGGTTCGTTGGGAGAGCGTCATCATCGCCGTGTTCGGCACCATCGGCGGGCTCGCCCTCGGCACCTTCATGTGCTGGGGTTTGATTCGAGCGATCGCTGCGTCTGAAGGCTTCGGGACATTTGCACCGTCATACCCGACTCTCGCTGTGGTGCTCGGCGTCGCCATCGTGGCAGGCGTCTTGGCCGCCGACCGGCCAGCACGCCGCGCCGCGAAACTCGACGTGCTGGAAGCGATCTCGACGAACTAGCGGAACGAAGGTGTGAACCTCGGCAACGAGTTCGGTGAACACTGGGTGCACAGGCCCGGCGTTCACCGAGCAGTTGTGATGGCCTTCGATAACACGGCTATGGTCTCGGCGGGATGGGATTCCCTTCGTGTTGACTAGCAGGAGGAGCCAAAGCGTGAGTACCAAGCCAAACGTCTTGATCATTTGGGGCGACGACATCGGCATCAGCAACATCAGTGCCTACAGCCACGGCGTGATGGGATATCGCACGCCGAACATCGATCGCATCGCCAAAGAGGGTGCGATGTTCACCGACTACTACGGCGAGCAGAGCTGTACCGCGGGCAGAGCCGCCTTCATCACCGGCCAGAACCCGTATCGCACCGGGCTCACCAAGGTCGGTTTGCCAGGCTCGCCGATCGGCCTCATGGACAAGGATCCCACGATCGCAAAGGCGTTCAAAGAGCACGGTTACACCACCGGTCAGTTCGGCAAGAATCATTTCGGCGACCGTGACGAGTTTCTTCCCACGAACCACGGCTTCGACGAATTCCTCGGCAACCTGTATCACCTCAACGCCGAGGAAGAACCCGAACTCCCCGACTACCCGCCGGAAGCAGACTTCCCGAATTTCAAGAAGTCGTTCGGGCCGCGTGGTGTCATTCACTCCAAGCGCAACGCCGACGGCACCATCACGGTTGAAGACACCGGCCCGCTCACCAAGAAGCGCATGGAAACCATCGACGATGAAGAGGTGCTGCCAGCGGCCAAGCGGTTCATGGGCGAAGCGGTTGCTGCAGACACCCCGTTCTTCGTGTGGTTGAACACGACCCATATGCACTTCCGCACGCATACCAAGGAATCCAGCAAGGGCCGCGCCGGTCGTTGGCAATCTGATTACCACGACACCATGTGCGACCACGACGATCTCGTGGGCGACCTGCTCGGCTTCCTCGATGACAACGGTTTGGCCGAAGACACCATCGTGTTGTACTCCACCGACAACGGGCCCCACATGAACTCGTGGCCCGACGCCGGAATGACTCCGTTCCGTGGCGAGAAGAACTCAAACTGGGAGGGTGCCTTCCGCGTCCCCGCCATGGTGCGTTGGCCCGCCCGCATTCCGGCGGGGCAGGTGCTCAACGGCATCGTGTCGCACGACTGATTGGTTCGTCACCTTGTTGGCGGCGATCGGCGACACCGATGTTGCCGATCGACTGAAGGCTGGCACCGAGCTCGACGGCCACCAGTACAAGGTGCACCTCGACGGGCACAACCAACTGCCGTACCTCACCGGCGAAGTGGACGAGAGCCCGCGCAAGCACTTCTTCTATTGCACCGACGACGGCGATCTCGCAGCTCTGCGATTCGACAACTGGAAGATGGTGTTCCTCGAGCAGCGGGTCACCGGCACGTTGGCGGTGTGGATGGAGCCATTCGTTCACGTTGCGATTTCCGAAGTTGTTCAACCTCCGCACCGACCCGTTCGAACGGGCCGACATCACGTCGAACACCTATTGGGACTGGGTGCTCGACCGCATCTTCCTCTTCGTTCCGGCGCAGATGTTCGTCGCCCAAATGTTGCAGTCGTTTGCGGAGTTCCCGCCCAGCCAGGAACCCGCCAGTTTCAACCTCGACAAAGTGCTCGAGAAGTTGAAGCAAGGCGCACCGAGCGCCTGACTACTCGACTCGATTGAACAAGCCCGGATGATTGAACAGATGGTGAAGGTGCCAGGCGGCACCTTCACCATGGGTTCGAACTCGCACTACCCGGAGGAAGCTCCCACCCATCGAGTGACGGTGACACGGGTTCTCGATCGCTGCTCACGAAGTCACCAACGAGCAGTTCGCCGCCTTCGTGGCAGACACGGGCTACGTCACGCGTCGCGGAACGACCCCTCAATCCGGCCGACTATCCGGGCGCGCCACCGAGAATCTCGGTGCCTGGGTCGCTGGTGTTCACCCCCACTCAAGGCCCCGTAGACCTTCGCCACATCAGCCAATGGTGGTCGTGGACGCCGGGCGGCCTGCTGGCATCGGCCCGAAGGCCCGCGCTCAACGATCGCCGATCGACGGGACCATCCGGTCGTTCACGTTGCGTACGAAGACGCCTTCGCCTACGCCGATTGGGCAGGCGGAGCGTTGCCAACCGAAGCCGAATGGGAGTTCGCCGCCCGCGGCGGGCTCGACGGTGCGACGTTCACGTGGGGTGACGACAAGCGCCCCGACGGTCGGGTCATGGCCAACACCTGGGACGGCCCCGACTTCCCTTGGCGCAGCACCGGCGAGAGCGGATTCACCGGAACCGCCCCGGTCGGTTCGTTCCCCGCCAACGGATACGGCCTGTTCGACATGGCCGGCAACGTGTGGGAGTGGACGCAGGACTACTGGACGAGCCAACACCCCGAAGACGCCGACAAACCCTGCTGCGTTCCGGTCGACCCACGCGGCGGCGACCTCGAACACAGCTATCGACCCCGCCCAGCCACAGTTTCCGATAGCCCGCAGGGTGATCAAGGGCGGCTCGCATCTGTGCGCCGACACCTACTGCCTGAGCTACCGCCCGGCCGCAAGACGCCCCCAAATGGTCGACACCGGCATGTCCCACCTCGGCTTCCGCATCGTCGAGGCCACCGTCAAGCCCATCGTCAAGTCGCAGCGCAGCCAGAGCCGCCGAATTCAGCCTGGGCACGCCCGCGCGGGCTCAACCGCAGCGGACGCTGTTAGCCGGTAGGAGGCGTTGGCAGCCGGGAACGTGGCCGGTAGCGTTTCATAGCCGTGTCCGAGAGCTTGCTCTGGCACAGCAAAGTTCGTAATCGATGTTCGTATGCGCCTCCGGTATCCGGCCGGTAGGGACCATACGGCAACAACTAGACCGAGTGCTCCGCTGCCAGTTCGGCTGCGGAGCATTTGTGTGAGCACCGGCAAACCGGTGTTCATGACAACTGCATATCGAAAAGCAGTGGATAGCTGCCAAGGCAACTTGGTGGCTCGATCAACAGCAAGGAACAGCCGCAATGGCCTCAACAGTGATTCTCGGCGAGAAGGTCGGGATGACGCAGAAGTGGGTGGATGACAAGGTCATCCCCGTCACGGTCATCCGTGTCGACCCCATGCGCGTCGTTCAGATCAAGACCGCAGACCGCGATGGATACAACGCGCTGCAGGTGACCTATGGGCACCGCGACGCCAAAAAGCTCAACAAGCCCGATGCGGGCCACTACGCGAAGGCTGGCGTCCAGCCAGGCAAGCGACTCGTGGAACTGCGTCTCGACTCGGTCGATGGCTACGAAATCGGTCAGGAGATCACCGTCGAGGTGCTCGCCGCCGGTAGCCGCGTCGACGTCACCGGCACCAGCCGTGGCAAGGGTTTCGCCGGCACCATGAAGCGTCACAACTTCAAGGGCCAAGGCGCCAGCCACGGCAACCACGGCAACCACCGCACGCCTGGTTCCATCGGCCAGTGCTCGTTCCCCGGCCGCGTCTTCAAGGGTTTGAAGATGTCGGGCCACATGGGTCACGAGCAGGTCACCACCCTCAATCTGGAAATCGTCGACTCCGACGTCGAGCGCAACGTGCTGCTCATCAAGGGTTCGGTTCCAGGGCCAAACGGTGGCCTCGTTTCTGTTCGCAACGCGGTCAAGGGAGGCTGATTCACATGGCACAGATCACGAAGTTCTCAGCATCCGGCGCGAAGGCCGGAACGATCGACCTCGATGACGCCACGTTCGGCATTCAACCCAATGTGCCGGTCATGCACCAGGTCGTCACCGCTCAGCTCGCCGCACGTCGTGCCGGTACGCAGAGCACCAAGACTCGCAGCGAAGTCCGTGGTGGTGGCGCCAAGCCGTTCCGTCAGAAGGGCACCGGCAACGCTCGCCAGGGCTCGATTCGTGCACCGCACTACAGCGGTGGCGGTATCGCCCTCGGCCCGAAGCCACGTAGCTACGTGCAGAAGACCCCGAAGAAGATGATCAAACTCGCGCTCCGTTCGGCATCTGTCCGACCGTGCGTCTGAAGGCAAGGTCATCGTCGTCGATGCTTGGAAGTTCGACACGCCCAGCACCAAGGCGGCCAAGGCTGCCCTCGCCAGCATCGGCGCCACCGGCAAGGTGCTTGTCGTGGTGGGTCGTGACGAGGCAGCCGCCGCGCTGAGCTTCCGCAACCTCACCAGCGTGCAGTTGGTCGCCATCAGCGAACTCAACGCCTACGACGTGTTGTGCAACGAGTACATCGTGTTCTCCGAAGCCACGTTGCCCAGCGTCGACGAGTTCGCCGCCAACACCGTCAAGCCCAAGGCCGAGAAGCCAGCAGCCGTCGATGCAGAAGTCGTCGCCGACGCAGCACCGGAAGCAGCCGTTACCGAAGAAGTGCCGGCCGAAGAAGTCGTCGCTGCAGCAGACGTCGTCGACGATGAGACCGAAAGCGAAGAAGCCTGATGAAGGACCCACGCGACATCATCGTTGCTCCGATCGTCTCGGAGAAGAGCTACGAGCTCATGGAAGCCGGCACGTACACCTTCAAGGTGCACCCCAAGGCAAGCAAGCCCGAAATCAAAGACGCCATCGAGGCGATCTGGGGCGTCCAGGTGCTCAACGTCAACACGCTCAACCGCAAGGGCAAGGCCACACGCGTTCGCAACTCGAACCGTAAAGGCTCCAAGCCCGACACCAAGCGGGCCATCGTCACCCTGGCATCGGGCGAAATCCCGTTGTTCGAGAATTAAGGAAGACGGATTCGTCATGGCAATTCGTTCCCGTAAACCCACCAGCCCGGCGCGTCGCTTCCAGACGTCGTCGACCTTCTCGGAAGTCACCAAGACCGCTCCAGAGAAGTCGCTGCTGGCCACCAAGTCCAAGACCGGTGGCCGCAACGTGTACGGCCGCAAGACCTCGCGTCACCGCGGTGGCGGCCACAAGCAGCGCTACCGCATCGTCGACTTCAAGCGCACCAAAGATGGCATGTTCGCCAAGGTCGCGGCCATCGAATACGACCCCAACCGCACCTGCCGCATCGCCTTGCTGCACTACTCAGACGGTGAGAAGGCCTACATCCTCGCACCGCGTGGGCTCAGCGTCGGCGATCGCGTCGAGAGCGGCCAAGGGGCCGACATCAAGCCGGGTAATGCAATGCCGCTCCGGTACATCCCGGTCGGTACCACGGTGCACAACGTCGAGTTGCGCCCGGGCCAAGGCGGCAAGATCGGCCGTTCGGCTGGTATCGCCGTGCAGCTCGTCGCCAAGGAAGGCGACTTCGCAACACTGCGCATGCCGTCAACCGAAATGCGTCGGGTTCCGATCGACTGCCGTGCAACGGTGGGCGAAGTCGGCAACTCCGAGCACGAGCAGGTGAAGATCGGCAAAGCCGGTCGCAACCGTTGGAAGGGCGTCAAGCCCCAAACCCGTGGTGTCGCCATGAACCCAGTCGACCACCCGCTCGGCGGCGGCGAAGGCCGCACCTCCGGTGGTCGGCCGCCAGTGTCCCCGTGGGGCAAGCCTGAAGGGCGCACGCGCTCGAAGAAGAAGGCCAGCCAAAGCATGATCGTCCGTCGTCGCCGTACCGGCAAGGGCCGCCGCTAGTAGCGGCAGAACAGGCCAGGAGAAAGAACTATGACTCGCAGTCTCAAAAAAGGTCCGTTCGTCGACGACCATCTGTTGAAGAAGGTCGACGCCCAGAACGCCGCCGGCGAACGCAAGGTCATCAAGACCTGGTCGCGCCGTTCGACCATCATCCCCGACTTCGTCGGCCACACCATCGCCGTCCACGACGGTCGCAAGCATGTCCCGGTGTACGTCACCGAGTCGATGGTCGGTCACAAGCTCGGTGAGTTCAGCCCGACCCGCACGTTCAAGTTTCACGCGGGTCAAGAAAAGGGAGCGAAGCGCTAATGCGTGGCCCGAAGCTCAATGAAGGCGCCACCCAAGTTGGTGTGCGCTCCGGCACGAAGGCAACCGCCAAGTACGTCCGCTCGTCGGCTTACAAGGCGCGCGTCGTGCTCGACCTCATCCGTGGTCTCGACGTGCGTCGTGCCGACGAGGTGTTGCAGTTCACCGACCGTGGCATCGCCCACGACATTCGCAAGGTGCTCGCCAGCGCAGTGGCCAACGCCACCGACGAGACGAATGGCGCATACCTCGGCGAGGCCGAGGAACTGTTCGTCATCGCCTGCTTCGCCGACGAAGGCCCGACGATGAAGCGTTTCAAGCCGGGCTCACGTGGACGCGCCAGCCGCATCCGCAAGCGCAGCTGCCACATCACCGTGATCGTTGCTCGCATGAGCGACGAGCGCGTCGAAATCGTTCGTGCCCGCGCTGAAGGCGCAAGTGGTGGCGCAGCGACCAACCGTCGTCAGCGTGTCGAGCGCAGCCGCAAGCGCGCCGAGGCCGCCAAGGCTGGCGTCGACGCGGTGGAAGCGACCGAGACCATCGAAGACCAAGAAGATCTGGCCGACGATGCCGCGACCGGGGCCGACGTCGTCGATGACGACACTGCAGCCGATGAGGCCGCTGAAGGCACCATCGAAGTGCAAGCGTTCGCCGAAGTGTCAGAAGCCGACGCAGTCGCAGAAGTGGCCGAAGAAGCCGCCGACGAGACGGTTGCCGAGAAAGCAGCGGGCGGCTTCGCCGCCTCGGAGTATGCCGGTGGTGTGCTCCCTGATGCCGACGGCAACGGGCCCGACACTCACCCCATCAAGGGCAATGCCGATTCGATGCTCTACCACACCCCCGACAGCCGGTACTACAAGATCACCAAGGCTGAAGTGTGGTTCGACACCGAAGCCAGCGCAGAGGCTGCTGGCTTTGCCCAGCCGGGCGCCACGACTCAAAGCGAAGAGGACTGAACCATGGGTCAGAAGATCAATCCCTACGGCTTCCGCCTCGGTGTCAGCACCGACTGGAAGAGCCGTTGGTTCTCAGAGCGCGACTACAAGAAGTACCTCACCGAAGACTGGCAGATCCGCCAGGCCATCATGGTGAAGCTCGAGTCAGCCGCGATCAGCCGTATCGAAATCGAGCGCACCCGCGACAAGCTGCGCGTCGATGTTCACACCGCTCGCCCGGGCATCGTGATCGGTCGCCGTGGAGCCCAGGCAGACGAGCTGCGCACCATCATCACCAAGATCACCGGCGACCCGAAGGTTCAGCTCAACATCGTCGAGATCAAGACCCCTGAACTCGACGCGGCCCTCATTGCGCAAGGTGTTGCCGACCAGCTCGCCAACCGTATTGCGTTCCGTCGGGCCATGAAGCGGGCCGTGCAGAACGCACAGCGCGCCGGCGCACTCGGCATACGTGTGCAGTGTTCAGGTCGTCTCGGCGGCGCTGAAATGAGCCGTACCGAGTGGTACCGCGAAGGTCGCGTTCCGTTGCACACATTGCGTGCCGACATCGATTACGGGTTCCGTGAGGCCAAGACCGCCAACGGTCGCGTCGGTGTGAAGGTGTGGCTCTACAAGGGCGACATCCTTCCTTACAAGGCTCAGAACGAAGACAAGATCGCCCGTGAAGCAGCCATGGCTGTTGGCGAAACATCGGGCCAGGCGTCCGATGGGCCGCGTCGGGTCGTGTCGTCGGGCGGGCCACAGCAGGCTGCCATCGAAGCCGAATCGCCGCTGTTGGCAAGCGCTGACCCAGAGCTCGAGAAATTGCTCGCCGAAGAAGACACCATCGCTCGCCAAACGGTTGACGGCACCGACGCTGCCGCCACCGAGAGCGAAAGCTGAGGAGTACATCATGTTGATGCCCCGCAAGGTTGCACATCGTAAGCACCACCGTGGACGTACCCGTGGCATGACCAAGGGTGGCGGCGAGTTGGCGTTCGGCGAATACGGTATTCAGGCGCTCGAGCCGGGCTGGTTGACCGCCCGTCAGATCGAGGCAGCTCGTATCGCCATGACTCGCTCCATCAAGCGTGGTGGCAAGGTCTGGATCAAGGTCTTCCCAGACAAGCCCGTCACCAAGAAGCCGGCCGAGACCCGCATGGGCTCGGGCAAGGGCAACCCCGAGTTCTGGGTTGCTGTGGTTCGCCCCGGCCGCATCTTGTTCGAGCTGTCGTTCCCCGACGAAGAGCAAGCCAAGCTCGCTCTCAACAAGGCGATCCAGAAGCTGCCGATCAAGGCCAAGATCGTCACTCGCCAGGAGAGGATCTGATCATGGCTACGAAAAACAAGACCGACAAACTGGCCGAGATGGACATCGCAGAACTCGTCGACGAGCTGCGATCCACCAAGCACGAGGCGCTCAACCTGCGGTTCCGCAATGCAACCGGTCAGCTCGAGAACGTCGCCGAAATCAAGAAGGTCCGTCGCCAGATCGCGCGGATCGAAACCCTTATCCGTCAGCGCGAAATCGCCGCTGCTGGGTCGGAGAGCTGAGAGCAACGATGACTGACACCAACAACACCGAGACTGCGACCGTCGCCACGACTCCTGAAACGGCCGGCGAGCGCAGCGCTCGCAAGGTTCGCGAAGGCATCGTCACGTCCGCCTCGATGGACAAGACCATCACGGTCACCATCACCGAGCGGGTCAAGCACGCCAAGTACGCCAAGATCGTCCAGCGTGACAAGAAGCTCTACGCCCACGACGAGACCAACGACGCCGGAGTCGGCGACAAGGTCCGCATCATGGAGACCCGTCCCCTCAGCAAGAACAAGCGGTGGCGCTTGGTAGAGATCCTGGAGCGTGCACGGTGATTCAGCAGGAATCGCGACTTCGCGTCGCCGACAACTCAGGTGCCCGTGAGGTGCTCTGCATCAAGGTGCTCGGTGGCACTCGTCGCCGCTACGCCTCGATCGGAGACATCTTCGTGGCGACCGTGAAAGACGCCATCCCCGGCGCAGCCGTGAAGAAAGGTGACGTCGTCAAGTGTGTCGTCGTTCGAGTGAAGAAGGAAAAGCGCCGTTCCGACGGCAGCTACATCCGCTTCGACGAGAACGCCGCCGTCATCATCAAAGACGACCTCACTCCTCGCGGTACCCGCATCTTCGGCCCAGTCGGCCGCGAGCTGCGCGATCGCAAGTTCATGCGCATCGTGTCGCTCGCACCAGAAGTGATTTGAGAAGGACACCACAGAGATGAAACTTCGTAAGGGTGATCCCGTCGTCGTGATCGCCGGCAAAGACCAGGGCAAGCAGGGCGTCATCGAACGCGCCTTCCCCAAGCAGAACAAAGTGATCGTCACCGGTGTGAACACCGCGTCACGTCACCAGAAGGCCCGCAAGGCCAACGACTCGACCGGCATCATTCACAAAGACATGCCGATCGACGTTTCCAATGTCATGTACATGCACAAGGGCAAAGCCGTTCGCCTCGGATACAGCGAGGACTCGAAGGGCAACAAAGTCCGAATTGCACGTCCCAGCGGTGAGGAAATCAAGTGACCGCCACGTCAACCATGCCGCGACTCAAGTCGCGCTACAACAACACGATCAAGGCGCAGCTCGCCAAGGATCTCGGCATCGAGAACGAGATGCAGATCCCGAAGCTCGAAAAGATCGTCATCAACATGGGTGTCGGTGAAGCCACACAGCAGCCCTCGCTGTTGGAAAAGGCCGTCGAAGACCTCACCTTGATTGCCGGTCAGAAGCCGGTCGTCACCAAGGCGCAGAACTCCATCGCCAACTTCAAGTTGCGTGAAGGACAGGCCATCGGTACCAAGGTCACCCTGCGCGGCGATCGCATGTGGGAATTCCTCGACCGCCTGTTGGCAGTCGCCATCCCTCGTATTCGTGACTTTCGCGGGCTGCCCGCCCATTCGTGGGACGGTCGTGGGAACTACACGTTTGGTTTGAAAGACCAGACGGTGTTTCCCGAAATCAACCCCGACAACGTCGACACGCCGCGCGGTATGGACATCACCATCGTCACCACCGCGCACACGAACGAGGCCGGCAAAGCATTGCTCGACTCGTTCGGCTTTCCGTTCAAGCGCGGCGCCGACGCTGAGAACGCTCCCCGCAAGAAGAAGCGTCGTGGACCCGTCCGCGGCGGCAGCAAGAAGAAGTGATCGAGAGAGACACAGATGGCTAAGAAAGCACTGATCAACAAGGCTGCCGGTACACCCAAGTACAAGGTTCGCGGCTACACACGCTGCCAACGTTGTGGTCGGGCCCGCTCGGTTTTCCGCAAGTTCGGCCTCTGCCGCGTGTGCTTGCGTGAGCTCGCCCATGCTGGCGAGATCCCTGGTATGACGAAGTCGAGCTGGTGAGGAGCACGCATCATGATGACTGACCCAATCGCCGACATGCTGACCCGTATTCGCAACGCGAACACGGCCAAGCACGACGAGGTGCGCATGCCCTCGTCAAAGCAAAAGGTTGCACTCGCCCGAGTTCTCGAATCAGAGGGCTACATCGGCGGGTTCGAGGTCGCTCCGGCGCCAAATGGCGTCGGCGAAACGCTGACCATTCAGATGAAGTACTCGCCGGATCGTGCCCGCACGATTTCAGGTCTTCGTCGCATCTCCACTCCTGGCCTCCGGGTGTATCGCAAGGCAGATTCTGTGCCACGCGTGCTCGGTGGTCTCGGTGTGGCCGTCCTGTCCACCAGCCTGGGGCTCATGACCGACCGCGAAGCGCGCAAGCGCAAAGTCGGCGGCGAAGTCCTTTGCTACGTCTGGTGACGTGCGCGAGTACGTGAGAGAAACGGAAATCCACTATGTCTCGAATCGGTAAGGCTCCGGTCACGATCCCGGCTGGGGTCGACATCACACTCGGCGAAGGCTCGGTCACCGTCAAGGGGCCCAAGGGCACCCTCAGCCGCGTGATCCCTGGTTCCATCCAGATCACTGAAGAAGACGGCGCGTTGCACTTCACGCGTCCCAACGATGAACGTCAGAATCGGGCGTTGCACGGGCTCACTCGGAGCTTGGTCAACAACATGGTCATCGGCGTCACCGACGGCTTCAAGAAGCAACTCGACATCGTCGGCGTCGGTTATCGCGCCGAGGCGCAGAGCCCGACTGCACTGCGCTTGAACCTTGGCTTCAGCCACCCGGTCACCGTGGCTGCCCCCGAGGGCGTCTCGTTCGAAGTTCCAGTGCCAACACAGATCATCGTCAATGGCATCGACAAAGAAGTTGTCGGCCAGGTCGCCGCCAACATTCGCAGCATCCGTAAGCCCGAGCCCTACAAGGGCAAGGGCGTCCGTTACTCCGGCGAGCGCATTCTGCGCAAAGCCGGCAAGACCGGCAAGAAGTAAGCAGGAATCGTCATGGCTGACATCGCCAAGTCTCGTCGTCAAGGTCGTATCCGTCGTCACCGTCGGGTCCGCAAGAAGGTTCATGGCACCGCTGTACGTCCACGTTTGGCCGTGCATCGTTCCAACAAGCACATCTCGGTCCAGGTGATCGACGACGATGCGGGCCGCACGCTGGCCGCCGCATCGACCACCGAACTGGATCAGCGCGCCGCCGGTAGCGGCGCCACGGTCGACGCGGCAACCCGCGTCGGTCAACTCGTCGGCGAGCGTGCGAAAGCCGCCGGTATCAACACGGTCGTGTTCGACCGCGGTGGGTTCGCCTATCACGGTCGGGTCGCCGCAATCGCAGAAGCCGCGCGCAACGCAGGTCTGGAGTTCTGATGGCATACAACGACAATCGCAACGACAATCGCAACGACACCCGGAGCAACGAAAATGAGGGTGGCCTGCGCGAGTCGCGCGTCATCACCATCAACCGTGTTGCCAAGGTCGTCAAGGGCGGTCGTCGGTTCAGCTTCACCGCCCTCGTCGTGATCGGCGACGGGAACGGCAAGGTCGGGCTCGGTTACGGCAAGGCCAAGGAAGTGCCGTTGGCCATCCAGAAGGGCACGGAAGAAGCACGCCGCAATCTGTTCGAAGTGCCGCTCGCAGGCTCCACCATCACGCACCCTGTCATCGGTACCACCGGTGGCGGCCGGGTGCTCATGAAGCCTGCTGCTCCCGGTACCGGCGTCATCGCCGGTGGTGCGGCCCGCATCATCTTGGAAGAGGCTGGCGTGCACGACGTGCTCTGCAAGTCGCTCGGCTCAGCCAACCACATCAACGTGGCCCGTGCCACCATCGACGGTCTCAAGGCGCTGCAACGGCCAGACGAGGTCGCCAAGCGACGCGGTATCCCGGCCGACACGTTCGTGCCCAAGGGTCTGCTTCGCGCATACGAAGAGCGGCAGCGTGAGATGGCCGCCGGTGTCTCAGGAGGACACGAATGAGTAGCTACAAAGTGATCGCCGACGCGGACCGCACACTGAAGGTCACGCAAGTCAAGTCCGGCATTGGCGCCAAGCCGAAGACCCGCGGCACACTTCGTGCCCTTGGTCTTGGCCGCATCGGCAAGTCGAACATTCTCCCCGACCGCCCAGAAATCCGCGGCATGCTGCACCGGGTCCCGCACTTGGTCACGGTCACCGAAGTCACGGCAGAGAAATTCAGAAGGGCAACGACTGATCATGCGCGTTGACGATCTTTCACCATCCCCCGGATCCACCAAGGCGCCCAAGCGCGTTGGTCGTGGCATTGGCGGCAAGGGCGGCAAGACCGCCGGCCGTGGCACGAAGGGCCAGCGCGCCCGCAACACCGTGGCTCGCGGCTTCGAAGGTGGCCAGATGCCACTCAAGCAACGCGTTCCGAAGTTGAAGGGGTTCACGAACCCGTTCCGCGTCGAGTATTCGGCCGTCAACATCGACACGTTGGCTGACCTCGGCGAGGCAACGGTCACCCCTGAGGTCCTGCACGCCCGCGGCATCATCCGTAAGGACGCGTTCGTCAAGGTGCTCGGACGTGGCGAGTTGTCTTCGGCCATTGCCGTGCATGCCCATGGCGTGTCAAAGTCGGCGGAAGCGGCCATCACCGCCGCTGGCGGTTCGGTCACCCTGATCGAGTTGCCGTTCAAGGCCCCCGGCAAAGCCGGTCGTCCGGCTGCCAAGGGCAACCAGTTCACCAACCGGTAAGCGGTTCAAAGCAACGGGGCGTTGGCCCTGCGTCCACCTAGCCGGCGGCTCGATCTCTCGACCGTCGGCTAGCCTGCTCCCCGCCCCACCACCTTCGAGGACTCATCGCCAGTGCTGTCGAACATCAAGAACATCTTCAAGGTCCCAGACCTTCGGAACAAGATCCTGTTCACGTTGGCCATGGTGGCCATTTACCGCCTCGGCGTGACGATTCCTGTTCCGGGTGTCGATCCGCTCGCAATCGACCAGCTTCGCGAAGGTACGCAGGGCGGAGCGCTTGGGCTTTTCAACTTGTTCTCAGGTGGCGCGTTCAAGTCATTCTCGATCTTTGCGCTCGGCATCATGCCGTACATCACAGCCAGCATCATCATGCAGGTGCTGGGTGTCGTGATTCCGAAGTTGGAAGAGCTGCAGCAAGAGGGTGCAGTCGGCCAGCGCAAGATCACTCAATACACGCGCTATGTCGCCATTGCGTTGGCAACGCTGCAAGCCACCGTGTTGGTGTTTCTCTTTGGAACTGGCGGCGGCGCTGCGTTCTATTCGGCGGTTCAGGCACCCTCGGTACCGCTGTTGCCCGATGGCATCTGGCCACGTGGCTACCTGATCATTCCCACGTTGGTGGGCGGCACGGCTTTGTTGATGTGGCTGGGTGAGCTCATCAGCCAGCGCGGCATCGGTAACGGCATGTCGATGATCATCTTCGCGTCCGTGGTTTCGTCGTTGCCCGCAGGCTTCTACTCCATCCTCCAGGTCAACAAGTGGTTCTGGTTCGTGGTGATGGTGCTCGTCACCCTGGGCATCATCGTGGCGGTGGTGTTCGTCGAACTTGGCCAACGGCGAATTCCCGTGCAGTTCGCGAAACGTGTGGTCGGACGCCGGATGATGGGCGGCCAGAACACCTACATCCCGTTGAAGGTCAACCAGTCGGGCGTCATCCCGATCATCTTCGCCAGCTCGATACTGCTCCTGCCGGCCATCGCAGCCAGCTTCCTCGGCAACCCTACGGGCGACTCGTGGTGGGACAATGCCCGCCGGTCGTTGCAAAACTTTGTCGACGATTACATCCTCAACACCCAGAACTTCGTGTACATCACGATCTTCGCTCTGTTGATCATTGCATTCGCCTACTTCTACAACTCGATCGCCTTCGATCCGGTTCGCCAGGCAGATCAGATTCGTCGTCAAGGCGGATTCATCCCCGGCGTCCGTCCCGGCCCCAAGACCGAGGCGTACCTCGCCAAGGCGGTCAACCGCATCACGTTGCCCGGTGCCGTGTTCATCGCCATCATCGCCATCTTGCCGTATCTGATTCTCTGGGCAGCAGACGTGAACTCGTTCGCCTTCGCTGGTACCAGCGTGTTGATTTCGGTGGGCGTGGCCCTCGAGTTGATGCGCCAGATCGACAGCCAGTTGATGCTGCGCAACTACGAGGGCTTCCTCAAGTAACCGGCGCACCTTTGTGATCCCCGGAGCTCGGCTCATCATTCTCGGTCGGCAGGGCGCCGGCAAGGGCACACAATGTGTTCGTTTGTCGCGGCATTACGTCGTGCCGCACATCTCCACCGGAGACATGCTGCGTGCCGCTGCCCGGGAAGGCACCGAGTTCGGCACCATGGCCAAAGAGATCATGGACGCCGGCGGCCTGGTCGGCGACGAGATCATGATCGGCCTCGTCGATGAGCGGCTGAACAAAGCAGATGCCCGTACGCGTGGGTACATCCTCGACGGTTTTCCGCGCACCGTCGCTCAGGCGGCTGCGCTCGATCGAATCACTGCAGAGCGACCGATTCATGTGGTGATCGATCTCGATGTACCCCGCGAGATCGTGCTCGAACGCATTTCATCGCGTCGGGTCTGCCGCGACTGCGGCACCAACTACACCGCCCGGGGTGAAGCCCCATCGCCGTGGATCTGCGACGTCTGCGGCGGAGATGTGCAGCAGCGAGCAGATGACACACCCGAGTCGGTCAATCGCCGACTCGATCTGTACGAAGAGCAAACGTCGCCGCTCATCGAGTATTTCTCAGCACGCGGAGCTCTCGCAGTCGTGAATGGAGTCGGCAATCCCGACCACGTGTTCAAGCGACTCACCGACGCCGTAGAACTTCGTCGATGAACGGCATTCGCCACGACGTGCGCTCGGTCCTAGCACAACTTCGCCGAAAAGTGGCGCATCACCCCATTGGTGAACGGCCAACGTTCCGGTAGCATTGCCAGTCGGTCTGTGCACGGTTTGTGGGCAGATCGAAGAAACAAGTCCGCTGAGCAGGATGATTGTCCCGCCCAACCGAGGAGTGAACCCCTGCCAAAACCTAAAGAAGACGCCATCGTGCTCGAAGGCACGATCGTCGAGTCGCTTCCGAATGCCATGTTCCGTGTGGAACTGGAGAATGGCCACAAAGTCTTGGCTCATATCTCAGGCAAGATGCGTATGCACTACATCCGCATCCTTCCCGGCGACAAGGTGCAAGTAGAACTCACCCCGTACGACCTCACCCGAGGTCGCATCACGTACCGATACAAGTAAGAGAGCAGTCGTGAAGGTTCGACCGAGCGTCAAGAAAATGTGCGAGAAGTGCCGCGTGATCCGCAGGCATGGTCGCGTGCAAGTCATTTGTGAGAACCCGCGCCACAAGCAGCGCCAGGGCTAGAGAGCAGCAGGAGAAACTAACCCATGGCACGTATTGCCGGCGTCGACATCCCCCGTGAAAAGCGGTTGGAGATCTCGCTCACTTACATCTTCGGCATTGGGCCGACGACCTCGAAGCGCATTTGCACCGAGCTCGAACTCGATCCCAACACCAAGGTTTCATCGTTGACCGAAGACGAGGTCAACAAAATTCGTGCCTACGTCGACGCGAACCTCACCATCGAAGGTGACCTCCGTCGCGACGTAGCGAACGACATCAAGCGCAAGATCGAAATCGGCTGCCTCCAGGGCGTCCGCCATCGCAAGGGCCTGCCAGTGCGCGGGCAGCGCACCCACACCAACGCTCGCACCCGCAAGGGTCGCAAGAAGACGGTGGCCAACAAGAAGAAGGCTGTGAGGAAGTAATGGCTAAGCCAGGCGCAAAAGGTGGGGCCGCACGTCGTCCCCGCAAGAAAGATCGCAAGAACGTCTCAACTGGTGTCGTGCACATCAAGAGCTCGTTCAACAACACCATCGTCACGGTCACCGACACCCAGGGCAATGTGCTCTCGTGGGCGTCGTCTGGTGCCGTTGGCTTCAAGGGCAGCCGTAAGAGCACCCCGTTCGCAGCCCAGCTTGCGGCCGAGCGTGCGGCGACCGCTGCCATGGAGCACGGCGTGCGCCGTGTCGAAGTGCAGGTGAAGGGCCCGGGTTCAGGTCGCGACACTGCAGTTCGTTCCATCCAGAACACCGGCATCGAAGTGACGTCCATCAAGGACGTCACCCCGGTGCCCCACAACGGCTGCCGCCAGCCCAAGCGCCGGCGCGGCTGAGAGGTAATCGATCATGGCTCGTTACACCGGACCCAAGGTGCGCCTCTCACGCCGCCTGTCCACCAACATCTTCGAAAACGAAAAGGGCCGCCGTGCCCTCGATCGTCGTCCCTTCCCGCCTGGCGCTCACGGCCGTACGCGCCGCCGGAACGCCGGCAGCGAGTACCTCGCCCAGCTGCAAGAGAAGCAGAAGGCCAAGTACATCTACGGTGTCCTCGAGAAGCAGTTCCGCAAGACATACGAAGAGGCCTTGAAGCACCAGGGTCCCACCGGTGAGAACCTGCTGATCATGCTCGAGTCACGCCTCGACAACGTGACCTACCGCGCCGGTTGGGCGTCCAGCCGCCCGCAGGCACGCCAGTTCGTCAACCACGGCCTCATCTTGGTGAACGGCAAGCGTCTCGACATTCCGTCGGCTCGCGTTCGCAAAGGCGATGTCGTGTCGCTGTCGCCGAAGGCTGCAGCAATGATCGTCATCCAACACAACATCGACACACTCGACCGTTCCATCGTCGGTTGGCTCGAAATCGGTGATGGCGGCAAGCAGGTCACGGTTCGTGATCTCCCGCAGCGTGAGCACATCGATGTTCCCGTGCGCGAGTCGCTCATCGTCGAGTTGTACTCGAAATAGTCCGTCACACACCGCAACTCGAATACGAACGTTCGTCTTTCAGAAAGGACCAGGCAGCACATGCTTGTCATGCAGCGCCCCTCAGTCGAAGCCATCGGCGAGGAGAACAACAACCATCAGCGGTTTTCCGATTGGTCCGCTCGAGCCTGGCTTTGGCCACACGCTCGGCAACTCGTTGCGTCGTACCTTGCTGTCGTCGATTCCCGGCGCAGCGATCACGACGGTTCGTTTCGACGAAGCACTCCACGAGTTCGACACCATCAACGGTGTCGCAGAAGATGTCACTGACGTCATTCTGAACCTCAAAGACATCGTGCTCACGTCACTTTCCAACGAGACCGTCAGCCTCCGAGTCGACGTGCGGGGCCCGATGGCCCTCACCGCCGGCGACATCGAGTGCCCGGCCGACGTCGAGATCCTCAACAAGGATCTTCACATCGCCACGCTCAACGGTAAGGCCCGCCTCGCGTTCGACCTCACCGTCGAGCAGGGTCGGGGCTACGCCTCCTCGCAGCGTGAAGTGGAAACTCGCATCATCGGCGTCGTGCCGATCGATGCGATCTTCAGCCCGGTGCGCCGGGTGAGCTTCGACGTCACGCCCACCCGCGTCGAGCAGGCCACCAACTACGACAACCTGATCATGGAGATCGAGACCGACGGCTCCATCACCCCGTCGGAAGCACTTGCCTCTGCCGGTGCGACGTTGCGTTCGCTGGTCGACCTCGTCGCTTCCATGAGCGATGAGCCACAGGGCCTCGAACTCAGCGAAGTCATCGACACCACCACCTCCTCGCCCGATCTCGACCTGCCGATCGAAGACCTCGATCTGTCAGAGCGGCCGCGTAACTGCCTCAAGCGGGCACAGGTCAACACGGTGGGCGAGTTGCTCACCAAGACCGAGGACGACCTGTTGAACATCACCAACTTTGGGCAGAAGAGCCTAGACGAGGTCAAAGAGAAGCTCGACGAGCGCGGCTTGTCGCTGCGCGGCTGATCGACACACGATCGATAGACACGGAAACGAACGAGGAACACTGCAATGCCTGGAACCCCACGCCGCTCACGTCGCTTCGGCGGCGACGCCGCTCACCAGCGTTTGATGATGGCCAACTTGGCCGCGTCATTGTTCGCTGCTGAGGGCATCACCACGACCGAGGCGAAGGCCAAAGCCCTTCGGCCGATCGCCGAGAAGCTCATCACCAAGGCCAAGAAGGCCCAAGACGGCCCCATGCGAGTTCACCGCATCCGCCAGATCCAGGGCTACCTCGGCGATCGTGAAATGACCCACAAGCTCGTCAACGACGTCGCTCCTCGGTACACCGAGCGCAACGGCGGCTACACGCGAATCTTGAAGCTCGGCCCGCGCGCCGGTGACAAGGCGCAAATGGCTCGCATCGAACTGGTCTGAGCCAGCCAGCCGGTCAGCCGGCGAGCTACCTGAAATTTGAACGAAGGACCCGGCCCAGGTCGGGTCCTTCGTGCGTTCCTCGCCAGTCAGACTGTTCCCGTCACGTCGTAGATCTTCGATTCGTTCAAGTCCCCGTAGCCTGCGTCGACCAGTCGGGTGAGGAGTTCCACGGCGACTTCACCGAACCGGGGATCCACGCCGAGTTCGCGAGCTGCCTCCACGCCGTAGCGAGCATCTTTCAATCGCAATCGCCCAGTGAACACGACGTTGGTCTCGTGATCGCCGGCGATCATCCGTGTCACGTTGCGCACGACCTGAGGTGAAGCGGCTTGACTTGTTGCCAGCGCTCGACCGACAAGTTCGAGGTCGAGACCTGCAGCAGCGGCCATTCGCAAGCCTTCGGCCGCTGCGGCGATCTGTACCGCACCCATGAGATTGATCATCAACTTGTAGTCGGTGCCCGAGCCGACCGGACCAAAGTGGAACGGTTGGTTGCTGAACGCGTCGAGCAGCGGTTGTGCCCGGGCCAAGTTGGCGGCGGTCTCCGCCCGCCAGCATGGTGAGTGGCCACTGCAGCGGCGTCAGGAAGGCCGGTGACGGGAGCGTCGAGGTAGCCGCAGCCCGTACGTCTCGACGCGCCCGGCGAGATGGGCCACTCGGCCGCGGGACAACGTGGAGCATTCGATCAGCAGGGCGCCGGGTGAGAGCCAGACAGAGCGCCGTTCGCCCCCTCCCACACCTCTTCGGAGGCGTGGTCATCGGCCACCATCGAGATCGCGACTGACCTGCCGCCGCGGCACTCACAGGTGTGGAGGCCACGTGGGCTGCGGAAACTCGGATGGCGAATGCGTCGCTCGTGCTTGCGTCCGATTCCAGACCGTCACATCGTGGCCGGCGTTGACGAGTCGACCTGCCATGGCCGATCCCATGGCACCCAAGCCGAGGAATGCAACGTCGCTCATGGGCGTCGATCTTAGGACTGCGCCTCGGGGGTACCTGCCTCATACTTCGGTGATCTGCACCGCGTTCGGCCGCGGCTACGTTTCAACTGCAATGACCGGGTGGACCACAACCTCGTGGGGCTCAGCAGCGGCTCGCCGTTCATCGTTCGACGCGGCGCGACGGGCAAGCACCATCGCCGTTGTAGCCGTCATCGTCATAGTCGCCAGTTGTGTCGCCGCCCCGGGCGCGTCGGCCAACTCTCCGGCCGGAGCAGTTTCCGGGTCGCCGCGTGGAGCGGCAGCCGCGATCGCAGCCGGCTGGCGTCACAGCTGTTCGCTCGCCGCGACGGCCAAGTTCGCTGCTGGGGCTCCAACGAGAAGTCCGCCAACGGCGCCGCCGCTGGCGCCGGCTACAGCGCCGCGCCGCGTGAGATCGTCCATCTCCAGAAGCAGGCGTGGGCGGTGGTCGCCGGATACGAGCACACGTGCGCGATTCTCAACGACCACTCGCTGGCGTGCTGGGGCGACGCCACAGACGGCAAGCTCGGCACTGGTTACACCAGCGGTGCATACGGACCGATCGCCGTCATGCTTCCCGGATCAGAGCGTGTTCAACAGGTGGCACTCGGCACGAACCATTCATGCGCATTGCTGTACACCCGACAGGTCACGTGCTGGGGGAGCGACGACTTGGGCCAACTCGGCAATGATGACCCGGCCGGAGACGTGATCCAGCCGCCTGCGGTGATCACGCTGCCCGGCGGCCATACGGCAACGGCCGTCACCACCGGAGACAGCCACACCTGCGCGATCCTCGACGATGGCAACGTCACCTGTTGGGGCAGCAACCAGTTCGGTCAGCTCGGCAACGGGCTGCCCGGCGATCGCGACTCGCCGACCGACATCGTGAGCCTGCCGGGCGGCCACCGCGCGCTGGCGATCAGTGCCGGGCTATACCACACGTGTGCAATCCTCGACGACGGCACGGTGACGTGTTGGGGGCGGGGGGACAACGGCCGGCTCGGCGGCGGCGGCGGCGTCATCGGCGGCTCCACCGTGCCGATCCCCGCCTACGGCATGCCGGGTGGTCAGCGTGCGACTGCGATCAGCGCCGGCTACGCCCACACTTGCGCATTGCTCGCCAACGGTGGCGTGAGCTGCTGGGGCCTCAACGGGGACGGTCAACTCGGCACCGGCGACAATGCTCCACGGTATGAGCCGAGCCCACCATTGGCGATGCCGGCGGCACGCGCAATCGTCACGGGCCAGCTCCACACGTGTGCCGTGTTGATCGACGACCGCGTCACCTGCTGGGGTCGTGACGACTTCGGTCAACTCGGAAACGGTGTCGGCAGCACGGACGACGTACTGGCCCCGCCTGGCCCGATCGTCGCCGACCTCCCGCCGTACGTCGGGGCGCAGATCGTTGGTGCAGGGGACTACCACACATCGCGGTGTCGATCTTCCGCCACGTCTACTGCTGGGGTTCGAACCTCGACGGCCGTCTCGGGCTGGGGGCCGGATCACCCGGAGCGACATCCGCCCCGACCGTGCCGGCGGTGTTGCCGGAGGGTAGGGGAGCCAATGGAGTGGCACTGGGCGAGAGTTTCACGTCCGCGATCCTCGACAACCTCACGGTGTCATGCTGGGGCCTCAACAGCAGTGGCCAACTCGGCACCGGAATCTCCGGTGGATCGCTGGCGTCTCCATCCCCGCCCCTGGCGATGCCTGGAGGACGCAGCGTCAGCATGCTGGTGGCGGGCAACGTGCATGCGTGCGCGTTGCTCAGCGGGGGCCTCGTGGCGTGCTGGGGCGCCGACTTCTACGGGCAAGTCGGCAACGGCGGGGGTGTGTCCGGAGCGATACCAACGCCGACGTTGATCAACCTGGGCAATCACACCGCGAAGAGCATCGCTGCGGGAGACAACCACACCTGCGTCATTCTCGACAATGGGCAGGTCAGCTGCTGGGGATCTGACAGCTCAGGCCAACTCGGCAATGGCGGCGCCGACCGGGGAACGTCGACGCGCCGGGCGCTCCGATGACGATGCCGAACGGTGTGGCTGCCACTGCGATCGCCGCCGGCGAGCTGCACACATGCGTGGTGCTCGCCGGTGGAACCTTCACGTGTTGGGGCTACGACTGGCTCGGGACAGCTCGGCAACGGCGCAGGATCCGGTGGTTACGAGCCCGACGGGTCCACCGACCGATCCGATGTGGGGCACCCCGGTGGTGTCGATTTCGGCGGGGGACTACTTCACGTGTGTCACGGATCGTGACGGCAACTTTGCGTGCTTCGGTTCCGACAGTGCTGGTCAGATGGGCGATGGCTACGACCCCGACAATGGAACACCGGTTCAATCACCCGAGCGAATCCTGGTCAACGAAGGTGAGACGGTCCTCCTCGCGACGGGAGCGGCCCATGCCTGCATCGTGATGTACACGTTCGGCCTCAACGACATCCTTCGTTGCTGGGGTTCCGACAGCCTCGGGTCAGCTGGGCAACGGTGGAGCCAGCCAGAACGATGGCGATTGGGAAGGCCCGCGGCTGTGGCTTCCCGGCGAACTGGAGCTGATGCACCCGCCGGCTCCACCTGCCGCCCCTGACACACCGACCGCGACCGGTGGTGTCCTGTCAGCCGCGGTCACATGGTCTGAGTCCGAGAACGGGGCGAGTCACTACGTCGTGCAGGCGTCGTCAGACGGCGGCTCGACGTGGGGTGCTGAGCTCGCAACGGCCGACGAATCGACCGGCATGACCGTGAACAACCTCCCCGCGGGCCAGTATCGATTCCGGGTTGCGGGAATCAACTCGTTCGGTGCGGGACCCTGGTCGGTTCCCTCGGCGGTAACGACCGTGACCGCCAGCGGTGGTGGTGGTGGCGGTGGTGGCGGTGGCGGTGGCGGTGGCTCAACGATTCCTGTCGCGGTTCCGTTGGATCCGGCGCGTGTGTTGGAAACTCGTCCGGGTTTGACCACGGCTGATCACCTGTTTGAAGGCATTGGGCGGGTGGCGGCTCGGGGTGTGCTGGAGCTGGATGTGGCTGGGCGGCTGGGTGTGCCGGCGAATGCGAGTGCGGCGTTTTTGAACGTGACTGCGGTGAATCCCGGCGATGATGGGTATCTGACGGTGTTTCCGTGCGGTACGACGCAGCCGATCGCGTCGAATGTGAACTACACGGCTGGGCAGGTCGTGCCCAATGCGGTGTTGGCCAAGATTGGTGCTGGTGGAAAGGTGTGCGTTTTCACGCTCGCGGCCACCGACATCGTGATCGACGTCAACGGTTATGTGCCCGCAGGTGGATCTCCGGTTCCGTTGGATCCGGCGCGTGTGTTGGAAACTCGTCCGGGTTTGACGACGGCTGATCACCTGTTTGAAGGCATTGGGCGGGTGGCGGCTCGGGGTGTGCTGGAGCTGGATGTGGCTGGGCGGCTGGGTGTGCCGGCGAATGCGAGTGCGGCGTTTTTGAACGTGACTGCGGTGAATCCCGGCGATGATGGGTATCTGACGGTGTTTCCGTGCGGTACGACGCAGCCGATCGCGTCGAATGTGAACTACACGGCTGGGCAGGTCGTGCCCAATGCGGTGTTGGCCAAGATTGGTGCTGGTGGAAAGGTGTGCGTTTTCACGCTCGCGGCCACCGACATCGTGATCGACGTCAACGGTTATGTGCCCGCAGGTGGATCTCCGGTTCCGTTGGATCCGGCACGTGTGTTGGAAACTCGTCCGGGTTTGACGCACGGCTGATCACCTGTTTGAAGGCATTGGGCGGGTGGCGGCTCGGGGTGTGCTGGAGCTGGATGTGGCTGGGCGGCTGGGTGTGCCGGCGAATGCGAGTGCGGCGTTTTTGAACGTGACTGCGGTGAATCCCGGCGATGATGGGTATCTGACGGTGTTTCCGTGCGGTACGACGCAGCCGATCGCGTCGAATGTGAACTACGCGGCTGGGCAGGTCGTGCCCAATGCGGTGTTGGCCAAGATTGGTGCTGGTGGAAAGGTGTGCGTTTTCACGCTCGCGGCCACCGACATCGTGATCGACGCCAACGGCTACATCCCATAACGGCTACATCCCATAACGGCTACATCCCATAACGGCTACACTCATCACGTGCGCCGGACACATCGACGACCCCGACGCAGACCGCCCAGGTCCTGGGCGCGGCATGGCAGATAACGTCGCGGCGTGGATGCGCAACCATCTGAGGTGTCACACACGCGCCGAGCGCGATTGGTTGTCGCGTATCACGGGGCACCGTTTCGTGGTTTGGCGGTGAACGACGGTGTGCGGACCGTCATGGGAGAAATCCGGCCAGCAATCGAACTGGTCTTGCGTTGTCCGTCCAGTCACCGGCGCGGGGCGTACCGACGCCGGCGTACATGCCTGGGGGCAGGTGCTGTCAGGCGATCTGCCTGCGCAGACCGATCTCGAAGGCTCGCCGACGGTCTCGCGGATGTGTGCGCCGAATATCGTGATTCGCGGGGCGGAATGGGCCGCTCCGACGTTCGACGCCCGACTGGACGCCACATGGCGGCAATACCGCTACGACGTATGGAACCGACGCGGTTCCCAATCCAATGTTGGCGGGCACGGTCTGGCATGTACCGCAACCGTTGGACCTGCACGCGATGCAGATCGCGGCGGCGCCAGCGCTGGTGGGGGAGCATGATTTTTCGTCGTTCTGCAGAAGTCGCTCACCGGCGGGCCGCTACCAGCGAGCATGACGCGGGTGATGTACGAGACCTCATGGCAGCAACTCGACGAGTCGCCCTTGCTCCGGTTCTCGGTTCAGGGCAGCGCCTTTTGCCACCAGCAGGTGCGCTCGATGGTGGGCACGCTCGTCGATGTCGGGCTCGAGTCGCATCAGCCCCGCTGCGATCCCGGCGATCCTCGCAGCCCGTGATCGGGCCGTCGCCGGCCAAGTTGCCCCGCCGCTTGGTCTCACGTTGTGGGAAGTCGGGTACGACGGCAAGCGATGGGACGCCGCGTAACAGCGCAAAGACAAGCGAACTGCGTCAAATGCGACGTTGCCGCGCGTGTAGTGGCGCCCATAGGATTACCCGGTTCATTTCGCGGCCAGTTGCTTCCGGCTGCGCTCCGACGACAGTCGAAAGAATTCGAGACGATGAAGACGTACACACCGAAAGCCTCCGAGATCCAGCGTGACTGGTTCGTGGTCGACGCCGAGGGCATGATCCTCGGTCGCGTGGCCACTGAAGTGGCCCGCGTTCTGCGCGGCAAGCACAAGCCGATCTTCGCGCCGCACATCGATACCGGTGACCATGTCATCATCATCAATGCCGACAAGGTGATCCTCAGCCGCAACAAGGCCGACACCAAGCGCATCTACCGTCACTCCGGCTACCCAGGCGGCATCAAGAGCGAGACCTTCGGTGAAATGCTCGACCGAAAGCCTGCCGACGCTGTGCGCCGCTCGGTCCGCGGCATGCTCCCCAAGGGCCCGCTCGGTCGCCAGCAGCTCACGAAGCTGAAGGTGTACGCCGGTACCGCTCACCCCCACGCAGCGCAGGCACCCAAGCCGCTGCAGATCAACCGCTGATTCGTCGAGAAGTAACAAGGGAACGCAGAACACGCCATGGCAACACCGCTCACTCAAACCACCGGCCGCCGCAAGCGCGCCGTCGCCCGCGCCCGTTTGGTGCCCGGCACCGGCAAGGTCATCATCAACGGCCGTGCGTTCGAGGACTACTTCCCAACCGACGCCCAGCGCATGATCGTCTCCGAGCCATTGCGCGTCGGCGAAGCGAACGACGCGTACGACGTGTACGCCTCCATCCACGGCGGCGGCATCACTGGGCAGGCCGGCGCGTTGCGCATGGCGATTGCCCGCTCGATCGTTGAACTCGATGGCGAGAAGCGTGCCGAGTTGAAGTCTGCCGGTCTGCTGCGTCGCGATCCTCGTAAGAAGGAAAGCAAGAAGTACGGCCTCCGCAAGGCCCGCAAGGCGCCTCAGTTCACCAAGCGCTGATCGCGCTGGCGTCATCAGCGAGCCTGCGCTGATGAAATTTGGCACCGACGGTGTGCGCGGTCGCGCCAACACCGAACTCACCGCAGACCTCGCCCTACGCCTTGGCCGCGCCGCGGCTCTGGTGTTGCGGCCCACGGGCGCCGTGGTGGGCGGCGACAGCCGCGTTTCCACTCCCATGCTCGAGGCGGCGTTCGTCGCTGGGCTTGCATCGGAGGGCGTCGACGTCGTCCGGCTTGGCGTCACACCCACGCCAGCAGTTGCGTTTGAAGCGGCGCGTGTCGGCGCCATGGGAGCGGTGATTTCCGCTTCCCACAACCCCTACTACGACAACGGCATCAAGCTGTTTGCTTCCGGTGGTACCAAGCTCGCGGATGATGTCGAAGCCCGCATCGAAGCCACCATGGCGAACCTGCCAACTCCCTCGGCCGAGCCTGGTGCGGTTCACGGGCGCCGAGATGCGTCCCTGTACGTCGATCATCTGATCGATGCGCTCGACGGCCGACGAATCGACGGCCTTCATGTGGTGGTCGACGCTGCCAATGGGGCCGCGTCGCACATCGTTGGCGAGGTCTTCGCGGCTACGGGCGCCTCGGTGCAAGTGATCCACGCCACGCCCGACGGTCGCAACATCAACGAAGCGTGCGGCGCCACGGCTCCAGCAGACCTGCAACGGGCGGTGGCTGAGAGCGGCGCACACGTCGGCATAGCGCTGGACGGAGATGCCGATCGTCTGATTGCTGTTGATGCTCGAGGCAAGATTGTCGACGGCGACCACATCATTGCGATCCTGGCCAAAGACTTCGACGCTCGCGGCAAGCTGAGAGATCACACGGTGGTCGCAACGGTCATGGCAAACCTCGGGTTCCGATTGGCCATGGAAGCCGCCGGAATCCGCGTCGTAGAAACCGCGGTGGGTGATCGTTACGTACTCGAAGCACTCGCAAACGGGTACTCGCTGGGCGGCGAGCAATCTGGGCATGTGATCTTCTCGGATCTGGCGACGACCGGCGACGGCATGCTGACCGGCCTCCTCCTGCTCGATGTCGTCGTGCGTTCGGGCCGCCCGCTGTCGGATCTCGCGGAAGCGTCGATGACCCAGTTGCCCCAAGTGCTGGTGAACATTTCAGTTGGGGTGCGGCGCGCTGATGTCGCTGACCTGTTGGCTGCCGAGATCGCCAGCGCAACAGCAGATCTCGGTGGAACGGGCCGCGTGTTGGTGCGCTGTAGCGGCACTGAACCCCTGGTGCGGGTCATGGTCGAAGCGCCAACGGTCGAGCGGGCAGAGGTTGTCGCCGGGGCGTTGGCCGAGGCCGTGCGAGCACATCCTGCGCTTCGAAACTGAACCAGTTCGGGCCGTGAACAGAAGCCGCGAACGCGGCTCGGTAGCCTAGAGCGCTATGTGTGGAATCATCGGAGTAGTGAGCCGACGGCCGACTCGCCCAGTGCCGAGTCGAGACGACGTGCTGGCTCTGCTCGATGACGCCCTTGGCGCCCGCACCGCTCCTCAGGTCACCGCTGCCGCCCGCCGTGTCGACGCACTGTTGCGTGGCCTTCCAGGTGTGATCGCGCTTGCTGATGCACATGAGTTCGTGGTGGCCATCCTCGCTCGCCTCGATCAACTCGATGCCCGCGCCGCCGCATTCGACAAGGTGCTCGAGTCGGCTGACCTGACGGCCATTGGCCTCGAACAGGGCAACGCGGAGGTCATCGACCTGCGTGACGTGCTGTGGGCGTTGCGCAACGATCGCCTCCGAACCGCTCGCGAGACGGCTGCGTTGGCCGGTCGGGACGCCGGAGAACCGGCGTTGGCGGCGTATCTGGCGGTTCAGCAATCGCTGTCGGCGATCGATCGGCTGGAGGTGCGGGGCCGTGACTCTGCTGGCATCCACGTTTTCGTGCACGATCACGCGCTCGACCTTCATGACCCGGCGCTCCAAGCTGCAGTGGGCGCCCGGTCGTCAGATCCCACCTTCCAATCCGGTGGTGTGCGAATCGCCGATGGCGTGTTGTCCTTCGTCTACAAGGCGGCGGCGGAAATCGGCGAACTCGGTGACAACACGCGAGTGCTGCGGGCGGCGGTGGCCGCTGACGATCTCTTCAGGCTTGCAGTCAGCGGCGCTGGCGCGAGAGTCTCGGTGCTCGGACACACCCGTTGGGCCAGCGTCGGAATCATCAGCGAACCCAACACCCACCCACTGAACAGTGACGAGGTCGAGTCTTCTCCGACGGTTGCTCCGGTTCCGTATCTCGTGGCCGCACTCAATGGTGATGTCGACAATCACGCCGACCTGCGAGTGCAACACCAGCTGCGTATCCATCAGCACATCACCACCGACGCCAAAGTCATTCCGGCGCTGACGGCCCGGCACGCCGCCGGTGGTGTCACCGAAGTGGAAGCGTTTCGGCGCACAGTCGCCGAGTTCGAGGGTTCCGTCGCAATCGGAGCGATGAGCGCGACCCATCCGCAGCGGCTCCTGCTCGCGTTGAAGGGCAGTGGTCAAGGCCTGTACGTGGGGCTGGGCGACGACTGCTTCATCGCGGCGAGCGAGCCGTACGGGGTCGTGGAGGAGACCGCGCGCTATCTGCGACTCGATGGTGAACGCGGCGGCGAAATCGTGGTACTCGACGGCGACGCCGGCGGACTGCTCGATGGAATCAGGCGTGTGAGCTACGACGGTCATGAGCTGCCTGTGACCGAGGCCGAGATAGCTGTGGCTGCGATCACCACGCGTGACATCGACCGCGGCGACGCCCCGCATTTCCTCGTGAAGGAAATCGGCGAAGCGCCGCAGAGCTTCATGAAGACGCTTCGCGGCAAGATCGTCGAGCGCGACGGTCAGTTCAGCGCCTCCATTGGCGACGTTGCTTTCCCGCCATCGATCGCGGCGAAGCTCGCCGACGGCACCATTACCAAGGTTCGAGTGATCGGCCAGGGCACCGCTGCGGTCGCTGGCCAGGGTGCTGCAGCGCTCATCGATGCCATGTGCGGGGGCGACCTCGACGTTGACGCTGTGGTGGCAACCGAGCTGTCGGGCTTCCGGCTGCAGCTTGACATGACGAACACGCTGGCGATCGCTGTGAGCCAAAGCGGAACCACGACCGACACGAATACCACCGTGGATCTTCTTCGGGCGCGGGGAGCGTCGGTCATCGGAATTGTGAACCGGCGCGGCAGCGACCTGGCAGACAAGGCCGAAGGAGTGCTGTATACGTCCGACGGACGCGACGTCGAAATGAGCGTCGCGTCAACCAAGGCGTTCTACGCCCAGGTCGCAGCTGGTGCGCTGCTGGCGTGTGCGATCAGCCAAGCCGCTGGCATCGGCACCGATGTAAGGCGACACGAACTCCTCTCCAGCCTGCAACTCGTACCCGACGCAATGCGTACCATCCTGGCCAAGCGGGCCGAGATCGGCGAAGTGGCACGACGGTTCGCGCCGCCCAAGCGGTATTGGTCGGTGCTGGGTAACGGGCCGAACAAGGTGGCGGCCGAGGAGGTGCGCATCAAGCTGAGCGAGCTCTGCTACAAGTCGATCTCAGCCGATGTCACCGAAGACAAAAAGCACATCGACCTGTCGTGCGAGCCGTTGCTGTTTGTGTGTGCCGCCGGGCTGCACGGATCGATCGCAGACGACGTCGCCAAGGAAACGGCGATCTTTCGAGCGCACAAGGCCACATCCATCGTGGTTGCCGATGAAGGCGAGACTCGGTTCGCCAGCGTGGCCACCATCCACGTTCCTCCGGTCGACCCGGCGCTCGGGTTCATCTTGTCGGCAATGGTTGGGCACTTGTTCGGCTACGAGGCGGCCCTCGCAATCGATGGTTCCGCCCGACCTCTGCGCCAGATCCGAGAGCTCGTCGAACACTCCGTGTCCGCTGGCGATTCAGCCGACGACGTGCTCGCCGCGGTGCTCGCTGGTCTGCCGCCGCTGGCGCGGCAGTTCCTCGACGGTGTGCGCGACCACTACTACGACGGTCACCTCGAGGCCTCTGCCGCGGTGCGGCTGTCGAGTGCGCTGCGCGACGCTGCAACGACGAATCCGGTGGAGGCGTATGCGCTGTCGTCGGGCAAGGTGGCCACCCCCGCAGCATTCGTCGATGAACTGGTCGCGGCGCTGACCGAATCGATCGAACAACTCACCCGCCCGGTTGACGCCATCAAACACCAGGCGAAAACTGTCACCGTGGGCATTTCGCGCAGCGATGAGGGCGTCCTTGATCGTGTGTTGGTGCAGGCGACGCTTGCGGCCGGTGCGGGCCGCGACGTGCTCAGTTACCGAACACTCAAAGTGCTCGCCGCTCTCGACCCAGCGGTGGGAGAAGTGCACGGTTTCACGCGCTACAGCGTCGTTGGCGACACGATCGCCATCGTCGATCGAGGTGGGATCTCGCGCGATTTGCAGAGCCGCGTCGACAGCGATTCCAGGTTGGTGGGAACGAAGCACCGAGTCGCTGATTCGCAAGAACTGCTGGTTGGGCGCGGCCGTCGCGATGGGCGCACGGTCATCTTTGTTCCGGAAGTGAAGTCCGGCGTGTGCACCGGGATCACGCTGTTGCACGTTCGGCTGGTTGACCGGCTGCCAGCAGAGGTGATGCGTGGCGTGCTGCAAGGCTATGACCATCGGTACGACCGTCTCGTCGACTGGGTATCTGAAACCGAGGGCGACTTCGATGATACGCGGCTCGCCGATCTCCCTGTCGACGTGTTGCTGATCTCTCCGATCTCCGAAACCGCCGATCTCTGGCGGAGCTGACGACATGATCGGCATCGGCGTCGATGTCGTCGAGATCGAACGCTTCCGACGCTCGCTCGAACGGACGCCAAGCATGCGCGACCGCTTGTTCACCGCGAGCGAACTCGAGTACGTCGCGCCGAAGGCAGACCCGGTGCCGTCGCTTGCGGCACGCTTTGCCGCACGCGAAGCAGTGATGAAGTCTCTCGGCCTCGGTTTGGGTGCGTTCGGCTTTCATGAGGTGTGGGTCGAGCGAGCAACTTCAGGGTTGCCGTTGTTGCGCGTCACCGGGCGCGCGCTCGAGCTGGCCGATATTGCAGGAGTGGCTCGATGGCACATCAGCCTGACGCACTCCGACTCGGTTGCGATTGCCTACGTTGTGGCCGAGTGAGCTGATGCTTCCAGTTGTCACCCCCGAAAGGATGCGCCAGCTCGACGCTGCTGCGAAAGACCCCGAGAGCGTGCTGATCGAGCGCGCTGGCGAAGCGGTGGCGAGAGCCGCGATCACGCTGCTCGGCGGTGCCTACGGGCGTACCGTCAATGTTGTCTGCGGCCCCGGCAACAATGGCGCCGATGGACGCGTTGCCGCGCGCCGCCTGAGCGGGCGCGGCGTCCGCGTGCGAACATTCGAAGCGCTGGTATGCCCAGCCGAACTGCCCTCGAGCGACCTGGTGATCGATGCCGCGTTCGGCACAGGTTTTCGCGGGACGTGGCGTCCGCCGGGCGTCGGCGGTGCACCGGTGCTCGCAGTTGACGTGCCGAGCGGGCTCGACGCGACAACTGGAGCGGCCCCAGAACATGTGTGGGGTGCGGTCGCTACCGTGACCTTTGCCGCGCTGAAGCCTGGTCTTCTGTTCGGACGCGGGCCAGATGTGGCAGGCGTCTTGTCGGTCATCGATGTTGGAGTGGACGTGCAGGTTGATGCAACGACCCCGCGACGAGACCACATTGCGGTGGTGGAAGCCAGCGACGTCGCGGGTTGGGTGCCCCAGCGCAGTCGCACTGCGCACAAGTGGAGTCATGCGGTGCGAGTGATCGCCGGGAGCGACGGCATGACAGGTGCGGCCATTCTGGCAGCGTCTGCAGCACAGCGGGCCGGAGCCGGCATCGTTGTATTGTCCTCGCCGGGCATCGCCACCCGTTCCCCCGTGGAGGTCGTGGAGCGCCAGATTCCAGCTGTGGGGTGGGCCGACGACGTCTTGCGTGACATCGATCGGTTCCATGCGTTAGTCGTTGGCCCAGGTCTCGGCCGGGCAGACCACACTCTCACATCGGTGAGGCGCGTGGTGCTCGAGTCGACGTTGCCAGTTGTGATTGACGGAGACGCGCTCATCGCCATGTCGTGGAACGAGCACGGCACAGCGGCGGGGTTGAAAGACCGCGGGGCGCCGGTGGTGCTGACACCGCACGACGGCGAATACTCGGTGCTCATGGGCGTCAATCCAACGGCTGACCGAATTGGGTCGGCTCACCGGCTCGCAGAACTCACGGGCGCGGTGGCGTTGTTGAAAGGACCAACCACGATCGTCGCCGCGCCGACCGGCGAGACACTTCTCGTGACCAACGGTGACGAGCGATTGGCAACGGCGGGTACCGGCGATGTGTTGAGCGGCGTCATCGCAACGCTTCTGGCTCTGGCGGTACCCCCGTTCGAGGCCGCCGCCGCTGGCGCCTGGCTCCACGCGGCTGCGGGTACGAGGTCGCCTCGTCGTGGCGCAGTGGCCAGCGACCTCATTGGTGAACTCCCGGCGGTCCTTCAGTCTCTGTCGGCGGCCGCTGAATGAACGTGTTGCCAAACGACGCGATGCGTTGGGCTTGGGCCGAGATTGACCTGGGCGCCATCGAACACAATGTGGCGCTCATCAGGAAGTGGGTCGCTCCCGCCGATGTGTGGGCGGTCGTGAAGGCCGATGGCTACGGTCATGGGGCGGTGACCGTCGCGGAGCGTGCATTAGGGGCGGGTGCAGCCGGTTTGTGCGTCGCTCTCGCCTCCGAAGGCGCTGAACTCCGTGGGGCCGGTATCGACGCGCCCATCCTCGTGTTCGGGCAACAACCTCCGGAACATCTGAAGCTGATGCGCTCCCAGGACCTCATCGCGACCGCGTTCACGCCGCAGTACGTTGCCGCGCTGAACGAGGTCGCAGCAGCCGATGGCGGCGATCGGTGGCCGGTGCACGTCAACGTCGACACAGGAATGCAGCGAGTTGGTGTGTCGTGGCGCCAGCCGGTCGAGCCGATCTCGCAAGTGGCCACAGCCCCACATCTCGACTTAGCCGGTGTGTACACCCACTTCGCCTGTGCAGATGACCCAACGTCGCCAGCCACCGCAGCGCAACTCGCCAGGTTCGACGCCGTGTTGGGCGATCTGGATCGTCTGCACCTGCGCCCACCGTTGGTGCACGCCGCGAACTCCGCCGCAGCCGTCGAGCGCGCCCACCTCGCGGTTGTCGTTCGTGCGCGCCGGCATCGCTCTGTATGGCATCTCACCCGGCGCCGGAGTTGATCACCTTGTGCGAGGTCTCCGCCCGGCAATGAGTCTGAAGGCCCGCGTGTCACATGTGAAGACGGTCGATGCCGGGTCGTTCATCTCGTATGGGTGGCGACATCAGTTCGCCCAACGAACCAATGTCATCACGGTGCCGTGCGGGTACGCCGACGGGGTGCCGCGTCGGCTGGGCACGCTTCCAGACGGGCCGGGGGCTGACGTGTTGGTGGCAGGGCGCAGACGGCCGATCGTCGGTGTCGTCACGATGGATCAGTTCATGGTCGACGTCGGCGACGACGACATCGCTGTCGGTGACGAAGTGGCGCTGATTGGGCAACAGGGGGAGGGGCGCATCCTGGCGACCGAGTGGGCCGATCGGTTGGGCACCATCGGATACGAGATCGTGTGCGGTATCAGCCGTCGAATCCCGCGTGTCACCGTGGGCTGATTAGCATCGACACCGCCCATGTTGCTACGCGTTGATTCTCTGGCTGCTACACGTGTGGTTGCCGCGCGCCTTGCATCGCTGGCCCGCGTTGGAGACATCATCGTGTTGGCTGGCGAGATGGGTGCTGGCAAGACCGCGTTCGCTCAGGGTTTTGGTGCCGCGCTGGGGGTCATCGACCCGATTACTTCGCCAACATTCACGCTGGTGCACAGCTACCCGTTTGGCGATCGCCGCACCCTCCATCACGCAGACCTGTACCGGCTCGACAGCATGGCCGACGTCGAAGAACTCGCACTGCACGAACTCGCCGAGTTCGGCGGAATCGTTCTGGTGGAGTGGGGCGACGTGGCCGCCGCAGGCCTGGGCGGTCACCTCGAAGTGCGGCTCGAACACGACGATCAAGACGGCGACGATCAAGACGGCGACGATCAAGACGGTGACGATCAAGACGGTGACGATCAAGACGGTGACGACATGCTGCTCGCCGAAACCCGATTGATCGAGATCACCCCCTCGGGCAACCGTTGGGCCAGCCGTTGGAACCAACTCACCGAGCTCCTCGCGGACTACCAAAGTTGATGTTGTCATGTTGATCTTGGGCATCGAATCCGCCACCGAGCAAATTGGCGTTGCCATCGGTGGGCACGAAGGTGTCATTGCTTCGTTCCAGGTCACTCGCGGGAAACGACACGCCGAGATCCTCACGCCGGCCGTGGAGTTTCTCTGCCAGCAGGCTGACATCGAAATGGCCGACCTGGGGTGCATTGCTGTCGACGTCGGCCCAGGTTTGTTCACCGGCATGCGAGTGGGGCTTGCGGCGGCGAAGGCGTTGGCACAGGCGCTCCGGTTGCCGATGATTGGTATCACGTCACTCGACCTGCTGGCGTTTCCGGTCCGCCACACGGATCGTCTGGTCGTGCCGGTGATCGACGCTCGCAAGGCCGAAGTCTTCTGGGCGATGTACTTGCAGGTTCCGGGCGGGGTGCAGCAGGTGAGCGCACCAACCGTTGGCCCAGTCGACGAATTAGTGGCCGAGTTGCTGGCGCGCAGTCAAGAGACGCTCGTCGTCGGTGATGGGGCGGTTCGGTACCGCGACGAGATTCTCGACGCGTATCACTGCGAGGTTGCTGGGCCAGAACATCCTGACGCCGGCGCGTTGGTGCAACTTGCGCACGCCCGGGCGCTCCGCGAGGAATGGGTTCGTCCTGGGGAGATCGAAGCCGTCTACTTGCGCGCCCCGGACGCGCTCATCAACTGGGCCACCCACGAGGCGCGTAAATGAGGCACAGATGAGGCACAGATGAGGCACAGATGAGCGTCATGCCGCGGTTGCTCGGTCGGCCGCACAACACGGGAAACGAGCTGGTGGTCGAGCCGCTTCGGCGTCGCCACCTGAAGGCCGTGCTGCCACTTGAAGCCGCGGCGTATCCCTCTGGATGGTCTCGGTCGGTGTTCGAAAGCGAGATCGATCAGGTTCGCACCGGCACACGTTACTACGTCGTCGCACGACTTGGCCGCGAGGTCGTGGGCTATGCCGGGCTGTGGTTCGTCCCCGACCCAAATGGTGACCAAGCCCACATCACCAACATCGTGGTCGGCGAACAGTTCCGTCGCGCCGGCATCGCCCGGCGACTGATGCTCGCGCTTGCGGCGGAGGCGATTCGCCGAGGATGCGTTGCGTGGACGCTCGAGGTGCGCGCATCGAGTGAGGGTGCTCGCGAGCTGTACCGCCAGTTCGGCTTCGTTCCGGCGGGCATTCGAAAGCGGTACTACGACAACGTGGAAGACGCAATCGTGATGTGGTGCCACGATCTGGCCACACCCGAATATGCAGACCGCTTGAAGGGCTTGACGTGATCGACAAGAACACCCTCGTGCTGGGGATCGAAACCAGCTGCGACGAAACGGCCGCAGCCCTGGTACTGGGTGGCAACGATGTGGTGTCGAGCGTGGTGGCGAGCCAGATCGAAATTCACGCCGACTTCGGTGGTGTCGTGCCGGAGATCGCGAGTCGTGCGCATCTCACCGCGTTGAACCCAGTCGTCGCTCGCACAATTGTCGAAGCGGGCATCGATGAGTCGCGGATCGATGCCGTGGCATGCACCCATGGGCCTGGTCTCATCGGCGCGCTACTGGTCGGTGTGTCAGCAGCCAAGGCGTACTCCCTGGCTTGGAAGGTGCCGTACATAGGGGTCAATCACCTCGAGGCACACCTGTATTCGGCGTTCCTGGAGGATCCAACACTGGAGTTTCCCCTCGTGGTGCTGCTGGTGTCCGGTGGGCACACGATGCTCATCGAGATGCAGGGTCACGGCCAGTATCGGATGCTCGGCCAGACCATTGACGACGCGGCCGGCGAGGCATTCGACAAGGTGGCTCGGTATCTCGATCTTGGATATCCCGGAGGGCCGGCTATCGACGCGGCTGCCCTGGACGGAGACTCAGCGGCCATCCGATTTCCGAGAGCGCTGACCGACGACGCCGACAATCTGAACTTCAGCTTCAGCGGACTGAAGACGTCGGTCGTGAACTACGTACGCAAACATCCCGACGTCGGTTCGGCCGACGTCGCCGCCTCCTTTCAAGCTGCGGTGGTCGATGTGCTCGTCACGAAAGGCGCGTCGCGCAGCCCAGGTTGTCGGGGCGAAAGGCATCGTGTTGGGCGGGGGAGTCGCTGCGAACTCGCTGTTGCGCGAGGAGGTACTCGGGGCATGCGCGGCCGACGGCGTGCGAGGTTTTCTCCCCAGTCGAGAGATGTGCACCGACAACGCTGCGATGATTGCGGCCGCGGGTTGGTATCGACTGGCGAGCGACGGCCCAACGGCGCTCAACACCGGAGCATTTCCGAATCTCAAGCTGCCGCTGCTCAAACATGTGACCTGACGAGTGGGGTCAGACACCTCTCGTCAGAAATCTGACGATTGGGGTCTGGGTGGGTTCAGGTGGTCGGTGCGCTGAGGCGAGTGTAGGTGTCGTTGGCGGTTTGCTAGTTGAGTGAGCGGCGTGGGGTGGTGTTGATGCGGTGCTCGATCCAGTCGCGGCGTTCCTGGGTGATTGCGTTGAGGTCGGTGCCGTTGCCGACGTAGCGACGCACTAACGCGTTGCCGTTCTCGTTGGTGGGGCGTTGCCATGGCGAGTTCTTGTCGCAGATGTAGATGTCGATCTTGCAGCGTTCCGCGAGGTCGGCCCAGTAGGCGAGTTCGGATCCTTGGTCCCATGTCAGCGTTCTGCGTTGATGGGGTGGGATCCGGTTCAACAACTGCACCATCGCGTCGAGCACAGCCGTGGCGGACTTGTTGGGTGTGGCTTGCAGCCACAGTGTGCGGCTGGTCCGGTCGAACACGGTGATCAACGTGGAACGGTTATAGGCACCGGTGATCAGGTCGCCTTCGAGGTGACCGATCTCGGTGCGTTCAGCGGCGATTTGAGGTCGGTCGGCGATCGGTCGGTAGTTCCCAAGAGGGTGCGTGTGGTGCTTGTCGCGGTTGGTGTTGCGGTGTTTCCGGCGACGGCGGCCCAGATGCAGACACCGTCGGATGTCGCGGTCAAGACCGCGCCGCTGATAGATCGCTTGATAGATGCACTCGTGAGAGATGAAGGCCACCAGGCCATGGGTGCCTCGGGCCAACTCGATCACGATCGTCATTGGCGAGTCGAGCAGCGTGAGACGACCAGCGACGTAGACCGCGAGATCAGGGTCTGCCTCGAGACGCGACTGCTTGGGTCTGCACCGTTCACGCTTAGCAGCGACGATCCGCCCTGTCAGCTGTGTACTTGGCTCGACCACCGTTGCGGACGATTTCACGGCGGATCGTGCACGCCGGGGGGGTATCAAATGGTTTGTGTAAGCGGTCGGGTCCTCCATTGGAGAATAGTTATGAGCATGACCAAAGCAGACCCAGACCGCGACGTCGCCGAGAACAGAAAGAAGTCGCGGACTCGTTGAAGGAGTCTGGCGCTCTGGATGAGATCTTCGCCCGGATCGATGCGGGTGAGCCGTTGACCGGTCACGCCGGGTTGTTGAAAGGGATGTTGAAAGCCTCGCTCGAGCGCGGTCTGGAAGTCGAGTTGTGCGGATCACGTCGGCTATGACCGTGGCGACCCGGACGGCGTCGGAGTTCGCGAACTCTCGTAACGGCACGTTCCCCAAGACGGTGTCGTCGGAGATCGGTGACATCGAGCTGGCGATGCCGCGGGACCGTGATGGCACGTTCACCCCGATGCTGGTGCCCAAGGGCGCTCGCCGTCTGGACGGCCTCGACGCGATGATCGTGTCGCTGTACGCGGGCGGGATGACGATCCGTGACATCGGTCATCATCTCGCGTCGACGATCGGCACCGAGCTTGTCGCACGAGACGATCTCGAAGATCACCGACGCGGTCTGCTGACGAGGTCATGGCCTGGCAGCAACGCCCGCTCGAGGCGTTGTATCCGGTGATCTACCTCGACGCGATCATGGTCAAGGTCCGCGACGGCGGCCACGTGCGCAACAAGGCCGCCCACATCGCCGTCGGGGTCGACATCGACGGCATCAAGCACGTGCTGGGGATCTGGGTGCAAGCCACCGAGGGCGCGAAGTTCTGGGCGTCGGTGTGCGCCGAGCTCGCCAACCGCGGTGTGCGTGACGTGCTGATCGTGTGCTGCGACGGGCTGACCGGGTTCCCCGAAGCGATCGACGCGACCTGGCCGCAAGCGACGGTGCAGACCTGCGTGGTGCACCTCATCCGAGCTGCGATGCGGTTCGTCAACTACAAGGACCGCAAAGCCGTCGCTGCGGCGTTGAAGCCGATCTACACGGCCGCCAACGACGACGCCGCCCTGATCGAGCTCGAGGCGTTCGCAGCGACCCGCTCGGCCAGAAGTACCCGTCGACGGTCAAGGCGTTCCGGGACGCGTGGGAACGGTTCATCCCGTTCCTGGCGTTCCCGCCGGCGTTGCGGCGGGTGATCTACACGACGAACACGATCGAGTCGCTGAACTACCAGCTCCGCAAGGTCACCAAGAACCGCGGTCACTTCCCCAACGACGAGGCCGTCGTCAAGCTGCTCTGGCTGGCGATCTGCAACATCGAAGACAAACGAGCCCGAGAACGCGCCAAGGAACGCGGGCTACCCGCCACCAAACGCAGAGCACCCGGCCGCCTCGTCGAAGGCCAGGTCACCACGAACTGGAAACAAGCCCTCGAGCAACTCGCCCTCGTCTACCCCGACCGCATCAACCCCTACATCTGAACACCCGGACCCGGCCCGCTTACACAGACAACTTGACAGGCCCCACGCCGGACGGTCCAGTTCGGCCGCGATCACCGGGTTCGACCGACCAGCACAGATCCCTACTTCGATGACGGTGCGTTCGCTATGCGACAACGCGACTCCTGGCATGATGAAACCTCCACCGGTTGGTGTTGTTGTGTGTTTGAGCAACAGGCATCATCGCCTGCCGCACACACCAACCGGTGGAACCCATCAAGGGCAACCACCCTCTGAACCCACCCTGACCCCACTCGTCAGGTCAGGCGGGTACCGTTTCGCACATGATTCCGCTTCGCATCGGCGACTTCACACCGACGGCGCCGGTGGTGTTGGCCCCGATGGCTGGCGTCACCAACACCGCATTTCGAACGATGTGTCGCTCGTATGGGCCAAACCTCGTGTACGTCAACGAGATGGTGATGGCGACTGCGGTCGTGCACCGCAACCCGAAAACAGCGCAGATGATGGCGTTTGGCCCCGACGAGTCACCGCGGAGCCTGCAGCTGTATGGCTCGGACCCAGACATGCTCGGTCGTGCCGTCCATTCTGTGTGCGACGAGGGTCGCGTCGATCACATCGATCTCAACTTTGGGTGCCCAGCAGCCAAAGTCACTCGAAAGGGTGGTGGCGCGGCTGTTCCAGCGAAGCCTCGGCTACTGCGCGCGATCGTGCGCTCCGCAGTCCAAGCGGCCACTCCCTACGGTGTTCCTGTCACGGCCAAGTTCCGCATGGGCCTGTGGGATGACCTGCGCACCGACATCACGACGGGCCAGGTGTGTGCCGACGAAGGAGTTGCGTGGATTGCGTTACACGCCCGAACGGTCGAGCAGCACTATTCGGGCGAAGCGCGGTGGAACGCAATCGGTGAGTTGAAAGCCGCTGTGTCAGGTGTCCCGGTGCTGGGAAACGGTGACATATGGGAAGCGTCCGATGCCGTGGAGATGATGCGCCAGACGCTACTGTGACGGCGTCGTCATCGGACGTGGCTGCTTGGGTCGCCCGTGGCTGTTCGGTGACCTCGTCACCGTGTTGACTGGCGGAACGGCGCCGCCACCGCGTCGGCTCGACGAAGTAGTGGCAGCCATGTCGCGCCACGCTCGCTTGCTCGTGAAGCACTATGAGGAACACGGCGACGTGGTTCGCCGGGCGATCGCCGCCGGACACTTCAAACGCGCTGGCCGCAAAGTCGACGGCGAGTCGTCAGCCATGCGCGACTTCCGTAAGCACACGGCGTGGTACCTGTCGGGCTACCCGGTTGGTTCCCAGGTGCGCCGCGACTTGGCCATGGTGGCCAGCTTGTCTGAACTCGACGAGATCTTGGGCGGGCTCGACGGGTCGGTGCACATCGTCGAGGGTGGCGAGAGATTCAAACGGGGCCACACCAATGGCCCGATCAAGGTGTCGCTTCCCGACGGTTACCTCGACGACCGCGATTCGTTGGAGGTCCCCGATGACAACGACGTGATGGCCCTCTCCGGAGGCTGAACGCCTCCTACTGGTCTGTTTTTCGACCGTTCTGACATGCGATAACCACCAGTACGTGGATTCGGATACCGTGCCGGCGATGTTGCAACTTGTTCTCGCTTCTGGGTCGCCCCGGCGGGCCGAACTGTTGCGTTCGATCGGCGTCGAGTTCCTCGTGGTGTCAGCCGATATCGACGAGACACCGTTGCTGGGAGAGATGGCGATTGCTTACGTCAACCGCATGGCCAACGAGAAGTGTCTCGCAGCGAAGGCGCGGTTGGCGCCGGGTGGCCGAACCGTGGTGCTGGCCGCCGACACGATCGTTGCGATCGACGGAGACATCTTGGGCAAGCCAGCCGATGATGACGAGGCGCGACGCATGCTCCGTCGACTCTCCGGCCGCAGCCACGATGTGCACACAGCGATCTGCGTTGCCACGCCGACTGAATCGGCATCACGCGTGTCACCACATCGGTCACGTTCGCAGAACTCAGTACCGCAGAGATCAACTGGTACGTAGCCCGAGGTGAGTCGCTCGACAAGGCAGGTGCGTACGGCATACAAACGGCAGGCGCTCGGCTGGTGGAACGTATCGACGGCAGCCCAACCAACGTCATCGGGCTCCCGCTGCGTGAGACGGTTGTCATGCTGCAAAGCGCAGGCGTCAACATCTGACGACCAAAAACCGGTTAGCACTCTCGGGGCGCGGTTGCTAATAGGGGTTCGGCCGGTCTAGCATTGGCACTCGCAACCGGGGAGTGCTAACGACCCAGTTGTTCCTGATTCCGCATTAATTGAACCTGTCAGTCTGATCCCGTCAGTGACACGCCACGGAGGCATGCACCATGAACTTGAAGCCGCTCGATGATCGCATCGTCGTGAAGCCCAATGAGGCCGAGACCCAGACTGCGTCTGGCCTCGTCATCCCCGACACCGCCAAAGAGAAGCCGCAGCAGGGCACCGTCCTCGCAGTTGGCCCGGGCCGCCGCTCCGATACGACCGGCGAAGTCATTCCGCTCGGCATCAATGTCGGCGACACCGTCCTGTACTCCAAGTACGGCGGCACCGAAGTCGCCGTAGGTGGCGACGATCTCCTCGTCCTCAACGCCCGCGACGTGCTCGCCGTCGTTGGTTCCTGAACCCTTCTCGCCCCTGAAACTGGCAAAGAAAGAACTGATTCAACATGGCAAAAGTATTGAAATTTGACGACGAAGCTCGTCGTGCACTCGAAGCGGGCGTCAACAAGCTCGCCGACGCCGTCCGCGTCACCATTGGCCCGAAGGGCCGCAACGTGGTCCTCGACAAGAAGTTCGGCGCGCCGACCATCACCAACGACGGTGTGTCGATCGCCAAGGAAATCGAACTCGAAGACCCGTTCGAGAACATGGGCGCTCAGCTCGTGAAGGAAGTCGCCACCAAGACCGACGACATCGCCGGCGACGGCACCACCACCGCCACCGTGCTCGCACAGGCAATGGTGAAGATCGGCATGAAGAACGTGGCCGCCGGCGCCAACCCGATGGCCGTGAAGAAGGGCATCGAAAAGGGCGTCGCCGCCGCTGTCGAGTCCATTCAGAGCCAGGCCAAAGATGTCGACGACAAGACCGACATCGCCAACGTCGCCACCATCTCGGCCGCTGACAGCTCGATCGGTGATGTCATCGCCGAAGCCATCGACAAGGTCGGCAAAGACGGCGTCGTCACGGTGGAAGAGTCGAACACGTTCGGCACCGAGCTCGAGTTCACCGAAGGCATGCAGTTCGACAAGGGCTACCTGTCGCCGTACTTCGTCACCGATGCAGAGCGTCAAGAGGTCATCCTCGACGACTGCTACATCCTGTTGAACCAGGGCAAGATCTCCACGGTCCAGGCCATGCTCCCCGTGCTCGAAGGCGTCATCAAGACCGGCAAGCCGCTGCTCATCGTCGCCGAAGACATCGAAGGCGAAGCCTTGGCCACCCTCGTGGTGAACAAGATCCGCGGCACGTTCAGCGCCGCTGCCGTCAAGGCCCCTGGCTTCGGCGATCGTCGCAAGGCGATGCTGCAAGACATGGCCGTCCTCACCGGCGGTCAGGTCATCAGCGAAGATGTCGGCCTCAAGCTCGAGAACACCACCCTCGACCTGCTCGGCACCGCCAAGCGCGTCATCATCACCAAGGACAACACCACCATCGTCGATGGCGGCGGCACCGAGGATGATGTGAAGGGTCGCATCAGCCAGATCAAGGCTGAGATCGAGAACACCGACTCCGACTGGGACCGTGAGAAGCTCCAAGAGCGTCTCGCCAAGCTGGCCGGCGGCGTTGCCGTGATCAAGGTCGGCGCAGCCACCGAGGTCGAGCTCAAAGAGAAGAAGCACCGCATCGAAGACGCCGTGTCGTCGGTTCGTGCAGCCATCGAGGAAGGCGTGGTCGCCGGTGGCGGCACCGCCCTCATCCGTGCACGTCCGGCAGTTGCCGCCGTTGCCGACTCCCTCGAAGGTGACGAGCAGACTGGTGCCCGCCTGGTGTGGGCGTCGCTTACCGCTCCGGCATGGAACATCGCCAACAACGCTGGCCTCGAAGGCTCCGTCATGGTGCGTGCGGTCGAGTCGGAGACCGGTTCGAACGGCCTCAACGCAGCCACCGGTGAGATCGTCGACCTGCTCAAGGCCGGCATCCTCGACCCGGCCAAGGTCACCCGTGCGGCACTGCAGAACGCAGCGTCGATCGCGGCCCTCGTCATCACCACCGAGGCGCTCGTCGCCGACAAGCCCGAACCGGCTGGCGCCGGCGGCGGCATGGGTGGCGGCATGGACGGCATGGGCGGCATGGGCGGCATGATGTGAGCCTCGGCTCACACCGCTGATACCAAGACGTCGAACGGCCCGGGGCGCAAGCCCCGGGCGTTTCGTTCGTCGCCCAGTGGTTCAGCCAGACGCGGAGCCCCGGTTCACATCTCGATAGCTTGGTCGAGTGACCACCGCAGCGAGTGCCCACCATGGCTGACAGGGCATCGACGCGCGTCCGAGAAAGCGTTGCGGCCGTTCTGGATTCACCAGATGGCGGAGTATCTGATTGGTATTGCGTTGATCTCGCAGGGGATGCAAGACCCGTATCCGGTGGTGCCCACGGTCGTCGGTGCGTTGATCGTTGTCAACGCCGCCATGGTGCGCGGGCCACTCGGCGCGTTCAAATTCATCGGCCGCGAAGGTGCATCGCTGGTGTGACGTGGTCGTCGCTGGCATTGCCGTTGCTGCGATCGTGCAGCCGTGGGTGGAGGTGTCCTCGTCGGGCGCAGATCATCGTCGCCGCCATTCTCTTGCCGTTTGGATTCCTGTGGTTCTACACCGACTGGGCGGAGCGACCCGCACGAGTGGAGCGGCTGAAGGCCAAGGCCGGGCCCAAGGGCGACAGTGCTGGCCGCACAGCCGGTCGAATCGCCGGCAAGTCATACGTCGCCGCCCGCGACGTCGATCAAGAAGAAGGTCGACTAGCAAGACGAAGCCGGGCTTCGACTCCAACATGCGTCCGTAGGCTGTGCTCATGGCGTTTGAACGACCCGTACCTGATTTGGCCAAGCTCATCGCCGCCTGGGATGAATTCGAACGTGGTGAACAGTTGCCCGGCAAAGTGTTGGCCAACCTGAAAACTGCTGGGTTGACCGAGGTGTTTGCTGAGCTGCTCGCGTCCGGATGGGTTCCCGGGCCACGTGTCGTCGACTGAAGTCGCCGACACCGGGCCACCGGTCGTCGTTCAGCGTGACACGACCCGCGTCATTCCGCAATTGATTCCGAGACCAAGCTTCTGGCAACCGGGTCCGGCCGCTCCTTGGGACCAATCCAACTCGCCGTGGCAGCCCACGCTCGATGCAGTTGGCCGCTACAGCGAGTCGTCGAACGCCAAGAGATCGTCTTGCAACCGCAGGCTCGGCTCTCTGCGGTTCTGGTGCTGCTTGCTGAGCGTGAACGCGGTCTTGAAGTGTTGCTCACCCGGCGATCGCTCGCGATGACGAGCCATGCCGGCGAAGTGAGCTTTCCGGGAGGCCGCGTCGACCCCGATGAGTCGGCCCACGAGGCTGCCGTTCGTGAGGCTCACGAAGAGGTCGGGCTGGATCCCGGCGCCGTGACCGTGCTCGGAGAACTCGCGCACCTGAACACGATTGTCAGCAGGAGCTACATCGTCCCGGTGCTCGCAACCATCGATCCGGCCGAAGTCGCCAAGATCGACATTGCGCCGATGACCATGGAGGTCGACCGAGTGCTGTGGACGCCCGTTGCCGACTTGGTAGCACCCGGGGTGCATCACACCGAGCGATGGATGCGACCCGAGCAACTGCCCGACATACCGGAGGCGACACTTCACTTCTTCGACACCCCGACCGATGTGGTGTGGGGAGCAACAGCGCGAATACTCGTCGACCTGTTCGAGCGAGCTTGGCTGACCACCCAGCATCGCCGATCAGGTCTGATTGAGATTGCCCACGCAATCCATCAGCAGACCAGAACGGGCTTTCGTGAGTTGTTGGACTTGCTGCCAGAACTGTTGAACGTGTTGGCGGGTGGTGGCGCGAGCGCCGACGGACACGCGCATCACGACTTCGCCATCGAGCACCGTGCGTGTGACATTCGCTGTGCCGCTTGCGTTGATGGCGTCGATCAGCGCGTCGGTGGAGGCCGAGTCTCGGTATTGCACGCACAGCAGGTTCAGATCGTGCGGGGCCACCACTCGGAACCTGCTGTCGGCCGACACGAGCTCGGCAAGTTCCTGGGTATCAGCGACGTTGCGGCGGATGAAGCCTTGGATCTCCTCCACGCCATCGAGCCGAAGCGCGAACCACAACTTGAGGGCCCGGAACCGACGGCCGAGCGGAATCTGCCAGTCGCGATAATCGATCGCCTGCCCGGATCGCCGCCGCTTGCGAACGTAGATATTCAGGGAGGATGCTCAACGCACCGAGCAGCGCAGCGCGATCCGCGGTCCAGAACAGGCTGCAGTCGAAGTTGATGCCCATCCACTTGTGCGGGTCGGTCACGTAGCTGTCGGCTCGGTCGAGCCCATCGTTGACCCAACGGTATTCCGGAGCCAACGCGGCGATGCCACTCATCGCTGCGTCCACGTGCAGCCACATGCCATGAAGTTCGACAAACCTCGGCGACCGCCGACGTGGGGTCGAACGCCAACGATGAGGTGGTGCCGTGCGTGGTGCAGACGAAGAACGGCACCAGTCCTGATGCCAGGTCGGACTCGACCAGCTCGGTCAACGCAGCAGGGTCCATGGCGAACTTCGAGTCGTGGGCGACCTGTCGAATATTCGCAGTGCCGATTCCAGCGATGCGTAGACCCTTCTCGATCGACGAATGCGCCTGCGCCGAGCTGTACGCCACGAGCTCGACTGGTGTCGCCGTCGGCGTTTACGGCGCCGTTGGTCGCCCTCCAACGTGCGGCGAGGATCGCGACCAGCGTCGCCTCGCTGGCAGAACCTTGGATCACCCCGCCGCCCCGTTCGCTCGTGGAACGAAACCGCTCGGGGAGCCCGAGGAGTTCGTGCATCCAGTCGACCATGAGCGTTTCCACCTCGGTGCAAGCCGGCGAAGTGACCCAGCTCATGCCTTGCTGGGCAACGCCAGCTGACAACAGTTCACCGAGAATCGACGAGTACGACGTGTTGGCTGGAAAGTAGGCAAACCAGTTGGGGTGCTGCCAGCTGGCAAGGTTGGGGATGATGATCTGATTGATGTCGGCGACGACCGCCTCCCACGGCTCAGGCTCGCGTGGGAGGGTGTTCGGGCAGCATGGCTCGCACGTCGCCCGGACCGATGTCTGGCAACACTCGGCGCTCTCGATGTTCTCTTGGTAGTCGGCGATGAGGTCGATGAGGGCGTAGCCGTTGTGGCGGAATTCTTCTGGGGTCATGAGGATGTTCCGGTCTCGTGTTTGGTGGGGTTCAGCGGAAGCCCGCCCCCCCTTCTTGCGTCGGGCGCTGAGCACGATGCGCCACGCAATGAACGAGATGCCGAGCGACGATCGCAGCGAAGACTGCCGTCTGCCTCCAACCACCGCTCGACTCGCTTCCACAACCCGGTTTTGGCAGAGCGCTGATGCAATCACCGATGCCGCGGTCTACGGGCAGGAAGTCGTTGATCGTGTCTGGCGGCGATGTGGATGGAGGAATCGAAGGAGGAGCGGTGACGATGGTCGCCGCAGCGGACACCACGGCTGGCTGTTCGGCAAACCCAACGCCCGCGGCCGGCACACACGTTGCAATGACGAGAAGCAGCCATGTGGCGGCGCGGATCAGCACCTTCGTTGTCTACCATCGGAGACTTGACTGCAGACAACGCCACCACAACGAATGTCGGCACGAATATTGACGCACACGAGACGCGCCATCCGGTACTCGTCGTTGATTTCGGCGCCCAGTACGCACAACTCATCGCGAGGCGCGTCCGCGAGTTGAGTGTGTTCTCCGAGATCGTCTCGCATCGCCTCACTGCGGCCGAGATGGCCGCAAAGAACCCTGCCGCCATCATCTTGTCGGGTGGCCCGAAGAGCGTCCACGTCGAGGGCGCCCCGCAGCTCGACCCGGCCATCTATGACCTCGGTGTTCCAATCTTCGGCATTTGTTACGGGGCACAGCTCATCGCTCAGCAACTCGGCGGCACCGTCGGCCGCGGGGTCGCGTGGCGAGTACGGCCGAGCGACGCTGCTCTCTCACCGATACGCCGTCGTCGCTGTTCGCCGGTGACATCCCTGCCGTGCATGACGTATGGATGAGTCATTTCGATGCCATCACCGAACCTCCGCCCGGCTTTGTCGCAACCGCCAGCACTCCAGATGCCCCGGTAGCGGTGTTGGAGAACGACGAACGGCGCATCTGGGGAGTCCAATTCCATCCTGAAGTGGTGCACTCACCGCACGGCATGACGGTGCTGCAGACGTTTCTCCACGACCTGGCTGGGTGCAGCCCCACTTGGAAGATGGCTTCGGTCATCGACGAGCAAGTGGCCCTCATTCGAGAGAAGGTCGGCAACCAGCGGGCCATCTGCGCGTTGTCCGGTGGGGTCGATTCGTCGGTCGCCGCGGCTCTGGTGCACCAAGCGATCGGGTCGCAGTTGACCTGTGTCTACGTCGATACCGGCCTGATGCGCAAGAACGAGAGCGCTCAGATCGTCGACACGTACCGGCGGCACATGAACCTGGAACTCATCCACGTCGATGCAGGCGATCGGTACTTCGAGGCACTTGCCGGCATCACCGAGCCGGAAACGAAACGCAAGGCAATCGGCGAGCTGTTCATTCGGATCTTCGAGGAGAACACCGGTAGGTCTGACCGAAGCGGCGTTTCTGGTGCAGGGAACCTTGTATCCCGACCTCATCGAATCTGGTGGGGCCGATGGCAACGCCGATGTGATCAAGAGCCACCACAACGTTGGCGGCCTGCCTGAAGACATGACGTTGGAACTGATCGAGCCGTTACGCGACCTCTTCAAAGACGAAGTTCGCACGCTTGGCTCTGAACTCGGGCTGCCCGACGAACTCGTGTGGCGTCAGCCCTTTCCCGGCCCAGGCCTTGGCGTTCGCATCATCGGTGAAGTCACCCCCGACAAGGTGGCCATGCTGCAAGAGGCCGATGCGATCGTGCGCGAGGAGATCGACGGAGCAGGGCTCGGACGTGAGATTTGGCAAGCATTCGCCGTGCTGCCCGACATCCGTTCGGTGGGCGTAATGGGCGACGAGCGCACCTACGGCCATCCCATCATCATTCGGGCTGTCACGAGCGACGACGCGATGACCGCCGACTGGGCGCGCCTGCCCTACGAACTGCTGGAGAAGATGTCGCAACGCATCATCAACGAGGTGCCGGGAATCAACCGAGTGGCCTACGACATCACGTCGAAGCCCCCCGGCACCATCGAATGGGAGTAGGTGAATGGGACAGCAATTGTGCGACCCTCGACATCTGTCGACATCTGATCGTCGCGATCGCAACCTGTTCGTAATAGTCGGTACACTTCCAACGTCCTATGTCGTCCCCTGATTCGTTAGCTCGCGCCACCAGTCGCCGCACCAGCCGCCTCGCCCGATGTGCCGTCCTGGTGGCAACCGTGTTGTTCGTGACGCCGTTCGTGTCGCCCAATGTCGTGCTCGCCACCGTCGAAGATCAGCGTCGCGAGGTCGAGCGGATCGTCGACGAACTCGACCGTTTGCACGAGCAGGCCGACATCCTCGCCGAGGACTACGCCGAGGCCGTCGACCAGAAGAGCCAACTCGACGTCGAGATCGTCGACGCCGAGGCACGTGTCGCCGCCAAGGAAGCCGAGCTCGTGTCGTTGCGAGGCGACCTCGCGGCCGTCGCCGTGCAAGCGTTCACCGGGTCTGGCAGCGATGTGTTCGGGCCCACTGTTCTCGAATGCGGAGGCATACAGCGACGACTTGCGGGGCCAGCAGTACAGCCGAGTCGCAATGGACGTGGGCACAGGAACCACCGACGACCTCGACGAACTCATCTCTGAGCTCGACGAGGCGAAGAGAGATCTGCAAGACAAGCGCAACCAAGTTGAAGCGCTCACCGTCACCATTGCCGACAAGCAGCAACAAACCGAAGATCTCACCGCGCAATACACCGAGCGTCGCGAGACCGAAGAAGCACGATTGGGCGAACTCATCCAGCAAGAGGAAGAGCGCCGCGCCGCCGCCGCGTATGCCGAAATGCAAGCGCAATATGCGGCGTCGCAGTCTTCTGGTGGTGGCGGCAACAGCTCGTCGAGTGGCGGTAGTTCCAGCGGCGGTGGAACCACTTCCACCGGTGGCGCAACTGCAACCGGGGGCGGTGCTACCAGTGCACCTGCCGCCAGTGCGCCAGTCTCGAACGCTCCATCTCCTTCTGGCAGGGTCGGTGTGGCTATCTCGGCGGCGCAAGGTCAGTTGGGCGTTCCGTACCGTTACGCCACGTCGAACCCAGGTGAATCGTTCGACTGCTCTGGCCTGACCCACTACGCCTGGGCGCAGGCTGGTGTGAGCTTGCCCCGCAACTCGCGTGCTCAGGCAGCCATGTTGCCAAGCGTGCCTCCGTCTGAAGCTCAACCCGGCGACCTGCTCTTCTACTACTCACCAATCAGCCACGTCGGCATCTATCTCGGCGGTGGCGCCATCCTGCACGCGCCGGCCACCGGCGACGTGGTGAAGATTTCCTCGGTGAGTTGGAACAAGGTCACCTACGTCGGTCGACCCGGCTGAACTCCCCGGGCGACAACCTCGGCTTGCGCGAATACCTATACCCCGGTAGGGTATTGGTATGGCTACAGATGATCAGTCGGCGACCCCCGGGTATCACGACAACAAGGCCGCGATTCTCGCCCGCCTGAAGCGCATCGAAGGTCAGGTCCGCGGCATCCAGCGCATGGTCGCCGACGACACCTACTGCATCGATGTGCTCACCCAGGTGTCTGCTTCCACGAAGGCGCTGCAATCGGTCGCCGTGCAATTGGTCGATGAGCATCTTCGCCACTGCGTCGCGAACGCCATCGAGTCGGGCGACAGCTCTGAAGCCGAACTCAAACTGGCGGAAGCCAGTCGTGCGATCGAACGCCTCGTCAAGTCGTGACCACGCCGTCATCACTCACTCGAAGGAGTTCCCATGTCTGATTGTCTGATCTCATCACCCTCACCGTCCCTGGCATGACGTGTGGTCACTGCGAAGCTTCGGTCACGAAAGAGGTGTCCAACGTGCCGGGCGTCACCTCGGTCGATGTCGACCTCACGACCAAGCTTGTCACTGTCGCCGGAACCAACCTGGACCGCGCTGCACTGGTGGAGGCGATCGATGAAGCCGGCTTCGACGTCACGAACTGATTTGGGGTCGACGGACCTCATCGGTCGGTTCGAAGCTGCCCCGGGTTTCGTCGAACTCGACGTCACGGGGATGACGTGCGCGGCGTGCGCGTCGCGCATCGAGCGCAAGCTCAACAAGCTCGACGGTGTGGAGGCATCGGTGAACTACGCCACCGAGCGTGCTCGCGTGCGGGTGGGAACAAGTGGGCTCGGCGCTGAAGACCTGATCGCCACCATCGAGTCGGTCGGTTACGGAGCACAGCTCGCTGGGTCGGCGCCGCTCGACGAGGAAGCTCGGGCTCGAGACCTGTTGCGACGTTTGGTGGTGGCAACCGTGCTGGGCGTGCCGGTACTGCTGCTCTCGATGATCCCAGCCTTGCAGTTCGATGGGTGGCAATGGGTCGCGCTCGGCGTTGGCTACGCCGGTGACCACGTGGGCAGCTTGGCCGTTCCACCGTGCGATGGTGCTCAACCTCCGTCACCGCCAAGCAACGATGGACACGTTGGTGTCGGTCGGCGTGTGGGCGGCGTACCTGTGGTCGTTGTGGGCGCTGGTGTTCACATCGGCCGGCGATATCGGCATGACAGTCATGGATATCGGGTCGATGGGGTCTGGCGATGCGGGCGACCAGCGCCCACGCTGGCATGGCTGACGGCGAACCTGCGCACATCTATCTCGAGGTCGCGTCGACCGTGGTGGCGTTCATCCTGGCCGGGCGATACTTCGAAGCGCGATCGAAGCGACGAGCCGGAGCCGCGCTGCGTGCGTTGCTCGACCTAGGTGCGCACGACGTCGCCGTTGTCGATGAACATGGCAACGAGCGACGCATCGCCGGTTGCTGAACTCCAGGTAGGTGACAAGTTCGTCGTGCGGCCCGGCGAGAAGATCGCAACAGACGGCGTGGTCCGCGAGGGCAACTCGGCGATCGATCGATCAGTTGGTCACCGGCGAGAGTGTGCCCGTCGACGTTGGCGTGGGCGGCCAGGTTCTTGGCGCCACGGTGAATACCAACGGTCGACTGTTGGTGGAAGCGACTGGCGTTGGCGCGGACACTGCGTTGGCGCAGATCGCGCGGCTCGTCGACGGTGCTCAATCGGGCAAGGCGCCGGTGCAGCGACTCGCCGATCGTGTGTCGGCAATTTTCGTTCCGGTCGTGATCCTGTTGTCGATCGCAACGCTGATCGTGTGGTGGCTCGTCACCGGGGATGGCACCCGTTCGTTCGAGGCGGCGGTGGCGGTGCTGATCATCGCCTGTCCCTGCGCGCTCGGTCTGGCCACGCCTACGGCGCTGCTGGTGGGCACCGGCCGTGGAGCACAACTCGGCTTGCTCATCAAAGGCCCAGAGGTACTCGAGTCGACTCGTGCGGTCGACACGATCGTGCTCGACAAGACCGGCACCGTCACCACTGGTGTGATGACGCTCGCCGACGTGCGGCCTGCGCCTCGGCTACGGCCGCGACGAGGTGCTCCGAGTCGCTGGTGCGTCTGGAGTCGGGCAGCGAGCATCCGATTGCCCGGCGATTCAGCGGGCCGCTGCCGCAGAGTTCGGCAAGCTCCCGACCGTGACCGAGTTCTCGAACGAGCCTGGTGTCGGCGTCCGTGGCATGGTCGACGGCGCGGCGTACTCGATCGGCAGGCCGAATCGGGGAAGCCGACATCAATCCGGGCGCGACCGTCGTCGAGTTGCGTTACGCAGACGGCGAGCTCGTGGGGCACCTCGCGGTCGCAGACGAGGTCAAAGCCAACAGCGCTGCTGCGATCGCCGAGTTTCGTCGGCTGCGGTCTGAAGCCGGTGTTGCTCACCGGTGACAACGAGGCGACGGCTCGTTCGGTCGCTGCTCAGGTGGGCATCGATGACGTGTTGTTCGAGGTGCTACCGCACGAGAAGGTCGAAGCAGTGAAAGCACTGCAGGCGAGGGGCGCGGTCGTCGCCATGGTGGGCGACGGGGTGAACGACGCGGCTGCGCTGGCGCAAGCCGACCTCGGCATCGCTATGGGCACCGGCACCGACGTGGCGATCGAAGCGAGCGACCTCACCCTCGTCCGCGCCGACCTGGTTGCCGCCGGCGACGCCATTCGCCTCGCCCGCCGCACGCTCGGCACCATCAAAGGCAACTTGTTCTGGGCGTTTGCCTACAACGTGCTGGCGATCCCGCTGGCGATGTCGGTCGACTGTCACCGGCAATCGCCGGAGCTGCGATGGCCTTTTCCAGCGTGTTCGTAGTGAGCAACAGCCTCCGCCTGCGCCGCTTTCGCTAGGCTGACCCCCAGCGATGCGAGTGACGGTACTCTTGCGTCGCCTCGCCATCTATGGTGAAACGGTGCTGAACGAAGCCGAGACCGATCGTCGCCACCGCGAGGTGGTTGCTGCTGCGTGGTCGGACTTTGCAGATCCACGCGCCATTCTCGACGTCGAAGAGCTCAGCGCCATGGTGTCGACCAACCGGGTGTACCGCCTGCATCTCAGCGACGGCCACCAGGTGATCGCCAAGTCGTCGAACTATGGCTCATTCTTCCTGTTTGCCGAAGATCACGATCGACTGCACCGGGTGACCCAGTTGCTGCACGGCGGCCGCTGGGACGGATTTCTCGCCGACGTGCTTGACCCGAGACGGCAAACCCTTCATTTGGTATGACGGCGAAATGTGGGCGGTGTTCTACGAAGAAGTCGTCGTGAAAGATCGACTCCCGCGCATTCTCACCGACAACCAGGTGGCTCGCCTCGGCACCGAGTTGGCAACGTTTCACAAGGCGTGTGCCGCTGTCGCACGCCTGGTGCCGGCACCGTCGAAAACAGCCAAGTCGGATGCGGTGAACCTGTACGAAAACCTCGGTTCGCGCACCGCTGCCGAACAGTTCGGCTTGGAGTCGAGCCGCATCGACCTCGTTCGACGCCATACCCACCGCTTCCTCATGGCGGTGCATGATTCGGGTTACGACTACTGGCCGAAGATCCCCGTCTTGATCGATTGGAACCTCGGCAACTTCTCCGTCGAGTTCGACGAGGCGGCAGCCGACGAGCATTCGCGCCAGTTCCACTTGTTCAGCCGGTGGGACTACGACTGGTTCCGCGTGGAGTCGCGCCTCCTCGATTTCTACTTTCTGTCACGGGTGTCGTCGCGAACCGGTGACCGCTCAACGTTTACTTATAGCGCGCACACCCTGTTGGAACCGCGATTCGTCGCGTTTCTCAGGGCGTACCACATGGTGTACCCATTGACCGCCGCCGAGGTGTACTTCCTCGCCGAGGCCTATCGCTTCTTCCTACTCAACTACGTCGTGCGCGAAGGTCGTCACTTCTTCCGCCACGATTTCTGGCAACACCTGTTGCACGATGCGGTCGACGTCCACCTGCCAGCGCTCGACGCACTCGATCTCACCCCACTCGTCCGCGCCCTCGACCTGTAACCGCCACAAATCTCGCGGTGAACTGAACCTGCCGTGCAACTTCATTCAGCGTTCGTTCGGTTGCCCCGATCATTCGATGCGCAACGACTGGCCACCGAGGTCGACGCTTTGCCAGTTGATGCGTGGCGGCGCCCGGAAGACTCGGAGTGAGACTCCCTGGCGGCGGTGGGATGAGTCCGCCGCCAGGGAGATTGAGGGGCGAGTTTGGGGTGTGGCCACCTCTCCGCCGAGGTGGCCACACCCGAGAGGCAGCGATCGTCCGTTTCGGAAGTAACGACGCCCGAGCGCCCTTCCAAATCGATCAGCCGCGCGGTGCCCGCCGATTGGTGTGTTATTCCTACAGACGCGATGACTTCGCGAATGATGACGCACTCGCGGAAAGATCTCTGAGATTTCTTTCCGCACTCATTTTCTGAGCAGGATATTCGGCCTCATGAGGTGAGTGACTCGGTGCGGGGTAACCTTGCCGCTGGCGACAAGTTCTTTCGGGCTTGGTCGACGTCGTGCAGGTGGAGGTGCGATGCGATGAGAAATGTTTTGTTGATGCCGCGTGCCGACGCCGACTTGATTCGCGAGGCGCGCGCAGGTTCAGCAGAGGCGTTCGAGGCGTTGTATTCGTGCCATCGGCCCCATGCCCTGCGAGAAGCTCGACGACACACCAGCTTCGATCCCGATGATGTGGTCTCCGAGGCGTTTGCCAGCGTCTTTCGGGCAATCAGCGCAGGTGGCGGCCCAGACAGCGAGTTTCGGGCGTACTTGCGAATGGCAGTGCGCAACGCGGCCGTGCAGATGTCGCGTCGACCAACCTCGCGTGAGATTCCCACCGACATCGAGCGCCGGCGCAACACCGACGTTTTCTGCCACGTTCGACGAAGACGAGATGTACTTGGCATCGGTGGTCGACGATTCGTTGGGCCTCCTGCCAGACCGTTGGATGCAGGTGCTCTGGGCAACAGAAGTAGAAGGTCGCAAGCCCCGCGACATCGGGCGCGAAATGCATATGTCGGCGAACTCTGTGGCCGCGCTCACCAAACGCGCCCGGCAGGGGTTTCGCTCCGAGTTTGCCAAGCAGCTCAACGAGCGTTCCGACGAGTTGCATCGACTCGCCGACGTTCACCGCGATGCCTACGACGCCGGAACCTTGTCGCCCATGACGGCTGCGCTGTTGAACGCGCACATCGACTCCTGTGGCTTGTGTTCCGACCAGCCGATGGCCGTGTCCCGAGTGGTCGCGTGGCCAGTGGCCCTCTGGCTCGGCGCAACCACTTCGTCCGGAGTTGCGGCAGTTGTCGGTGGCGGTGCGGCCACTGCCGCCGTGGCCGGTGGCGCCGCACGCCGCGCACTGAGAGCGGGCGCAGCAACATCTGGTGCCGCCAACGGAACGCTCGTTGCGGCGGCCGCAGCAGCGCTCGTTGCCGTCAGCGTTGGTGTCGTCGCCGCTGTCGCGAGCGACGGCGGAACTGAAAGCGCCGCCCAGGCTGCACCAACCTCAGTCACTGAAGTCATGAAACCTCGTCTACCCGATGAGGTTGCCGCCGAAGGTGCCGCCAACGAGCCGCTCGAATTTGTCAATGCGATACCAGATGGTGAATTTTCAGACTCATTCGTGATTGACGAGTTTGCTGCAAGCCCGACAACCAGCACCACCGTTTCGGTCGCACCTCCACCTGCCACCGATGCGCCGGCCCCGCCGATCGTCGTCTCGCGTCCCGCCGCCGAAGCGAGTTCACGGTCACTCGTCCCGACCCCCATGTTGGTAGCGCCGGTGCCGGCGACCGAGCCCACGACCACGGCGACTCCAGCTACCACCAGCCCGGACACGACCACCACTGTCCCAGCTACCACCAGCCCGGATACGACCACCACCGCGCCAGCTACCACCAGCCCGGATACGACCACGACCAGCGCCGGCGACCACCACGACTCTTGCGAATCCGACCGACACGTTCCAGGTCAGCGTTTCGTCCGAAGGTCCGATCGTTCGGGTGGCGATTTCGCTGCTCACCACTTCGAACGGAGCGCGGCCGGTGACGATCCGCATCACCTCCAACCGGCCGCTCACGTGCGACTCGAATTGCTCGACAGATGGAGGCGCCTTGGTTGCAAGCGCTACCAACTGGCATATGGAGCAACCGCTCGACACCATCTCGTTGGCCGATCTTCCCTTCGGTGAGAGCGGCGCGCTCTACCTGTCAGCGTCGGTCGACGGCTCGGTCATCTTGGCCCAGTCGTACACCATCGTCAACGGCTGACAGGCTGAAGGCTCAGCTCTGCAACCCGTGCTCGCGGCGGTGTATCAAACGGCGGATGTTGCCGAGGTGCCGGGCCATCACCAGTACACAGAGGATGATCGTGGCGAAAACTTCCCAGACGTCGCGGTGCACAATGCCAATGCAAATTGGGAGCAACACAACGATCACGATCGAGGCAACCGATGCCTTCTTGGTGAGCTGCAACATCAGAAACCACACCGCAGTCAGGACCACGAAAACCAGCGGTGACATCACCAAGAAGACTCCGCCACCGGTGGCGACTCCTTTGCCGCCCCGGAACCGTTGCCAGAGAGGAAACACATGGCCAACGATGGCAGCTGCTCCGAGTAGGTAGCCCGCATGTCGGTCGGCGACAGCGAGCCCGACGCCGGCCGAGATGGCGCCTTTGGCCATGTCGATGAGCAACACCCAGCCGCCGCGCCTCCAACCGAGCGTTCGGATGACGTTCGAAGCCCCTGGGTTCCCCGATCCGACCTCGCGGATATCGATGCCGCTCGCGCTGGCGATGATGTGGGCGCTGGGAAAGGTACCGATCAGATAGGCGATCGGTACGAGCACCCACCAGAAGTCGCTCACGTTGCTACTTGCGTGTGAACGTCACGGGCGTGGCCCGATTTGGCTTGGAGTGATCGCCCATGGGTCGTGGCACCGACCCTGAAATGACACCTGCGAGCGCCAGTTCGCCTTCGCCGCCAACACACTCCGGGTCTGGGCCGTCGAGTGGCAGGCCCGTGAAGAACTTGGCAGCCATACAACCGCCCTGACATGCGTCGAACTGACCGCACGATGCACACGCCCCCGCCGACTGGGGTTCACGGAGCTCGGCAAACAAGGTGCTGTGCTTCCAGATCTTGCCGAAACCGCCTTGATCACGGACGTTGCCGGCCTTGAACTCATCGTGAATGACGAACGGGCACGCGTACACGTCGCCGATGGGGTCGATGAGGCAGACCACTCGGCCGGCTCCGCACAAGTTGAGGCCGGGGAGCGGCTCTTCCCCTAGAGCATTGAGGTGGAAGAATGAATCGCCCGTGAGGACGTTGTCGCCGTGCGCCAGCAACCAATTGTAGATCTGGAATTGCTGTGCGTTCGTAGGGTGCAGGTCGTGCCATGAATCGACGCCGCGACCCGACGGGCGCAGGCGCGTGACGCGGAGTTGCGCACCGTAGGAGTCGGCGAGTGCTTTGAACTCGTCGAGCTGGTCGACGTTGTGACGGGTGACCACGACGGAGATCTTGAACGGGCCGAATCCGGCGTCGCGCAGGTGATCCATCGCCCTGATCGCCGTTGCGTACGAGCCATCGCCGCGGACCGCGTCGTTGGTGACGGCGTCGGTGCCGTCGAGGCTGATCTGAATGTCGAGGTAGTCCATCGCGGCGAGACGGCGGGCCTTGGCCGCGTCGATGAAGGCACCGTTCGTCGAAAACTTCACGCCGATTCCCTGAGCGATGGAATACTCGACGATCTCGAAGAAGTCGCGGCGAATCATCGGCTCGCCACCGCCCAGATTGATGTAGAACACCTGCAGGTCGCGCAGCTGATCGAGCACGTGCTTGGCCTCGGCGGTCGTGAGCTCCGCCGGGTCTCGTCGGCCCGACGACGACAGGCAGTGGACACACTCCAGGTTGCACGCGTAGGTGAGTTCCCAGGTGAGACAGATGGGAGCTTCGAGCCCACGCTTGAGCTGGTCGACGAGCAGTGTCACGGTGCAGATTCCTTCAGGATGTTTGACTCGAGCAGCGACGTCAGAGCGTTCACGAATGCGGCGCGCCGGCTGGCCTCGATACCGCACGCGTCGAGCGTGGCGGCCACCGTTGGATGTGTGCCGAGTTCACGAACCACGGTGACGACGTCGGGATGCTTGAGGAAGACCAGCCGTCTCGTGTCGTAGTGGTAAGCCAGCGCGCCGAACGGTTCGGGTCGCAGAGCGACCTTTGGGTGGAGCTCGAGGCGACGCTCGAGCAGCGATTCGGTGACCGCATCGCAGTTGATCATGGCGATCGGCTCGATGGTCTCGTCGATCAGTAAACGCCGCACATGCCGTCGATCGAAATCTCCTCGATCAGCAGCTCATCAGTGATTGACGCAGCGATCGTCTTCTCGTCAGCCCTGGTTTCGTTGACTGTGGTGTCTTCGGCGATCAACTCGTTGTCCATGTCCATCGCGCGATCGTACCCCGGCAACGCAGCCTGCAAAGCACCGGTGGAGAGTCAGCCATCGCTGTCTGGCGAGTCGCTCGTGATTCCGTCGTCCGGCTCGCCGGCCTCTGTTGGGGTGACGTGATCGAGTGCGCGCCGCAGGATTGGGCTCGTGTCGTCTTCCACGCGGAGCTGATCGATTCCGCTGGTTTCGGCGTCGAGTTGTTCGCGTAACGTTCGCCCTTGGGCATCGGTCACGCCGTCGAGGGCGGCCTCCAGACCGACCATCGGAGCGGCAGGGGCAATGCGGCGCACCCGATCGGCCTCTGTCAACTCCCACGTTGGAGATGTACTCGACGCGGACTCTGAGGACGCAGGCGGGTGTGCGCGTCGCAGCAGCGACCGCGCCAAGGAGCGAGGACAAGAATGATTGCGACCGCTACACCAGCCCAAATCACTGTGTTATTGCTCCGGGTTCGACTGGCTCGCAGGCGTCATGACGACCACCGTAGTCCGACGGGCCGGACAGCAGTGTCAACGTGCCGGGGTGACCGCGGCCATGAACTCGGGCTCGTGGTTCATGATTCGAGCGGTGGCGATGCGCTCGCCGAGCCGCATGACGACCCATCCGGCGAGCACCGTCGCCAGGCCAGACACCGTGATGATGATGACGTTGCCGGTGAAGGTGGCCCAGATCAGAAGTATCGCGATGGGCACGGTGGCGACCGCCAGACCTGTCAATACACACACCAACAACAGTGCCGCAACGATGCCTTTGCCCGACTCTCCGCCCGCGAACGGGTTGTCGCTTTCGGGTATCGCAATGGGTACCAGCGCAGATTGCACCACGGCCGCGCCCGTGCCGGCGAACAACCCGCCCACCCCGACACCGACCCCCGCAAGGAAGTACGCCCACTCGCCCGTGATTGCCGTGGTGAGGAGCGGCCCGATCAGTGCCAGCGGAGCCGCCACGATCATCACACCCCGAGCAGCGGCGCGCACGAATGTTCGGGGGTCGGCCCCTGCCAGGAATTCGTAGATGATCGGCGGGCCGCTATTGCCAAATGTGTTGCCGGCGCCGAACAGCACCGCGAGCTGAATCGCTCCGCCAACCAGCACCGCGCCGCTGCCCGGAGTGTCACTTACCAAGCTGGGAATCAACACCGCACCGACCCCAAGTGCAGACCCGGTGATGGTCTCGAGCAACGTGCGCGGTGTACGCAGCCGCACGAGAATGAATCGCCAGGCAAGCGCACCGGTCGGCCCGGTTCCACACCATCGACGCACCGTGCGGCCGAGCCGACCGCGATCTGCCGACGACGATTGCGTTCCCGAGCGCGAAACCGTTTCACCAAGCCGAGTGGTGGTCGCGACGAAGACTGCGGCCAGTACCGGAAGCCATAGCGAGGCCAGCGCGACGTGCACGACTGCCTGGCCCGGGTTGCTGCCCGCATCGTCGAAGGCTGCCGCAATCTGGCCGGGCGGAGAGAATCGCAGTGCCTCAGCAACCCGATGCCTGTCTGACTCGTCGAGTCCGCTCAGCCAAGCGGGAATGATTTGGAATGCTCCGTAGAACACCAGTCCGGTGATGCCGACGACGAGTTGTCCGCCCCGCGGAAACCGTGCAGCCAGCATGGCCAGCGCGTTCGTGACAGTTCGAGCGGCGAGCAGCAACGACGCCAGCCATGACCCCGTTGCGAGGATGAGGATCGGCACCGACATTGCTCCGTCGACTGCGCCGAGTGCCAGACCAGCGCCGACCACCGCGGTGGCGAGGCCAACAGGGCCGAGTGCCACGGCGGCGAGAATGCCCGCGGCACGTTGGATGTCGGTCAGCGGTTCGGTGGCGATCACTCGCGGGTCGACCGATTGCGACACCCCGGCAATGACTCCGAATGCCATCGTTGCGACTACCAGCCCGGTGATTGCGAACACGCGTACATCCGCAACATTTGCGTCGAGTCGTTCGACGAAAAGTCCGGCGACAAATCCGGCCACTCCGGCGATGACGGCAATCGCAATGCCGAGGACGGCGCCGAGTTGCTGTACGCCACCCAATCGAATCGCGCCACGGATCAGGCGCCAACGAAGCCTGCCGAACGTCGCGATCGTGGCGAACACTTCTGGCATTTCGGCTCAGCCGAGCCAGTCGAGCGCATCTGCGCTGACGTCGGATGCGCCGATCACATCAACAAAGGCATCTTCGAGCCGTCGACCAGCACGCAACTCGTCGATTTTCCCAGCGGCGACCACCCGTCCGTGATCGATGACCGCGACGTGGTCGCACATCCGCTCCACCAAGTCCATCACATGACTGGAGAACACCACGGTCCCGCCACCCGTGCGAAAGCGGTCGAGCATGGAACGCATGGTGCGAGCTGAGATGGGGTCAACGCCCTCGAACGGTTCGTCGAGCAAGAGCAGGCGCGGACGGTGCAGGAGCGCGGCAGCGAGTGCGGTCTTCTTGCGCATGCCGTGGCTGAAGCCGGCAATCTGGCGATCGGCATCGTCGCTCAACGCAAGCGTTGCGAGCAACTGCTCGATCCGAGCAGCGGTCTCGTCGGGCGCGAGCCTGCGGATCTCGCCCACGGTGGTGAGAAACTCGCGCGCTGTCAGGCGTTCGAAGAGTTGCAGAGGGTCGAGCACCACACCCAACTCGCTGCGGGCGGCGCGCACGTCAGCAGCAACATCGTGCCCAACCACCACGATGCTTCCCGCATCAGGGCGAACCAGCCCAACGATCGATCGAAGGGTCGTCGATTTGCCACTGCCGTTGGGGCCTACCAGACCGAAACAGCTCCCGGCAGGGACGTCGAGATCGAGCGAGTCGAGCGCGAGTGTGGTGCCGAATCGCTTGGACAGACCTCGAACCTGCAGTGGGTATTGCGTGGGAGGGGGCAACGGCACGCCGGACAGTCTGCCCGAGAGTCCGCGGTAGTCGGCCGGTAGTGTGTCTTCCCCTGTCTGCAGGGTTGCTGCCGCAGGAGCAGATGATCATGAACTCGCAAGCCTTTCCGGAACTCGAATCCGAACGCGCCCAGTTGACGTTCGCGCGGGCCAGTCGCGACCGGATGATCGATCGGCTGGAGCAGGTCGATCCGCAGTCATCTGCCGACGCCATCACGGCTGAATACATCGAGATGGCGGTGTGGGAAGCGCTCGCGTCATTACGTTCCCCTGGAGCCGGCGAGTTCTTCGGCCGAATCGATGGGCCGGCCCCCGATGGCACTCCCGAGCGGTGGTACATCGGGCGTCGCCACATCGAGGACGATCAACACGACCCCGTAGTTGTGGACTGGCGAGCACCGATTTCAGCGCCGTTCTATCGCGCCACGGCGGTGGATCCGTTGGGAGTGGACTTCCGTCGCCGATTCACCCTGGTCGATGGTGAGATGACCGCCTATCTCGATGAGCAACTCGACGACCCCGAGAGTGGTGCGGTTGCATCGGGGATTCCCGATCCTGTTCTCGCGGAGATCGGTGCCGAGCGGTCCGGCGCGATGCGCGAGATCGTCGCCACCATTCAAGCAGAGCAAGACATCGTGATTCGGGCCGACATCGACCAAGCGCTCATCGTGCAGGGCGGCCCCGGTACTGGCAAGACGGCGGTGGCGTTGCACCGGGCGGCGTACCTGTTGTTCGAGCACCGCGGCCGCCTCTCGCGTGACGGTGTATTGGTCGTGGGGCCGAACCGTGCGTTCCTCGACTACATCGGAAACGTGCTGCCGTCGCTCGGTGAACGCAGCGTGCGCCAGTGCACCGCCCTCGACCTCTGTGTCCCGAAGGTGGAACTCACGGGGGTCGACACTCCCGATGAGGCTCGTTGGAAGGGCTCGCCCCAGCGGCTGCTCGAACTGGAGCAGGCAGCCCTCGCCACGATCGTGGCGCCCACCGACGAGGTCGTGGTTCCCGTGGGAGCGCGCCGGTTCGTGTTCCCGGCTGAGCAGCTCGCCGAGTGGGTCGAGATTGCCAAGGGCGGGGTGGTGCCGATCAATCAGCGTCGTGAGCGTCTCCGCGTGCTTGCGCAGACCGACCTTCGGCGACGTTGCGGTGGCGAAGACCGGTGGAGCGAGGCAGGACCGCTCAAGACCGCGATCAACAAGGCGTGGCCGATTCAGAAACCCGTTGCGCTCGTCGATCGGTACCTCGACGGCCCTGGTGGCAAACGCCGCAGGTTCACGGCTGCCGACCAGTTCCTGATCGACGAGGCCAACACTCTGTTGAACGGCACACCGTTCACGTACGGACACGTGGTGGTGGACGAAGCCCAAGACCACTCGGCCGTTGCCCTGCGGGTCATCGGACGACGCACACCGGTTGGTTCGTGCACCCTGGTGGGCGACGTTGCCCAGTCCACGACTCCCGCTGGTCAAGAGCGATGGCAAGATGTGTTCGCGCACCTCGGTGCCACCGGAACCGTCGCCGATCTCACCATTGGCTACCGAGTACCCGAGCCGATTCTCACGATCGCCAACCGGTTGCTACCGCTGACCGGCGTCGACTCGACGGCTTCTCGCTCGGTCCGCGCGGACGGAGATGCTCCGTCATGGCACCACTTCGACCCAGGAGCGCTCGCGGGTGGGGTCGCAAACGTTGTTGCCTTTGTGAAGCACCGGCATCGCCTCACCGGCGTGGTGGCTCCGGTGGAACTCCACGAGTCAATCGCCGGATCTCTTGCCGATGCAGGTTTCGTCGCCGTCGATCACTTGCACGAACTCGCGGCCAACGAGGTGCCGGTGTTCGGCGCCGAAACGGTGAAAGGCTTGGAGTTCGATGGAGTCGTGGTGGTGAACCCGCACGACATCCTCGGCGACACACCACGGGGCGCGCGTTTGCTGTATGTGGCCATGACGAGAGCAGTTCAGGAACTGGCATTCGTGACGAACGCCGAACCTCCCTCCGTCTTGCTGTGACCGACCGTTCCGCTCGTCGATGAATTGACACGACACGGCACCCCGGCCGGGTTCTCTTGACATATTCCAATATCGGTATATGATGACCGCATGGCTCGTACCGCTACGACAGCCGACGTGTTCAACGCCATCGGGGATGAGTGCCGCCGTGACATTCTCGTCACGCTGAGTTCGGGAGAGCATGACGTGAGCGCGCTGGTGGATCGATTGCGGTCTGCGCAGCCCCAAATCACCCAGCCCCTCGTTTCCAAGCATCTCAAGGTGTTGCGCGATGTGGATCTCGTTCGCTGCCGCCAAACGGGCAAGCGGCGCATCTACCGAGTGAACGCCGCCGCGCTCCGCCCGGTCCATGAGTTCACTTCACAGTTCGAACAAATGTGGAACGAGCGCCTCGACCGACTCGACGACTTGTTGCGCGACCTGCAGACGACCATCCCGAACGAAAGCAGACACGAGTCATGAACACTGCACAGCACAGCCGGTACGGCTCAGCGGTCGTCACCCTTCCGAGTGACACCGAGATCTTGATCACACGATCGTTTGGCGCGCCGGCCGAGCTCGTGTGGGAAGCCGTCACGACACCTCGCCACGTACTTCGCTGGTGGGGGCCGAGTTGGGCCCCGCTGGTGTCGGCCGAGATCGACTTCCGTGTAGGCGGCTCCTGGCGCTACGTGTCGCGGAGCGACGACGGAAGCGAGATGGGATGGCACGGCACATATCGCGCCATCGAACCTCCACGTCGAGTGGTGTCGACGGAAGTGTTCGAGGGCTTTCCTGACGCTCAGTCGGTGAACACGATGACGCTCACCGAGGCCGATGGGGTGACGACGTTGACCACGCTCGTCCAGCACGCTACGCAGGAGTTCCGAGACGGACACATAGCTTCGGGAATGGAGGGCGGCATGCAGGAAACCTTCAATCGTCTCGACGACCTGCTGGCTATCGCGGCTACTCCGGCCGAGCGATTTCGCCGCGTGGCGGGTCGCTTCTCCGATCGCGTCGCCGAGGTCAGTCCAGAGGCATGGGACAGTCCAGCGCCGCCTGAAGGTTGGACGGTTCGTGACGTGGTGCGCCACATCGTGGAGTGGGTGCCGAGCGTCATCGGGCGAAGCGGGCTGGACATGCCGACCGGACCTTCCGTCGACGTCGACCCGGCGGGCGCGTGGGCATTGTTTGCGGACACCATCCAGGGTTTCCTCGACGACCCCTCCACCGCGGCGATCCAGTTCGACGTCGGTCCTCCCGGGATGATGAGCGTCGAGAACGCCATCGACATGATCGTCACCGGCGACGTGCTGGTGCACACCTGGGATCTGGCACGCGGGGCGGGCCTCGACGAAACGCTCGATCCGATCATCGTCCCGCAAATGCTGGCGGGCATGGAACCGATCGACGAGATGTTGCGTTCCAGCGGCCACTACGGCCCTCGGGTGGTCGTCTCCGCCGATGCAGACCCAACCACGAAACTGATTGCGTTCACGGGTCGCCAGCCGTAGCGGGGCAACTCGACCGGGTTGTCGCAACGGCGGGTAGCGTCGCCGCGTGGCTTCGCCCAGCTTTGCTCCGTTCAAGCGGCGGGCGTTCTTACTGGTGTGGCTGGGGGCGATGATCTCCAACGTCGGCACCTGGATGGAAACGACCGCCCTCAGCTTCTACGTTGCCGATACCTCCGAAAACACGTGGTCTGCGGTGGTCGCGGCGGCCGGCTTCCTTCCCACGGCGTTCCTCAGTCCGGTCGGCGGCGCATTTGCAGACAGGTTCGACCGTCGCAAGGTGCTCATCTTTTCGAACGCGACCTCATGTGTGATCGCTGCAGGCGTGGCACTCACCGTGCAAACAGGGCACGCGACCCCGCTGTTGTTGGCCGGATTCTCATTGCTCGGCGGGTGTGTGTTCGCTGTGGGCTTCCCCTCGTTTCAGGCGACGTTGCCGGACCTTGTTCCCAAGGAGGAACTCGTGGCAGCGATCGGGTTGTCGAGCACGCAATGGAATCTCGGACGCATCCTCGGCCCAGCGGTTGCCGCAGGCGCGATTTTTCTCGGTGGGGTGTCGACGGCGTTGTGGATCAACGCTGCGAGCTTCCTCGCCGTGATCGCCGCGATCACCGCCGCCGAGATCCCGAAGTCACCGCGCACCAAACGACTGGTACGTGAAGCCACCCGCGACGCGATCGAGTTCGGTCGCACCAATCCCGCAGTTCGCACGATGGTTCCCCTGATGGTGACGGTTGCGTTTTTCGGCGGACCGTTCATCGGTTTCATCGCACAGATGGCGACCAAGGTGTTCGGATCTGCGCAGGGCGGCACCTCGCTCCTCATCGCCGCGCAAGGTGTTGGTGCCGTCATCGCGGGGGCGTCCATGGGCCACCTCACCCAACTGTTTGGGCTGAGGAACGTGACGGTCGGTTGGGTGACGGCACTCGGCCCGGCGCTGGTGCTGTACGGGTTGTCCCCTCACCTGCTGGTGTCGGCGGCGGCCGTGGCGGTGGTCGGCGGCTGCTACATGGGGTGCATCTCGAGCTTCACTTCGATCACCCAGCAGTCGGCTCCCGACGCGTTGCGGGGTCGGGCGCTGATCATCAACAACTTCGTCCTGGGGTTCGCCTATCCACTCGGTTTGATGATGCAAGGCCCACTGGCCGACTCGACGTCACTGCGCGCGGTCACCATCGGCAGCGGCGTCGCGATCTTCGGTGTGTTGCTGATCCGCCGACTCCTGCAACAAGGCTTCACCGACCCCATCGCCACCGCCTGCTCGGCTAAGAGCAGAGATAGTCTTCGTCCTTGATCCACTAACTCTGCCGTTCTATTGGGAGTGCCTGGACCTAGCAGCCACCGGGCCCTGTCTTCGCCTCGGAGTTCTTTCAACGCGTCGGCTACGGCGGCTCTCAGACGGCGGGCTATCTGTGGTGTGAGGTGGGTGACGTAGCCCTCCCCGGGTCGGCCGACTTCTTCAACGGTCAGAACCACTCGAGGCTCGGCGTCGTCGTAGTCGTCGCTGATGGCGATCGCCCACGACACTGGGGCCAGATCGTCCTCCCAACCTGGAGGCACGTCCTGCGGGCCGGCTGGGTAGTCGTCGATCGAGCGGCGCATACCGCGACGCTAACCCTCTGAGCTGGGGTTTTGTGAACAGGTGGTAAATACCGACAAAAATGATCGGGATTTAGTTGATTGCGCAGGAGTTGTCGGGATATGGTCGTTCTCGAAACCTGACGAATCTGATCGGATATCCCAGCAATGCACGCAGCGCCCCCCGCAGAACTTCAGCTCGAGCCAGCCGCAACCACGGTAGCGCTGCGCCGTCGGGCCACCATGTCTGCCGAGGCAGTTGCCGCCGCCAACGAGCTGTTGGAGGGCAAGACGCCCACCGAGATCATCGAATGGGCGAGTGCGCAGTTTGGCAGTCGACTGGCGATGACGGCGTCCTTTGCCGACACCACGCTTGTCGACCTGGCCACCAAGGTCGACCCCGACATCGAAGTGATCTTCCTCGACACCGGCTTCCATTTCGCCGAGACCTTGAACACGGTCCGTCGGGCGATGGAGCGTTACGAACTGAACCTCACCGTGCTGCGCCCCGACCCTGACGCAGCAGACCTGTGGGCCGCCGGCACCGACGGTTGCTGCGATGCCCGCAAGATTGCCCCGCTCGCGAACTATCTGCCGTTACACGCCGATGGTTGGCTCAGCGGGCTGCGCCGGGCCGATGATCCTGGCCGCGCCAACGCTCCGATCGTTTCCATCGACAAGCGCGGGCTCGTCAAGGTCAACCCCATGGCCAACATGTCCGACGAGGAATACGATTCGTACATCGACACCAACGATGTTCTCGTCAACACGTTGCAGCTCGACGGTTACGCGTCCATCGGCTGCTGGCCGTGCACCGAGCCCGCCGCCGACAGGTCGGGTCGCTGGTCGGGTAGCAACAAGACCGAGTGCGGGCTGCACCTATGACTGCGCCAGCGTTCCACTCGCCGTACGCGGTCAACCTCGACCTCGCCGGTGAGCGGGTGCTGGTCGTCGGGGGAGGCGCCATAGCGTCTCGCAAAGTTGCCGGTTTGCTTCGGGCTGGCGCAGCTGTCACGGTTGTCGCTCCCTCCGCAGTGGCTGAACTGGCCGAAGATCCAGATGTCCGCTGGCACCGCCGCCAATACCGTCGGGGTGAGGCTGCTTCCTATCGGTTGGTCATCACCGCCACCGACGATCCCACCGTCAACGCGCAAGTGGCCCGAGATCGGCGCGCGGCCAACGTATTCGTGAACTCAGCCGACGACCCGGCGAACTGCTCCTTCACACTTCCAGCAGTGGTGCAGCGAGGCGATCTGCAGTTGGCCGTCTCCACCAACGGCCGCAGCCCGGCCATGTCGAAGTGGGTTCGTCAGCAACTCGAAGCTCAGTTCAGCGATGTGCATTCGCAACTACTCGAACTCCTCAGCGAGATTCGTGACGAGGCTCGCGAGTTGCTCGGCACATCTGAACTTCCTGGCTGGGAGACTGTCATCGACGACGATCTCGTCGCACTGGTGGCGTCGGGTCGTCACGACGAGGCGCGGGCGCGTGTGCGCCAGGCGATTGGGCTCGGAGCCGTTTCATGACCGTTCACTTGGTAGGCGCTGGCCCCGGCGACCCCGATCTGCTGACGATGCGGGCAATCTCGCTCTTGGCACGCGCCGACGTGATCGTGCACGACCGTTTGGTCGACGCCGCGCATCTTGGCGTCGGCCGCCCCGTGGGCCGAACTGATCGATGTTGGTAAGACTCCCGGTTCGGCTCGGAACAGTCAGAGCTACATCAACGGCGTGCTCATCGATCGCGGTCGGCGCTTCGACACCGTCGTACGGCTGAAGGGTGGCGACCCGTTCGTGTTCGGACGCGGCGGAGAAGAAGCCGAGGCGCTGCGCGCCGTGGGCATCGACGTCGCAGTGGTGCCAGGCATCTCCTCCAGCATCGCCGCGCCAGCAGCGGCCGGCATTCCGGTGACCATGCGCGGCGTGTCCAGCGGTGTCACCATCGTCACCGCCCATCAAGACCCTTCCTCGGGTACCGAAGGTGAGGCCGCCCTCGACTGGGATGCGCTCGCCCGGGCTGGCACCACGTTGGTGGTACTCATGGGCGCCGCCCGCGCTCGCTCGCTCGGCCAACGTCTCATCACCGGCGGTATGGCACCCGACACGCCGGTCGCCATCATCACCTCGGCCACGTGCGCCGACGAATGCGTCGAGCGCCTCACCCTCGCCGAACTCGGGCTGAAGCCGGTGCGTAACCCCTCTACGATCGTCATCGGGGCCGTTGCCGCTCGCGATGTCTTGAACGAGATGCCAAGTCTCGTGGCGATCAACGCCGAAGGAGCCACGTCATGACCATCACCGAAACATCTACCACCACATCGACACACATCGAGCACGGAACAGTTCGTCTCCCACGGCATCGCCGTGTTGCCGCGTTCGGAATGGGACGCCGGGCAAATGGAAGACATCGCCAAGTTCCGACAGAAACTGGCCGAGTACCAGGCCGGTGAAATCGGCGACGACGTGTTCCGCGTGTTTCGCCTCACCAATGGCATCTACGGGCAGCGTCAGGGCGGCACGGCGCAGATGGTTCGTGTGAAGGTGCCGTACGGCTCGATGACCCCCGAGCAGTTGGAGATGATGGCGTTCATCTCAGAGCGCTACAGCCGGGGTTGGGGGCACATCACCACCCGTCAGAACATCCAGTTCCACTTCATCGAACTCACCGACATCCCCGACGTCATGGAACACATGGCCTCGGTGGGGCTCACCAGCCGCGAAGCGTGCGGCGACACGGTTCGCAACGTGCAGGGTTGTCACCTCGCAGGGGCCTGCCCGCAAGAGGTGCTCGACATCACCCAATGGGCCGAAGCGTCGTACCAACACTTCGTGCGCAACCCGCTCGGTCAGCGGTTGCCGCGCAAATTCAAGATCAATTTCTCCGGCTGCGCGACCGACTGCGGACAGGCGATGTTCAACGACGCTGGCGTCATCGCGGTCAGCCGCACACTCGACGACGGCACCATCGAACGCGGCTTCCGAGTGTTCATCGCCGGTGGCCTGGGGGCCAACCCGCACCCGGCGCTGGCGCTGGAAGAGTTCACGCCGCGCGAGCAACTGCTTCCCACCATCGAAGCCATCCTGCGCATCTTCGAGCAAACCGGCAACCGCGACAACAAGCTGCGGGCCCGTTTGAAGTGGGTCGTCGACCAGCTGGGAATCGATGAGGTGCGTCGCCGCATTCTCAACAGCCGCAAGATGCTGGTCGCGTCGTCGAGTTGGCCCGGGGGTATCCCACCGGAAGTGGTTCAGCACGGTGACGCTCCGGCAGGCCTGGCCGACGGCGTATCCGCCAGTCGTATCGGGCAGGGCATCGATGGCGCTTCGGCGAACCCGGTTCCCGTGTCCATTGGCGGCTTGTCACCCTATGTGCGTTGGTATCAGTCAAACGTCGTGTTAGGTGCGGCCAACGGTTCGGTTTCGGCGTACGCGTGGGCTGAACTGGGTGACATCACCGGCGACCAGTTCCGCGAGCTGGCCAAGATCCAGCGCGACTTCGGCGCAGGCGTGCGCTTGACCAATCGTCAGAACCTCGTGTACCGCGAGTTGACGGTCGACCAGCTGCCGTCGTTGTTCGAGCGTCTCGACGCCATCGGCATGGCTCAACCTGGCGCCGAACTGTCGCGCGACGTGGTGGCGTGCCCCGGCGCCGATACCTGCAACCTGGCTGTCACGCAAAGCCGAGGTCTGGCAAAGGCGATCGGTGACAAGCTGGAAGAGGAAGGCCTCGCCGATGTCGGCGGCATTCGCATCAACATCTCTGGTTGCACCAACTCCTGCGGCCAGCACCACGCGTCAGACATCGGGTTCTTCGGTGCCGAGCGTCGTGCCAACGGTAGATCGGCCCCCGGCTACCAGATGCTGCTCGGCGGCTATGTCGGCGACGAACAGATCTACTTCGGCGAGAAGGCGTTGCGTCTTCCCGCCAAGAACGCGGCCGAAGGCGCGGTTCGCGTGATCCGCAGGTTTGCCGCTGAGCGCCAGGCGGGCGAAACATTCCGCGGCTGGCTCGATCGTTCGGGCGGTGCTTCTGGTGTCGCGGCTGACCTGAAAGAACTCGACGCGTTCCCATCGTTCGAAGACGACCCCAGCTTCTACACCGACTTCGGCGAGACCGGCCCGTATGTCGCCGAAATCGGCGAGTCGGAGTGCGCTACCTGACCGTTGTCGCTCAAACACCGGGAGGCGTGGCCACTAAGGTCCGTCCATGCGGCGGCGGACGATGACGAAACAGGTTGCATGTGCAATCGCGGCGGCCGCTGTGCTGGCGGCATGTTCTGGGAGTTCTCCGTCGAGGTCGGCGATCGACGTCACAGTGACGACCGACGAAGCGGCGCCTACCAACTCGGTGTCCGACTCGACGGTTTCCGAAGCCACGTCTGATACCTCAGCCGATACCTCTGCCGGCACCAGCGCGACAACGGTCAATCGGGACGTTGTGCCGCTGCCGGGTCTGGTCAATCCATCCGATGACGTGCTGCCGAACGATGACGACGTCCGCACCGGCGTGCTCGCCAACGGCCTCGAGTTCTACGTGCGTAACAACGACAACCCCGGCGCCAAAGCCTCGTTACAACTCGCCATCAATGCCGGGTCGGTCGACGAATTCGGTGACTCGACCGGGGTGGCCCACTTCGTCGAACACATGTTGTTCAACGGCACTGAGCTGTTTCCCGAAAATGAGCTGATCGACGTACTGCGAAGCTTCGGCGCCGAGTTCGGCCCCGACGTCAACGCATACACGAGTTTCGACGAAACCGTGTATCAGCTCAGCGTGCCGAATGCGGACGAGTCGGTAGCCGTTGGCATGCAAGTGCTCGAACAATGGCTCAGCCATGCAACGTTCGACGAAGCCCAAGTCGTTGCCGAACGCGGTGTTGTGCTCGACGAATGGCGTCGCAGCACGCAATCCACTCAGGGGCGGCTGTTCGAAGTGGCCCAAGCCATGTACTTTCCCGGCACGGGCTACTTGGGTCGGTCACCCATCGGCGACGACACGTCGATCGAAAACATGGAAGCGGCCGAACTCATCGAGTACTACGACGCGTGGTATCGACCTGACAACGCTGCGGTCGTCGTGGTTGGCGACATCGACGTCGACGACATCGTCAACCAAATCACCACACTGTTCGACCCTGCCGCGGCCGCCACTCCCGACATGCCCGAGCGAGCAAACACCACGTTCGCTCTCTTCGCCGAGCCTCAGTTCGCGCTCCACGCCGACCCCGACCAGTCAACTGTCGACGTAGAAGTGACGCTGCCATTGCCCACTGTTCCGGGTGCCGCCGGCGCGGCCAACCGGGCAGAGTTACTGGATCACGTGATCTTCAGCTCTCTCGTGCGTCGTCTCGACCAAGATGTGGCTGCAGGATTGGCTCCGTTCGACCAGATCTCGACGGGCAGCAACTCGTTCGTCGGCGGGCTGGATGCACCTGCGCTGTATGCGTTCACCAACCCCGCTCGGGTGAACGAAACCCTGCGATCGCTGCTCGACGAGTATGAACGGGCATTTCGCTTCGGCTTCACCGCCGAAGAGATCGGTGTGTCGGTCGACGAGCTCCAAGCGAGTATCGACGGGTTCTACGCTGGGCGCGACAGCCTGCAAGACACATATTTTGCTGACGTCTACGTGAGGAGTTTCCTCACTGGCGCGGCATACCCAAACACTGAAGTGGAGTACGAGGCGGCGCTCGCAGAACTCGCTGCAATCACACCCGAGGCTGTCGATCTGCGATTCAAGGCACGCTGGACCAACGCAGCGCCGCACGTCATCATTTCCACCCCCGAGGCGAACGCAGCAGAGATGCCCTCTGAAGCCGACGTTTTCGCGGCGATTGATGCAACCGCCACGCAGGAACTCACCGCTCGGGAGGCGCTGCGCGATTTGCCCGACCAACTGATGGAGCAACCCGAAGTTGTGGAGCCGGTGGAAGAGAATCTTGTGGCCGATGGCCGCTGGGAATGGCCCACGTTCGACCCGCTCGAGGTGGTGTTCCCCAACGGGGTGACAGCGGTGTTCACCAGCAACACCATCGTGGAAGGGCGGGTGTACATGCAGGGCAGCAGCCCGGGCGGTACATCGCTCGTGGCTGATGAGGACGTCGTTGACGCCCTGTACGCCTCTGAGATCGTGCTCTCATCGGGGATCGCCGAGTACAACGCTGCCGAGTTTGCGCAGATCACTTCGGCGGCCGACGTGAGCCTGAGCGCGTGGAGTACCCCGTATCTCGACAACTTCGGTGGTGAGTTCGCCACTGACGACGCCGAGGCGATGTTCCAGCAGCTGTATCTGTACATGACCGCTGCCAGATTTGATGAGGTGGCGCTCGATCAAGTGCGAAGCAGCACCGGGCCAGTCGTCGCTGATCCCAGCACCAATCGGGATCTTGCCATGAGCGACGCGCTCAACGAAGAGCGGTACGCAGGTGAACCGCGCTACTCGGTGCTGCCGACTCCGGAAGAGTTCGCCACGCTTGACCTGGAAGGCGTCGAGCGCGTTTGGAATGACAGCCATGCGAACGCTTCCGACTGGACGTTCGTGTTTGCCGGCGACTTCGACATCGACGAGTTCATCGAGCTTGCGGGCGCCTATCTCGGCTCACTGCCTGGTACCGACACGACCGACGAGCCGGTTGACGTGGAGAGCCCACCGCCCCTGGGGGTGGTCAGCGTCGACGTGAACGCCGGTACGGGCGACTCGGCGATGGCCACGTTGTTGTTCACCACCGACACCGCCCCGCTCACCGAAACGCTGCGCGCCGAGATCGACGTGGCTCAACACGTGATCGACTCTCGGCTCACCGACGTGGTGCGAGAAGAGTTCGGAGAGTCGTATTCGCCGTACGCCCAGATCGTGCACGGACGCGATCCCGAACTTGGCATGAGTGTCTACGTCAGCGTCACAGGGGCGCCCGATCGAATGCGGCAGGTGATCGATCTGGTCACGGGCGAGCTCGCCGATCTCGCCAGCAACGGTCCCACCCCCGATGAGTTCGATCTTGCGTTCGCACAGGTGGAAGAGGCGTACCAATTCGTCAACAATGGTGAGTTCGTCGAAGAGCTCATCAACGATTCGCTCTACTCAGATCACGACATCACGAGTTATGTCTTCAAAGACCTCGGCCTCGGCGACGTCTCGGTCGCTTCGGTGCAGTCCTTCATCGCCGAACACGCCCCGATCGATCAGTTCATCGTCGTCACAGGTCTTCCCCGATGACGACACGAGCAGCGACCCTGCGTGAGCGCATCAGCGCGAAGCGGGCGGTCTGACCCCGGCTTCAGCAGGTGGCGTTGGGGTCGGGCGAGATGCCCAGTGTGTTTTCCGGTGGCGACTACCGTCGGCGGTGTGAACAATGGTTGAACCGTTGTTGTCGTGGTGCCGCCGGGTGAGCTAGTGGTCGTCGTGGTTTGAGCTGCGACTGTTGTGGTATCGAAGACCTGATCGGGAATCGCGGCGAGCGTCGCCATGCCTTGGAACACCGCCAGGATCGCCTTCATGTTGTCGCCGTTGAGCAGCGGTTCCTGCACTGCGGCGCCGCCCACGTTCTTCCCGCGCGACTCGATGCGGTAGGTGGCGATTTCGGACGGGTTCATCAAGCGCAACGTGTTCGCGAACTCGATGGTCTTTTCGAGTGTGAGTTCCTCGTTGACCACGATGTAGTCGCTGTTGGTCTTGATGAGACCCGCCACCACGTCTGGCTTGTACAGCCCCTCAGCGATGACCTTCGCGATGACTCTGCGGATGAAGTCTTGTTGGCGTGCGATGCGACCAAAATCGGACGTGCCGTCGGTATGCCAGTTGCCGCTGCCAGCAGGATCCTCGTACTGATACTTCCGCGACCGGACGTAGCTCAACGCCATGTTTGCGTCGAGCAGGATGCAGCCAGCTTCAGGGATGTTGAGGAGTGTGGCCGAGTCTCGGGCGGGGTATTCGAACGGAACTTCGACGCCGCCGACTGCGCCGACGAGCTCTCGGAACGCACAGAAGTCGACCTGGATGAAGTGGTCGATCGGCACGCCGAAGTTGTCGTAGATCGTTTGCCGCATCAACGTGGGATCGTCGCGCACGTAGGCGTTGTTGATTCGCGTGTTTCCTTTGCCGGGAACCTTCACGTAAAGATCGCGAGGAAACGACAACACCGCCAACTGGTTCGTCTTCGGGTTGATGCGCCACACCATGATCGTGTCGCTTCTCGCCGAGGCGCCGCGATTGCCAACCGTGGGGTCGTCGATGTCGACGCAGTCGCCGTTGTCTGCCCCGACAATGAGAAAGTTCGCAGCGTCAGGTTCTGCCAACTCGGCAACCGTTGTGGAGGTGGTGGTTTGCCCTGGGAGCGTGGTGGTCGTGGTGGCGCCCGGTTCGATCACAACCGGGTCGGTGAATGCGCGTGGATCGGCCTCTTCGAGTTCGGCGAGTTCGACGATCTGACGATTCGACACCACCCATTGCCCGGCGGCCAACGCCCCGGCGGCGGTGAGGCATGCCAATGCGGCAATGGTGACGAACGAGATCGTCAGTCGTTGCGACCAGGTGCGCCGCATCTTCTTAGCCATGGCGCGTTACCCGAGGACGACGACTTTGGTGCCGATGTACGCCCAGTTCCAGATGAAGAGAGCATCTGCGGTTGCCTGGCGAATGCAGCCACCCGACAGTGGGGTGCCGAGCTGGTCGTCGCTCTGAACGCGGGTACCGGTGTCGTTGTTCGTAGGAATCTCGTGGAACCCGATGTTGTCGCCATCTGGGCCTTTGGTGAATCGCACCATGTAGCGCCAGCACAGGGCTGGGTTCTTGATGTTGCACGTGAATGCCGACCGGGAGAACACGTCGTACTCGCCCGGGAGCGGCTGGTTCCAGGTACGGCGACCGGAAACGAGGTGGGTCTTGCTGACGGTGCCGTTCGCTTCGACGACCCACACCCGCTGGGCCGACTTCGAATACACGATCCGTCGGCCGGTGCCCGAGTTGAGGGGCAGAAGATCTGGCGGCAGCGTCGTCGTGGTGGTAGTGGTGGGCGGCGGCGGGAGGGTGTCGGTGGCCTGATAGGCCGTACCACGCTCGGGGGTTGCCACCACGGGCGGGGCCGGCACCTCGATGACCATGGGCGGGTCGACGACCAGCGGCACAGTGGTTGTCGTGGTCGTAACAGTGGTTGTGGTCTCGGCCTCGGGCAGGCTGGTGGAGGTGACGTCGGTGGTTGTCGAAGCACCAACCGCGACGGCGTTGCTTCCAGACGCTCCGGCGACAGACGCGCCAACGAGCGCGAAGGTTCCAACGGCCACACTCAACGCCAACAATTTGGCCCAACTTCATGCCCATCGCAACAAAGCTAACAAGCGTCGCTGATCATTCCCCGGCAGCAAGCTCGATTTCACAAGCCAGCTGGGCTCCGGAACTGAACGCAAACTGTGTGATCGAGCCGGCGTTGGCGAGGTCAGCTTGAGCCGCGTGGATGGCGGCAACGTCGGCGTCGGAGCCGACGATGGTCAGCGTCTCGACGAACGCCTTCTGGCTGACCTTCGCTTCGGTTTTCGCTCGCCGCACCAACGACAGAACTTGGAGCGGTGTGTCGAGCAGGCCGTCATCGACGCAACCGACCGGCGTTGGCCACGCCGCTGTATGGACGCTGGTGTCGTGCCACCACCTCCAAGCTTCCTCGGTGGCGAACGGAAGGATCGGGGCCAGCAGCCGTTGCATCGAGCTGAGCGCAAGTCGAAGGGCGCACCGGGCCGAAGCCGCACCTTCCGTGTTGGTCTCGTAGGCGCGGCCTTTGACGAACTCGCACGTAGTCGTCGCAGAACCACCAGAAGAACGCTTCGGTGCGTTCGAGCGCACGCGGCATAGTCGAACGCCGCGAATGCGGCGGTCGCTTCTTCGATGACGGCATCGAGTTTGCCAAGCATCGACCTGTCGACCGCAGCGGTGACGGAATCGGTGACCGTGTCGTTGAGCGTGGCGCCAGCATCGGCACTGGGTTCGGGTGGCCCGAACGACAGCACGAACTTCGACACGTTCAGGAGCTTGTTGGCGAACTTGCGACCGACCTTCATCTGATCTTCGCTGAACGCCGTGTCGGTGCCGAGGCGAGCCGACGTCGACCAGTAGCGAACGGCATCGGTGCCGTAGGTCTCCACCAGGTCGATCGGGGTGACGACGTTACCTTTCGACTTCGACATCTTCTTGCGGTCGGGGTCGAGAATCCATCCCGAGATCGCGGCATGGTGCCACGGGGCCTGGCCGTGCTCGTGGTGGGCGCGCACCGTGGTGGCGAACAACCAGGTGCGGATGATGTCGTGGGCCTGGGGCCGCATGTCCATGGGGAACACCTGGCCGAACATGTCGCCGTCGGCTTCCAGCCATCGTGATGCGATCTGCGGCGTGAGCGACGACGTGGCCCAGGTGTCGAGCACGTCTTGATCTCCGATGAAACCATCGGGCTGGTTGCGTTGGTCGGCGGTGTAACCAGCGGGAACGTCGGCGGACGGGATCGACCGGTAGGTCGGCCTCGGCGGGGAGTATCGGTTCGTCGTAGTTCGGGTCGCCGTTTGCATCGAGGGGATACCACACCGGAATTGGCACACCGAAGAAACGCTGGCGGCTGACCAGCCAGTCGCCGTTGAGACCTTCCACCCAGTTGTCGTACCGGTGCTGCATGTGGGCCGGATGCCATGTCATCTCGGCACCGCGCTCGACCAGCTCGGTACGAAGACTGGCGTCGCGACCGCCGTTGCGGATGTACCACTGCCGGCTGGTGACGATCTCGAGCGGCCGATCGCCTTTTTCGTAGAACTTCACCGGATGCTGAATCGGTTTCGGTGTCGCCGATCAACTCGCCTGATGCAACGAGTTGCTCCACCACCACACGCTGCGCCTGCTTGACCGTTTGCCCAGCGATTGCTGCGTAGGCACCAGCGGCGTCGACGCCGTCGGGCGCTTCGGTGAGGATGCGGCCGTTGCGTCCGACGATGGCGCGCATCGGCAACTGCAGTTCACGCCACCAAATGACGTCGGTGGTGTCACCGAACGTGCAGATCATGGCAATGCCGGTGCCCTTGTCGGGTTGGGCGAGTTCGTGGGCCACGATGGGCACCGACACGCCATACAGCGGGGTACGAACCGTGCGGCCGAACAACGTTTGATAACGCGAATCGTCGGGGTGGGCCACGAGCGCGACGCATGCCGCTAGCAGTTCCGGTCGGGTCGTTTCGATGAGCACGTCGCCGGTGCCGTCGGTGCGATGGAAGGCCAGGGTGTGGTAGGCGGCCGGCCGGTCGCGATCTTCCAGTTCGGCCTGAGCGACGGCGGTTTGGAAGTCGACGTCCCACAACGTGGGTGCTTCCTGGCTGTAGGCGGTGCCACGGGCGACATCACGCAGGAACGCACGCTGGCTGATGCGGCGGCTGCGTTCGTCGATCGTGCTGTACAGCAGCGACCAGTCGACGCTCCAACCCATACGACGCATGACATCTTCGAATACCTGCTCGTCGATGGCGATGAGTTGCTCACAGAGGTCGAGGAAGTTCTGACGCGACACGGGAATGGCGTGATGATCCTTGGGTGGGTCACCACGGAACGGTGGCTCGAACCCATCGATGAACGGCTGCGACGGGTCGCAGCGCACACCGAAGTAGTTCTGCACGCGCCGCTCGGTGGGCAGCCCATTGTCGTCCCAACCCATCGGGTAGAACACGTTGCGGCCAGCCATGCGCTGATAGCGGGCGATGGCGTCGGTTTGGGTGTAGCTGAAGATGTGGCCCATGTGCAGCGAACCCGACACCGTGGGAGGTGGCGTATCGATGGCGAACACGTCGGCGCGTACCGCAGAACGATCGAAGCGGTAGATGCCATCGGTGTCCCACTGGGCAGCCCAGCGTGCTTCGATGCCGTCGAGCGTCGGCCGTTCAGGGATGTTCATAGGCGCACCAGGCTAGGGCGCGAACCGCCACCGGCTCACGCCGGTTACTTCAGGAACTTACTCGTGGTGTTGTCGGCCAGGGTCTTGCCGCCGGTTTGGCAGGTGGGGCAGTAGTTCACGGTGTAGCCGGAGTACTCGACCGCTCGCACGATGTCGCCGCACACGCTGCACGGATTGCCGGTGGCGTGGTGGACGCTGCCGGGACGATCTTTCGAAGAACTCATGTCGGGGCGGGCGCGCTCGTAGGCCAGGCCTTCGTCGACACAGACCTTGATGGCGTCGACGACTTGCGTCGCACCTTCCACGCCAAGTTTGCCGGTCATCGCGAAGGGGCTGAGCTTCGCCCGGTGGCACACCTCGTTGGCCAGCCGACGGCCGAGGCCGGCAATGGATCGTTGGTCGCGGAGGAATCCGTGCAGACGCTGATTCTTGGCTTCGAACAGCGCCAGCATCTCGTCGGGCGTCACCAGTCTCGGCGTCGGGCCCGAGCACATCGAGTGGCGGTGCAGTCAGCGCAGTTTCAGGAGTGAGTGCCCAGACGCCGGCCCGGCGTTCGGTGCCGGCTTCGGTGAGCAGCAATGCCGACCCGTCGTCGAAGACGAATCGAGCTTGGCCGCCGCGCGGTTTGGGTGCTTGCTTCGCGTCGGGGATGAGACGGCCGCCTTGCATGAGATGCACCGCGAAGTGCACCGACGGGAATCGCAGCAGGAGGTATTTGCCTCGACGGCCGACACTCTCCAACGCCTCGCCGTACGCGACGTCGGGCGCGGGCACTGCAGTTTTCAGAGCCGTGAACGTGATCGGGCGAAACGACTTCAGTATCCGGCCCGCGAACTCGTCTGAGAGTCGTTCGGCGTGGGCCTGAACTTCGGGCATCTCGGGCATCGGTCGATGAACCGCTGAACTACTCGTAGATGGTGCGCTCGCGTACCGAGCTGAAAATCGAATCGAGTGCGCCGAAGACCGGTTGGGCACCCATCAATGCCTGTTGGTCGCCGAACAGTCTGATTTGGCCAGTGATGAACGCTTCTTGAGCGTTGGCTGCGCCAGTGGCCACGCTGACCGCGGTGGCCCACGACTGTTCCATTTTCACGTGCTCTGGGTCGGCGGCTCCGGCGCCGAACCGGGCCGTGCCGTTGCCCACCTGCAGGTGATACGTGATGTCACCTTCTGGCCCATCGGTGACGACTTGCGTGATACCGATCTCATGCTCGTTGGCAAGTTCCGCCAGCGATTCGCTGTCGGCAACTTCGCGAGTCAGCTCCCGAATCCAGTCAAGGCTCAGATATCGAACAGTCTCACTCACGAGCGAGACGCTACATCGCGCAACTACCCAGCCACCGCGTCGCGATTCTGGGCGCCATTCGCCCGAAATCGCGACACGGCTGACAAACCCGAGGTGTGTGTCGCGTTTCCAGGCGCTATTCGCCCGGAATCGCGACACAGGTAGATTGGCCGGCTTGGGATATTCGGGTCGCGATGAGATGCCGCATCCTGAGGCGGGGTGTGACGAATGGATCTTCGCTGCGTGGACGCCCGACGGATCGTGCGGCATGGTGTCGGGGCATCGCATCATCGGCAGTACCGCCTGGTATTGGTTCGGGCTCGTGCAAGCCGGTTACCCGTTGTTGGCGATCACCGAATGGGACGTGCGCTTGACGGACAGACCCGTTCATCGTGAAAGCGCCGCAGATGTGGGCCCAACATCATTGTGTTGCGCCGATGGAACAGTGGACGGTCGGCAACGAAGCACACGCCGTGGCGCTCGACGACCCGGACGAAGCCCTCGGCCGCGCGTACGGAGTACCCACGCCGATCACGACCGACATCGAGTGGTATGCGAACGGGTTGGTCGTCGATCTGGCTGCCGTCGGCGAGGGAGGTGTGGGCGACGGTTATCTGCAGGAGGGCGTCGCCCACGGCGTGGTCGAGTTGCTCGACCGGCCGAATATCGAGTTGACCGAAGTTCCTGCCCGGCGATGGCGTCGGTGGACATCGCCGGGAGACACCGACCTGGCCCGCTTGAACTCGAGCGAGTGGTCGCTCACACCGGCCTGCGGTCGCCCTTCGCCTTCCCCGACGGCGCTGTAGCCGACTGGGTGCTGACCGACGGCGGCTGGCGCGACGCGTCCGTTCGACAGCGCCAGCGACGGAAACGTCGATGAGTCGTCCGAGCCAGCCCAGGCAGTGAACCGATTCGGCCGTTGACTCAGCCTGGTCTCGTCGCAGACTCGACGCAATCAGTCTGGCGAGAGTGTCGCTTCGTTGGCAGGCAAGTCGTTGGATCGGCGGTCAGGCGGCGATCAGTTCAGCGATTCGTTCGGCCTACTTCGTCGGCGGTGGTTGTCTGATGTCGGTGAGGTCGAGGTGAGGCAGCGCCATGTGCCGTCGACGTCGAGGGTCGAGTCAGGCTTGCGCCAGTTTGTCGGGCTGGCCCGTACTGCCGGTTCCGGCTGGTTCGGTTTCGTTGGGGAAGGTTGGTGGTCGGGCGCCGATGGGTAGGACGATGGTGCCGTCTTGTCGGATGGTGTAGTGGTATCCGTTGGTTGCTTGTTTGGATTGCCATTTGTTGCGGGATTTGAACCGGTTGTGGGTGGAACATCGTGGTCGTGCGTTGTTTTGGTCGGTTCTTCCACCGTCGGCCCATTCGATGTTGTGGTCAACGTCACAGAACTCGGCTGGGAGGTCGCATCCGGGATGATCGCATCGTGTGACGAGGAGCGAGGGCGGCTTGGCGGGCGTATCCGGTGAACAGTCGGCTGTCGCGTCCCATGTCGGTGATGACACGGTTCGCATCGACCACGACGCGTCGCACGTACCCGTCGAGCAAGGCCCGTAAGGCGTCGTGGGGGTGGATCGGGACACCGTTGCTGGTCTCACATTTGCGGTTCAGCAAGCCCGGTGGGGTCGGCGACGAGTTCTCCGATCGCGTCACGGATCATCCCGGCCGGTGCGAGCCCGGCATCGGCGAGGATCTGATGGAACGTGGCTTCGTCGATGATGACATTGACGACGACTTTCGCGATCGATTGCTTCCCAGCGTTTGCATCCTGAGCGATGGCGGCGCCGCCGGCACGGAAGAGCCGGATGAACGCATCATGACGACGCTGCCCAGCGGTACGCGGCAACGGATGGTTCGACGGCGGCGTCACCGATGTTCTGCGGCGCGGGCGGCGACGTCGGCGTCGAACTCTTGTTGGCAGGCCAGGTCGAAGATCGCGACGATCTCGGTCGCGGTGACAGGGTCGCCACCGACCACCGACACATCCAACTCGGTGCCGTTGACGAGGACGTGGGCGTTGCGATGCTCGACCGCGGTGTCCCGATCCACATGGGCGCCGTCTTCGTCGGCTTGGGCGATCACGTTGGCGACGGTGATCTCGAAGTGTTTGAACAACAACTGTTCGGCGTTCAACAACAAGCAATGGCAGGAACTGGTCGAACACGTGCCGGACCCGCAGGTTCGCATGAAACGTTTGTAGGGCGTGGACTTGATCGAACCCGATCCGACCCGCCGGCCCACGCATCACCCACACGATGTGTGGATCGCGATGAATCGGGAGATCTTCAACCATTGTGCGGCTTGCTCACCGGACCAGTTCAGTTTCGCTTTGAGAAACCCGGACATGGATCGGTGCCCATCAACCGAGAACGACCCTGACATCTCAGCGACATGAATCGCCGCAGCGGTCTCCGCGTCCAACGCCCGACGCCGCAGCTCGAGTGCACCGACCTGGGTGTTCAACTCGACCGGCGGCACACCGACGAACGAGTCGAGCAATTCGAGGAACAAACCGTCAACACCGTCATCAACAGCGCCGGTGGAATCGTCATCAACAGTGCCGGTTCCACCGACGATCTGATCGACGATTTCGTCGTCGGTTGTGATGGTGTTCGTGCCCTCGAACATGCCGAAACACTACCCAACATATGTTCGATTGGCAACTGCCCAAACACGCGTAACCCCAGCTCAGGGGCGGTGTGGTGTCACGTTGACTGCAAACAATGTTTGTGTCGCTACTGCCGAAACAAACCGGCACCGACACGATCCCGCCGCCCCCAAATCTCACGTTGATCTGGCGCGCCATCAGCGTTGCTTCACGGTCTTGTGACGGCAAAAGAAATCCCAAATATCCTAGGAAGTGTTCATTAACGGAGGTTCGTGTGGCTCGCGCCGACTGTGAGATGAGTCAGTGTTGCTCGGCAGGGCGAGTACGCACCGACCCGCGACTTCTACCCCAATCATGGTTACCTCGAACGGGCCCGAATCCGTCGCTTCTACGGACCTGACGACCACAAAGTCCTTTTCTGGAAACTGCTGGACCGCTGACCTATCGCCGGCGTCGATTCAACCTGAGACACCATGACCTGTCTGCCAGACGCTGCTGCTGTGGCCGAGCGGCCCCCACGCCTCAGCTGACTGAGACAGAGTCGTCTGCCGCGGCCTCGGTGACGGCTTCGACGGGCTTCGACCGGTGGGGTGAGGGTTGGTGTGTTCGGGCGACGCGTGCGCCGCGGCGGCTCACCATCCATGCGATCAGCAACACGGCGAGTCCGACGGCGAGGAAGGGGGTGACCACTGCGACGATGAAGGCAATCGTGAACAGCGCCCCAACGAATGCGTCCCAACCGGTTCTGAACGCATCGGCGATGCCCTCTTTCGGCTCGGCCGCCGCCGCAACGGCCGAAACCGGTGTTGGGCGAACTTCGATGGTGAGTGTCGACAGCGACACCCGATCCGACAGATTTCGCTGCTGCGCCTCGAGCTGTTCCAACTCGGTCTGGCGTCGAGTGAGTTCGCTCTCCAGCGTGACCAGTTCGGCGAGGTTGGTGGTTTGTTCCATGAAGCCGCGCACGTTCTCGACGCTGGAGCGGGCGTTGGCGATGCGCACGTCGAGGTCCACCAGTTGATCGGTGACATCGGTAGCGCTCTGATTGACCGCAACGACCGTGCCCGAATCGGCGAGCCCGTCGAGCAAGTTGTTCACTGCGTCGGGTGGCACCTTCACCACCAGCACTGCGTAACCGCCCTCAACCGACGCCGGCTGCCCGGACGGCTCGGCGGTTGGTTCAACACGCGTGCCGTAGTCGATGTCTGACGAAGCGATGCCGCCACCGAGGGCTGCGGCTTGAGCCGAGATCGAGGCAACGGTGCGGGCGATGTCATCGCTGTGCATCGAGACGTGCATCTCGACGATGACGTCACGCCCGATGGAACCGAAGTCAACGTCTGCTGGCTGTTCGGTACCAATCGCGGCGGGCTCCGAGGTCGCTGCCATCGGTGTGGCCGCCTCCGGCGAGCAGTTCACCGTTTGACGAGCTTGCGTCCGCGCTGGCAGCGATCGTCGCGGGTGCGGCTTCGGTAGATGAATCTGCGGTACTTTCGTCATCGCTGCCGCACGCGGCGAACGTGCCGAGCACCATGAGTGATGTGCCAGCGAGTGCGACCGACCTCCCCGCTCGACGCCTGGCCGATCGGTTGGCTGATCGCGTGATGAATGTGCCCTGCCGTGTTTGGTAGCTCCCCATGGATCTTCGACGTGCCACGAGTGGCTGTGGTTCCCGTGCCACACTCGAAGACCTATGGCGTACCAACGCGACATTCTCGACGAGATGGCCGAAAGCCGAAAGCCGAAGGCATATCCGAGCCTCGAAGTCTCGATGGGACTCGTGGTGGAAGACCGGTCGAGCGGTTATGTCGGCGACGTCGTTCGGTGGAGCGCCGAGGGAGTCACGTTGCGCGACCGCAAGCAGCACCTTCGCCATTTCACTTGGAAGCCGGGCGGGTTCCTGTTCGAGGGCAAGCCGGTCACGCTGGTGCGGCCAGTGCAACAGCGAACCGCAACGCAACAGTTCACAGCGTCTGGTGCGGTCGCCGCCGATCGGTCGGCGGGTGCTCGGGTCGCCAAAGCCAGCCGCATCTGGGTTGAAGGAAAGCATGACGCAGAACTCGTCGAGCACGTGTGGGGCGACGACCTGCGCGACCTCGGCATCGTGGTGGAGCCGTTGCATGGCGCCGATGACCTTGCGGCGGCGGTGCGCGAGTTCGCACCCAGCAGCACCCGCCGACTTGGGGTGTTGCTCGACCACTTGGTGGCGGGCTCGAAGGAGACACGGATCGCGGCCAGCGTCGACAGCAGCCATGTGCTGATCACTGGGCCACCCGTTCGTCGACGTGTGGGCGGGAATTCGTCCCAAAGTCATGGGTCGTACCGAATGGCCTGAGGTGCCGCGGGGACAGCCGTGGAAAGAAGGTATGTGTGCAGCGCTCGGTGTGCCGTTCGACGGGTTCTGGCCGCGCTTGCGCAATCAGGTGAAGACCTATGCCGACCTCGAGCCGGAACTGGTCGGCGCCGTCGAGCGACTCATCGATTTCGTCGCCGAAGCGTGACGAGCAGATGAGTGAAGAGCAGAGCGTGACGAGACGACCGTGACACCAGGCGAGTCGATTCGGCTCACACACGAGTGGTTCGAGCACAACAGCGGATGGGCGCCGCCAGACGCCGACACGATTGCCGAGTGGCTCGCCGACGACTTCTGCCGCGCGCCCGACGATTGCGTTGTGGCGGCAGACGGATGGTGCGAACACGGCCTCGCATCGTGGTGGCTGATTCTTGAGGCTGAACGGACCGACGACGAGTCCTGAAAGTTTGTGCTCAAGGTCAACGCGCTTGCTGCCGATAGACCCGTCGGGCCTGGCTAAATCTGGAGCGAAACTTGCCGTCGCAATCCGACATCGAACATCTGCTGCGACGAACCGAGTACGTCGCCCGCGATGTGCGTGTCACCGAACTGCTTGCTCTCCCTACACGCGAGCAATGCGTCGACAACATCCTCGCAACCGTTGCCGACCCCGGAACCTGCGTCTTCGTTCAGACCGAGAACTGGCAGCAGGGCACCGAACTCGTGCACTACTGGCTGAACCGAATGGCCCACGATTCGCCTCGGCCGATCCAGGAGAAGATGAGCTTCTTTTGGCACGGCCACTTCGTGTCGTCGATGGACAAGGTCGGCTCCGCTGCGTTGATGCGTGAGCAGATCGATCTGTATCGCCACAGCGGTCTGGGAAACCTTCGCCACCTTGCCATCACCATGGCGACGCAGGTCGCAATGTTGCGGTACCTCGACAACAACGAGAACAAGAAGACATCGCCGAATCAGAATTTGCTCGCGAGCTGATGGAACTGTTCATGCTGGGTGTGGGGAACTACACCGAAGCCGACGTCGAAGCGGCGACGGCGGCGTGGACGGGTCATAGCGATGACTGGGAGACCGACAGCTACGTGTGGTACGTCGGGCGGCACGACAACACGGTGAAGTCGTACTTGGGGCAAACGATCAACAACGGTGGTGACCCCACCAAACACGGTGATGAGACGATTCAGGTGATGCTGGGCGCCGGGGTGGTACCAGCCGGAGCTTCGGTCGTGGCGAACCGCGGCCGACCGACGCGGGAGGTGTCGGCCGAATTCATCTCGAAGAAGTTGTGGGCCGAGTTCGCCGGAACCCCCATACCGACAGACGTGCTGACCGCCCTACGCCAAGCCGCTCTCGCAAACGACTTCGCGATCAAACCATGGCTGAAGACCCTGCTGATGCACGACGAGTTCTACACCACGGCGGCGAAACAGGGCCGAGTGCGCACACCGGTCGAGTTCATCGTCTCGCTCTTGGTGGCAACCGGGCTGCGGTCTGCGGATGCCACTCCGTTGTGGCTGATGGAAGGCATGGGCCAAGCTCCGCTCTACCCACCGAACGTGAGCGGGTGGAAGCACAACAGCTACTGGATCAGCGCAAGTGCCTTCGGTCAGCGGGTATCGGCCGCCCGTCAGATCATGTGGCGTACCATGCGCGACTACTGGAACGCCAACGATCTCGGGTCGATTCATCTCGGCGGTGGGTCGATTTCCAAACAGCAGATCGAAGACACGTCGCCGTGGCACCAGCCCAGCAACACGGCACAGGCAGCAGCGAACGCGGCGGCGCGGCGCGAGATCCTCACGCTGATGGCCACGTACATGCAGCTCGACCTTTCGCCCACCTCGCGGCAGTCGCTCGACGCGTTCGCGTCCGACTCGGAGTGGTGGGAATTGAATGACTTGGTCGGGCTGTTGTTCCTCACGCCAGAGATGCAGGTGGCCTGATGCTCGACGCTGACATTTCCACCTCCGACGCACTCGCTCAACTCTCGGTGCGCGAACACGCCCTCGGCGGGGGAGACGCTCGATCGGTCGTGGACCGGCGCAGGTTCTTGCAACTCGTTGGCATGGGTGCCGGGGCCGGCCTCGTTGCGGGCAGCGGCGGATCGCTGCTCGACTCCTTGATCCCCGGGTACGACGCGTCCGCGTGGGCAGCAGGCCCGATCGGGAGCAGCGACGGCGTCTTGGTCATCCTCGGCATGTTCGGCGGAAACGACGGCCTCAACACCGTGGTGCCGTTCAACGATCCGCTGTACTACCAGCAGCACGGCTCACTTGCGATTGCGGGCAATCAGACCCTCGCACTCGACGGCGACGTTGGGTTGCACCCGGCGCTCACCACGCTCAAGTCGTTCTGGGACACGAACCAGTTGGCCATCGTGGAAGGCATCGGATACCCCAACCCAGACCTGTCGCACTTCAACTCCATGGCGTATTGGATGTCGGGGCGACCGAATCAGATCCCCACCACCGGGTGGGTGGGTCGGTGGCTCGACGGCTATCTGCAGCGGTGGATCCGACCTCTTCGCTGCTGCCGAAATCGGGAACTCGGTGCCACTGCACCTCATTGGGGAACATCAGCGAGGCACTGGCGTTCCGGCTCGCAAGCCCGACTACGGCGCAGCCACCGACGAGCGCAGCCTGCGGACGTATCAAGCAATGCGCGACATGCGCACCGGTGTGAATGGTCAGTGGTTCGGCGCGGTCGGTCAGGCGTTCGTCGACTACCTCGACGTATCGAAGACTCTCGCCCCCATCATCCCCGAAGACGAGGATCTGCCGAGCTCAGACATCGTGGCCCGCATGGAAATCGCGGCGCGACTGATCAACGCAAACCTCGGGTTCCGAGTGCTCACTGCCGGATACGGAGACTTCGACAGCCATGCCGGGCAGCCCGGTCAGCACGGCGCTCGCATGGAGGAACTCAACGCGGCTGTTGGCCGTTTCTTCCAGGTGCTCGACCCGGCGTGGTTGACACGCGTGACGTTCATGACCTTCTCGGAGTTCGGCCGCACCCCATGGAGCAACGACGGCGCCGGCACCGACCACGGCACCTCGGCACCTCACTTCGTGATTGGCGCGAACGTCGCCGGCGGTCGTTTCGGCCAACGCCCATCGATGGCGGGGCTCGATCGGTGGGAACGAATGCCGCACCACGTCGACATGCGTTCGTACTACGGGTCGGTGATCGACGGCTGGATGGGCGGTGGGTCCGCCGACATCGTCGGCGCCGGCTACGAGACGTTGCCGTTGTTCGCACGCGGCCCGGGGGTTGCACTACCGGGAGGCGTCATCCCTTCAGTGCCGGTGATACCGATCGTGCCGGAGAGCCCCGGAGCAACGAAGAAGGGTTCGTCGTTCGTGCCCGTGGCGCCGATGCGGGTGGCCGACACACGCGACGGCACCTTTGTTCCCATCGGGCCGCTCGGCCCTGAGGGTGTGCTGGCCGTGAAAGTCACCGGCATCGCGGGCATCCCGGAAGACGGTGTGACCGCGGTGATCGCGAACGTCACCGCGGTCGACGCGACCGCGCCGATGTTCTTCACGGTGTACCCAGGCGGCACGACCCGCCCGAACACGTCGAACATCAACGGGGGCCCGGGAAGACCGGTACCGAACTTGGTGATGATGGCGGTTGGGCCCGCGGGCACGATCGAGGTGTTCAACTCGCACGGCACAACGCACTGCTTGGTCGATGTGTTCGGCTACTTCACCGGCGGCTCAGGCGATCGGTTCACTGCGCTGCCACCGCAGCGACTGTTCGACACTCGCATTGGGCACGGCGTTCGGGCCGGCAAGCTGGCCGCCGACGAGGCGGTCGATCTTGCCGTCGCCGGTGCCGTGGGAGTACCCGTGGGGGCCACGGCAGTGGTGATGAACCTGGGTGTCACCGAAGCCGAGAACGCTGGGTTCCTCCGGCTCACACCCAAAGGCGCGCAGTCGGCGACGACGTCGAACGTCAACTTCTTCGCCGGTGACACCGTGCCGAACCTCGTGGTCTGCCAGTTGGGAACCGATGGCATGGTGACGCTCGACGGCGCGGGCCACGCAAAGCACGCGTTCGGTGACGTGTTCGGCTACTTCAGTGCCGGTGATTCTGGCGGTGACAGCGGTGCGCGGATGCAGCCGCTCGTGCCGGCTCGCGCGCTCGATACTCGAGATGGCACGGGCGTCACCCTCGGGCCGATCGGGCCGCAGCGAACACTCGACCTGCAGATCAGCGGGCGCAATGGCGTGCCGTCGAACGCAACTGCGGTGGTCATCAACGTCGCCGCCACCAATGTGACGGCGCCGTCGTACGTGTCGGTGTGGCCTGGAGGTACTCGTGATCCAGGTACGTCGAACCTCAACCTGCTGGCGGGCCAAACACTCGCCAATCTGGTGATCTGTCAGCTCGGCGACACCGGCAACCTGCACATCGGCAACCCCCTCGCGGCCTGCGATGTTCTCGCCGACGTCCTCGGCTACTTCGTTCCGTAGGCGCCGCGGGGAGATGGCCGGTATCTCAGGGCGACCGCCCCCGACCGGAACTCATGGCGATTCACCAGCTCGAGCTGGATGCGCTCGCGCAGACCGGCGAGCAACGTCGGCCCGTGTCCGGCAACGACCGGCTGCACCAGGAACTCGTACTCGTCGATCAGTCCCAGATCTGCCAACGCCAGGGGGAGCGTCACCCCACCCACGAACAGGCCCTCGCCTGGCTCCTGCTTGAGCTGCTGAACCGCTTGCCTCAAGTCGCCTCGCACCAGCTCAGCATTCCAATCGACCCTGCTCAGCGTGCTCGACACGACGTACTTCTTCGCCCGGTCGATGGTCTCGGCGAAGGGGATCTCCCACTCATCCATCCAGTCGGGCCACTGGCCCGTGGCTGGCTGCCGCCACGCCGACTCCATCATCTCGTAGGTCACCCGGCCGAAGAGCAAGGCATCGGCTCGCCCCATCTCGTTGGTCCAATAGCGCATCGACTCCTCGTCTGGGGGTATCCCTGCCTCGTGATGACAGCAGCCGTCGAGCGTGATGTTGATCGAGTATCGAAGTGGTCTCATCTCATTGCCCTCTCTTGATGCGCACGCCTGCTCCGGGCCTGCGGCGTGCCCAGATTGCCCGCCCAGGACGCGGCTGGCAAGAAGTCGTCGTTAGACGAAGGCGCTGGCGAAGACCAGGCTGACGATCGTCATCACCTTGATCAGGATGTTCATGGCCGGGCCAGATGTGTCTTTGAACGGGTCACCGACGGTGTCGCCGACCACGGCGGCCTTGTGTGGGTCGCTGCCCTTGCCGCCGTGGGCGCCGGCCTCGATGTACTTCTTGGCGTTGTCCCACGCGCCGCCAGCATTCGCCATGAAGATCGCCAGGCAGAAGCCGGTGACGAGCGCGCCTGCGAGCAACCCGCCCAGCGCATCGACGCTGATGAAGCCGACGACGAGCGGCACGACCACGGCCAACGACCCGGGAATGATCATTTCCTTCAATGACGCCTCGGTGGAGATGGCGACGCATCGGGCCGAGTCGGGCACGACGCCGGGCAAGCCCTCGCGCAGACCTGGGATCTCGCGGAACTGGCGCCGAACTTCTTCGATCATCTGCGTGGCGGCACGCCGACCGCGTCGATCGTGAGGGCGGCGAACAGGAACGGCAGGCGCGGCACCAAGCAGGAGCCCGATGAACACGTCGACCTCGCCGATGTTGAGGTTCAGCGCCGAGGCGCCGCCACTCGCATCTGCGATCGCGAACTCGAAGCTCTTGAACAGTGCCAGCGCCGTGAGCGCCGCCGAACCGACCGCAAAGCCTTTGGCAATCGCTGCGGTGGTGTTTCCGAGAGAGTCGAGCGCATCGGTGACCTTGCGGACCGATGGGTCGAGTTCGGCCATTTCGGCGATGCCGCCGGCATTGTCGGCGATGGGGCCGTAGGCGTCGACCGACACGACGATGCCGGTGGTGGCGAGCATGCCGATGGCGGCCACAGCGATGCCGTAGATGCCGCCGATGCCTTCACCGAGCGCTTGCTCGCCGCCCCAGTAGGCAATGCCGATGCCCACGAGGATGAGTCCGGACGGAAGCGGCGACCGAGATCATGCCACTGGAGATGCCGGCGAGAATGGTGGTGGCGGGGCCAGTTTCAGACTGCTTGGCGATCTTCTTCACGGGGCCGTAGCCGTCGGAGGTGTAGTACTCGGCCACCTTGCCGAGCGCCCAACCGACGACGAGGCCGCCGACTACCGCAACGGCCAAGCCCCACGGCTTGCCTTCGGGGAAGACGTCGTTGTCGCCGAACATCCAGTACACAAGGCCGACGGTTCCAATGGCGGTGATTCCCATCGCCACATTGGTTCCCATGTGTAGCGCCTTGCTGAGCGCATGGCTGTCGGTTGATTCGCCGCCCTTCACGAAGAACGATCCGACGATCGAAGCAACCATGCCGACGAAGGCGATGGCGAGCGGAAACATCAGCAACTCGACGACGCTGGCTTCGCCCGCACCGGCGGCGGTGACGCTGCTGGCGAATGCGATCAGCGAGATCGGGGCGATGATGGAGCCGGCGTACGACTCGAACAGGTCGGCGCCCATGCCAGCTACGTCGCCCACGTTGTCGCCGACGTTGTCGGCAATGGTTGCGGGGTTGCGCGGGTCGTCCTCGGGGATTCCAGCCTCCACCTTGCCAACGAGGTCTGCGCCCACGTCGGCGGCCTTGGTGTAGATACCGCCACCGACTCGTGAGAAGAGGGCGATCGAGGATGCGCCAAGACCGAACGCCGTGACGATCTCGAACGCTTCGTCGACTTCGAGCCAGGTGACGAACACCAGATAGGTCATCGCGAGACCCAGCAGCGCAAGACCGGCCACAGAGAAGCCCATCACGGCGCCGCCGCGGAATGCGACAGCGAGTGCTGTACCGGGGCCGCTCTTGGCGGCTTCGGTGGTGCGCGCGTTGGCCATCGTGGCCACGGTCATGCCCACGTAGCCGGCTCCGGCCGACAGGACTGCCCCCAGGATGTACGTCACCGCCGCCAGCGGGGCGATGACCACCGCAAGCAAGATCGCCATGGCGACGACGAACACCGACACCCACTGGTACTCCTTGTGAAGGAACGCCTTCGCGCCCTTCTGAATCTCGGTCATCAAATAGACCATGCGCTCGTTGCCAGGCGGAGCAGCCTCGACCAACTTGTAGTAGTAACCGGCGAGGCCGAGTGCGGCAATCGCCGAGATCGCGGCGAGATAGGGAATGGCTTCCAAGGGAGGTGCCTCCTGCGGGCATAGGCGCGTCTCAGATGACGATCGGGTCCCGACATGATGGTTGCTGAACTTGCGTGAACCAATGCACGAAGTGTGAAGAACGTGTTACCTCGTCACGAAGTGCTGATGCGTCGTTTGGGGCGGAAGTTGTGAACGGATGTAGCGTTCGGAGCTATGGCACAAACTCTGCGTCGTGGCCCGGTGTCGGGCACCGCAGTCGGCAAGGGCGGCAAACGCAAGCCGTTCCTTCTCGACTTCTACTCCACAGCCGTCGGCAAGAAATACGTCATGGCGATCACCGGCATCATCGGCATTGGCTTCGTCATCAGCCACATGATCGGCAACCTCAAGGTGTACTTGGGTGCGGTCAGTCACAACGGCACCGAGGCCTACGACATCGACATCTACGGCGACTTTCTGCGGGAGATGCTCGTGCCGATCTTGCCGCGTGGCGTCTTCTTGTGGACCTTGCGCATCGTGCTCATCACCGCAGTGCTGTTGCACATGCACGCCGCGTACTCGTTGACCGTCATGAACCGCAAGGCCCGCCCGGTGAAGTATCAGTCGCCACGCGATTACCAAGTGGCCAACTTCGCCAGCCGCACCATGCGTTGGAGCGGCATCATCGTGTTGCTGTTCATCGCCTGGCACCTCGCCGACCTCACCTGGGGATGGGCCAATCCGGGCTTCGAGCACGGAGCGGTGTACCGCAACCTCGACGCCAGCCTCAGCCGGGTGCCGGTGGCGATTCTGTACATCGTCGCCAACATCACGCTCGGCATCCACCTCTTTCACGGCACGTGGAGCTTGTTCCAGTCGATCGGTGCCAACAACCCGAAGTTCAACCAGTTGCGAAAGTCACTCGCAGCCGGCGTCGCCACGCTCATCGTGGTGGGCAACGTGTCGTTTCCCATCATGACGCTCGCTGGCGTGATCGAGTTCGACCCGACCGTCCCAGCGTTCCACAACGAAGACACAACACAGGTCGTCGACAGCGCCACGGAGGGCGACTCATGAGCATCACGCTCGATTCGAAAGTTCCCGAAGGGCCAATGGCCGACAAATGGGACAACTTCAAAGAGCACGCCAAGCTCGTCAACCCGGCGAACAAACGCAAGTTCAAGGTGCTGGTCGTCGGCACCGGCTTGGCCGGTGCGTCGGCTGCGGCCACGCTCGCCGAACTCGGGTATCAGGTCGACGCCTTCACGTTCCACGACTCGCCTCGTCGCGCGCACTCCATCGCGGCCCAAGGTGGCATCAACGCTGCCAAGAACTACAAGGGCGATGGCGACTCGGTCCACCGCTTGTTCTACGACACGGTGAAAGGTGGAGACTTCCGCAGCCGCGAGTCGAACGTGCACCGTCTCGCGCAAGTGTCAGTCAACATCATCGACCAAATGGTCGCCCAGGGTGTTCCGTTCGCCCGCGAATACGGCGGCCAACTCGACAACCGCTCGTTCGGCGGAGCACAGGTGAGCCGCACCTTCTACGCCCGCGGCCAAACCGGCCAGCAGCTGCTCCTTGGCGCCTACCAGCAACTCGCCCGCCAGATCGGCCTGGGTGGCGTCACGCTTGTACAACCGCATCGAACTCGTCGATGTCGTCGTCATCGATGGGCGCGCCGCTGGCATCGTGGTACGCGACCTCGTCACCGGGGAGGTGTCGTCGCACAGCGGTCATGCCGTGGTGCTCGCCACCGGCGGCTACGGCAACGCGTTCTTCCTGTCCACCAACGCCATGAACTGCAACGTCACGGCGGCGTGGCGTGCGCACCGACAGGGTGCGGCGTTCGCCAACCCGTGCTACACGCAGATTCACCCCACGTGTATTCCGCAGGCCGACGACTTCCAGTCGAAGCTCACGCTCATGTCCGAGTCTTTGCGCAACGACGGGCGGGTGTGGGTTCCCAAGAATCCCGACGACCCACGCGGCGCCGCCGACATCCCCGAGGCAGAGCGCGACTACTACCTCGAGCGCATCTATCCCAGCTTCGGCAACCTGGCACCTCGAGACATCGCCAGCCGAGCGGCCAAGCGTGCCGTCGATTCGGGTGCCGGCGTCGGTCCGCTCAAGAACGGGGTGTACCTCGACTTCTCGGCAGCGTTCCAACGTCTCGGCCAGCCCGTGGTGAAAGAGCGCTACGGCAACCTGTTCGACATGTACGAGCGCATCACTGGTGAGTCGCCGTACGAAATGCCCATGCGCATCTATCCGGCGTCGCACTACACCATGGGCGGTTTGTGGGTCGATTATGAGTTGATGACCACCGTGCCCGGTTTGTACTGCGCCGGCGAAGCGAACTTCTCCGATCATGGCGCCAACAGGCTCGGCGCGTCGGCGCTGATGCAGGGCTTGGCCGACGGCTACTTCGTCTTGCCGTACACCATCTCGAACTTCCTCGCCGACTGGCTCAACAAGCCCATCCCCGACACGTCGCACGATGCGTTCAAGGAAGCTGAAAACACCGCTCGCGACCGGTTCGCCCGCTACCTGAACATCGGTGGCACCCGCTCACCAGACCACTTCCATCGCGAGCTCGGCAAGATCATCTGGGACTACTGCGGTATGGAGCGCACCGAACAAGGCCTCCAAAAGGCGTTGTCCGAGATTCCCGCCTTGTACGACGAGTTCAACAAAGACCTGCGTGTCACCGGCGATGGCGAGAGCACCAACCAGACGCTCGAGAAGGCTGGGCGTGTCGACGATTTCTTCCAACTCGGCATGTTGATGTGCAAAGACGCGCTCGAGCGTCGCGAATCGTGCGGTGGCCATTTCCGCGCCGAGTATCAAGATGCCGAAGGCGAAGCACAGCGCGACGACGAGAACTTCGCCCACGTCGCAGCATGGGAATGGACCGGCGACCCCATGAACCCCATCCGCCACAGGAAGAACTCGAGTACGAGGTCGTCCACTTCCAAACCCGTTCGTACAAGTGAGGCGATGAGCATGCACTCGGTCAACACAACATCACCCTCAAGATCTGGCGTCAGGCCGGCCCCAACGCGGCCGGGCGATTCGAGAATCACGTCATCGACGAGATCAGCGACGAGGCGTCGTTCCTCGAAATGCTCGACATTCTCAACGAGCGGCTCATCGAGAGCGGTCACGAGGCAGTCGTCTTCGACCACGACTGTCGCGAAGGCATCTGTGGCACCTGCTCGCTCATGATCAACGGTCAGGCGCACGGCCCTCGAGCGCGGCACCGCAACCTGCCAGTTGCACATGCGCAAGTTCGCCAGCGGCGACACGATCGTCATCGAGCCTTGGCGAGCTGCCGCATTTCCGATCATCAAAGACCTCATGGTCGACCGGGCGCCGCTCGACCGCATCGTCGAGGCCGGTGGCTTCATCACGGCCGATACTGGCGGTGCGCCCGACGCCAACCTCATCCCTGTGCCCAAGCCGGTCGCTGATGCCGCCATGGACGCGGCCGAGTGCATCGGATGCGGAGCTTGCGTGGCTGCATGCCCGAACGGTGCAGCCAATTTGTTCACCGGCGCCAAGCTGACGCATCTCAATCTCCTGCCTCAAGGTCAGGCCGAGCGCTTCGCCCGGGCCGAGTCGATGGTGGAAACGATGGAAGAGCATTTCGGCTCGTGCACCAATCACGGTGAGTGCGAAGCGGCCTGCCCGAAGATGATCTCCATCGACGTGATTGCGACCATGAACGCCGACTACTTCAAATCGAAGTTCAAGAACCGCAAGAAGCTCAGCCGCACCTGACACAATCTCGCCATGCTCATTATTGGAATCCTCGGCTTCGGTCTGCTCATCGGGGCCGGCGCCCAATTCATCCTTGGTCGTGAACGGGGTGGCGTCGATATGGCGATGGCACTGATCGCCGGCCTCGTCGGATCATTCGTCGGTGGGCTGCTGTTCAGCCTGCTCGCTGGCGACGGCATTCGGTTCAGGCCGAGCGGCATCATCGGCTCGCTCGTCGGCGCCGTCATCGTCACCGCCGGCCTCCGCTGGCAGCAATCAAGAAGTCGATAAAACCCGCAAGTTCGTTACCGGCTGGGGCGGTCTCGTTTCACGACGCCGAGCACGCTGGGTTTCGTCGTGTCGCCGCGTGCGGCTCGACGCTTCTTACGGCGGGATCGTTCGACGATCTCGCTGGTCGCTAGCACGACTGCCGCTCCCACGACTCCCCAGAGCCAACCGAACGCGATCCAGAGGACGGCTCCAACCACGACGATTGCGGCCAACCAGGCAAGGTTTCGTTTCGACATGGACATCAGCCTCTCAAGTGGAGTCGCAGGACTTGCACGAGTGTGCCATTCTTGACGCCTGCGTTGGCCGATACCGTCCGACGCGTTTCGGGAACCACACAACCGGGTAGCCAGACCACATGAACACGCCGATTCCTCCGCAACCGTCCCCGCCAACTGAACCCGATGTGCCACCGCCGTTTCATCCGCCGTCGCCGGGCGAGCCGCCCACTCCGATCTTTCCCGACCCGCAACCCATCTCCCCAGAGCCCCTGGTTCCTCAACCAGAGCCGTACTTCCCGCAGCCCTGATCGTCACGCCCTGATCCCACCTGTCAAGGTTTCTTCCCGCGTGACCGAATAGCTTCTTCGGAGACGCAAGGAGGAAATCTGCTGGTCGAGATCGTCTCGGCGGTCATCGCCCCGGGTTGGGGTGCTCGCCGCCGGCATCGTGCACTTGCGGCCGCGCTCTTGGCGGTCGGCGTCGTGCTACCCGCGGTGCTGCTGCTGCGCGTCGTGTTGTCTGGTAGATCCTGGGTTGCTCTCGGTCTCGATCCGGCGGTGATGTCGGCGTTCGCCTGGGCCGCAGTGTTCGCACTTGCTGCACGGGTGGTTTCTGTGTTCGAACTGTGGCATTCGCGCGGATTGGTCGCGGCGCTGGTCATGGAACGGGGCTGTGGCGGTTGCCGTCATTCTGGTGACATGGGCTTCCCTCGGCTTCGGCGCTGTCGAAGCGACGAGGGCTCGACGTTCGGTGGAGCGCACCTTCTCGGCACCCACTTCCGGCGCCGCTGTTCGACGCCGAGCGTCCAACCGAGACCACGCCGGTTGTCGTGACGACAGCGACAGCGTCGACTTCCGCTACCACGACGGTGGTGCCGTCAACGATCGACGCGATCGAGTCGCTCGATGGCGTGACCGCCGCACGACGCGACGAGGTGTACGAGGATCCAACGACCACGACGATCCCGCCGCCGAAGCCAGATCGGCCCTCGTCTGGTGTTGATCCAGCTGCGCTCACCGACGTGTCCACAATCCTGCTGATCGGTGGCGACGCAGGGCCGGGGCGTTGGAGCCTGCGCACCGACACGATGATGTTGCTGAGCATCCATCGGCCGTCTGGGCGGGCAGCGTTGGTGTCGGTGCCTCGCAACCTCGAGCGGCTCCTGTTTCCAGTGGGAAGTGCGATGGAGGCAAGGTACCCGTACGGTTTCAACGATCTGGCGAACGCGGTCTATCCGGTGGTGCAGTCCACCCGGGTTTGCGGGCGGCATACAACGGCTTCGACGATGTGGAGCCGGGCGTCGTTGCGCTGGCCGAAGGACTTGGGTATTCCCTCGACATCACGATCGATGACTACGTGCTGATCGACATGCGCGGCTTCGTCAACTTGGTCGACGCCCTCGGCGGGGTGACGGTCGACGTGCCCACGGCGGTGCAGATGCCTGGGAACATTCCGAATGCGCCGACTCAGTACCCCGACGTCATCGGCCCGGGGCTGATCTTCATGGATGGAACGACGGCGCTTGGCTACACGCGAAGTCGGTACATGGACAGCGATTATCAACGCACGGCGCGCCAACGTCACCTGCTAGCGGCGTTGGGGTCGCAGATTTCTCTTGCCGACGTCGTCTCATCGTTCGGGTCAGTGACCGCTGCTGTCGGCAACTCGCTGCGAACCTCACTCACCCCCGACGAACTGGCCGACATCGTTGCTGTCATCGGCGGCGTAACAGCGATCGTCGAGTCGGTCGGGCTCGTACCGCCGCTGGTGAGTCCGCGTCGACCTGACTGGTCGAAGTTGGCACGCATCGCTGCAGAAGTTCGCGTCGCCCTGGTCACCGGCACTCCTTCGGGCTGGTGACTCGCTCCGGTCAGTCTCCGTACGCGGCGTCTTCTTCGATGAAGATGCATTCGCCAGGGCAGACCGTTGCGGCGTCGATGACGACTTGTTCGAGACGACGCGGAACTCGGACGGCGCACGTTCGGCCGCCCGGATCCAGTTGCACCTCGCCGGTCACGGGGTCACGAACGTACGAAATGCCGTCTTCTTGCAGTTGGAACACGTCGGTGCTGTGGTCGTTGCAGAGCCCGTCGCCCGTGCAGAGATCCTGATCGATCCACACCCACATCAGATGCTCGGTCTCCTTCATTGTCGACCACTCTGGGCCGATTTCGTCCACGAGTCAACGGTTGGAGTCAAGGTGAGTCAACGGTGGACGGTCCGCGGCGCATTCGTGGCAGGCGGGCGGCTCATCGGCCCGCCTCGAATTTGGAAAGCCGAGCGACTGACAGTGTTATTGTCGCTGATCCGGCGTCAGTGTCGATGCCGAGGGAGCGGCGAGCAGGACGGCCCGCTTCACCGACCGCCGGGCATGTTGAGTGCGGGCGGCGACACGGAGCAGACCCCAACTCGAGAGCGGTCAGAGTGAACCAAAACCACCGCCACCGACGACAACACAACGAACACCACGAAGAACATCACCACGAACATCATTCGAACGAAGGGATCCCACCGTGAACCACACACCCGACCAGGCCACTCCTCACCGACATCGAGCTCCGCCAGCGGCGACAGAGGTTCGCGGCGCTCGCCGCAACTGGTTCGCTGTTGTTCGTTGCTTCGTGTGGCGACGACGAGACCAGACACCGCGCCCACAACCGTCGAAGCTGCTCCGGCGACCACCGAAGCGGCGACCGAGACCACTGCCGCGGCGACGACCACCGAAGCGGAGATGGCAACGACGGTTCCGGAAACGACTGAGGCATCGGCGGAGGATCTCCCGGACGATGGCGTATTGCGCCGCGGCAGAGGAGATCAACAGCCTCGATGAGGCACCGACGTTGGAGCAGGTGCAGGCCTATGCGGAGCTCGCACCCGAGGGCATCGCCGACACAGTGGCCCAGGTGCTCGAAGCGTACGAGGGAGCAGGCGGCGAAGTCGACGCGTTGTTCGGTGACGATGAGTTCCTGGATTTGATCAATGAGATCAGTGAGTTCGAAAACGAGTACTGCGGCTTTGAGAGCGAGGACGAAGTGAGATCGCCAGACTCGATTCCCGACGACCCGTATTGCCAGATCGCCCTCGAGATCTACAACCAGGACGACACTCCGACGCCGGAGCAGCTGCAGGCATATGCCGACGTGGCGCCTGACGACATCGCTGAGCCCGTCGCAGTGGTGGTTGAAATGTTTGCGAGCGCAGGCGACGATGTCGACGCGCTCTTCAACGACCCGGAGTTCCTGGAAGCGATCACGGCGATCGAAGATTTCGAGTTCGAGTACTGCGGTATCGGCGAGGAAAACACAACCGACACCGAAATCGACCCGAATGCGACTCGTGTCGACATCGTGGCGACCGACTACGAGTTCGACTTCGAAGCGCCGACGGAAGCTGGCCGTTACTCGTTCGTCATGCAGAACGAGGGTGAAGAAGCGCACCTCTTGATTCTGATCAAGCTTGAAGAAGGCGCCGAACTCGACGCCGTCCTCGAATCCGAGGGCGAGGAAGGGTGTTGCTGTCGAGTACGAATCGGACCTGGCCGTGCCGGGTGGTGAAGCCGTCATCACGGCCGATCTCGATGCGGGGAACTGGGTGCTGTTGTGTCCCATCTCCGAACGCCGAAGAGACACCTCACTTCGTCCTCGGCATGATCCACGAGTTCACCATCGAGTAGCCGTGGTGATCGGCTAGCGGGCTCGCGCCCGACACGTCGAAGGGCCCGGAACCAATGGTTCCGGGCCCTTCGCTTGCTAGCTGGTTGTTGGCGTGGTGTCGTCTACGCCAGGTCGAAACGGTCGAGGTTCATGACCTTGTTCCACGCAGCCACGAAGTCGTCGACGAACTTCTGACCGGAGTCGCTCGACGCGTACACCTCGGAGATGGCCCGCAGCTGCGAGTTCGATCCGAAGATGAGGTCGACCCGGGTGCCCGTCCACTTTGCGGCACCGCTCGCACGGTCGCGTCCCTCGAAGACGTCTTGCGACGTGGCGGTCGGCTTCCATTCGGTGCGCATGTCGAGCAGGTTCACGAAGAAGTCGTTCGTGAGCGTGCCTGGCCGGTCGGTGAGCACACCATGGGTGGAGCCGTCGGCGTTCGCGCCGAGGGCACGCATACCGCCGACGAGCACCGTCATCTCCGGGGCGCTGAGCGTGAGCAGCTGCGCACGGTCGACCATGAGCGCTTCTGCGGAAGCGATGTTGGCCTTGCCCAGGTAGTTGCGGAACGCGTCTGCCTTCGGCTCGAGGGCGGCGAACGAGTCGGCGTCGGTCTGCTCGGCAGTGGCGTCGCCGCGTCCGGGGGTGAACGGAACGGTGACGTCGTAGCCCGCAGCCTTGGCGGCCGCTTCCACGGCTGCGCATCCACCGAGCACGATGAGGTCGGCCAAGCGACACCGTGCTACCGGTGCTGTTGAAGCCGGCCTGGATGCCCTCGAGCGTGCCGAGCACTCGGCGCAACTCGCCGGGGTTGTTGACTTCCCAGCCGACCTGCGGGGCGAGCCGAATACGGGCGCCGTTGGCGCCGCCACGCTTGTCGCTGTTGCGGAACGTCGAGGCCGACGCCCATGCAGTGGTGACGAGATCAGCAGATGCTCAAGCCGGAGGTCAGCACCGCGGCCTTGAGGCTGGCGATCTCGCCGTCGGTGATCAACGCATGGTCGACGTCGGGAATCGGGTCTTGCCAGATCGAGTTCCTCTGCGGGAACTTCGGTGCCGAGGTACCGAGTGATCGGGCCCATGTCGCGGTGGGTCAGCTTGAACCACGCACGAGCAAACGCGTCGGCGAACTCGGCCGGGTTCTCGTGGAAGCGCCGCGAGATCGCCTCGTAGATCGGGTCGATCTTCATCGCCATGTCGGCGGTGGTCATCATCGGCGCGTGCGACCGCGACGGGTCGTGCGCGTCGGGCACGGTGCCCTGCGCTTCGGGGTTCGACGGAGTCCACTGCTGTGCGCCAGCCGGGCTGCTGGGTGAGCACCCAGTCGTAGCCGAACAGCACGTCGAAGTAGGAGTTGTCCCACTTGGTGGGGGTGGGGGTCCAGGCGCCCTCGATGCCGCTGGTGGTGGTGTGCACGCCCTTGCCGGAACCGAACGCGTTGATCCAGCCGTGGCCCATGTTCTCGATGGATGCGCCTTCGGGCTCGGGGCCGACGAGGTCTGGGTCGCCAGCACCGTGGGCCTTGCCGAAGGTGTGGCCGCCGGCCATGAGGGCGACGGTCTCTTCGTCGTCCATGGCCATGCGGGCGAAGGTCTCGCGAATGTCGCGCGCCGACGCCAGCGGGTCGGGGACGCCGTTGGGGCCTTCCGGGTTGACGTAGATCAAGCCCATCTGCACGGCGCCGAGCGGGTTCATGAGTTCGCGGTCGCCGCTGTAGCGCTCGTCGCCGAGCCAGGTGGTCTCTGGGCCCCAGTAGATGTCTTCCTCGGGGCGAACACGTCTTCGCGGCCGCCGCCGAAACCGAACGTCTCGAAGCCCATGGTCTCGAGCGCGACGTTGCCGGCGAGGATCATCAGGTCTGCCCACGACAGCTTGCGGCCGTACTTCTGCTTGATCGGCAGCAGCAGCGTGCGGGCCTTGTCGAGGTTGCCGTTGTCGGGCCAGCTGTTCAGCGGGGCGAAGCGCTGGGTGCCAGACGATGCGCCGCCGCGTCCGTCTTCGATGCGGTAGGTGCCGGCGCTGTGCCATGCCATGCGAATGAAGAAGCCGCCGTAGTGGCCGTAGTCGGCGGGCCACCACTCTTGCGAGTCGGTCATCAGCGTGGCGAGGTCTGCCTTCACCGCTGCGAGGTCGAGGGTGTTGAACTCGGCGGCGTAGTCGAAGTCTGCGCCGAGCGGGTTCGAGGCTGGCGAGTTCTGATGGAGCATCGCGAGGTTCAGCTGGTTGGGCCACCAGTGCTGGTTCGCGGCAGAACCCATCGCGGTGTGGGCTGCGTTGGGGCCGCCCATCACCGGGCAGACTTTCACGCTGTCGTTGATATCTAGGGCGTCACTGTCGGTCATTGCTGTTCCTCACTGATTGCTGTTGGGCTTGGATCGTTGATGTTGATGTTGATGAAGTTGTTCGTGTTGGTTCGGAGAGACAGTTCGGGCACTGCCCCCAATAGATGACCTCGGCTTCATCGATCTCAAAACCGTGATCATTGTCCGCAGTGAGGCAGGGCGCCGATCCGACCGAACAATCGATGTCGAACATGGCGCCACAACCTCGGCAGATGAGATGGTGATGGTTGTCACCGACGCGGTCTTCGTAGCGGGCCGCGGACCCGGCTGGTTGGATGCGACGGATGAGGTTCTTGTCGACGAGCAACGAGAGCGTGTCGTAGACCGCTTGGCGCGAGATCGACCCGATGACGCCTCGAACTTCGTCGGCCAACTCGTCGGCGGTGGCGTGGCGGCGCGACGATAGGGCACGCATGATCGCCAGTCGTTGAGCAGTCACCTGCACCCCATGTTGGCGAAGAAGTTGATGAACTTCATCCGTCACGAGCTTCATCTGAGCACAGAGTTTGGACTATGTCAAGTATTTGATCAAGTCTGAACTCTTGGTGGCGCGTCCGTGTACTACCAAAGACTTGAAGGAGAACAGATGGGTACGTACGGCGAGCAGGTGCTTCCGCGGATCGTCAATGTCGCATGCGGGATGAAGCCGATGAACCGACTGCGCGAGCGCGTGTGCACCGGGATGTACGGCGAGGTGGTGGAGATCGGATTCGGATCGGGATTGAACGTGCCGTTTTACCCCGATGCGGTCACGAGTGTTGCTGCGATCGAGCCAGCGGACCTCGGGTGGAAGCTGGCGGAGAAACGGCTCGCAGCATCGGCCGTACCTGTTGATCGGTCCGGTCTCGACGGCCAGTCGCTGCCGTTCCCGGACGACTAGTTTCGACTGCGCGCTGTCAACCTGGACGCTGTGCACCATTCCCGATGTCGCCGCAGCGTTGCTCGAGGTTCGGCGTGTGCTCAGGCCGGGCGGAGCATTCCATTTCGTGGAGCACGGGCTAGCTCCAGACGCAAAGGTGCAACGGTGGCAGCACCGATTGGAACCGATTCAGAAACGTGCGTTCGGCGGATGTCATCTCACGCGTCCGACGGTCGATCTGCTGATCGATGCGGGGTTCACGATCACCGACGTCGACGTGTTCTACGCCAAGGGTGGCCCAAAGTCGCTCGGCGCCCAAACCCTCGGAGTCGCCGTCGCGATGTAACGATCCGTGCCGTTGACTGCAAGCTCGCGGACGGCACATGATGTTGGCGACTTGGAGGTCCACGATGAGCCAGCCCAACCAACCGACCGAATTCTTCGCCACTCGTTACATCACCGATGCAGGGTTGGAGACGCATCTGGTGTTCAACGAGGGCATCGATCTGCCTGACTTTGCCGCGTTCCCGCTCATCGATGACAGCGCAGGTCGAGAAGCGTTGACGAGCTACTACAACAACTACTTCGACATCGCCGAGCGGGATCGAGTCGGAATCGTGGTCGACACTCCGACCTGGCGGGCAAATCCCGACTGGGGGACGCGCTTGGGATACGACGCTTGAGACACTGGCAGATGTCAACCGCCGCTCGGTCGAGTTCGTCCGCGAGTTGGCAGGCCAGCGTCCCGGCGTCTCATCGTTGATCGATGGTGTCATCGGGCCACGGGGTGACGGCTACGTCGTGAGCGACCTGATGACGGCAGACGAAGCGGCCGAGTACCACAGGCCCCAGATTGCGGCCTTTCGGGATGCATCGGTCGACATGGTGTCGGCGGTCACGATGACGTATGTCAGCCAGGCGGTCGGCATCGCGTGGGCGGCGGCGATGGCCGACATCCCGGTGGTCATCTCGTTCACCGTCGAGACCGATGGCCGGCTTCCCTCGGGCGAGACCCTTGCCGAAGCGATCGAATCGTGCGACGCGGCTACCGACAGCAGCCCGATTCACTACATGATCAACTGCGCTCACCCGTCCCACTTTCGTTCGGTGCTCGTCGCCGGCGGCGGTTGGCTGAGTCGAATCGGAGCGATTCGGTCGAACGCCTCCCAGATGAGTCATGAGGAACTGGACAACGCCGAGGAGCTCGATCGAGGAGATCCCAAGGCGCTTGCGCGTGACTACGTCGAGTTGGCCGAGTGGTTGCCGAACCTTCGGGTCGTTGGCGGATGTTGCGGCACCGACCACGAACACGTGAGTGAGATCAGCGCCGCCCTGCATTCGACCTGAGACTTCGAACAAACTTGACATCCGCCCTAGGGGTTACTCCGAACTCATTTCGAAAGACCGAAATGACCACACGGAATGACCAAACGAACGACCACAAGTCGTCACAACGAAGGGGAAATGTCATGAAGACTCACACGAAGGTTGGAACTGGTATCGCGGCGTTTGGCGCAGCTGCAGCTGTCGTCCTTGCTTCTGCGGGCGGCGCAGGCGCTGCCCACGAGGGCCTCGTGGTGCATGGTGACCTCGATGGCCGGGCAGAAGTAGCGACCGGTGCCACCAACAGCGGCATCGTCGGAGATCCAAACGGACGCGGCGAGGCGTACTTCTTCTCGACGAGCGGAACCAACATCTGCTACGTCATCGAAGTCGACAAGATCGCACCTGCAACGGCAGCGCACATCCACAAGGCTGACGAGGGCATGAACGGGCCCGTGGTCGTCACGCTCTCGGCACCAAGCAACGGCACGTCGGCGGGATGTGTCGAAGGCCTCACGGCGGGTGTGGCGGCAGACATCACCAAGTTCAACCCGAGCGATTACTACGTCAATGTGCACAACGCCGAGTACCCAGGCGGAGCAATTCGCGCCCAACTCGGAAGCTGATTGGCCGTAACAGATTGACAGCAAGGAAGATGTGAGTTCGGGTCGGTCGGTATCCCGCCCGACCGACCGACCCGAACTGTGCTCGATCACTCCTGGCAGCGTCGAGAGCCCCGGGGCTCCGGCTACTCGGCTGGAGCGCTGTCGGCGACCACGACATCAAGGGGCACAGAGGCGCCGGACTCGAGTTGGAGTTCGACCGTGAATTCCTGGCCGAGCGTCAGCGGAGCAACGAGATCAATGATCATGATGTGGGTCTGGCCAGGAGCAAAGTCGAACGGTACGCCGGCCTCGAGCTCGACGCTCTCCACCTCGCGCATGGTCATCATCTGCTCGGTGGAAGTGTCACCGGACATCGGGGGAGTAGACATGGCCGGAGTAGACGTGGCCGGAGTGGACATCGCCGGAGCTGAGCCCTCGGTTGCGGCGACAACCTCGTGCAGCTGGGCTGCTGCGGCGATGTCCTCGGACACGCTCGCCGAAATGATCGAGTCGTCGGCGGTGGCGGTGACCGTGACGTAGACAGCGCCTGCGGTGGCACCCTCGGGTGTCGGTCGGGCCCACGCGCTGCTCACGCTCAGGCCCTCAGGTGTATCCCCGCTGTCCCCGCACCCGACGATACCGAGCGTGGCTGCGACCGTGATTCCGATACCTACGAGAAGTCGATTCATGGCAACCAGGTCGTTCGCCGAGTCGCGCGAGTTCCCGCCGCGATCGAACAGCGACGGGTCAGCTGACAACCCGAGGGAGGCTCACCGTGAACACGGTGCCGTGTGGACGGTTCGCGGCCACTTCGATCGTCCCGCTGTGGGCCGACACGACGGCAGCCACGATGGCAAGGCCGAGGCCGCTGCCGTCAGCCCGAGGTTCGCCGGAGGCCGGGGAGCGATAGAAGCGGTCGAACACATGGGCGGCTCGTTCCGGGTCGATTCCGGGCCCGTTGTCGGCGACCGACAACGTGACCATCTGCGCCGACGTGTCGAGCGTGACGACGATCTCGGTTCCCTGCGGCGTGTGCTTGAGAGCGTTCATCAACAGATTCCCCACGAGCTGACGTAGCGAGTCTGCGTCGCCGAGCACCAAGGTCTTGCGCAAACCGATCTCGGACACCACGCGATGATCAGGGCCGGATGTGCGCGCGTCGGACACAGCGTCGTCGACGATGGCCCGCAAATCGACAGGAACCGCCTCGACGGGCCGCGCGTCGCCGAGGCGGGCCAACGTCAGCAGGTCGTCGACGAGTCGACCCATACGTGCCGCCTCGGCGTTGATACGAGTCATCTGCGTTTCCACGGCACCGACGTCCGTTGCGGCGCCCGATAAGTACACCTCTGAATATCCGCGAATCGTCGTGAGCGGCGTTCGCAACTCATGCGACACGTCCGCGAGAAACTCCTTCAGGCGGGCCTCTGCGTGCTCCTTGGCTTGAAAGGATCCTTGGATCTGATCGAGCATCGTGTTGAGCGACTCGGCGAGTTGTTCGACTTCAGGCCCACCTGCGGTGGCAGTGGCGCGTCGATCCAACTCTCCACGCGCAATCGCCTCGGCGGTGTCGATCATGTCGTCGTACGGCCGCAAGCTCGCACGCAGAATCAGCCAGAACGCAACGCCGAGCACAGCGACAACAGCGAACAAGGTCACCAGTAGCGACAACTGCAAGGTGACCAGGACGGATCGAAGGCTGTCGAGAGGTTGGGCAACGGCGACATAGCGACCGTCGTCCAACCTTGCGCTGAGCACGCGGTAGCCCGGGCCACCTTCAGTGCTGTCGACCGTGAACGGCCTGTCGACGCGGCTGACGATCATGGACGCCGATACGTCTGGGCGGGGGCGCGGTTGCGTTGCGGAACCCGCTGGGACGAATGCCACCTCTTCTCGACCGTCGATAATGGTGATTGCGTTGGCGTTCTCGCTCAGGTTGATCTGTAACGCCTCATCGATTTGCATCGTCGCCAACACCGCCTTGGCGCCGCTGACCGAACTGTGCAAGTCGCGATCGACCGCGTCTTCGAGTCGGTCGCGAACCAAAGCGATCGTGACCGTGGCGCTGATGAGGTAGACAACGATCAACAACCCGAAGATCAGCCCGAAGGCTCGACGCCTCGTCATGCGTTGCGTCGCAGGCTGTAGCCGACACCGCGCACCGTGTGAATCAGTTTGGGTTCGAACGGCTTGTCGACCTTGGCGCGCAAGTAGCTGATGTACGTCTCGACGGAACTGACGTCGCCGCCGAAGTCGTACTGCCAGACGTGATCGAGAATCTGCCGTTTCGACACCACGCGATCGGCGTTCAAGAGCAGGTAGCGCAACAGTTTGTACTCGGTGGGTGAGAGGTCGAGCGTGATGTCGCTGCGCGTGACCTGGTGCCGGTCATCGTCAACCGTGAGATCTTCGTACCGATGCACAGTGTTTGCGGCAGCTTCGCTCTGCCCGGTTCGCTTCAGCACGGCGCGTACTCTGGCGATGACCTCTTCCAGCCCGAATGGCTTGGTGATGTAGTCGTCGCCACCCGTGGTGAAGCCGCTCAACACGTCGTCTTTCGCGTCGCGCGCCGTGAGGAAGATCACGGGAGTGGCGTCGCGGTCGGAGCGCATGCGGCGACACACCTCGAAGCCGTCGAGGTCGGGCATGGTGACGTCGAGCAACACCAGATTGGGAGCGAACTCGGCGACCTTTCGCAGCGCTTCGAACCCGCCGGCGGCACTGTCGACGCTGAATCCCTGGAATCGCAGCGAGGTCGAGAGCAGGTCGCGGATGTAGTCCTCATCGTCGACAACGAGCACCCGCACCGCAGCGCTGTCGCCCGCAGGCTCGTTGGTCATCGTCACAGTCAACCTCATTTCGAGCACTTCCCAAAGGTTCTCTGAGGGTTCTTTAAGGATGCTGCGTTGGAATCGAAGGTACCCCCCAGCTTCGAAATTCAGGAGACTCACATGTCAACGTTTCTTTATCGACTCGGAAAGTTCTCGGTACGTCACCGATTGATGATGCTGATCGGATGGTTGGCCGTTTTGGTCACCTTTTCGGTCGGCGGCAGCATCGCAGGCGGTGAGACGTCTGACGCCTTCGCCATCCCCGGCACCGAATCGCAACAAGCGTTCGACCTCCTCGACGCCCGTTTCCCCGATCAATCGGGTACCTCAGCTCAGGTCGTCTTCGCGACGACCGACGGATCACCGGTGGCCGCATCCGCCACGGCGATCAAGGAATCGCTCGCCGAGGCGGCCGAACTGCCAGGCGTGATCGGCGTCTCGGACCCTTTTGAGATCGGGACGGTTTCAACCGACGGAACGATTGCGTTTGCCACCGTTCGCTACGACGTCGACGCGACCGTGGTGGGACTTGACGGTGTCGACGCACTGTTTGAGACCGGTGCGATCGCTGAGGCCTCCGGGTTGCAGGTGGAGTTCGGCGGTGAGGTCATCGCTGGCAACCCAGAATCACATCCACCAACGTCGGAGTTGATCGGATTAGCCGTCGCTGTGGTCGTGTTGTTGTTCTCCTTCGGCTCGGTTCTGGCGATGGGGCTGCCCCTCATCACTGCAATCTTGGGGCTCGGCATCGGTCTCGCCGGCATCACGTTGGTGTCGGCAATCGTTGATCTATCGGCAACCGCGCCCACCCTGGCAACGATGATCGGGTTGGCGGTCGGCATCGACTACGCCCTGTTCATTGTCACTCGTCATCGTGAGAACTTGGCGCTCGGGTTCGGCGTGGAGGAGTCTGTCGCGCGGGCCAACGCCACCGCCGGTTCGGCGGTCGTGTTCGCCGGTGGCACCGTGGTGATTGCCATCTCCGGTCTCGCCGTGGTGGGCATTCCGTTCCTCACCGTGATGGGGTTGGCGACAGCCGCAACCGTAGCGATCGCCGTCATGGTCGCAGTGTCACTGCTGCCGGCATTGCTCGGCATGGTCGGCACGAACATCGACCGATGGAAGGCGCCATTTTCCAAGTCGCGTGCCGCCAAGGCCGATCACGCAACGTGGGGAAGTCGTTGGGCTCGCAAGGTGACCGCTCGCCCAGCGTTAGCGCTCGTCGCTGGACTCACGGTCATGGGGCTGCTCACCATCCCACTGCTCGACATGCGACTTGGCATGACCGATGCCGGCACCATGCCTGAGACATCAACGGAACGGCGGGCGTATGACCTGCTGGGTGAAGGATTCGGGCCTGGATTCAACGGCCCTCTCACTGTGGTCATCGATACAGCCGGCAGCTCCGACCCTCAAGCGGTTGTCGCCACTTACAGCGAAGCGATTGCCGCGACCGACGGCATTGTCGGAGTCAGCCCAGCCATGTTCAACGAGGCCGGGGACACCGCAGTGCTGTCTGCCACGCCAACCACCGGGCCGAGCGATGCACAGACAGAGTCGCTGGTGCACAGCCTGAGAACCGACGTGTTTCCGGCCATCGAGGCCGCAACCGGCACGAACATCGCACTCACCGGTAGCACGGCGTCCAATATCGATGTGTCGGACAAGATGACATCGGCATTGCCGACCTTCATGATCGTCGTACTTGGGCTCACGTTCGTGTTGTTGCTCGTTGCCTTCCGATCGATCCTCGTGCCGATCAAGGCGATGGTGGCCATCCTGCTCAGTATCGGTGCGAGCTTCGGCGTAGTCGTCGCCGTGTTCCAATGGGGCTGGCTGAAAGGACTGATCGGCCTCGACTCGACGGTGCCGATCGTCAGCTTCATGCCGATCATGTTGTTCGCGATTCTGTTCGGCCTGTCGATGGACTACGAGGTATTCATCATGAGCCGGATCAAAGAGGAATACAGCCACACCGGCAACGCCAAGGAGAGTGTTGTTTCCGGGCTTACATCCTCGGCACGAGTGATCACTGCGGCAGCGCTGATCATGATCAGCGTGTTCGGAGCGTTCGTCCTCGGTGACGAACCGACTATCAAGATGTTCGGCCTAGGGTTGGCGGTCGCTGTGTTCCTCGACGCCACGGTGGTGCGCATGCTGATCGTCCCGGCGGCGATGGCGCTACTCGGCGATGCGGCTTGGAAGCTGCCGCGCTGGCTCGACCGAGTTGTTCCGAACGTCGATATCGAGGGCGAGCAACTGATGGCTCGCCTCAATGCAGAAGCGATCGCCGCCGCAGCCGAGAACCTGCTCGCCGAGTCTGATCAACAAGACACGGAACGCGAGTTGGTCAGCGTGTAGGCCAGCCCGCCTCACTGGTCGCGTGCCCCGCCAGGCGGATGGCGGGGCACCGCCGCGTCCCGTACGAAGAAGCGCTCGAGCGGGTGATGGTGGAGGAGTGGGGCCTCTAGCTCGTCGCGAAGTAGAGAACTGCACCAATGACAGCGCAGTTTCCGAGTACCCGAAGCACGCTGACTTTGAAACGGAACACCAAGACGAACGCGAGCGCGCTGACGAACAGCGCCTGATAGTTGATCGTCGACCAGACCGGAGCGGTGATGTGAACGGGGCCCCAGTCGATTGCTCGTGTGTCTGAGAACAAGGTGTGGATCGAGAAGAAGATCGAGAGGTTGGCGATCACGCCGACGACTGCTGCGGTGATTCCTGCCAGAGCGGCCGACAACTTGATGTTGTGTCGCAGCCCTTCAATGTTCGGTGCGCCGAGAAACACGAAGAGAAAGCACGGAACGAAGGTCACCCACACCACCAAGGTCGCGCCGATAACGGCCGCTACCCAAGGATTGAGATCGCCGGGGTTTCGATACGCGCCGAGGAATCCAACGAACTGCACCACCATGATCAGCGGGCCAGGTGTGGTTTCGGCAAGTGCGAGGCCGTTCACCATTTCGCCGGGCTGCAACCAGCCGTACACCTCGACAGCGCGTTGGGCGACGAACGCCAACACCGCGTAGGCGCCGCCGAACGTGACGACTGCGGTCCCAGAGAAGAACAGACCCTGATCGACGAACACGTGGTCTTCGCCGAGCAACACGAAGATCAGTGCAATCGGGGCGGCCCACATCGTCAGGCCCACCAACAGGATCTTGATGGCACGTTTGAGCGACGGGCGCTCACCGTGCAACGCATCGTCAGAAATGAGTGGAGGTGGCCCAGCAACGGCGGCCTTCTCTACCTTCGGGGCGAACAGACCGGGACGCACACGGCTGCCGACGAATCCGGAAAACGCTGCGCCAGCGATCACGATGGGGAATGGGAGATTGACGACGAACAAGGCGAGGAATGCGCCGACCGCTATACCGACGAGCAGGCGGTTCGTCAACGACCGCCTGCCAACACGCCATACCGCTTGCGCCACGATCGCAAGCACCGCCGGGGCCAACCCGGCGAAGAGTGCAGTCACCACCGTCGTCGAACCCCACTGCACGTAAATTGCCGACAACGCCATGAGGGCGACGTAGCCAGGGATTACAAACAGAACCCCTGCGATCAATCCGCCGACGGTGCCGTTGAGCAACCAACCCAGATAGATCGCCAACTGCTGTGCTTCAGGTCCTGGCAGCAGCGTGCAATACGACAACGCGTGGAGGAAGCGTTGTTCGCCGATCCATCGCCGCCTGTCGACGAGCTCTTCGTGCATCACGGCGATCTGACCCGCTGGCCCACCGAACGTGCGCAACGACACGTCGAACCAGGTTCGAGTGGCTGTGCCGAGCGGCACGACGTCGCGGGTCGCTGACGGTGGGGTGCTTGGTGGGTTCGTCACAGACATCCGGTCAGCTCGGGCGAGAACGATCGCCGACCGGAAGGATAGACCTGCAGCGGCTCAGCCAGTGGCCAGTTGCCACTCCGTTCGGGTGATGGCGTACTCCACATCACCGTGCTCGTCACCGGGGATCTTCACTGGCCAATCGGCCCGAAACTCCCGCACCAGCCGCATGCCGGACTTCTCCATCACTCGCCGCGACGCTTGGTGAATCACCATGGTCTCGGCAACCACCCGCTGCACATCGGTCGATTGGAACACGCGGTCGATCAGCGCCCGCGAACCCTCGGCGGCGAACCCCTTGCCCCACGCGGTGGAGACGAGCCGGTACCCGAGTTCGGGGGCGCCAGGAGTGGCGGTGCGGTCGTAGAGGTGAAACCAACCAATGAACTGGCCAGGCGGATGGTCGTTTGGCCTGACGCCGGGTTTGGTAGCGGCAGCCCAGCAGCCGAACTGATCGGATTGCTCGTACTGGCGAATCCAATACTCGATGTCACTGGCTGCCTGGTCGGCGTTGACGGGCTCGCCGTCTTCCACGAACCGCCGAACGAGCGGGTCGCTGTCGAGTGCAACCAAGTCGTCGACGTCGTCGGCGGTGAAGCGTCGCAACACCAACCGCTCGGTCTCGACGATCACATGCACTGATCAGACCGTCTTCATGTACGCGACGAGTTGATCGAGCGCTGCGCCCCAGCCTTCGAGAAAGCCCATCTCGGCGTGGGCGGTGTTGTCTGCCTCGTTGGCGTGCATCACCGTCGCGGTGTATCGGGTGCCACCGTCCACCGGTTCCAGCGTGAGCACTGCCGTGAACGGGAAGCCACCGTTGGAGAAGTCGTTCGGCCGGTAACCGGGGCCGAGCGCGGAGGTCCACATCAATCGACGATTCACGTCGACTTCGAGGTAGCAGCCGCTGTTGTCCATTCGGTCTCCCTCCGGCGAGCACATCACGGTGCGGAAGATGCCGCCCGGGCGAACATCGGTCTCTGCTTCCGGCGTAGTCCACGGTGCCGGTGTGAACCATTTCGTGATGTGCTCCGGCTGCGTCCAAGCGGCCCAGATCTGCTGGGGAGACACATCGACGACGCGCTCGAGTACGAGTTGTGTGTTGCTGGTTCCGGTGTTGCTGGTCACGGTGTTGGGTGTCTCGGTGTTGGTAGTCACTTGTTGTCCTTCATGGTGAGTAAGTGTTGATCGAGTTGGTCGAGGCGCCGCGTCCAATGGTTGCGTTGGCCCGCAACCCAGTTGGCAGCGACTTCGAGCGGCTCGGGGGTGAGTTGGTAGGTGCGCACTCGGCCGTGCTTGTGGGAGGCGATGATGCCAGCCCGTTCCAAGACGTCGAGATGCTGGGTGAACGACGGCAGCGCCATGGAGAAAGGCTGCGCCAACTCCATCGTGGAAGCCGGCCCAACGCCAAGCCGTTCGATCACCGCAATACGGGTGGGATCGGCAAGAGCCTTGAACACCTCCTCGAGAGAAACGGCCGTCGTCACCGGGACATCATGCGCACAACCCAACACTTAGGTCAATACCTAAGTGTTGGGTTACTGCGTGACCAGCGACCAGGCGATCAGGGCTTGGCCGACGTGGTAGGTCGCCATGATGAGGGGTGCCAGGATGCGCGCTGGGCGCACGAACCGGTTCCAGCCGAGCATTGCGTCTGACGCGACGAACACCGCTGCGCCGACGGCCATCCAGATTGGCCCTGCGATGATCGCGACGGCGAGCATCGTGGTGATCAGCAAGATGTAGGCGCCGACGGCGCGCTGCAATGCAACGGGTTCGGTCTTTACGGCGGCGAGAATGCGTCGTCCGACGGTGCCGAGCACGACGCTGCAAGCGACCGCCGCCACCACGATGCCGAGCGGTTTGACATCAGGCGACACCAACGTGGCCGCGATGTACAGAATGTGTGCGACGAAGAACGCCGCGAGGCCAATGATGAATTGGTCGCTGTGCATCATGAGCGCCACGTCGCCGACCAGCGAGAACGTCAGCCCTGCAATCACCAACAGCCGAACGGCGAGATGGTCGCCATCCAACGTGGCCGCAAAGACGATGAGCAACACCGTGACGAGCGGCTTCGTCCACAACTCGAGTGTCCGCGAGCCGGTCCATCGGCTCCACCAATTCAGCGGGGCGACGATGGCCGCAGCAGTGATCGACATGACGGCGAGGGTCGACACGGGCGTCAGTCTGACGGTGCCGAACAAAACCGTGCGATGCGGGTATCCGCCGCGCAACTGGCGCCTGCCGCGTGACAGTCTGTCGTCGTGGAAGAACAGAGAGTCACCTTCGACGACGTGGTGGCTGCGGCAGAACGGATTGGCGACTTCGTCGTCGAACTCAGGCGGTGCACTCCAAGACGCTTTCCGCCATCACCGGCGCCGACGTGTTCGTCAAGTTCGAGAACTTGCAGTTCACCGCCTCGTACAAAGAGCGGGGATCGTTGAACCGGTTGCTCCTCCTGCCGGCAGGAACGACCGGGGTGGTCGCGGCGTCCGCCGGAAACTTTGCCCAAGGTGTCGCATATCACGCCACCCGGCTGGGCTTGCCTGCCGTGATCGTGATGCCCGAGTCCACTCCCAACATCAAAGTGTCGCGAACCGAGGTCCTTGGCGCCGAAGTGATCCAGGTTGGCGACACGTTTGAACAGGCGAACGCCGCTGCCGCGAAGATCGCAGCCAAACGAAGCTACGAGTTGCTATCTCCGTTCGACGACGTGGCCGTCATCGCCGGGCAGGGAACCGTTGCGATCGAGTTTCTCGCGGATGTGCCGGACCTCGAAGTGCTCATCGCGCCGGTGGGCGGCGGAGGCTTGCTCGCAGGAATCGCCGTGGCAGCGCGTCACCTCCGGCCCGACATCGAACTCGTCGGCGTACAGAGCGAGCGGTTTCCTGCGATCTACAACGCGCTCGAAGGCAAAGACCTCCCGGTTGGCGGCTCGACCATCGCTGAAGGCATCGCCGTCGCATTGCCGGGAACTGTCACCGTCGCGCTGATACGTGCGCTCGTCGACCGGATTGAAGTGGTGCCTGAGTCGCTCATCGAAGAAGCAGTGTCCATGTTGCTGGAAGTCGAGAAGTCCGTGGCTGAAGGCGCCGGTGCGATCGCGCTGGCCGAGCTGCTGGCGCGGCCCGAACGCTATGCGGGCAGGCGGGTCGGCATCGTGGTGAGCGGAGGGAACATCGACCTGCGCCAGCTTGCCTCGGTCATCATGCGCAGCCTGGTGAAGAGTGGTCGACTGTCGACCTTTTGGATCGAGGTGGAAGATCGGCCCGGCCATCTCGGGCGTGTCACCACCGACGTCGGTCGGCTCGGCGGCAACATCATCGACGTCGTGCACCGTCGACTCGACCCCACCGTCCACGCCCGTGCCACCGATGTGCAGTTCACCGTGGAAACCGCCGACCGGCAGCATCTCAAGCGGCTTCTGACTTCCTTGGTGGAACTGGGCCACCGGGTGAACATCGCCGACGACAGCCAGCGCCCGTTCGTTCCCTGACATCGAGAAAGTTCGTTCAGTCGGGGAGGAGAACGTTCGGATTCAACACGCCCGTTGGGTCGATGGCGTGCTTGATGCTGCGAAACAAGGCGATCTCGGCAGGGCTGCGGTTGAGATGCAACCACTGCTTCTTGGCAGTGCCGATGCCGTGTTCGGCCGAGATGCTCCCACCGAGTGATGCCACATACTGAAGCACTGCTTCGTCGGTCGCTTCGTCGTGAGGAGCGGGGCCGGTGATGTTCACGTGGATGTTCCCGTCGGCGACATGCCCGAACAACCACGTCTGAGCCGACGGGTCGATGCCGCTCACGACGGTGCCCACCGTCGTGATGAAATTCGCCAGCCTGCCGGCTGGCAGCGTGACGTCGAGCTTGTGGGGTGGGCCGAGCATGCTGATCGCTTCCGCGTGACGTTCGCGATAGCTCCACAGCATCTCGAAGCGGCCGCGATCAGCAACCGCTATCTCGACCACATCGTCGATATCTGAAACGGCATGCGCCAACTCGTCGGTCGGGTCGTGGAGTGCGGCGCATTCCACGAGCACGTAAGCAGCGTGGGTCGCACTGAACGGGTGGGGGAGGTGCAGCTTCTCGCATACCAGGTCGAGCCCGGCCCCGAGGAAGAGTTCGGCCGCTGACAGGTTCGGGGTTCGGCTTCGCACGTGCCACACCGCGTCAACTGCTGCGCCGACTGAATCGAACGCCAACAGTGCCAGCGCCTGCTCGGAATGTTCGGCCACGAGTTTCAGCCGTGCCCGGGTGACAACCGCAAGCGTTCCCTCGCTGCCGCAGAGCAAGCTCGCCCAGGGGTACCCCGTGTTGTCTTTGGCGAGCCCGTCGAGGTGCGACAGCACCGTGCCATCGGCGAGCACCGCCTCGAGACCGACCACCTGCTCGCGCATGCCGCCGTATCGAAGAAACCGCAGGCCTCCGGCGTTGGTGGCGATCATGCCGCCGACGGTCGCCGAGTCACGAGCGCCAAGGTCGACACCGAATGCCAGCCCTGCCGACGCCGCATGACGTTGGAGCTCTCGCAGCGTCACCCCGGCGCCTACGGTCACCTGCCCAGCTTCGCGATCCACCGGCTCGACATCCGTGAGACGGGTGAGGCTCAGCACCACCTCGCCAGCGAGCGGCACGGACCCGCCGACCATGCCGGTGTTGCCACCTTGGGGTACCACGGCCACACCGGCGGCGTGACACACGCTCAGCACCATGGAGACTTCAGCGGTGTCGCTTGGCCGAACGACCGCTGCGGCGCGACCGATGAACCTGCCGGTCCAGTCGCGCGAGTAGCCAGCGCACAGGTCGTCGCCGATGAGCACGTGATCGTTGCCGACAGCCCGGCGCAGTTAGTCGAGCACAGCGTCAGAAAGCTCGCGGGCGTGCTCGTCTGCCATGGCGACGAACCTACTGCCAGTTCAGACGGCGTTGGCGAACTCGATCACTTGCTGGAAGGTGGGCCGGTTGGTCGTGCGGAAGTCGTCTGGGATGAGCCCGGGCACGAATGTGGTACGACGTCCCTCGGCGAGCCATGTGGTCGGGTCGTCGCCAAGTTCGGCCTCCAACGCGGATACGACCGAGTCGATAGCAACCCACAGATCGGCTACTGCAAGCGTCGATGTCTCCGGCGCCGCAGTACGCCACGTTGAATGGGCCCTCTACCTCGTCACCGACGAGTTGACGAAGGTCCTTGTCGACGATGCTGGGGGTGCCGATGCCATGCAGTTCAACCCCCGCCTCGACCACGTCGCCCAACACGGGTTCGAGCACCGCGTCTGCGATTGGGCCGAACAGCTCATCGAGTAACAGTGGTCCGGCGACGTCGTAGTTGCCGTCGTCGTCGGCGTCGAGCCGCGGAGCATCATCCAGAACCCACTCATCGAGGATCGCTACGACTTCTGCCGCCAGATCCGATGGCGCCTCACCACTGGCGAGGACGCTGCTGATGACTGGCCACACGGTTGAACGAACGTCTTCGGTGGCTGATCGGTTCATCACGCCCACGACCTCGGTGAGATCGGACAACTCCGACCACTGGTCGAAGGCCTCGACGCGATGCACCGACCCGTACAGATTGTCGTCGCCGTGCATGAAGCCTGGGGCCGACTGGTTGTTCCAGTTGAGGAGGCGACCGGTTGGTGAGCCGTCGGCGTGTGGGTGTTCGTCTTGTTCGAGGAAACCCTGCCATTCATATTCGCCGGTGCCGAGTGTTGGCAGGCGCCGGTCGAGTCCTTCCGCACGTACGGGCAGGTGGCCCGAGGCGAAGTATCCGATGCCCTCACGGTTGGCGTAGCCCCAGTTGAACGTGAAGCCGAACTGGTTGGCGACTTCGAAGAAGTTGTCGGCCGTGTCGGCGTCGCCTTGGGTCATGCCCCTCAGCGCTGCGAGGTTCAAGCCGTCGCGACCGAACGTCGAGCGCTGGCTGGTGAGCGCGACGAACGTTCCGTCGGATGTGGCGGTACCGACGACGGGCCCATGCACCGACTTCGGGAACGTGATCGGAACGCCGCCCAGGGTGCCGGCGTCGAACTGCTCGAACGGGATGCACTCGCCGTTGAACATGTAGGAACCCGATGTTCTTGTGGGTTCGGACCCGTCGGCCTCGCAGAGCACCTCGGCGAAGATGTCGACATTGTCTTGGTTTGCCGAGGTGAGACTCCACGCGTAGTTCTCGGTGCGTCCGATCAAGAGGTACATCGAGAGCCCGGGAACCGCAGCACCCTGGGCCTCGATCCCAGGTGCCGACAGGTGTACCTGCTGCACGATCTCGGGGTAGTAATAGCCGAGCTGCGGCCCCATCACTGCCAGGGTGGTGCCATTGACCGATGTGTCTGGTTGCACGGTGAGCCAGTTCGAAGCCTGACGGCGCGGCGGCGAATCGGCCGACTCATACAGTCCTACGGTGTCGCCGAGTCCGCTCGCTTCAGCGGTGACCTCGGGTGCTGCGCCAGGCGCGGGCTCGCGTGGGTCGAGCGAGATAACCGACCCTTCATCGATCACGACCGAGCCGGTGACATCGCCGCCGGTGAGCGCTGGGTACTCGAACCGCTCTTCGAGGGTGGTCGGTGCTTCCGGGTCGTCGGTTTGCATGAAGTCTTCCCACACAGCCCGCCCCTGTTCTTCGCCGAGCGCGTTCGTGAGAGATGAGAGGAACTCGGCGTTGCGCGTTTCGCCGCCGCCGCCCGCACCGAAGATCGAGCCGATGAACGCTGTAGTCGCAACGACGTCGTTCACCGTGAACGGGGCCTGCACGCTGCCGACCGACTCCAACTGGCCGTTGATGCCGTCGGCATAGGCCTGCAGCTCGGCGAGGATCGCCTCGCCGTCTTCTGGGTACTCCTCCAAAATCGTTTGCACCTGGTCGGTGACGAGTTGTTCGGTCGCAGCGCTGGGTACGAACTCCTGAGCACTGGTGACCAGTGAGAACGCATCGATTCCGGGAACGTCAGCAACGGCAGCCCGCGCGGGCCCACGTCCGAGTTCGATCAACAGTGAGCGGTCGCGGGCGGCGACCCAGCCGGCGCCGAACGCCATGTCTTCGCGGGTGACGCCGGTGATGTGGGCAACGCCGAACTCGTCGTACAGCACGGTGGTGCCGTCGCGACCGGTGTCTTCGACAGTCGTTTCGCCAATCGGTTCGAAGTTGGCAGGCAGGAAGAACTCATCGAGGTCGGCATCGGTGATGTCGTCGCGCAACGGCGTGAGCCCGTCGTACAGCGCCAGTTGGTCGAGCGAGTCGTCGTTGGTGGGTAGTCCGCCGAAGTTGCCGGGCGGCAAGATGTAATACGCCCGGTCTTCAGTAACCGCCGGCGGCGCCTCGGTCGTGTCGGTGCTTTCCGCCTCGGTGGTCGCCACCTCCGCTGCGGTCGTCGCCGTGGATTCGGCTTCCGTGGTCGCTGTGACCGTTGTCTCGGTGGCAGTCGTCGCGGTGACAGCTTCGGTGCCCGCTGTCGCAGGATCATTGGAGTCGTCGGTGCACGCGGCGGTCACGAGGGCAGCAGCGAGCGTGATGGCCAAGATGTTGCGGTGCCGAAGTCGGTTGTGTGAACGGACGGTGAAGACCTGGTGTTGTGTCACTGAGCGAACATATCGCAACGTGTCGCCAGACCGTTGGCGGGAGACCGCCCTTGTGCCGGTGGCCGACCTGAGCCACGATCATGTGCATGGGACAACTTGCACCAGCCACCCCAACCCCAGCCGCGCGCCTGACGGGTTGGGACTCGATCGAGTTCTGGGTCGGCAATGCCCGAGCGATGGCGGGCTTTCTCAGCGGCTCCTTCGGGTTCACCATCACGGCATACGCCGGTCCGGAAACTGGAGTCGTCGGCAAGGCGTCGTACCTGCTGGAGCAAGGAGCCATTCGGCTGGTGGTGACGTCGGGCCTCACACCAGAGTCGGAAATCTGGAACTCACGTGCGCGCCCACGGAGACGGTGCGCATGACTTGGCGTTCCTCGTTGACGACGCGGCCGAAACGTACGAGGCAGCGATTGCCGCGTGGCGCGCGTCGGGTCGAAGAGCCGTACGAGCTCCGCGACGACCACGGTGTGCTGCGACTCTCATCGGTTGCGACGTACGGCGAAACGAAGCACACGTTCGTCGATCGACGTGACTATCACGGCTACTACTGCCCCGGTTTCAGCCGAGATGGCATGCCGCCGGCGCCAGTGGGGCCAACGGTCGGTCTCGCGTCGATCGACCATGTGGTCGGCAATGTCGAGGAGGGTCGGCTCGACGAGTGGGTGGCGTTCTATGAAGACGTGATGGGGTTCAGCCAGCTTCGCCACTTCGACGAGTCTCAGATCTCCACCGAGTTCTCTGCGTTGCGGTCGACAGTGGTGTGGAACGGCAACAACATCGTGATGCCGCTTGAACGAACCGGCTGAAGGCAAGCGCAAGAGCCAGATCCAGGAGTACATCGACACCTACCGCGGGCCGGGCGTGCAGCACCTTGCGTTCCGAACCGATGATGTGGTGCAGGCGATCACCGCGCTGCGAGCTCGCGGAGTTCGATTTCTTGAAGCCAACGAGGCCTACTACGACGACGTTCGAACGCGGCTCGGCTTTCTCGATCTGCCATGGGAACAGATCGTCCGGCTGGGGATTCTTGTTGATCACGAACCCGATGGCCACTTGCTGCAGCTGTTCTCCGAGCCGGTCACCGACCGACCACGGTGTTCATCGAGATCATTCAACGGGCTGGGGCGCGTGGCTTCGGCGAAGGAAACTTCAAGGCGCTCTTCGAATCGATCGAACGCGAACAAGCTCGCCGAGGAAATCTGTGAGCACCGGAACCAACACCGGAACCAGCACCGAAACCAGCAAAGTGCAGAGTTGGGTTCCGGTACCGGACGGTTCGCCGTACCCGATCACCAATCTGCCAATCGGCGTGGGGCATCCCGGAGACGACGTCTGGCGGGCTTGGGTCGCCATCGGTGACGGCGCACTCGATCTCGATGCGATCGACGTCGCCGGCTGGTTCGCCTCGATCGATCTGCCGCACCGGTGTTTTGCGGAACGCTCGCTGAACCGATTTCTCGCCAGCGGACCGACCGTGTGGTCGGCCACGCGGGCTCGACTGATCGACCTCCTCACCGACGAATCGGTCGAGCAGTTGCTCCGGCCACATCTTGTGGATCGGTCGCACTTGGTCATGGGCGTTCCCACGGCGCCGACCGACTACGTCGACTTCTACTCGTCGTTGCATCATGCGGTGAACGTTGGCCGGATCTTCCGCCCCGACAGCGAGCCGTTACTCCCGAACTGGCGGTACATCCCGGTGGGGTATCACGGGCGAACTGGCACGCTCGTTGCCGACGACGCCGGCATCCAGAGGCCTGTCGGCTATCGCCTCGTCGACGGGGTGCCCACCGTTGGCCCGTGCAACGCCCTTGACGTCGAGCTCGAAGTGGCAACGGTGATCGGTGTTGGCAGCGAGCGCGGACACCCGATCAACATCGACGCTGCATCGAAACACCTGTATGGGATGTGTCTCCTGAACGACTGGTCGGCCCGCGACATCCAAGCGTTCGAATATCAACCGCTCGGTCCGTTTCTGGGAAAGAGCTTCGCCACCTCTGTGGCGCCATGGTTGGTATCGCTGGAAGCGCTCGAACCTTTTCGTCTGAACCCGCCGCCGCAAGATCCGCCGCCCGCCGCATATCTCGCGACAGACACACCTTGGGCGTTCGACCTCCACCTCGAGGTCTGGATCCAGTCGGCCCGGATGCGCGAACTCGGCCTCGGGGCCGAGCTGATCAGCAGCGTCGGATTCGCAGACATGTACTGGACGCCCGCCCAACAACTCGCACATCTCACCGTGAACGGTGCCAGCACACATGCTGGTGACCTGTTCGGTTCCGGCACGGTCTCGGGCCCGACACCCGGGAGCGAGGGAAGCCTGATCGAACTCACGTCGAATGGTCAGCGGCCATTCAGCCTGCCAGACGGCTCGACCCGCGCATTCCTGCTCGATGGTGACCGGGTGGAGCTCCGGGGCTGGGCCGGAAGCGACCTGCCGACAAGAATCGGACTGGGATCGGTCACAGGGACGATCGTGCCCGCGCCTGACATGTCGGCACTTCACAGCAGCGAGCGAGGAGATTGAGATGCCGTATTACCGCAGCGTTGGCGAGGTGCCACGCAAACGGCACACCGCGTTTCGCGATGCCGACGGTCACCGGTACATCGAAGAACTGATGGGTCAAGAAGGCTTCTCGTCGAGTTCCGCGTTGCTGTATCACCGCCACAGCCCGTCGGCGGTCACCGCAATCGAGGCGGTCGTCGCGGATGACGTGTCGGGCGACTCGCCAGCCACGGCTGACTTTCCGCTCATCCCGCGCCACCTTCGCAGCAACGAACTCGCGGCGGGCACCGACGTCGTGACCGGTCGACACATCTTGTTGGCGAACAACGACGTCAGGCTTGGCTTCGTCACCGCCAGCCACCAGAGCCCTCTGTACCGGAACGCCATCGGCGACGAACTGGTCTACGTACAAGCTGGTTCGGCCGTATTGGAGTCGGTGTTCGGCTGCCTCACCGTTGGTGCCGGGGACTACGTCGTCATTCCCGCCGGAACGACCCATCGCTGGGTGCACGACGAGACTTTGGTGATGCTGGTGGTGGAAGCGCGAGGCCACATCGCGCCGCCCCAGCGGTATCTCTCCGGCGGAGGCCAGTTTCTCGAACACGCGCCGTACTGCGAACGCGATATTCGAGCACCGGTGGAGCCGCTCATTCACGACAACCATCAAGACGAACACGGCGAGCCGGTCAGCATCCTCGTGCGCACCCGCAGCGGGCTCAGCCGACACACGCATCGCACGCATCCGTTCGATGTGGTCGGTTGGGACGGCACGTTGTATCCCTGGGCGCTCAGTATTCATGACTTCGAACCAATCGTGGGGCGCGTCCACCAACCTCCGCCCGTGCACCAAACGTTCGAAGGGCCGGGTTTCGTCGTGTGCTCGTTCGTTCCGAGGCCGTTCGACTTCCACCCCGACGCGGTGAAGGTGCCGTATCACCATGCCAACACAGACTCCGACGAGGTGCTGTTCTACTCAGATGGCAACTTCATGAGCCGCGCCGGTTCGGGAATCGGGGTCGGTTCATTGTCGTATCACCCGGCAGGTTTCATCCACGGCCCACAACCAGGCAGCTACGAAGCCAGTGTCGAGGTAGACCGCACCGCTGAACTGGCCGTGATGATCGACACCTTTGCTCCGTTGTCCGTCACCGATATGGCGAGGTCGATCTCGGCACCCGAATACCCGTGGACGTGGGCCCGCTGATCTCAGTCGGTGACGACGTGGAGATAGTCGTTGACGCCGCTGATCTCGAACAGGCGAACGACCGTGGCAGACGGCTGCCGGATCACGAATCGACCGCCCATCGCCTCGGCCGCCTGGTGGGCGTCGATCAACGTCCGCAATCCACTGGAGTCGACGAAATCCACGTCAGACATGTCGACGACGGCGTTGTTTCCCTGGTGGGCAGCCAACGCGTCGGCGAGCTTTGGTGCTGTGTGAGCGTCGAGTTCGCCGGAAACCACGAGTACGCCATCGACGTTCGACACCGTGAGTTGGTCGTTGTGGTCGCTCATGGTCGCACTGTATCGCCCACTAAGGAGCCGAGCGGGTAGGCGAGGCTTTGCCGAGCCTGCCCGGTTGGCGCCGCCCATAGATACGGGGGAAATCAGCGGAATGAAAAGGAGCGAAGCGACCTATCCGCTGATCCCTACGTCGTCGGTTTGCGGCGAAAGTTCCGGATCGCACGCGTCGCGTTGAATGGCGAGCAACGTCAAGTCGTCAGAACGCGGGCCCGTTCGAAACTCGGTGACCGCAGCGGCTATCGCTTCGACGAGTAGTGCGGGGTCGGGCTGCTGTTCTACGAGGGTTCGAAGCCGATCGTCACCGAATCGTTCTCGATCCTCGCCAACGGTTTCCGTCGCTCCGTCAGTATGAACGAGCAGGGTTGCGTCGTGGGGAATCTCGACTGTTTCGGTGGTCCATGTTGCTGCGAACGCGCCCACGAGCGGCCCGGTAGGACTGAGTTCGGTGACAGTGTCGCCGACGCGCAGCAGCGGCGGGGGATGACCAGCGCTGGCATACGAACATGTGCCGCTCCCCAAATCGATGATTGCTACGAATGCCGTGAGCAGGTCGGCTTCCTGATCGTCGCAGGTCTCGCGCGACAAGATCGCCAGTGCCCCGCCTGGCGTCGATCGGGAACGAAGCCCTGCGCGCAGTTGGCTCTTCGCTTTCAAGGCGTTCAACGCGGCGGCCGCCCCATGGCCGGTGACGTCAATCATCACCAGGTACAGACGGTGCGCATCCAGCAGCCCCAGGTCGAAGCAGTCACCGGCAACGACGCCATCGGCGGGGACGAGCAGTGAGTCGGCGCACCAACCTGGGGGCATCTCTCCCAGCTCGTCGGCAAGTTCCGAACGCACCTGTAGAGCGAGCACGGCGCTTTGCTCCAACCCCCGATAAGCAGTGACCGCCCGGTCGCGCTCGTGGGCCAGCGCGGTCTGCAAGGTGTCGATCGCACACGTGACGTTGTCGAGTTCGAGTGCTTCGAAGTGTGGTAGTTGGGTACTTGAATCTTGGCTCAACGACAAGGCACTGGCACTAATGGAAGACAGCGGCTGAATGACCCATCGACGGAACAGCGCGACCACCAGGATCGTTCCTCCGACGGCGAACACCGCGCTACCGAGTAGCACGGCCAGCGCGCTCTGTCGGACCTGCTGGAGGCGACGTTCGAGTTGCGCCAGTTCGTCAACGACCAGTTGATCCAACTGGTCGAGTTCGACGCGAAGATTGTCGAACGCCGCCATACCGATCGACTCGTCTGGTTGGGCGGCGCGATCGATGGCCGGTGTTGCCACGAGCGCTCGCCACTCGTCGGCTCGACGTTCGACGAGACGGAGCTGGTTGAGGAGCCCGTCGATGCCGGGGTTCATCGAGCGCAGCGCCGCCATGGCGCGCGCCTCTGCTTCGCGACCATCGTCATACGGGGCGAGGAAGGCGACGTCGTTTCCCAACAAGTAGCCGCGGATTCCGGTCTCTTGGTCGCTGTAGGCGAGTCGCAGATCGCTGACCGCATCAGCAACAGCGCGAGTGTCGGTTCGGTCGGCGTCGGCGCGGCTCCATGAACGGATCATCAGCGACGACAGGCCGACCACCAGCAGCATCGAAGCCAGAAAGACCGCAGCGACCACGCCCAAGCGGGCGCGCAGTGTGGTGGTGCCGCTCGCCCTGGTCATTGGTGTGATGGTAGGACTCGGGCGTAGAAAAAGGCGATGACCTGACTGTCTCGCGACCTAGGGGGCGTCGGAACAGTCAGGTCATCAGTTGTCACCCACGTTGTCCCGTTCATACCTGGTCTTCCGCGAGCTGGTGCGGAGGATCGATGCGAACGGAACGTGGGCGAGTGGTGGCTCGTTGGCGGAATCAAACGCGCCGGCGGCCGAGGATGAACAGGACGAGAGCGACTATGGCCAGGATGATGAAGATCGTGTACAACATGCCGGTCGTGTACCCGGCATCGCTCGAGACCAAACATCAGATCTCACATCGAGGCCAAACAATTCCGCCAGATTTGCGCACGGCGCAGTTCGGTCGAGCGCACTAGCGTCTCCGTTGATGTCTGCATCTTCGATCCCCGACCGCCCTGGTAGCGCGAATGCCAGTAGCGAAATTGCCAGTAGCGATATCGATGGTCGCGTGCTGGCGACCAGCGAGAAAGTCGAGGTCGACCTCCCACTTCATGTGCGCCACGCGTCGACGGTTCGTGCCGTCTCGTGTTCGATCGCCGCCGATTGCGGTTTCTCTGTAGACGACATCGAAGACCTCCGGCTCGGTGTGAACGAGGTGGTGTCGGTGGTTGCCGATGCCGATCACGATGGCAGTGCGCGGCTGATCGTGAGTTTCGAGTTCGGTGCTGGCTCGGTGCGATTCGCAGCTCGGCGAACCGGAGTCGAAACACCCTTGTCAGCCAGCGACATCGATCCGTTGGCCGAACGCATTCTGCGTGCCGTCACCGACGAGTTCTCCATCGATGCCGAGACGTTCGTCGTCGTCAAGCACGCATCCTGATGGCAGACGATCTCGCTCGGCACCAACAGGCGCCCGACGACCTCGCGCTGTTCGAAGAGTTCCATCGAACTGGAAGACGTCGGCTCCGCAACGAACTGGTGGAACGCCACATTGGTTTGGCGATTCATATTGCCAAACGCTTTCAGCACAACTCGCGCGAGGATGTGGAACAGGTTGCAATGATGGCGCTGGTCAAGGCCGTCGACCGATTCGACCCGACCCTCGGGTTCGCGTTCTCGTCGTTCGCGGGCCGAACCATCGAAGGGGAGATCAAGCGGCACTTCAGAGACGCAACGTGGGCAGTGAAAGTGCCGCGAAGCGCTCAGGAGCTCCACCTCGCTGTACGACGGTCGCGCGACGAATTGTCGGCCAAGTTGGGCAGGTCGCCATCGGTGGCAGAGGTGGCCGATCATCTCGGCATCGACCGCGACGACGTGCTCACCGGCCTGGTCGCCGCCGAGGCGCGATCGGTGGGTTCGCTCGACCCGCCGAGTAACGCCGGCGATGACCAGAGAACGACCGATACCCAAGCGGTGCTGGGCGTTGCCGACTCGGGGTTCGAACACCTCGACAACGAGCTGACCGTGGAGCGAGCGCTCAGCGGTCTTGCGGATCGCGAGCGCGAGATCGTGCGCATGCATTTCTATGAAGGGCTGTCGCAAGCCGACATTGCCGAACAGATCGGAATGTCACAGATGCATGTCTCTCGTTTGCTGCGCCGCGCGATCGACACCATGCGATCTCAACTGGCCGACGCCTGATCGGTTGGGGTGAGCGCGGCATGTTTGAGGGTTCCAAGCAGTGGGTATGCGAGCGGTGTCAACTCATGACATCTTCTCAAATCCTTCGAAAGGGACCACATCATGTTTGCAGCACTCGGAATCGTTCTTCTTGTTGCCGGAGCGATCATCACGTTCGCCATCGAGCGTGAAGCCGACGGTGTCGACATCCGCGCCATCGGTTGGATCATGATGGCTGGCGGCGGGCTCGCACTTCTGGTTGCATTGATCCAGGGAGCCGGCTGGATGACAGCCCGCAAGACCCAGTTCCATACGGAGCGCCACGTGTCCGACGACGGTCGCCATGTGATCGAAGAGTCGCAATCGGTCTGAGCTACCAGCCCGTGATCAGTCCTGTCTCGATGGCGTGATGAAAGCCGACCTGGAGGTATGCGTGGCGCGTACCCAGGTCGGCCTTCGCCGTCTCCGGGCATCTCCGGCGAATAGTGTTGCAACGTGGGCAAGGCGTCGACCGTGAAGCGACTGGAGGTCCAACCCGACTTCGCAGAGGTGGGAACGGCGCGCCGGTTTGTGCGTCGCGAACTGGCAGCCGCGTCGCCCGATCTGGCTGGCGACATGCAACTGATCGTGAGTGAGTTGGTGAGCAATGCCATCGAGCACGGCGCAAACGAACACGTCGGGGTTGAACTGTCTGTGTCGCGGACCGACGTGGTGATGTCGGTCGAGAGCCGCGGCTTTGTCGAGCAACTGCCTCGCCTCGAGCAGTGGGCCCTGGCCCCAGCCGACGAGGTTTCAGGACGAGGTCTGGGCATCGTGCGTGACCTCTCCGATTCGGTACAGGTGGTGCGAGAGAACGATTCCGTCACGATCACCGTGCACCGTCGGCTTTCCCCAGAGCCCTGACCCGGGTCGATACGGCTGGGGTCTGGCAGAATCAGAGCATGTCCGGAGTCGAAGGTCGAGTCATTGCGGTCACCGGAGCCGGCGGCGGCCTGGGTCGGGAGTACGCCCTGTTGCTGGCGGCGGCCGGGGCGCTGGTCGTTGTCAACGACCTTGGCGGAGACCGTCACGGGGCCGGAGGCGGGAGTTCGGCAGCCGACTCAGTGGTTGCTGAAATCAAGACGGCCGGAGGTGAAGCGGTTGCCAACTACGACAGCGTCGCCACCGCTGAAGGCGGTGCCGCAATCACTCAGACGGCGCTCGACACTTTCGGTGCGATCCACGGCATCGTCGCCAATGCCGGCATTCTGCGTGACGTCACGTTCCACAAGATGACCTACGACGAGTGGAACGCGGTGCAACAGGTTCACCTGTACGGCGCGTTCCACACTATTCATGCTGCATGGCCCCACTTCCGTGAGCAGAAGCACGGGCGGGTGGTGGTCGCCACCTCGACGAGTGGCCTCTACGGCAACTTCGGTCAAGCCAACTACGGCGCGGCCAAGTTGGGTCTTGTGGGCCTCATCAACACGCTGGCGCTCGAGGGCGCCCGCTACAACATCCTGGCGAACGCCCTCGCTCCCATCGCCGCCACTCGGATGACCGAAGACATCTTCAACGAAGAACTCTTCGCGAAGTACGGCCCCGAGTATGTGGCTCCTGTTGTGGGACACCTGCTCACCGATGAGTCCACCACGACGGGTAAGACCTACGTGGTCGGCGCCGGCAACGTGCACCAAGTGGCGCTGTTCCGCAGCGAGGGTGAAACCTTCGATCACGTGCCATCGCTGGCCGAAATGGCCGAGCGGTGGGATGGCATCAACGACTTCTCGAACCCGCAGCCCGGTCGCTGACCCAGACTCCCCTGGCACGACTTGGTCAACGTGGTCAGGCTTTGGTCTTGGGGAGATCCTTGAAAGCCACCTGCGTGTCAACGGAGATGTCGCGTGGCAGGCCGAGCACTCGGTCGCCGATGATGTTGCGCTGAATCTCGTCGGTGCCGCCAGCAATACCAGCCTGAATGGTGGTGAGCACGTAGCGCTGTAGGTCGCCACCCTGGGGGTCGGTGTGTTCCCACGCGATGCTGTCGGGGCCGGCGATTGCCTGAGCGATGGTGCGGAAACGCCATGCAACGACCGAACTGGCCAGCTTTCCGAGTGAGCCGCCCGGCCCAGGCGCTTTACCGGCTTTCATCTCGGCTCGGTTGCGCATGGCGACCAGCGACTTCGTGGTCTCCATGGCGTAGATCTGCATGAGTTGGTCGCGTACGACGGGGTTGTTGATGGCGCCACTCGCCCGCGCCGCCTCGACCAGAATGTCGTAGTTGGGCTGACTGATGGACCCTGCGCCCATCGAACCGATAGCCACGCGCTCGTACATGAGCATGGCTGTGGCTTGGCGCCAGCCGTTGTTGTACTCGCCGATGAGGTTTTCCGTCGGAATGCGCACGTCGGTGAAGAACACTTCGTTGAAGTGGCGACCGCCGTCGATCTGATGGATGGGGCGAATCTCGACACCATCGGCCTTCATGTCAACGATGAACATCGAGATGCCGGCGTGTTTGGGCTGGTCTGGGTCGGTGCGGGCGATGATGACGCCGTAGTCGCTGACGTGGGCCAACGTGGTCCAGACCTTTTGGCCGTTGAGGACGTACTCATCGCCATCGCGCTCGGCGCGCATTTGCAGGCTGGCGACGTCGGAACCGGCACCGGGTTCCGAGAACATCTGGCACCACACGGTCTTGGCCGAAATGTTGTCGGGCAGGTAGCGGCGCTTCTGTTCTTCAGTGCCGAACTCATTCAGCACCGGCAGGCACATGCCGTGGCTGATCACCAGTTCGCCGGTCATGGCGGGGTATTGCTGCGACACCGCACGCCAGATGCGGTCGTGCTCGTGTGTGAGCCCAGCGCCGCCGTACTCCTTGGCGTACGGCAGCCCGGCGAGACCAGCCTCGGCCAACTCGCCTTGGAATTCCTTGGCGCCATCGAGGTCGCGGCGCTTTCCGGCGACGGCGTGCTCAGCCAAGAACGCCTCGCAGCGGGCGCGGAACTCCTCAGCCTCAGCGGCGGAAAGTCCAGTTGATTGGGCAGGCGATTCAACACTCGTCATGTTTGTATGTTCCCATACAGTCTGCCGACATAGCGAATCAGGCGGTGCGCTTCCCTGTGCGCAGTTTCCTGGGCCTAAGAACTGAGGCGGGGGACTGCCGCAAGGGTGATGCTGAAGTTGCCGCCGTTGCGATCGTCTTCGGGGGAGATCGTCGGTCACTTCTCGGCCCGTGACGACGGCGTTCTTGCCGAAACCCGGGGTGATGGGGCGGCCGCCCGAGCGGCGAAGCCACAGTCTCAGCAGGTGTCGGCGTCGCTGGGGTTCGGGCCAGTCGAAGAACCTGGTGCGCGAGTGCAACGCGGCGTAGTTCGACAACCATTGAATGTCACCCGGCCGGAAGTCCATCTCGATGGCCATGCCCGGCTCCATGGCGATGTCGTCGAACAGGTCGAGCAGTTCAATCTGTTCGGGGCGCAGCCGCGGCACCTCCGGATACTCCTGCGCCGTCTTCACGTACAACCCGCCGGCGTAGATGCTGAACACCCCGTCGGTGATGCTGACGATCGGCGACGTGTAGGTGCGTGATGGTGCGTTGTGATCCTGGCGATACAGATCCCAGTGAAGCGGCTCGAACATCAGCGGCGCCAGATCAGGGCGTCGGCGCAGGATCTCGTTGTAGATCTCGGCACCCGACACGAGGCACGAGGCGCCGCCCTCGCGCGACGGGCGAAGGCACATCAGACCCACGAGGTCGGAACTGTCTGAGTGGAAGGGCAACACGTCGCGCACTTTCGCAGAGAGCGCAGTGGGATCGTCCATGGTCTTGTCGGACGTGGCGTAGACGTGGTCGAGCAGGTCGCCGAGGTTGTTCTGATGCATGGGCTCGCCGAGATGCAGCCCGAGGAGAAAGTAGATCGCGGCCGACAACGCGTCGGAATACAACTCGGTGCGCAGGCCGCGTACGAGGACGAATCCACGCCCCGAGTCAACGTCGGCCGCCCATTGCGTCAACGCATCGGCGCACGCCACGAGCGGATATTCGGCTGCCTGTACGAAACGAAGATCCGGGTCGTCGATGACGAACCTCGAGCCGAGCTGTTCCAGTTCTGCCACCTGTTCCGCGTCGAGGCGATAGATCCACTCTGAAGTGGTACCCAGCTGATCGCCGCGCCACGCAGCCGCAGAGGTGACGAGTTGGGGCGTCAGCAGTTGGGGCTCATCGACCGTCATGGTCTGACAATAAGACCGAATCGCTGGTGGAGGCAACTCACCGCTGGTCACAGCCGTCACGGCAGGTCCAATACGAAGATGTACGTCGCTGGACTGTATGGTGACATACAGATATGGCAGTTCCGTCCGATACCACTTCGAGCAAAGACGCTTCGAACAAAGACGTTCGAGCAAAGACGTGTCGAGCAAAGACGTGTCGAGTCACGAGCTCGACTCACCGCCGTGGCGACGGGTGGACAGCACGCTCATGTCCACCGCCGAATCGATTCGTGCGTGGTACGACGAACGTCTCGCTCCACTTGGGCTCACGCTGAGTCTTGCGAGCCTGTTGGCATACGTTGCCGAGTTCGGCCCAGTGAACCAAACGCGTGCCGCCGAACACCTTGGCCAGGGCCGAGCGTCCACCGGTTCCCAGGTGGACCGACTCGAAGCGCTGGGATCTGCTGGAACGCACGCCAGACCCAGCCGACCGGCGAGTGTGGAACCTCGCCGTCACTGCCGCTGGCGCCACCATGGCCGCACGCATCGCCGATTGTGACTCGATCATTCGAGGCGAATTGCGCCAAGGAATCTCCCGCGACGAGCGCCAACTGCTCGCCAGCCTGCTCGTGCGATCTGCAGGGCAACATCAGTTCCCGCAGCGACAACACCAGCAATAACTCCAGCGACGACACCAGCAACATCTCATAGGAAGTACCAACATGACTCTCACCCCCCGCACCGCCGTCATCGTCGATGCCGTGCGCACACCTGCAGGCAAGCGCAACGGCAAGTTGAAAGACTGGCACCCAGCCGACCTCGCCGGTTTCGTGCTGAAGGCGCTGGAAGAGCGCAACCATCTCGACCCCGCCCTCATCGATGACGTCATCATGGGTTGCGTGTCTCAAGTGGGGCAGCAGGCATTCAACATCGGTCGCAACGCCGTGCTTGCTGCCGGATGGCCAGAGACCGTCCCTGCCACCACGGTTGATCGTCAATGCGGCTCCAGTCAACAGGCCAGTGCACTTTGCCGCTCAAGGCGTCATCGCCGGTGCCTACGACATCGTCGTTGCTGCGGGCGTGGAGGTCATGAGCACCACCCCGATGATGTCGGCGGCGGTGGACGGAAAGATGGGCATGCCGTTTCCGCAGTCGATGTTCGACCGCTACGCCGAGACCGGCCTGCCGTCGCAAGGCATCGGCGCTGAAATGATCGCCGACGAGTACGGGCTCACCCGCGAGGACCTCGACGCGTTCGGCGCCGAGAGCCAGCGTCGTGCTGCACGAGCCACCGCAGAAGGTCGGTTTGACAACGAGATCATTCCTGTGCCCGTCATCATCGATGGCGTGACCGAGATGTTCACTCGAGACGAGGGCATTCGGGAGAGCACCACCGCCGAGTCGTTGGCCCAGCTCAAGGGCGCCTTCAAAGAAGACGGCAAGATCACCGCTGGCAACTCGTCGCAGATCAGCGACGGCGCATCAGCCGTGCTGATCATGAGCGAGGAGAAGGCGCTGGAGCTTGGCCTGAAGCCGCGCGCACGCTTCCACTCGTTTGCTCTTGCGGGCACCGACCCCGTCACCATGCTGAAGGGGCCGATTCCCGCAACCGAAAAGATTCTTGCCAAGTCGGGACTGTCGATCGACGACATCGACTTGTTCGAAGTGAACGAAGCGTTCGCGTCGGTGCCGCTGGCATGGGCAAAGGCACACGGCGCCGACCTCGAAAAGACCAATGTCAACGGCGGCGCGATCGCCCTCGGTCACCCGTTGGGCTGCTCGGGCACCAAGCTCATGACGACGCTGCTGAATGAGCTCGAGCGCACCGGCGGTCGCTACGGTCTACAGACGATGTGCGAAGGCGGCGGTCTTGCGAACGCCACGATCATCGAGAGGATTGGCTGATGCCACGTTTCAACTTGCAAGGGGCTTCGGCCATCGTCACCGGCGGCGCGTCGGGCATTGGCGAGGCGTCGGCCCGCCAGCTTGCCGACCTCGGCGCCCGCGTCGTGGTCGCCGACCTGAACGAAGAGCGCGGCACCATGGTCGCTTCGGAAATCGGCGGCATGTTCGTCAAGTGCGACGTGTCGAGCGAGGAAGACGGTGCAGCCGCGGTCGCCGCGGCATCGGAAATGGGTCCGTTGCGTGTGTTGGTGAACTCAGCCGGCCTCGGCCGTGCGGCACGCACGGTCGATCGCAATAACGATCCGATGGCACAGAAAGACTTCGACTTCGTCATCAAGATCAACCTGCTCGGTTCGTTCAACATGCTTCGCCAGTCGGCGGCGGCGATGGCCAAGACCGAGCCGGTCGACGCCGACGGCCAACGTGGCGCCATCGTCAACATGGCTTCGGCCGCTGCGTTCGACGGCCAGATCGGCCAGGCCTCGTACTCGGCCTCGAAGGGTGGCATCGTCGGCATGACACTGCCGATCGCCCGTGATCTTTCGGCCATGGGTATCCGCGTCAACACCATCGCACCGGGTCTGATCGACACCCCCATCTACGGCGAAGGCCCCGACTCCGATGCCTTCAAAGCGCACCTCGGACAATCGGTGCTATTTCCCAAGCGACTCGGCCTTGCCGAAGAACTGGCGTTCATGGTGATCGACGTGATCACCAACCCCTACATGAATGCAGAAGTCATCCGCGTCGACGGTGGCATCCGCATGCCCCCGAAATAGGAGTCATCAGTGAGCGATCTACCTCTCACCAATGAAGCGGGCGAACCGGCCGTGCTCACCGAGCGCCGCGGCCGTGTGCTGCTGATCACGCTCAATCGACCAGAGGCGATGAACTCCATCAACTTCGCACTGGCGACCGGCCTCGCCGCAGCGATCGAGGAACTCGACAACGATCCCACACTGACTGCTGGTGTGCTCACCGGAAATGGGCGTGGATTCTGTGCGGGAATGGACCTGAAAGCGTTCTCCCGTGGCGAAGACATCGGCCCGTTCTTCGAGTTCATCAAGGTGGGTTCAAAGAAACCGCTCATCGGTGCCATTGAAGGTTTCGCGCTGGCTGGCGGCATGGAGTTGGCATTGACGTGCGACTTGCTGGTGGCATCGCACGGTGCCAAGTTCGGCATCCCCGAAGCCGGAGTGGGTCTGTTCGCTGCTGCCGGCGGCCTGTTGCGCTTGCCGAGCCGAGTTGGCTACGGCAAGGCCATGGAGATGGCAATCACGGCTGACCCCATCAGCGCTGAAGATGCCTTCACCTACGGTCTCGTTGCCGCGGCTTGCAGACAAAGGCGGCGCCGTCGATGTCGCCATGGAACTGGCCGAGCGGGTCGCAAAGAACGCACCACTCGCCGTGTCGGCCTCCAAGCAACTGGTGCGCATGTCACAAGGCGTCACCGAAGCTGAGTTCTGGGAGTTGCAGGCCCCGTTTCAGCGCGAGGTGTTCACGTCGAACGACTCCAAGGAAGGCCCCACGGCATTCGCCGAAAAGCGCGCTCCGGAGTGGACTGGCACCTGACGCGATGAGCGAGTCCTACGACGAGTTCGGGTTGTTCCATGAGAATGCAGCTGAGTTCGGGCTGCCGTTCGACAGCCCGCCCTTGGTGCGGCGCGAGACGGTAGAAGTCGAGCCGGGGCGCAAGCTCAGCGCGCTCGTGTGGGGTGACTCCGCCCCGCAGCTCTTCTTTCTGCATGGCGGTGCCCAAAACGCCCACACCTACGACACGGTTGCGCTCGCGCTGGGTCTGCCGCTGGTATGCGTCGACCTGCCCGGCCATGGCCATTCCGATGGTGCCTCGGCGGTCGACGACGGAATGCGGCCAGCTGGAATCGCGCGAGACGTCGCAAGGGTGTGCGACACGTTGGCCCCGAACGCAGAGCTCGTCATGGGCATGTCGCTTGGCGGTTTGACCGCGATCATGCTCGCCCACCAACGACCAGACTTGGTGCGGCGGCTGGTACTCGTCGATGTGACACCCGGTGTGAACGGCGACAAGGCGAAAGCGATCGCGGACTTCATTCGCGGGCCGGCAACGTTCCCCGACTTCGATGCGCTGCTGGCACGCACGATGGAGCACAACCCCACACGCACCGAGAGTTCGTTACGGCGTGGCATCTTGCACAACGCACTGCAACTCAGCGATGGCTCGTGGGTGTGGCGTCATCAACGCGACGAGGTGCAACGAGATCTCGACGAGGCGGCCGCCGCAAGTGAAGCCCGACGGGCGGTCGATCACGGTGCCATGTGGGAGGTCGTCGGCCAGCTCGCCATGCCGGTGATGTTGGTGCGCGGCATGCGCGCCGGATCTGTGGTTGACGACGACGACGTCGCCGAGTTCCGCCGCCGTTGTCCGCATGTGGAAGTGCTCGAAGTCGATGCCGGCCACAGTGTGCAAGGCGACCGGCCACTCGAACTGGCCGCAGCCGTCGAGCGCTTCATGAAGGCGCCGCTCGGTAGTTAGGGCTTGTCTGAGGACTGCGGCGCCTCGGCCAACGTCGTCACGGGTGTGGTGAGTAACCCACCTGCGCGCAACTCTTCCACCGCTGGAACTGGGTCGGCATCGTTGAAGAACGTGCCGCCACTGAAACCGGGCGGAGATGCGTTGAAGTCTTCGAGCCACCACGATGCTTCCAGCGCGATGCCGTTCGGATCGCTGAAGTAGATCGAGCGGATGATCCGGTGGTCGACCACGTCGGTCACCTCGCATCCGAACTCCTGCAGGCGCGTGCGCAACGCCAGCAGTGATGCTTCGTCGGGAACGTTGAGCGACAGGTGATCGAACTGAGCGGCGCGTGCATCGAACACACCGGCTGGTTTGTTCAGCTCGGGCGCCCATTCGCCACGGAACTCGAAGAACGCCACCGTGGTGGTGTCGCCGAACGCGAAGAAGTAGTGACGGAAGTTCTCGGTGCCGACCGTGGCCACGAGCGGAGCGTTGAGCACCCCGTGCCAGAAACGAACGGTGGTGTCCATGTCGTTGGTGATGAGCGCGAGATGGTTGATACCTCGCCACGCGAACCTGCACTGGTATCGAAGGCGTGAGCTCGCGTTCGTGCTGCATGCATTTTGTGAACCTCCCGTTTGTTCAGCTGCCCGACTGAAATACTTGCTAGGTCAAGGATTGCCTGCTTCAGCTTGACAGCCAACCTATTGGCCTGTCCAGCGAATATTGCGGGCGGCTGGGTCTTGGCGGTAGAACTCGGCGAGTCGCTGGTACAACCGGGGCATCTGCTCGCGCAGTTCGACAGGACGAGTGAAGAACACCTCTGACGTGACTGCGAAGTACTCGGCCTGGTTCGTCGCGCCGTAGGCAGCGCACGAGCCCAGTGGCGCCCCGGCGTTGCAGACGTCGGAAGTTCGTACCCATCGTCTGTTCCCAGGCTTGGCGGGCCTCCGCATCGGCGATGGGTGGCATGCCGTCTGCATCACCGTCGAGCTGGTCGAGCTTGTGCGCGAACTCGTGGTACACCACGTTCGAGCCTCGCGCCGGTCGTAGCACTTCTCGCTGGACGGTTCGCCAGTCGAGCAACACCGGGCCTCGACCATGGCCAGATTGTCCGGCGAGGTAGCGCGGAGCGGCTGTCATCACACCAGCCACCGGGCCAGGCTGTGGGCCAGTGGTGACGATGGTGCCACCGTGCAATACGACGGCGGCAACGTTTCGAAACGGGTCGACGATGGGGTCGAACCCAGCAACGATCAGAGCCGCGTCCGCGGCGACCGTGTGGATCATTTCGCTCGTGACCTCGAAGTCTCGAGCCGCCTCCCAGGAGACACGCCGCACCAATCGGTCGGCGTGAACATGGAATCGTTGCTGCTCATCTGCTGAGAGCCGGTGATAGTCGTGCGGTGCCACCGCCACGATGTCAGCGAGCGAGTCCTGCGGCATCTAGACAGTGTGCCGGATCTTCCGATCGCTTTCGGCGCGCGATCGGCCATCATGGCGGAGTGAATGATCGTCGAACTCGCGGGCGCGACGCCCGGGCTGCGTCGGCCGCGGCTTTGGCGACGATCACATACCCCGACACGTTGCCCATCACCAGCCGGGCCAGCGAGTTGATGGAGGCGATTCAGCATCACCAGGTGATCGTCGTTGCCGGCGAAACCGGATCGGGAAAGAGTACGCAGATCCCCAAACTCTGTGTCGCGGCGGGTCGTGGCATCGACGGGTTGATTGGCCATACCCAACCGCGCCGGGTGGCGGCGCGCACCGTTGCGGAACGAATCGCCCACGAGCTCGGCGTACAGATCGGTGGGGCGGTTGGCTTCAGCGTGCGATTCAACGATCAAGTCGGCGACGGCACGCTCATTCGGGTGATGACCGACGGCATCTTGCTGAACGACATTCAGCGCGATCCCAGAGCTGTCGCGGTACGACACACTCATCATCGACGAAGCCCACGAGCGCAGCCTCAACATCGACTTCATCCTCGGCTACGTCAAGCAGCTCCTGCCGCGTCGGCCCGACATGCGAGTCATCGTCACCTCTGCCACCATCGACACCGACCGATTCGCCGAACACTTTGCAGACGCCGACGGTCTGCCAGCGCCCGTCTTTCTCGTCGAGGGACGTACCTTCCCGGTCGAGGTTCGCTATCGCCCCTTCGGCGCCGACAACGTGGACGATCCTGCCGATGATCGAGATCAGGTGCGAGCCATCCTCGACGCCGTCGATGAGCTCGCGAACGTCGGCGACGGCGACGTGCTGGTGTTTCTCAGCGGCGAACGAGAGATTCACGACGTTGCCGACGCACTGCGCGAGCAGCACGAGTCACGCGGCTGGCGGCATGCGCTCGAGGTGTTGCCGCTGTATGCCCGCTTGTCGTCGGCGGAACAACATCGCATCTTCGAGCCGCACGCTGGTCGGCGCGTGGTGCTCTCCACGAACGTGGCAGAAACGTCAATCACCGTGCCCGGGGTTCGATACGTCATCGACACCGGTGTGGCTCGCATCTCTCGCTACAGCCGCCGGCTGAAAGTGCAGCGACTTCCCATCGAGCCGGTGTCGCAGGCCTCGGCCAATCAACGTTCCGGGCGTTGCGGACGTGTGGCCCCCGGCGTGTGTATTCGGCTGTACGCCGAAGAAGACTTCGGCGAACGACCCGAGTTCACCGAGCCAGAGATTCTCCGCACCAACCTGGCATCGGTCATCCTGCAGATGACCGCAATCGGTCTCGGCGACGTCGCCCAGTTCCCATTCGTCGAGGCACCAGACGCTGCCATCATCAAGGATGGATACCTGCTCCTCGAAGAGCTCGGTGCGCTCGCCGAAGGCAGGATCGGAGCGCCGCGTTCGCTGACCGAGATCGGTCGCCAACTCGCCAAGCTGCCCGTCGACCCGCGACTCGGCCGCATGGTGCTGGAAGCCGATCGTCAGGGGTGTGTTCGCGAGGTGCTGGTGATCGCTTCAGCTCTGTCGATTCAAGACATTCGCGAGCGGCCGAAAGAATCGGCCGAGCGTGCCACCGAACTCCACCGTCGTTTCGACGTCGAAGGATCGGATCTGTTGTCGATCGTTGCGCTCTGGGACTATCTCCGCGATCGCCAACGCGGAGCTGTCGGGCAATCAGTTCCGCCGGATGTGTCGCGAGGAGTACCTCAACTACCTTCGAGTGCGCGGAGTGGCGCGACCTCTACAGCCAGCTTCGCCAGGTTGCCGGCCAGCTCCGCGTTCGACCAGGAGTCGACGCGGCACATCCCGATCACGTGCACAAAGCGGTGCTTGCCGGTTTGCTCTCACACATCGGCGAACGCAGCCAAGAGGGTCGCGACTTTCTGGGTGCCCGAGAAGCCAGATTCACCATCGCCCGTGGTTCGGTGCTGGCCCGAAAGCCGCCGCAGTGGGTCATGGCCGCGGAACTGGTGGAAACCGAGCGCATTTGGGCCCGCCGGGTCGCGGTGATCGACCCGGAGTGGGCCGAGTCGTTGGGTGCCCATCTGACCAAGCGCTCATATAGCGAGGCGTGGTGGGACGCGCGGTCGGGCCGGGCACTCACCGCCGAGACCGTCACGCTGTACGGGCGGCCGATCGTCAACAACCGCACCATCGGGGTTGATCGGGTCGACCGTGAATTGGCTCGGGAGATGTTCATCAGGCACGCCCTCGTCGAGGGCGACTGGACCACTCGGCACGAGTTCGTGGCGAGAAACCAGCGCTTTGTCGAGCGGGTCGAACTGCTCCACGCCCGTGTTCGTCGCAACGATCTCGTCGACGATGAAGCGCTCTTCGGGTTCTTCGACGAACTGGTGCCCAGCGATGCCACATCGGCGCGGAACTTCGACCGATGGTGGAAGGGCGAGCGACGTGAACACCCTGAGCTGCTCGACTTCACGCCGTCGGTGCTCGTCGAATCGACGCGGCATCGACCTCGCCGGATACCCAGACACGTGGACGCAGGGCGATCACGAGTTCCGTTTCACCTATCGTTACGCACCAGACACTCCACTCGACGGCGTCACGCTCACTGTTCCGCTGACCGCACTCAACCAGATCACACCAGATCTGCTCGACTGGGGAGTGCCCGGCTACCGGGCAGAGTTGGTTGGGTTGTTGCTGCGATCGCTGCCGAAGGAGATTCGCCGCGTACTCATCCCCCTGGCCGAGGCAACCGACGCAGTCGTGGCACTGCTCGCCGAACGATTTCCACAGCCGAGCGGACGCCTCGTCGACGCGCTCGCGATGGTGGTATCTGAGTTTGCGGGCATCGACGTGGGCGCGCACCAGTTCGTCACCGCCCGACTGCCGAATCATCTGCGCATCCACCTCATGGTGGTCGACGAAGCGGGTGCCGTGGTCGACGCAGGAGACGACCTCGGGGCGATTCGTGATCGGCAGGCGTCCAACGCCCGGGCGGCGTTGTCGGCTGTGGCGCCGATCGAGGAACGGCGCAACATCGTTCGTTGGGATGTGGGTGACCTCGACCGAATCGTCGAGCAACGCTCCACTGCTGGCCATGTGGTTCGGGCCTACCCAACCCTGCTCGACCGCGGTGACAGTGTCGCGCTGCGAGTTGTCGACAACCCGTCGCTGCAACAGCGCGCCATGCGTGGCGGCGTCCGGCGGCTGCTGCTCATGGCGGCGGCTCCCACTCCCAGCAAGGTCGAGCGGACGTTGCCCGGCGCAGACGTGCTCGCCCTCGCCGCGGCCGATGTGCGAGTGGGCGATCTGGTGGCCGCATGCATCGCCGCTGCGGTCGACGCGATTCTCGAGCGGTACGAGTTGCCGTTCACCGAGTCGGCGTTCGGCCGCGTCGAGCAGGCCGTGCGAAGCGATGCGTTCGGATTGGCGGCCGACGCCCTCGCTGAGGCAGCCGATGTACTCGTTGCGGCGCAGCGCGTGCGCAAGCGACTAGGTGCGTTGACGGCGGATCCGTTGCGGCCCACCGTGGGTGATGTGACGGCTCACCTCGAGCGGTTGGTTGGAGACGACTTCGTCAGGCGTGCTGGCACGAGTCGGCTTCCCGACGTGCACCGGTACGTGCGCGCTATCGAGTACCGACTCGATCATCTTGCAGGCGACGTGCCTCGCGATCTGCGGCGAATGGCCGAGGTCCGGCCGCTCGAGCGGGCCTATTTCGACGCGGTCGGTCTCCTCCATCTGGTGAATGAAGACGTGAGGGCCATTGCTTGGCTGCTCGAGGAGTACCGGGTGAGCGTGTTCGCGCAACCCGTCGGGTACAGCGGCCCGGTCAGCCCACAACGCATTCGGCAACAGTGGAAAGAGGCGACAGGCACACTGCTGCCGTAAAGCAAACTCGGGGTCTGGCCCCGGATGGGATCGCTGGGTGCCTGACCCCCAGCGATTCGGTACGGTGCGATCTATGACCCTTTCCGTTCCGCAGCCGCACACGTTGACGCCGTGTGGGACGAAATCCTTCCAGTGCTCGTCGACTTCGTTCGCATCCCGAATGTCAGCGAATCGTTCGATGCGAAGTGGCGTGAGCACGGGCACATGCAAGAGGCGGTCGATCTCATCAGCGGGTGGTGCGCCAGTCGCGACATCGACGGTGCGACGGTCGAGGTACACGACCTGCCTGGCCGTACCCCGGTGATTTTGGTGGTCGTGCCGTCGTTCGGCGGCGCAAACGAAATTGACACCGTGCTGTTGTACGGCCATCTCGACAAGCAACCGGAGATGGAAGGTTGGCGCGAGGGCCTCGGGCCGTGGACTCCGGTCATTGAAGGCGATCGTCTCTACGGCCGGGGCGGCGCCGACGATGGCTATGCGTCATTTGCGAGCCTCGCAGCGATCGAGGCGGTGCGTGCCGCCGGTGGCAGCCACACACGTTGTGTGGTGCTGATCGAGGCGAGCGAAGAGTCGGGTTCGCCCGACCTGCCGGCACACGTCGATGCACTTGCCGACGTCATCGGCACGCCGTCGCTCGTGGTGTGTCTCGACTCGGGTTGCCTCGACTACGACCGCATGTGGGTCACCACATCTCTGCGCGGCATTTTGGTGGCCGACCTCACCGTGGGCATCGTCACCGAAGGACTGCACTCTGGCGATGCATCCGGCATGGTTCCAAGCTCGTTCCGCATCGCCCGCACGTTGCTCTCGCGCATCGAAGACGAAGAGTCAGGGCGGGTGCTGTTGCCCTCGTGCACCGTCGAAATTCCAGGTGAACGTATCTACCAGGCACAGGTCACCGCATCAGAAATCGGGAACATTGCAGATCAGTACCCGTTCGTCGATGGCGCACGACCCGCAACCGAAGACGGTGTCGAGCAACTGCTGGCCCGTACCTGGCGGTCGGCACTGAGCGTCGTGGGTGCCGCTGGGCTGCCTCCTGCCGATCGGGCCGGCAACGTGCTGAGACCGAGTACCACACTCAAGTTGTCGTTGCGAATTCCACCGACTGCCGACGCATCCCGGGTGACCGACGAACTCATCGAGCGGCTGACGACCGACGTGCCGTATGGCGCGCAGGTGACCGTGGCGATGCACGGCAACGCAGACGGATGGCACGCTCCGGCCACCCAGCCATGGCTCCTCGATGCGCTCGATGTGGCGTCGACTGCCGCGTTCGGGGAGTCGTCTCGAATGTTCGGCGAGGGCGGCTCGATTCCGTTCATGGGCATGCTCGGCGCCAGATTTCCCGACGCCCAGTTCGTGGTCACTGGGGTGTTGGGCCCCGATGCCAACGCCCACGGTCCGAACGAATACCTGCATCTTCCCACCGCGCGCAAGATCACGCTGGCCGTCGCCGAACTGCTCAACGCCCACGCAGCCCGGTAACGACTCGAGCGAGTCAAAGAGTGAGTCAGATGGCGTCGGTGCCGCGTTCCCCGGTGCGGATGCGCACGATTTCACTGACGTCGGTCACCCAGATCTTGCCATCACCGATCTTCCCGTCAGCTGCCGCAGCAGCGATGGTGTCGATGGCGTCATCTACCACAGCGTCATCGACGACGGCCTCGAGCATCACTTTCGGGACGAAGTCGATCTTGTACTCAGCGCCCCGGTATGTCTCGGTATGACCGCCTTGGCGACCGAAACCTCGGACCTCGGTCACTGTCATGCCAACGACGCCCATCGCCTTGAGTGCATCTTTGACAACGTCGAGCTTGTACGGCTTGATCACCGCAGTGATGAGCTTCATGGGTTGTACGCCGTCTCGGCGTGCTGTGAGTAGTCGATGCCGGCGATCTCGGCTTCGGCGGAGACCCGCACGCCCATCGTCTTCTTCAGCGCAAGCATGACCACGAGGGTGACCGGGAAGGACCAGGCGATCGCCGCTCCGTTCGCGAGCGCTTGCTCGAGCAGCAGGTCGAGCCCGCCGCCGTGGAACAGCCCTGCCATCGCAGGTGACGGGTTCGCAAGTTCGACGCGTCGAAGAAGCGGGGCTGCGCGAACAACCCGATGAGCAGCGAGCCGACAAGACCACCGACGAAATGCACACCGACCACGTCGAGGGCGTCGTCGTAACCAAATTTGGCCTTCAGCTTGACGGCGTAGCAGCAGATTGCTCCGGCGAGCGAGGCCGATGAGGATCGGGCGATACTGGAGACAAAGCCTGCGCCCGGGGTGATTGCGACCAAACCTGCCACGATGCCCGACGCCGCGCCAAGGTTTGTGGGGTGACCGTCACGAACCCACTCGATGGCGACCCAGGCGAGTCCGCCGGCAGCAGCGGCGAGGAATGTGTTCAAGAAGGCTTGAGCGGCTTGACCGGTTGCGCCGAGGGCAGAGCCAGCGTTGAAGCCGAACCAACCGAACCACAGAATGCCGGTGCCGATCATGACGAGCGGCATGCTGTGCGGTGGGTGCAGTTCGCCTTTCCGCTGGCCAAGCACCAACACAGCTGCCAACGCTGCGATGCCGGCGTTGACGTGAATCGCAGTTCCGCCCGCAAAGTCCAACGAACCGCGGTCTCCGAGCCAACCGCCGTAGACCCACTTGAACACCGGTACGTAGACGAGGAACAGCCAGACCGGCACGAAGATCGCCCAGGCCGAGAACTTCATGCGGTCGGCAACAGCGCCGGAGATCAGCGCCGGTGTGATGGCTGCGAACATTCCGAGGAAGGCAATGGTGGCAATCTGGCCGCCGTTGTCTTCGCCGATACCGATGCCGTCCAGCATCACCCAATCGAAGTTGCCGATGAAGTCACCGGTGCCACCTTGCGCCAGCGAGTAGCCCAGTATCACCCAGAGCACAGGCACGATCAGTACGCAGTAGAAGTTCATCATCAGCATGTTGAGCACGCTGCGCGAGCGGTCCATGCCTCCGTAGAACAAGGCGAGTCCCGGCGTCATAAACAGCACCATGGCTGCTGATGTCAACACCCATGCCAAGTCTCCACTGTCCACTGGCGTTCCTTTCGATCAAGTGTTCGCGCGCCAGGCTGTGGCGTGCGGACGCAGGTTCGCAGCGGCTTGTTACGGCAACGTTTCCAGTTGCAAATAACGGCGTGAACACCATTTCGGCGGTGTGTCGAGTTGGCGCGAGTGTCAGTTCGTCGATTGGTTTCGAAGCCACTCGCCCGATTCGATGACGGTCAGGTTGAGACCGCTGCCGGCCACGTACGTCCATGCCGACATTCCCAGACCGGTGGTGACGATGACGCGGCGGTACAGGCCATCGGCCACGTCTTCGAACTCATCGAGCACAGCGAACGCTTCTGCTGCGCTGGTCGCGATGAGCTCGAACGTCCGGCCGGCAACCCTGCTCGTCGATTGCGCATCGGTCGTTGCCGCGGGGTAACCGAGGCCGGTGTCGAAGAGTTCCCCTCGCACCCAATCGGGTTCGCCGAGGCCAACGACGAATGGTTCCAGCAGCCCCCAAGACGGCTGTCCCGGCAACAGCGTTCCGTAGACGAAGAGATGGTCTGGAGTGTCCATGGCGCTACCTGGGGCCGAATGCCACGATGGCCAGGCCGATGTCGGACGCGGCGAGGAGGTGCGTTGCAGTTTGGCCGAGGTACACCGCCCCTGCGATGTCTTGTGCTTCGACACCGATGACGACGAGGTCGGTCTGGCGCCGCCGGGCCGCCTCGATGATGGCGATTCCTCGCGACCTGTGCGTCACCAACAGGCGCCGCGGCCAGACTCCACTTGCGTGGGCGGTATTCGAAACCGATGCCAAGAGCTTGTGGGTCACGTCGTCGTCGCTGTGTACGACTCGTCCGGCGAGGCTGGCAACTCGTGCAAGCGGGCCAATCAAGGCGTCCTCGCCTTCATCACGGTCATCGTCACGGTCATCGTCGCCGTGAACGTCGCCGTGAACGTCGCCGACGTGAATCAAGTCGAGACGCGCGCCCAAGCGGGCTGCCGCTGCGATCGCGAACTCGGTCGCGGCACGCGCCGGCAGGCTCGACGACACCGGCAGCATGAGGTGTCGAATCTGCGATCGCGGCGAGGCGGCGGGTCGAACGAGCACCACCGGCAAAGGCGACTCCTTCAACATCGCCGCAATGATGTCTGACAATCCATCAGTCGATGTGGCCTGCGTGCCAGCGGCGAGCACTTGATACCCCATACCGAGCGCGACGCAACACCGAGATTGCCGCGTCGTCTGGTCTGATGCGAGTTGACTCGACGTTACGTCCTTCGAACCGCTGCACGGTGCCGACGAGCTGCACTGGATCTTCAACGCCGAGGTTCGCGATGGTGACGGCGGTCTCCGGAGGTAGCGCTGCAGACAGCACCTGTGCGGCGTAGTCCGACACGGGTCCGCCGGCGGAGGGGAACAGCATTCGTCCCGGCTTCAAGAACACGTTCTTTGCCAACTGCGCTTCGCGCTTCGAGCCGCGACTCTTCCTCCGGCGACCCTGGCCAGTCGCGAACCAAATACCGCAGCAACGGTGAGGCCATCACCGAGGTCGCAATCGCCATGATGACGACGATCGTGTACGACGCCTCGTTGAGGACGCCGAGCGACAAACCCACCGTCGCGATGACGATCTCTCAGCGCGCCACGGGCGTTCAACGCCGTACCGAGCGCGAACCCTTCCCGATGGGCCAGGCCAGACGCACGAGCTCCGACCCACGAGCCAACGAACTTCGAAGCGCTTGCAGCGAAAATGATGACGAACACCCACACCGACACCTCAGGATCGGTCAGCGAGCCGAGGTCGACCCGCAGCCCGGCGATAGCGAAGAACACCGGTGCCACCACGGCGGTGGTGAACACTTCGATCTGGTCCTCCACGTTCGCGCTTTGCGTCAGCGCGAACGGCCAACCAAGATGCCGCCGATGAACGCCCCGAGGATCGCCTCGACACCCAGCGCTTGGGTGACCGCTCCCAACGCGAGCGTGAAGCAAACGACGACGGTGATCCATCCACTCATTCCGGTGTTCAGCCGACGCAATGTCTGTAGCACAGCATCGACGAGTCGCTGCCCGATGACGGCGGCGGCGAGCAGGAACAGCGCGAGCCAGAGGAGCGTCCGGCCGAGTTGGCCGACGTCGAAGTTTCCCGAGCCAGCCATGCCTGCAATCACGCCCAGGATGATCCAACCGATGACGTCGTTGGCCATCGCGACTGCAAGGGTGAGTTGGCCGAAGTTGCGCCGCAGCAATTGCAGTTCCGACAAGATCTTCGCGATCACCGGCAACGAAGAAATCGTCAGGGCCGCGGCGAGGAACAACGCAAAGACCGTGCGGTCGGTGCCTGCTCCGACGAGGCTGTCAGGGGCCAGGAAGCCGGCGCCGAGCCCGAACCCGAACGGCACGATCAGACTGCCGAGCGTGACCCACACTGCCGCTTTGCCGAGTCTGGCGATGAGGTTGAGATCGGTTTCGAACCCGGTGACGACCAGCAACAACATGACTCCGAGCCAACCGACCGTGAACAACATCCCGGATTGCACCGCATCGGCCGGAAAGATCCACTCGAACAGGTTGGGCATCGCTTTGCCGAACACGGATGGTCCGATGATCACGCCGGCGGCGAGCTCCCCCACGACAGACGGCTGGCCGAGCCGCCGTGCGAGCTGACCCAACACCCGGGCGGCGGTGAGCAGCACAACGAATTGGATGAGAAACACCAACACCTGGTGTTCCGATGGCTGCACGAAATTCATAGTGGGGAGCCTCGTACTGCTAGTCGGAGGCTTCGCTCTCGTCGACGTGGCCGGGCACACAGATTGCCGTGCCGATGATGGCGGCGAGCAACGACGCGATCAACACGCCGAGCCGTGCCTCTGTGCCGGCCTGTCCGTGGCCGAAGGCCAACTCGGTGACGAACAGTGAGACGGTGAAGCCGATGCCGGCGAGAGCAGCTGCACCGATGACATACCGAGTGGTCACCGTGGCAGGCAGCTTTCCGATCTTCAGTTTGGCCGCGATCAGCGTGGCACCGGCAACGCCGACTGTCTTGCCCACCACCAACCCGAGGATGACCCCCCAGGTCACCCGGCTGGACAGCGTTTCTCCGACGTTCGTCCGTGGGAATCTTCACGCCAGCGTTCGCCAGCGCAAAGATCGGCACGATGATCCACGCGGAGTACGGGTGGAGCTTGTAGGTGAGCCATTCGACCACCGAGACGCTTTGACGTGCTTGAGTTGCGAGTGACTGGGCTGCTCCGGCAGTGGTGTCTCGGCTGAGCTCGTCGGCATCGACGTACCGGGCGTCAAGGCGGGGGGTCACCGGGGCCAGCAGGCCGAACGCGACCCCAGCAAGGGTGGTGTGGACGTGAGCCTCGTGCAGACCGATCCAGCAGATCACACCGAGCACGATGTACGCCCCCAGATAGGTGACGCGGGAACGAATGAGCCGAGCGGCTGCCAACGCTGCGATGGCGAGCGCCAACCACGACAGCGACACTCCTTCGGAGTAGAAGATGGCGATGACGATGATCGCACCGATGTCGTCGACGATGGCCAGTGCCAGCAGGAATAGTTTCAGCCATGACGGGGCGCGTGTGCCCAGCATGGACACGACGCCCATGACCACCGCGATGTCGGTGGCCATAGGGATCCCCCAACCCTTTGAAGCCTCCGTGCCGGAGTTCAAGCCGTAGAAGATCAGGGCTGGGACGACCATGCCGCCGAAGGCCGCGATGATGGGCAGCGCCGCCTGGCGCGGATCTCTCAGCTCGCCTTGGGTGAGCTCGCGTTTGATCTCCAGCCCGGCGACGAAGAAGAAGATGACCATTGCGGCGTCGTTGATCCACTCCTGAATCGTGAGCTCGACCACGAAGTCGCCAATACCGATGACGGCATGGGTTCCCCAGAAGTCGGTGTACGAGCCGCTCCATGGCGAGTTGGCCCAGATCATTGCGATCGCCGCGCCGATCACCAACAAGATGCCGGCGCTGGCCTCTTGGTGGAGGAAGTCTGTCAGCGGCCGTATGAGTTGCTGCCCCACCGAGGGTGGTTCAGGTGTGGGGCGCGTCGTGACCGCCGCGAACGTCCATGGTGTCAGTATCGCTCATGAATGGCCGCGTTCAGTTCGGCACCGACGAGCGCGATCAGCGCGTGCAGCGAGATCCAGGTCATCAGGGCGATCAACCCTGCGAAGTCTCCGTAGACGCTTTCTGCGTTGGCGAGGGCCCGAGACATGATGTTGGTGCCCACGAACTGCAAGAACGTATAGAGCACGCCCGAGAAGATTGCGCCCGGCCACACCATCGACCACGACACATCGCGCGAAGTGAGAAACCGGTACATGGATGCCACCACTCCCACGTTGATCGCGAGGCCGCCGAGGGTGAGCGCAATCTGTCCGAGGCGTGGAAGATCGGCGTACCCCACCAGCGCCGCAAGCACCACGTTTCCGATCTGAGCGGAGCCGATCACGGCGATTCCCACGAGCGCGCGGGTTCGTGTCTGCACACCTTTCGCTCGGTCGTCGACTGGCACCTCCCAGATGTCGTCGAACGCGGAATGCGCCCCGACAAAGGCCTTCATCGAGCTCCACAAAGCAACTGCCAGGCCAAGCGACAGCGCCCACCAGTTGCCCGTGATCTGGCCTGCCTGGCTCTCGATCTGGTCGCCAATGACGGGGATTTGGCTGAATGCCGAGTTGACGATGTCTTGTTGCAGTTCGGGGTTGCCTTCGAGCACGAAGCCGAGGATGGTGGTGGCTGCCATCAAGAGCGGGAAGATCGTGAGCACTCCGTAGTACGCCAGGACCGCCGCGTTGCGCCCGCTGAGATGCCGCCGAAAGCCATCGAGCGTGCCGACGACGACGTCGGCCACCGCTGAGCGTTCGCGGAGCTCGAGCACCTTTGGATTCGCTGTCCAAACCATGGCGGGCTACAAACTCCAGTCGATCGCGGGTTGGTGATGCGCAGCCAGTGCCGCGTTGACTGCGGTGAACGGCTTGCTCCCGAAGAAGCCGTTGTGTGCCGACAAGGGGGAGGGATGTGCCGACTCCACAATCGTATGGCGTGAGCGATCAATGAGCAGGGCCTTACGTCTGGCGTACGCCCCCCACAACACGAACACCACATGGTCGGTCTTGTCGTTCACCGCCCGAATCACTTCGTCGGTGAACGTCTCCCAGCCCTTGCCCTGATGTGAGCCCGCCGCCCCGGCTCGTACCGTGAGCGTGGCATTCAGCAAGAGCACGCCCTGGCGGGCCCACGCCTCCAAGCTCCCGTGATTCGGCGGCGCAATCCCGAGGTCGTCGCGAAGTTCCTTGTGGATATTCATCAGCGAGGGTGGAATACGGACGCCGGGACGGACCGAGAAGCACAAGCCGTGCGCTTGCCCCTCGCCGTGGTACGGGTCTTGGCCGAGGATCATCACACGTGTGTCGGCATGAGCGGTGAGATGCAGGGCTGCGAACACCTCGGGTTGGGGCGGATACACCGTGGCCCGCTGTCGCTCGTTCGCGACGAACGCCTGCAACTCGGCCCAGTAGGGCTCGTCGAACTGCCGTCGCAATATCGGGTTCCAGTCGGTTGCCACCGTCACACTGTTAGCAGGTGCCCTGCCATCCCGCCGTATTATCTGAATCGTGTTCGGACATCTGCCTCACGCGCGTCTGGGAACATTCCCGACCCCGTTGGAACGAGGCCCGCAACTGCCTGGCGGGGTCCGTTTGTGGATGAAACGCGACGATCTCAGCGGGCTCGGTCTCGGTGGAAACAAGGTTCGAAAGCTGGAATTCCTCTTCGGGGACGCAGTCGCGCAGGGCGCTCGATCGGTGGTGACGGTCGGGGCCGCACAGTCGAATCACTGCCGAATGACCGCTGCTGCTGGCGCCGTGTTGGGGTTGGAAGTACACCTCGTACTGTCGGGCGACCGGCCCGAGGTTCCGGCCGGCAACCAGTTGCTCTCACTGTTGTTCGGGGCCCAGATGCATTACACCGGCGCCGAAGACAGCCATTGGGGAGAGTTGGAAATCGCCCGTGAGTCGGTCGCGAACGGGCTCACGGCCGCCGGTGCAGCGCCGTACTCCATTCCGATCGGCGGTTCCACCGCGGTGGGTTCGGTCGGCTACGCATCCGCATTTTTCGAGATCATGGATCAGTGTGCAGCGCGCAATATTCGGCCCGGCGCCATCGTGCACGCCTCGTCCAGCGGCGGCACGCATGCCGGTTTGGTCGCCGGCAGAGCTGTCTGGCGCGACCAGCACCCAGACGATCTGGTGCCAGAAGTGCTCGCTATCGGGGTTGCCCGCGGAGTGAACCACGGCATGCCCGACATCGCGCAGTTGGCTCGCGACTGTCTGAAGCGGGTGGGCTCCGACCCGAACTTGGTGGAATCCGGCGATGTTCGTATCGACACGAACTGGATGGGCCACGACTACGGCGTGCCAACCCCCGCCGGCGACGCTGCCATCAAGTGGGCGGCCCGCCACGGTGCCTGGGTACTCGACCGTGTGTACTCAGGCAAGGGGTTCGCCGGTCTCGTCGGAAATGCAGAAGCAGGTCGTTGGCCGTCTGGTTCAGATGTGGTGTTCATCCATACGGGCGGCACGCCGAGCTTGTTCGCGCCCGGCGGCTCTCCGCTGTAGCCGTATCTACAGGTATCTACAGGTTACACGTACTACACGTAGTGTTCGGCCAGCGGGGCGAACCCGTTGAAACCGGTGGAGCTGTATGTGGTGGTGTATGCGCCGGTGGCGAGAATGTCGACCATGTCACCTTCGGTGAGGCTGATCGGCAGTTCGTAGGCACTCTTTTCATAGAGCACGTCGGCGGAGTCGCAGGTGGGACCAGCAATGACGACGGGCCCCGTCGGTGAACCGTCGTGGGGCGTACGCAGCCGGTATCGAATCGCTTCGTCCATCGTCTCGGCGAGCCCGTGGAACTTGCCGCAATCGAGGTAGACCCAGCGCTGCAAGTCACCGACCGATCGCTCTGACACCAACACCACTTCGGTGCGCAACACGCCCGCATCGGCCACGAGATAGCGCCCGGGCTCGACCATGACTTCTGGTAACCCGTCGGGGAACCAGCGCGGCAACAGCGGCGCGAACCGCAGTGCCATAGGTTGCGATATCTGGTGCTGATTCGCGATAGCTGCCGGGAAACCCACCCCCGAGATTGAGCGACGTCGGTGTGGCACCGCGTTCGGTGGCCCTCCGGAAAATGTCGGCAACTACTTCAAGCGTGTCGTCCCACGCCATGACGTCGCGCTGCTGCGAGCCAACATGAAACGAGACGCCGGTGGCCATTCCTGCGGCGTGCGCTTCGCACAACAGGTGCACCACGTCGGCTGGGTCGCAGCCGAACTTGCGGGACAGGGGCCAGTCGGCCCCGGCGGATTCGTGCTGGAGGCGCACGCACACCGAAGCACCAGGAGCGACGTTGACAACCTTGTCGAGTTCGGTGATCGCGTCGATGGCGAACTTGCGAACGCCCACCGAGTATGCGTAGGCGACGTCGCGTCGCTTCTTGATGGTGTTGCCATACGAGATGTCGGCGGGGTTCACCCCCACCTCGAGGCACATGTCGATTTCGCCGGGGCTGGCGACATCGAACGACGAACCGAGTTCGTGCAGCCGTTCCAGAATCGGCCGAGCCGGGTTCGCTTTCACCGCGTAGAAGATGCCGGTGCCAGGAAGGGCGGTGGAAAGCTGTCGGTAGCGCTGTTCGACGAGGTCGACATCGACCACCACGAAAGGCGTGGTCGTCTCCGTCGATTCAAGGAAGCGGGTGATCTTTTCGGATGGCAGTTCGTTCACTGCACGAAACGGTAGCGAGCGATTCCGTGCTGCGACGTTGATTTTCGCGATCTACATTGGCTTCATGAGCGAGATCGTTGAGGTTGACCTGCTCGTTTTCGAGCAACATTCGGGGGTTCAGCGCCGCGCCGTGGTCGATGGCGTGCGCCGCAGTCTCGCGACCGGGTTTGTGTACACCCGGCACGATCTTTCAGAAGACCTGCTCGATACCGCGTACGGCATGTTGCGCGAGTTCTTCTCGCTCGACCAGGAGACGAAACAACAGTTCAACGTGCCCGGTGCGCACGGCCAGACCGGGTACACCGGGCTGCTGGTGGAAACGGCTGCTTCCAGCGATGTGCCTGATTGGAAGGAGATGTTGAACTGGGCTTCGCCTATTCCTGAGGGGCATCCGCTCAAGCGCAAGTTCACCACCGCCTACCCGGATCAGGTATTACCCGAGTCTGCGGTGCCCGGCATCAGCGATGTGCTCTACCGATTTCACGAAGCCATCGCAGATCTGCAGCGCCGGTTTCTACGTGTGATTGCAGAAGGGATCGGCTGTCATGAGTCGTTCTTCGACGACATGGTGGTCGATAGCCCCACCCTCACCAGGGCGTTGCGGTATCCACCCATGACCGGGGTACCAGGAGGCGGAACGAACGGGGGTCACGTGTGGGCTGCCGCTCACGGCGACATCAACCTGATCACTGCTCTGCCTCGAGCGACCGCGCCTGGTTTGCAAGTACTCGTCGACGACGAGTGGGTCGATGCGGTCGCCCCTGATGGTCAAGTCATCATCAACACCGGCATCATGTTGGAACGCCTCACGAACGGACTCATCCCGATCGGCTGGCACCGTGTGGTCGCGGCGCCCGGTTTCGGGGGTGAGCGATACAGCGTCGTTCAGTTCTGTCATCCGCGGCCGTGGACTGTGTTGTCGCCGGTGCCGAGTTGCTGCACGACCGATACTCCGCAACGGTTCAGCGCCATTTCCGCCGCCGACGCGCTGGACGAGGTGCTCTACGAGATCAACTTGGTCGAGACCGCGCGCCGGGTGCAGTAGAACTCGAGCGCGTTCAGCGGCCGCGTACGCGGCCGGCCGGCGAGTTGCCAAGTGAGGTCGAGCCGTTCACCCAGAGTCGCGACGACAGCTCGATCGGGTCGGTGAAGCCGAGGGGCGCGGCGGCACCGCCCGCCCCTGGCCCGTAATCTCCCGAAGGTGCCCACTGGCAACCACCTGGCGGCACGATCAGCGTCGACGGCCCGTACGCCGTGACGGTGCCGTTCGAATGGATGCGGAAGCCGCCGTTGAACCAGGCGTCGACATCCACCTGGTCCAGCCGGTCGTATCCGTCGGGTTGGTCGCCGTCATCGAGTTCGACGTCGTTGCTGTTGATCAAGCGCAGGTCGGCGGGCAGTGACCATTGCCCGATGCCAACGTGGCACGCGTGCCGTTGTTGTGCCGCGATGACCAGAGCATCGGCATCGAGGCGCGTGCCGTCGCGATCGCGAATCGTGAGCCGAATGTGTGGGAAGACCACTTCGTCGGCTGCAGTGCCCCGTTGCTCGGAGGTTGGCATGGGGTCCGTGTCGCCCATGAACCCGATGATCTGCCCCGCTCGAACCGTGAAGCCTACGGTGGCCAAGATCGTCAGGCTCAACGACGGATGGGCGTTGCCGTCGGTGGTTCCCGGTGAGTCGTCGTTGAACCCTGCGTACTCAAAGGTGCGGCCGAACTGATCAGTGATGGTGACCGTGATGGCGTTGGAGATCGGGTTGCCCCGATCGACCGACGTGACGACACCGTCGGCGGCGGCGAGCACCGGCTGAAGCTTCATGCCGTACAAGATGGCCTCGGTGCCAGTCTCACACTTCGCCAGGTCACATGGCACGGGCGGTGCGGCAACGGCTTGTCCGAGCACGGGAAAGGCGATTTGGTCGAGCACTCCAGCTCGCTCCTCGATCTCGGGTGGAATGCCGGAGAGGAACCTGATCTCCGGTGGCAGCAGTGCCAGACGCGCGAAGAGAAATTCACCCGTCACCGACTCGAGCATGTCGAGCCACCGGGTTTGGTACTGGCGAATCGTCAGACGGTTGCCGGCTTCGGGCTTGGGCACCACGTCCATCAACGTCGCGTCGGTCGCTGCTCTCGGGTAGTACCAGATGACTGGCACCATCGAAACGTCGCCCTTCCACGTCCACAGGATTGCCTTGACGTGTGCGAGCGCCCGCTCGTCTTGCACCCACGAAGGTGCGAGGTAGGCACTCGGATACCCGCGGTAGTTGCTCCATGTGGAGTCGATGTATTGATAGGCGCCGGAAGCTCCGCCACGGTTCTTGCCAAGGGTGTAGTTGTTGCCCGACTCCATGAGTCGGATCGTGGTCAGAATGTCGTTCAGATCCTTCGGCACTCGCAACGTGCAGCGGAGCGCCGACCACATCCTCAATCGGTACAGCCGTCTCGTCGAACGGGGGCAGGGTCGATGTCGTGGTGGTGGTGGGGCACGGTGGCAACGTCGTCGTGGTCGTCGTCGAGGTGGTGGTCGCGCCGGGAAGTGTGGTGGTGGTGGTCGTGGTGGTGGTCGGGTGGTCGCGCCGGGAAGTGTGGTGGTGGTGGTGGTGGTGGTGTGTCGTGGTGGTGGGGGGAGCGCATCCGGTGGGTACGTCAGCGACGAGCGGCGCAGGAACGGCGACGGTGGTTGACGTCGTGGTGGCCGACGGCGGGGCACCGGTGGGGCTTGTGGTGGTCGTTGCCGGCTGCGTGGTGGTCGGGCGTGTGGTGGTGGTGGTGGGTGGACGAGTGGTGGTGGGCGGGAGCGTTGTCGAGGTTGTGGCCGTTGACGTGGTGGTCGTCGTAGTCGTCGCCGGTGGCACGGTCGTCGTGGTGGTTTCCGGCGGCTCGGTTGGAACCGTCGCCGGTTCACTTGGCGGCGCATCTTGCCCGAGTACTGGCCCGCTGCCAGTGGCGCTCCAGGTCAACATGGTGACTGCGACCAGCGCCGCCGCCGTCTTGCGCACATTCCAGCGGCCGCGTGCTCCCGTCAGCTCGTCGATTGCAGCGGGTTGCGGGTGTTGGCAGCGCATGAGTGTGTTGGGGATGGCGACGCCATTGCGCGTTCAGGTACCACCAGCCGTGAACAAACTATCGGTCTCGTCGGTGCTCATCTTGACGACCGGGTCTCCTGACAGTCGCCGGTATCGTCGCGACATGTCCATGACCAGTTCGGATCAACGCGACGCGATCCTGGCCATCGACATCGGCGGCACCAAGTTCGCCGCTGGATTGATGACGTTTCGAGGCGAGCTGATCGATCGGTCGCGGGTGGAAATCGAGAGAGACGTCGGCCCGCAGAGTCACTTTGCGGCGCTCGTTGGCATCGTGAATGAACAACTCGAGGTGGCGCAGCGTCAGCATCGGCTGAGGGTTCGTGCAGTTGGCATCGGTTGCGCCGGCCCCATCGAGCGTGACTGCGAGACGGTCTCTCCTCTCAACATTCCGGCTTGGCGCAAGTTTCCGTTGCGGCAGCACTTGACCGACCTCACCGGGCTACCCGTGTTCGGTGACCTCGACGCGAAAGCACTTGCCCTGTCGGAAGGGTGGCTCGGGGCCGCCAAAGGTGTTTCCAGCTTCTGCGCGATCACAGTCTCCACCGGTGTGGGTGGCGGGCTCGTGATCGATGGCGAGTTGCTCGACGGGGCGTCGGGCAATGCCGGTCATGTTGGGCACATCATCGTGGAACCTGGCGGCCGACGTTGCGCGTGTGGCGCACGTGGATGCCTCGAAGCCGAGGCGTCGGGTCTGGCGATTGAGGCGATCACAGGGCGTCCGCCAACAGAGCCCACCTACGACATCATGCGTCGCACAGGCCGACTGGTTGGTCGGGCGGCGGGGATGATCTGTTCGTCAATGGACCTCGATCTCGTCGTCGTCGGCGGTTCGGTCGCGTTGGGTTTCGCAGCGACCTTCTTCAACGCGGCCCAAGAAGAAATCGACGAGGTGGCTCGCATTGGGCAGGGTGCGGCAGCCCGCATCACCCCGGTTCGTCTCGGCGATCGAGGCCCCCTCATCGGCGCCGGAGCCGTCGGTCTTCGAGGCTTGCGTCGTCGCTGAGCAATATCGAATTCGAGCAACATCGAATTTGGTGGAGCGTCTGAGAGACTCTCCAGATGACAAAGATTCGTTCACGCGACTCGAGCCGGATTGACGACCGGCGTGGGCAGAGCAGCGGGAGCGGGGGACTGGGAGGCCTCGGCGACTTGCTCAATGGTGGTAGGGGAGGTGGTAGCGGCGGCGGCTCCGGCGGGCTTCCCATTCCTGGCGGTTTGGGCGGCCTGTTGAAGGGCGGCGGGGGTTTGATCGGCATCCTCGTGCTGGCAGCCGTGTTCATCCTTCCGAAGTTGCTGGGCGGAGCCACGTCGACCACGTCTGGGGTTACCCCGGCCGCAGAAGGTTCGCCGGCAGCAGAGACATCCGACTCAGACGCATGCAGTTCCGAATTGGAACAGGTGCTGTGCGGCGCGACCGACGACGTGTCGGAATACTGGATCGATCAGCTGCCGCTGTCTTTTGGCACCGACTATGTCGACACGCAGACCGTGTTCTTTGCCGGTTCGACCAACACGGGGTGTGGCATGGCGTCGTCACAGACGGGGCCGTTCTATTGTCCGCTCGACAACTTGGTGTACTTCGATCTCGACTTCCTGGTGACGTTGCAGAATCAGTTTGGTGCCACCGGAGACCTCGCGGCCCAGTACATCGTTGCTCACGAGTTCGGACACCACGTACAGAACGTGTTGGGCATCAACGAGCAAATGCGCGAGGCGCAACAAGCCGACCCCGGCCGTGCCAACCAGTACTCGGTGGCGCTGGAGTTGCAAGCCGACTGCTTTGCCGGGGCGTGGGCACGTGACGCCAGCGACCGTGGGCTGTTCGACAACCCTCAAGAAATTGAGGAAGCCCTCAACGCTGCGTCAGCGGTGGGCGACGACACCATTCAGCAGAAGACACAGGGCCGAGTGGACCCCGAGTCGTGGACCCATGGTTCGTCTGCGCAACGAGTGCAGTGGTTCCAGCGTGGGTTCCAAACCGGCGACCCGACACAGTGCTCCACTTTCAGCGAGGTGCTGTAGCTAGCGGCTGATGAACCAGGCATTGGCGGCGTGGACCACCAGGGGCCATGCGCCATCGCCGGTGTTCGACATCACCGTCACGGTGCGATTGCGGCTCGGGTCGTGGGTTGATCGGAACGACACGCCCGGGTCGCTGCCCTCCATCTGTACGGGCGAGCCGTCGGCCGGCATCCAAAAGCCCATGCCGTAGCGGAATCGGTCGAATGCCGGGAGCGGTTGCAGGGCACGGTCGGCCATGTCGGGCGACACGATACGGCCCGTGGTGAGCGCCGCCCAGAACGAAGAGATGTCGTCGACCGAGGAATACAGGCCACCGTCGCCCACGCCGAGCAGTGGCATGTGTAACGAGTTGGTACGAGTGCCGGTCTCGTCGACATGCCCTGTTGCCGCGTCGGCAGGAACATCATCAGACCGCACGAATCGGGTTCGAGTCATGCTGGCTGGGGCCAAGACTCGGTCGCTGACGAGTTGGTGATACGAGAGGCCGGAGGCCCGTTCGGCAAGAATCGCCAACACCACGTAGCCGCTGTTGTTGTAGGCGAACTCGGCACCAGGTTCAAACGATTGCGGGTATCCGCCCAACACCTCGAGATAGCTGGTGGCGTCACCGAGCCGGTGGACCGGTACTTGCAACACGTAGTCGGTTTCTTCGAACTCGTCTTCGTCGAGGTAGTCGCCGATGCCGGACCGGTGAGTGAGCAGGTGTTCGATCGTCACACGATCGTCGATGAGTGGCAGGTCGTCACCAAGCAGCGACCGCGCTGGAGTGTCGAACGCAAGCGCGCCCTCTTCGATGAGCGACAACACGACCAGAGCCGTGACCGACTTGGTTCCGCTGGCGATCGCGAACAACGTCGACGGCGTGTTCGGAATGGAGAATCTGCGATCGGCCAACCCAAATGCCTTGGTGACAGTACGGTCGGCGTCGTCGATCCTGACGACTCCGCTGAACGCTGTTTCACACGGCGATTCGATCGAGATCGGCAGCAAGGTCATCGTGCGACACGTCATCCATGCCGCGACGCTATTGCTATCCGCTGAGCGCGCGGTACAGGGTTTCCACGGGGCCCCGGCCGAACCGGCGCTGGTAGGCCACGGCTGCGGCCATTGCGACGAGCCAGAACACCACTGCGAAACCGAGCGACGTCGCGATGCCGCCCGGCTCGATGACGTCGATCCAGTCGACAAACAAGTTGAACACCAACGCGTGGGCGACATACACCGACAGCGACAGTTGGCCCGCCGCCTGGAGCGCACGGACGACTGCGGTGTCGGCGAAGTTGTCCGCCAACGCAGTGATGAACGCGAAGGCGAGCAGCGCTGTGCCCAATGCGCTCGCTGTATAGGCCAGGCCGCGGTCGAACGGGTGCGTGCTGAGCACTTCGTTCGAGCGCGCGCCGGTGGCTGCCAGCCCAACCAACGTGGCCACGGTGACCAGAGCGAACCCGGCCATCGCCGTCGCCGGTCGCCACCATGTTGTGTCGAGCAGACGTCCCAGCACGATGCCGGCACAGAAGAAGGCAAGCCATGGAAACAGCGGGTGTGTGCCGTTGACGAACACATCGGTGACGAGCCCGATCGGTGACCTAGGCCCGGGGTTCGTCAGCCAGTCGGTATCGCGATCATCGAGTGAACGTTCGAACACCCACCAGTTGATTCCCCAACCTGCGATGGCCGCAGCGGAGCCGATGGCTGCCAGCCACCAGTTCGAGAGGCGGTACAACACCGCCGCCAACATGAACAACGCGCCGTAATACGGCAGGATCGTGCCGCTCCAAATGAAATCGAACACCATGCCGACGCCGTACAGCAGCAAGCCGCGCCGTACCAGACGCCAGCTCATCTCGCTGCGCCGCTGCGGATCTTCCATGCTCGACCGTGTCATCAACGTGACGCCCACACCGGCAGTGAGAACGAATGTGGCAGCGAACCGAGTTGACAGTGGGCCGGTCCACGGATTGAACAGGTCATAGAGCGCACCGCCGTCTTCGCGGCCGCCGCGCAAGATGAGATAACCGTGGTAGTTCATCACCACTACGCCCGCCATCGCCAGGGCGCGTACGACGTCGGGACCGGGCTTGCGGGCCGCGACCGGGGTACTCACAGCCAGCGCAACTCATCGGCGTGCGTGCTGATGAGTGGTCGTTGCAAGTCGACCCAGTCGCCGACATCGGGGCATGGCTGATCGGTTGGGACGAACAGCATCGACGTGTGCATGTGAGGTGGTTCGAGGAGATCGATGCGTTGCCGTTGGAAGTGGTACGGGCTGCGACCGTCGGGAAGCGCGGCCACGCCTCCGGCGGATCCGGCGCCCACCATGACCAAGGTCCCGTCGCCTGGCACCGGCACCATCCGATATCCGGCGGGTGTGCCCGCAGCGACGGGTCGCACCTGGAGCACATCAGCCTCCAGACGAATCGAGCTGCGGTCTCCGTGCCACAGGTACGAACCGCATCGCAGCTTGTATTGATGGCTGGTCGGCAGTGATTCGTAGGTTGAAGGAAACAGGTGGCTCACCCACACATCAAGCGATGGATCGATACTGGGGAGCTGGGCGACGATGTGGTCTCGCCGGGCGTCGTCTTCCCCCGCGAGCGGAGGATGAATGGCGACGCCTACCGTTCGCAAACCTGCACGTTGAGCTTCGGCCACCAACTCGATGTCGCCTCCGTAGCGCAGCATCGGTGACGTGAGCTTGACGATGACCCTGCCGTGCCAGCCGCGCAACGCATCGATGTGAGCCGATGACCCGACCGTGAGAACGACGTCGTTGTTGTCGGGCACTTTGAGCGTGGGCGTGAGGACGATTGGTGTTGCGGTCTCGGGCAACCCGTCGAGCTCGTACACCGTGCCAACGGCGAGCAACGGGCTGAGTTCGACGGCGATGGAGGCAAGGCCCGCCCTCCCAAAGCCATAGCCGTTTCCTTTCACCACCGGCACCAGCCCGGGCGTGACGGCAGCAACGTCGGTGACGTGATGCCACCAGCGTTCGCGATCGACGGTGAGACGAATGGTCACTCGCGGCGACGGTAGTAGATGCGAACAAGATTTCGGTGCCGCAGAGGGAATCCCGACGAAGTTTGTCGGGTTTCAGTCGGTATGGTGACTGACATGAAGACTGACACGAAGACTGACACGGTGATCGATGTGCCGAAGCAGCGTTTGTTCAGCTTTCCCAACCCTGTCAACGAGACGTCCGCACGCGTGGTGGCGGCTGGCGTCGTGTTACAGGCGATCCTGTTTCTGGTGTTCCGCGAAGGCTGGATTCTCGTACCGCTGGTGTACGGCTTCGCAGCAAGGGTTCTCACTGGCCCCACGCTGAGCCCCCTCGGTCAGTTCGCTACCCGTGTGGTGACGCCCCGCATCTCGATCGAGCACCGCATGGTCCCCGGTCCGCCCAAACGCTTCGCCCAGGGGATCGGGTTGGCGTTCAGTGGTGGTGCCGCCGTGGCGTGGTTGCTCGGTGCTCCCGCAGTGTCATACGCGCTGATCGCGATCCTCCTCGTCGCAGCCACCCTGGAGTCGGTGTTCGCGGTCTGCCTGGGTTGCATCGCATACCGGTTCATCTGGGAATGCGACGACTGCAACGACATCAGCGAGCGGTTGCGGCTGGCTGTGCTGAGCGGCCCGGCCACGAACTGATCTCCGGCACGAGCGGGCTCAAGGTTCTCTCGGCGAACATGCCTTTCCATACGCCCACCGAGTAGGCCACATCGTCGGCGAGACGAATGGGGTGTTTGGAGGCCAGCGCTGCTGCCACGAGTATTCGACGTGCTGTTCTCGACCGCACAGATGCCACTGCGATGATCGGCCACCATGTGCGCCGTACCGCGTGCGCGATCTGTTCGCCGGAGCGCGCGTTGCCGAGCGCGGCGAGTCGGAACGCCGCCCGCGCTGGCACGTCGGGCATCTTCCGCGGCAGCGCCGCCGCGGAACCCACACCGACCGCTGCGCCAAGGATGGGGTGCGACGCAGCTCCAAGCAGCCACGCGGCCAGGCTCCAACCACTCATGCGTAGAGGCGCGAGCGCCCCAGGGTGGCGATTGGCCAACGGTGCCGCTGACGATCCGTAGATCATGCGTTGGCGAGCCCAAGCGACCCACGTCGGTCGCGCAGCGTGGAACACCGTCGTGGCTGGTTCGTACCGGCAGCGCCATCCGGCGTCAGCGAGTCGCCATACCAGATCGACGTCTTCGCCGGCTCGCAGCGACTCGTCGAAACCGCCGAGTTGCCGCAGCGCGTCAGTCCGGCACACGATGGCTGCCGACGGCACGTAGCTCACCCTCGTACCGGCGACAACGCGGGCTGGTCGTGGGCCGAGATCGAGAGGGCTGCCATGCTGTTCGTACGCGCCGATCGCGCCATTGGATGGAGCAACCATGACCCGGGGCGCAACCAGCGCGACGCGGTCGTCGTTGAAGTGGGGGAGCAGCTGTTCCAGCCAGCCCGGTGGAACAGCTGACGTCGGCGTCGACAAACGCCACCAGCGGAGTAATGACCCTGGCAAGGCCAGCGTTTCGTGCCGCGCCCGGGCCCCTGTTGACGTCGAGTCGAATTGTCGCATTGGCGACGGGTGGCTGAGATCCGTCGTCGACGACGATCGCCCCGTCGGGAACGTTCGCCGGCTCGCCGAGCGTGGGAACGACGAACGTGACGTCGTCAACGGTGAAGACCGCATCGTCGGGCGCGGATACCGGATGCAGCACCCCAGCGTCGAGGAAACGATCGACGAGCGTTGACGACTCAACCGGGTCGCCGTCGGCGATCCGGTCGACGAGGTCGCTGCCACCAGGTGTCAGGCGGAACAGCTTCAGCGGCGAACCGCCGATGACGACGTTGCCGAACCGCTGCACACTCGTGTCGAGCGAAAACCTCAACAGCTGTACCTCATCGGGGTGCCGTTCGCTCGACCCATTCCGCAACGGTGGCGCCCAGATCGTCAGCGAGCGAAGCGAAGAGACGATGTCCTTCCTCGGCGCTGGCAAGGGTGGGGTCGCCCAAGACGCCCGATGGGCTGAGGGCACGCACGCCGTGCTCGATCAGGTCGGTGGTACTGGGAATTGCGCCAGCTACAGCGCGGTCGAACTGGACTTCGTGGGGAGCCAACGCCAGCATGAGCGACGTTTCGACGCGCCCGGCGTGCGGGTCGCCGCCGGGTACCCGAATCCACCACGTCAACACCCGTCGCCGTTCCCGGCCCAGCAGGGTCGTCGCAGTGTGCATGGCAGTGACGTTGCCTCCGTGACCGTTGACGAACACCACGCCGTTCGCCCAATCGGCCGAGCGGACCAGTTCGATGACGACGGCGCTCATCGCCTCGTTGCCGATCGACAACGTACCCGGGAACCCTTGATGTTCGCCGCTGGCCGTGATCGTGAGCGGCGGGGTGACGACGCAGTCGTCGCGTGCGGCAACGAGCGAATCGGCCAGTGCGACGGCGATGACAGTATCGGTGTGCAGCGGCAGGTGCGGGCCATGTTGCTCACACGAGCCGACGGGCACCACCAGGATCGGTGGGGCGTCGATGTCTGCCCACGTCATCGCCCCCAACTGCATTCGGCGAGGTTACCCAAGGGTCGATCAGGCGAGCATGCTGCGCAGCATCCCACGCGGTCTTTTCGTGAATCTGCAGACGTTGCGACGGCTGGCGATCTGCACAGCCGACGCAGAATCTGTGAAGATGTCAGACCGTGAGCAACATCGACACCGCCACAGACCCCACTTGGATGCCCGACGACCAACTCGAATTGGTGCGGGCCCAGATGCCCATCGTCTACGTGGAGGCCGTCCCCGTGAGGGTTGACACGCTCGGCAACGTCACCGAAGTCGGCTTGTTGCTGCGGCAGGCAGCCGACGGCACGATCAGTCGTCTCATCGTCAGCGGACGCGTGTTGTTTGGGGAACGCATTCGTGAAGCGCTCATCCGCAACTGTGAGAAAGATCTCGGCCCCATGGCGTTGCCTCGCATCCCCGTGCATCCGGCACCGTTCACCGTCGCCGAGTACTTCCCCGATGCTTCCGTCACCGGGTATCACGATCCGCGCCAGCACGCGGTGAGCCTTGCGTATGTGATTCCGGTAGATGGCGATTGCGAACCCACGCAGCAAGCGCTCGACCTCGCATGGTTCACGCCACGCGAAGTGGTGAGCCCCTCGGTCATCAACCAGATGACCGGTGGCCAAGACCGCCTCGTGCGCCTTGCGCTTGCGTATAGCGGCCAACTGCCGTAACGCCGCGCTGCCGCAACGCTCATTCGTCGGGTATCCCCGCCCGCTGCAGCTCCGCGTCGTACAGTCTGGCCATGCCAATCGGGGACGTGGCTCGAAGTGCGTGCACCATGCGCACCGCACTCGTTGGCCACCCTGTTGTTCATTTCGACGCTCCCGCGCTGATCGGTCCCAAGCCCCGTCCGGGTCTCATCGTCGAGTTGGTCGAGGCTCGCGGCAAACATCTTGAAGTCACGTTCGACGACGGCCTGGTGCTCGACACGCATCTGAAGAACAAGTCGGAATGGCACGTGTACCGCCAAGACGCCCCGTGGCGGCGTTCGTGGGATCAGCTGAAGGCGACCATCCAAACCGAGGACTTTGTCGCCGTCTGCTTTTCAGCGGCCAGTGTTGAGACGTATCGCCAACCCGACCGTGGACGTCATCCGGGTCGCGGCAGGCTGGGGCCAGACCTCATGGCGCCTAATGCCGATCTGTGTAATGCGGTGAAACTGCTCCTCAGTCACCCGGATCCCGAAGCCCGCGTGCGCGACGCCCTGATCGATCAACACGTCATTCGGGGCCTTGGAAACGTGTACCGCTGCGAGGTGTTGTGGGCGTTGGAACTCAGCCCGTGGGCGCACATCGCCGATCTCGGTCACGAAGACGCGGTAGCGATCATCGACATCGCCGTGAAGATGCTGCAGGCGCACCAGGCTCGGGTTCGTCGTGCGTCTGTCGGCCAGGTTGGAACACCGCTCTCCGTGTACGGCCGGTGTGGGCAGATCTGCAGCCGCTGTCACGACTCCATCCAGTCGATGCCCGTCGGTCAGCACGGGCAAATGCTGTATTGGTGCCCGGGGTGTCAAGTCCGCCATGATCGCCGCAACCCGGTGGTACCAGACGCCATGGACCCGCATCCAGCGGCCACGAAATACCTCAGTGAGTTGCCCTGGCGTCACCGCAAAGCAGGGTGAGCTAGGTTCACACGTGACCGGACATTCGTTTGGTCACCACCCTGATTGTCGCGGGATGCGATAGGAGGCAGATCATGTCGACCCGGTTTCGCCCAGGCTCCCGTGCTGGCCGTATTGCAGCGGTGGTTGCGATCGTCGCAGTAATCGGCGTAGCCGACCGTCCGGTGTATCGCCGCAGCGCAACTCGTGTCGACCTCCCACGTTGCTGTACATGGCACCAGCTGGTTCCGTACCGCCACTGATCCGTGCCGCCATACCCGTACCTGCCTGGCGACTTGCGGTTGGCTCGATCCTGTTCGACGGATCGAAAGATCCGATGTCTCTGGGCGACTTCCGTCAGATCCAGTCTGCGGACGCGCGATCAACGACTGACGACTGTGCCGCCACGGCGGCCGATCCGCGGGACGCGAACTGCACGACAGTGTCGAACTGATCGATCGGGCTCGACGCGAGCCTAACGGTTGGATGGCATTTGGCGCGGCCCCGCGGCGCTTTCGCAGTCGGCGGAGCGATTGTGGAAGTGAGCAGTCCGAACGCCATTGCAGGTTCACGGCAAGGTCGACGATGTCAACAGCGCCCTCGAAACGCTGATCCTACCCCCGATGCCGGGTATTACTACGACGGCAGCAACCCTCTGTCATTGTTGGTAGATGCCGCCGCGGGTGACGGTAGCGGTGGTTTCTCTGGCTACAGCATCGAGATTCGCGTGCTCGACTACAACGATCCGGTCACACTCACTGTGCCGACCGACAAGACCGTTCCGGGCGGTCAAACCCTGGAAATCTCGTCGCTGACAGCCGATCCGGGCGACCCCGACAACGTCAACCCTGCGTGGTTGCTCGAAGACGAAGACAACGATGAAAACGACGGTGACGCAGACGATGACGGCACTGGCACATCGACAGTGGTCGGCTTTGTGGGCGACCTGTGGCTGGTTGGCGGCTCCGCGTGTCGGCCCCTTGAGCGTGTCGAACAATCTCGAGTCGTTGTTGGTTGATGACGTGTTGCTGATCCTCTCGTCGCTGCGGCGATCGTCGAAGCGGTCAACGTTGCGGCACCCGAGCTCGCCGCAGCACTCCTTGCGACTGGCAATCCGTCGACGACCCCGCTGACGGGTTTCGTCGGATTCGCCGGTGCCAACGGAACGATCGACGTGAACTACCTGTTGTCGCAGGTGATCTTCCACACGGTGAACCCTTCGACATCCTGCTGATGTACTCGCCAATGCCACCTGTGATGTCTTCACGGTGGTGACGGACTTGGGCAACAACGGGCTGCCGTTCTCCGGCGAGTACGTCCAAGGCACCGGCGTCGTCGAGATTCCGTTCCCGACCGTCGACATCGATTGGTTCCAAGTGAAGGTCGGCGATGGTGCCACGATCGACGCGAGCTTCAACCCGACGACCTACAACGTCAACGAGGGTGCTTCGACGTCGGTCACGATCGACATCACCACCGACCCTGCATTGCCTGCGACGCACCCGGCCTTCGATCTGACGTTGTCAGTCGCGCCTGGTGGGGCGGCGGCGACGCCAGGCGGCGACTACACCGCACTCGCAGTCACGGTGCCCGTTCCCGAGAATGCGACGTCGGTGACGGTGCCCATTCAAACCGCTGATGATGGAATGTTCGAAGGCACCGAGACGATCACGATGACGATCGCCGCGCCCTTGACACCACCAGCGGGATTTCAGGTGAGTACCGACGCGCCGACGGCAGTGGTATCGATCCTCGACGACGAGGTCGACCCGTCGACGACGACGACGGGGGTCGACAACTCGACGACGACGACGGCGGTTGATAACTCGACGACGACGACGGCGGTTGATAACTCGACGACGACGACGGCGGTTGATAACTCGACGACGACGACGGCGGTTGATAACTCGACGACGACGACGGCGGTTGATAACTCGACGACGACGACGGCGGTTGACAACTCGACGACGACGACGGCGGTTGAGACTCGACGACGACGACGGCGGTTGACAACTCGACGACGACGACGGCGGTTGATAACTCGACGACGACGACGGCGGTTGACAACTCGACGACGACGACGGCGGTTGATAACTCGACGACGACGGCGGTTGATAACTCGACGACGACGAGTTCCTCGATGGTCGTCAACTCGACCAGCAGCACCACTCAGCCGGCTGGCGGGTCACCGACTAGTTCGGTCGGGCCGGGTTCTGGGGCTGGCGTGCCGACCACGACGCTCCCTCGTGCTGGCAATCTGCCTGAGACCGGTGCGACGATCGCACGATGGCTCGTGATCGGTTCCGCCCTGATTGGCCTCGGTGTGCTCGCTCGCCGTGGTGCGGGAGCTACACCTCGTCAGCAGTGACGCCCCCGGTTACTCGGTTGCGATTGCCCGAAGCACGTCCATCTTCGACGCTTTGCGAGCCGGATACCAAGCTGCAGCGACAGCTGCCAGGACGGCGAAGATCACTACAAAGATCAAGATCGACACCGGAATGGTCACCCGATTGATCACGTTGTCAGGAACTGCCATGGCCGAGCGCGATGCCCATGCCGAGTCCCACGACGGCACCGACGGCGACACCGAAGATCGCCACGATCACCGCCTCCCATCGAATGGAGCGTCGCAACTGCCGTCTACTCATGCCAACGGCTCGAAGGAGGCCGATTTCACGAGTGCGCTCGAAGACCGACAAGGCCAGGGTCACGGCGATTCCGAAGAACGACAGCGCGATCGCAAAGCTCAGCAAGCTGGTGATGATGACGAGGAGCTGATCGATCTGGCTCGAGACCTGCGCCCGGAACTCAGCGTTGTCTTGCACTTCGGCTTGCGGAAACTGCTCGACCGCCGCTTCCACCGCCGCCGACGCCTGCTCGGGCGTGAATCCCTCGGCAACCTTGGCGAGAATGAACTGGTCGCGTACGGCCTGCGTGCTCACGCTGGCGAGTTCGTCGAGCGAGACGTACCAAGCGGCGTCGAGTGAGTTGTCGTCGAACAGGCCAGAAACGACCAGCGGCGCTTCAGTACCGTTCTGATAGGTGACATTGACGGTGTCTCCGATGGTCAACCCCAAGTCTTCGGCCGTGTCGCGGTACACCATCACGCCGTTGCCGGTTTCCAAGCCGCTGAAGTCGCCTTCGGAGACGTCGAGATTGACGAGCTCGGCAATGGTGACGGGGTCTACGGCGGCAATCGATATCGATGCGGGTGATCCGTCGACCCGTTCGACCGTGCCTCGAATTGCCCGCAGCGGCGACACCGCCGACAGTTCAGGGATGGCAGACATCGCTTCCGCCACAGCTGGCGGTAAACCGACGAAGGATTCGTCGGTCACGATGTAGTCGGCGCTGATGGAACTCTCGAGCACCGATGTGAAGGTGTCGCGCAGCGAGTAGGCGAACACCGCGGCGGCGCTGATGAGGGCGACGCCGATCATCAGCGCTGAAGCGGTGCGAGCAGTGCGGCGCGGCGATCGAGAGGCATTGTCGCGGGCGATCTTGCCGGGCACGCCGAAGAGCTTCTCGATGGGCGCCCCGATGCTGCGGCTCACTGGCAATGCGACGGTGGAGGACAGACTCGTCACGCCGACAAAGGTGAGCAAGGCTCCGAGGCCGCCGAAAAGAGCGAGACCGCTGGTTCCGCCGGGTCGGACGAAGAGTCCGACGAGGAACATCGCGATGCCAACCGCTGTGGTCACCGCTCCGACGACGAGGCGCTTGCTGGCGGTGAGCGCCTCGAACCCCAGCTCTGGGCGCATCGCAGCGACAGGTGGAATGCGTGATGCGCGCCGAGCTGGAACGAGCACCGACATGAGTACCACTCCGATACCGATGATCAGCGACACGATGACGGTGCGCGGGAGCATCAGGAGGGCAACCGCCGGGAAGCCGGCCCCAGCCTGGTTGAACACCCAAATGAGCGCCTGCGCGACGAGGAGCCCGCCGAAGATGCCGATGACGGTGGCGATGACAGCCACGATCATTGCTTCGATGACGATGAGTCGGCGGACCTGCTTGGCATTGGCGCCAATGGAACGCAAGCAACGCGAGTTCGCGCAAGCGTTGACCAATGGTGATGCCGAACACGTTGTTGATGATGAACGCGGTGACGAATGCGGTGACCAGCGCAAAGATCAACAATCCTGTGCCGAACGCACTGATGATGCTGCCGAGTTGGTCAGAGGCTTCGTCGCCAACCTCCTGGCCGGTGAGCACTTCGGTGTTGGCGGGCAGAACGGCGGCGACCGCCTGTTTCACCGTGTCGAGATCTGCACCGTCATCGATGGTGACATCGAGCGTGTCGAACACGCCTTCCGCACTGAGAATTTCGGCGGCGTACGCCGCGTCGAAGTAGGAGGTGGTGGCACCGCCGATGTCTTGACCGTCTTCGCGGCCAGCGATGCCGACCAAGACGAAGTCACGCTGCGCCGGTGTCGACGATGATCGGAATCGTGTCGCCGACGCGGTAACCGGTTCGGTCGGCCGTCGGGCGGTCGATCACCACCTGATCGGGACCGACCGGAGCGACGCCTTCCACGAGTTGGAAAATGTTGTCCGGTGTCGGGTCGTACCAAGCGAAACCGATCGTCGGTGGGCCGCCACCGCCGACCGTGTCACCGTCTTTGTCGACGATTTGCGCGAAACGCGAGAACTGTCCGTCGACCTTGGCGACACCTGGCACCGCCGCGACGACGTCTGCCAGGGAGGCGGGGACGGGGTCGCGAACCGCGCCGTCGGTTTCGTCCGTCCCTTGCAGTTCGGTGCGAACTTGCAGGTCGAGCGAAGCATTGATGTCGTCGAAAAGGTCATCGAACGTGGCGCGCATGCTGTCTGCCAGCACGAACGAGCCAGACACGAAAGAGACGCCAAATGCGATAGCGAGCGCGATGAAGGCGTTGCGCCCCCACCTCGCAGTGAGAGACTTTCGAGCCAGGGTGAGAATCATCAGTGGCCGATCCGCTTCATCTGATCGATGATCTGATCGGCGGTGGGGTCGAGGATCTCAGCCACCACGAGGCCGTCGGCGAGGAACACCACCCGGTCGGCATACGCCGCCGAGTACGGGTCGTGGGTGACCATCACGATGGTTTGGCCGAGTTCGTCGACCGCAGATCGCATGAACGACAGGATTTCGCCGCCCGAGTTCGAGTCGAGGTTGCCGGTGGGCTCGTCGGCGAAGATGATGCGTGGCTTGCTGGCCAGGGCGCGAGCCACAGCAACACGCTGCTGCTGGCCGCCCGACAACTCGCTGGGTCGGTGCTTCAGACGATCTTTCAGCCCCACGGTGGTGACCACACGTTCGAACCATTCCTCGTCGACGTCGTCGCCGCCGAGCAACATGGGGAGCTGCATGTTCTCTTTGGCAGTCAACGTTGGGATGAGATTGAAGGCCTGGAAGATGAAGCCCACCTTGGTGCGGCGCAGCTCCGTGAGCTGCTTGTCGTTGAGTCCGCTGAGGTCGACGCCATCGATGTGGACCGAGCCAGACGTGAGCGAATCGAGACCGGCGAGGCAGTGCAAGAGCGTCGATTTCCCGGAACCCGACGGGCCCATGATGGCGGTGAACCTGCCCGGTTCGCACGCGAACGTCACGCCCGCGAGAGCGGCGACCTCAGCGTCACCGGACCCATAAATCTTGCGGGCATCGATCGCCTCCGCGGCAGCGGCCGGAGGCGTGGCGGGGGCATCGATCACAGACGACATTTCGCCAGTCTGTCGGAACGGAACGCTTGTTCCATCGGGACTTACATGAATTGCCCGGTGTTACTCGAACCGACACCAACTGCGACCGATGCTCTGTCATGCTGGTGTGTCGTACGAGCACCACCACCGCGCAGTGCGTTTCTCCGAGGAGGCAAATCCGATGTCAGACCAGAGCCCATTCGACCGGCCACCCGCCGATTCGCCCATGAACTCGCCGATGCCGCCGCCTGCATCTGGTGATTGGGGTCCGACCACCCCGTTCAACCCGATCGGGCCACGCCAGAGCGGGCCTGGCCGAGGCAAGATAGTGGCGGTAGCGCTTGGCGCGGCAGCGCTCACCGCAGGGGCGATCTTCGGCATCAGCAAGTTCGCCGATGCCGATGACGACACAACGTTGGAAGCGGCCACAGTCACAGCTCCCGAGGCGACTGCACCCCCCGTGAGCGCTGGTACTGAGAACGTTGGAGACGACGCGCCAGAAGGCTCGATCCCCGATGTGTTCGCCAGCATTGGCGAGTGTCTCGACCTCGAAGAGATCATCGGTTCGCTCGGAGCGGGCGAGATGGGTGGCGCCACGGTTGGCAGCCTGCCCACGATGGATTTCAGCACGGTCGGAGACACGGTCACCATCACCAACGCAGATGGTGTCACCGTCTACACGATGGGGGAGGGTGACGCCTCGATCGCCATTTCGAAGTCAGCGGGAGAGATGACCGTCGCCGCTTCCGGCGATATCACCGAGTCGACCATTGTCGACTTCGCTGACTTCGAGAGCCAAATGGACGACATGATGGGCGAACTCGAAAATATGGACTTCGAAGACATGCCGATGGTCTCATTGCCCGCAGACTTCGACCCCGCCGAGATTCAAGCGTGCATCGAGAACCTGAACCTCGGCGGTGCCGACGGCTGAACCCGGTCAGTTCAGGAAGGCTGCTTGATGACCCGGAGGTATGGCTTGATTTCGTTCCAGCCATCGGGGAACAAAACCTTGGCGTCTTCGTTCGACACCGCTGACCCAATGATCACGTCGCCGCCGTACTGCCAGTTGGCCGGGGTGGCGACCTTCTTGTTCGCGGTGAGCTGCAACGAGTCGATCACGCGCAGGATCTCGTCGAAGTTGCGACCGGTCGACGCCGGGTAGGTGATGGTGAGCTTGACCTTCTTGTCGGGGCCAATCACGAACACCGAACGCACGGTCATGGTGTCGTTGGCGTTCGGGTGGATCATGTCGTAGAGGTCGGCAACGGTGCGGTCGGGGTCGCCGATCATCGGGAAGTTCACCGCGGTGCCCTGCGTCTCCTCGATGTCTTTCTCCCACACGACGTGGCTTTCCACTGGATCGACTGACAGGCCGATGACCTTCACGTTGCGCCTGTCGAACTCGGGCTTGATCGAAGCCACGTAGCCCAGTTCGGTAGTGCACACCGGTGTGAAGTCTTTCGGATGGCTGAACAGCACGCCCCACGAGTCGCCGAGCCACTCGTGGAAGCTGATCTCGCCCTGAGTGGTTTGGGCGGTGAAGTCGGGTGCGGTATCGCCGAGGCGGATGGCCATGATGGTTGCTCCTTGAAGTGAACGTGCGCTGGTGATGGTATCGCGCCGAATCCCGACAAACTCCATCGGGATTAGAGCTCTCGGGACCCGCTACGGTCACACCAATGAGTATCGCAGTACCTATCGATCAGCTGTTCCAGGAGCTCGAACGGTGGGGTGCCGGGTATCTCACCACCGTCGGCGACGATGGCCGAGTCCGATTCGTGTCGATTCGTCCGGTCGTGGCGGAACGGCCTGGCGGTCGGGTGCTCCATTTCGAGAACGTGGGTCGCACGGCCTGCGCGAACGTGGTCGATCGCCCGAACGTGTCGATCGTGTTCCCGCCTCATCCGGAGTCGGGAGGGTTCAGTCTCATCGTCGACGGCGATGCGTCGATCGACGAAGACGCCGACGGGTCGTTGAACATCGTGCCAACGTGGGCGGTGCAACATCGGCCGGCACCGTGAGTCTGTCGGTTACTGGGCTCGGTGTTGATCGACCAGGGGCTTCACCAACCACAGGAGTATCACCGGTTCATTCATGACGGCGTGGGGACGAGGTCCGCGTGGGCGAAGCTCACGCTGAATCGCACGCACCAGAGGTAGACCGTGTCGTACACCTCGAGATCGACATCGGCGGGAATCTCGTAGTTCTGATCGCCGATGTTGCCCTTCATGTCGCCGAGGTCGATGAAGTCCGACACGCCATCCGCCGATGAGTTGACCAAGTACACGTTCACGTCAGGCCCGTTGTCGGTGGCGAACTCCTCGAACCGAACGAAGCGTTGGCTGGTTCCGTTCGTCAGCACCGACACCTGGCCGGTGGTCGGGTGGCTGTCGGTGACGAAGTTGCCCGTGTACACAGTGATGATCTCAGGAGGAGCAGGGACAGTCGTCGGCGGTGTCTGTTGTTGACGTGGTCGTCGTGTTGGTCGCTGGATGTCGGTCGCAAGGTTGACCATCGGTTCGTCTGTGCATCGCGCCTTCGGTCATCGATTCGTCGGCCATCTGTGGATCGGTCATCGGGTCTGTCGTCGTTGCGTCTTCGGTCGCATCTGTCGTCATCGCCTCGTCGGCCATGACATCGCTGGGCACCACATCGGTCGTTGAAACGACGGCGGGCTGGTCAAACGTCGGCAGCGCCTCTGCCACCTCATCGTCGATCCAAAGTGTCTGGACTGCGAAGAATCCGAACGTCAGCCAAAGAACTCCGGCGAGCACGGAAGCAGCTCCGAGTCCGGTAGCGAGACGATGTTGCTTGATGAAGGAACGCATGCGCCGAGTGAAGACGACGCCGCCGCCGCTGGAAACACCAAGCAACCGTTGTTCCGCACCTGTTCCGCCGAGTTTCGCATTCGGCAAGGAGTTCGATCTGACGGAGTTCGCCCGTTGCTCCCGGCTCGGTGTGAACTCGCCCAGCGGGCGGGTGTGACGCTTGACTCGGCAGACAGGTGCGTGCGACAGTGACCGCTGTGAAACGGGGCGGCGGGTTGGAGTGTCGTGTCCAGCGATCACACCTGTGTCGGCGGATGTTCGCTGTCGAGTTGTTGGCGTTCGCAACGATCGTGAGCGTTGTCGGTTCTCCGACGCTCCCAGTCGCCGCAGACGAATCATCCGGGCTGGTTTCGGTGGAGCCGGCGCGTGTGGTGGAGACGCGTGTGTTGGTTCGGATCTTCGGACGGTTGATGGGTTGTTGGAGGGGGTGGGTGTTCGAGGTGCTGGGAGTGTGTTGACGGTGCCGGTGTTGGGTCGGGGTGGTGTGCCTGGGTCCGGTGTGGCGGCTGTGATGTTGAACGTGACGGCGGTGTCGCCGTCGGGGCCTGGGTTTTTGACGGTGTTTCCGTGTGGGACCGATGTGCCTCAGGCGTCGAATGTGAATTATGTGGCGGGGCAGGTGGTGCCGAATGCGGTGTTGGCCAAGGTTGGTGCGGGGGGCGCGGTGTGTGTGTTCACGTTGGCTGCGACCGATCTCGTGATCGATGTGAACGGTTATGCGAGGGTTGGTTCGGGCACGAATCCGGTGGAGCCGGCGCGTGTGGTGGAGACGCGTGTTGGTTCGGATCTTCGCACGGTTGATGGGTTGTTGGAGGGGGTGGGTGTTCGAGGTGCTGGGAGTGTGTTGACGGTGCCGGTGTTGGGTCGGGGTGGTGTGCCTGGGTCGGGTGTTGCGGCGGTGATGTTGAACGTGACGGCGGTGTCGCCGTCGGGGCCTGGGTTTTTGACGGTGTTTCCGTGTGGGACCGATGTGCCTCAGGCGTCGAATGTGAATTATGTGGCGGGGCAGGTGGTGCCGAATGCGGTGTTGGCCAAGGTTGGTGCGGGGGGCGCGGTGTGTGTGTTCACGTTGGCTGCGACCGATCTCGTGATCGATGTGAACGGTTATGCGACGGTTGGTTCGGGCACCAATCCGGTGGAGCCAGCGCGTGTGGTGGAGACTCGCACTGAGTCAGGTTTCGACACGATCGATGGAGTGTTGGCGGGTGTCGGTTCACTCGGAGCTGGGACCGTGTTGACGGTGCCGGTGTTGGGTCGTGGGGGTGTGCCCGCGTCCGGGGTGGCCGCTGTGATGTTGAACGTGACTGCGGTGGGACCGGTCGCGCCGGGGTTCTTGACGGTGTTTCCGTGTGGGGCGCCGGTGCCGCCAGCGTCGAATGTGAACTATCTGCCCGGTCAGGTGGTGCCGAACGCGGTGTTGGCCAAGGTCGGCGCGGGCGGTGCGATCTGTGTATATACGTTGGCGACGACTCATCTCGTCATCGACGTCAATGCGTGGTTCGCTCTCCCGCCCGGTGCCGTGGATCCGATCGTGACCGGGCTGGATCCCGCTTTCGGACAGAACGGCAGTGCAGAGCATGCCTACGACGCGCCAGTTGGCGTGACGGTCGTTGGCGCAGCCAAGGCTCCCGACGGCGACACGATCATTGCGCTCGAGCCGGCGCACGTGAAGTGGGGCTGCTGCGGAGCTGACGTCGGTGCGTGGAGTTTGGTTCGCATCACCCCCGGCGGACAACTGCGTACCACCTTCGGCACGGGTGGCGTGGTGCCACCCGAGGCGACGGCGAAGCCGGGCACAGTCGGATCGTTCACGCCGGTCGGCGTCGGGGTCGACGGCAGCGGCAGAACAGTGCTTGCGGGCAGGCTGCCGCTCATTGGCGGAGAGTCGGCGAATACCGTGCTGCGCCGCACGACCACGGGTGCCGCGGACTCGACCTTCGGCGCGAACGGAAGGGTGGACCTCCCCGCTCCGACCGTCTGTGGCACCCAGTACACAAAGCCGACGATCAGCGATGTGCTCGTCCAGCCGACGCGAAGGTGGTCGTGGTCGGGTCGTGCTCCACCTTCGAGGGCTTCGTCGTGGTGGCCTGGCGGCTCACGACGAGCGGCGCACTCGACCCCACGTTCGACGACGACGGGATGATGACGACGGTGCTGCCGTCGAGCGTCGGTGCATGCTGCGACGTGAACGTGCACCGGATCGAGCGGCGCGTTGGTGATCGGCACCGGTTCGAACGTCGCTGCGATTCTGCGACTCACCGCAGACGGGCGGATGGACACGACGTACTCCGGTGATGGCATAGCCGTCGCCGGGTCGAGCGGCGACGGCGGTGCGAGCCGGGTCGTCGCTGCTGACGATGGAACCGTGGTGATTGATCGGCGATACGGCGAGGTGACCCGGCTGAACGCCGATGGCAGCGAGGACAACGGATTCGGGAGGCCGAGATTCGCGTGGCCGGACCCGTGCTTCTACCCCGAGCTCCTAGGTCTGACCGCCACCGCCGATCGCCTAGTCGGACTCGTGCACTGCAAGCAGGGCGCTGCGCTGTCGATGCTCGACAGTGCAGGCAGCCTTTTCCCGGGCTTCGGCACGAGATCGACGACCGTGCGCAGTTCGTCGAGCGTCGACTTCTACTTGTCTCGCGACATGCTGGTTCTCGACGGCTCCGGCTTCCTTGTCGTCGGGGCACATCGCGAGCTCGGCCTCTTGGTCGAGCGCCGGCTGGCTGACGGCGGAGTCGACACCTCGTGGGGGAATGGCGGTTCTCTGCGGGTAGATATCCGCCACCGCCTCTTCAGCGTGTGGGAAGACGGCCGCGGCCTACGACAGCGAGGGCCGAGTGGTGACGGCCGCGGTGATCCGTGATCGCGACATCGGCGACGAGGGCATGATCGCTGTCTCGCGAACACTCGCCAATGGCGGTGCCGATCCGTCGTTCGGCAGTGGCGGCACAAGCTTCGTCGAGGCTGGCGGGTTTCGACCAAACGACGATGAGACCACGGCCGCAATCAGCCTCGTCGTCGGTGCCGACGACTCAGTGTCGATCGTCGGGTCGTGGGTCAACGACGTTTCGAGCTTGCCGGAGGCGGGTCTGTTCGTCACCCGGCTCACGGCAGGCGGCGAACTCGATGTGGCGGTGGTGCCTGGCGGCCGGCGGTTGGTCACCGTGCCGGGTGTCGGCCCGTCCGACCTCGGCCGGTATCGCGTCGGGAACGCGGTCGCCGGGCCGGGCGGCACGTTGCTCGTACCGTTGGCGCCGTGGGGTGCCGACGGCATCGACCCCTCGGTCGTCCGCCTCCTACCTTCGGGCGACGTCGACACCAGTTTCGGTAATGACGGGCTCACGCGCATAGCGGCGCCCAACGTTGACACGGGGTCTCCGCGAGTGCGGCTAGCGTCGATGCCCGACGGTGGTGTGCTCATCTCGTGGCGGCAATGGAGCACGACTTTCGACGACTATGCGGATCTGGCCGTCGCCCGTCTCGGACCGGGCGGGGTGCTCGATTCGGGGTTCGGCACCGGGGGAACATTCCGTTGGAGAGTGCCTGAAGGCACCGGGATCGTGACGACCACACCGACGGGTATGGTGCTCATCGCATGGTCGGAGCGGCTCTTACCTGACGACGTCTACAACTATTCGGCGACCCATCGCGTTCTCCGGCTAACCGTTGCGGGTTCCCCCGATCCGACGTTCGGGACCGATGGCGTCGCTACTGTGGACGGTCCATCGAACTCGAGTTTGGACCGAGTGCTCGGCCTGGGTGCGACGGGGGAACTGCCGCTGCTGTTGGTACTGTCCAGGACAGACGGGCGAACGCAACAGCGGCTTGTGCGGATCACGACTGCCGGAGCTGTCGATCGCTCGTTCGCCGGGAGCGGCGAGGCGATCGTGGGAATCGATCCCGGCTACGGAGGGATCGACTATCACGTGCTCGCCGCGTCTGGTTTGCCGACCACGATTGTCAACGTTTCGGTCGATCTCGACTCGCGCGAGCCGGATCGGGTGGTGCTGCGTCGCGTTCGCGGCTGATCCATTGCGTAGGCTGTCGCCGCCCTCCGAATCAGCGGATCTTTCCGCGGAGTAAGTTGCGGAGGCTTCGCCTCAGGCCTCAGTAGCTCAGTGGATAGAGCATCGGTTTCCTAAACCGTGTGTCGCAGGTTCGATCCCTGCCTGGGGCACTTTGCAAATCGGCTATCTATGAGGGAGATAGCCTGGTAGAGAGCCTTGCGCAAGGATTCATGATCGCCTGCGATTGACCTCCAGTGACCGTGATTGACCACCATTTGCCTCTGTCATTGGGAGGAGGCTGGGAGGAGATCTCGAGTCCCACCGGTAGGGACGTCGTTCATTCAGCGGTCAACTTGTTCAAGTCGTTGAGCGCCGCTCGGACGCCGGGCCACCTGCTGCCGAGCGAGTGAAGCACCTTGGCGATCTCCCGCTGCCGCATAGCGAGATCCGCGGCGGTGTCGAGAAGTTCGTCGACCTGACTGCTTGGTAGCGATCCCATCGACTTGGAACGGCGGAGACACTCGATTTGTTCGACGGAAAGTGGCACTCGGTAAGCCTCGCGCGATCGAACACCAGTTCGCACTTGTGTAGGATCCGATCACTTCCCGCCAATTTGGTGACGGGTATCGGTGAGTTGGCCTCCCTTCGGGCGGTGTGGTGGGTCGGCCGACCAACGGGCGGCTGTCAATCGTCCTGCGATGGATCAGGTGTTGAGTGGCGTTGCGCTCCAGACGTTTTGTCCATGTTTCACCGGCAAAGACGAGCTGTCCTGGCCGTGTTGGAGGAACCGATCATCACCGGGTGCGCAGCTCTGGCCCACGTCGCCGCCTCGTTCGACGAACCGATGCAACGGTTGCACTTCTACGTCACCGACGCCAACTCCGTCAGCGACAATGGCGGCTGGCCAATTAACGGTGGGTCGGCGATCGGAACGTCGGTAACGGAACTCGTCGACAACGGCTGACAAGGCGAGGACGCTGCTCTTGGACGGCTCAGAACGGGCCGCGGCGTATCAGGAGATCGGCGAGTACTTCGTTGCGAATCCCGTAGCGGTCCTTCTGGTGCAGTTCTTTGTCGCCGGGATCGCCAGCGCCGACGTGGTCGGGCTCGACACGATGATCCGGATCGAGATGACCACGGGGGATTGAGGAGTCCCCACGGCCGCAATGTTCTGCTGCGAACGGGCGTCGCCTACGTCTGGGTGGGCGTGGCCGAGACATTCAGCCTCGACCTTTTGGCTCACTGGCGCCAACGAGTATTGAGGCATTGGTGTGCCGCAGGTGGTCCATTCCGACGGATCGCCTGTGTCGTGAGGGCAATGCTCGTAAGCGCAGCCAGGCGACCACCGCTCGTCAGAATCGCTCGACGCCATCCGTTTGGGCGAAGTCGTCACCCAGTGCCTCCTGCATCACGGCTGCTCCGACATTGTCGAAATAGCACCTTTCCGAGGTCACGTCCCCGGTAGCAGGGTCAAACACCACGACCGCCACTACTCGCATCATCGATTGGCGCCCATCGGGGTGCTGGATCAGAACGTCCTTCTCCGTGACGATGTGTGAGTCGCCGTAGGACATCGACAGCGCCGTCGACCCGGCCATCAAGGGGTGCGCCTTCTTGAGTACACGCTCGTACATGGCCCGCACGGCACTTTCATTCGTCATGCGGTAGTTCAGCGGCAGATATTCCTCCCAGCAGTCCGGAGCCATCGTTGACATCGTGCCGTCCACGTCGATCTGCTGTTCGTACCAGACGTGCCTGGCGAAATATGCGTCGAGGACTTCTCTGGACAATGGAGTGTTCGCTGGTGGCGCGGTTGCGCTGCCTTGATTCGCTGATCCGCTCATCATCGTTCCGTCGTGGGCATTGGAGACTTGAGTCACTACTCGATTGTCCTTCTTGAGTTCGATAGAGAGAACCTCGAACCATTCGAGACGATCTCTTGCAATTCCACGATGTTGCCTTCTGGATCGCGCCCGTAGACCGACCAGACGCCGACGCGCTCATGGAACTGTGGTGGCCATTTGAACGTCATGCCGGCATTCGTCAGGCGTTCGCTCTCGGCGTGAATGTCGGTGACGTCGAGGCAGAGGTGCCGTATCCCCTGATCGCATGCCATGTTGTGCGGATCGAGGGGCTGGCCCTCGGGCTGTCGGTACTCGTGCAACTCGAGATAGGCGTTGCCTGCCCTGAGAACGACCATGCGGCCGATTGAGTCCTTCAGGTCAATCGTCTTCTCGAGATCGGGATTGTCCTTCCATGCCGACTCGAAAGCCTTTTCGAATCCAACTCCAACGGTGTAGAAGTCGAGCATTCGATCAAGATCACGAACAACGATCGCGACATGATGGATTCCGTTGATCAAGGCATTGCTCGCGTCATGGCAATGGGCACAGGCCTAGGTCAGACATTTGCTGCGGCGAGTGACGTTGCTGCGGCCTCGAACTCACTCGGCTGGAAGGTCGGGCACATGCTCGGCCACGGGACTTCGTCCTGGGGAACTGGCCGCCGAAGTGTTTCGACTGACGGGCCGAACTTGTCCGCCAGCGGTTGGAGGAAGTCGAGATCGAAACCGTACAAACCTGCGGCCGTCGCAGAAGTCATCTTCCGAACGTCGTCTTCGGGAATGTCATGGAAGTTCATCCGCAGTGCAATCGTACTGTTGGGCCACGTGGCCTCATGATGCGGGTAGTCAGAGCCCCACATGATGTGGTCTGCGCCGCCGATGTCGTTGTAAATGTCCATGTCTCCGGCGGTGAGGAATGACGCGATGTAGCAGTTGCGCTGGAAATACTCGCTGGGAAGCATTTCATGATCCTTGATCGCAGGATTTCCTACGGCAAACGGGATTGTCCCCTCGGTTGAGGCGACCTTGTAGTAAGCGTCGAGCTTCTGCAGGATCGTGGGAACCCATCCCGAACGGCCCTCCGTGAACACCAACTTCAAATCTGGATGACGATGGAACACGCCGCCAATCGTCATGTGTGGAAGCGCCCGCAGATAACTGTGATACATCGCCTCGTACGTGCCGAGCGCTGGAGCACTTGGTCCGCCCTCTTCGTTCGCATCGGCGACGTTGCTCCCGTGACGGTGGATCGGCATCGAAAGTTCAGCGCACGCAGCCCAGATCGGGTCGAGCCGGGGCTCGTACAGCTGCACGAGGTTCTTGTGGTGATCGCCTGGGATGAGGATGCCGGCGAGGCCATGTTCCTTGGCCCAGTGAATCTCTTTCACGGCTGCGTCGACGTCGTTGAAAAACACCTGAGCCAAGCCCTTGCGCCGGCCGGGCACCTCATTGCAGAAGTCGACCAACCAGCGGTTGTGCGCCTGGAGACCGGCCCACCGGAGTGGGTAGTCTGCCGGCGCCGGATGCGGTGCCGACAGCACGGCCGCCGGATAAAACGGCGGAACCGTGTTCGGGTAGACCACCTCGGCGACCACACCGTCCTGCTCGAGGTGTTGGAGTCGCCGAGGGCTGTCCCAGTTGTACTCGGACAGGAAGGAAGCGGCTCCGAAGCGGATGGCAGGGTCGGCCCCTTCTCCCACGTTCTGGTCGAACTCGCCCCAACCGTCGTGGAACTCGGCGGCCCAACGGTCGAACTCGTCGTGGTACTGCCTCGAAAGGTACCCCTTGTACGTTTCCATTGACCCGCCTGCGTGGGTATCGGACGAGATGAGCACGTAGTTCTTGCCTGATGCGTTCAACGGAAGCTCTTTCGTTTTGTGCGTGCGTCGTGTGCCAGCAGACCCATTGGGCACGACGGTTCGCCCACGCGCTCGTCGCGTGCTAGATCTATCATATAGATATAAGGATGGCTGCGCAAGCGGTAGCTGAGTCGGCGATGACAGCCACGTCGCATCAGGCGAGGATCGCCGTCGATTTGGCGAGCGCTGCGACAGTGTGGCGAGCGACAAGGTCGTCTACCTCGAAAACCTGATCAAAGATTTCGCCCCCATCGCCAGACTTGAGGTTCGCGAGGTTGACCTCACCACGTCCACGCGCCCGGTACGCGCATCACGGACCTGTCAAAACCTTTCTACGCCGGCGCAATTGGCAAAGTCGTCGCCGAGCGCGTGCTGCATCAACTCGGTGCCCACGCTGTCGAAGTACGAACGTTCGCTGATGACGTTGCCGGTTCGCGATCGAATTCGAAGATGGCCAACGGCGCATTGTTGCCTCACGGCCAGAGGGGTATCGGATCAGAACGTTCTTCTCGGTCACCACATGAGAATCGCCGTACGAAATGGAGAGCCAATCCGATCCGACCATCAACGGGATCGCGTGCTTGAGTACGCGCAAGTACAGAGCCTCAACGCCTTGAGCGTTCACCATGCGATAGTTCAATGGGAGGTACTCCTCCCAACATCCAGGCGACATCGTCGACATCGCTCCGTCCACGTCCATGTTCGTTTCGAACGCAGCATGCCGTGCCAAGTATGCGTCGAGAACTTCACGCGGCAAGGGGTCATCGTCCACCGACATGAGCGTAGTGTCGCAGCACATTGACGTCAACGGCCAAACTATATATGATTAAGATCGTAGCAGCGGCGACGCCATATGGCCGGACGAGTGCATTCAGGTGCTTCACGTGGAAAGGAACCCGCCAATGGGATTGCTAGTAGCCCCAGAACGAGACCTCTGGCTGCAGGATGGTCATCGGCTGTCGCGTGATCGCGTGGCGCAGCGACAAGGCGACGTCCGACTGCCAATCGGGACAACGGTCGTCTCTGCCGACAGTCATTGGTCTGTCAATGAAGATGTTTTCTACGACCATGCGCCAGTGGGGCTCAAGGATCGAATGCCACGATTCATTGACGGGCTGAGCGGCATGACCATCGGTGGTCGCTCGCCACTGCCGCCGTCGATCCGCGAGATCATGCGTTGCTTTGAGGACGTTCCCGGTTGCGCCGATATCGATGCCCGAATGAGCGATCTCGATACCGAAGGAACTCACAAGGAGATTGTCTTCGCCAATGGTTTGAACCTGTTCCTCGGATACCCGGACTTAGAGGTACGAGAGACGGTCTTCCGTATCTATAACCAGTATCTCGCCGACTTGGCGGCTCGAGCTCCTGGCCGCTTCTACGGGGTGGGACACATCAACTACTGGGATCCGGAAAAGGTAACCGAATCGCTCGTTGAGTTGAAGGAACTGGGCTTGAAGACGTTCTTGATGCCGCTCAGTCCGAAGGGGGCGGACGGGGAACCATTGAATTACTGCGATGCGGCGATGGACTATCTCTGGGAAGCGATCGAGCAGGCTGATATTCCATTCTGTTTTCATGTCGGTGAGAAATTTTCAGAGGGACCCGGCGCCATCGGTATATCGACAATGGTAAATTTGTCTCCGTTTAGAAAGCCATTCTCCGAATTGATGTTCGGTGGAATCTTCGACCGACATCCGTCTTTGCGTGTTGTGTTTGCCGAAGGAGATCTGAACTGGATTCTTCCTGCAATTCAGACCGCCGAGATGATCTGTCAGTCGTACGGCGACTTCTTGGCACCCAATGTCAGCGAAGAGCCGAGTTACTATTGGCACACAAACTGCTCCGCGACATTCATGTACGATCCGATCGGACTCAGCATGATCGAGCGGATCGGCCCGGGTCGCGTCATGTGGTCGTCCGACTACCCACATGTGGAGAGCTCGTTCGGCTACAGCTGGAACTCGATGAAGGCAGTCGTCGACGCCGTTTCCGAGCAGGACGCGCGGAACATTCTCGGCGGCACGGCGATCGAACTCTTCGCTCTTTGATGTCTAAGGAAAAACTCGGACTCGTCGCCTTAGGGTCTGAGCCGACGCCTGCAGATCAGTCCGATTTACCGTTTTGTAGCGGGCCGGTCGGCCTTCGAGGATGACGGTCTTTGCCTTTAGGAAGGGCAGGAGTCCGTCTTTGCCGCCTTCGCGTCCAATTCCTGACTGTTTGAATCCGCCGAGGTAATCCCTGGGTCGCTGCGCCAGTTGTTATGCCCGACTGTGTCCGAGCGGAGTTGCCCGGCGACTTCGCGAGCCGCGTTCAACGTCGTTCGTGAACACCGATGCATTGAGACCATAGATCGTGTCGTTCGCAATCTTGACAGCTTGCCGCTCATCATCGGCCGCAATCACGCTCAGCACCGGCCCGAAGATCTCCTCCTGGGCGATGGTGGAGCCGTTGTCCACATTTCCGAAGACGGTGGGCTCGATGAACCAGCCTCGATCGAGATCCTTGGGCCGACCGCCACCGGCCGCGAGGGTGGCTCCATCGGCTATGCCCTTTGCGATGTAGCTTTCGACGCGGTCGCGCTGTCGGCTCATGGCGAGAGGCCCCATCTGCGTTGATTCGTCGCACGGATCGCCTACTCGCACGTCAGCGAACGAACTCGCAAGTGCCTCGACGAGTTCGTCGTGGCGGTGACGGCTGACGACGACGCGCGTCAGCGAAGAGCAGACTTGGCCCGAAATCATGCACTCAGCGCCAGCGATCGAAGCGGCGGCAACGCCGAGGTCGAAGTCGTCGAGGATGACTGCCGCCGACTTGCCGCCAAGCTCGAGCGTCACGCGAGCGATGCGCTCGCCGCAGATCGAGGCGATCTTACGACCGGCAGCGGTGGAACCCGTGAAGGTGATCTTGTCGACGCGTGCATCTCTCACCGTCAACTCGGACACCTCCCGATCGGCCGTCACCACGTTGAGTACACCGCGAGGAAGACCCATTGCTTCCGCGATCTCGGCGATGACGTACGCCTCGCCAGGGGCTTCCGGAGATGGTTTCAGGACGACGGCGCAACCCGCCAGCAACGCTGGGGCAATCTTGAGCGCAGTGGGGGCCAACGGTGCGTTCCAGGGGACGATCGCGCCAACCACACCGACCGGTTCGCGAACCATGAGCCCGAACTCGCCACCAAACGTCGGCGTGCGCTGGCTCTTCGAAGGGGAACGTTTCAGCGAGGTCTGCGTAGTACTGGAACGTGGCGGCAAGGCCCGCTCCCGCATATTGAGCGAGAGTGTGGAGCACCCCCGACTGGCGCGGCCAGATCGCGCGAGGTCGTCGGCACGGTCGGCAAATCCTTTCACGAATCCGTGCAGGTACTCAGCGCGTTGAACGTGGGTGAGTCGTGGCCACGGGCCCTCGTCGAATGCAAGGCGTGCGGCGGCTACCGCACGGTCCATGTCTGCGGCCTGCCAGAAACTCAAGGAGAAGTGGGCCGCCGGACCGCGTACGAATCTCGGCTTGGCAACGGCCGGATTTCCAAATCTATGGATGATCACGGCACCCGGCAGCCGCTCTGTGCTCTCGAACATGATGGTGTCGATCGAGCAGCACGTCGAGTGGATTGCGGATGCGATGTCGTGGCTACAAGATCACAAGAAGTCAACTCTCGAAGCAACGATCGATGCGGAAGACGAGTGGACGGCCCATGTCGACGAGGTCGGCCGGATGACCCTTTACCTGGAAGCGAACAGTTGGTACATGGGCGCCAACGTCGTTGGCAAAGCTCGGGTGTTCATGCCCTACGTCGGCGGGGTCGGCGCCTATCGTGGGGTATGTGACTGGGTGGCTGCCGACGGATACTCCGGCTTTGTAACGGCCTGACAGCACGCGTGTTGCAGCGTCGTACGCAAACACCAACCGCCCCGAGTGGTCTCTAATACGGCGCGAGCACGTCGGCATCGTCGCGATAGCTCGGATCGATTCGATCGAGCTTTCGCAAGAGCGCTCCCCAGTTCATTGCTGCCCAGTTACCAAACGCGGCAGCTGCCTGATCCTGCAATGACTCTGACATGGAGTCGGGCTGAACGATCAACTCGTCGTTCGAGTGATCGCGCCAGGATCTGCACCTCGCACGCTCGCTGCACGAAGTACGCGCGCTGGAAGGCCTCCGCCATCGTGCGCCCCACTGCGAGGATTCCGTGATTTCGGAGAAACATCACCGAACTCTCGGCGAGATGCTCGGCGAGGCGCAACCGCTCATCGGCCTCGACAGTCACACCCTCCCAGTCGTGGTAGGCGACTGGATGTACCGCCATCGAGAACGGAGACAGGTTCAAAAGGCCGCTACGGGTGACGCCCACCGCGGTCGTTTCGTTGGTGTGGAGGTGGATCACGGCGTGCACATCAGATCGGGCCATGTGTACGGCGGAGTGCAGCACGAAGCCGGCAGCGTTGATGGGGCCTCCTGACACTGTGGTGCCGTGCTCATCGACTTCCAGCACCGAACCGGCGGTCACCTCGCTGAACAACAACCCCAGCGGGTTGATGAGGAAGTTGTCGGTACCCGGAACCCGAACCGAGACGTGGTTCGCGAGATGATCGTCCCAGCGATACAAAGCCGCCAATCGACACGCTGCTGCAACGTCGACACGTAGGGCATCGAGCGACATGTCGCCGGTGGGAATCGGCTCGACCTGATCAAGTACCATGAGTACCTCTTTCGTGATCGACGTCGTTGGCGTCGTCTGTGGCTTGTCGACAGGATCCAAGCAGCGCACTGTGCGTGCTTCGAGCGCCGTCGCGTTCGGGACTGGTCAGTTCTAGGGCCCTACTACTTGACGTTGAGCAATCTCTGAACGCTCGAACATCTCCGTTGGCGGCAGAGGGTGGCGATAGATGCGCGCCGCGTTCTCGAAGCAGACTTTGCGCACCACAGCGGACGGAAGGTGGCTCAGTTCCTTTCGCACCATGGCCTGACACTCCGGCCACGTGCTGTCGAAGTGCGGATAGTCCGTCTCGACCATGATGTTGTCCTCGCCGATGACGTCGAGTTGGTCGAATGCCGCATCATCTTCGATCGAGGTGAAGACGAAGTTGCGCCGAGCGATGTCGGTGAGCGTGAGGCCATCGGCTTGCAAGTGGCTGGTGCCCCCACCCATCATCGACGACGATTGACGCTCGGCACGCGCGAGTCGCTCAAGGGCCATCGGCACCCAAGACGCACCCGCTTCCGACAGCGCAACGGTCAGACCGGGGTGTCGAACAAGCACTCCCGAGAAGACCCAATCGATGAGCGCTTCGATTCCACTCAGCGGAAACAGTGCAGCAGTGACGAGCGCGTGGGAATCGTCGCACACCTTGCCGCGTGGTGCCTGACGAACCGACGTGGAGATTGATGACCGTCTGGGTCTCTTCGCAAGCGGCAAAGAACGGTTCCCAATACGGCTGATACACGTTTGGGAACCCGAGGCCCTCGGGGTTCTCCGAGAAACTCACCGCACGAAAGCCTCGTTCGGCGTTGCGGTAGATCTCGTCCGCTGCGATGCGAGGGTCTGAGAGCCAGGTCAGCTGACAGGGGATATAGCGGTCGGGCGCCACTGCACACCACTCCTCGATCATCCAGTCGTTGTATGCGCGCAGGGAAGCGAGTCCCACCTCGGGATCGGAGTACGTCGAGAATCTCGTGCCGGCGAAGCCCCAAAGCACCGATCCGAAGCAGAGGCTTGCCCAAATGCCAGTGAGATCCATGTCGTGAAGCCGCAACTTGGGGTCGGCCACACCCGGTCGGAAGTCCTCGAACCGGCATGGGTAGATCCCCCATTCGGATGCGGGCCTGCCCGCGGCTCCGTTCAACATCATCATTGGGCTTGGCCGCCCGTCGATGATCCACCACGGTAAGCCGTCGTCGTCGACCTCGACTCGCGGCACGGCGTCGCGAAGCTTCTCGGAGACCCGGCTCGTGAACGTATCGGCGGGCTCGAGGGCATGATCGTCCACCGAGATGATTGGGCAGAAGAGTGTCTCAGGGTCCGGTTCTGGAATGAACGTGGGATCTGGGGCCTTGCCTCCAATCAGATCCAGTTGTTTCTGGATCTCGCTTCGAATGTTGTCGTCGATGTCGCGCACACCAGCCATTTCGCTGCCCCCGTTCGATCTCTATCATCGATATGTTAGGCGGCCTCGGACTAGCTCGTCAATCTGTCGGCGCCGCAGCCTCAGCGCTGATGTGGACTGACAGCGGGCCCGATGGCGTAGCCGATGACAGTTCGCAATTTGAGACGTCCGGCAGCGCGGCTTGTTATCCCTAACATATAGATGATAGTTTTGTCGCCTGATGCATGCGGATGTCTTGATAATCGGTGCGGGACCGGCTGGTGGGGCAGCCGCGCTTCGGCTGGTTCAGGCAGGCTTTTCTGTGGTGTGTCTCGAACAGGGTGCCTGGCCCGATCGTGCCGACTACCGCGGCGGCGAACTCGACTTTGAGCTGACGTCGATGAAGCAGTGGTCGTGGAATCCGAATGTTCGCCAGCGCGTGGCGGACTATCCGATCGACATGACGGATTCGGAAGTCATGCTCGCCAACTTCAACGGGGTCGGCGGCAGCACGACGTTGTTCAACGCGTTGTGGCCGCGATTCACCCCTAGCAACTTCAAGTCGAAGTCGGTCGCTGGATATGCCAACGACTGGCCATTCTCGTACGAGGAGCTGCTCCCGTACTACGAACGAACCGATGTCGAGGTTGGGGTGTCGGGCCTGGGGGGCAATCCTGCGTATCCGCCGGGTGCCGACCCGCCCCTGCCGCCGTTGCCGATTCGGCAGGGCGGGATGCGCATGGCGGAAGCTCTGGCGGGCTTGGGTTGGCAATGGTGGCCAACCCCGAACGCGATCCTTTCGGCTCCGTATGACGGCCGTAACGTCTGTGTCGCGCGGGCGGCTTGTGGTAGCGGTTGCGGTGAGGGGGCAAAGGGGACGGCAGATCTCACCTACTGGCGGCATGTCATTGCGCTCGGCGGGAGCGTCATCACGGGCGCCCGGGTGGCGCGTATCGTGTTGGACGGTGGCGGGCTCGCCCAGGGTGCCGAATGGTATGACTCAACCGGCGCGGGTCACCTGCAAACGGCTGACATTGTGTTGTGCGCAGCGAACGGGATCGGAACACCGCGTCTGCTCCTCGCGTCTGCCAACGAGCAATTCCCCGACGGCCTCGCGAACGGATCTGGGCTCGTCGGCAAGAACCTGATGGTCCATCACTACGGCTCCAGATTCGCACAGTTCGACGAATCCATGGAGACCTGGTTGGGTCAGCGTGGCGGCTGGATCAGTTCGTGGCAATTTTACGAGTCCGACGAGCGACGCGGCGCGCCGGGAACATCGATGTGGGCGTTTGGCGGAGGGCCAATTGGGCCGCTCGGGACGGCGATGCTCAACGGAGTTTGGGGAAGCGGCCACCACGACGCCTTGGCGAAGACGTTCGGCCGAACACTCAGCTGCTCGGTGTGCGTCGAGGACATTGCCGACGAATCGAACCGTGTGGAGCTCTCCACCACATCGACGGATTCGACGGGCCTGCCAAATCCCGTGGTCCACTATCACGTTCCGGAGCAGGCCAAGACGCTCATGGACTGGCATCTGCAGAAGGTGACCGAAGCATTCGAGGCTGCCGGGGCGACTTCTGTGCGCAGGCCTCCGGTGCCCGAGATCAGCGGGCACTTCATGGGGACAGCGCGTATGGGCGACGATCCGAACCGATCTGTGGTCGATCGATTCGGGATGACCCACCAAATCCCCAACCTCGGCATTCTCGACGGCAGTGTGTTCGTCACCAGCGCCGGGGTCAACCCCACCACCACGATTTGTGCCGTCGCGTCGATGATCGCCGACAAGCTCATCGAGCGCAGATCGCACCTGCCGCGTCCGGAACTGTCGTCGTCGTTCGCCGTCGGTTCGGCGACTGTTGCACCGGTGATCGAGCGGGTACCCGTGGCGCTGGGCGCGCTCAGCGCTTCCGAGCAGATTCGTTTGGACGAACTCGGCGACGTATTGATTCCGGCGAGCGCGGGACACCCATCTGCGAGTTCGGTCGGCGTGGGTAACCGTATGGTCCGCAAGGTGCTGACCGCTCGGCCCGACCTCCACGTTCCATTGCGACGAGCGTTGTCGTTCTCTGGCGGGCCCGTCGACGTGATCGCCGGGCTCGCGGACAGCGACCCTGAAGCCCTCGGTGCCCTCAAGTTGGTGGTTGCCGGCGGCTACTACATGTCGGACGAAGCGAGGCAGGCGATCGGTTATCCCGGTCAGCTCGCGCGCCCATCGGCGCCAGACACCTATCCGGATTACATCGACGCCGGCCTCCTCGATCACCTGATTGAAAGTTGACTAGAAATGCTTCAACACATCGTCCTCTTCAAGTTTCCCGAGCCGGTCGTCGACGACACGTTCGTCGCGATGACCGAGTTCATCAGTACCTGGTCGGAGGAGATCCCCGACCTGCGGGCGATCCGCTTCGGCAAGTCGCGATTGCCCGACCTCGCCGACGGCTATCAGTACTTGCTCTACCTCGAGTTCGACGACGCCGACGCGGTGACGCGGTATATGAGCGACCCAACCCACCTTGCCATGGGCCGCTGGGCAGCTGGACAGGGCTGCAAGTTTCTCGTCTTCAATTACGCTGTCGACGCAACGACGTCGTTTGTGTAGCGAGCTGACAACGACGCACGAGGTCGGATAACTCCGACTTGCGAGCGGTGGCCTTCTATATATATGATGTAAATCTAAGAACTTGTCATGAGCCATGAAATTCTGAGCCCGAGCTCGAGTCGTGGCCAGACGAGTTGATCGAGCGACAGAGAGGGGGCGACTTTGGACGAGTTGCGATTTGATGGACGAGTTGCGATCGTCACGGGCGCCGGCCGGGAACGTGGGCTCGGCGAGGCGCACGCAAAGTTCCTGGCCGCTCGCGGCGCGAGCGTCGTGGTGAACGACCTGGCTGCGGAAGGTGAAACACCAGCACAACGCGTGGTGGACGACATCCGAGCTGCGGGTGGCATTGCCATTGCTAACGCCGACTCCGTCGCCTCGGAGGAGGGTGCCGCCGCGATCGTGGCGGCCGCGATCGACTCCTATGGTCGTCTCGACATCATCGTCAACAACGCAGGGCTCGGCACAGGCGGGTCTTTTCCGGACTGGGAGACCATCGACCGCTTCACACGCCATTTCGAAGTCCATCTTGCCGGAGCGTTCAATGTCAGCAGGGCGGCGTGGCCACACTTTGTTCGCGACGGAGGCGGTCGCATCATCAACATCACGTCCAGCGCGTTGTTCGGGCTGACCGCCGACATGAGCCACATGCACGAGTCGAGGTCGGGCAATATCGGTGTCGGTTACTCGTCCATGAAGTCCGGCATGATCGGCCTCACGAAGTGTCTGGCGAACTACGGTGCGCACGACAACATCAAGGTCAACGCGGTCGCCCCGGCTGCAGCAACCAAGATGGGTCCGAACAACTCCACGGTGTTGTCGTCTGGTGAGCTCCTGCCGCTCGACCCGTCGCTGGTGTCGGCCGGCATCGCAGTCCTTGCGCACGACCTCTGCCCTGCGACCGGCGAAATCTTTGGCATGGGTGGTGGCAGGGTCGATCGCGTGTTCGTCGCTGCAACCCAGGGCTACGTCGACGCGAGCATCACGCCTGAGCGATTGCTTGCAAACTGGGGTCAGGTCATGGACGTCCAGGACTCGTGGATTCCAACCAGCTCGAGAGCTCACGCCGACCGACTCCGACAAGACCGCGGCGCGTTGCTGGGCGCCTGACCGTTTCGAACCAAGTACTACGTAAGGGGGATCACCATGACGCGAACCATTTTCGTCGACGCAAACGTCTTGGACGGGGAACATGCACCGGTAGCCGGAGCAACAGTTGTCGTCGAAGACGACCGCATCACGCAGGTCGTGACTTCGGGTACGTCTGTCGAGACCGGCCCGAACGACCGCGTCATCGAGTGTTCGGGTTTGACGCTCATGCCGGGAATGACGCAAGGCCACTTCCATGCGACGTATCACAATTTGAGCCTGGGGAGTTTGCCGATCGGGCTCGAGGCGCCCCCCGCCTACCAGGCGTACCAGGCCGCTTACAATGCCGGCCTCGCGCTGAAGTGTGGTTTCACGTCCCTTGTCGGCGCCAGCGAGCCGTGGGACATCGCTCCGTCGTTGAAGCAGGCCATCGCCGACGGAATCGTCGTCGGGCCTCGGATGCTCGCAGGCAGCCGCGAGATCATCAACACAGCTGACAGCACCGACATGGTCCCTTGGTACTGGCAATCGGGTGCGTCCGCCAACACGCGCCTCTGCGATGGCGCCGACGAGTTTCGCAAGGCGGTGCGCGAAGAAGTCAAGCGCGGCGCCGAAGTGGTCAAACTATTCGTTACGGGAGGACACGCAGTGCGCCTCGCTGCGTCGACTTCCACGATCACCCACGATGAGCTGCATGCGGCGGTTGACGCGGCGCACACGCTCGGGCGGCGAGTGCGCGCTCACGTCGCATCCAGAGATGGGGTTCTGCGCTGCCTCGACGCCGGGGTCGACATCATCGACCATGGTGACGGAATCGACGACGAATGCATTGGGCGGATGGCCGAGCAAGGCGTCTTCTACATTCCAAGCGTTCGCTCGCATCAGTCGCTGTCCCTTCGAACCGGCGAGCACAACTACGAGGGTCGCTGGGGAAGCATCGTACGCGAGACGTGTGCAGCCCTTCGCAAGTGTGTCGAGGCCGGCGTGATCGTGGTCCTTGGAGACGACTACGGCGGGATCAGTTGCCCACACGGCACCTACGGAGGCGAGCTGGCGTTCTACCAGGAGTTCACCGGCCTCGACGTCCTTGAAATCATCAAATGGGCGACCGTCAACGGCGGCAAGATCATGGGCTTGCCCGACCTCGGACGCATTCGCGAGGGTTACCTCGCTGACATCGTGCTCGTCGATGGGGACCCCTCAGCCGATCTCAACGTGCTCGGCGACACCAGCAACATCCGTGCGGTAATGCGAGACGGCCAACTCCTTGTCGACCACGTTGCCAGCGCAGATCACAAATCGCCGCCGCTCGTTGACGTCGTGAACACGTGACCGACGACAGACCTATCAGGTCCCTACCCAGGGTCCGATGTGCCCTACCGAAGAGGAGCAACAATTGCCACGACTGAACAAGTTCATCGAATCACTGGAGTCCGGCCGAACGACGTTCTGCTGCGTACTCCAGAACTCCGATCTGTATTCGGCGCGACGGCTGGGTGAGTCGCCAGTAGACGCCGTGATGATCGACTTCGAGCACGAGGCCTTCGATTTCCCCGCGCTTGGCAACACCTTGCAGTGGATGATCAGCCGGCGTCAGATCATTCGGGAGGGCTCGACGCGCCCCGCACCGACGCCGTTGGTCCGAATCCCCGAGGTCGGTCACGACCACTGGATCATCAAGCAGACACTCGATTATGGGGTGGGCGGTCTGGTGATTCCACACATGCAGACAGCCGAGCAACTGGCTCACGTCGTCAGCAGCGCTCGGTATCCACAGCCTCTGGGCGACACAGGACCGGCGGGACATCGCGGTGTCTCACCGTTCGTGGCACCCCGCTACTGGGGCATCGACACGTTCGAGGAATACGTGTCGAAGGCAGACCTGTGGCCGATGAATCCTGAGGGTGAATTGATCATCGTCGCGATGGTCGAGGACTCGATCGGATTCGACAACATCGAGGAGATCGTGAAAGTGCCAGGTCTTGGGGCGATCCTGTTCGGCCCGGGAGATGGGTCACGTTCGCTCGGGCTACGCCGAGATTTCAAGCACCCCGACTTGCTTGCCGCCCGCGCACGAGTTGTTTCGGCGTGTCTCGACGCCGGCGTCAAGGTCGGGTTGGCCGGGGTCGACGGTATCGCTGACTACGAGGCAAGTGTTGAACAAGGATTCAGCTTCTTCCTGTTCTTCGAAGAGCACTCGTTGGGTCTCATGTCGAGGGTCACGGACGCAGTCCTACCCGATCAATTCGCTCGAACACCCGAGCAAGCTGCGGCGCAATCAGGAAAGACTTTGGAGGACAAGTACTAATGGACGAACTCAGATTTGACGGGCGAGTGGCAATCGTCACCGGTGCCGGCCGGGAAAAGGGCATGGGTGAGGCTCACGCAAAACTCCTCGCCTCGCGCGGCGCCATGGTGGTTGTCAACGATCTCGCAACAGATACCGAGTCGCCGGCACAGCGCGTCGTGGACGACATCGTTGCTGCAGGAGGACAGGCAGTGGCCAACGGCGATGATGTGTCTTCCCCCGACGGCGGTGCCGCGATGGTGGCGACGGCGCTCGAACGGTTCGGTCGGATCGATATCGTCATCAACAACGCTGGCAACTCGATGAATCAGACGTTTCCAGCGACGGAGCGGCTGGAGGACTTCACGAAGACCTTCTTGATCCATCTCGGCGGGATTTTCAACGTGACTCAAGCCGCATGGCCGCACTTCGAAGCGCAAGAATTCGGACGTGTGGTGAACATCACGTCGAGCGCGCTGCTCGGATTGACCGCTGACATGTCGCATCTCGACGAGTCGCGGCGCGGCAACTCCGGACTGAGTTATCCGACCATGAAAGCAGGCATGATTGGCATGACGCGGTCGATGGCAAACTACGGGGCGGACCAAAACATCATAGTGAACGCAGTCGCACCCGCGGCGGCGACGATCCGCGGCGCCCACAACGTGACCAGGTTGTCCAACGGCGAGATGTTGCCGCTCGAGCCGGAGCTCGTATCCGTCGGGGTCGCAGTACTCGTCCACGAGTCGTGCCCGGTGAGCGGCGAAATCTTTGGTGTCGGCGGGGGCAAGGTTGATCGCCTCTTCACCGGCGCGACCAAGGGCTACCTCGACGTAGCGATCACTCCAGAGCGCCTCATGGAGAACTGGGACGAGGTCATGGCCCTGGACGACTACTGGATCCCCGCGCACTGCAGGGCACACGCCGACGCCCTTCGACAGGACAGAGGAAAATTGCTGTCGACTGCGGAAACGTCGTGAGTGGTCCGAGCACCTCTCGGATCGCGAGTCGCTGACATGTCGTACGGCACATTGTCGATTTCGAACGAGGGTGAGTACATCCGTCATCTCCGCATCGATGTGCCCGGCGACCCGCTGAACTTGGTGACTCCCGCACTCCACGATGACCTGCTCGACGCGGTTCGCGAACTCCGTCAGGACGCCACGGCCCGCGCCATCGTGATCACCGCAGAGGGCCGAGCGTTCAGCGGAGGCGGTCACATGACCGAGCTGTTCAGCCAATTCAAAGACATCGACACCGCAATGCGCAGCCATCAGCGAGCTCGGGAAATCACATCTCAGTTGCTCGACCTGCCTGCCCCAGTGGTGTGCGCAGTGCAAGGCACAGCAACCGGCCTTGGTGCGAGCATCGCACTCTTCTCCGATTTCTTGATCTTTGCGCAGGGTGGCCAACTGTTGGACCCACATGTGCGCGCCGGTCTGGTTGCGGGTGATGGTGGCACATTGGTGTTTCCCTTCGCGATGTCCATGCAGCAAGCGAAACGGCACTTGTTGCTGTGCCAGCCACTGAAGGCTGACGAAGCGTTGCGATTGGGAATTGCGATGGACGTGGTCGAGCTCGATCAGCTCGTGGACCGACGCGATGCAGATCGCAAACGAGTTGGCTGCATTGCCGCCTCTTGCGGTGAGACACACCAAGCAGGCTCTCAATGCCCACTTGCGAACAGCCGCTCCTTACGCGGTCGAGCTGGCCGGCGCGTGGGAGCACGTGATGTTTCGGACGCAGGATCATCAAGAGGCGATCGCATCATTCTTGGAAAAGCGCGCTCCCGTGTTCGAGGGTCGATGAACTGCCCCGCGGTCGAGTGTCCGCCGTTGAACGTACAGGAGACGACATGACACGACGTAGGACCGAACTCGCAAGAGGCATTTCGATCGTGGGCGTCGGTTGCACGCCCTTCGGTGATCTGCTGGAAACGCCCGAGCTGTTGGGCATGACCGAGCGCGAGTTGGTGTCGTGGGCCGCTATCGATGCGATGGAAGATGCCGGCCTGACGTCAAAGGACATCGACGCGTTCTTCGTGGGCCACTGCCTCGATGAACAGGTGGCAGGGAGCATCAACACCGCTCCGGCTGTCGCCGACTGGATCGGCATGCGGAACAAGCCGGGCTTACATCACGAGGCCGGCGTGCGCTACGGGTGGCATGGGTCTGTGGCTCGCCTGCCAGGCGGTGGCATCCGGTATGTACGACATTGTCTTGTCTCTCGGCGTCGAGGTGCTCCGTAGCAAACCAATTCCAGGCAAGCCGGCTCACATGCGGCAAGCCATGTCGGTGAAGGAGCGGAACGCTGCGACGATCACCCTCGACAGGGCGTACGGCGATCGGACGGTCGGCGGATCGAACTTGATGGCATATGGCAGCGAGTACGGGTTGAAGTTGGAGGAACTTGAAGAAGTCGCTCTGACCGCTTCGATCAACGCACGTCGACACGGAGCCAAGAATCCGCGCAGCACGCTGACCCAGCTCGATCCCGCCGTCGAGGCACAATCACACGGGTTCGACGACGTGATGAGCTATATGCGATCAGACTTCAACCCGAAGATGGCAGCGATGACTCGCGCCTCAGACTTCTGGGTGCACGCCGACGGCGCTTCGGCGATCATCGTCTGCCCGACCAGTATGGCCAAATCGCTCACAGACCGACCGATCGACGTGACCGGTCTGGGCACCGCGACTGGCCTCTTCTACCACACCGGTGCGATCGATTCGTCACAAGACGTTGCAGCGTTCGCGCAGGCATTCGACATGGCTCGAATCAATCCAGCCAAAGACATCGACTACATGTACATCCACGATGCGACCCTCACCAACCAATTCGTAACCGCCGAGACGGCCGGTTACCTGCCGCGAGGTGAGGGCTGGGCGGCGATCATGGACGGCAGAACAGGTGCTGACGGCGACAAGCCGATCAACACGAGCGGCGGTCGCACGGCGATGGGGCACGCGTACGCAGCATCGATTGGAGCCGAGATAGCGGAAGCCGTTTGGCAGATGCGCGGCGAGTGCGGAGATCGACAGATCAGCCCGGCGCCCACCACGAGTGTTGTACACGGACTCGGTGGACGGATCACGTCGTTTGCCGGAGTGCTGCAGGCGAGCCAGTGAACGCATCCCACTCCATCAGACGGCAACCGATCGTGAAGCAGTGGTACGACTATTTCGGCGTCGGCAAGATCATGGGCCTCAAGTGCACTGCATGTGATGGCTACGAGTTCCCGCCTGTACCGATCTGCAGCTCCTGCGCAGGAACCGATCTCCACTGGACCGAGATGAGTGGTCGCGGAACCATGACGTCGTTTCGATCACCGCTCGTCCCCGAAGAGGCGTTCGCCTCCAGCTGGCCTTACTCCACCGGGATGGTTGCACTCGACGAAGGACCGACGTACGGTGGGATGGTGCTGGGGGTCGGCCCCACCGATGTCAGCGAGCTCTATGAGTTGCTCCCCATCCCAGTGGTCGCGGAGATCCAAGACCGCGGCGACTATCAGTTCATCGCGTTCAGGATTGATCGCAGTTGACTTTCAGCTCGACCGGGTTGCCGGCCTTGCAGACCAGCTCTTCTATGTATAGGATAGAGATCATTAGAGATGTAAGGGCCGCATTGCTGGGGCCCGCATCGCAGGGGGACACGCACGTGTCAGTTATTCGATTGAAGGAGTACCAATGACCACAACGGGCAAGAACTACGTGCTCATTTCCGGTGACACCCACGCAGGTGGATCGATGCAGGCGTACCGGGAGTATTTGCCGACCCAGTTCCATGAGGAGTACGACGCATGGGCGGCCGACTTCCATGACGGTTGGGGCGACTTCGACGAAAACGTCGGCGACGGGGCAGATCCGGAGATTCGCGTCGGCGCGGCCTCGTTCATGTCGGAGTACAACTGGGACAGCCCGAAGCGGATGCGCCACCTCGAGCAAGATGGCGTCGTCGCAGAGGTCATCTACCCGAACACGGTTCCCCCGTTCTATCCTGCGGCGGTACTCACCGCCCCCCAGCCGACCGACGCCGAATATCCGGCGCGTTGGGCCGGACTGCAAGCCCACAACCGGTGGTTGGTCGACTTCTGCAACGACGTGCCCGGTCGCCGTAAGGGCTTAGCCCAGGTGTTCTTCAACGACATCGACGCCGCGGTCGCCGAGCTTCGTTGGGCCAAGGAGAATGGTTTGGGTGGTGTTCTGATTCCGGCAGATCACCACAAGCGGCTGATCCAGTTGTACGAGCCGCGCCTCGACCCATTCTGGGCCGCATGTGTCGAGCTCGGCATGCCCGTGCACCGCCATGGCAGCGTAGTTGCTGATGTCCACGAGTCCGGCGGCGCCGGCGCCCCCGCCCTGGGGATGTACGAGGCCATGTACCACAGCTTCCTACGGCCGATTCCTCACCTGACCATCGGTGGGGTGTTCCATCGTCATCCCGACCTGAAGTTCGTGTTTACGGAAGGTCGCGCCGGTTGGGCTCCCGCCATCCTCGAGAAACTCGACGCGTACTACAAGATCGCATCGACGGAGGGAACGATTCCTTACGCCGTCGGAAATCCGGCCATCAAGGATCACGACATGTTGCCGAGTGACTATTTCCGCCGCAACTGCTATGTCGCGTCGTTCCTCACGGCCGGCGACATGCAGATTTACAACGACCTCGGCGGGCCCGGACATTTCATGTGGGGTGCCGACTATCCGCACCACGAAGCCACCTGGCCGCACAGCACCATCGCACTGCGGATGAATTTCCACGACATTCCGGAAGCGGATGTGCGCCAGATGACCTCCGGAACCGCCGCGGAGCTCTACGGGTTCGACCTCGACTTCTTGCAGCCGATCGCGGATCGGGTCGGGCCGACGGTGGAGGAAATCCGGCGCCCTGTGGCGACGGAGGACGTCCCGTGGCCAAGCATGTGTCCCACGTTCCAGCCCGCAGAATTCGAGGCGGCCGCCACGCGACTTGCGGCCGCGTCTACCTGAACTAGCGAGCGCACTCGCACACTCCCTGCGTTGCCCTTGCCAACGCGTCCACTCACATCACTCGAAGATGGTGCCCTCGACTGCTCGCGCCCCAGCGCGGAGCCATCGGCCATTGATGTGCACCACACACCCTGACGAAATCGAGCACCCGTGACCACTCAACGCCATCAGACGTCGACGGCTCCTGCGAAGGCTGAGCTGGCGCGGGAGATGCTCGCCGCAATGTGGAGAATCAGACTGTTCGAGGAAGCCGCGCGCGCCCTCTTCGACAGAGGGCTGATTCGCGGTGCCATCCATCTGTCCATCGGGCAGGAAGCGACCATCGTCGGCGCGTGTGCTGCACTAGATGAAGCAGACTTCATGACGGGCACACACCGCTCGCATGGCCATCCCATCGCCAAGGGAGCACGCCTCGGGCCGCTCATGGCCGAACTCCTCGGGAGGAGTTCAGGAGTCTGTCGTGGCAAGGGTGGTTCGATGCACCTTGCAGACTTCAGCGTCGGCAGTCTCGGCGAGTCTGGCATCGTCGCCGGATCGATCCCGACGAGTGTCGGTGCAGCACTCTCCAGTCAGATCAAGGACAACGGCAGCGTCGCGATGGCGTTCTTCGGCGATGGCGCTACCACCGAGGGCGTCTTTCACGAGTCGATGAACATCGCTGCACTTTGGGCGTTGCCGGTCGTCTTCCTCTGCGAGAACAACTTGTACGGAGCGACGGTGCCGATCGATCAGATGACTCCGGGTGCTGACATCGCTCGCCGCGCTCGAGGGGTACGGAATGCCCGGCATCAGCGTCGATGGCCAAGACGTGCTCGCCGTGCGCGAGGTCGCATCGGCGGCGGTTGCCCGCGCCCGCGCCGGCGGCGGGCCGACACTGATCGACGCCAAGACCTACCGGTTCTGCGAGCACGCCTACCGACTCCCGGTGCGGCTTCCATATCGATCGATCGACGAGGTGACGTATTGGCGCGAGCAGCGCGACCCGATCTCGTTGTTCACCCAGCAATGCATCACGGAGGGTTGGCTTTCGAACGAGGCGGTCGATGAGATCGCAGCGTCGGTCGGCATCGATGTTGCCGAGGCAGTCGCTTTCGCTGAGCTATCGGAGCACCCGATGCCCGAGGCCGCATTTGACGACCTGTATGCAGAGATGCATCCATGAGCAGGTCGGTGACGTTTCTCCAAGGTGCCTACGAGGCCCAGTTCGAGGAGATGACGCGAGATGAGTCGGTCATTCTGATGGGCCAGGATCTCGAGTCGAACCTGTACGGGGCGGCCAACAGCTTCAGTGCGACCTTCGGAAAGTCTCGCGTTCGGGATCTGCCGATTTCCGAGGCAGCCACCGTGGGGATGGCCGCTGGCGCTGCGATGACGGGGCTGAGACCCGTCATTGACCTGACGATGTCGAACTTCGTGTACAACGCGATGGATCAGTTCGTGAACCAGGTCGCCAAGAGCCGGTACATGTTCGGTGGCCGAGCGCGTATCCCAGCCGTCTTCCGAACGATCATGCTGTACCAGGGCGGCAACGCCGCCCATCATTCGGATCGTCCGTATCCGATGTTTATGAATGTTCCCGGTCTCAAGATCATCGTGCCGACCACCGGTGCTGACCTCAAGGGCCTGCTGAAATCCGCGATTCGCGATGACAACCCTGTCATCTGCTTCGAGGACGCCAACCTCTGGAGCACGAAGGGCAAGGGCGAACTCCCGGATGACGACGACTACCTCATCCCGATCGGGAAGGGTCGGATTCGTCGTGAGGGCAACGATGTGACCATCGTCGCCATCGCCAACGGCGTAGCGACGGCGCTCAACGCATCCGATTTGCTTGCCAAGGAAGGGATCGAAGCGGAAGTCATCGACCCGCGCACACTGGTGCCTTTGGACTGGGAGATGATTGCCGAGTCGATCGGCCGCACGGGACGTCTCGTGATCGTGGATCCGGCCAACCGAACGTGCGGCGCGGCCAGCGAGATCGCAGCGCTTGCAGCTGAACTTTGCTTCGGGGACCTTCGGGCTCCCGTCATTCGTGTCACCACCCCGGACATCCACATTCCCTACGCACAGGCGATGGAGCGCGGTTTGTACCCGACCTCCGAGCGGGTGCAGACAGCAGTTCGCGAGGTCATGCGATGAGGTTCGAGTTCGTACTTCCACAAGCTGGAATGGGCATGTCGGAAGGCACGGTCGGCCGTTGGCATTACGAGGTGGGCGCCACCATCGTTGTCGGCCAGCCCCTCGTCGATATCGAGACGGAGAAGATCGAAGTGGAGATCGAAGCTCCAGTAGCCGGAACCCTGACAGAGATCCTCGTCGAGGCCGATACGACGGTCGACGTCGGAACGGTCCTTGCCGTCATCGAGATCGCCGAACCGTAGATCGTCATGAACCTCTGGCGCCGCGGGTAATCACATGGACATCGGATACATCCTGCGATCCACGCGCCTACATGCTCATGAAGGCGTCCGCGATTTGCCTGCGTTATCGATGGCGGGCGAGCGAACCCTCACGTGGCGCGAACTCGACCAACTCTCCAATCGATATACGAACGCACTGATATCTCTCGATGTCCGGCCAGGCGACAAGGTTGGCTTGCTATTGCAGAACTCGCTCGACTACGTCGCGTGGTACTTCGCCATCACCTCGCTTCGGGCACTCGCAGTTCGCATCAACTTTCGCCTCAGCCGCGACGAGGTCACATTCGTCGTCGAAGACTCTGAGACGTCGGTCCTGATCACCGATGACACGTTCGTGCCAATGGCGGACGAGTTCATTCGACGCCGTCCGCTGCGCCACATCGTGTTCATGGGTGGGGAGGAGCCGGGGTGGGCGGTCGACCCGGCGTTGATTGCCACATCGAGTACTGACCCAGCCGACGTCGCGCGTCCTTCATCGCAGGATCCGGCGATGCTGATGTACACCTCCGGCACGACGGGCCACTTCAAGGGCGTGGTGTGGACGCATGACGCGACGATGTGGCAGGCCATGGTTCAGGCCCTCCGCCTCCGGTTCGATTCCACCACGGTCGCGATGACCGCAGGACCGCTATATCACGTCGGTGGCATCGAGACGCTGCTCCTGTCCTGCCTCGTCGTGCATGGCCACGGGGTGATCAACCCCAGTGGCGGCTTCAACGTCGCCGCGTTGCTTCACGCCATGGAGAGCTACCAGGTCACCGACGCGTTCATCTTCTCGTTCATGCTGAATGATCTGCTCAAGGATTCGTCGGGATACACCGCTGACCTTTCGCGGCTGCGCCACATACTCGTCGGGGGTGCCGGCGGGGTCCTCCATCAGGCTGCGGCGGAACTCGAACGGCGTGCTCCTCACGTCGAACTGGTGCTCGGCTACGGGATGACCGAGACCGGTGTCGCGGTGATGACTGCCAGCGGGAGTGGTCCTGGCCTCCAGGGCCAGGCGGTTGGCACGCCGCTGGTCGGCAACGAGATCATGGTCGTCGATGAGCACGGCGCGCAGGCTGCGATGGGCGTCGAGGGTGAAATCCTGATCGCCGGACCCGCAGTTGCGCACGGATACTGGAATCGTCCCGACGACTCCGCTGCGATTTTTCAGGATGGCTGGTGCCGAAGCGGCGATCTCGGGTACATCGAGGGCGGATCGCTCTACCTGAGCGGACGGCTCAAGGACATCGTGAGGACGGCCGGCGAGAACGTCCATCCGGATGAAGTCGAGACGGTCCTCATCGAACATCCCGATGTGGTTGATGTTGCCGTGTTCGGTGTTCCGGATCCGAAACTCGACGAGGCGATCTGCGCCCTCGTGGTGACGCGACCCGGGGCCTCCGTGACCGGCGACGACCTGATCACGTACGTGCGCGACAGGATCGCCAGCTACAAGAAGCCGCGTCATGTGGTGTTCGTCGACGAGTTGCCGCGCAACGCCAGTGGCAAGGTGATGAAGCCGCTCCTTCGCGAGCGGTATGAATCGATCGGGGTGGAGTGCAAATGATCGGTCGGCCTCTCGACGGCATCACGGTCGTCGCCATTGAGCAGGCGGTGGCCGCTCCGTTTGCCACTCGGCAACTTGCCGATCTCGGCGCCCGCGTCATCAAGATCGAACGCCCGGGGGAGGGCGACTTCGCACGTCATTACGACGAAACCGTGAACGGCCTGTCGAGCTATTTCGTCTGGTTGAATCGCTCGAAAGAATCGATCACCATCGACCTTCAGTCGCCGGATGGAACAGATGTGTGCCATCGACTTCTCGCGAAGGCCGACGTGTTCGTGCAGAACCTCGGCCCCGGAGCGGCGAGGCGCCTCGGGCTCGACGCAGACGCATTGCGCGCCGTGTATCCAAACCTCATCGTGTGCGACCTGTCTGGGTACGGAGACGTCGGCCCCTGGGCCGATCGCAAGGCGTACGACATGCTCGTGCAGAGTGAGGCAGGTCTCCTGTCTCTCACCGGGACCGAGGATTCTCCATCAAGAGTCGGTATCTCGATCGCTGACATCGCGGCCGGGATGTACATGTATTCGGGGGTTCTGACTGCCCTCTACCGTCGGGCCGTCTCCGGCGTGGCGTCCCACGTGAAGGTGTCTTTGTTCGAGGCGTTGGCTGAGTGGATGGGTTCGCCGATGTATTACACGAAGTACGGATCAGCACAGCCTTTGCGAGTAGGCGCGGAGCACGCCACGATCGCGCCGTACGGTCCGTACGTCACATCCGACGGAAACACCGTCATGCTCGCGATCCAAAGCCAACGCGAGTGGCACCAGTTCTGTGAAACCGTGCTCGGTGACGTGTCAGTGGGTGCCGACTCCAGGTTCGAGCGCAACTCGGCCCGTGTCGAGAACCGTGAGGCTCTGAACGCGGTCATCTCAAAGCGATTCGGTGAACTCGAGGTCGACGCAGCCGTCGGACTGTTGGAGCAGGCCCGTATCGCCAACGCGCGCGTCCGAACCGTGGCCGACTTCATCGAGCATCCGTCGCTCGAGGAACGAAATCGTTGGGCGGAAGTCGGTTCGCCAGTCGGCGCCATCGAAACGCTGATCCCGCCAGTCGATATTGACGGCGTGAGTCCGCGAATGGACCCGATCCCGGCGCTGGGCCAGCACACAGAGTTGATTCTCGCCGAACTCGGATTCGATCCCGCCCAGATCATCCTGCTGAAAGAGTCGGGAGCATTGTGACGAACCAAGACCTGCGTCGTGCTGGGGTGTCACCAGTAACCGAGAACGAGCCATCAAGGAGTGTGCCAACATGCAGTTAGGCGTCGTATTTCCGCAGCATGCGATCCGACCGGCAGCCGACGACTTTCGGTCGTTCGCGCAACTGGTGGAGGGTGTCGGCTACCGCCATCTGCTCGTGTACGACCACGTGCTCGGCGGCACACACGAAAATCGGACTCCTCCGCTCGCCGGTCCGTTCGACGAGACATCGCTGTTCCACGAACCGTTCACCCTGTGCAGCTTTCTTGCAGCGGTGACGAGCACGCTCGAGCTGGCAACCGGTGTGCTGGTCCTGCCCCAACGTCAGACTGCGCTGGTGGCCAAACAGGCTGCGGCCGTCAGCTTGCTGACGGGCGGCCGGTTCCGCTTGGGGGTCGGCGTCGGTTGGAACCACGCCGAGTATGAAGCGTTGGGCTCCGACTTCTCTGACCGCGGCCGCCGCCAGGAGGAGCAGATCGAAGTGCTCCGTCTGCTCTGGACGCAACCCCTTGTCGACTTCACCGGCGGGTGGCACCGAATCGACCGGATGGCGATCGCGCCACGTCCCGAGGTCGCCATCCCCATCTGGCTCGGCGGCCACAGTGATTCCGCGCTCGATCGGTCGGCACGCGTGGCCGACGGCCACATCATCGGACTCCGGCGCGATCCGCTCGAGGTGATCAAGGTAGTTCGAGAGAACCTCGATCGAAACGACCGGGACCCGGACGACTTTGGCTTCGACGTCGTCGTATTGATCACCGATGCCGACCATTCCTGGGTCGACAAGGTCGCGAGGGTGAAGCAGGCCGGTGCCACCAAGGTCAGCCTGTCGACCCAGGCGCTCGATCTCCCGTACGAGCAGCTCGTCGAACTGGTCCTCGACGCTCACCGGACCCTCAGTGGTCAGGCGGTGTGACCGATGGATCGGAGCGGACGCGAGATGGCGAACGACAAGGAGTAATCGGTGGACATCGGATACATACTGCGGTCGACTCGTCATCGGATGCGAGACGACGTTCGCGGGCGACCTGCGCTCTCCATGGGCGACTCGACGCTGACCTACGGCGAGCTCGACGACATGACCAACCGGTACGCGAACACGCTGATCGAACTCGGTGTGCGCAAGGGCGACCACGTTGCCGTGCACATGCACAACTCCCTCGACTACGTCGCGTTGTACCTGGCGATCACGACCATCGGCGCGGTCGTGGTGCGCATCAACTTCCGGCTCCACCCGACCGAGCTGGAGTTCGTCTTGAGGGATTCGCAGTCGATGCTGTGCATCACCGATGTCGCCGTCGAACACACCGAAACCGAAGGTGTACAGGTGCCCGGGTGCCGGTTCTTCCTCCTCGGCCACGACCATCCCAGCGCAACCGACTGGCATCGAGCGTTGCAGGCAGCACCGACACATGCACCCGACGTGCCGATTCCTGACGGTGGCGATCCAGCGATGCTGATGTACACGTCTGGCACCACCGGCGCGTTCAAAGGCGTGGAATGGACCCACGACGGCACCATGTGGCATGCAGCCCTGCAGGCGTTGCACTATGGCTTTTCGGCGCGCACGGTCGCCATGACCACGGGCCCGCTCTACCACATCGGCGCACTCGAAAACTGGCTGTCGGCCTGCCTCTTCGTGCACGGGCATGGCGTCATCAGCCCTAGCCGAGACTTCGAGGTGGGAGCGACCCTGGACAACGTGGCCCGTCACCAGGTCACCGACCTCTTCATGTTCTCCTTCATGTTCCCGGAAATGCTGCAGCGTCTCGAGGCCAGGGATCTCGACTTGCAGGCGATCCGGACGTTGATGGTCGGAGGTGCGGGAATTCCTGACTCGGCCGTCTCACATGTGCGACGTCATCTTCCTCGTGCGAGGATCCTGCTCGGTTACGGGATGACCGAGACCGGGACGACCACGGCCGGCGAACTTGCCGATGGGATGAACGTCGATTTCGTCGGCCGCACGGCGCCGGGCTTCGAAATCGCAGTCGTGGACGCTTCCGGCGACGAGGTCGACGTCGACGTGGAAGGTGAGATCGTCGCTCGGGGTCCGTCCGTTGCCAGCCGCTACTGGGAACGTCCTGCCGACAGTGCTGATGTGTTCACAGGCGGCTGGTGCCGCTCGGGCGACATTGGAAGTGTCGACGCCGAGGGCAATCTGCACCTGCGCGGTCGATTGAAGGACCTCGTTCGTACCGGTGGTGAGAACGTTCACCCTGGTGAGGTCGAAAGCGTTTTGATGAGTCATCCGGACGTCGCCGATGTCGCGGTCATCGGTCTTCCCGATGCGCTGCTGACCGAAAGCGTTTGTGCGCTGGTGGTCCGGCGTCCCGAATCGACGGTGTCCGGCGCTGAACTCACGGACTACGTGAAACAGCGGATTGCGAGCTACAAGAAGCCGCGGCACGTGGAGTTCGTCGACGACTTGCCTCGCAATGCGAGCGGGAAGCTGCTCAAGACCATCTTCCGCGAACGATACGCCGGACTCGCGTCGTCGCGCAGCCAGCCAACACCCGACCGATCGGCCCGCGGCGACGACACCGCGGCGTCGAATCCCGAATGACCAGATCAGGAGAAGACATGGATGTACGACTGCAAGAGATGCTCGACCACTACGAAATCACCAAGACGCTGAGGCAGTACTGCACCGCGTGTGATCGCTGCGACGAGGACCGCATGGTCGACGTGTACATGGAGGATTCTTGGGACGACCACGGCTCCTTCAGTGCACCCGGGCGCGAATTCGCCCGAGCGACCACCGCCAGAATCCACGAGGTGTCCGAAAGCATGTTTCACATGCTCGGGCAAACCACCGTCCACGTGACCGGCGACGTTGCCGGTGCCGAGACCTATTTCATCGCGGTCTCACGGGTACGTGAAGACGACAGGGTGTTCGTCAACCAGCTCGGTGGCAGGTTTGTCGACACCCTCCATCGAGAAGCCGACAAGTGGCGCATCAAGAACCGGCAGGTCGTCCGTGACTGGAACATCTCACATCCCCTCGAACGCGAATGGGCCACGACGGCAGCCATGACGCCCGGAGCGCGTTCCAACCAGGACCCAGCGTTTGCCGCCCTCGGACTCGTGCACGGTGGGCCTTCAGCACCACAGCCGGATTGACGATGAGCTCACCGAGCAACGTGGAGTCGACGGTCGCCGAGGGGATCGGCCTCGTCACGATCAATCGACCGGAGCGGATGAACGCTCTACACGTTGAAGACAGCCGCGCCATGGATGCGATCTTTGCCGCGCTCGATGACGATGACGACGTGCGCGCCGTCATCGTGACCGGGGCAGGCGGAAGAGCCTTTTGCGCCGGCGCCGATCTCAAGGCTCCCGCCGACGACGGACCGAGAATCAGTTTCGGCGCAATCACCGGGGTCGCCGGGCCCATGCGTTCGTTGCGCAAGCCGTTCATCGCCGCCGTCCGGCTACGCGATCGGTGGCGGGTTCGAGCTCGCTGCCGCATGCGACATCATCGTCGCCAGCACTGGTGCAACGTTCTCGATACCGGAGGGAACGATCGGCAATCTCGCCGAATCACCGGTGGGTCACCGAGCGATGCGGTATTGCCGCACCACGTTGCCATGGACATGGCCCTCACCGGTCGCCGCATCACGGCGGAGGAGGGAATGCGATGGGGTTTCGTGAACTACCTAGTCGACGATGATGCCGTGCTCGAAACTGCGATCGATATCGGGCGGACGATCGCCAGGAATTCGCCGCTCGCGATTCAGGCGTTCAAGTACGCGCTGACGACAGCGCAGGATTCACCGCTCGACACAGCATTGGCTCGACGGTTCGAACCGATCGAGGCCTACCAGAAATCGCGGGACTACGAGAAATGCTGGCCGCCGCACGTGAAGGACGTCCGCCGCAATGGCAGGGACGCTAGAAGCCACCCCGATGTACGGGCCGACGATGGGAAATTTTCCATGACCAAGAACGAGTTGAACGAGGACCGAGAGCAGCTCAGGCGGGCCCTGGATGTCGCCAACATCCCCACACTGCTGATGGTGCTGACCCAGATGACCGGGGACCAGAAGTGGCTTGCGGAGCCGTACCTACCAACAATGACGAGGGGTTCGACGACCACGACTCCGGTGACCTTCCGGACGACCGGCAGGCGGAAGTTCGCGACGCTGCGTTCGACGCGATCGTGAACTGGCTTGACGGGGTTCCGGCGGTCATGGAAATCCCCGACGAAGAAACTCTGCTCAGGATGATGAGCGTGTGCATGGGCGAACCCATTCCACACCGGTATGCCCAAATGTTGCACGCCGACCTGCGAAACGCCCTCGAGCCACCGATCCCCACGTGCTCCCAACTACCGCCGACGAGCGGTCCGAATACGAAGACGTCAGCGCTTCCGACGGCGTCGTTCTCGTCGGGGCTGGAATCTCGGGCATGCTCGCTGCGATCAAACTCCGCGAGTTGGGGATTCCCTTCTTGCTGCTCGAGAAGAACGAATCGGTTGGTGGTACCTGGCTGACGAATGTCTATCCGGGTGCTGGAGTCGACACGCCCAGTCATCTCTATTCGGCGGTGTGCGCCCCCGGTGATTGGCAGCACTACTTCGCCAAGCAGACCGAGATCCGTGCGTACCTCGAGTCCATTGCCGACCGCTACCAGCTGGGGCCGCACATCAAGTTCGGCACCGAAGTCCTTGGCGCCGAGTACCACGAGAACAGCAATTCGTGGCGGATCGACACGCAACACACCGACGGAACACGTCGAACGTACGAGTCAAAATACTTGGTCACCGCAGTGGGGGGCTTTGGCCGTCCGGTCGTCCCGAAAATTCCGGGAATGGACCAGTTCGAGGGGACGCTCGCTCATACGGCCAACTGGCCGAGCGGCCTCGACGTGGCTGGCAAGCAAATCGTGGTGATCGGCACCGGCAAGCGGCATCCAACTCGTTCCAGCGCTCGCGAAACAAGGTGCGGACGTGACCGTGATCCAGCGAACCGCGCAGTGGATCGCTCCTTTCGAGAAGTTCGACAAGCTCGTTCCCCCGGACCTTCGACACCTGATGCAGGTGGTGCCTCTGTACCGGGCGTGGTATCGCCTCCGACTGCTCTGGACGTTCAGCGACAAGATCCACCCGGCACTGCAGAAGGACCGGATTGGCCGCACCCAGAGCGTGCGGTGAACGCGATCAACGACGGTCATCGGCGATTCTTCACTCGGTACATACAGGAGCGGCTACACGATCGCCCCGACCTGATCGAGAAGTCGATGCCGGACTACCCGCCGTTCGGCAAGCGGATCTTGTTGGACAATGGCTGGTACGAGGCGTGATTCGGCCCAACGTTCACCTTGAAACGACGGGCGTTCACGAAGTGAATCGAACGGGCGTGGTGCTCGACGAGGCCGCTACTTGGACGCCGACATCGTGGTGTTCGCCACCGGATTCGATGTGGTGCGATTTTGGCGCCGATGCGCGTCGTAGGACGCGATGGTCGTGAACTACCGCGATGAGTGGAACGACGATGATCCCGCGTTACCTGGGAACCACAGTGCCTGGGTTCCGAACTTTTCACCCTCTACGGACCGAACACGCAGGGGGCCGGGGGCAGTTCATCTTCGTCGTCGAGTGTCAGCTGCACTATCTCATGGACTTGCTCGGCAAAGTGCGGGAACTCGATGTCGACGCAGTGGAACCCCGACGCGAAGTCTTCGACCACTACAACGCGGGCGCGTGGACGAGGCCAACGAGCGGATGATCTCACCCATCCCGGCATGAGCACGTATTACCGCAACAGTCGCGGACGGGTCGTCGTGGTCAATCCGTTCCCGGTGGTCGAGTTCTGGCACATGACCCACGAGGCCATCTTTCGGACTTCGAGCTTCAAAATCCGAGTGCACGCTCAAGGCCGGCGTATGAGTGCGTCCGCAGCGCACGTCCGCGCCATGTCATTTCTGCCGACGTTCGAGCTGAACCAGTGGGATCTCGCGGGAAGCACGCTGTTGGTATCTCGCGTAGAACGGATACTGCTCGATCAGCCTCGGCCACACCCGACCACGCGCCTCAGCGTTCAACTCGTTGGCAACCGCTTCGTAGAGTTCGTCCATCACCCGCACGTAGAACCTCCGGTGTTTCTCGCAGGTTTTCGAACCAGGCCGGGTGAGCCGCCGTACCGCCATTCGAACCGACGACATACCTTTCGCCGTCAAACTCCAAGAACACGAGCGGGTTACGCCTGATCTGCCCCGAGCGTCGGCCGCGTGTGTAGAGGATCAGAATCGGTCGTGGGCCGAGCCATCGGTCGTCGGCGCCGCCAGTGGCGACGTAGCGACGGGCATGCTCCGCCGTGTGTGGGAAAGAACTGTCGAGTGCGTCGCGTCGACCGGGTGAAGGCCCCCGGCAGTTCAATCGAAGCGGGGTCCCCGGTGAGTGCGGAGATCCAGTCCGTGTATCCCACGTTTGGTCCTTTCTGGTCAAGAAACCCTTTACGGCTCCGACTTGTCATGCTAACTTGGTAGTTCTTTAGTACACATAATATAGATGATGGGGGAATTCAACATGAGAAAATCTCGACTTGCACGAGCCGGGCTGCTACTGCCGGTGATTGCCTTGTTGGCCGCCACCGCCGCGTGCGGTGACGACGACGACGATGCCGTTCCGTCGGCGACATCGGCGGTGAGCAGCGCCACGACCGAGAGCGCCGACGACGCGGCCGAGACCACCGTTGCCGACGACGCCGCTGCTACAACGGTCGCCGACGACGCCGCTGCTACAACGGTCGCCGACGACGCCGCTGCTACAACGGTCGCCGACAGCACCGCGGAGGCCGCTCCTGACGTCGATCGCAGCGCCCCGTTCCGCTTCGCGCTGAACTTTGGAAATCAGTCATTCGATCCGCACCGCTCGCCGTCTGCGCCTGCTGACACGATCTGGATGACACCGGTCTACGAGCGGCTGGTCACGCTCGCTGAAACCAATGATGGGGCCGAACTCGTGCCTCAGTTGGCCACCGAGTGGGAGGTCGCCGAGGACGGGAAGTCCGTCGAGTTCACGCTGCGTGAGGGCGTGGTGTTCCAGGACGGCACACCGTTCAATGCGGACGCGGTCAAGGCGAACATCGAACGAGCCAAGGCAGAGGATTCCACAGTGAAGGGTGCACTGTCGGCCGTGGACGGCGTTGACGTCATTGACGAGTCGCACGTTCTGTTTCGACTCAACCGCGTGTACCCGTCGTTCCCATGGGTGCTGACCCAGCAAACGGCCGGAATGATGGCGAGTCCAGCAGCCTTCGAAACCGACCTGTCGACGGCACCTGTAGGCACGGGACCATACAAGCTGGTCGACTGGCAAAAGGACGCCGTCCGGTCTACGAACGATGGATGACTATCGGGACGTCGACACTATCTGGGTGTCGGAGCTCTCCTTGTTCACAGTCGCCGATCCCAATGCGCGCATCAACGGGGTCCGGTCGGGTACCTACGACGCCACACTGACGTCGGGGCTCGACGTCGAATCGAGCAAGTTGGTTGACGAGGGCTTTCAGTGGCAGCTGTAGCCCGGATCCAGCCGTGGGGAATTCTGTTCAACACCGACATCCGCGGCGAACAGCGTCCGCGTCAGAAGGGCCATCTCCATGGCACTCGATCGTGAGACGATCTCGGAGCAGTTGTATGGAGGTTTCGCCCCGCCACATGTCCAGCCGTTCGCTGAGGGTCTCGTAGGTTACGACCCGGAAGTCGGCAGTGGTGTCTACGATGTCGACGCCGCGAAGGCGTTGATCCAGGAGGCAGGGGCGGAGGAGGCGACGATTTCCTTGCTGGCCCAGACCAACAATGATCTGCTCAACCAGGTCATCCAGCAGCAACTCGGCGAAATCGGTCTCAACGTCGAACTGGACGTCGTTTCACCGACTGAGGGATACTCGACCTGGTATTACGCCGATCTGGTCATGCAGGCTTCATCATCACGATCCTCGGTGATCCGGATCCACGTCGACGCTCGAGCGCTCCTACATCGCAGGGAGTGCTCTCGGGGTCCCAGACCCTGAGCTCGTCCAGATGGCGACGGATGCCCAGGCTCTCCCGCTCGACTCAGACGAGCGAGAGCAGGCCTACCAGGAAATCAGCGCTTTCCTCGTAGAGAACCCGGTGCAGGTCCCTCGCGTCCAGTTCTACACAGCCGTGCTCGCGAACGCGAACGTCGTCGGACTCGACACCCTGATCCCGGTGTCCCCGATCGGGCGGATCGAGTTCCGCAACGTGGGAATCAGCAACTAAGAGCAAGAGAAGGGGTGGGCGGCTGCTTGGGGGGATGGCCCCCGGCAGCCGCCCACCCTTTTGGCCGATTCAAATTTCGAGGCGTGACTGGCTCTCGGCGACCTAAGAATCGTGGTCGCCGGCGTCAGTTCGAAGGGGGCACGAAGTGATCTTCAGGATCATCGGACGGCGTTTACTATTGGCCGTCCCAACACTGATCGGCGTGGCGTTCGTCGCCTTTCTGCTCGTCGAACTCATGCCCGGCGTCCGGCCGCAATCATGGCGGGGAGCGAGGCGACCCCGAGCAAGTAGCAACCGTGCGGGCTCGCCTCGGAATGGATCAACCGGCCCCGACTCGATTCATCGACTACATGAGTAGAACCGCCCAAGGCGACCTAGGAGTATCGGCTGGGTCGACAACAACAGTATGGGATCGTATTTCCGCAACGCTGCCAGTCACCTTGTCGCTGCTACTGGTGTCAATGGTATTTGCAGTCATATTGGGTGTTAGCGCTGGCGTCATCGCTGGGCTACGACTGGGTCGGTTCATCGATCGGGCGATCACGGCCGCCACGTCGTCCGCGCTTGCTATCCCCTCATTTCTCGTCGCACTCGTTTCGTCATCGTGTTTGCCGTCAATCGATCGTGGCTGCCTGCAGGCGGCTATTCACCGCTTGCCGACGGCGTTTGGGCATGGTTCGAACGATTGCTCCTGCCATCAATCGCGTTGTGCATCGCGTCGGCGGCAGAACTTGCACGCCAGCCACGCGGGAGCCCTCGTCGACACGCTTGAACAAGACTTCATTCGCGCGTGCCCGCGCAAAGGGCTTGTCGGAGCGTAGCGTCCTAGCGAAACACGCCGCGAAAAATGGAGCACCGGCCGTACTCACCGTTCTCGGCCTTCAGGTAGTCCGGATTCTGAGCGGTGCAGTTGTTGTTGAACGAATGTTCGCAATGTCCGGATTCGGATCGCTGGCGGTGGATGCCATCTTCAGCAGGGATGTGATTCTGATTCAAGGAATCGTTCTTGTCAGTGGGATCGCGGTGCTGTTCACCAACACGGTCGTCGATATTTCATGCATCCTGCTGACTCCGAAGGCGAGGTGATGGATGTCATGGATGTCACGGATGTCAAGGGCCCTCGACGTGGATCTGCCTTTCACAGGACGATGCGATTCGTCTTCAGTAGTCACGCTGGCGTCTGTGCACTGGGGTTTCTCGCCTTATTGGTCGCTGTTTCGGTGTTCGCGCCGTGGCTCATGCCGTACGACCCAAACGAGCAAGATCTACTCAATCGGCTGCAAGGGCCGTCGACCGAACACTGGCTCGGAACCGACAGCCTTGGACGGGACACGCTCAGCCGCTTGATCGCTGGCACGCGAGTGACACTGCTGGCGATCGCCACATCGGTTGGGCTGGCGGTCTCTTTGGGGATTCCTACTGGTCTGGCCGCCGGCTTTGTCGGAAGGCGCCTTGATCTCGTGTTGTCATGGGTGGCAGACATATTGCTTGCCCTCCCAGCGCTCATCCTCACGCTCGGTATCGTCGGCATCCTTGGCCCGGGCCTCACGAACGCGATGATCGCGGTTGGAATCGTCTTCGCCCCCGGTTCTTCCGAGTGGCCGGGGCTCTGCGATCGCCCTACGGCAGGAAACCTACATCGAGGCTGCTCGAGCAACTGGGTGCTCGACGCCGCGAATTTTGTGGCGCCATGTTCTGCCGAACGCGAGCGGTTCGCTTCTGGTGCAGGTGTCTTTCACCGCCGGGCTCGCGGTCGTTGCAGAATCGAGCCTGAGCTTTCTCGGCCTCGGTGCCGCGCCTCCTACTGCTACATGGGGCAGCATTCTTCGTGACGCCTTCGACAACATCTACACAACTTCGTTTCCCGTTATCCCACCGGCCGTAGTGATCGTTCTGACCGTCATGGCGACGGCCGTGTTGGGCGACGTGCTTCGGGATGCTCTCGGGCGCCAAGTTCGGGTGGCGAGTTGACGGCCGTAGAAATGAACGCACTGTTTCCGCCAAGTGGATCCGCTGAGGCGCAGCCGTCCGGAGCGTCGGATCAGGCTTCGCCTGTACTCGAGGTGCGCGATCTCTCGGTTAATTCCAAACAGAACATGGCATGGTGAGCGTCGTCGACCGAGTGACCTTCTCGCTACGGAGGGGTGAAACCTTTGGGCTCGTCGGTGAGTCTGGCTCCGGGAAGAGCGTGACCGCGTTGGCGATCCTCGGCTTGCTCGCACGGAACGCTCGAGTCGCCGAGGGAACCATACGCCTGCACGGTCAGGAACTTCGCGGCATGCGCGAGTCCGCACTTCGCCGAATCCGAGGAAATCAAATCGGGATGATCTTCCAGGAACCTCGTCGAAGCCTGGATCCGGCCTTCACGGTTGGCGACCAGATTGCTGAGACGGTTCGAGCGCACAACAGCGTGTCACGATCTGCGGCGTGGTCGCGAGCGGTCGAGATGTTGGATCTCGTTGGGATTCCCTCAGCCGAGAAGCGAGCGCGCAACTATCCGCATCAGTTCAGCGGCGGCATGGCCCAACGAGTGATGCTCGCCGTCGCGCTTTCGTGTTCTCCCGAGCTGCTCATCGCGGACGAGCCGACTACTGCGCTCGACGTGACAGTGCAGTCGCAAGTGCTCGGACTGATTCGCGGACTTCAACAGGACATGGGTCTGGCCGTGATCTTCATTTCACATGATCTCGGAGTTATCGCCGGGATGTGCGACCGGGTCGCAGTGATGTACGCGGGACAGATTGTCGAGCATCGAGAAACGGAAGCGTTGTATCTGCGTCCGAAGCACCCATACACCTCTGCGTTACTGCAGTCCATTCCGAGCCTTACCAGTACAGAATCGAGCACGCTCGTCTCCATTCCCGGACGAGTACCTCCCGCTCACGCTTGGCCGAGCGGGTGCCGGTTTCACCCGCGTGCGCTCACGAGATTGAACGATGCGCAACAGAGGTTCCCGTGCTTGCAGACGGCAGCGCGAGATGTATTCGAGTGGACGAGCTGGCTCTTGAGGGGATCCCTGACTGATGAATGTCCCGTTGCTGGAGTCGCGTGGCCTCGAGAAGTCGTTCGCCTCTGGTCGTACGCTCTTGGGACGCGAACGACATGTTCACGTGGCGGTCGACGGGGTGGATCTCGTGGTTGATCGAGGAGAGACCCTAGCGATTGTCGGAGAGTCGGGCGCAGGGAAGTCGACGGTTGGTCGACTCGTGCTGCGCTTGATCGAGCCTGATCGCGGCGAGGTACGGCTGGACGGCGTCGACGTATTGTCCTTGTCGTCCAGGGATCTTCGTTCGACGCGGCGACGCATGCAGATGATCTTTCAAGATCCGTACTCCTCGCTCAACCCGCGAATGTCGATTGAGGCGATTGTTGGTGAGCCGTTGACTCTGCACCTCGGGTTGAAGGGCAAAGATCGTTTTGATCGGGTGTTGCAACTGCTTGACCGCGTCGGGATCGGTGAGCATCAGGTCGACCGCTTGCCGTATGAGTTCTCAGGCGGCCAGTTGCAGCGCGTCGCCATAGCTCGTGCGCTCGCTGTGGAGCCCGACTTGATCGTGTGCGACGAGCCCGTTGCAGCACTCGATGCGTCGATACAGGCACAAGTGATAAATCTGCTCGAGCGAATTGCAGCGTGAGAGCCAGGTCGCGTACATCTTCATCTCCCATGACTTGTCGCTCGTGCGGCTGATCGCGACGCGGGTGGCAGTGATGTACCGAGGGCGGATCGTTGAGGAAGGACCGCCCGCTGAGATCTACGGCCGCCCGCGTCATCCGTACACGCAGGCGTTGCTCGCCGTCATTCCAGTACCAGACCCGCGCGTCCGCTCGATGCTGAACTCGGCCGTGGCATCGAACGAGGATGCTGCTCGCGTATCCGACGGCTGCGCTTATGCCACCCGTTGCCCGATGGCCCTGGATGTTTGCTGGCGAGAAAGTCCGGTGCTATCGCCTGTCGGCCTCTCGGGTCGCGTGAGCTGTCATCGTGCTGACGAGACGGTCATTGTCGACGGGCTCGGCTCGAGGCTTCACTGACGGCCGATATTCCCAACTCCAGCTGGCATCTGACATCTCAATCATATATACTGCAGTGGGAGAGGCTGAGTATGTCGTCAGGCGTTCTGGCCATGGGCGTGTCGCCACTTACGGGGGCGCAGTGAAAGGACTGAAATGACCGAGATGTCTGAACCGGCAGCGTCACTCGTCGACGTGGTCGAGGCGGAACCCTGGAAGTACTACGAGGAGCTCAGCAAGGCCGGCATCGTGTGGGATGACCGCATGGACGCCTTTCTCATTGGTTCGTACGACCTTGTGCGCGCGGCCTTACGTCAAGACGACAAGGCGTTGCGTCGACGGAAGAACGGGCAAGCGTTGAGTGATCCTCGGCTCGCCAAGTTGCTGTACAGCCCTCGCGACATCACTCGTACGTTGGGCGAGGAGCACAAGCGATTCCACATGTGGTGGTTTCAAGCGGTGTCTCGAGCCAACTGCGAGCGCTGGCGGCCGACGCGCATCCGCCCAATCGTTCACTCGATCATCGACCGATTCGCAGACAATGGGGAGGCGGAGTTGCGCGAGGAGTTCGCCCGTCAGGTTCCGACGCGGGTGATCGCATCAGTGCTCGGACTCCCGTGGCAAGACGACGAATGGATCGATAGCTGCCGGTCGTTCATGGAACTCAAGCGTGAGTACCTGATGGCATTTGACAGCGCCCAGCTCCTGGGGGCGCCGCCGATGGCATGGACCTACTCGGCGAACGTGCGGTGGCCGCCGTCGACGAACTGGTCGAGCGACTCAGGCCGTTCGCCGAGCGTGCGCTCGCCGGCAAGAACCTAGGTGACGACCTCATCAGCATGTATGCGCAGGATGGCCCCAGCATCTTCCCCGACTGGGGACTGGATGACATGATCGCCGGCATTCTCACAGCGTTCTTCGCCGGGAGCGACACCACCAGCTATGCAACCTGTAACGGGTTGTACCTGATGCTGACGCAACCGGAGTTGCAGGACCAATTGCGTGACGGCGGCGAACCGACCATTGCCAACTTTGTCGAAGAAGCGCTCCGGGTGATCGGTGTCACCCACTTCCAGGGGCGAGACGTCATCGCAGACACGGAGATCGGAGGTGTCGCAGTCCCTAAGGGTTCGGTCATCATGCCCATCTTGGCGTCGGCCAACGTCGACGGCGCCCACTACGGCTGTCCGTTCGACGTTCAACTCGAGCGACCGAACCCGAGAGACCACACTGCTTTCTGGTACGGGCCGCGCACCTGCGGAGGAATGTGGCTGGCACGCGCTGAACTGCTCGAGATTTACACGGCGGTCGTCGAGCGTTTGGGGAGCCTGACCCTAAACCCCGACCTGGAACAGCCGAGTATCCACGGGTGGACCACACGCGGGTACTGGCCCCTTCATGCTCGGTTCAACGCCCTGCCCCAGCAACCGGCGGCCGCTGCCGGAGCAGCATGATGAGTCAAGTCACACTGCGGTCGGACACGCACGACAGTCTTGTTCGTGCGATCGAAACGGCCAATATCCCGACGCTTTTGCTGGTGCTGGTTCAACTCACTGGCGACACGGGATGGATCCGCGAGCCCTACCTCCCGACCAAGATCGTCGGCACCTCGGACAATGACAGTGCAGGCTTCAGCGACGAACTGCAACGTCACGTGCGGACGACCGCGGCGAATGCGATCGCCGAATGGTTCGAGACCGGTGCGGTTAGACTCCCTTCGCCGCCGCATGACATGTTGTGCGAGATGCTTGGCGTCTCGATGGGCGAGTACATTCCGCCTGAGTACGGGCCGATGATCGCGGCCGAACTCGGCCTTCTCGAAACCGAAGAGTCCAGTTCGTCCAGTTCGCCTCCCGTGCCGACGGGCTTCAGTGCGCTGATTGTCGGTGCTGGCATCTCGGGGATCTGCGCTGCAATCAAGTTCGCCGAGCGTGGGATCCACTACCGGATCATCGAGAAAAACGACGCTATCGGGGGCACATGGCGCGAGAACCGATATCCGGGTGTCGGCGTCGACACGCCGAGTCACCTGTACTCGTTCTCGTTTGCTCCCAATGAGTGGCCGCACTTTTACGCGAAGGGCGCGGAGATTCGCAACTACCTACAGGACGTGGCCGACAAGTTCGGCGTCACCGATCAAGTGTCGTTCGGGACCAAGGTGGTCGAGAGTCGTTTCGACGCAGACGAGTGTGTTTGGCACACCGCTGTTCAACATGCGGACGGAAAGACTGAGAACATCAAGTCAGACTTGTTGGTCAGCGCTGTCGGGGCGCTCAACACCCCCAAGGTTCCGTACATCGAAGGATTGGACACGTTTGACGGCCCGAGCTTTCACACCGCTCGATGGCCCGAAGATCTCGATGTCACCGGCAAGCGAGTTGGCATCATCGGAACTGGCGCCAGCGCCATGCAGATCGTGCCGGCGATCGCCCCCGAGGTCGACGAGCTGGTCGTGTTCCAACGCACTCCCCAGTGGGCGACCCCGTTCGAGAAACTCGACGTGCGAGTCCCAGACGAAATCCACTGGTTGATGCGCAACGTTTCGCTGTACGCAGCGTGGTACCGCGTTCGGCTCGCGTGGACGTTCAACGACCGGGCCCACGCTTCGCTCCAACACGACCCGGATTGGCCGCACCCCGAACGTTCGATCAACGCTGCGAACGATTCGCACCGTCGATACTTCACTCGCTACATCGAGTCGGAACTGGGTGATCGACGCGACGACCTGATCGACGCGATGCTGCCCAAGTATCCGCCGTTCGGTAAGCGGATCTTGATGGACCACGGCTGGTTTCGAACGTTCCGACGCGACAACGTCGAGCTGGTGACGAGCGGCATCGAGCGGGTAACACCGGAGGGAGTCCTCACCACGGACGGACGCCACCACGACCTCGATGTGCTCGTACTCTCGACCGGTTTCGACGCCGTCCGATTCATCAGCTCGATGACAGTGATCGGGAAAGATGGACGCGCATTGCGTGACTTCTGGAACGACGACGACGCTCGAGCCTACCTCGGAACCGTGGTGCCAGGATTCCCGAACTTCCTCACGCTGTACGGACCGAACCTGCAACCCGGACACGGAGGCAGCCTCTTGTTCCTCGTTGAAGCGCAGGTGCACTACACGCTCGGTCTACTCGATGCCATGTTCGAGCGAGACGCCCAGACGTTCGACGTCCGAGAGGAACCCTTCGATGCCTACAACGTACGTGTCGACTCTGCCAATGAGCGGATGATCTGGACGCATCCCGGTGTCGACAACTACTACACGAACTCGAACGGTCGCGTCGTCGTGAACATGGCACTGAGAAACGTCGACTACTGGACGATGACCCGTGAGGTCGATCCCAGCGAGTACCGATTCGGGTACGCATCGCAAGAGTCGTGAACTCATCGAGCAAAGATAGGCAGGCAGAGGAAGTTGGAGAATTCAATGTCATCATCATCTGAGCACCGGTCCGCCGCAGAAGCCATGCGCGCCGAAGTCATCGCAGCGTTGGCACCAAAGTTGATGACTGCGACACCGGCTCTACGCGACCTCGCTACGTCATTCGTGTACGGCGGAATCTGGTCACGACCCGGGTTGAGCCAGCGGGATCGGAGCATTGCCACCATCGCTGCCGTGGTGGCGATCGGTGCTGCCGAGGAGACACAGTTACAAACGCTGCGCGGAGTCGAAAATGGCCTGACGGCCGAAGAGGTCAGCGAGATCCTCACTCAGCTCGTTCCGTATATCGGGTTCCCACTCGTCATTTCGGCCGCCAACCGGATCGCCGACTTCATCGCCACGCTCGAACAGGTAGACACCGCTGGTCCGGCGTAACCATCTCGTCGGCCACCTCGCCGTCGCCCTCCGAATTCCGGTACTCCACGAGCTGACGGAATCGGCACTTCAAAGGAAGCACGAATGGATCAAATACACGGAAGGGTTGCGGTCGTCACCGGAGCCGCCAGCGGAATCGGCCGGGCAACAACTCGACGCTTGTTACAGGATGGTTGGCGTGTCGTTGCCGCCGACATGAACGAGGTAAACCTCACTTCCCTGGCCGCTGAGTTCGAAGACCACGCCGACTGTCTCGAAACTGCGGTTGCGAATGTCAGTGTCGAAGACGACGTAGCGGCTGCAGTCCGGCTCGCCGTAACCCGATTTGGCCGGTGCTCAGCGGTCGTCAACAACGCAGGGGTCGGAGGTGCGTTCGGTCCGGTCACCGAACTCGAGGCGGACGATTGGGACTACACGTTCGACGTGTTGGTTCGAGGCGTGTTTTCGGAGTCAAGCACGGCACGCTCGCGATGCAGGCACAGGGTGGTGGAGGCAGCATTGTCAACTTGGGTTCGGTCGCGGCATTCAACGGCGGCGGCGGGCCGGTGGCGTACGCTGCAGCGAAGGCGGCAGTGGTGAACTTCACGCAGTCGGCCGCAGTGGAGCTTGCGATCGATCGAATCCGCGTCAACGCCGTCTGCCCTGGAGTGATCGACACACCGCTCTCACACGGTGGCCGTCCCGATCTCGAAACGGAACCGCCGGCCGAGCAGCCGTGGCGCACGTGGGGCCAAGGCGCCAATATTGCCGACGCGATCGCATTCCTGCTTGGCGACGACGCAGCGTTCATTACGGGTCAGAGCCTTGTCGTCGACGGCGGGCTGATGGCGGGTGGGCCGGGGCCAGAGTTTGCCAAGCAACGGGGTTTCAGTGCCCGACATGTCGGACTCATTGGAGTTAACCGTGGCTCGACGGGTGCAAAGAGCGAAGTTCGCGGCAAAGCCCGTTGATCGCTACTGGTGCCGAGGATAGGACTTGCAAACAATAGAGGCTGACGAGCGAATCGATCCGCGGATCAAGGCGTTCTGGCGGGATGCGCTCCCATGTCTGGTCCGCTCGTTTCGTCGTCGCGAGCAGTTGGTTGCATTAGCGAACTCGCACAAGGGCCAGCGCGCCGCGTCAGCGGCGAAGTCGTTCTTCGACAGTCTCCAAGATGACTCGGTAGCTCCAAGTGCGGGCCTCGACGAATCGGTTCATGTGTTCGAATCCGACCCCGATTCGAACACCGTGACAGATTCGGCTGGTTCGACCGCAACGATCGGATCCGGTGCCGTGCGTGTACTACATCCATGGTGGCGCGATGCGACAGGGATCGTGCTTCGATGGCATGTACGTGTCGTGGAGTCGGCTCATCGCCCGGTTCGGCGTGGCAGTTGCAATGGTCGACTTTCGGAATTCCCTGATTCCTTCTACGAGCACCGAGGTTGCACCTTTTCCGGCCGGACTCAACGACTGCGTGTCCGGAATCAGATGGTTGCAGCGTGCCTCGGCGCAACTTGGCATCGATCGAACGAAGATCATCGTCGCCGGCGACAGCGGCGGCGGAAACCTCGCGATCGCCACTGCACTTCGCCTCAAATTCGACCACCAGCTCAGCATTATCAGCGGGCTCTACGTGCTCTGCCCAATGATTGCAGGCAAGTGGCCGCAGGCTGCGCTCCGCTCGACAATCGACAACAACGGGATCGTCCTCGACCTTCACACCGACACTGCGCCGATCGCATACGGCATCGAACATGTCCATGAAGAGAATCCTCTGGCCTGGCCCTTGTTCGCCACCGAAGATGACTTGCGGGGGCTCGTACGGACGACAATCACCGTCAATGAGTGCGACCCGTTGAGGGACGAGGGGGTCGAGCTGTATCGCAGACTTCTTCGAGCGGGTGTGGCCGCCTGTTGTCGACAGCTCATGGGTACAGTTCACACGTCGGAGGTCATGTGCACGGTTACACCTGACATCAGTTGCGACGCGGCGGCGGCCATCGCCAACTTCTGCTGCGCGAGTTGACTCGTTCAGCGCGACCCTTCTCGATGCGGCTCGATTAGGTTGTTTGTGCCAAAGTTAGCAAATCAGCGAATGCTATGATTTAACTGATGACTGATCACCCTTACGAGGATCCTCGCACTCAAAACGGCGACAGTTCGTCAAATCGGACGTCGGTGCGGGCTCCCAAGGTCTCCGAGATTGTGGCGGCAGACCTGCGGTGGCGGATCGTGACTGGCGAGCTATCAGATGGCGATGAGCTGCCGCGTGAGTCTGACCTGATCGAGCAGTTCGGGGTCAGTCGCCCGAGCCTTCGTGAGGCCCTCCGTATCCTTGAGACAGAAGGCTTGATTCGTATACGGCGCGGCAACGTCGGAGGGGCGTGGGCGATCCGCCCAACTGCCGCCAGTGCGGCGTATCACCTTGGTCTCACACTGCAGGCGAACCGTGTGACGCTCGACGATCTGGCGATCGCGCGGCTGTCGATCGAGCCGACGTGCGCCGGGCTAGCGGCTGGACTTCCCGATCGACGCGATGTAGTGAAGCGGCTGGAAGAGTCCGTTAACGAGAGTGAGAGCTTGATCTCGGTCGACCAGTTCACACACGCAGCGCAGGACTTTCATCAGTTGTTGATCGCGCTGTGCGGTAATGTGACCATGAACATTCTCGCCGGCGCACTCGGGGTGATGTGGTGGGATTCACACCCGGGGCCTATGGCGACGCCTGTCAAGCGACGTCGCAGTCTGCAGGCGGGCCGCGAGGCGTCCATCGCCTCACACAGGCGAGTGATTGCTGCCGTTGCAGCCGGCGACGCCGACGAAGCAAGTCGAGAGATGCGCGAGCACCTTGCAGAAACTCAGGAAGTGATGAACAAGGCGACGGGATCGGGATACGTCGAGATCGCATCACCGGCGCGACGCGGCGGCGACATGCGACAAGCTTGGGAACCTTCCCGATCGTTCCTTCCCTCCTAACAGGGTGATGAAATCGGGGCTCGACGGCGACACAACAGCGCTGCTGCAGCGTCATCGGGCACGATAGCGCGAACTCTTTCTCCGGCTCGGCGTGACTGCGTCTCCGAGCGACCGGGTGCTCACGAACGAGATCGGCGACCCGATCCGCCCGCACTCGGTAGGTCAAGCATTCGGCCGGCTGGTGACGTCGGCGGGGCGTGCGACCGATCCGCCTCCACGACCTTCGCCACACCCATGCGTCACACTTGCTCATGGCTGGCATCAACGTGAAGGTCGTGAGCGAACCTCTCGGCCACGCCTCGGTGAGTTTCACCCTCGATACCTACGCCCACGTCATGCCCGGCCAACAAGCCGAAGCCGCGGCTTCGGCGGCTGCGCTACTAGGACCCACGTGACAGTTGATCGTCTTTCGGATTCGAGTCGGTGATGGCCGTTCGGGTCGCAGCGTTGATGCGTCAGGTCGGACGGAGTCGCATAGCGATTCGTTGCGGCGGCTCCGACCAGACCGACAGGTCGCAGCGAGGTTGACGGTTCTGTCGGTCGCGGATCACTTGATTGGGGGCGGTGCGCAGTGCCACGGCTGAGCGAGTTCTACGGGATTGTGATCTACATGTACTTCGCCGATCACAATCCTCCGCACTTCCACGCGATCTATGCCGAACATGAAGTCTTGATTCGCATTCATGACGGCACAACGATCCGCGGTGAACTCCCGAGGACAGCGATGCGACTCGTCGAGCAGTGGAGGCTCCTGCATCACGACGAGCTGCTGGCGAACTGGGCCTCAGCCCAGGAACCCGCCGCCCTGTCACCGATCGAGCCGCTGCAGTAGCCTGTAGACATGGCTGCGCTCCCACGAGTCACAGATGTGAATCATCTCGGTGGTCGCATGCTCCGTGTCACTTTCTCTGATGGCCTCATACGGGAACTCGACTTCTCTGGCGAGCTCCCCGGCGTACTCGCGACCATCGACAATGATGAGGTGTTCGCGGACGTTTCGGTCGACTCGGTTGCTGGAACTGTGTGCTGGTCGAACGGAATCGATCTCGACCCAGATGTCTTGCACGGGGACCAGAACTCGGCAGCAGCGATTCACCCACGTCTGCTTCGCGAGTACCGGCTGCAGCAAACCGGCTGACAGCGCACGCCACCGTCTCAGCCGTGAGGTTTGACCTTCGGACTTCAGTCTGTCAGACTGAAGGAGTCCGAGCCACTAGGCGAGGAAAGTGATCCCGGCGTTCTCCCCCGTATCTGAGGAGCCGCCGGGATTTGCGCGTCCGGGCCCGACGCCGTCGGTTTCAGAACAGTGTCGGTGCTGGCACGCGGACCTGCTCGGCTGTCCCGCTCGGGGGAGCTCGACCGTTGTGTGTTCGATTTCGATGTCAATTATGAAGACTGAGAATTTTGGGCTAACTTTCTGCACATGCGATCTTCGGATCGCCTGATTGACATTCCGATGCTCGAATGCCGCCCGGCGGCGTAAGTGTCGGATCACATGGGGACGAGGGACTGATGGCTCTGTACGACATTGTGATCAAGGGGGGCACCGTCGTCGACGGGCTACGGACACCGCGCTACAAGGCGGATGTCGGTATCAAGGACGGAAAGGTCGCCCAGATTGGCGGTATTTCAGCGTCCGACGGTGCCGAGGTGGTCGACGCTGCCGGCAAGATCGTCGCGCCAGGCGTGGTCGACTTGCACACCCACTACGACAGCCAGCTCTTCTGGGATCCGTGGTGCACCATGTCGGGGTGGCACGGCGTCACCAGCGTGGTCGTCGGGAACTGTGGCTTCGGCTTCGCGCCATGCCGTCCCGAAGACCAGGACATGGCGATGTTGAGCCTGTCACGCAACGAGGCCGTGCCGCTCAAAACGATGAAGGCTGGGATGCCATGGGATTGGGAGACTTACCCTGAATTCCTCGACAGCATCGAGCGCACGCCGAAGGGCGTCCACATCATGTCGCTGGTGCCGCTCGCGCCGCTCTATCAGTACGTCGTCGGTGTCGAGAAGGCCAAGGCCAACCGGGCGTCCGACGCTGAACTCGACACGATGTGCCAACTGCTCGAGGAGGCGATGGAAGCCGGCGGTTGCGGGTGGAGTTCCCAAATCACCGGTGACATCGGCAACGTGCAACGAGACTTCGATGGCACTCCGATGGTCACCGATCAGATGACCGAGCGGGAGATCGTCGCCTTCTCACGTGCGCTCCGCAAGATCGGACGCGGCACCACGCAGATCACCGGCTCGCTCGACATCGCGGCTCTCATCGCACGCGAAAGCGGTCGCCCGATCATCTGGAACGCGTTGGCGCCGTCGGGCTCGGTGAACCAGCACGGTGAGAACATGTATCCGCATCTGGAGACGATCAAGCGGCTCGATTACCTCAACCAGGAGGAGGGTCTCCGCGTGTTGGCATCGGCCCAGATCGTGCGGTTCCAATCCGAGATCGTTCTCGAGGACTACAACCTGATGGACATCTTCCCGGCCTGGATGGATGCCAGCCTCGGCACCCTCGATGAGAAGGTCGCCAAATTCAGCGATCCGGGCCGGCGTCCGGCGTTGAAGGAAGCGACCGACCGACTCAACGGCGGGTTCGGGGCTGCCGGGTACCGATTGAACGAGATCACGGTGAACTGGATCACCAGCGATGCACCCGACGCACTGAACCTCAAGGCGAAGTACGAGGGATTCACCCTGGGCGAGATCGCCGCACGTGAAGACAAGCATCCGCTCGATGTCATGCTCGACATCGCCTGCGCCGGCCGACTCAACGTCGGTTTCGGCACGACCATGATTGAAATGGACCCAGCCGCCGTGCGCGACGTCATCAATGCGTCGGTGGCGCTGCCGGGCATCAGCGACGGCGGTGCCCACACCAAGTTCGTCACCACCGGGCGATTCCCCACCGAGGTGCTCGGCCACTGGGTTCGCGAGCACGAGCTCTTGTCGCTCGAAGACGCCCATTGGCGCCTGTCGGCATATCCCGCACAAGCGATCGGCCTGCGCGACCGCGGCTACCTCGCGGAGGGCAAAGCAGCCGACGTCATCGTGTACGACCCCGACACCGTCGATGCCCTCCCACAGGAGCGTCTCTTCGATTATCCGGCCGACGAGTGGCGGCTCGTCCAGAAGGCGGTGGGCTACGAACGAATCATCGTGAACGGTGTGACGACGTTCATCGATGGCGAATGCACACAAGCAACTCCTGGCCGCCTGCTGCGGCACGGAACCGACTGAGGAGACGAATATGACGAACGTTCGCGACGAGATTCCGGTCATCTTCGATGCCGACAACCACTACTGGGAAACGAGCGACGCCTTCACGCGTCACCGTGACCCGAAGTTCGACGACCGTGGGCTCCAAGTCAAAGAGGTCGACGGCGTCATGCGCTACATGCTCAACGGTGAGGTCTTCGTCGGGCTGCCCGGGCCGGCCGATCATCACCCTCGCCCGCTGCCGGGTTCGTTCATGGAGTACTTCAGCGGGGGCACGTCGCGTGAGGTGTTCACGTCGAAGATGACCGAGAAGCTCTCCGACCACCCCGAGTGGTACAACCGCGATGCCAGGCTGAAGGCGATGGACCAGCAGGGTGTCGAAGGTACGTGGATGTTCCCGTCCCAAGGCGTGGTGCTCGAGCCCTCGATGCACTTCGATCTCGAGGCAACCGTCGAGATGGTCCGAGCGTTCAATCGGTGGATCGAAGAAGAGTGGGGCTTCGCCTACCAAGACCGGATTTTCGGTGTCCCGTTCCTCACCTTGTGCGAACCCGATGCGGCGGTCAAAGAGTTGGAGTGGTGCATCGAGCGCGGCGCCCGTGTGGCCTGCGTGCGCCACGGCGCCGCGGTCACGGCCGACGGTCCGCGTTCGCCCGCCGACCCGATCTTCGATCGCTTCTGGGGCCTGTTCCAAGAAGCGGGGCTGGTGCTGACGCCTCACGACGGCGCCGACGCCACGTACGCCATGCTGTACGAGATGTTGCCGGCCGCGTGGGGCGAGAAACACATGACCGGTGTCGTCCAGGACAACATGAACAACATGGGCCAGATGGGCACGTATTCGGGTCTCCTGAAGAACCGGATCATCCACGACTTCGCATACGTGATCACGGCCCATCGCCTGTTCGAACGATTTCCCGGAATTCGAGTGGCGTTCATCGAGTTCGGCAGCGCTTGGGTCCCGCAGTTGCTCGACGCACTCGAATACCTCGGTCACGGCGGCGGCTACCAGACCAACCCAAAGGATCAGTTCATCGAGCACTGTTGGGTCGCCCCGTTCGTCGAGCAGGACGTCGATGAACTCGCCCGCCACTTCCCGGTCGAGCGGATCCTGTTCGGTTCCGACTGGCCGCACGGTGAAGGGTTTCCCGAGCCCACCGACTTCTTCCACAACGTCCAGAACTTTTCGGTCGAACAGCAGCGCCGGATCATGTACTCGAACGCCAGGGAGCTGACATTCAGATGATCGACTGACGTTGCCGGTTCGAGCCGAGCGTGGTCTCGAACCAACAACGAGTTGATCGATCCGAGCGGTTGATCAGGTTTCGCTCTGTTCGACAAGCAGCGAACGATGTCTGCCCGAACCAGTGTGAACGTGCTGAGATTCTGTCGGCAGATCGGCGCGACTGATCATGTGGGCGGAATCTGTTCGTGTGGTTCGCCGGTGGCGAGAATGCCGTCTATCTGTTCGAGCGTCTTCGTCATGCTCGTGATCATGTAGTCGCGCACCTTGGCTTTGCCGAGGCCTTTCTTCGATCGCGGCGCCTCATGGGTGATATCCCAGGTCTCGCGCACCACGGTGCCACCGTCGACGGGCTGTAGTTCGTAACGCCATATTCGACCGCCCCCAAATCTGGACAACCAGCCGATCGTGGAGTGCGTCTGCCAGGCGATCAGGCGATTCTCATCGAACTCGACGACCGTGCTGATGGTGGAGTACGGGATCGCCATTTTCATCCCGATGACAAACGTGTCGCCCAGAGCCAGCCGGGACGGCCCGGACTTGACGCGGCGCACTGCACCGGAACCGTCGATCTCCGCGTGGCGCCGGGGGTCGGCGAGGAGGTCGAAGATCTGGTCGGCGGGGGCGGGGATCGACCGTTCAACCGTGGTGAGCGCGCTCTGCGACGTCATGGGTTTCCATTCTCTGCCAGGTCGGTGCGAGGTGATCCGAGTTCCGGACCGTAGCCAGCTTTGACACTGAGGTCAACGTCAACTCTCCAGGTCGCAGTGGGGCCGGACGCGGCCACCCCGAAATAACTCAACACCGCCCAACTTTGAGGGCTGTGGCGCGGTCTGCGCAAGGTGGAGCTGGTGGATAACTGGAACCGTTGCGCGCGTCACCAGGAAGCGGCGGCGGCACCGCGCAGGATCAACTCGGCGCGGCGGGTGAGCATCTGACGAAGTTGGAGCTCTCCGTCGGTGGTGGCCGCCCACGCCGCCATGCCATCCATCGAGACGACCTGGAGCAACGCCGCGAGCTCGTCCACCTCGACCCGCATGGGAAGGTCGCCTCGGGCACAACCGTGAGCGACCACGCGACTCCACACGTCTTGGAGGCTGCGCGGTCCTGATGGTTGGGCCGGCGACTGCAGTGAACGTACCCATTGGCTACTCACTCGTTGCACCGCAAGACGCGGCGTGCGCGACACCCTGCGGGCCAGTGACGTCATCAACTCCTCGGCGATCGCCAAGCACGCATCTCCTCGCTCCATGGCTGTCTCGGCCTCCTCCTCCATTCGCTGTACCGTCAACAGGCTCATCTCGAGAACGACGTCCTCTTTTCGGGCGAAGTGAAAGTAGAACGTTCCCTTGCTGACTCCGGCAGCGGTGGCGATCTCCTCCGCGCTGATCTCATCGAACGACTGGAAGCCCCGATCGTTCCAGAGTCGCAACGCGGCGCGGATGAGATTGCGGCGGGTCGCCTGCGACCTCGACTGGGCGAGGATCGACCGTCGCGCGGTGTGAGTCGGCTTGATCTCGACGTCCGGGTCGGCCTGCGGTTGGGCCCGTTTCTTGGTCGCAGGCACGCTCGCCATAATTAGTCACTGTACAACTCGCGGGCTACAGTGAAGTATGCATCCGAGCCTGGAACCGGACCAACAGCTCTTCGTGTCCACGACGTCGAAGTTCCTCGATGAACTCGTGCCACCCGCCGAGGTCCGCCGGTTGCGAGACGATCCTGCCGGCTTCGAGCCCGACTACTGGCGGCGAGGTGCCGAGCTCGGTTGGATCTCGCTCCTCGTGCCGGAAGAGGGCGGCGGCGGTTCCATCAGCAGCGACGGATTGGTCGATCTCACACTCGTCGCGTACCAGTTCGGCACGCACGCCGCGCCCGGACCTCTGTTGCCCACGAACATCGTCGCCGGAGCGCTCGGCCGTCATGACCCGACCCATGCCCTGCTCGGGCCATTGATGGCGGGCCAGGTCGTGGCGACGTGGGCGTACACGGAACCGATTCCGAACGATCAGCTCGGTACCGTCACCGTCGAGGCGCGAGTCGACGGCAGTGACGTCGTCCTCACCGGCGTCAAGCGCGCCGTCGAGTCGGCCCAGCAAGCGAGCCACGTGCTCGTCGTGGCGCGCACGGGAGACGGCATCACCCAAGTACTCGTCCCCACCGATGCCAACGGCATCACGATGAACGACATGAAGACCGTCGATCTCACACGGCGGTTCGCGACGGTCGCGTTCGACGGCGTGCGTGTACCTCTCAGCAACGTGATCGGCGACGTGGGCGGCGCGGCACAGGCGGTCGACGAGCAGCTCCAACAAGCGCTCGTCATTCTGGCTGCCGAGTCGGTCGGCGCCATGGAGCACGCCTTTGAACTGACGGTCGCTTGGGCGTTCGACCGGTATTCCTTCGGGCGCCCGCTGGCCTCGTACCAAGCACTCAAGCATCGCTTCGCCGACATGAAGTCGTGGCTAGAGGCGAGTCATGCCATTGCCGATGTGGCGGCTCACGCGGTCGGGTCGGGAAGTCCCGGCGCCGCCAAACTGGCCACGGCGGCCAGCGCATACATCGGTCACTACGGCTCCGAGTTGCTGCAGGACTGTGTGCAAATTCACGGTGGCATCGGAGTCACGTTCGAACACGACCTGCATCTCCTGCTGCGACGCCACACCTTGGATCGCACTCTGTACGGCACGCCGGCGGAACATCGCCTCCGAATCACCACATTCAACCACACAGGTCGGAACGCGGCATGAGCACACTCGACATCGAGGACGTGCGGAGTTTCCGCACACGAGCCGACGAGTTCATGCGCAGCAACATGCGGCGCTCCACCGAAGCGCCGTTCGGGACTGGACGCGACATCGGCACCGTGGAGGAAGAACTGGCGCTCGTCCAGCACGATCGCAACCTGCAACGCGCACTCTACGACGCGGGTTTCGCCGGTGTGTGCGTGCCGAAAGAGTACGGCGGCCAAGGGCTCACACCGGCTCACCAGCGTGAACTCAACCAAGCGATCAGCGGCTACGAGTTTCCGTGGCGCTTTCAGGCTCCGACATTCAGCCCGTGCCTGCCGGTGTTGCTCGAGTTCGGTACCGAAGAGCAGAAGCGAACGCACATTCCGGCGATGCTCCGCGGGGACGAACTGTGGATGCAGTTCCTCTCCGAGCCCAGCGGTGGCTCCGACGTGGCCGGCGCGCTCACGACCGCCATACGCGACGGTGAAGAGTGGATCATGAACGGGTCGAAGATCTGGACCACTGGCGCTTGGTGGTCTGACTGGGCGCTGTGTCTCGCCCGAACCAACTGGGACGTCGAGAAGCATCGTGGGCTGTCGGTGTTCATCTTCCCAATCCATCAGCCTGGGATCGAGATCCGTCGTATCGAGATGCTGAATGGTTCGAAGGAGTTCTGTGAGGAATTCATGACCGACGTCCGCATCCCCGACACAGACAGAGTCGGCGCAGTGGACGAGGGCTGGACCGTCGGCACGCGATGGATGATGCACGAGCGGACGCTCATGAATTCACCCTTCGTCACTGTGCCCTCGGGTGGTCACGAGGGAGCCGGTCGGGGCAACGATGCGTACACCGTCGCGAAGGCTGCCGGCAAGGAGGACGACCCAGTCGTGCGCGACCTGTTGGGCGAACTCGAGGTGCTGCATCTCGTGGCCGGCGCGTTGCAGCGACGGTTGGCCGACGGCATCGGCTCCGGGGCGATGTCGCCCCAGGCATCGGCCGTGGGGCGGCTGTTCCATGGAGCCCTCAGCGTTCGGAGCGGCTCCATCATGTTCGAGATCGTGGGGGCTTCCGGTGGCGCCTGGGAAGACGACGACGGGCCACTCGTCGAGCGCGGCGTCGACTTCCTCATGCGCCAAGTCGGCAGCATCGGCGGTGGCACCACCGAAATCGCACGAAACGTCATCAGCGAACGACTGCTCGGTATGCCGCGGGAACGATCGGTCGAGAAGGGGATCGCGTTCCGTGATGTTCCTCGAAGCGCAACGTCTCGTAACGCCGAGGTCTAGTCTCTGGCGATCGCTCGACGCGAACCTCAATCGCACGATGAATCGGTGATGTTTGTCGAAGCAATGCACTCTCGAAGGGGAAACAGTTTGACCAACCGAACCGAACGTCATTTCGAGATGGCCGAGGCCGCCATCCGCGCTCACCAAGCACTGACCGAGGCGCACGTCGCTGGGCACGAACCCGTCGTAACGCCACCGAAGGATGCGTCGCGAAAGGTCACCTTGTACACACCGCAATACGGCGAGCATGACGTCGACGACACTGTGATGGCGGGCGGCGAAGGCTCGCTTCGCGAGTTGCGCATGTTCTGGCAGCGGATCCCCGATTTCGGTGTGAAGTCCTACGAGGTGTTCGCCAGCGAGACCGGCTGGGCGCAAGTGCTCTATTGGGGCGGAACCGGGCTGAACGACACGCTCTACCAGGCACAGGAAGTCGATGTGGTCCGCACCGATGGCGAGTTCAACATCACGCGGTTCGAGATCTACTCCGACGGAAAACAATGGTTGAAGCTCGTGGAGTACGCCAACGACAAATCTGCCAGAGAACTCCCGAGCTACGACAAGATCCTCGAACAGTTCTGAGCCGGGTGGCTCGGCGACACCTGGGGTCAGTTCGTCGCAGAACGAAGTCGAGACGTCGCGCTCGAGGCTCGGTGTCGAGGAAGTGGCGGACCCCTCACTCCGACGTTCGGGGGCATGACGCGACACTCGGGCTGGCAAGATTGAGGGATGAGTGATCACCAGGTGAAGTTCGGATGGCTCTCGCCCGTGGCCGGTCATGCCGGCAGCGACTTCCAGCCCATCGTGCAGTACCAGGAGGCGCACGTCCTACCGCACGCCCTGCCCCACTTCGATTCGGTGTGGATCGCCGACCACTTCTACGGCTTCGACGCTGACAAGCGCGAAGGGTTCCTCGAAGGATGGACGACGCTCACCTGGCTGGCGGCGAAGTTCCCCGACGTCATGCTGTGCCACCACGTGCTCGGGCACGGCTATCGCAACCCGGCGCTCACGGCCAAGATGGCCTCGACGCTTCAGGTGCTGTCGGGTGGGCGCTTCATGTTGGGCATCGGCGGCGGCTGGCGCGAAGACGAGTACCGCTCCTACGGATACGAATTTCCTTCGGCCGCAACGCGCCTGCGTCAGCTCGAAGAGGTCGTGCAGATCTGTCGCCTGATGTGGACCGAGGAGCATCCGACGTTCCACGGGTCCTACTTCTCGATCGAAGACGCCGCCGCCACGCCCCGACCGGGCGTGGTGCCGCCAGTGTGCATCGGCAGTTCGGGCGAGCAGATCGGACTCCCCATTGTCGGACGCCAGGCCGACATCTGGAACACGTCGTACCGTTCAGACGACGACTGGAACCGCAAGCGCAGCATCGTCGATTCGGCCGCGACGGCGGCCGGACGCAACCCGACCGACGTCGAGTCGTGTGTCACCGTCGCCGGTGACCTTCCTAGCACCGACTCGGAGTCGAGTGCATGGGTGGAGCGGTTGCTCCACCTTGTCGACCTCGGCGTCACGTATCTCGTCATGGATTTCGGCCATCCGCTCCACCCCGAGCCGGCAGTCCGGTTCGCCGAGCAGGTCATTGCGCCCATCCGCTCATCGCGATCGTGAGTGAGTTACTCCGGCTTCCACCGCGACGAGACTCGCTCCTACGACGTGTCGCAGCGGATCCGAAAGCGAGTCGAGGAAACCTACGGTATCGATCCTGCACACCTCAGCCGAGGGCGTTCGCTTGGATGTCGGGGTAGACGGCCTGGCAGGCGTGGAGGAGGGGTTCGAGGCCCAGCGCCTTCGACTTCGAACCGGAGACCTTCAGTTTGCGGAACAGCAACGCCTTGCCGAGCGGGAGCGTGCCCAGCAGCAGCTCGTGCATCGAGTCGGCGCTGAGCTTCGCGGTGAGGGTGGCGTCGACACCGTCGATCGGCTCGAACGTGGTCACGACCGGACGCGAGCGGCCGTCGACCCAGATGTCGGCGGAGGGATCGTTCAGCCGGAAGTTGATCACCATCTGCGCGTCGACCATCGTGTCCATCGAGTCGTCGTCGGCGACGGCGTCGAACATCGTGGTGTACACACGCTCGAGTTGCCCGGCGTCGGTGTAGGTGCGGCCCATGAGCTCAACCCTAGTTCCGTGTCGTTTCGATCGGACCTGGGAGTCGGTGACCCACTCGGCCACCTGGTTGGGGATTCGAGCTCTCGGCGGCCAAGCCGTTCGCCGAGGAGAGGCGCTGCGCGACGCCCACGCCTACGAGCACGCCACCAGCTGGCCCAACACCCGCCGCCCATCGCTGGCGACCGTCTAGCGCCCCTCCGTCGCTCGGCGGCTCGGAACGGTCTGCGACTGGGCCTATGCCGTCGACCAGTGGAGCACCGCATCGACAGTGCAGTCCTGACGCGGCGCATTTCGACACGCTGAATGCCGGTCACGACGTCGGCGGGGCCTTCTGGCCGAGCAGATCCGGCATTCTGATCACATCCAACCGTCCCCTAGCGAGTGGCCGATCACCAGAGTATTAGTGGATCGAGAGGTTGCCGCCCACGAGTAGTTGCTCGAGCGTCACGTTGCCCGACCACTTGCTCGAATACAGCAGCAGTTGCGTTTTGCCCTTCTTCGGCTCCCACAGCGAGAACGAGATCGTGTCGAGGCTGCCGTCCTGCGACGCGTCGGTGAGCCGCATTTGTAGCTGCAGGTTGCCCTGGATCAGGATCGGGTTGTTCGGATCGGTGATGTCGGTGATGTTGGCTTTCGACTCGAACTGTGCCGTCCCCGATCTCGTTGCCGTGCCGACAACGACGCCCAGCGTCGAAATCGAGTTCGACTTGATCTGGTACACCCTCGCCATTCGGATCGCACGATCAAGTTGACCGAGCCCTGTAGGTTCGTGTTCTTCTTGTTGAACTTCACGTTGAACCCGAAGTTGGCATGAGTGCCCGGCGTGCTGGCGTAGGTGCCCGTCGATTGTGTCGGCACCACGTAGCCACCACCAGTGATCGACTCGTTCAGCGGCCGGACGATGGTGACCGCGATGTCGTCGGTGCCCTCGTTGCGTGTGTAGTAGCGGTTCACGACGGTTCCAACGGTGTAGGTACGGGCGTTGGCGGTGCCGAGGAAGGCGGACCAGGTGCACGAGGCGACGCCCACGCTCGTGGCGAGGTTGAACACGTTGAAGTCGGCGAACACGGCGTCGACTGGGCGGTCCACGGGCGCAGGGCACAGCGGCGTTTCAGGCGCCGGGTCACGATCGACCCACCGCACCGTTGCCTGGCGGATGTCGCCCGGCCAAGGGTCGTACGCCTCATCGTCGGGCACGCCGGTGATGTCACGAACCGTGCTGCGCAGCTCGACCGGCACCGACGTGCCGGAGGGCGCCGTCGCCGCGAAGTAGGCGCCGTGGTACCACACTCTGGCGTCTTCGGGCAGGACGGTGACGCTGACGGAAATTATCGTCGTACCGAGGTCGTTGTCGCGCACCACCACGTTGACGCTGTAGGTCCCCGGCGCAATGTCGGTGTAGATGCCGGTCGCGGGGTTGGGCACGCTGCCGACGGCGAACGTGCAATGGTGGATGTTGCTGTCGACCGTGTCGACGGCGCACTCGTCGAGCGTGCCGGCGAGCAACGCAGCGAACGCTGCACTACCCGTCGTGCCGTTGCTCTCGACGGCGATCGTCAACGGGTCGCCGACGACATCCGTCGCAGTGACGGTGAACGGCGTGTTGCCACCGATCGGGTCCGAGTACTGCACGGAAATACTCAATATGCCAGTCGACGTGTTGTACGACGTGTTGTAGGTCGGCCCCGTGGCGTCGGCGGTGTCGACAGTCAGGGCGGGATCGACGTTGTGCACCGTGACGACCTTGGTCGCCGAATCGGTGCCCGTGTCGTCGTCGGTCACGGTCATGGTCACCGTGAAGTCGTCCTGCGCCGTATTGATCAACGGATGGTCGTCGAGGTAACGGTGTGTGGCGTCGAAATCACGCCGGCCGACGCGCAGGTTGAGCACCGTGTCGGCCGACTCGTCGCCCCAGTCGATCGTGACCGTGTGCGAGTCTGGGATGCCCGGATCGGTGAACGCGCCGGTCAACACGACATCGTGGTTCTCGTCGACCGAACTCGGCGTGGTGACCACGTTGGCCTCCACAATCGCCGGCTCGATGTTGTACACCGTGATCGGTTCGTCGACGGCCTCAGACGTACCGCTGTCGTCGTCCACCACGCGGACGGCGGGTGTGAGCACGTCGTCCGGTGTTCCGGTGTCGGGGTGGTCGTCACGGAAGCGATGCGAGACGGTGAGCGTCCGGTTGCCCGGCGGTACCGACCGCGTCGCGCCGACCACGAAACCGTTCTCGTCGCCGTCCCAGTCGATCTCCACCCGGTGCGTGTCACCAAGACCCGGATCGGTGAACGTCACCTGGAACGTGACGAGCGCGCCCTCGTTCACCGGGTCGGTCGTCCATGTCATGTCGACGTTGCTCGGCGCTACGTTGCGGACGTCCACCTCGAGCACCCACGTGGTCGGAACCGTGTCGTCATCGGTGACCTTCACGGTGATCACGTAGGGGTCTTGGGTGGTGACCGTCGGGTTGTCGTCGAGGTAGGTGTGCACCATCGGGTCGCTCGGTGCAAACGACTGTGGCGCCGACCCGTCACCCCACGTCACCAGCACGGCGTGGGTGTCCTCCACGCCGACATCGGTGAAGGTGAGACCGAGCTGCACGCTCGCGCCTTCGTCGATCGTGTCAGGCGTGACGGTCAGCTCGGTGATCACCGGGCTGACGTTGCGCACCCACACGCTGACCGAATCGCCGATGCCACCCGTGTCGATCGACGCCGAGATGGTGTACAGGTCCTTCTTGGTGCCGTTGGGGTCGTCGTCGAGGTAGAGGTGCGTCTGCGCCGGCAACGTCGTCGCACCAGCACCGACGGGAACCGTCGTTTGCGTCTCGTCGCCCCAGTCGATGGTGACGACACCCGATGTCCCCAATGGCCGGTCGAAGGTGCCGTTCACCGTCACGCTGCTGCCCTCGTCGACCGTCCCGGGAGTCCTCGTGATCGTCAGGTTCGCCGGGGGAGCGGCGGGCGGCGCGCCTGGCTCACCCGCGATGTTGCCCGTGACGGACGAGTCCTCCGTGACGTAGTCGGGCAAGGTCGAGCACGTGAAGGCCTCGAACTCGGCGAAGAGCACGCCGATCAACGACTCGACGCTCCCGTCGAAGTTGTCGAAGTTCCACGTCACGCCCGCACCGTGCGCTTGGCCACCCAGGATGAGCTCGAGGCCGAGCCCGAGTTCGGTCTCGTTGAAGTCACCAAGTGAGAGGTCGAACTCGGCGCATCGCAACTGGAACAACGGGTCACCCTCAAACGCCTGGTTGAGCGCGGTGATCAGGCCGGCCACGTCCGCTCCGGCGACGTCTCCGAACGAAGCGATCGTGTCATCGAGCACCTGACTCATGAGTGGCATGAATTCCTCGCCGATCAGCGCGCCGAGGTCGCACGACTCGAGGTCGAGGGTGTCGCACAGACCCAGCTCGGGGAACTCGACGGGCGGCAGCAACCAACACTCGCCCGAGTCCTCTATCCCCACGCACTCCGGTTCGACGAACTCGCCCTCCACGCCGATGCCGAGGTTCCATGCTGCCGGCTCGATCGTCCAGCAGTTGCCGTCGTCGTCGACCGTGCCCTCGGTGAGCTCCACCGTGACCTCGAGCGTGTCGGGGTCGACCTCGATCGTCAACAGCGGCACGCCGAGCACCGTCTGGACGCACGTCGTGTGCTCAGGGAAGTAGAAGCCCTCGACCCCGTCGATCTTTGGTCCGTTGAGGATGTCGTTGATGCTCAGTGAATCGCCGGCGTCCGAGGCCAAATCCGCCCAGTCAGCGATGTCGGCGACGATGTCGGTCATCCAGGTCGGCAGTCCACTCGTCACACCGAGCTCCTGGAGGTTCTGCACCAAGTCGCTCAGCGCGCCCACGGGATCTTGAATGACGTCGGAGACGAAGTCGCTGATGTCCTGCAACGCATCCTGAAGCTGGCCGAGCACCTGATCGACCTGTCCCTCGAGTTCGGCGACGAAGTCGTGGTGCACGCCGTCTGGGCCGGGGCCGACGTCGAACGCCTTCGAGGCCAACACCACGTGCAGATTCATGTCGGCCGGTGGCTCCCCGTAGAAGAGCTGCGCGAAGTCGATGCTGGACGATCCGTTCACGGTGGCGTCGAAGCCGAAGATGTTCTCCAGGTGCCCGTAGAACTTGATCTCGAGGGGGCGCATGTCGAGCGTCATTCGCCCGCCGACCGAATCGCCGTTGGGCAAGTCGAGGGACGCGCCACCTCTCATCTTGAGGTACTGCTCGAGCAATGTCAGCTTGAGGTCGACGAACGAGTCCTCCCAATGGAAGGGCCCGACGTCGAACCCGGCGACCGAGCCCTGGGCAATCAAGCCAGCGGGTGTGAGATGAAGTTGACACCCGCGAAGCATCCTTCGGCCTTGCGATCGACGCACAGCGGACTGCCCTCCGGTGGATTGGGCGGCATCTCGATGATGCCTGTGAGGCGGTTGCACGTGCCCTCGGGCAGGTTCGCCGGAGCGGTCGGATCGATGTAAAGGTCGCCGGCGAGCACGAGGCCCTGCTCGATGCACAGCGACTGGACACCGAAGGGCGAGATCGAGAACTTCAAGTTGCGTAGCTCGAAGTCAGGCACCGAGTTGACGAGAGCGCTGATGTCCGGCCTCGGCTGCGACTCGGGCGTGCCTGCGGCGGCGCGGAGCCCGTCCTCGAGGGCGTTGTAGATGTCGACGATGTCACCGGTGCCGATCCCGTCCGGGAAGCTGATCCGCAACCCGTCGAAGATCGGCATGAACGTCGGCGGCTTCGGCGGTACGACGACCGGGTCGATCTTGACCCCCGCCTGGACGGCGCCCGACATGTTCTTTCCCAGCACCTGCATGTTGCCGAGCAGGCCGAGTTTGAGTTCGATGGTGTACGGCGTGGTGCTCGGGTCGAGGGCGAACGTCACCTGCCCGGTGAGCTGCCGGATGATCACCTCGTCGAACCCCAATGGGGCCCAGCCGGAGTGCGCTGCCGACCTGCACGTTGAGAACGCTGAGATCGGCACTGAGCGTCATCTGGATCTTCGGTGGCGCAGGCAAGGCGATCTCGCCGCCCAGTGTCAGCTGCAGCTTGTCGTAGCAGAACTGGCCTTCGATCTGGTCGATCAGCGGAAGGTTCAGCGGTGCTCCTGTCGTGCCGACGACCGCCAGCCCCCAGCCGGGCTCGCGGAAGCCGCCTCGCGGGCAGACGTGGCCGTCGGGCACGGGGTTCGCCGTCGGCAACTCGAGGCCGACGCCGTTGAGAGCGTCGGTCATGGCCGGCTCCATGCCCTGCTTGAAACGTACGATCATGGACCCCTCGAGCCGCACGAAGAATCCACCGCCGTCGACACCAGCTTTCAGGGTTCAAGCCGGCGTCGTCGACGAAGTCGGGAAGGACAGCGGGGTCCACGCGGAGCCCGAGGCCGAAGTTGAACGCCGACGTCGTCGAACGAGAAGCCCCCGTTACCGTCCGGGATCGGAAGGGGAATGTTGCCGCTCAGCAGCACGTTCGGGCGGATGCCGATGCCGCGCACGAGTTCGGCCAGGCCGTCTGGCAGCGAGAACGCTCCAAGGGCAGAGAGGTCGTCGTCGACGGTGTCGGCCGGTCCGGTGCCCCGCCGAACAGCGGCGCGAACCAGTCGCGCACGCTTCCCGGAAGCGCGGGGTCGTCTGGATCGAGGCCTGGCCACTTGTTGAACACGAACCCGAACCCGCTGTCGTCCGGCCCGGTCTGGTCGTCGCCGCACGACGGTTGTTGGGTGACGATGTCGAGGTCGAACTGCTCGGGAATGACGAGGCTGGCCGGTAGCAGCGCCGAGAGCTTGAGCGGCTCGAGCTGAACACCGATGGCGAACTTCGGCGTCGCTTCAGCGGGTGACACCTGCGCCAGGAACATCGCACGCACCGATGCGTTCCTCGAACGGGGTGAAGCCGGCGGACACGGTGCCGCCGAGGGTGAACGTGCCCTCCGACGTCACACTCAACGTGATCGAACCGGGTCCGACGCTGGCCGAGTTCACGGCCACCGGGGCGCCGAAGTTCTGGCCGAAGACGGCCATCAGCAGGTCGTCGACGGTGACCTCGGTCAACAGCCCGACGGTCACCGACGCAGTGAGAGGGTCGGTGTCGGTGAGCCCGATCTCGACGCGCAACTGTTCGGTGCCGATCGAGAAGTTGCCGGCCAACAGGACGTGAGGGGTGACGGGTTGTCCGGCCGATTCGCTGAACTCGATCAGCAACTCGGCGCCGTCGATCGTGAGGAACTCGATGCCGAGCGGTTCCTGCCAGGGTCCCATCGCTCCACGGAACGATGCGGTCCAGCTGTTCGACGCAGGCGTCCCAGAGAACGCGACCTCGGCGCTGAACGTCAACGGATCGATGCCGGGATCGTCCCGGGGTTGGTGTCTACCAGCGTCGTCTCGATCCCGGGCAACGTCGCGCCGAGCTCGAGCAGGTCGTCGTCGTCGGTGCCGCCGTCGTTCTCGGCGAAGCGCAGGAAGGAGGTCCACGGGTCGAGCGACCACTCCAGCGCTGCACCCGAACCGGAGGGGCCGATCCAGTCTGGCAGTCCTGCTGGAACGTTGAACGACGCTGCCGGTGAATTCGGCCGTGAGCTCGAAGGTCTGCAGTTGCAACGTGGCGAAGTCTCCGAGCGTCACCCCGAGCGAGCCTTCGATGCGCAGCGACGAGGCAGGAGAGATCGTGATGCCGACGGCGTTCAGCGGGTCGGCCAGATCGGTCAACGGGATCGACGTCGACAGCTCGAGGTCGCCGGCGAGGATCACGGGGTTGGCCGGCGTCGTGCCGAGGACCTGCCCGAGGAAGGCCTCGGCATCGGGGCTCAGGGGCGTGGGGTCATAGTGAGCGCCCTGCGGTTGCACGAGCGCGAAGTTCACGGCGGGAACCGTGAGATCGCCGGCCAAGCTGGTGCCGCCGACGTCGAGCGCCTTCTGAAGTTTGATGCACGTGCCGCCGTTGCACGCCGGGTCGACGACCCGGACGGCGAAGAGGAACACCGGGCTCGTGGTCGGGGTGCTCCTGCATCGCCCCGAGCACCGTCACGTCGAGCCCGGCCTCGAAGACCTGAATACCCGACGCGTCGGCGAAGAGGCTGAGGTTGTTGCCGCCGGGAGCGGTGTCGTAGTGCAGTTCGAGGTCGTCGAGCGACACAGTGTCGAGGGCCGACGTCGTGAAGCTGTCGCCGGGGAACGCCGACGAACCACCCGCCCAGGCCACCAGATCGTCGAGTGGGATCGACCCGTCGACACGGACGTCGCCGGAGCTGCCCTCTGTCGATCGCTTCACGGCGATGTGCACTGCGCGGCGACGGCGTCGTGATCGGCACGTCGGCGGACAACTCGGCGGCAATGGTGTCGGTGTCGTCGTCGACGAACAGGTGCAACTCGACGTCAGTGAACGGGCCCATCCATGCGAGCCCGTAGGGAACGTCGAATGTTGAGGCGGCGATCACGAGGTCGAGGTCCTGGCCTTCCTGGAGGCTGACGTCGTACTCGAATTGATTGGTCACCGCTCCGGTGACGATGTCGAAGTCGTCGTGCACCATCACACTTGGCGTGCGGTCCGGCGCCGGCCCGAGGCGGAACCGGAACTCGGGCAGATCGAGGCCGGTGTTCAGCCAGTCGGGGAGAACGCTCGACGACAGCTCGAACGGTCCATCGAGGCTGAAGTCTGCCGGGTCGACGAGGGCAGGGTCGTCGTCGAAGAGCTGTGCGGCACTATCGGCCAGCGAACCGGCGATCTCGAGCAACTCGTCCGGTTCGGTGCCGAGAAACTCGGCGATCACGTACATGGTCTCGTTCGCCGTCTCGTCGAGCACGCCGATCAGGCTGGCGACACGGTCGAGGGTGCGCGACTGGGTCAGCCCGAGAAACTCGTCGACGACGTCGGGCAGATGGGCCGGATCGAGCACCAATGGGGTCTCACTCGCGAAGGCCAGCACTGCGTCGGCGAACTCGAAGTTGTCGTCGACATCGGGCATGCCCGGAAGGCCTCCGGCGGCCCACCCCGAATACAGCTCGGCCAGCGTCTGACCGTTGACGCGCAGGGCGAGGACGACCGATGGCGCGGTGTCGAGTCCGCTATCGGCCCAGTCGACGACGAGCAGCACCTCGACGGGAGCGCCCTCGAGGACTCCGCCCGTGAGCGAGCCGAGGATCTGATCGGTGCTCGTCGTGAGCGCCAGGACGGCGTTGTCATCGTCGGGGGTGACGACGACGTTCGCGATGCCATCGATCGACTCGCATGGGGAAGCCGGGGATCGGTGGAAGTTCGATCGACAGGTCGGTCGGCCCCGTGCTGGACAGCACGTTCTTGACAGCCGAGTAGGTCTGCCCCGTGAGCATGACGTCTGCGGTTCCCGTCCCGGCGGGGACGAGGCTGACCGTCTCCGCCGGGCTACCCGCAGCGCGGCTGGCCATCATCGCCAGCAGCCCGAAGGCTGCCATCACGCCGAGTGCCATTCCACTGCGCACGCGACGCCGCGGCAGATGCTCGTCCGTCCACTCGTCCATGATCACCCCAAATGCCGTCGGTCGCCGGTTCGTTCCGACGATACGAAACGGTCACGAGAGCTGCGCATCAGTGGTACTACTGATCTTCGTTCGCAGTCATCGTTGCAGGTCAGTAGGGTTGCAATTTCGTGGGCAGGTCCGTCCGCCTCCGGGGTCGACAGGAAGACATCGCCTGGCTGCGCGCACTGGTGGAATCGGCCGAGTCCGGTGCTGGCAACGTCGTGACGATGGAAGGCGACGCTGGAGTGGGCAAGACGACACTGCTCGACGAAATCGAGACCTTCGCTCTCCAGCGCAGCTTCTCGGTCTGGCGGGTGAAGGCCGAGGAGTTCGAGCGCAAGCGACCCTTCGGGACGTTGCGGCGCCTGCTGCTACCGGCAGGGTTGTCAATCGACCTGCTCGAAGCCCCCGGCAGGCGTCGCCGGTGCGATGGCCACGACGTGGGTCGACCGTCCGGAGGTTCGGTTCCGCGCCGCTGACACCGTGATCGAGACGGTCGAACGAACCGCAGCGCACGCGCCCTTGGCGATCTTGATCGACGACGGGCAGTGGGTCGACGAGGCGACGATCGCGGTGCTGGAAATGCTCGTCCGGCGTCCGTCAAATCGTCGACTGATGGTGCTGCTGGCCTGCCGCTTGACGCCGCGGACGCCGGTGCTCGAACGGTTCCTCGACTCGCTGCCGAGTGAGAGCCGTCTGCTTCTCGAGCCGCTCGACGAGACCACGGTGCGCGATCTGGTCGGCGACGCCCTTGGGACCCGGCCGAGTGTCGACGACCTCTGCCGTGTTCGCCTCGCCGCAGGGAATCCCTTCTTCGTTTTGTCGCTCCTGGCCGACCCTCGACCTCGAGCAGAGGTCGAGGAGTCGTCACTGCCCGCTGGTGCTCCGCCGGGCCGTGCGCCACGAGCTCGATCAGCTCAGCCCGACGACACGCCAACTGCTGCCGACGGCCGCAGTGCTCGGTGGGCAGTTCCCCGCCACACTCCTCGCGGCGATCGCCGGCATCCCCATCGGCATCATTGCCGGCAGCATCGACGAGGCCCTGCAGGCAGCGCGTGCTGCGCGACGACGATGGCGTCCTCTCGTTCCGGCACGACCTGGTGCGCGAGGTGGTGTACTCGGGGCTCTCGCCTGCGGTGCGCTCGTCATTGCACCGCCACGTGGGCGAGCACCTGATGGCTCGCCACGCCTCGGCGTCCGACGTCGCCCACCACTACGTCCGTAGCGCCTCTCCCGGCGACGTCGAGGCGTCACGCGTGTTGCGCCGCGCCGCCGCCGAGATCGGCACCACTGCTCCCACCACGGCCACCGACCTGTTGGAGCAAGCGGTCTCGCTGTTGCCGGACACGCACCCCGATTACCTCGCCTGTGAGACCGAACTGGTGCAGTCGTATGTGTTCTCAGCGGCGCTCGACCGCAGCTCGGCGCTGGCCGATGAATTGCTCGCTCGCGCCCTACCCAGAGAGCTCGAACTGGGACTTCGCAACGCTCGGTCGCAGGTCTTCTTCCTGCGTGGATACACGCGGCGGGCGACGTCGGAATTCGAGGCGATGGCGCCTCTCGTGCGCGGCCAGCCAGGTGAGGCTGTGCTGCTGGCGGATGCCGCCGTGTCGGCCATGTTCGCCGTCGATCTGGTTCGGTCGCGCAGGCTGGCTACTCGCAGCCTCGAGATCGCCGCCACCCACGACAACCATGTGGCGCCGAGCCTGGCCCACGGCGTGCTCAGCTGGCTCACTGCGCTGGAGGGCGACGTGTCCGCAGGCGTGGTCCTCTCCCAACACGCGATCGCAGCGGCCGCCCGCGGACCAGGACTCCAGGGTCATCGGCGAGTTCCACACCTGTTCCACGCGCAGGCACTGTTGTGGGCCGACCGGGTCGTAGAGGCACAACGATCGCTCCAGCGTGGATGGACACTGAGCCGCAGGCTGCGGATGGGGTGGGACGAGCCGATGTACCAAGCACTCATGGCGGATCAGCGGGTCAGAGCCGGTGAGTGGGACGACGCGCTGGCGGTCGCCGAGCACCTACACGACGCGGGGCGCCGACGTCGGTTCGCACTTCGCTGACAGTTGGCTGCATGGCCACATCGCCCCGTCCACCTGCTGCGCGGACAGCTCGACCTCGCCGATGGCTCGCTGGCCCGGGCCGAGCAGGCCCTGCAACACGGCGGCGGTCAGGGGGCCGACCTGTTCTGGTACGTGCGGGCAATGACGGCGTTCGCCCGGGGCGATGTGGAAACCTCGGCGGCGATGCTCACGGTGCTCTGGGAAGGGCTCGAAGCGCTCGGCGTCCACCTGCGCCAGTTCGAACTGGCACCCGACGTGGTGCGGGTTGCCGAGGCGGCAGGCGACGAAGCGCTGCGCGACCGGGTGCTGGCGCGGTTGCGGCGTCCTGGCCCGCCGAGCACACTACGGGCCGCGAGTGTGGCGTGGTCCGAGGCGTTGGCCCACGGCTCTGCGGAGCGGGCGCGCGACGCGATCGATCTGCAACGCCAGCGGGACCACCCGCTCGACCTTGCCCGCTGCACGGCCGACGTTTCAGTGCTGCTGCACCGCAACGGGCACAATGCCGAGGCGGCAGTGTTGGAGGCCGAGGCGCAGGTGTTCTTCCGATTGCGAAGGGCGGCGTGGTTGCAGCACCTCCACTTCGGTACGCCTTTGTCCGTTGCAGCCGATTGGCACCGGCCGGCGAGCCCCTGGCAGACCCTCACCCGTTCGGAACGTAGAGTCGCCGAGCTCGTGGCGGCAGGGCTGGCGAATACCCAGATCGCCGAACGGTTGTCGATCTCGCCTCGCACCGTCGAGTCACACCTCTACCACTCGTATCAGAAGCTCGGACTTGACACGCGGGTGCAGCTGGCGGTGCTGGCCGCAACGTCGACCGCCGACGCTGCGGACGGACGATGATGACGGGGCGGGTTCCGCTTCCGGGTCTGCCGCTGGTGGCTACCGCATCGGAGGGCCCCCGGCTGGTGCCTGGGTGACATAGAGCGTGACCGTCGATGCTGCGGCGACGAGCGACAACGACTGGGCGAGATGTTGCCGGCCGGTTCGGGCGGAGCCGATGACTGCAGCGACGATGGCGCCGCTCGTGGCGAGCAATGTTCGCTGCAACGACGTTGGCGGGTGGCGGCCGAAAGCGGCGACGACGACCGCTGATGCTGTGAGCAGAGCGGCACCGGTGTACAGGGATCGGGTGGGTCCGAGCCGTTGCGGGAGTCCTCGCACCCCGGTGATCTCGTCGGCTTCGGTATCGGGGAGGACGTTGATGAAATGTGCTCCCGCTCCGAGCAGGGCTCCGGCGATCATCGTGTGGGGCGGTGGCAGTAGACGCTGCGTCGGCTGAGAGGTTTACGAACGCGGGAAGCGCCCCGAACACGACGAGGTAGGGGGCGACGCTGAGCGGTGTCCTTTTGAGGTTGGCGTTGTAGGCCAATCCAGCGCCAACGACCGCGAGGTGCGCCGAGGCAGCGCGCCGTCCGCAGAGGAGCGACAGGGGCACACACGCTGCCGCGGCGACGATGGCGCTGTTGCGCACGAGATCGGCCGAGACGCTTCCGGTCACGATTGGCTTGTCGAGCCGACCGGCGCGAGCGTCGATGGATCTGTCCCAGAAGTCGTTGCTCCATCCGATGACGAGTTGACCGCTCAGTGCGGCCGCACCGACCCCGAGAGCCTTTCGTCCACCACATTCTGCGACGGCCAGCGCTGCGGTGAACGCGGTCACTGCGATCGTCGGCTGCACGTGACATGCAGCGACAAGGCCACGCGCCGCGGAGGGTCTTGATCGTTGCCCCACAGGAAGGGAGCGGCTGCGGCGCATATCCCATTCCTACCCCACCAGCAGAGCAGCGTGCTCACCGTGGACTGAAGGCACCGTTACTCGCCGGCGCGGAGGATCTCCTTCAGCGCTGGTGCGCTGCTTGCTGCTGCCTCGCTCGTGTCGAGGAAGTCGAGGAGTACCTCGAGGAACTGCTGCGGGGCCTCGATGTGCGGGAAATGCCCGACGCCGGGCAGCACCTCCAGTCGGCTGCCCACGATCGCCTCGTGCGCGGCGTACGCATGCGCTACCGGGATGATGTGATCCATCTCACCCCACACGATCAACGTTGGCACGTGCGCGGCGAGGTAGAGCCGGTCGAGCGCGTTGACCGTCTGGCCGCTGGTGTCGATCACGGTGCGCATCGTCCGGACGAAGCCACTGCGGTTCTCGGCACCGGCGAGTGACGAGTACGAACGCCAGACCTCGGCGAGCCGTGGCGATCGAAAGCCACGTCCGCTGAGTGATCTGCTCACTGATGTGCCGTGATCGGCGACCCAGCGCGAAAACAGTACGGGCATCACGTACTCGGCCAGTGGCAGAGCTGCAAGTCGGAGCAACCAGCTCACCTCGCGACCCAACCCGCCACTGCTCACAAGGACCAAGCGGTCGCACATCTCCGGATGCTGGTAGGCGACCTGCATCGCCACACCGCCGCCGAAAGAGTGGCCGACGATGGTCGCGCTGTCGACCCCGAGCACCGCGAGCAGATCCCGCAGACCACTCGCGTGAGCGCCGAGCGAGTAGTCCCCCATCGGCCTGGCCGTGTTGTCATGTCCCAGGAGGTCCGGCGCGATGACGTCGTGGGTCTTCGCCAGGGCGGGCATCACGTCTTTCCAAGTGCGGGAGCTGCCGGCCAGACCGTGGACGAGCAGGAGCGTCTCTCCCTTACCGGCACGCCGGTAAACGACGTCGTGACCGTGGATGGTGACGTGCTGAACTCCGAAGTCGTCGCTCACTCGATCATCGTGCCAGCCGCGGCTGTTCATATCCAACGCCCCTGTACCAGGTGTGCAGCCCGAAGAGCCAGAGTCAAACGGGGGTTGGCGCTTCGAGGGGTGTGAAGGCGCGATGATGGAAGTGGTCTGCCCGCTGCAATGTGGTTTGGCTGATTGCTGACTGGGTTGGCGATGAGTGAGAAGATCCGTCGCGGCCACGGAGACATGTTCGGCGGCGAGGCGTGCACGAGCGAGTCGCCGAACATCAGCATCGTGCCAGCAGCGCCCTTGGGTGAGATCAGCCCTCCGCGTTCGGCCAGCGGGCCAACCACGTCGGACCCAACCGTCCACAACGGGTAGCTGGTGGTGACCGTGTCGAGTGAGGTTGGCGCGGGGCCGTCAAGGTGCGAGCCGCGGATGAACATCAGTGGCCCGTTGAACTCCGTCACGTCATCGAGAAAGATGTGCAAGTTCAACGCCAACGGTTCGGGCACACCGTCCTCGTGATGGTGGGTGGCGAAGTCGTAGTGCCATTGCCATTGTTCGCCCGTGAACGCCTCCTTGACGTTGATCTTCACCTGCTGGGCGTAGACCGGCACTCCACCAAGCACCTGCTGGGCGGGAATCAAGAAACGTGGGTCGTTCACCAGTCGGGCGAACACCTCGTGCCGAAGATGCAGCCCCATCGCCGTACGCACCACGCCGCTCGAACGTTCGCGAATGTTCTGGGGTACGTCAGCGGCGACGAGTTCTTCCAGCGCCTCGTTGAACCTCGCAACTTCGTCGAGGCTGAAGCGTTCGGGCAACACGACGATCCCATCGCGGTGGAACTGATCCAACTGCTCGGGCGATAGTGCGTGTGGGCTGGTGGTCATCGTCGGCGAGCGCGTCTGAACGGCCTCATGAAATCAACTGTACCGAGCTGTCTTGGCGCAGATGTGACGCAGGCAGCGTCGAAATCCACCATTGCCAAGATCAACCTCTCATCTGTACAGTTGTGCAGATGAGAGCGCCGATCGTTCATCCTGACAAGGTGGCGGCGACACGAGAGCAGCTGCCGTCCGTGCTGGAGACCGACCGGTTAGCCGACTGGTTCAAGGTCCTCGGAGACGCCACCCGAGCTCGGATTTTGTACGCAGTGTTGGAGGCGGGCGAACTGTGTGTGAGCGACTTGGCGGCGACGGTCGACGCGCCCGAGTCGACGGTTTCGCACTCGTTGCGTTGGCTGCGCGGTGCTGGGGTCGTGCGGGCTCGTCGATCGGGAAAGATGATGTATTACAGCCTCGACGACGAACATGTCCGGATGATGCTCGACATCGGCCGTGAGCACTTACGGCACCGGGACGCAGGCCGCTGATGGGCCACGATCACAGTCATGTCGATCTGCGTGCGGGTGCTCGCCACGTCGGCCCATTGTGGTGGTCGTTCGCGCTGGTCGCCGGGTTTCTGGTGGTGCAGGTCGTGGTCGGGTTGGCGACGAACTCGTTGGCATTGTTGTCCGACGCCGGGCACATGGCAACCGACGCGCTCGGCTTGGGGATGGCGCTTGCAGCGATCACCGCTGCCAACCGGGCAAACCGGGCGCAACACCGAACATTCGGCCTGTACCGGTTGGAGATCCTGGCAGCGCTCGCCAACGCGGTGCTGCTGTTCGGGGTTGCCGGCTTCGTGTTGATCGAAGCGGCACGACGCCTCGATGACCCGCCCGACATATCGTCGGTGCCGGTACTCGTGGTGGGCACGATCGGCCTGGTCGTGAACTTGACTGCGTTCTTGCTGCTCCGTCCAGGGAGCAGCCGAGAGCCTGAACGTGCGGGGCGCCTATGTCGAGGTGGTCGCCGACGGTCTCGGCTCGATCGGAGTGATCATCGCCGCAGCGCTGATGTGGGCAACTGGGTGGGGATGGGTCGACCCGGTGATCGGCGCAGGGATCGGCCTGTTCATCCTTCCCCGAGCCTGGCGACTCGGCCGGGACGCGTTGCGGATTTTGGTGCAGGCTGCGCCAGAAGGCCTCGATCTGCCTGCGGTCGCCGTCGCGCTCGAAGGTGTCGACGGGGTGGCGGACGTCCACGATCTACATGTGTGGACGCTGACGAGCGACATGGATGTGCTCACTGCGCACCTCGGCATCGCCGCAGGAGTCGACTCCCAAGTCGTACTTCAGCAGGCCCGTGTCGTGCTCGCCGAACGATTCCACCTGCAGCACGCCACGCTGCAAGTGGAGACAGCCGGAAACCACGACTGCAAAGAAATGACGTGGTGATCAGCGGTCGACCCTGAGCTGGCCAGCCCAAAGTCGAGTGTCATATCCCCTTGTCGATCGACGACTGCCGCTCGCATCTGTGACTGGGCTGCCTACTGCATCCGAGACGGTTTAGCGGTCGATCATCTGATTGATGCGCACCAGGTTGCCTGAAGGGTCTCGAACGGCGCCGTCGCGGATGCCCCAAGGTTGGTCGGTGGGCTCTTCCAAAATGTCGGCAGAGGCGGAGCGCAATTTTTCGAAGGTTGCGTCGAGGTCGTCAGCACGGAAGTGCACGCCATTCGGCAGCGCCCTTCGCGAGTAACCCACCGATCGCTTCCTGGTCTGCCGGGCTGCCGTTCAGGTAGTTGGTGAGCACGATCGACACGTCGGTCTGCGCAGGCGATCCGATGGTGATCCACCGAAAGCCTTCGTTGGCCACGTCGTTACGAACCTCCAGCCCGAGCGTGTCTCGGTAGAAGCCGAGCGCGAGTTCTGGGTCGTGAACGAGGACGAAGCATTGGGAGAGTGTGAGTTCCATATCGAAAAACCTAAAGACCGGGAGTGCCGGACGCTTCTCCGAAACTGCTCGGATTGCGGATGGGGCGAGTCATGTCTTTGGCCACGCAAACCGGCACCGTGGTGAGCTCGCTGTGGTCACGAGCCCGATACTCCGTCGGCGTCTGACCGACGAGTTCGGTGAAGCGCGAACTGAATGATCCCAGCGACGTACAGCCGACGGCCATGCATGCCTCGGTCACCGACACGTCCCCGCGTCGCAAGAGTGCTTTGGCGCGCTCGATGCGTCGCGTCATCAAGTAGCTGTGCGGCGTCTCGCCGTAAATCGCCTTGAACTGGCGCGAGAAGTGGGCCGTTGACATCAGCGCTGCACGAGCAAGTTCGGACACATCGAGCGGGCGGGCGTAGTCACGGTCGATCAGATCGCGAGCGCGGCGCAGGTGCGCAATGCGTGCGAACTGCTCGGGTGTCATGCAGAAACTACGAAACGGTAGCCGACGCCGGGTTCGGTGATGATGCGTTGTGGCGCGCCGAGATCGGTCTCAAGCTTGCGCCGCAAGTGTGCGAGGTGAACACGCAGCGCGTTGGCGTCGGCATCGGAGCTACGGCCCCACAACGCCACCATCAGCCGATCTCGTTCAACGAGCGAGCCTTGCGCCCGGACAAGTCGCTCGAGCACCCCCCACTCGATTGGAGTGAGATGAATGCTCTCGCCCGATGCGGCGACGACGGTGCGCGTCTCGAGATTGATCGTGTACTCCGGTGTGTCGACGATCGGTTCGCTTGGCTGGCTGCGAGCCCGTGTGGCGGCTCGAATCCGCGCCATCAACTCCTCGATGCCGAACGGCTTGGTGATGTAGTCGTGAGCGCCAAGGTCGAGCGCTTGAACCTTGGTGCGTTCGCTGTCGCGGGCCGACACAACGATCACCGCGACATCCGTACGCCGTACGAGCGCGGAAACCACCGCCACCCCGGACATGGTCGGAAGTCCGAGATCGACGAGTGCAATCTCGGGTGTGTGGCGGCCGGCGAGCGCGAGAGCGTCTTCACCATTGCCGGTGTCGTCGACGGTGTACCCGCGAGCTTTCAAGTTCAGCACGAGGGTCCGCCGCAGTGACGGATCATCCTCGACGACCAAGATGTGGCTCACGGCTCCAAGTCAATCGACGTCGTCGTGTCGAAATGCACACGCTAAGAAGTTGTGAAGATGCACCGAGTCGGCCATCGCCCTGGCTTTGCTCTGTCCCATGGCGAACCCCGGGCCCACCCGACCCTTGCGCCGAGGCGCCACCCTTGTTGTCGCCAGGCGAACCGACCGAGGCGAACGGTGAACCTCAAACGGGTCGTTGTCGGGAGGCCACTGGCATCGCACGAAGAGGAACACCAGCGCCTGTCCAAACGCATCGCGCTCCCGGTGTTCGCGTCCGACGCGATCTCGTCGACTGCCTATGCGACCGATGAGATTCTGGTCGTGTTGCTCGGGCAGGCAGCCATCGGTGCCGCAGCCTGGCAGTACCTCACACCGCTTGCATTCGTGGTCTGTGTGTTGCTGGTGATCGTTGTGCTGAGTTACCGCCAGACCATTCATGCGTATCCGAGCGGTGGCGGCTCGTACATCGTGTCGAAGGAGAACCTCGGCAGAACGCCGTCGCTCGTGGCGGGTGCATCACTGCTGGTTGACTACATCCTCACGGTTGCGGTGTCGGTCGCAGCAGGCGTCCTCGCCATCACTTCGGCGGTTCCCGCGCTGGCTGATCATCGGGTCGAGCATCTCGTTGCTGATGATCATGGTGATGATGTTGGTCAACCTGCGAGGTCTGAAGGAGTCGGGTTCACTGTTCGCGCCGCCCACGTACATCTACATTGTCTCGTTGGTTCTGTTGATCGTCGTGGGCCTGTATCGCATCTACTTCCGTGACCTCGGACCGATCGACACCGAAGCGCTGGTAGCAAGCGGTCAGCTCAGCGAGGAGGCGCTGCATCTCAAAGAGGGCACCCAAAGTCTCAGTGTGATCATGCTGTTGCGAGCGTTCTCGTCGGGTGCGGTTGCTCTGTCGGGCGTGGAGGCGGTATCGAATGGGGTGCCTGCGTTCAAAAAGCCAGAACCGCGTAACGCGTCGTTGACGATCGCGATCATGGGCGGCATCTTGGGCTCGTGCTTTCTTGGTATCTCGATCGTCGCCAGCCACTTACAGCCCTACCGCGGCGAACTCGACCGAACCGGCATCGCCCTCTTGGCGCAACACATCTATGGCGGCACAGGAGTGCTGTTCTGGATCATGCAGATCTCGACGTTCGCCATCCTCATCTTGGCGGCCAACACCGCGTACGCAGACTTCCCGCGGTTGGCCTCGATCATTGGGCGCGACGGGTTCGTGCCGCGTCAGTTTGCCAACCGGGGCGACCGTCTGGTCTTCTCGAACGGCATCGTGTTCCTGTCGGCGATCGCTGGCATGCTCATCGTGGCATTCGACGCCAACGTGTCGGCCCTCATCCCGCTGTACGCCATTGGTGTTTTCACCGGCTTCACGTTGTCGCAAGCCGGCATGGTGGTTCACCATCGACGACTCAAAGAGCCGAACTGGCGTCGCAGCCTGGCGTTCAACGCAGTCGGGTCGGTCGCGACCGGCATCATTGCGTGCGTCGTCGTGGTGTCGAAGTTCACTCAAGGAGCGTGGGTGCCGGCGGTCATCATCCCGCTGCTCGTGGGTCTGTTCACCATGATCAGGAAGCACTACGACCGCGTCGCCGCATCGCTCCATCTCGACGAAGACACGGTGCTCATGCCGCGTACTCACACGATGATCGTGCTGGTCGGCGGGGTGCATCGCGGCGTCATCGCTGGCACAGAGTTCGCCAAGTCGCTCAACCCCACCCACGTACAAGCGGTCCACTTCTGTGACGACGACACGAACTCAACCGTCGCAACCCGGTGGGCTCAGCTCGAGCCGGACATCCCGATCGACGTGAGAGTCGACCCGTATCGAAGCCTGCGTGGCGCCGTGCTGCGTTACGTCAACGAGATCGACGAGCGTTGGGGCGACGACCGCATCACCGTGGTCATCCCTGAGTTCGTGGTCCACCGTTGGTGGGAGCACTTGCTGCACAACCAGGCTGCGCTGTTCCTGAAGGGAGCTCTGTTGTTCCGCGAGAATGTCATCGTCGTCTCGGTGCCGTACCACCTGCATGCACGGGATGACAAGCGGATTGGGGAGGCTCTGCCGACGCCAGTCTGCTGGGCATCCCCGATAGATACGGGGGAGAAGTCACCGGAATGAAAGGAGCGAAGCGACCTATCCGCTGACGCTCCGATCGGACCGACCGATTGGCTAGACCGATTGCTTGATGCTCCAGCGATACTCATGCGGTGAGCAGCATTGTGGTATCTGGTTTGGAGTACGCCCCCCCTGGGGCCGACTCGTTGTTCTTCGATCTCAGCTTCAACATCGCTCCCGGAGAAAAGGCCGCCCTCGTGGGGCCGAACGGTGTGGGCAAGTCGACGATCTTGCGAATTCTCACCGGTGAACTCGATGCTGACGACGGCGAAATTGCGATTGGCGGCTCGATGCTGACCATGACCCAAGACGTCGGCATGTCGTCACCTACCGACACGTTGCGCGACCTTCTGCTCGGAGTCGCGCCGCCGGAACTTCGAGTTGCCGGGCGGGCGCTCGTCGCTGCCGAGAAGGCGCTCTCCGACGGCACGGACGATGGCATCGGTTACGCCACCGCACTCACCAATTGGGGCGACCTCGGTGGCTACGAACTGGAGGGCAAGTGGGACGCGGCAGGGCGCCGCAGCGTGAAAACCACGATCGACGACTTCGCCACACGACTGGTGGGGGAGTTGTCGGGAGGCGAGCGCAAGCGGCTCGTCCTCGACATGCTGCTCACCAGCAGCGCCGATATTCTGCTGCTCGACGAACCAGACAACTATCTCGACATCCCCACCCGCGGCTGGTTGGAAGATCAGATCAGGGCCAGCAAGTCGACAATCTTGATGGTGAGCCACGACCGCCAACTGCTCTCTAACGTCGCCACCAAAATTGTCATGGTGGAAGGCGCAGGGTGCTGGACGCACAGCGGCTCGTACGCCACCTTCCCCGAGGCGCGTGAGAAACGCCAGGAACAACTCGGCGACAGCCTGAAACGATGGAAGGACGAAGAGCGCCGCCTGTTCCACCACATGAAGATCATGAAGCAGCGCGCCGCGCAGAACTTCAAGAACGCGACCAAAGCGAATGGTGCCGAGACACGGTGGGAGAAGTTTGTTGCGGCAGGTCCGCCACCCGCTCCGGTGGCCGACCAGAACATCGCCGTGCGTTTGCGCGGCGGCGACTCCGCCCGGCGCGTGGCCATGCTCGACCAGGTGTCGATCGGCGACCTGTTTCTACCGTTCAGTGAGGAGATCCACTTTGGTGAGCGAATCGGTCTCATCGGCCCAAATGGAACCGGCAAGACTCACCTGCTGGGGGCGCTCGCAGGCACTCAAGAACCAACCACCGGCAAGATCACCTTCGGCCCGAGGACTTCGGTGGGCGTGTTCACGCAGATCAACGACCGGCCTGACTTCAAAGGTCGTCTGGTGATCGACATCGTGCGCCAACGACTCTTCGACGAAGAACAGGCGATGCGGGCTCTTGGGCGCTACGGGCTCGCGGGCAACTATCGGCAGGAATTCCAAACGCTGTCGGGCGGCCAGAAGGCGCGTTTGGAGATCCTCGGTCTGGAACTCGAGGGGCACAATGTGCTGTTGCTCGACGAACCCACCGACAACCTGGACATCGACTCGTCGGAAGCGTTGGAAAACGCCCTCGACGGGTTCGAAGGAACAGTGCTCTCGGTGAGCCACGACCGAACATTCCTCGCCAAGTTCGACCGATTCATCATGATCACCGACGATGGCGAGGTGTACGCACTACCCGACTACGAGGTGGCGATGCAGGGGCTCGCGGCCCCGGCCGAGTTGGCGAAGGTACGCCTCGCCAAGCCGCTCACCTAGACACTCACATAGTGAGATCTTTGCCGGCGACCACGTCGCCTTCACTCACCCGGATCTTGCCAATCAACGCAACCAGCAACTCGGACTCGGCCTCGCTGAGACCGACGGAATCGAAGAGCTCGGCATTGAGTTTTGTCACGGCCTGATCGAACATGCGTCGACCCTTGGCGGTGATTTCGACGAATGTGGCACGGGCGTCTGTGGGGTGTGGCAGACGACGGATGAGGCCTGCCGCTTCGAGCCGATTGATCGACCCGGTCACCGTTGCCGCTGTGATCCATAAACGATGACCGATTGCGCCGAGGGTCATCGGGCCTGTCCACCGCAGCATGCCCAGCACCTGATATCGAGCGAAGGTCAGGTCGAGCGGGCGAAGGATGTCTGTGGCGCGGTTGAGGAAGATCTGCTCGGCCCGCATGACCGAAACCACAGCTGCCATGCCCGGCGCGCTGGCTTCCCAACCCTGTTGCACCCAACGCTGCCGTGATCCCTCGACGGGGTCGTAGTGCAGCGACTCGGGCATCTCGTGAAGCTACCGGCGGGCAGCGTCGGGAACACGTCCGATGATGTTGGCCGCGCCGAGGTGTTCCATTTCCTCGTCGCTGAGACCGAGTGCGCTCAACACTCGGTGGTTGTGTTCACCGAGGAGCGGGGCCGGCGTCCGGTGGAGTCGGTGAGGGCCGCGTGAGAAGCGCATGGGCAACGTGCTGTGCCGGGCGTTGCCTGCAGCAGATTCCACGTTCTCAAAGAAGTTGCGGTGCTGCAGTGGTTCCAGAGTGGGTTGCTGGTGCGGCTGCATCACTTTCGCAACCGGAACTCCGGCCGGCCACAAGATCTCGACAACTGCATCGCTCGTGCGATGCGAACACCATTCGGACAGGTGCGCATCGATTTCGTCGTGACCTTGGCGGCGAGCAGAGGTGCTCAACAGTGACGGGTCCATCGCCCACTCGGGACTACCGATCGCTTCGCGGAGAGCGAGCCACTGATCGTCGGTGGCGACAGCGATGGCTACCCAGGCGTCGCGCCCACCATCCTGGTCGACGTCGGCGGTGAGGTACAGATTCTGTGGTGCCGCGTTTGGCCCTCGGTTGCCGTCGCGTGACAGCAACGTGCCATATGCCGAGTACTCCACCACCTGCTCGGCGGCAATGCTCGAGCGCGGCGTCGACCATCGACGCTTCGACCAACACGCCCTCGCCGGTTTGGCGGCGGTGCTGCAAGGCCAGTAGCAGTGCAAACGCGGCATGTAGACCGGCGTTCGAGTCACCAACGCAGTACGGCGACAGCGGGTTCTCGTCTGGATAACCCGTCATCCACGTGAGCCCAGCGGCATCCTCGATCACGAAGGCGAACGCAGGATTTTCGCGCCAGGGTCCGTCGAGCCCGAACCCGGGCATCCGCACCATCACCACGTCGGGTCGTATGGCTTGGACGGCTGCGAAGTCGAGACCCAACTGTTCGAGCACTCGTGGCGTGTAGTTCTCCACGATGACGTCGCACGTGGCGATCAATCGGCGCAGCAGGTCACGGCCAGCTTCCGAAGCAAGATCGATCGTGATGCTCTGCTTGTTGGTGTTGAGGCCGGAGAAGACTCCGGACCGTTCCCACCACTCGGGGATCTTCGAACTCATACCCGCCAACGACCGGGTGCCGTCGGGGCGTGCCGTCGACTCGACGTGGAGAACCTCGGCGCCGAGCATCGCCAACACATGGGTGCACAGCGGGCCAGCCCAAAACGCTGTGAGGTCCAGCACGCGCAAGCCGGCGAACGGCAGGGCGCCCGGGGCGTCGGTGTGCGGTGCCTCGCTTGGTCGTTCGGGCCGACTGAGCCAACTGGCTTCATCGCGGTGTTCGCCCAGCGCGGGCGCGGGCTGGGGCGTCGCCAACAACGGCGGCGTGAATCGGTAGGGCCGGGTTGGTTCGTCGAAGCCGTCTCGCGGGTTGGTCACGATCGATCTCGCGTGCAACGAAGTGGTCGGTCGATGGGATCGTTGCACCGTTGCCGATGGGGGCGTGAGGGATCCGCAGCAGACCTGCCAGTTCCAGCACCTCGGCGCTGGTTCGCTGCGCCATCCAAGCTGCGATGTCTGGCCGGAGGTGGGCGCGGTTCACGAACAGCGACTTGTCTTCGATCCACTCTGGGTGCTCCACCATCACACAGAAGTCGAGCCATTGCTGACCGGTACCAACGCCTACGCCGACGAGGCCGTCGCTGGTGGATTCGACGCCCGGCGTGAGTACCGACCGGCCGCTGCGGAATGGGCGTCCGGCCATGTCAGCGAAGCTCACCGGGTAATAGGTGAGACACAGTGCGATCGTTTCCAGCATCGACACGTCGACGAGTTCATGTCCAGCGCGACCCAGCGAGGTCAATGTGCCAATGGCGGCGTAGACACCGGTGAGCCATTCACCGACTTGGCCGCCGACGAATACCGGCGCCCGATCTGGTGACCCGCGGCCAAGGCCGATGAGGCCGCCAGCCCAGGCCTGCAAGGTGAACTCAGTCGTTGGCCGTTCACTCCACGATCCATCCAAACCAAATGGCGTGATGGTGGTGAGCGTGAGGTGGGGGGCTACAGCGGTGATGGCCTCGACGCTCGAGTGATGGGTGACTCGTCAGCGAGTTCTCGCGTGACCAGATGGCCGCATCGGCCCGCTGCAACAGCGCATGCACACGATCGAGGTCTGCTGGCGCGTGCGGGTCGGCGGTCAAGCTTTGCTTCGTCGACGACAGGTAGGCGAACAAGGCCCCGTCGGCGCCCGCCGCGATGTCCACTCCGGAGGCAGACCATTTGCGCAGCGGGTCGCCGGTGGCAGGTTCAACCTTGACGACCGTCGCTCCGCCGTCGGCGAGCAGTTTGGTGCAGTACGCGCCAGCGATTCCCCCGGTGAGATCGACGACGAGATACGGGGCTGAGGGCCGTCACTCGGGTGCGCCCCGACCTTTCTTGCTGAGCCGCCATTCGGGCGGGAACCGTTCGTCGAAGTCTTTGATGGCTTTGGTCATGCCGGTCTCGAACATCTCGTCGTTCACGACGAGTTCCTTGGCGTCGGCCTTGCCGTATCCGGCCATCGTCTCCAACATGCCGGTGAGCAGGCTGCCCATGTATTCGCCCTGGGCCTGTTTCATCACCTCGAAGAACGTCTTCTGCATGAACACGACATCGGTCGAACGATTGTTGGCGCAGGCCAGCGCGTACTTCGCGACCTCGTCTTCCAGTTGATCGCGCGGCACGACGCTGTTGACGAAACCGCACTCGCTCATTTCGTCTGCGGTGAACGGTCTGACCGGTGAAGACCATCTCTTGGAACTTCCGCAGGCCCATGGTGGTGGCCCACCACCACATGCGTGGGGCGACACCGGAGTAGCGCCAGGCCGCGTGGCCGAACAGCGCGTCGTCAGATGAGATCACCAGGTCGGCGTCGCCAGCTTGGTAGAAGTGCCAGCCGTAGCAGTATCCCTTTGCCTCGACGATGCTGATCTTCTTGAAGTCTTGAAGCGTTCGACAACCGCTGCGCGGATCAGCGAACCATTGCGTCACAGTTGCGCCATGGCGGAAGTTGCGCCGCGGCGGATACTTCACGTCTTCACCCTCCAGCCGCACCTCCCGGAGCCACCCCTGGCCCTCTTCGGTGTTGCTCGCTTCCATGAACTCGGGAAGGTCGACGCCGCTACCAAAGTCATCGCCGGCGCCACGGATGACCAGCACCTTGACGTCGTCGTCGACGTTCGCTTGGTGGAGTAGGTCGGCGTACCGCAGCCGCATGGCGATCGTTGGCGCATTCAGCCGATCGGGACGGTTCAGCGTGATGGTGGCGATCTTCGTCGCTTTGTCTTTGCTGTACAGGATGTAGTCGTCAGGGTCGTTCTTGGTGACGTCGTGCCTGGTCGTGTTCTGGTCGGTCATGCGTGAGCTCCTGCTCGATCGTTGGTCCAAAACGGAGTGGCCGACAGCGTTTCCGGGCCGTCTGCGGTGATGAGAATTGGTTCGTGGATGATGACCGAACCGAGGTCGTCGTCGGTGACGTGAGCCGTCACCACGAGCACGACGCCAGGTTCCAGAATCTCCTGTTTCGCGGTACGTGGTAGTGCGCCGGTGACGACCGGGTCGTCGAATCCGAGGCCGAGTCCGCGGCCGATGGGCATGGTCGGCAGCGGTTCGCCGGCAGCGTGATAGGCGTCGAGTAGCGCGCTCGCAGGGCGACCGGTGCGACAGGCGTCGAGGAGCCGGGCCCACAGGTCGGCGGCACGCCGGAACAGGTCGTCGACGGCGCGCTCACTGGCACGGGCACCAACCACTCGAATCGTTGTGCCGACCTCGGCGATGTAGCCGTTATGCACCACTCCGGCCTTCAACACCGCGAGGTCACCGGTGATCCGAACGATGTCTTGAGTTGCCGGTGTGGTGACGCCTTGGGAAGCCATGGCATCCATGAACACCGCAGTCAGGGAGCGCTCGCTCACGCCCGGGCGCACCGCTGCTACCGTCGCCGCGAGCGCGCGGTCGGCGATCGCCACAGTGGCACGAATCGCGTCGATCTCCTCTGATGTCTTGATGCGTCGCGGATCTCGTAGCGCTGGCCCGGCGTCGACAACTTCTGCGTCGGGAAATGCCAACGGCAGCAGATTTGCGAACAGGGGCGACAGGGCATCGGTTCCCACCGTGCGGGCTGAGCTCGTGTTCCGACGTCTTGGAGCATCTTGACCATGTTCATCGGATTCCAGGTGATGCCGAAGAGATGATCATGCGGGATGTCGTCTGGCACGCCCTCGTCCCACGTGCTCAAGACGAACATCTCCTCGGTGGATCGCACGACGACGCAGCCAGGGCCGAAGGGTCGCGTTCCAGCGTTCCACAAGATCGGAACGCCCGATGCGTAGCGAATGTTGGCGACTCGCCCGAGCACCAAGATGTCGAGGTCGTGGGCTTCCATGGCCGCGAACAGCCGGGAGCGTCGTGCCGAGCGGATAGCGAGAGAATCGGGGAGTTGTTCGGTTGCCATGTCAGCTCCCGTACGGATCGTAGGGATAGTCGGTGAGGCTCATCGAGCCTTCTTCGGTGACGACATATACGTTCTCGGATCGGTAGCCGCTGTAGCCCTCGTCCCAGATGATCGGCTCGATCACGACGACGGTGTTGGCCTCGAGCACCAACCGACGGTCGTAACCATCGCCCAGGTCGGTGCCGACATACGGCACTTCGGCGGCATCGAGCCCGAGGCCGTGACCCAGATAAAAGTGCTCCATCCACGGCCGCTTCCCATCGCACAGTTCGCCATGACACGATTCGATGGCGACCGCGGTGAGTTCCGACGCAGTCACGCCAGCGCGAAGCGTCGCCACCACACTGTCGCTGATGTTGCGCCATTGCTCGTACTGGGCGTGCTGACGGTCTGACGGTTCCTCGCCGACGATCCAGGTTCGACCAAAGTCGGAATGGAAGCCCTGATACATGATGCCGGTGTCCACCCACAGCACGTCACCCCTGGCGAGCTCGCGTTCGGTGGTGATCAGCGGGCATGCGATGCCCCCGTGCGTGGTCCACGGCAGGTCGCGCTGATGTTTCGGCATGACTTGCCAGATTGGATCGAGCGCGTTCGCCTCGGCCCCGAGTTCGAAGACCTTCCGAAAGAATCGAGCAGTCAGGTCGGTCTGCCGAGCGCCGGGCTGCAACCCGTCTTGCACTTCAGCCATGGCTTGCTCGGTGATCCACAACCCGTGGCGCAGGCACGCAAGCTCGTCGGGCGTCTTGATGACGCCGCGCCGGTCCCATCACTTCGCTGGCTGCCCGAGGTGGCCACGTGTGAAACAGAAGGTCACGATGACCGTGCATGGCGCCGGTGAGCTCGTCGAATGCGACGGTGGCCGTGCGCGGTGCCAACTGGACGAGCGCGGCGGCGAACGACTCGACACCCTCCTCGTAGTCGAGGTATGTCGGCCCGTGCAGATGGTCGCGGTCGAGATCGAGCTTGTTCGAAGACTCGAACGGGGCGAAGAGGTGAGGCATCGGATCGTCGGCCAACAACACGGCGACAGGGCGTTCGACGTTGCCGCGCCCCGCGTCTCCGAGGGGCCACGTGGCGCCGGTGGCGTACGACACGTTCGCATTGCTCAACAGCACCAAGGCGTCGACCCCCTTGTCGGCCATGAGTCGTCGCAAGCGGGCGTCACGGTCGCGCTGCATGCGCGCGAAGATCCGGTGTGACCATCGGCAAGATGTTCACTGGGTGAGCCCGAGATAGTTCTGCACGTTCGTGCTGACGAGTTTGACCGCGCTGTCCGCCCCGACCGCGTTGACCATGTCCGCGAGCGATTGTTCGGAGTATCCGAACGTGCTCTCGTTGTGGGGGTAATCAGAAGACCACATCACCCGATCTACGCCGATGCGGTCGATCAGGTCGAGTCCCAGCGGATCGACCATGAACGACGCGTACATGTGTTGTTCCCAGTAGTGCGCGACCTCGTGCTCGATGTCGTGATCAGCCATGTGGCGCAACGACGCGTACAGGTGCTCGGCGTCCTGAAGCGCGGCGGGGACCCAGTTGATGCCTCCTTCGAACCAGCCGACGCGGAGACTGGGGTGGCGGTCGAGGATGCCACCGAACACATAGCGACCGAACATCTCTCGGAACGGTGCGACGTTGTGCATCATGCCGACGAGCACGCTGTTGTCGCGGCACGGCGAGGCGAGCGGTGCCTCGCCGATGTGGTGTGACACTGGCAGACCACTCGCTTCGATCGCTTCCCACACCGGGTACATGGCCGGGCTGTTGTAATCGAGGGGTTTGCCGTCTTCGCCGGCTCCTGGTTTCAACGGCAGCAGGAAGGTCTTGATGCCGAGTTCCTTCATCTCTTCGAGCGAGCGTCGGCAGCCTTCGCCGTCCCACCAGTTCGGAATGCCCACGCCGTAGAACCTGCCGCCGGAGCGTTCTTGCATCTCCGCAATGTGCTCGTTGTAGATGCGAAAGCACATGGCGCGCAGTTCCCGTTCCGGCCACCACATCAACCCGAGCACCGCGTTGGGGAACGCGAGCTCGCGATGAATGCCGTCGGTTTCGAGCTCACGCATTCGAGCCTCGCCGTCGCGGGTGGATGAACCCGACAGCGGGTCGTACTGCTGGAGCACTGCGGTGAATTCTTTGGGCAACAACGCCCGCCCGCCGATGGTGAGCGACCACGCACCGTCGTCGCAAAACACGCGCGGCGCCTGGTCTTTCAGGTGGGCCGGAAACTTCTCGTAGAAGATGTCTTCCGACAGCGAAATGTGGTTGTCGGCCGAGAACACCGAGGTGCCGGCCGGGAGACCGATCGAGCCGTCGGCCTGCCCGGTGCGGTCTTTGGGTGGTTTGAAACCGTCGCGTGGATACACGACCGTGGCTGTGCCAGTGCTCATTTGATCAATTTACTTTGGTGCCTTAGTATCTGTCAACATGAACACGAACATGAACGCGGACGTCGTCGTTGTTGGTACTGGTGCAGCTGCGCTCTCTGCGGCGCTGTCTGCCCACGACGCAGGCGCGAGCGTGGCAGTGATCGAGCGGGCTGACACTGTCGGCGGCACGACGGCCGTCTCGGGCGGTGGCGTGTGGATGCCGTGCAATCACATTTCCGGTGCCGGAGATTCACGGGAGGAGGCAGCAACGTACATGACAGCGCTCAGCCGGGGTCGGGCGACGCCGCAGCACATCGCCCGTTTCCTCGCAGAGGGGCCAGACATCGTCGCCGGGTTAGAGCGGCGTTCCGGCGTTCGGTTTGCGCCGATGACGTGGCCCGACTACCACCCGGAGATGGAGGGCGCAAAGTCGACCGGACGCATGATGGAACCGGCGTTGTTCGACAGCTCCCGGCTCGGCGATTGGGCGAACCGTATACGCCCGGCCCCAGTGCTGGGTCTGCCGCTGACCCTGCAAGAATCCACCGTCGACTGGCGACCGTCGTACACGCCCGAGCGTTATGACGGTGCCGAAGTGAAGCGCCGCTCCGCTGCCAACCAGGTCACCTGTGGCACCGCTCTGATCGCCGGGCTGCTCGAAGGCTGTCTCGCCCGCGGCATCGAACCCATGCTCGGGCGCGCGAGCGTGCGAGCTCATCATGCGAAATGGAGCAGTCGGTGGGCTCGTTGTCGAGCGCAACGCTCAACGGTTTGACATCGCTGCGAACGCCGTGGTGTTGGCATCGGGCGGGTACGAGTGGAACAGCGAACTCTGCGCGCGGTTCCTGCCGGGCCCACTCACCCATCCCACCAGCCCGCCTGGCAACGAGGGCGACGGCCTGCTCATGGCCATGGAAGTCGGGGCCGATCTGGCCAACATGAACGAAGCGTGGTGGTATCCGGCGGCGGCGATTCCTGGCGAGACGTACGACGGTCAACAGCTCGCACGGTTCATCGCTGTGGAACGAACGGCGCCCCACTCGATCATCGTCAACCGGTTCGGGCACCGGTTCGTGAACGAAGCGGCGAACTACAACGACATGCAGAAGGCCTTTTTCGCGTTCGACGCGAATGAGGGCGCCCCCCGAAATCTGCCGAGCTGGGTCATCTTCGACCACCAGTTCCGCTCGAAATACTCGGTGGTCACGGCGCGACCCGGCACGCCGGACCCTGCCTGGCTAGCGGTCAACGACACACTCGACGGTCTTGCCACGGCCGTCGGTATCGACCCGGCGGGATTGGGCGAAACGGTGCAACGTTGGAATGGCATGGTCGCAGCTGGTCGCGATCGAGACTTCGGCCGCGGCGACAGCTTCTACGACCGGTTCCACGGCGACCCGACCACAACCCATCCCAACCTCGGCACCATCGAGCGCGGACCGTTCTACGCACTTCCGGTGCACCTCGGTACGGTCGGTACCAGCGGCGGGCCCCGAATCGACTCTGATGGGCGAGTGCAACACGTACGCGATCGACCGATCCCTGGCCTGTATGGCGCTGGCAATGCGATAGCCAGCCCAGCAGGGCCCGCCTACTACGGCGGCGGAACGACGATCGGCATGGCACTGGTGTGGGGGCATATCGCGGGCGCCCACGCCGCTTCGACACCAATTCAAAATATTCAAAATGAAGGACGGACAATCATGAGCACGGAACTCGCTGGCAAGGTCGCCATCGTCACCGGTGGCGCGGCTGGCATCGGGCGCACGTGCGTCGAACGGTTCGCTGCGGAGGGGGCTCGGGTCGTCATCGCGGACATCGACCCCGAAGCAGGCAACGCGGCGGCGACCGAGCTTGGCGACTCGGTCGCGTTCGCACGCACCGACGTCACCGATGCAGCGCAGGTGCAGGCGTTGGTCGATTTCACGGTCGAGCGATTCGGTGGACTCCACATCATGCTCAACAACGCTGGGGTCGCCAGCTCGATGACCCGGTTCCTTCACGACGACCTCAGCGACTTCACCCGTGTGGTGAACATCAACCTGCTCGGCGTGTTGCTTGGTTCACAACGCGCCGCCATGCACATGAAAGCACACGGTGGCGGGTCGATCATCAACACGTCGTCGACATCCGGCATCCAGGCTGGTGTCGGGCTCATCACGTACCGCGCCACCAAGGCGGCGGTCATTCACAGCTCCCGCTCGATTGCGCTTGAGCTCGCGCAATACAACATCCGTGTGAACTGTCTGGTGCCCGGCCAAATCCAAACGGGCATGACCACCTACGACATGGAGAACGTGATGAAGTTCACCCAGCCGCTGCCGCGCAAAGGCAGGCAGGAAGACGTGGCCGAGGCGGCGATCTTCCTCGCCAGCGACCGTGCCGCGCACATCACGGGAATCGTTCTGCCGGTTGACGGCGGCACCACCGCCGGCCCACCCGCCTCGCAACTCAAGCTGCTTTTGGGTGCGGCTGGTGCAGCAGATTCAGGCGCCTGACGGCTCTAGCACCACATCGATGCTCTCGAGGCCGCGCAAGAAGTACGTCGGGATGTAGTCGTACCGACGTGCCTCGGGCGTGCCGTGCACTGGCTCAGAAATCGAGATGTTCGACGTGCTGTCGAGCAGTTGGCTGACGGTGACGCGGCCCTCCGCCCGTGCCAGATAGGCCCCGGCACAATGGTGAGCACCATGCCCGAACGTGATGTGCTGGCGGACGTTTGCCCGGTCGATGTTGAAATCTGCCGGACGGTCGAACATGCGTGGGTCGCGGTTGGCTGCGCCCGGCAGCAGGAGCAGAGTGCTGCCAGCGGGAATGGTGATGCCGCCGATGGATGTAGTGACCTTGGCCATACGGAACTGGGCCCGCAACGGGCTTTCGAAGCGAAGCGTTTCCTCGATGAAGTTCGGGATCATTCCCCGGTCGTCGCGTAGGCGTTGTTGGATGTCTGGCCGTTCGCCAAGAAACTTCAACAGAAACGAGAGCAACCGTACGGTGGTTTCTTGTCCGCCAGAAAACAGGTTTGCTGCGAGCAGCGCGACGTCGTTCACTTCTGGCGTCGTTCCATCGGAGAACGTGGCGCTGGCCATCGAGGTCATGATGTCGTCTCGTGGCTCGCGGCGACGGTCTTCGATGTACTTGGCGAACTGCCCGTACAGGAACTCGAGCGGCTTGTGCTCCATCGTCTCTGGGGTCTTCGCGAGGCGTTCGGCGAAGAGCCCGTGGTCCGATTCCGGGACGCCCTCAAGGTCGGCGATCACCCGCAGCGTGTACGGCGCGGCGTAGCTGGTGATGAACTCGCACGCACCCTGTTCGACGATCTCGTCAACGAGTCGATCGGCGAGGCGCGTCATGAACTCCTCGTTTGAGCGCAATTGGCCGGGAGTGAGAAATCGCATCATGAGCGCGCGATGTTCGGTGTGTTTCGGAGGGTCGAACGAGGGGAGCTGGTCAGAGAACGGAAGGATGTCGCGGTGGCGCTCGATGACGTCGGTGACGTCGTCTCCCTCGAACGGCTCGGGGAACCGGACGAATGGGCCGCTGACGACGTTGCACGACGAGAATTCGGAGGTGCGGGTGTAGATGAGGCGAGCTTCCTCGTAACCGGTGACCATGAAGATGCCGTAGTTCGGCTCTTGCCACACGGGCGAGCGGTCGCGGAGGGCGTCGAAGTATGGGTACGGATCGTCTTGGATCGCACGGTCGCGGAAGATGTTGGCGGTGCTGAGGTCGGCAGTCACCCGTTTATTATGGCACCTAACTAGTTCGCTGCCCGTGTCAGCGATACGAGTTGATGAAGCGATCGACAACGAAGTCGGCGAGGAGGTGTAGGTCGTCGATGTTGTCGATCATGCAACTCGAGACCAACGGACCCAAGAGCATGCTGGCGACGAGCTCTGAGTCGAGACCAGCAGGGATGCGACCCTCGGCCACCCCCTTGTCGAGCACCGCTTGCAGGACGCCGAGCTTTTCGTCGTGGTCGGCGGTTGAGAACTCGGCCATCTCAGGGATCTGTCGCTTGAGTGCGAACAGCGCGGGCACGATCTGGGCCCACTCTTCGTCGGCGAATGCGCTGGCGAACCCGTGAACCAGCGCTCGTAGTGAGTCGTCGAAGTTCAGCGAGTGGTCGGGTGGCGTGACTTCCGGAGCGTTGGAACGCACCACGTCGATGAGCAACGCGACTCGTGAATCCCAATGTCGGTACAAGGTCGACTTGGCCACTCCAGATCGTTCGGCGACTGCGTCGACGGTGACGGCACGATGACCTTGCTCGACGAGCAGTTCGGTGGCGGCCGCAAGCATCTTCGCACGGCTTCTGGCGATACGCGGATCAGTTGACGCCTCGATCACCAAAGTTTGGCCGAAAATGGTTGCCGTCATCGAAACGCTACGATACTGTCTCGTTTCACATCCAGCAACTCAAGACAGATGGTGACCCGAGCACACCCCCCGAGCCCGGGTCACTTCGAAAGGAAACCGTGAGCGCCACCCCCGACGCGCCCCTCGACGCCCGCACCAAGCGGAACATTCTCATTGCGATGTGCACCGCGCTCATGGCTGTGATCGCTTCGGTCTCGGGTCTCAATGTGGCTCAGCAAGAATTGGCGTCCGCATTCGGCGCCTCGCAGGGCGAGATCTTGTGGATCATCAACGCCTACACCGTCACATTGGCGGCGCTCCTCATGCCGATGGGCGCCGTCGGCGACAGGTGGGGTCGTAAACCCGTGTTGATGTCGGGCCTCGCCCTGTTCGCGATCTCCAGCCTGATGGGCGCATTCGCCGGCTCGGTAGAAATGATGATCGCCGCTCGCGTGCTCGCCGGTGTCGGCGCAGCCATGATCATGCCGATCACCTTGTCGGTGATCACATCGAGCTTCCCGCCAGAAGAGCGCAGCCGGGCCATCGGCATCTGGGCCGGCGTCGCTGGCGCGGGCGGAACCATCGGCATGTTCGTGTCGGCGTTCATGGTCGACATCGTCACCTGGCGTTGGTTGTACGCCCTCCCGGTCGTACTCGTTTCGATCTCGGCGGTGTTGGCGCAACGGTCGGTACCGAACTCCCGCGAGCACACCGAACATCGCTTCGACGTCGGCGGTTCGATCTTGTCGCTGTTCGCAATCGGCGGGCTGGTTCTCGGTATCCACGAGGGTCCGGAGCGCGGGTGGATGGATCCAATCGCGCTGACCGGCCTCATCATCGGCGTCGTGTCGCTGATCGGGTTCATCGTCTGGGAAAATCGCCAGGCCGACCCGTTGCTGGACATCAGTGTCTTCCGCGACCGCAGTCTTGCGGCTGGTTCGTTGACGCTGGTGCTGTTGTTCGGCGTGATGTTCGGCTCGTTTCTCGTGCTGTTCCCGTTCTTCCAGGCTGTCATCGGTTGGACCGCTCTGCGATCTGCAGTTGCGCTGCTGCCGATGTCGTTCGTCATGATGCCTGCCTCGGCGTTCGCCCCGAAGATCGCGTCTCGCCTCGGCAGCCGAAACACCATGTTGCTCGGCCTCGCTGTGGCCGGAACAGGGTTGACGACGATTGCGCTGCGGGCTTCGGTAGAAGGTGGGTACATGTCTGTACTGCCGGGCCTCATCATCATCGGCCTCGGTATGGGCATCACCATGACACCGGCCACCGAATCCATCACCGCCACGCTGCCGGCAGACAAGCAGGGTGTTGCATCGGCGCTCAACGACACGTCGCGTGAGGTCGGTGGCGCGCTTGGTATTGCCCTGTTCGGTTCCATCGTGGCTGCTGGATATGGGGCTGCCATCGAGCCGTCGCTCGTTGGCTTCCCACCAGAACTGGCCGAGCAGGCCAGCGAGGGCATCGGCAGTGCATACGTCGTCGCGGCTTCCGCTGGCGATCAAGCGCCAGCGCTCATTGACGCAGCCAAGCACGCGTTCGTAGATGGTTGGGTGCAATCCATGTGGGTCGGTGTGGCGATGATCGGTGTGGCCTTCCTGTTCGTCGCGGTTCGTGGTCCCAGGCGCGTTGTAGCGACCGACCAGCCCGACGCTCTCGTCACGACCGGTGAGTTGATCAACGCGTCCTGATCATCCGGCATATGCCCTGATTTCCCCTGTCCTAGACTTGATGGCATGTGCCGGAACATCACCACGCTGCGCGGGCTCGAGCCCGTTGCCACCCCTGAAGAAGTCGAGGCTGCGGCACGCCAGTTCGTGCGCAAGGTCAGCGGGGTGCAGAAGCTGTCTGACTCGACCGAAGCAGCGTTCGAACGGGCGGTTGCCATCATCACCGCAGCCACCACGGAACTGCTCGACGAGCTGCCACCCCGCAAGGTTGCGCCGAAGTCTGAACCTCCACTGCGGCGCATAGCCCGCGCCAAATCCGCTGTGTAATCCGGTTCAATCCGCGTCGGCATCGGCTCCGAACATTCAGCGTGAACGCTCTTCGCGCTGTTGGCAATGCACCTGAGGTGTCCTCGCGTGGGACGATTGACACTGTGCACACTGCAGACCAAGCGCTGACCGCTGCGGCGCTGGGCGATGAGCAGGCGTTCGCCGCCTTCTACGACGCAGTGGCTCCGGTCGTCTATGGCACGGTGCTCCGAGTCGTTCGAAATCCGGCGCTCGCGGAAGAAGTCACGCAAGAGGTCTTCGTCGAACTTGTGGCGGCAAGCGACCCGGTACGACCGTTCGAAGGGATCTGCCGCAGCGTGGGCGGCAACCGTTGCTCACCGCCGCGCCATCGACCGTGTGCGATCGGAAGAGTCGTCACGTGCTCGTGACGATCGGGCGTCTCACGTCGCCGTTCCCGCTGCCGACGTCGTCGCAGACGAAGTCGTCGACGAGATCGCCACCGGTCTCGACCGCCAACGAGTGCAAACTGCACTCGCGAAGCTGACCGATGCCCAGCGTGAGGCAGTCACTTTGGCCTACTACGGCGGTCATACCTACCGCGAGGTGGCAGTGTTGCTCGACGTGCCGGAGGGCACCGTGAAGACAAGAATCCGAGACGGAATGATCAAGCTGCGGGATCTACTGGAGGTGGCGTGATGACTGACGACCTACATCATTTGGCGGCGGCCTACGTGCTCGATGCGCTCGACGATTCCGAACATCGTGCGTTCGAAGAGCACTACCCGAATTGCGAGATCTGTCAGCAAGAGGTCGCCGAGTTCCGGTCAACCGCCGCGCATCTCGCCGCTGCAGCCGCAGCCGAGCCGCCGCCAGCACTCAAGAATCTGGTGATGGCGGAAGTTGCCACGACACGACAAGATGCACCACGCCCGAGCGTGGTTTCCACCGACGCACTTTCGGCGCGACGTGAACGCCGCAACCGCCGCACTGCTTCGCTGCTCGCGGTTGCGGCAGCGGTCATCTTGTTGGTCGGAGCTTCGGTGTTCATCGTTTCGTCGCGGGGCGGAAGCGAACTCGACGACGTCGTGGCCGCCCCTGATTCGCAAGTGGTTCAGCTGGAAGGTGCGAACGGTTCGGTTCGGGTGGTGTGGTCACCGAGTCGCGAGCAGGTTGCGTTCTTCGGTAACGACCTTCCCGATCCGGGTGAGGGCATGACGTACGAGCTGTGGGGTATCAGTGATGAAGCGGGCGCTGTGTCCGCAGGCCAGTTCGACCCCGTTGATGGCACGGTGCGCCAAGTGGCCGACGTCGGCGACATGGCGCCCGCCGCATGGGGCATCACGATCGAGCCCGACGGCGGATCGCCGGCACCCACTACCGACGTCATCTTTTTCGCCGAAGCCTGAAGGGTTCTTGATTTTGGCTGCACCCGCAAGCGGTCGATACAGACTGCGATGTCGGCAAACGAAATCCCCCTCGCAGGAACGCGTGAAACGCTCGGCGACACGCTGATCCTCCTCGCCCTACTCGCCGTGCTTCTCGGCCTGTTCGGTCGCGACGGCATCGTGCTGTTTGCCAGTGCTCCGATGCTCATCGGCGGTTTGTTGTTGCGGCGTGGCCGTCCGACGGCCGGGTTGTTGAGCATTTCGATTCCGGTGCCCAAGGTGGTACCGATGATCGTTGTTCCAGCGATCGCTATCACGGTGATCGTGACGCGCTGGATCGTGCTGAGCTAGCCGCGTGCATCCCCAAGCGCGGCGATGGCGGCGGCGACCGCCAGAACGCGACGAGCGTTGTCGACGTGCAGATTCTCGATCATGCGCCCATCGACCGTGATGACCCCTTGGCCCGCTGCTTCCGCCGCCTCGAACGCCTCGATGACACGGGAGGCGAAGTCGACTTCCTCGGCAGTGGGCGCCCAGACTTCGTTGGCTGGCTCGACCTGGCTGGGGTGCACGAGCGTCTTTCCGTCGAAACCGAACAGCTTGCCCTGCCGAGCTTCCATCGACGAAGCCGTCGGGGTCGCGCACGTCGTTGTACACGCCATCGAGGATGGCAACTCCGGCTTCGCGAGCGCCGAGTACTGCGAAAGCCAAATGCGGCAGCAGTGGTGATCGGTCGGGGGCGGCCCCGGTGCGCAGCTCTTTGGCGAGATCGTTGGTGCCCATGACGAGCACGTTCACCCGGGGGTGCCCAGCGATCGCACGAATATCCAGGATGGCGGTGGGTGTTTCGACCATCGCCCAAATCGTCATGGCGCCGGGAGCGCCGGCCGCGTCCAGTCGCGCCGACACGTCGTCGAGGTACGCGGCCGACCCGACCTTGGGAATGACGATGGCGGCAGCGCCCGAACCGGCTGCAGCAGCGATGTCATCAGCGCCCCACGGCGTATCGAGGCCGTTGCAACGGATCGTGATCTCGCGTTGCCCGTATTCGCCTGACTGCGCTGCGGCAACTGCGTTGGTGCGGGCTGCGTCTTTCGCATCGGGTGCCACGGCATCTTCGAGATCGAAGATGAGTGCATCGGTGGGGATGGTCTTTGCCTTCTGGAGCGCGCGTTCATTCGACGATGGCATATACAGCACCGAACGGCGGGGGCGAAGTTCACTCGCCGCTTCAATGGTCACCGCTTCAATGATCATTGTGTGAACCCATACAGAGCGGCCAGTGCGGGCTCGCGGTCGGCGAGCTGATGGGCAAGGGCCACGATGACCTGACACTGCTTCACCGATGCGTCGTCTTCCATCTTGCCGTCGAGCATGATCGCCCCAGTTCCGTCGCCCATGGCATCGATCACCCGGAGTGCGTGGGCGACGTCGGCAGCGGCGGGGGAGAAGACCCGCTTGGCGATGTCGATTTGGCTGGGGTGTAGCGACCAGGCCCCAACACAACCAAGGAGGTAGGCGTTGCGGAACTGGTCTTCGCAGGCCACGCCGTCGCCGATGTCACCGAACGGACCGTAGTAGGGAAGGATGCCGGCCAGCGCACAGGCATCGACCATACGGGCGATCGTGTAGTGCCACAGATCTTGCTGGTAGACCGCACGAGTCGCCTCGGGGCTGTCAGGCGACGCATCGGCTCGAACGAGGTAACCGGGATGGCCACCGCCGACACGCGTGGTTTTCATGCGGCGGTTGGCAGCGAGGTCTGCTGGGCCAAGCGACAAACCCTGCATGCGCGGTGATGCCAGGCAGATCTCTTCCACATTGGCGACGCCGCGTGCGGTCTCGAGGATTGCGTGCACCAGGATCGGCTCTGTGAGGCCAGCTTTCGCTTCGAGTTGAGCGAGCAGGCGATCGACGTAGTGAATGTCTTCTGGCCCTTCGACCTTGGGGATCATGATGACATCGAGCGCGTCGCCCGCTTCGAGCACGGCAGCGGTGAGATCGTCGAGACCCCACGGTGAATCGAGGCTGTTCACTCGGGTCCAGAACTGGCAGTCACCGAACGAGGCGTTCTTGGCCACGTCGATCAGGCCGGCGCGAGCGGCTTCCTTCTGATCGGCAGGAACAGCATCTTCGAGATTGGCCAACAACACGTCGCAGTTGGTGGCCATATCGGTCACCTTGCCCCGCATCTTGTCGTTCTGCGCGGGGAAGAAATGGATCATCCGGCTGGGTCGGAATGGGATCTCACGAATTGGTTCGGGGGCGCCGACAGCAAGCGGGCGGTAGAAGTCTTTGGGGGCACGCACGAGTTCATACATTACCCGTGGGTAATCGTGTCACACTTTCCTCGGTGGTACACGAAACGGAACAACCGGACAACGACCTCACGGCAGCGGAGCTGCGCGTGCTGGGCTGCCTGATCGAGAAGGAGAGCACCACCCCCGACGCTTACCCGCTCACGCTGAACAGTCTCCGGTTGGCGTGCAACCAGTCCACCAGCCGTGACCCGGTCGTGACCTTTTCGGATCTCGACATCGAGCAGGCGCTCGCGTCGCTTCGAAAGCGGGGGCTCACGCGCACGGTGCACAGCACCTCGAACCGGGCCGCCAAATACAAGCATGTGGCCGACGAGGTCTACGCGCTCGCCGCACGTGAACTCGCGGTGTTGTGCGTCTTGATGCTGCGTGGCGCCCAAACGGTTGGCGAACTCAAGACGAGAACCGAGCGACAGCATTCGTTCCGCAGCACAGAAGACGTCGATGCCACACTGACAGCCCTCGCTGCGCGAACCCCGCCACGTGTCGTGCAGTTGGCGCGGCAACCGGGTCAGAAAGATGCTCGCTGGATTCACTTGTTGGGCGACGTCGAGCATGCAGCAACAGCCACACCGAACGTTGCTACGAAGCCGATTGAATCGGCCGATCCCTACGGCGAAGCGACTGCGGAGTTCTACGACTTGTTGGCCACCGGTATGTGGGAGACCTTCGGGTTGCAGCTCCTCGATCTACTCGCCGACGTGGACCCATCGCTGGGCCCGGTCGTCGACGTTGGTTGTGGCAGCGGCGCCGGTCTGGCGTACCTCGATGCCGCAGTTCCGGGCGTCGCCGTACATGCCATCGAACCGTCGAAAGCAATGCGTACGGCCCTCCATGCTCGTCTGTCACTCGATGCGCATCAGCGAGCGATCACCACCGTGGTGCCGTTCGCGTTCGCTTCGGCACCACTTCCCGCCACTGCGAGCGCCGTCGTCGTGTCGGCTGCGTTGGGTCATCTCAGCCCACCAGAGCGCACTCGGCTGTGGACGTATCTGGCAAACCAGATGGCCCCTGGTGCGCCCGCCGTGATCGGCGTGTTGCCGCCGTACCGATCCGAGATGGTGCCGTTGGTTCGATACCACGCCGAACACGTGGGTGAATACACGTACGAGGGATGGCAATCCGGCGAACCGGTCGACGAGCGCACCATGCGCTGGACGTTGCTCTACAAAGTGCTCGACCGCAGCGGAGCAACGGTGGCCGAACAACAAGTGGTCGCTGACTGGCACTGCGACAGCCCCGACGACATCGCCGTCGAAATCTTCCCTCACGGCCTGGTGCTCTCCGATCACGAAGGCTGCGTCGTCATCCGCCGCCGTTGACACGGTCGCCGCTGAACGGTCGCCGTTGAACAGTCGCCGTTTCTCACACGGTTCAGTGTGAGAAGTCGATAATCGGTATCCGCCGATCGAGCCAACCCGGCAGACCCCACGCCCGATCTCCCAGCAGGCCGAGCACCGACGGCACGAGCATCATCCGGATGATCGTTGCGTCGAGGAGCACTGCGACCGCCAGCGTGATGCCGAGTTCGGTGGGTGGGATCGGGCCGGTGACGCCGAAAGCGATGAAGACGACGATCATGATGAGCGCCGCGTTCGTGATGGGTCGACCAGTGCGGGCGACGCCCTCGCGAACGGCGGCCCGTGCGTCACCTGTGGCGTCGCGGCGTTCCTTGATGGCGGCCAGCAGGAACAGCTGGTAGTCCATCGACAGCCCGAAGAGCAGGGCGAAGAAGAAGAGCGGCGCCCATGCGTTCACGAACCCTTGGTGCTCGATTCCAATCCAATCGGCACCGTAACCATGCTGGAACACCAGGGTTGCGAACCCAAAGCTTGCTGCCACCCCGATGAGGTTGAACAAGATCGAAATCGTTGCGATGACCCAACTTCGGAACACCACCAGCAGCAGAACGAAGGCCACGATCATGATCGCGGCCACCGCCAACGGAGCGCTACCGATCAGCGCATCGGTGAGGTCGGTGTTTTGCGTCCCGGGGCCACCGAGCAGTGCGTCAGGGGCGACGGTGTGCAGCTCGTCTCTAAGTCGCCCGACGAGGTCGGCCGTCTCGCTGGAGTCGACTGTGGTCGACGGCGTGATTCGAACAACGGTGCGTCCGTTGTCAGCGACTGCCGTCACGATGCGGGCGTCCACGACGCCGGTATCCGCCAATGCGACATCGACCACGGCCTGGGCCTGATCGGCTGGCACCGTGGCGAACATCGGTGCGGGCGCACCAGGGCCGAAGTTCTCGACGACCGCGTCGTAGCCATCGCGGCTTTGGTAGCCGCGATCAACGACGGCGGCTGCCGGCATACCGAGGCGCATGCCGACGGCCGGAGCCGCGAGCAAGAGCAAGAGCGCAAGCCCTGTCACCAGCGTGATGACGGGCCGCTTCATCGCACGAGCAGTCCAGCGTGTCCACCGGCCCTCGGCGGCCCGGTCGGGGTTGTCGCCGCCTTTCGCCACCAGCACCCGGTCGCCGAGGGCGACGAGCACCGCTGGGAGCAACGTGAGTGAGGCGGCAGCTGTGGCCACGACCGACAAGATCATGCCGAGTGCCATCGACCGGAACACCATGATCGGCACGATGAAGATCGCCGCAAGCGACAACACGACGGTGAGTGCCGAAAGGAACACTGCCTTGCCGGCGGTGGCGAGCGTGGCTGCGATTCCGTCAGCAGGGTCTTTGCCATCGGCGCGCTCCTCGCGGTATCGAGAGACGATGAACAAGCTGTAGTCGATGCCCACAGCGAGACCGATCATCATCGAGAAATTCATCGACCAGACCGAGAGCGGCATCAGGTGCGTCCCGAGGTTCAGCGCGGCAAACCCAACGGCGATGCCCGAAACCGCAAGGATGAGAGGAATGCCGGCCGCGACCGCCGACCCGAACGCGATGAAGAGCAAGATCAGCGTCGGCAGTCCCGACAACAACTCGGCTTTGTGCAGAGCCTTCTCGTTGGTTTCGTTGAAGTCGTGCCACACAGCCCACTCACCGGTCGCATCGGCCTCTGCACCTTCCGGCAACTCGACCGATTCCACCGTCGACATCACGAGGCCCGCAGACTCCGGCAAGTCGGCGTCTTCGGAGGCGGCGAGCACTACGGGCACGAGCGCAGCCCTGCCATCGACGCTGATGAGTCCAGACTCGGCAGGCTGCGCGAGCGGATCGATCACGTTGGTGGTGCCCGGACTGCCCTGCAGCGCGGTGACGAGAGTGGCGAGGCCAGCCGGGTCGTCGCTGATGGGCAGTTCTTGACGGTACGCAACGATCGCTGCCTCGGCCCCGAGTTCGGGAAAGGTCTCGCGGAGTTCGAGGCGCACCTGTTCAGCGGTTGACCCTTGGGCGTCCCAGCCAGCGCCGGAAAGCACCGAGGTCAACGTCACAGCCAATGGGGCGGCGGCGAACACGATGACCGCCCAGATGAGGATCACGCGACGCGTGTGACGAGCGCTGTAGAGGCCGACGCGGGCAAGCAAGCCTGGATTGTTCGTAGACATGGCGATGGGTCCTCAGGCGAGTTTCGTGAACATCTTTTGGACGTCTGCGACCTCGTACCCGTCGGCCTTCGAGCGCTCCGGATCTGCCAGACACCACGTGAGGCCGGCAGCGACCAGCACGAAACCGGCTTGGTCGAGCGCCTTGCTCGCGGCCGAGATCTGTGTCACCACGTCGCGGCAGTCGCGTTCGTCGGAGAGCATCTGCTGAATGCCGCGTACTTGACCCTCGACACGGCGGAGCCGCTTGATCAGGTCATCGATTGTCTCTTGGGGCAGGTCCATGAGGCGGAACTATACCTAGTACCCCTATGGGTATACAACACACCCCTAGGGGTATATGACTAGTCGACCGTAGTGCCCATTTCGACCAGCCATGATGGCAATCGTGTGGGCCGGCCTTCGGTGTTGAGACAACCATGCGCAGTCACTCCGGTTGCTCGAATCTCCGGAATGCCGGAGTCATCGTCGACGGTGAGCGCGTACCGCATCTGGAATGTGGTGCGGGTGACGGCGTGCAGCGCGACATGAATGTCGACGAGTTCATCGAACCGCAGTGCCTGCCGGTAGCGCAATGACACCTCGAGAACCGCCATGTCACCGTCAGCGCGCAATTCGTGATACGGGTGACCAATGTTGCGCAGATACGCAACCCGGGCCTCTTCGAGCATCGGAAAGTACCGACTGTGATGCACGATTCCCATGGCATCGGTCTCGGCAAAACGCACCCGGACCCTATGAGAGAAGGCGTAGTCGGCCGGGTTGGTCGTTGGGTCGCGAGTGATTCGCACAGGCGTGACCCTATGCGAGCCAGACTGGGCGAGATGACTCCAGCGATCAACGAACTCGTCAGCGCGGGAGTGACCTATTCGGTCCATGAGTACGAACGTGGCGACGCCATGCATGACTTCGGGTTGGAGGCAGCCGACAAGCTCGGGCTCGACCCCGACCAGGTGTTCAAGACGCTGCTGGTGACCTTCGACGTCGGCGGCAAGGCTCTACAAGCGGTCGGCATCGTTCCTGTGAGCGGCAAGCTGAATTTGAAGGCAATCGCTGCGGCTCTCGGTGCCAAGAAGGCAGACATGTGCGACCCCGCCCTAGCCGAACGGCTGACCGGGTATGTGGTCGGCGGCATCAGCCCGCTTGGGCAACGAAAGCGACTGCCAACGGTGATCGACGAGATCGCACTGTTGTTCGACACGATCTATGTCAGCGGTGGGAAACGTGGTCTCGACATCGGCATCGCGCCGGGCGACCTGGTGGCTGTGCTCGACGCGGTCGTTGCCGACATCGCCGCGTAGACACCGGGCAGAGAGTGCCTACCGACTTGGATGACGCATCATCGCTTCGATGCGAGCGACGCGCGTACGAGCCGGTGGGTGACTCGCAGCGAGTCGGGCACGCCAACCGATCGGGCGCTCGCCGCCGCCATAGCGAATGACCACTCGCAGTGCTTCGGCGAGCGGTTTGCCGTAACCCATGCGAACGGCGCGGCGGTCGGCTTCGAACTCCGAACCTTGACCGACCAGGTTGGCCATGGCATCGGAGGCATACAGCGCTGCAAGAAACACCCACGACACAGCCGTCAAACCGAAGGCCGCAGCTCGACCGAGTGCCGTGAGGGCCGCCGAGTGCGTGGCAAAGGAATCGGTCGCGGCGCTCGCGACGTTCTGGAGAAAGAACCCGAAACGCGCCAGTACGACGACCGGAAGCGACAGCCAATGGCCCAGCGTCAGCGCGGCGGTATGCCATCCAAGGTGGTGACTGAGTTCGTGTGCCAACACCCCAGCCACCTGATCCGGCGTGAGTTCGGTAAGGGCAAAGGACGTCACGATGACCAGATGCCCTCCGCACGCAAATGCGTTCAGGTCGTCGGAATCGATGACTCGAATCGCGTATCTGGTCTGGGGCAGGTTCGCCTTGGCGGCCAAATCGCGCCACGTGGGCTTCAGCACCTCCACCTCGGCGTCTCTCGGCTTGCGCGCGCCGAGCAGCGCACTGAGTAGGGCGATCTGAATGGTAGGCACCACCAGTACCACGCCGAGCACGAGGTAACCCACAGGGAACCACCAGAACGGCGCGTCAAAGATCAACCTGAAGGGCAACCACAGTGCGGCAAGCGCCAACAGCCAGAAAGGAACGAGCGCAGCTACCGGTACCAGCGCAGTGATCGCCGACCGTTCGATCTGGCGGTGGTGCTCAGATCGCGGAGTGCCCATCTCCAAACTGTACCGACCGCTGCCGGGTCAAGAATTCTTCAAGTGGCGAGACGCGCGGGCCGATACCGAAGCGTGGAATCTGAAGCCGCTGTAACAAGTGGTCCAACCGCGTCTCGAGGCGTTCGCGAACTCTTGGAGCGCGCAGCCAACGAGCAAGAAACGAATCCGGCCGCTGCTCGCCAGCATGCGCTGCAAGCGCGCGTCGTCGCTCGTGCCGAACAAGATCGCGTCGGCGAAGCCGAGGCGCTCTACCGGTTGGCGAGTCTTGCTCACGCAGACGGTGATCCCGAAGACGCATTCGGGTTGGCACTCGAAGCCAGCGAGATAGCGGCCGCGACCGGTGCCATTGCGGTGCAAGCCTGGGCGGTGCACATGCTCGGTGTGGTGCATTACCAGGCCGCCAACTTCTCCGAAGCGCTCGAACACTGTATGCGTTCGCTCGAGCTGTACCGGGCGGCCACCGACGGCGTCGAGGCCGGAAACATCCTGAACACGATCGCCGCGATCTATCACTCGATGGGCGACAACGATCGTGCGATCGTCACCTACGAGCAAGCGCTCGCAGCGTCAGAACCGTATGGTCGGACAGACCTTGCGGCGCTGGTGATGGGGAACATTGCACGTATTCGGTCGTCGCGGTCCGAATATCTTCCGGCCGTCTCCATGGGCCGCAAGGCGGTCGAAATCGCCCGTGAGCATCAGCCGTCGATCGTCACGAACTTGCTGGCCGACCTGGCGGAGGCCTACATGGGTCTGGCCGACCACCAAAAGGCGGCGGAGTGTTTCGCCGAAGCTCGGCGAGTGCTGGCGCAACGATCGGAGGAGGGCTCAGAACCGTCACACGCAGCACAGCTTGGCGTCATGGTGGCCGAAGGTCGGGTTGCGATTCGGCGCGGCGCACTCGACGATGCGATTGCGGTGTTGCAGGCTGCGCTCGACATGTCGGAGCGTACCGACTCTCGGGAGTACGAACTCGAGACCAACGATCTGCTGGCCACGGCGTTCAAGCGCTGCGGGCGGTTCGAAGAGGCGTTGGAGTCGCGCGAGCGATACGACGCCCAGCACCGCCAAATGTTCACCCACGCCGCCGATCTTCGGCTGCGCACGCTGCAGGTGGCACACGAGACAGCCACCGCACGTCACCAAGCGGAGATTCTGCGGCTACGAAGCCACGAACTCGAACTCAGCATTGGCGACCAACGCTCTGGTTCTGGCGAACAGCCGCTCTCGATGATCTCGTCGCACCAGTTGGAAGCGTTCGAGCAGCTCGCGATTCTCACCGAGTTCCGAGATATCGCGACAGGCGAGCACACCCATCGCGTTGGCGACATGGCTTCAGAGATTGCCCATGCCATGGGGCGGTCGCCAGAATGGTGCGAGATGCTCCGGATGGCGGCGCGACTGCACGACGTCGGCAAAGTCGCCGTTCCCGACTCGGTGCTTCGTAAGTCGGGTCCGCTCACGGTTGAGGAGTACGAGCTGATGAAGGCTCACACCAGCATGGGCCATCGCATCCTGGCGGCCACGTCGGCGCCGCTGTTTCAAATGGCCGCCGAAATCGCTCAGTCGCATCACGAATGGTGGGATGGATCCGGCTATCCCTTGGGGATTCAGCGCTCATCGATCGCAACCACCGGCCGCATCGTCTCGGTGGCCGACGTGTACGACGCACTGTGCAGCCGTCGGCCCTACAAACGGGCTTGGTCGCCACTTGAGTCGGCACGATTCATCACGTCCGGACGAGGCGCCCAATTCGATCCTGACATTGTGGATGCGTTCGTTGCCGTGTTGTCGGCGCAGGACCCCGAACTCGGCGAGCAGCTCGCGTAAACCTGCGGTTAGGGCGCCCGCAAGGCTTTGGCGACCCACTCGCCAACAGTGACGGCAAGTTCTTCGGTGGAGACATCGATTTTCGACGACCGCCAGCGCGCTATCGAACGCAGCGACAGCACCGAGTACCCCGACTGCCATCAAGTGCGGGTTGGCGTCGGCGATCAGGCCTTGTGCCTGCGCCTCTTCCACCAGCGTCGTGACGTCGTCGCGGTACACACTGCTTCCCGATCGAAGTACTGCTGCGATCGCCGGGTCAGACCGTTCGACGTCGAGCAGCTCGAAGTAATGCGAGTGTTCCGCCATGAACCGGACGCTCGCTTCGGCACCCTGACGAATCCGAGTCAATGGGTCAGCATTGGCGTTCGCGGCGTTTGCCTGGGCGCGACGCAACTGTTGACGCATGGTTCGCACGAGCTCCGAAAACAGGTCGAGCTTGGTGGGGAAGTACCAATAGAACAGCCCTTTGGCGACGCCCGCCCGTTCGCAAATGTCGCTGATGCGGGTGGCCGAATATCCTCGTTCAGCAAACAACACCATCGCCGCATCGATGATCTGCTGCTTGCGTTGACGGCCCTGCTCGGTGAGTTGCCGCGATTCCACGGCGCTAGTAGAGCCTCAACTTGACTCCCCGGTCAAGATGGGCGATTCAAGCCCACTTGATGGTAGAACGTCCCGCGTGAGTCTCCCTGACGTGATCCTTGGTTGTGAACCCTGGTCGCATGCCGCAGGCGCGGGCACTGGTGCCATCGTCATTCATGGTTTCACGGGGTGCCCGGCATCGGTTCGCGGACTCGCCGATGCGTTGGCTCTCGCCGGATTCGACATTGAACTGCCCCGGCTTCCCGGTCACGGCACCAACGTGGACGACATGCTCACGACGCATTGGGGCCACTGGTTTGCAGTGGTGGAACACGCCTACCTGCAGCTCGCCTCGCGCGTCGACCGGGTGGTGGTTGTCGGTCAGAGCATGGGCGCCACGCTGGGCCTGGCGCTCGCGCAGAGGCACCGGGACAGTACGCGGCGTGGTGTGCATCAATCCGCTCACCCGACTCCGCGACGCCGAAACGATGACGATGATCGAGGAATACATCGAAGACGGCTTCGGTGTGGTGCCAGGGGAGGGTTCCGACATCGCCGATCCCGACTCGTCAGACGTGACGTACCCAGGAACGCCGTTGGTTCCGCTGCAGTCGCTGCTGCTCGACGGCGTTGGCTCCATCACCGACGGCTTTCGGGAGATGCGTATGCCGTTGCGGCTGTTTACCTCGCGCCAGGACCACGTGGTCGACCCAGCCGACAGCGAGTATCTGGCCAAGATGTGGGGCGGAAACGTAGAGCACACATGGCTCGAGCGCAGCTTTCACGTGGCCACGCGCGACTTCGACCGTGAGGTGGTGCACGCCGAGAGCGTCGCCTTCGTGCGAGGCTTGAGCTGATGTTGTTGTCGAACTTGGTCGCGTCAATCCCCAGCCCCTCCACGGGAACGATCTCGATCGGCCCGCTCAATCTGCGTATGTACGGGCTCTGCATCGCGCTGGGGGTCATCGCCGCAGTGTGGTTGCTCGGCCGCCAGCTCGAGCGACGCGGTTACGGCAATGCCGACGACGCCAGTGCCATCGGCATGTGGGGTGTAGGCGCAGGCATCGTCGGTGCCCGTTTGTACCATGTCGTGACCGACTGGAGCCGTTTCGAAGACAACCTTGGCGCGATCCCCAAGATCTGGGAGGGTGGCCTCGGCATTCCAGGAGGGCTCCTCGCCGGAATCCTGGTTGGCACGTGGGCTGGGCGGCGACGTGGCATTCCCACTGGTGTGTTGCTCACGTGCGCAGCGCCTGCGATTCCGCTTGGCCAGGCCATCGGCCGATGGGGCAACTGGTTCAACCAGGAACTGTTTGGTCGCCCGACCGACTTGCCGTGGGCTCTCGAAATCGACGACGAGCACCTGCCTGCCGGTTACCCATCAGGCACGACATTCCACCCCACCTTCCTGTACGAATCATTGTGGAATCTCGGCCTGTGTGGCCTGCTGTTGTGGATCGACAGACGGTTCAAGCTCGGCCCTGGCCGCCTGATGGCCGTGTACCTCATCGGGTACGGAACTGGCCGCTTCTGGATCGAGGGGCTCCGCATCGATGCTGCTCACGAGGGCGGCGGGCTCCGGCTCAATCAGTGGGTTGCCCTCGCAGCCATCATCGGTGGTGCACTGTGGCTGATCTTCGATCGCCGTGAATGGCCCGAGACCCCTGCCGATACTCAAGACGTCGACACTGATGACGTCGATGGTGATCTCGTTGCCAGTGACGAGATTGCCAGCGACGAGATGTGCCAGTGACGAGATTGCTGGTGATCTCGTTGATGGAGATGGTGTCGAGCGCAACGAGCTGGACGAGAGCCTCGACGAGGACGTCGCGACCTAGGGGATGAGCGGACAGGTCGCTTCGCTCCCTTTCATTCCGCGCATTTCCCCCGTATCCATGGGCGTCGCCAACCGGGCAGGCTCGGCACAGCCTCGCCTACCCGCTCGGCTCCTTAACGCCAGTGTGGTTCGGACTTCCGTTCCGGCGCAGCATCACCACACTGTTGCCATCGCTGTGAACGGCCTCGAATCCCAAACGTTCGTAGAGCCGGATCGCAGGGTTGCGCGTATCGCAGCTGAGGCTGCAACGGCCAACTTCGTCGAGCAACGTGGTCAACAACCCGGTGCCAACCCCGTTTCCGCGATGCGCGGCGGCAACGGCGACGGTGAGTTCTGGCGTGTCGTCATCGACGTAGCCGTAGCCGGCGTTGCTTCCGCTGAGTTGTCGCACCCAAGCGGCACCCAGCAGTTCGCCGGTGAATGACTCGGCGCACCAACCGCGATCGCCGGCTTCGGAGCCGAAGCTGGTGATGTATCGAGACAACGCGGGCGTGTCGACGACGCTCGCCGGAAACGGAGGCCCGCCGGGCGGCACGAAAAGCGCTTCGAGCAGCATCTCGCGGAGCAGTGAAGCATCGTCGTTGCTCGTGGTGTCGATGGGTCGGATGACCGGAGGTATCGGTTGCCCGTCGCTTGACGACAGGTTGGTCAGAACCTCTCGTCCGGCCGCAACATCGGGTTCCATGGCAAAAATCGTGACGGTGGTCTCATGGCGAGTGGTGGTGAGGTACGCGGTGAAGTCGTCAGCAAAGGTGGCGTCGATGCCTGCCTCGGCCAGCGCTTCAATAGCCATCTCTGCCTGCCAACGTGGCACCCTCGCCACCATTGCCGATCGGCTGGGGTCGGGGGGCCGGGGTAGGTGCTTGCCAAAGATCCACCGGAAGATGGTCATGGGTTTTTCGTCAGACATGGTCTTCAATCATGCTCGCGGCCTCGCAAGGCCACGGTAGCGAACGGGGCGTTCGGTGCGCTCTTCGGCGTCGTGGGCGACCCAGCCAGCGATCCGAGCAACGGCGAAGATCGGCACGTCAATCGGCAGCTCAGCGACGTGGATGAGAGCGCCCAGCCCGAAGTCGATGTTGGGGTGGCGTCCGACTGTCTCGGTGCCGATGTGCTGTACTGCCCGCACCGTGGCGTGACGCGCCGGTACAGCGGGAATGGCGGCCACAGCTTCGAGCAGTGCGTCGAGCCGCGGGTCTTCATTGCGATACACGGTGTGCCCGAAACCCGGAAGACGCAAACCGCTTGCCAATCGACTCGCGATCACCGTCGCGGCGTCGGTTTCGGAGGCGCGGGCGAGCAGCCCGGCGACCTCGCTGCTCGCGCCGCCGTGATACGGCCCGCGAACGGTTGACAGCCCAGCACCCACAGCTGCGTACGTGGACGAACGAACTGAGGCAGCAACTCGAACCGCGAGCGTGCTGGTCGCCAGTTCATGATCTGCTAGCAGGATCAGGGCACGGTTGACCGCAACCACAAGTTCAGGCGCCGGTTCTATGTGCCACACAGCGGCCAGTCGCGCGGCCAACGTGGACTCGACCGTGGCATCGTCGTCCGGGAGTGCGCCCGCGAGAATGCTCGGCACGAGGGCCAGCAGTTTCTTCCCCGCGGTTGCCGGATGGTCGGCTGTATGCGCATCGTCGAGGATGGCTGCGGCGAGTACGAGACGCGAGATGGGTTGCGCAACTTCGGCCGCCAGTGTGGCGGCGACGATTCGCCCGCCGATCGTGCGGTCGGCCGGCCACACCACCACCTCGGCCGGTAGCGCCCCCGACCACAGCAGATCCGCAACCTGTTCGAACGACGATGAACGTGCGAGCTCGGCCACGTCGTGGCCCCGGTAGCGAAGACCCTCGTCGCGAAGTTCGGTGATGGCGGAGGTCACCTGTGTGTCGATCGATGGGCGGTCTGTCGCTTCGCGTGTGCGCCCGCGGTCGGCGAGTCGTTCAATCTGGTCGCGGGCGTACAGCGATGTTCGGCCGTCCACGGCGGTACGGCGCTCGAGCATTCCCCTGCTGACGTACGCGTACAGCGTGGGCTTTGTGACCCCCAGCAGGCGTGCCGCCTCTGCGGCTCCCACAAACGTCGTCACTTCCAGAGTCTGACATGCGGGGTTGACGAAATCAACGTTGATGAAATCAATGTTGATTACTCGATCCGTCGGGAGTCCAATCAACCTATGCGAACACTCATCGATGTACCTGCTGGCCTGGATGGTGTAGCCGTCACCTCCACGAAAGTCGGAGCGGTTCACGGCGACGAAGGCTTCTACCACTACGGGCAGTACGACGCGGTCGAACTCGCCGGCGCTGTCGGGCTGGAGGACGTGTGGTTCTTGCTCGACCAAGCCGAGTTGCCGACCGAGTCGGAACGGGCCGCGTGGCGTGCCGAGCTTGCCGAGATGCGAGATCTCCCTCGGGGGTTACTGCCGATCATCCGAGCGTCGGCAGCAACCGGGTCAGCCCCGCTCGCTCAACTCCGAACGGTGGTGTCAGCGGCTGCATCTCCCCTCGGCTTGCAGCCCCTGTACGACCTCGGCACCGGCGGAGCGACGTTCACAGGCTTGGCGACTCGCCGCGTTGGTGCCCGTCATACTCGGATCCTTGCACCGCGAGGCGAATGGCCTCGCGTTTGTCGCCTCAGACACCACCCTCGGCCACACAGCGGCGTACTTGCATCAGGTCACCGGCGAGGTACCGAGCACCGAGCACGTCCGTGCGCTCGAGCAATACCTGATCCTCACGGTGGACCACGGCTTCAACGCCTCGACGTTCACTGGTCGAGTGGTCGCTTCTACCGGAGCGGACGTCGCAGATGTTGTGTGTGCGGCGATTGGAGCGCTTGCCGGTCCGCTGCACGGTGGAGCGCCTAGCCGTGCCCTGGATGCGCTGGACGCGATTGGAGCCCCCGACCGGGCGGCAGCCTGGGTGCGCGGCGAGGTTGCGGCCGGACGTCGCATCATGGGATTCGGTCATGCCGTCTACCGGGCGCCCGACCCCAGATCCGGAATGCTGCGAGCCATCGCCGGGCAGCTCGGCGGGGAGTTGGTCGAGCGAGCGATTGCCATCGAAGCGGAAATACTCACGACCCTGGCCGAGATGAAACCGGACCGACCTTTGCCCAGCAATGTCGAGTTCTACGCCGGCGTGATCATGGAAACCGTCGGCTTGCCGAGGCGGATGTTCACACCAACGTTTGCGGTGAGCCGGGTGATCGGGTGGTCGGCGCACGCCTTGGAGCAGGCGACTGAGGCGAAGATCATCCGACCCTCGTCGCGTTACATCGGACCGGATGTGACTCCGATCGCCGCGCGCGAAGCGTTGGAAGCCGCAACTAGCCTCAGACCTCGTGTCTGACCGACTAACGATCGACGAGGCGGCCTATGTGGCCAAGCTTGCCCGACTCGCCCTCACCCCCGACGAATTGCGAGTCGCCGCTGCCCAGTTGAGCGGCATGCTCGAACATTTCGACGACATCGACGAACTCGACCTGACGCAGATTGCGCCCATGACCCAGCCGTATCACCTGGTCAACGTGATGCGCGACGATGTTGAGGCCGCCACGCTCGACCGTGACGAAGTACTCGCCGAAGCGCCCCAAGTTGAAGGCGGACGATTCCGCGTGCCATCAGGCGGAGGCGCCGCCTGATGGGCGACCAACAGCGAACCGTTCTTGAGATTGCCGCTGGGGTGCGTTCGGGCGCTCTCAGTGCCGTCAGCGTGCTGGAACAACACCTGGCGGCTGTGGCCGCTCGCGAGGGCGAAGTACACGCATTCAATCTCGTACTGGCCGACGCCGCCCGTGAGCGGGCCGCCGCCGTTGACGCCGACGTTGCGGCCGGGCGCGACCCTGGTCCGCTCGCCGGGGTGCCCATTGCCCTGAAAGACAACATGTGTACCCGTGGGGTGCCGACGACATGCTCGTCGAAAATTCTCGCCGACTGGAAACCCCCATACGACGGCACCGTGGTCGACTCGTCTCGCCGCTGCTGGCGCAGTCACCGTGGGCAAGACGAACCTCGACGAGTTCGCCATGGGCTCATCCACTGAAAACTCGGCCTTCGGACCCACCTTCAACCCGCTCGACATCACCCGGGTGGCGGGCGGGTCGTCAGGCGGGTCGGCGGCAGCCGTGGCCGCCGGTTTTGCGGCACTGTCATTCGGTTCCGACACCGGCGGCTCCATTCGTCAACCGGCGGCGCTGTGTGGCGTCGTCGGCGTCAAGCCCACCTACGGGCGGGTCAGCCGATACGGGTTGGTGGCGTTCGCCTCCAGCCTCGACCAGATCGGGCCATTTACGCACACCGTCGCCGATGCTGCGCTCACGCCTGCAGGTCATCAGCGGTTACGACCCAGCAGACTCCACGTCGATTCCCGAGGCGCTTCCCGACTATTCGGCGCTTCTCGAGCGAGGCGTCGAAGGGTCTTCGGGTGGGTCGCATCACCGATCTTCCCGCCGGAGCCGACGACGACGTGGCCGCCCGACTCGATGCGGCGTTCGATGCCCTCGAAGCAGGCCGGGGCAACCATCGTCGATGTCACCGTGCCCGCGTTCACCTATGGGCTCACCGCGTACTACATCATCGCTCCGGCCGAGGCGTCGTCGAACCTTGCTCGGTACGACGGGGTCCGCTACGGCCTCCGTGTCGAAGCGGCAGATACCGACGCCATGTACATGGCCACGCGCAGCGCTGGCTTCGGCGACGAAGTGAAGCGCCGCATCATGCTTGGCACCTATGCCTTGTCTGCCGGGTACTACGACGCCTACTACGGCAAGGCACTGCGCATTCGTCGACTGATGACCCAAGACTTCGACGCTGCCTACCAGCACTGCGATGTGATGCTCACGCCCACGTCGCCGACCACAGCGTTTCCCGTTGGGGCAAAGACGACCGATCCGCTGGCGATGTATCTGTGCGACACCTACACGATTCCGTCGAACCTCACCGGCCATCCGGCAATGAGCGTGCCCTTCGGCGTCGGCGACGACGGCCTGCCGGTAGGCGTCCAGATCCTCGCCCCGTCGCTGGGCGAACCAGTCATGCTGCAAGTGGCCGCCGAGTTGGAGCGCGAAGGGATAGTGCCAGGCACTATCCCTTCAGAGGGAGAGCTGTCATGAACAACGAGGTGCTGAAGGGATAGTGCCTGGCACTATCCCTTCGGGATGGATGTTTGACGGGTGGGAGATGGTTGTTGGGTTGGAGGTGCACGTGGAACTTGCCACGCGTACGAAGCTCTTCTCGGCTTCGCCGAACCGCTTTGGCGACGAGCCGAACACCAACATCGACCCAGTCACCCTCGGGCTGCCCGGTGCACTTCCGGTACTCAACCGGCATGCCGTCGAACTGGCGATGCGAATCGGCCTGGCGCTGAACTGCACGGTTCAGCGGTGCACGTTTGCTCGGAAGAACTACTTCTATCCCGACATGCCGAAGGCGTTTCAGATCAGCCAGCTCGACGAGCCACTCAACATCGACGGGTATCTCGATCTGCCAGATGGCAGCCGGGTTGGTATCGAGCGTGCGCATATGGAAGAAGACGCCGGCAAGTCCACTCACATCGGCGGCGCCGATGGCCGAGTTGCAGGTGCGGAGTTCAGCCTCATCGACCTCAACCGCGCCGGTGTGCCCCTGGTGGAGATCGTCAGCCGCCCCGACATCCGGTCACCCGAGCAGGCCAAGACATATGTCAGCGAGCTTCGGGCGATTCTCATCGCCATCGGCGCGTCCGACGCGAAGATGGAAGAAGGCTCCATGCGCGTCGATGCGAACGTCAGCGTGCGGCGTCCTGGGGCGGAATTGGGAACACGCTGCGAAGTGAAAAACGTCAACTCGGTGCGTTCGGTCGGGCGTGCCATCGAATATGAAGCACGTCGCCAGATTCAGATGCTGGAACACGGCGAGTCAGTTCGTCAGCAAACCCGTCACTGGAACGATGCCGAAGGCCGCACACACACCTTGCGCGACAAAGAAGACGCGGATGACTACCGCTACTTCCTCGAACCCGACCTGGTGCCTGTGGAGCCGTCGGCAGAGTGGATCGAGTCGGTTCGGTCGGCGCTCCCCATGCTCCCGGCGGCCCGCCGCGTGCGCCTCGGGGTTGCCTCCGGCCTGGCGCCAACCGCCGAATCCGTGGCGGTGATTGTCGAGCGCGGACAAGACGACTACGTGCTCGCCGTCGCAGCAGCGGGCGGCGATATCGGACGTGCGGTCGTTCATGTGCAGCAGGCGTTCGCCGAACAGCCCGCCCAACCTCTGGTGCCCGCCGCCGACCTCGCGGTACTGACCTCGATGGAGATCGCCAACGAAGTCACTGCCACGCAAGCCAAGACGCTCGTCGAGCGACTCCTCGCTGGGAACGGTGGCGACCCGCGAGCGCTGGCAACAGAACTGGGCTTTGAAGCGATGGACACCGGCGAGCTCGACTCGCTGGTTGATGCCGCGATTGCCGCCGAGCCCGACGCGTGGGCCAAGTTCTGCGCCGGTGATGGCAAGGCCATGGGGGCACTCGTGGGGCACATCATGAAAGCCAGCAAAGGCCAGGCCGACGGCAAGCTCGTCAGCCAACTGCTCAACCAACGCAAAGCGGTTTGAAACCATCCCGCCATGGGTACTCCGTTGCTACGCAACGAAAGGAGCTCACCATGAGCGGAGAAATCGACAAGATGAAGGGCCGCGTCAAGCAGGCCGCCGGTGACCTCACCGACAACGACAAGCTTCGCAACGAAGGCAAGAAGGACGAAGCCGCCGGCAAGGTGAAAGACGGCGTCGACAAGATGACCGACAAGGTCAAGGACAAAGTCAACGACGCCGTTGACGCAGTCACCAAGAACTAATCAACCGATCGGGGTCAGCCACCCAGCGATGCTCCAGAGGTGTCGGTGGGTGAGGGCGTGTTACGCATCGCTGGGTGCCTGACCCCCAGCGATGCATCACGCAATCGGAGCGTTGCTGAACGTGGGCCAGAGGTGGCTCGTGTCGTTGAAGCACCGGACGATCCATCGGTCGGCGGTGACGACGAGATGCGAGATCGACGCATTGTCGGCGCCAGCGAACGCAAATCCGCTGGCGCCGGTAGCGAGGCCGAGGATCTCGCCGATCACCCCGCCGTGCACGACGGCCACCACGGTTTCATTGGCATGGGCTGCCGCGATTAGCTCGATGCCTTGGCGTACCCGCGAGCTGAACTGTTCATTCGGCTCGGCCCCCGGCAACGCGTCCCAACGTTGCTCCTTCTGCAGCCGAACGATGACGGGGTCGAGATCGGCGAAGCGCCGACGGTATTCCCCACCTTCCCAGTCGCCGAGGAAGACTTCCCGCAACTCCGGCACCACGATCGGTGTGAGACCCAGTTGTTCGGCAAGTGGAGCGGCCGTTTGGTGTGTGCGTTGCAGCGTGGTCACGTAGATCGCGGCGATTCGCTCTTCCGTCGCAACGAGGCGCTCCGCCATCAGCGCGGCGCTCTCGTGTCCTTCCTGTGCCAACGGCGGGTCGCCGTGGCCGTCGAGCAGTGGAAACGGCTCGCCCTCGACAAACGGTTGCGACTCGCCATGGCGCACGAGGATGATTTCGCACGCACCTGGTGGCGCGGTGTATCGAGACTGTGGAAACGATCGACTACTCACGTTGCCCCTTTCAGGCGGCCCTCGCCGGTTGCCAGCCGGGAGGGCCCAGAACGAAACCGACCCGGGCGCCCATCGACTCAGCGGATTTCACGTCGCGGGCCAGGTCGGCGAACTCGTGGTACGCGATGACGATCGGGTTGAACGACTTGATGTTCTTGGTGAGCCCGTATTTCACTCGGCGAACCTCAGGTTCAAACGTGCCGAACATCTTGTCCCACACGATCAGAATGCCGCCGTAGTTGCGATCGATGTACTGCGGGTTGGCGCCGTGATGAACCCGGTGGTGCGATGCCGTATTGAGCCATTGCTCGTACTTGCCGGGTAACCGATCGACCGCTTCCGTGTGGATCCAGTACTGATACAGCAAGTTGAGTTCACCGGCTCGGCGGGTCATTGCCGGGCTGAATCCTGCGATCGGCATTGGCACAAAGATCCAATGCGTCAAGATCGTGGACCACGGCTGCCGGAGCGCAGTGGACAGGTTGTAGCGCTCGCTCGAATGATGCGTGACGTGGTGGGCCCACAGCACCCGCACGCGGTGCATCGCCCGATGTTCCCAGTAGTACAGGAAGTCCCATGCGACGAGGGCTGCCAGGAACCCGATGACTCCTCGCCCGAGCGAACTGGCGTTGGCGCGTCGATGCTTGTACGCGAACCGATCGAGCCGACGATTGAACGGGCCCCACACGATCTCGCCCATCACCAGGCTGCCAGCCAACATGGCCAGACTTGCCGCAGTGTCACGCGGCTCGTATCCCACCGGCATCAGTTCGTCGGGCGGGAGGGAAGGATCGGAGAGTTCCTCGCGAGTGGCGCCGTCGAGGTCGCCGAACTCGCGCTTGGGGCGTTTACGCAGTACCCACCACTCGCCGATCATCGTGGCTGCGAACGACGCAAACACGACTCGTTCGAGCCATTTGTCGAACACCGACATACCAGCACGGCCGCTCGCCATGAGCTGAGCTTACGCTCGTTCGCCGATTTCGAATCGTTCGAGTGCCCGGCTGCCGAGCAGGAACGAGGCGATCAGCACGAACGCCGAGCCGACGACGGTGACTGAAATACCGAGGTGGTCGGTGAACGAGCTTGCCACCTCGTCCATCGCCGTGTGTGCCCAACCGATCGAGTACTCGCGGATGGATATCCACCGAAGTCCTGAGAAGAAGTTGGCGAGGATTGCCTCCCACACAAACACATAGATCAACCCGATCACCAGAGCGCGGTGCGTGCGGGCACTCAACGCAACGAAGACCACCGTGTACAACAACGCGGCCGCAAACGCGCCCAGTGCAAGACCTGAGACGACGCCTCCGCGCGTTGGGCTCCCCGAAATGATCCAAGCTGTGGCGACCGTGGGCGGCACTGTCATCGCGGCAGTACACCCAGCGGCGACGACCATCTTGACGGCGATGATCGTGCGCCGAGCGATCGGCTTGGTCAACAAGAACACCGCGGTGCCGTCTTCGATTTCCCCGCCGATTGCAGCTGTGCCGAGCACCAATGCCACGAGTGGCAACAGCAGGGTCAAGATCAGCCCATTGACGATGTCGACAGCAAGCTCGGCGCGTTCGAACGCCAGGTGTTCGGAACTCTCGCCGAACAGATAGATGAGCGCAATCGCAACGGGCAGCAACATGACCACGCCGATGAAAATCGCTCGCTTGCGGCCGAGCAGGCCACGAACGGTCAGCGAGGCAAGCACGCGTGACGTCGAGGCCATCAGCCGTTCACCAGGTATGAGAACACGTTCTCGAGCGAATCGTCTGCGGGACGCAACTCGTGGAGGTCGACACCAGTGCTCACGAGTACGGGCGCGATCGCTTCGGTAAAGTCGCCAAAGTCGCTCGTTTGCACGACCATGGACTCACCGCTTGCATCGGTCTGGAACGTCAGCCCAGCCACTTCGGGGCGGGAGACCAGTGCCGCTGCAACGGCTCTGTTGTCGCTCGAACGGATGGTGAACGAGTGTGGCCGGTCGGTCATGAGACGACGGATCTTGCGGAAGTCGCCACTCGCTGCCAATCGGCCGCCGATGATCACGGCAACCACATCTGCGAGACCCTCGACATCTTCGAGAATGTGCGACGAGAAAATGATGGTCCGGCCCGAGTCGCCGAGTCGCTCGAGCATCTCGGAGAGGTGCAATCGCTGACGCGGATCGGTGCCGTTGAATGGCTCGTCGAGCACCAGCACGTCAGGGCGGTGCACGAGTGCTGCCGCGATTTTCGCGCGTTGGCGCATTCCTTTCGAGTAGCCGCCCATCTTGCGGTGCATCGCATCGCCGAGTTCCACCATGTCGATCGCTTCGGTCGCAGCACGCTCGGGATCTTCCATTCCGTGCAGTTGTGCGCTTGCGAGGGCAAATTCGTAGGCGGTGAGGAACGGGTACACCGACTCGCGTTCGGGCACGAGACCCACATGCTTGAACATCTCCGGGTTGCGCCACGCGAGTTCGCCGCGTACGTACAGGTCGCCAGAGGATGGCTTGAGCATGCCGCTCATCATGTGCAGCAGCGTGGATTTGCCGGCGCCGTTCGGGCCGAGCAGGCCGGTGATGCCGGGTTGGAACTCGTACGAGATGTCGTTGACCGCTACCACGTCGCCAAACCAGCGCGATACCGAGCGCATCGACACGGCGCCGGTGGGCGGCGGAGCTGGTGGTGGCGGCAACGGTGAACCGGGAGGAGGAAGAGCGTTCATACCGACGTCCTGTACCGGCGAATCGCAAGTCCCGAGAAGATCGCGATGTGAACGATGATTGCGACGATCCAGACGATCCCGGGCAGGTCGAGCGCGCCGACAGTCATGTCTCCGCCCGTCTCGTCGAACGATCGAAATTCTGGTACAGCGCCGAACAACACGAGTGTCGCTCCCCGCGCAACGTGCAGCGGCGACAGCATCACGACCGGAACCGAACCGGCCCCAGCGTCGGTGAGATTGACCACGATTTCGGTTGCGATCCACATGACGAGCAAACCGCCGAGCACGCTGACGAGTGCGAACGCGCGCTTCGTGACGAACGCCGCCACGACGATGCCAAATGCCGCCAGTTGGGCACTCACCAACACCGCGGCCGCGACGATGGGGAACAGTTCGGTCCAGTTGTCGCTGATCCATTTGGTGCCATCTGCCGGCTCCCATCCAGTTGCCGAGAAAGAGCAGGATCTGGGGCCCTAAGCGTCAGCGCCAGCAGAGCGATCGCAAGCGCTCCGACTTTGGCGAGGACGTAATCTTCTTTCTCGATCGGTCGGGAGAAATACAACACGAGAGTGTTGTTCTTACGATCGTTGCCGACTAGTTCCGATGCCATCGCAGCCACGAACAACACGAGAATCACCTGGATCGTTCCGAAGAACTCTTCCGGAGCGACGAACGTGAAGTCCTCCACCGGCACGATTGCACCGATGATGAGTTGGATGATCGCCGGAAAGAACGCGAAGAACGTCAGACCAAACGCCAAGAACTTGGCCATGGCGACCGCGGCCAAGGCCAAAGGTGTTGCGAACGCTGATGTTCAGCAGGGACCGAACGGCATACGCGCGGCCAAGTCGGGGGCCGTCGTAATTGCGATAGCCGAGGTCGTAGATCTCGCCGCGCGAATCGGTCATTGCGGGCCTCGGAAGATGTCGGTCAGGCTCGCTCGTTTGCGCGTGAGGCTCACCAACGGTAGGCCGAGTTCCGCCACCACACCCACGACAATGCTGGTGAGGCGCTGGTTGTCGGCCTCGGCTTCTGCGCCCACCTGCACCGCAACAAACCTGCCTTCGATCACGGCCTCGTAACCCATCGAGACGAGTCTGGCCGCGAGCACTTCAGAGTCGCGGTCGACTTCGACGGACAGCACGCCAACGAGACCGGTGAAATCTGCAGACTGGGCCAGACTGAACGAGCTTGCCCCCGTCGATGACGATCAGCGAATCACAGACGCTTTCGATCTCGCCCAGCAGGTGGGACGACATGATCACCGACACGCCGAACACGTGCCCGGTGCGTTGAATGAGGGCCAGCATGTCGTCGCGACCGTTGGGGTCGAGACCGTTGGTGGGCTCGTCGAGGAACAGCAGTTTCGGGTCGTGAACGAGCGCCTGTGCCAGTTTCACCCGCTGCTTCATACCAGTGGAGTATCCGCCGATGTGTCGATAGCGCTCTTCGAACAGGCCAACATGGCGCATGATCTCAGCAGTTCGTTCCCGAGCCTGTTCGCGAGGCAAACCGCTCATCTGGGCCATGTGCATGACGAAGTGCGTTGCCGACATGTCGGTGGGCAAGCAGTCGTTCTCTGGCATGTAGCCGATGAGTTCGCGAATTTTGAGCCCGTCGACGTCTGGGGTCGAGCCCGAAGATCCGAGCTGAGCCCGACGATGCCGGAATGAGACCCGAGCAGGATCTTCATGAGCGTGGATTTGCCGGCACCGTTCGCGCCGATGAGCCCGATGACTCCGGGTGCCAAGGCGGTGGTGAGCCCGTCGAGAGCGGTGACCCCCGGATACTCCTTGGTCAGCCCCGACAAACTCACGAGCTCGGCACCCGTGCTCATGTCGCTACCGGTCTGCCGCAATCACAGCGTGACAGCATGCCAGGCGACGCGCCGTGTTGCACGCGCACCAACCTTGACTTGCGGGAATCGGACATCGTTTGTTGGTCACCGCAGTAATGTCTGATTTCCGCTGATCATTAGTCGACTCCGATCCGGCAAGATGGGTGCGTGGACAACCTTGACGTGCTGGGATCACTGGATCACGAGCGTTGCTATGCGAGCCGCGAGTAGCCGCGACGCGCAGGTTCGACGGGTTGTTCATCGTTGCCGTTCGAACGACTGGCATCTATTGCCGACCGAGTTGCCCTGCGGTCACGCCGAAGCGCAAGAACGTCGAGTTCTATCGCTCAACCGGCCGCTGCTCAACACGGCGGATATCGGGCTTGTAAACGATGCCGTCCAGATGCGGCGCCCGGTTCGCCGGAGTGGGATCTGCGCACCGATTTCGTGGGACGCGCGATGCGAATGATCGCCGACGGAGTCATCGATCGCGACGGCGTCGACGGGTTGGCCGATCGGCTGGGGTACAGCACGAGACATCTCAACCGAGTGCTCACCGACGAACTCGGCGCCGGCCCGCTCGCTCTCGCCAGGGCGCAGCGCGCGCAGACGGCTCGCACGTTGATCGAAACGACCGACTTGGCGATGACCGACATTGCGTTTGCTGCCGGGTTCGGCAGCGTGCGCCAGTTCAACGACACCATTCTCGAAGTGTACGCGACGACGCCCGGAGACCTGGCGTCGGAAAGCGGTGGCTGGCAGCGAGCCCAACCGGTTCGGTGATCGTTCGTCTTGCCGACACGACGGCCGTTTGCAGGGAAGCAGCTCATGGCATTCCTGGCCGACCGGGCATTCCCGGGAGTGGAGCACGTGTCTGGCGGCATCTACACCCGGGCACTCGATCTGCCTCGTGGGCATGGTGTGGTTTCGGTGTCGCTGGGCGACGGCTGTGTCCACGCCCAGTTCCGGCTCGCCGACTGGCGTGACTTGGCGCCAGCAGTCGGCGCATCCGGCGCCTGTTTGATCTCGACGCAGACCCCATGGCGATCGACTCGTTCCTCGGCGCGGACCCACACTTGCGCTCGCTGGTACGGCCGTGCCGGGAATGCGCGCTCGCGGGCTCGGTCGATCCGTTCGAGACCACGGTGAAGGCAATCGTTGGTCAGCAGGTGTCGGTCGCTGGGGCTAGAACCGTCTTGGTCGGGTCTGCGTCGGCTCGGGTGAGCCGCTCGCGATCGCTCATCCGCACGTGTCACATCTGTTCCCTTCGGCCGAGCGATTGGTGACTGCGGAGTCCGCAATGTTCCCGATGCCGAAAGCCCGAGCGGCGACGGTGCAACGGGTGGCAGGTGCGGTACTGAACGATGAGGTTCAGTTCGACGCCGACGACAAGCTGTGCGCGAGCAATTGCTCGTCGTTACGCGGTATCGGGCCATGGACGGCCGGTTATGTCGACGATGCGCGCACTTCGAGACCCCGACGTGTTCCTCGACACCGACCTGGTAGTGAAACATGCGCTCGCGGACGCGTGATCTCACCCCGTCCGACGCCGACCGCTGGCGGCCATGGCGCACCTACGCCATGCACCACCTCTGGCGTGCCCAGTTTGAATCATCGACATCAACAGGAGAACGTTCATGAACAGCTCGCCGCTGTACCGCCGCACCTTGCCATCACCGATCGGCACCATCAACGTGATCGCTACAGGATCAGCGATTGCTGGAGTCTTGTGGGACACCGATGCCGTCATCAGCGATGGTGCCGCTCACAACCCGGTTGAAAAGCACTTCGCTGGTCGCACGATCATTGATGTACAAGCCCGGCGACCATGACGTGCTCGATCTTGCCATCGCACAGCTCGCTGAATACTTCGCTGGTGAGCGAGTGGAGTTCGACCTACCACTCGACCCTTGCGGAACGACATTTCAACAGCAAGCCTGGGCAACGTTACGCACCATCCCGTTCGGTGAAACCATGACGTACGGCGAACAAGCAGCAGAAATGGGCGACGCTCGTAAAGCCCGAGCGGTCGGTTCAGCCAACGGTCAGAACCCGATTCCCATCGTGGTGCCCTGTCACCGGGTGATCGGCAGCACGGGCAAGCTCACCGGGTTCGCCGGCGGGCTCGGCGTGAAAGCATGGCTGCTCGAACACGAACGTTTCACCCTCATGCGTCGCTCCTAGTCGATGCTCCCAGGTTCGGCAATCCATTCGGACGCCTGATCGGTCAGATCCAAGCATCGCCTCGATCGAAGTCGGTCTCGGGAAGCTCGGCAGCGATCGCGAGCGTCCGTTCAAGCCTCTGATTTGAGTGTTTCAGGGCCTCGCGGCGGGTGAGGCCGCTGAGTCGGTCTCCCATTCGATCGACGAATGCGTACACCGCGGTCGGGTTGGTCCGCGCGTATTCGCGCAGCGCCCAGCCGGACGCTTTGCGGATGAAGAACTCGGTGTCGCCGGCCCGGCTCTCGACGTAACCGAACAACCGATCGGCGTCGGTGTGATCTCGGTACCGCAGCTGATGCAAGATCGCCGATCGGACGATCCAGAAGTCGTCATCCCGAATCCACTCGTCCATCGTCTTCGCCACCTCCGAGTCGGCCATGACGATGGGGCCGATCACGTTGGGCGCCAAGCCGTCGACCGTGTCCCACCACGAGTTCGTTCGAATCAGTTGTTCGACTGCGCCGACGTGCTCGGCCGACAGGCGGGTCGGCGTACCGGGCAAGAAGGTCAACGCCCACATAATGGAACTCACGCTCGGGTTCTCGCCAACATTTTGCCGCTGACCCGAGCAATTCCTCGGGAGACGCCGCCCGATGGGAGGCGATGAACGACTTGCTGGCGCGGCGGCGCGGAACAGCATTGATTCCGAGAAAGGGGAATCGGTTCTTCATGTACGCGGTCATCGCCGGAGCGCGGGCCGGATCTGCCTGCGCTTCGAGCGCTGATCTCAGCGCGGCGATGTCCACGCTTGTCGGGCGTTACAAACGGTGGCGGTCGCGAGCTGATTGCTCGCGGCGGGCGCGGGCTTCTTCTTGCTTGCGTTGGCGCATCTCGTGGCGCTTGGCCTTGATGGCGGCGCGCTCTTCCGGGCTGACTTCCGGGCCCGTGATGATGGGGCTGATCGGGCGCGGCTCGGCCGGAGGCAGCTTGACGAGCTCGTCGTTCTTCAGCAGGTCGCGAATGATCGCGGAAGCAGGCGCTTCACCGACCACCGTGGAGGCCAACATCATTTGCGTGACCTGCAAACCGTGACGCTCGACGAGTCCGGGCGTGACCTTCTGGAGCTGATCGGTCGTGGGGTTCTCGGCATTGTCGCCGAGCTGTTCGATGCAATCGGCCAGACATTTGTCGGTGAGCACGAGCGCCAAGCTCTCCATGGTGCCGTCGAGACGGCCCTTGGTAGCGGTTGCCCGCACTGCTGCTACGTCTGTCTCCGTGGTGCCGATGAGCTGGTTGAACGCATCACGATGGTCTTCTGGCATTGCCTCGATGATCGCCACCAGGGCGTCGTCAGACATGTTCGAAAACGTGCGGTCGAGCAGCCCGAGGGCATGGAGACGGGTCTTCACCTGATTCACGGCATCCGACGCTACCGTCGGATGCCGACTGCGCGATGCTGCTGCTTGTGATCTCACCAACCCGTGCCAGACAGATGATTGGGTTGATCGATCTCACCAATCTCGATGACCACTGCGATACCGCTGCCATTGATGTGCTGTGTCGGTCGGCGGCGGAACACCAGGTTGCCGCCGTGTGTGTGTGGCCAGATTTCGTGGCGCAAGCTGTCGCAGCAGTAGCGGGCACTGGCGTGCGGGTGGCGACCGTCGTCAACTTTCCCACTGGAGACGAGCGTGCATTCGCAGTGGCCAACCTGGCTGCTCGCTCCATCGACGACGGCGCCGACGAAATCGATGTGGTGTTGCCGTACCGTGCGTTCGCCGCCGGGGATCTGGATCATTGTTCACACGTCTTGCGCTCGGCGCGACTGGCCACAGCGGGTACGGCCCATCTCAAGGTGATCCTCGAGACGGGTGAGCTCGGCGACTCGGAGCTGATCGAACGGGCCAGCCGACTCGCCATCGAACATGGGGCCGACTTCATCAAGACATCCACCGGTAAGTCACCGGTGTCGGCCACTCCCGAGGCGGTGATGATCATGCTCGGTGCGATTGCCGACGCCGATCGCACCGTCGGCATCAAGCCGTCTGGCGGCATTCGTACTGCGGACGACGCTGAGCGGTACCTGAGCCTGGCAGAGCAACGCCTCGGCACCGACTGGCCCACAGCCGAAACCTTCCGGTTCGGGGCCAGCTCGCTACTCGGGTCCCTGCTCGACGCGATCCCCGGCTAGGAGATCAAGCCCTGATAGTGGCCCTGCGCGGTGAGCGCGGAGGTGAACGCTTCGTCGTAGGCGCGATCCGGGTCGGCCCGCAGGGCGTCGTCGAGCGCCTGGGCGTCGTCGCCCACCAGAATCCGCCACTCGCCGGCTCTCACTCCGTCCAGGATGGCGTTGGCAGCCGCGGCAGCGGTGGTCGGGGCGTCGCTTTCGAATCCGTCGACGCGCATCGCCACCACCAAACGAATGTCTTCGTCCGATGCCGCCGAGAGGTCGATGCCACGTTTCGCGTAGTCGTTACGAACCTCTGCGATGAACTCGTCTTGGAGGTGCTTCGGGTCGCGGCCGGCCGCTTCCAACGAGTTCCGCACTATCGCAGTGCCGACATGGCCCGGCATCACGACAGCCGCCGTGAGGTGCGGCGCATTCACGCGAAAGTCGACGATGAGTGCCTCGGTGAAGCCCTTCACTGCGAACTTGGCGGCGCTGTAGGCGGTGTGTGGCCCGTACGGTCCGAGGCATGCCCACATGCCGTTGATGCTGCTGGTGTTGATCACCTGGCCCCGCTGGGCGGCCAGCAACATGGGCATGAACGAACGCGTGCCGTTCAGCACGCCTCCCCAGCACACGGCGAAGACGCGGTCCCAGTGGGCTTGATCGTCGGTGATCACCGACCCGGCGCCCGCTATGCCTGCGTTGTTGAACAGCAGATTGATCGACAGTGAGTGCAACGTGTCGGCGACGTGAGCGGCGAACGCTTCGAGTGCTGCTGCGTCGGACACGTCCGCGACGAAGCTGGTGAGCCGAGTTCCCGGCGGCGATACCTCCGAGGCGATGTTCATCGTTTCGTCCATTGCTTCTTCGGACATGTCACAGATGGCGACGTGGCATCCGGCCGACGCAAGTTGCACGGTGAGTTCGCGACCCATCCCGGTGCCGCCTCCGGTGACCACGGCGATCAGACCGTTGAAGTCCTTGATGGGCTCGGGCATCGCACTAGTCAAGCAGGTCCCGTTGATTTGCGCTGGGGAAACGAACCTTGAATCGGGTGTCACCGATGAAGGCGCGAACTCGCTCGAGCTCCACCGAGAAGAGACGCTCGTGATCCCGGCTGACCGGCACCGTGAACTCGGTGGCGATGGTGCCGTCTGGTCGCTGCACCCACCCGCCGACGACCGTTCCGTCGGCCCACAACGTCGGGCCAATGTTGCCGTTCGTGTCCATCACCCGCGTCGCAGTCGTTGCGTCGAGATACCACTCGCGCTGCTTCCAGCCCATCGCCGTGGGGTCGAGCCCTGGCAATACGGCTACCCACGGCTCATGTCCATCGGTAGTGAAGCCGCCATCGTCCGGTAGCACCCAACCGCAGTGACCGCCACAATCGGTGAGCTGCACTTCGACTGCCTGGACGGACGCCGAGAGCGGCGCGGGTTTGTGCCTTGGTCCATCCGGCCCACCACGCGATGTCGATCTCGGTCATCGGCCCGAATCGGTCGAGCAGTCTGCGGGCCAGTTCGGCCGCTGCTGCGGCGACGTCGAGGTCGCGTTCGAAGTGCACCGAGCGTTCAGGCACCGTCCACGTGTACTGCGAACTGATCCAGCTGCCGAGCGGCCGTCCGCGAACGAGGCGCCCGTCGAAGCCCGCTTGGAGTATCACACGACTCAGTCCCGATTGCGTCGCCACTTCACCGGCTGGTGCCGGTCGGGAGATCTGTCGGTCGAACTCGGGCAGCAGGTTGCAGATCTGTCTCGTAGACAGCGGCTCGGTGGTGGCGAGCAACTCGCACACCGCGTCGGTTGCTCCATCGAGCCATGCTGCGTCTCCGCCGAGGAAGTCGATCGACTTGCGACGCTCGGTAGCAGCCAACTTCCGGGTCGACGACGCGTGAGCGAAGCCAGCAACTTCCGGCGTCATCACCCACAGCGTGCGTCGCATGGCATGGTGACGAACGACTAGGCCGGCCGAGTACAGCTCGTGGTCGATCGCCGCGACGTCTGGGCTGGCATGCCGAGCGGCAATCGACAACGGGACGGTCACAGGGTCCGAAGAATGCAACGCCACCACTGCGTCTGCAATGGTGGCTACGTCGGATACGCGGGACTTTGGCACGAGCAAGTGTCGAGCGGCCAGTCGCGCACGTCGCTGCTCGACGGTGATAGTGCGCACCGATTAGGTGGCCGTCGTCTCGTGAGCGCCCAAGCGTGACTTCAACGCTCACGGTCTCGCCGTCGCGGCCGACCAGTGATCGTCACCGTGTCGCCTGGGTTTCTTCGAGCGATCGCTGCGACGAGGTCGCGCGGGTTGGTGATCGTGTCGCCGCTGACATCGAGGATGACGTCGCCGATTTCGAGGTCAGCGTCGGCCGCCGCGGTGCCCGGCTCGATCGAGATGATTTCGGCGCCGGTGGGAACGCTCGGCGGTGCACTTGTGTCAGGTTCGGGGTTTGCTTCGCTCGTCTCGTCGGCAGCGTCGTCAAGAGTCGATACGGCCTGGGTCGTTACGCCGAGTAGCGCATGCAACGGCACGACACCGTTTTGGAGTTGCTCGATCATCGTCGCGGGCGTTGTCGATCGAGATGGCGAACCCGATGTTCTCGCCCTGGCCGGACACCGCCGTGTTCACGCCGACAACTCGTCCCTGCAGATCGAGCAACGGCCCACCGGAGTTGCCGAGGTTGATCGCCGCGTCCGTTTGGATCAGGTTCACCAGTGTCTGACCGTTCGGTTCGACGATGGTTCGGTCTTTGGCCGAGACGATTCCGCCAGTCACGGTGGGTTCAGCGCCGAGGTCGAGTGCATTGCCGATCGCGACGACCGAGTCTCCGACATTCAACGCTTCGGAGTTGCCGAGCGGCAGCGGAACCAGATCCTCTCGATCGATGCGCAGCACGGCCAGGTCGGCCCGCGGGTCAGCCGCGACCAATTCGGCTTTCTCGGTTGTGCCGTCACCGAGGGTGACCGAAATCGATTCGGAGCCTTCGACGACGTGGGCGTTGGTGGCGACGAAGCCCGTCGGCCGACACCACCCACCCGGTGCCGGCCGCCTCGCCGACAAACTCGCGTCCGTACATGTCGGTCTGCATGACGGTGGTGTGAATCGCCACGATCGACGGGCGTGCTTGTACTACCAGAGCATGCAGGCTGGTGGAACCGGCGGCGAGTGTGACCGGAGTCGCATCGCCGTCGGCGGCCGAGCTTTCGTCGCTGTCGTTGCCAACACGATCGATCAGGGCGACCGAACCGACGACAACCCCCGCAGCGACGAGGCCCGTCAGCACACCGGCAACGAACCGGCGTCGGTGGGGGCGCAGCCTCTCAGAGCCAGTTGCGTTGAGCGCCGCTGGCGGCGTGCGGTCGGCAGGCTCGTCGAAGCTCGAGGGTGCAGGCAAGACAGCCTGATCCGACACGAGGCTGGCCGACGTATCGTTGTTGTTGTTGATGTGTTGTCGTCGTTGTTGTCGACGTTGACGTTGTTTCGTCCGTCGTCGGCGTGATGATGTTGTGGTTGGTCGCTCATCTCGTCGCTCATGATGGCTTGTGTTGCACGAGCTTGGTGCGCGGCCAGGCCGAATTTCCGCCGATGTCGAGTCAGGCGAACGTGACGACGTCTTCGAAGTCGAGGCGTGGGAGGCGATCGAACCAGGCGTTTTCGGCTGGCTGGCCGAGGTTGACGACGAGGACGGATCGAAGCGGTGTGCCAGCGAAGAACTCGGCGTCGATGCCGGCGTTGTCGAAGCCACCCAACGGGCCGGCAGTCAAGCCCGCAGCGCGTGCAGCCAGGATGAAGTAGCCAGCCTGCATCGTTGCGCCGAACTGAGCGAACGGCCCGCGGACTGCCGAGTCGAGGAACATGTCTTTCATCTCCGGCCGAAAGGGGAGTAGGCGCGGGATGTTCTCGTGGAAGTCGTGGTCGGCGGCAAGAATGGCAGTGACCGGGGCTGAGTTGACCTTGGCCTGGTTGAACTCGTAGATGTGGGGGAGCAGGCGTGCCTTGGCCTCAGGCGAACGCACGATGGTGATGCGGAGCGGTTGGGTGTTGGCCGACGTAGGCGCCCATTTCAGCAGGTCGTAGATCGCCTCGATCTGCTCGTCGCTCACAGGATCTGGAAGGAAGCTGTTGGCCGTTCGAGCGTCTCGGAACAGTGTCTCTTGGGCGACATGGTCGATGGCGAAGGTTGGTGCGAGTGAGGGTGCAGTCATGGCGGGGGCTCCTGACAAGTTGATTGGATAGTCCATACATTAGGTTGATTAGTTGGATACTCCAACCTGATTAGAGCGATTTGATCATCCAGCCGACTGGGGCCTTCTCGGGTATCGTTGGTGGCATGACTGATGCGTGCCAGAACAACCCGGTGGCTTCGCTCATACACGTAGCTGGGCTGCTGCAGGCCCACATGGACGAAGCTGCTCAATCGGTGGGCGTCACTCCGACGCAAGCTCGACTGCTGATGAAGCTCGACGAGCCAACACGACTGAGCGATCTCGCTGAGGCGCAATCATGTGACCCGTCGTCCATCACCGTGCTGGTGCAGCGCATGGAGCGCGATGGGTTCGTCACCCGAGTGGTCGACCGCACCGACGCTCGCGCCCGTCTGATCAAACTCACCCCGAAGGGCCGCAAAGCGAGGACACGGTTCGAAGAGATGATCGGTGACGGCACATCGGCGCTGAGCCATCTCACCGACGAGCAACGCCTGGTCCTCTCCGCCTGGTTCGCCCCGATCAGCGTCTAGAACTACAACGATCCGGGTCTGATGAGGACCCGGATCGTTGCGTGCCCTCGGCAGGATTCGAACCTGCGCTCATGGCTTCGGAGGCCAATGCTCTATCCCCTGAGCTACGAGAGCGGACTGGCTTGGAATCTACCGGTCAGTCGCAGGTGACGCACCGAACGTCGGGACGCCCGGGCACAATGACAGGCGTGGCAGACCCCTTGGCGATCGTGACGCAACTTCTGGAACCGGTATTCGCCGACATCGCAGGCAATTACTCCGGCTGATCCCACCGTCCGCCCGTCCGATCGAGCCGACGCTCAGGTGAACGGGGCGCTTGCCCTGGCCAAGAAGGTGGGTGGCAATCCTCGTGAGATCGCTCAGCGCATCGTCGATGCCGGGGTTCTGGACGGCGTGGCGATCGCCGAGATTGCCGGCCCTGGCTTCATCAACCTGGTCTTCACCGACGATTTCCTGTCCGCCGAACTCGAACGCGGTGGCGGCCGACGAGCGCCTCGGAGTTCCTCGCGCCGAACACGTCAAGACCGTGGTGATCGACTACTCGGCGCCGAACGTCGCGAAAGAGATGCATGTTGGCCACCTGCGTTCGACGGTGATCGGCGACGCGCTGGTGCGGCTCCACGAGTTCATGGGCCACACCGTCATCCGTGAGAACCACATCGGTGACTGGGGTCGCCCGTTCGGCATGCTGATCGAGCACCTCCTCGATCTCGGTGAAGACGTCGCTGCCGCAGGCATCAGCCAAGGCGACCTCGACGGTTTCTACAAGGCAGCGAACGCCAAGTTCAATGACGACGAGGAGTTCGCCGAACGCGCCCGCGAACGCGTGGTGCTGTTGCAGTCGGGCGATGCCGAGACGCACGTGTTGTGGAACCGACTCGTCAACATGTCGACCGACTATTTCAACCGTGTGTACACCAAACTCGGCGTGCTGCTCACCGACGATGACCTCGCTGGAGAATCGAAATACCAGCCCTTGATGGGCGACGCCTATGACCGACTCGTTGCGGCTGGCCTCGTGGAGACCAGCGACGGGGCGCAGGTCGTGTTCCCGCCGGGATACACCAACCGAGACAACGAACCGTTGCCGCTGATCGTCCGTTCCCGCGCCGGCGCCTATATGTACGCCACCAGCGACATTGCCTGCATCATCGATCGAGTCGAGCGGCTCAACGCCGACCTGATGTTGTACGTGGTGGGCGCGCCTCAAGCTCAACACCTGCAGATGGTGTTCGAGGTATGCCGTATGGCGGGGTGGCTCGTGCCACCTCGCGAGGCGGTACACGTGCCATTCGGAAGTGTTCTCGGAGAAGACCGCAAAATGCTGCGCAGTCGCTCTGGCGACTCGGTCAAACTCGTCGACCTCCTGGATGAGGCCGTCGAGCGAGCGGGCGCGGCCGTGGCTGAGAAAAACCCAGATCTGCCGGTCGACGAACGCGCTGAAGTGGCTCGAATGATCGGCATCGGTGCCTTGAAATACGCCGACCTGGCCAACGATCGCGTCAAGGACTACACCTTCGACTGGGACCGGATGCTCGCGTTCGACGGCAACACCGGGCCATACCTCCAATACGCCCACGCCAGGATCTGCTCGATCTTCCGCCGCGCCGAAGTCGACCGGGCTGCTGTTCGTGGTGCCACCATCACACTGGTCGAGCTGCAAGAGCGGGCGCTCGCCCAGCGCCTGCTCGGTTTCCCGACAGCGCTGGCCGAAGCGCTGTCGGTGTATGCGCCTCACAAGTTGTGCACCTACCTGTTCGACCTGGCACAAGACTTCACTGCGTTCTACGAAAACTGCCCAGTGATGAAAGCCGACGAGCCGGTGCGCGCGAGTCGCCTCGCGCTCTGTGACGTGACCGCCCGCACGCTGGCACAAGGCCTCGATGTCCTGGGCATCGAGTCCCCCGAAGCCATGTGACAAATGCGCAACCTGACGAATGGGGTCAGACACCTCTCGTCAGAATTCTGACGAGAGGTGTCTGACCCCATTCGTCAGGGTCGGGGTTATCGGTAGTCTCGCTGGGTGACCGCGTTGCCGTCGTATCTCCTGCCTGATTCCGCAGCCCTTGGTGTCGACGGGTATCTCACGATCGGGGGATGTTCACTCAAGGATCTCGCGGCCGAGTACGGCACGCCAGTTTTTGTGTACGACGAGACCCATCTTCGTGCCCGGTGCGCTGAGGCGGTGCGCGCGTTCGGTCAGCAACAGGCCGTGTACGCAACGAAGGCCTTTCTCTGCAAAGCAATGGCGAGCCTCGCGTACGAGGAGGGAATGCGACTCGACGTGGCCACGGGCGGCGAACTTCACATCGCGCTCGCCGCTGGTGTGCCTGCCAACGCGTGCGTGATGCATGGCAACAACAAATCGGTGGCCGAGCTCACCATGGCCATTCGAGAAGGCGTCCACTCCATCGTGGTCGACTCGTTCGACGAACTCGACCGCCTCGATCGTCTCGCCGCCGACGGCGTAGGCCCACTGCCGAAGATCCTGTTGCGCATCACGCCTGGCGTTCACGCGCACACGCACGACTTCATCGCCACTGGCCAGGATGATTCGAAGTTCGGTTTCAACCTGGGCAACGGCGACGCTATGAGGGCTGTCGATCGCGCAAGCGAGTCGCCGAGTGTCGATCTCGTAGGTGTGCATTGCCACATCGGCTCCAATGTGTTCGAAGCGTCCAGCTTCGCCAAAGCGGCCGAAGTCATGGCGACGTTCGCCAACCCTCTCGGGCTACCCGAACTCGTGTTGGGCGGCGGGCTCGGAGTGCCGTACGTCGAAGGTGAAGAGTCGGCGTCGATCACTCAGTGGGGGAGCGTGCTGCTCGACGCGTGCGCAGCGCTTGGGGTGCGGTCGAGGGTCAGCGTGGAGCCGGGCAGAGCAATCGTCGCTTCGGCCGCGCTCACCGTCTACACGGTGGGCACCATCAAAGACATCCCCGGTATTCGCACGTACATATCGGTCGATGGTGGCATGAGCGACAACCCGCGCCCGGTGCTGTACGGCTCTGGCTACGAATCCTTCCTTCCGCGATCGCCGTTCGCCGAGCGCACAATGTCGGCACGGCTCGTCGGCAAGCACTGTGAAAGCGGAGACGTCTTGGCGTTCGAGGCCAAGTTGCCGTCCGACATCGCAGTCGGTGATCTCCTGGCGATGCCCGTCACCGGCGCCTACGGACGCTCGATGGGTTCCAACTACAACGCGATCACGCGACCCCCCGTGGTGTTCGCCAGCAACGGCGACGCCCGCCTCGTCATTCGCCGCGAAACCTTCGACGACCTCCTCGCCGCCGACGTCGGCTGAGTCCTACCATCTCGTCATGGGCAAGAAGATCGACATCGGTGGGTATTTCGAAAAACTGACGAGAAGAGGTACCGGGGGGCGCCGGGACATCGACGCAGCGGAGCCGACACCCGACAAAGCCACCGGCAAGAAGCCTTCACCCGTCGGCAATTCGGTTGCGATTGAGTACTCGCCGAACCGCGACGACGATCCAGATCCGGGGGAGGTTGTCTGGACGTGGGTGCCCTACGAGGAAGACCCGACACAGGGCAAGGATCGGCCGGTCGTGGTGATCGGACGGAGAGGATCCAAATTGGTCGGCGTGCCACTCACCAGCAAGCCCGACGATCGGGAGGCGCAGGTCAATGTGGGCACCGGTGGTTGGGACCCGCAACAGCGGGTGAGTTACGCCCGTGTTTGGCGCATGCTCGATGTTGATCCAGACAGCATGCGCCACGAAGGTTCTGTCCTCGACCGCCGCCGTTTCGACGAAGTGGTCGCCGCCGTCGATCAGTACTACGACGTCACCTATGCCACTGCCACTCGAGCCAGGAACAACGCCGACGCCCCTGACTTTTAGGAGGCTTGGCTGACTCCAAATGGTTGGCGGGAACGGACGGCTCGTCGCCTAGCCTTCGCCGGGTGGAACACACCGGTCGAACCATCCGCATCGGGCTGCTTGGGTGCGGCAACGTTGGCGCACCACTCGTAGGGCTGATTCGTCGACAGTCAGCCGCGATCGAAGCTCGCACCGGGCTGCGGCTCGAGGTCGCACGGGTCGCCGTTCGCAACGTCTCTCGCGACCGCGGCATCACCCTCGACGATGGTGTGCTCACACGTGACGTGCACAGTGTGGTCACCGACCCAGCTATCGATCTCGTTGTTGAGTTGATGGGTGGTATCGAACCGGCACGTGAACTCATCGCCACTGCATTGCGCGCCGGCAAGCCTGTTGTCACCGGCAACAAGGAACTTCTCGCGAATGTCGGTACGGAACTGTTTGCGATCGCCGACGAGCACGGGGTGGACCTCCTCTTCGAGGCCTCTGTCGCTGGCGGAATACCCCTCATTCGACCCCTCCGCGAGAGCCTGCGTGGCGAACCGATCACCCGCGTGATGGGAATCCTGAACGGCACGACCAACTTCATCCTGACCAAGATGAGTGAAGAGGGCGCCGAGTACGGGGCCGCGCTCGCCGAAGCCCAAGAACTTGGGTTTGCGGAACGTGACCCCACAGCCGACGTCGAGGGCTTCGATGCGGGCGCAAAGGCCGCCATCATCGCCACCATCGCATTCGGCGCCAAAGTCGTCGCCGGAGACGTGTACCACGAGGGCATCAGCGGCATCACCGCCGGAGACATCGCGGTCGCCGATCGCCTCGGTTACGTCGTGAAACTGCTGGGTATCGCTGAACGCGACGCGAACAACGGAGACATCGCCGTCCGTGTTCACCCTGCCATGGTTCCCAAACAGCACCCGCTGGCAAGCGTGCGTGGCAGCTACAACGCAGTCTTCGTCGAGGGCGACGCTGTGGGCCAACTCATGTTCTACGGTCGCGGGGCCGGTGGCGATCCCACGGCGTCTGCAGTGCTCGGTGATGTCATCGACGCGGCGGTGAACCTTTCGAAACGCACCCATGGTGAGATCGGCTCATTTTCGAAGCCGACAATTCGGGCGATCGACGAGACCGTCTGCGAATACCTCATCGGGCTCGACGTCACCGACGAGCCGGGCGTGCTGCATGCGGTGACCGGCACGTTCGCCGCCAACGCAGTGAGCATTCGGGCCGCCGAGCAGGAGGGCCACGGTGCGGAAGCACGTCTGGTGTTCATCACCCACGCCGCCCGCGAATCAGACGTGCAGGCGACCGTTCGCCAGTTGCGCGACCTCACCGTGGTGAGCCGCGTCGGTACGTTGATCCGCGTGATGGGGGCGTGACATGAGGTTCATCTCCACTCGGGGCGAAGCCCCCGAACTCGGGTTCGCCGACACACTGCTCGCCGGCCTCGCCGTCGACGGCGGCTTGTACGTGCCAGCCTCGTGGCCGGTGTTGCCCGACCTGTCGTGGGCGCCGGCGTATGCCCAAGCAGCTGCCGCAATCATGTCGCCGTTCGTGCACGGCGACATCGACGACGACACCTTGGCCGCGATGTGTGAAGACGCGTACGCCACGTTCAGTCATCCCGATGTGGTGCCGCTCGTGGAATGGGCTGAGAACCAATGGCTGCTTGAACTCTTCCACGGGCCGACGCTGGCCTTCAAAGACGTGGCACTCCAGGTGGTCGGTCGAATGTTCGACCATATTTTGGCCGAGCGAGGCAGCCGTATCACCATCGTTGGCGCCACCAGTGGCGACACCGGCTCAGCGGCGATCGACGGTGTGAAGGCATGCGACAACGTCGACATCGTCATCCTCTATCCGGCCGGGCGAACCAGCGACGTGCAGCGCCGCCAGATGACCACAGTCGACAGCCCGAACGTGCACACCGTTGCGATCGATGGCACGTTCGACGATTGCCAGGCACTGGTGAAGGCAATGTTCGCCGACGCAGCGTTTCGCGAGCAGTTGCAGCTTTCGGCGGTGAACTCGATCAACTGGGCTCGGGTCATGGCGCAGATCGTCTACTACGTCACGTCGTCACAGGCGCTGGCTGCCCAGGGCGTCGACCCCGTGACGTTCTGTGTGCCCACCGGCAACTTCGGCAACGTGCTGTCGGGGTGGATCGCTCGGCGGATGGGCGCCCCGATCAACGACTTCATCGTCGCGTCGAACTCCAACGACATCCTCACGCGATTCATCAACGACGGCGACATGTCGATGCGCGGCGTCGTGCCCACGCTCAGCCCGAGTATGGATATTCAGATCTCATCGAACTTCGAGCGACTGCTGTTCGAGATGAACGGGCGTGACGGCGGCCTCACCGCTGAGCAACTGGCCCTGTTCCAGTCGTCTGGCTCTCTGTCCATCGAGCCTGATCAACAACAACAATTCATCGAAGGTTCTTTTCGAGCTCATCGCAGCGACGACCACGAGACACTTGCCGAGATTGGGAAGATGTACGTCGAAACGGGCATATTGATCGATCCGCACACCGCCACCGGCACCGCCGCCGCGAGATTGCTTGCAGCCGGCAGGCCAACGGTCACCCTCGCAACGGCGCATCCAGCCAAGTTCCCAGACGCCGTCGAGCGAGCCACGGGGGTGCGCCCGCCACTGCCGCAACATCTGGCAGATCTGTTCGAGCGCGACGAGCGAATCAACAACTTGCCCAACGATCTCGAGCGCGTGCAGAGCTTCGTGCGGTCTGTTTCCCGAGTGGGCGCGTAGGGGATGAGCGGATAGGTCGCTGCGCTTCTTTTCATTCCGCTGATTTCCCCCGTATCGACTGGCGTCGCCCACCGGACAATGCTCGGCAGAGCCTCGACTACCCGCTGGGCTCCACATTCCCGAATCACACTCGTGTGCTCTGGCGTTGCACCGCGCAAGTTCACCCGGTTACAGTGTGCACGCCCGGGGTTTCCCCTGGGTCGTTCGATTCGGCCTCACACCAAGTCTGAATCGCTCACGGGAGCTGGACTATCCGAACGTTGTCCGGAAACAGTTTGTCCAGAGTTGAGCGAGCCAGAACGGCCATCCAACCCACCCCACCGTCATCGCTGCCGCCCGGCTGTCGATCGGTCGGATGGCGAACGTACGGCAGTTCCGCCTCTCTGGGTGAGAGCTCAGCTGCCGATGTACACATCCTCCACCTCTCATCACGAGGGAAAGAAGTAGGTCGACCATGACCGCAAATGCACTCGACCAGTCGGTTCTTGAAGCAAAAGACAAGACGCAACTGGTCCAAATCGCTGAGGCACTCGGCATCAAGGCCAATAGCCGTAGCAAGAAGTCCGACATCATCGGGCAAATCCTCGACATGACCGGCGCCAGCGCGCCGGTGGCCGCCCCAGCCCTCGCCCCGGCCCCGGAGCGGCAAGCTCTCGCGGCGGCACCAAGTCGTCCGGCACTTCGGCAACGTTCCGAGGCGCCCACACTCGACGAAGAGCCAAAGGCCGACTGGGAACTCGAGGTCGCCGAGGGTGCCGACAACTCGCCGGCTCCCGCACCTGCCGACGAATCGGCGACCACATCGCAGACTGACACCGCGTCCGACGAGGAGCCAGTCACGGCCTCATCGAACGGCGAACGTGCGGATCGTCCCGAGCGCACCAATGATCGTCCTGCAGGGCAGCAGAACCGGCAACAGAGCCGCCAGGGAGGCCAAGGCGGGCCGAACAACAACAACTCGAACAACAACAACAACTCGAACAACAACGACGAGAGTCGTAGCAAGCGCCGCCGTCGCCGCCGCAAAGGCCGTGGGGCCGATGGTCCTCAGGGCGAAGACCGTGACCTCATGGACGACGATGGCGACATCGAGGTTCCCGCGGCCGCCGGTGGGATGCCCGTGTCGAATGAGCCTGTTCAGGTCGAGGGATACCTCGACATGCGTGACGAGGGTTACGGCTTTCTGCGCACGAACAACTATCTCGCCACGAAGAACGACGCCTATCTTCCGGTGAAGTTGGCTCGCCAGTTCGGTGTGCGCAAGGGCGACCACATCGTGTGCACGGCGCGCCCAGCAGGTCGCAACGAAAAGAACCCAGGCATCGTCGACATCATCTCGATCAACGGCCGCACCCCAGAGGATTCCCGTCGCCGGACAAGGTTCGAAGACCTCACCGCATTGTTCCCTGACGAAAAACTTCGCATGGAAGATCCGGCGGATCCGGGCAACATGATTGCTCGCATCATCGACCTCGTGTGCCCGATTGGGAAGGGCCAGCGCGGCATCATCGTGTCGCCTCCCAAGGCTGGCAAGACCACGGTGATGAAGAACATCGTGGCGTCCATCGAGAAGAACAATCCCGAATGCAAGGTCATTGTGCTGCTCATCGACGAGCGCCCCGAAGAGGTCACCGACATGCAGCGCATGGTGAAGGGCGAAGTCATCGCGTCGACGTTCGACAAGCCAAGCGATCAGCACACCCAGATCGCCGAGATGGCGTTGGAAAAAGCGAAGCGCATGGTCGAGTACGGCGAAGACGTGGTGATCGTGCTCGACGGCATCACCCGTCTCAGCCGTGCCTACAACCTTGCCGCTCCGGCGAGTGGTCGCATCCTGTCGGGTGGTATCGACGCCGGCGCGTTGTACCCGCCGAAGCGCTTTTTTGGCGCCGCCCGCAACATCGAGGAAGGTGGCTCGCTCACCATTCTCGCGACGGCCCTCGTCGAGACGAACAGCCGTATGGACGAGGCCGTGTTCGAAGAGTTCAAAGGCACCGGAAACATGGAGTTGCGCCTCGACCGCAAGCTCGCTGAGCGCCGGGTGTACCCAGCGATCGACGTCGACGCGTCGAGCACGCGCCACGAAGAACTGCTCTACGACCGGCGGCAGCTACAGATGGTGTGGAAGCTGCGTCGCGTACTGTCGGGTCTGGCTGCCGATGGCAATGCTGCCCCCGGGTTGGAATTGCTCGTCGACCGACTCAAGACGTTCCGCACGAACGAGGAGTTCCTCACCGAAATTGCGAAGCAACCTGGCATGTGACGCCTGTGCTGGTGGGTCGCGATTGACTCCGTGCGATTTGCCGACTTTCGGCGGTACTATCAACTGTCCGATTTCCCACTCGAGGACTTGATCGCCATGAAGACAGATATTCATCCCGCATACGCCGAGGTCACCGTGAAGTGCTCATGCGGCAACACGTTCGCCACGCGCTCCACCAAGCCTGGTGAGCAGCTGCTCGAACTGTGCAACGAGTGCCACCCGTTCTACACCGGCAAGCAGAAGCTGGTCGACTCCGGTGGCCGCGTCGAGCGCTTCAACAAGCGCTTCGGCGAGCGCAAAACCAAGTAATTCTGAACACGAACTGGTGCAACAGCCGCCCTGACGGGCGGCTGTTGCCGTTTTCTGCGATGCTTGGCCTCTCAAGCTCGTGCGGACGGGCACCGATACATCCTTAGGCACTTCCAGATCCCAGGAGTCACATGCCGTCCGTCGCCGATATCGAACACCTGCTGCGTCGCACCGAGTTCATCGCGCGCCCGCACCGGGTCGCAGAACTCGTTGGCGGCAGTCTCGAAGCGGCAATCGATGACATCATGGCGTTTCCTGGCGATCCGGGCACGGTCTCGTTCACCACCACCGACGAGTTTCAGCGGGGGGTGGAACTCACCTACTTCTGGCTCGACCGAATGGCGTTCGATTCACCGCGGCCGCTGCAAGAGCGACTCGCCTTGTTCTGGCACGGTCACTTTTGCTCAGGGATCATGAAGGTCGAAAAAGCTGGACCGATGCGAGACCAGCTTGATCTCTTTCGTCGACAAGGTTTGACCGATCTCGGCGCTTTGGCACTGCAGATGGCAGTGCAGCCCGCCATGTTGCGCTACCTCGACAACAACCAGAACAAGCAGTCTTCTCCGAATCAAAACTTCGCTCGTGAGCTGATGGAACTGTTCACCATGGGAGTCGGTAACTACACCGAAGCCGACGTCGAGGCGGGCGCGGCTGCCTGGACGGGTCACAGTGAGCAGTGGGAAACGGCTACGTATGAGTGGCATCCCGAATGGCACGACAACGCTCCGAAGAACTTCTTGGGAATCACCATCAATCAAGGAGGCGACGCTCGCGATCACGGCCCGCAGACGATCGGCGTGATTCTCGGCAACGGCACGGTGCCTCAGGGCGCACCGAACGCTGCCAATCGCGGTCGGCCCACCCGTGACGTGGTCGCTGAGTTTCTCACCACCAAGCTGTGGAGGTCGTTCGCTGGGACACCCATACCGAGTGCGGTGTTGAACGACGTGTCGAGTGTGGCTCGAACTCACAACTTTCAGATCCGGCCATGGATACGAGCGCTACTCCTTCGGCCCGAGTTCTACACGAACGAAGTTCGCCAAGGCTTGGTGGCGCCCCCGATGCACACCATGGTGAAGATGCTCGCTGCTACCGGGCTACGGGCCAACGGCAATGCGCCGATTTGGTGGATGGACGGCATGGGTCAACGTCCACTCTTGCCCCCAGATGTCAGTGGTTGGGGCCACAACGTCGATTTCGTCAACGCCAGTGCGATGGCTCGTCGGTCTGAGGCCGCAAGGTTTTTGTCCTGGAAATCGACGGCTAGCTACTGGGCGGGCGACAAACGCGTCCACCTTGCGGGCGGCACGATCGCCCAATCCGAGATCGACTACACGTATACCGGAACTGCTGATCAACTCGTAGATCGGTTCCTGTCGGCGATGCGAGTCACGCTGACTGGCTCCTCGCGTGCGGCCTTGGTCAACTTTGCCGCCAGCGCCCCATGGTGGCAGCGCCACGAACTGGTCTTCCTCACCCTCCTCACCCCAGAATTTCACACTGCGTAACGATCATGCTCGAACACGACATCGACATCGCTGCGGCGCTACGCCACCTCCATACGCCGGAGTCTGATCCCCACGCGATTGGGCGTCGCAACTTTCTCAAGCTGGTGGGCATGGGCGTGGGCGCTGGTCTCGTCGCTGGCACCGGCGCGTCGCTGCTGGACCACCTGCTACTTCCGGGCCACGATCCGGAGGCGTGGGCGCTTGGCCCGGTTGGAGCCAACGACGGCATCCTCGTACTCATTGGCATGTACGGCGGTAACGACGGCCTCAACACAGTGGTGCCGTTCAATGACAGCGAGTACTACCGACAGCATGCCCATTTGGCAATTCCGGGTTCTTCCACGCTGCCCCTCGATGGCAACCACGGGCTGCACTCGTCGCTGACGACGTTCAAGTCATTCTGGGATGCCGGCCAACTCGCCATCGTCGATGGTGTGGGATACGCAAAGCCAGATCTGTCGCACTTCAACTCGCTTGCGCACTGGATGTCGGGTCGCCCAGGCCAGGTGTCTGCAACCGGCTGGGTAGGGCGCTGGCTCGATTCGTATCTGAACGGCACCAAAGACCTCTACGCCGCGGCCGAAGTGGGGAGCATGATTCCATTGCACCTCGTGGGCGAACGGAGCAGGGGCACCGCAGTGCCCGAGAGCCGTCCGATGTTCGGCGTGTCCACCACAGCGGACGACTACCGCCTCTATGACGCCATTCGGGCGATGCGCACCGGATCGAATGGTGCATGGCACGGCGCAGTCGCCGATGCGTTCGTCGATCACCTCGACATGTCGGCACAACTCGGCCCAGTCATTCCGGCTGACCTTCCCGAAGGCTCCATCGTGTCCAAGCTCGAGGTGGCGGCCCGTTTGGTGAACGCAAACCTTGGGTTCAGGGTGCTGACGGCTGGCTGGCATGACTTCGACACGCACGCCCGTCAGCCGGGCACACACGACCTTCGGATGGGTGAGCTCAACCGAGCTCTTGCGAAGTTCTTCGAATTGCTCGACCCGGCATGGGCGAGCCGCGTCACCGTCATGACGTACTCGGAGTTCGGGCGTACCTCGTGGGCGAACGACGGGTACGGCACCGACCATGGCGCCGCCGCCCCGCACTTTGTCATGGGGGCCAATGTCAAGGGCGGTTTCTATGGACAGCGCCCCACCTTGGCGGGCCTCGGCCGATGGGACCGCATGCAACACACCGTCGACTTCCGGTCCTATTACGCCTCAGTCATTGACGGCTGGCTCGGTGGCGGATCATCAGCGGCGTTGGGTGCCAACTACGAGAATCTCGGCTTGTTCCGCCGCATCCCCGGAGTGCTTCCCAACGGAACGACGGCGCCACTGCCCTCAGTCAGCGGCGAGCCAGCAACGTTCGTTCCGCTGACCCCCGCTCGAATCGCCGACACACGGTCCGGGTTCATGGTGCCTGCCCAGCCGCTCGGGCCGGGCGACATCGTGCGGGTCAAGGTCGCCGGGTTGTTCGGTGTGCCCCCGACCGGAGCGACCGCGGTCGTTGCCAATGTCACGGCGGTCGATGCCACGTCGCCCCACTTCTTCACGGTTTTCCCCGGGGCAACTTCACGTCCCGGCACCTCGAACATCAACGGTGGCCCGGGACGCCCGGTGCCCAATTTGGTCGTCATGGCCATCGGGGCCGACGGCTGCATCGAGGTGTACAACTCGCACGGCTACACGCATTGTCTCGTCGACGTGTTCGGCTACTTCACGCCGGCTGGCGGCGATCGATTCAACCCGTTGCCACCCAGTCGGTTGTTCGATAGCAGGATTGGTCATGGAGTACGACCAGGCAAACTCGCCGAGGGCGAGATTCTCGACATCGACGTCGTAGGGCGAAGCGGGGTACCTGCGGGTGCTACCGCAGTCGTGATGAATCTCACCGCAACCGAGCCTGCATCGCCCGGCTTCCTTCGTCTCACACCGTCTGGCGAACCGCAGGCCGTTACCTCCAACGTCAACTTCTACGCCGGCGACACCGTACCGAACCTGACGATTTGCAAGATCGGCGCTGGTGGACGAATCATGCTCGACGGGGTTGGGGCTGGCACCCATGTAGTTGGTGATGTGTTCGGCTACTTCGGCCAGTCGGGCAGCCGCCTGCAACCGAGTGCACCGAAACGATTGATTGATACCCGCGAAGGGTTGGGCACCGACAAGAAGCAACTGGGGCCGGGGCAAGCAGCAGAAGTGACGGTTGCGGGTCGGGTCGGCGTTCCGTCGAACGCCACCGCTGTGGTCATCAATGTGGCCGCGACCAACGTCGCCAACTGGTCGTATTTGTCGGTGTGGCCAGCTGGTCAGCCAGATCCCGGAACCTCGAACCTCAACCTGGCGCCCGGCCAAACCGTCGCCAATCTCGTGATCTGCCAACTTGGCGACGGTGGGCGTTTGATGCTGCAGAATCCGCTGGCGAACTGTGACGTCATCGTCGATGTCATGGGCTTCTTCGTCGCGTAGCGGGCGAGCCGAGTCTGTAGCGGTACCTTCGTTGCCGTGACGACCGAACCAGCCGATCTGAACGCTCCCTCGCGTCGCAACCAACTCGTTGCCATCAAGCTACGTGCCCTCGTTGGTGATCATCTCGCTACTGACGACGTGGCTCCAGGCACCCCGATTGGCGTCGGCGCCGCACTGGTTCACGGTGACGCCGCGTGGGTCTATCTCGACGACAAGCCCGGCACACGTCTCGGCGCGGCGCTGGTCTGGGCGAAGCGGTCGGGAGCGACGACGGTTCAAGTCATCGCCGAAGCCGATACCGGAATACTTGCCCGCCGAGCATCGGCATTCCGGTTGCCGATCGATGTTTGGCATGCGGAGGGACGCATCCTTCTGCCTGCGGTGGCCGAGCCGATTCTGGAACCGCACGAGGCACCCACCCATCACGATTCGTTCCGTGAACTCATCACTCGTGGTGGAGCGACGCCTTCGGTAGAGCACGGAGTGCTCGTCGGCGAAGTAAACGGGCTGGAGGTCTGCCGAGTCGTCGACGACCCATACCTCCACGTCAGCCGACTCGAGGTTGGCGTGGGCGCCCATGACCGCGAAGCCTTCCAGATGTTGCACGGAGACCGCCCGGCCGTTGAGTCGCTCGCTCGAATCGTCGATGCGGTGGCGTCACATCGCCAGCCTGGCGCACGTCAACATCCACTGAACCAACTGGGCGCCGAACGGCTGTTGCGGTGGCGCGCCGAGCAGGAGCCAGGTCTGGTTGGAGCGACCGTGATCACGCCGATGAATCCACCCGTGGTGCGGGCCAACCTGAAAGACCCGGTGCCCTGCGCTGCAATCGGGGTGGACTGAGGAAGGCACAGCGGTTCGTGCTCGCGTTCTCCACTGGCGTCGATCTTGACCTGGTGCCATTCGGCGCCGATGCACGAATCGCGGCGAGCACGTTGCGAACCGACGTCCCCCCCGATTGTCGCCTCGTGTTGGTCACACCGTCGCGAGACCGCGTTCCTGCGGCTCTCGTGCTCGCCGACATGTTGGTCGACCCGGGCGAGTTCGTCTCGCTCGACTGATTCGATCCAGCGGCGACGGTAGCCTCGACACGCCATGTTGGATGAGGGTGTACAGGGGCGGCTGCGTGCTGCCGGGCAGGAGTTTCGTGAACTCGAAGCGCGCCTTGCCGATCAGGAGACGCTGAGAGATCCGGATCTGCTGCGAACCGTCTCGCAGCGCTATCACGACATGGAACCCATCGTCGCGTTGTATGGGGCGTACGAGGCTCGCCTGGCAGACCTGGAAGCTGCCCGCGAACTCTTGGCGATGGCAGACGCAGATGAACGGCAGCCGATGCAGGCGGAACTCGACGAGGCGCTCGTCGACATCGACCGCATCGAGGGCGAACTACGCGAACTGTTGTTGCCGAAAGACCCCAACGCTGGGCGTGCAGTGATCATCGAGATCCGCGGCGCTGAAGGCGGAGAGGAAGCGAACCTGTTCGCCGGTGACCTGCTCAACATGTACACGGCATACGCGTCGAATCGTGGTTGGAAAGTCGAGACGTTGGCGCTGGACCTCAGCGATGTTGGAGGTGTCAACCACGTCACATTCGTCGTGCGTGGCGGCGATGCGTGGCAGCGCTTGAAGTTCGAAGGCGGTCCGCATCGGGTGCAACGCGTGCCGGTCACCGAGAGTCAGGGTCGAGTACACACTTCTTCGGCCACCGTGGCGGTGCTGCCGGAAGCGACCGAAGTCGACGTTCAGATCAACGACAAAGACTTGTCGGTCGACGTGTATCGCTCGTCTGGTGCCGGCGGCCAGCACGTGAACACCACCGACTCTGCCGTGCGAATCACCCATCTTCCCACCGGCATCGTGGTGACGATGCAAGACGAGCGGAGCCAGCTGCAGAACCGCGCTCGGGCAATGACGGTGCTGCGTGCCCGTTTGTACGAGCGGGCTCAACAGGAACTCGACGCCGAAATGTCGGCCGAACGCAAGTCGCAGGTGGGCGGCGGTGGCCGCAGCGAGAAGATTCGCACCTACAACTACAAGGAAAATCGGGTGACGGATCACCGCATCGGATTCACCATCTACCGACTCTCCGACGTGCTCGCTGGTGACCTCGACCTCGTCGTCGAACCGATGCTGCACGATGAACGATCCAAGCAACTCGCAGCTATCGATTGATGTCTGAGCTCACGTGATGTCTGCGCTCACGTTGCGGCAGTTGTGGGCCGAGACGACTGAAACGCTGGGCACCCGGCACGAAGCACGATGGATGTGCGAGGTGGCTTCCGGACTCGACGGCGAAGAATTCGCTGCAGCCTTGGATCAACCGGTGACCGAACGAATGGTCGCCCACCACGATTCGATGTTGGCTCGGCACCGAGCCGGAGAACCGCTGCAGTACGTATTGGGCCGTTGGGGCTTCCGTCGCCTTGATCTCCTGGTCGACCGGCGTGTTCTGATCCCGCGTCCGGAAACCGAACAAGTCGCCGAAATGGCAATTGAACTCGCCGCCCGGGTTCCCAATCATCGTGTCGTCGCCGACCTCGGTACCGGGTCTGGTGCGATTGGGTTGTCGATGGCCGTCGAGCTGCCCCTTGACGGCACGCTCGTGTGGATCACCGACGCCAGCAGTGATGCGCTCGACGTGGCACGCGCCAACCTCGTGGGCGTCGGCCGGGCGGCGAGCAACGTGCGGGTCGGCGAGGGCTCATGGTTTGAAGCACTTCCGGCAGATGTGCGTTTCGATGTGATTGTCAGCAATCCGCCGTATGTGTCAGTTGCCTCGCCGTTGCTCGACGAGAGCGTGGCACAGTGGGAACCGGCGGGCGCGCTGTTCGCTGGGGCTGATGGTCTCGACGACATCCGGTTCCTCGTGGCCAATGCCTCGCGTCACCTCGCACCGGGAGGATGGCTCGTGCTCGAAATCGGTACCGATCAGGGTGCAGCAGTGCAGGAGTTGTTGCGGTCGGCCGAATTCAGCGAGATCGAAGTTCGACAAGACTTCGCCGGTCACGACCGGTTAGCAATCGGCCACACGTAACGAAGCGTGCCTGGCACGTCGCGTTACGGGCTAGTACATCTTGTCGCTGGCGCTGCTCTTGCCACCGCGAGCGGTTGCCAACTCGCTGGCGAGGCCGATCGTCATGGCCAAGAGGTCGGCGGTGACGGTGACCATGCGAAAGCCTTGTTCGAGTCGCTTCGGGGTGAGGGCGCCGGTGGCGTGAATGCCTGGTACCACTCCGTGGCGAAGGCAGCCGGCGACGATGGCGGCAAGCGCATCGTCGAACAGCGGGTCGCCGTCTTGGTTGCCCGGTGCGAGCCCGAGACTGATCGACAGGTCGGCCGGGCCAACATAGATGGCGTCAATACCGGGCACGCTGAGGATGTCGTCAAGGTTCGAAATGGCCTCGACAGTTTCGATCATGGGGATGCAGGCGATGTGCTCATGCGCCCAAGTTCGATTGTCGGCATGTCGCATGTTGGGCATGACCGGCCCCCAGCTGCGCGAGCCAGCCGGTGCATATCGACACGAACGGACCACCGATTCAGCCTGCTCGCGGGTGTTGACCATCGGGACGACGACGCCGTGCGGAACCGGCGTCGAGTGTCTTGCCGATGATTCCCGGTTCATTCCACGGCACCCGAGCAATGGGAACTCCACCGCCGAGTTCCACCGCTTGCACCATGCCGACCAGCGACGAATAGTCGATCGCGCCGTGTTGCATGTCGATGCAGACGTAGTCGAAACCAGAGCGGGCGGCCGCCTCGGCCGACACGCTGCTCGGATTCGACAGCCACACGCCGAGCGTTGTGTTGCCGTTGTCCCAGTTCTCACGAAGGCTCATGGGGCGAGTCTGCCAGATCTCTTGTGGCTATTGCGTGGCGCCGACCAGGGCAACCACGGAAAGAACGAGCATCCCCAGAGAGATCGTCTGCATGGCCCGTCGTACATGCTGGTACTTGCGGCGAACGATGCGGGCCATTGCATGCAACTGTTGGACATGACGCGTCACGGGCTGTTTCGGCGTCGCGAGTGAGTGCCTGTAGGAGCGTCACCGGCTCGGTGAACTGCGCATGTTCCTCGAAATAGCGCGCCTGGCCAGATTCCGGACGACCGATCCGTGGGGTGACCGCCAGGGCTAGAAAGACCAACGCAATCGTGAACATCGCAAGGACGATGACCGACAGCACAACTACTGCGTCGCCGCTCGTGCGCAATTCCGACGTGTCGTCGAGCAGGATGTTCATCACGATTGCGATCACCGTGGCCACCGCTGCGAAGAGCATGTTGGCCTTCGAGTCGGCCATCTTGACCTCGTTGCGGCACTCGTCGAGCAGCCGCAAGACGTAGCTCTCGAGCTGCGGATCCGACGCGACGAGCGGATCGGCATCGCTTGGCAAAGTCACGGATGCGAAAAGTATCACGTTCGCGCTTGACCTGTCCTTGTCGACCGACCACGATGAGCCGGAGTCAGCGGCGGCCATGGAAGTCGGCGCCACCACATGTCCGGAGACCACGTGATCGACGAGAGACGCAAGTCGTTGCATCCCTATGTCTCGGTGCACGCCGCCGCCGCTCTCGCCGCAGGAAACCCGGCACGGCAGTGGGTCGAGATCGACGGTTCGCTGGCGTTCTTCGACGTCTCGGGGTTCACCACGCTGACCGAGCGCCTCGCCGCGCTCGGGCGGGCTGGCGCCGAACACATCAACGATGTCTTGAACACGGTGTTCACGGGGCTCATCGACGCGGTGTTCGCGTACGGAGGCGACGTGCTCGAGTTCGGGGGCGACGCCATGGTCGTGCTGTACACGGGCGATCAGCACGCGCGACGCGCGGCAGCCGGTGCTGCTGCTGCCCATCGATTCATCGCTCGCAAGGGACGTGATCGCGACCCCGGCCGGCAAAGTGCGGCTGGGCATGTCGTGCGGGATGGCCTCCGGCAGTCAGGCCTACTACCTCCTCGGCGCGACTCGTCGGGCGTTCGTGGTCGCCGGGCCGGTGAGCACGGCGATGGCGAGACTCGAGGCGCGGGCCGGATCGGGAGAGGTGCTCGTCGATGCCAACCTCGCTGCTGATCTGCCGAGTGATTGGTACGACCCACCCGACGTCGACGGCAGCGCACGACTCCGACTCGACCGCGTGGCAGCAGACGCCGAGCCTGCGGCGTCGAGTCGACGCGATGCACGCGCAGGGGATCTCGACACGTCGTTGCTCCTCCCCGTGCAGTTCCGCGAGTTGACCGATGTCGGCGCTCGCACCGGCGAACTGAAGCAGGTGGCGATGTCGTTCATCAGGCTCGACGGGACCGACGACCTGCTCGCGCGGCGGGCGGGAATGACGAAGTGTGTCGCCGGCTCGCCGACATCTCCGACATCGTCGACCGGACGTCGTCCGAATTGGATGTGTGCTGGTTGGAGACCCAGGCCGAGGCCAACTCGGTCCGTTGGACGCTGATCTCCGGCGCGCCGACTGCGACTGAGCGCGACGGCGAGCGGCTGCTTCCGCGTCCTTCGGCGAATCGCCGATGCCTCGCCGCTGGCCACTCCGAATCGGCGCGAACCTCGGCGTCGTGTTCGTGGGCGACATGGGGCATCCAAGACCGCTGCACCTACATCGTCATGGGCGACGCCACCAACCTTGCAGCACGACTGATGAGCACGCGCCCGGCCGGGCGAAATCATCGCCGGCGAGCGACTCGTCGCAACCTGCCCCGGTCGGTTCGAGACCGTCGATCTGGACCCGTTCACCGTCAAGGGCAAACAACTGCCGGTGCGAGCCGCCACGATCGGTGCCGAGATCGAGATCCAGTTAGCCGCAGGCGAACCCACGGCCGAGGCGACTGGGACCGGCGATGATCGGTCGCGACGCGAGTTGACGTTGTTGCGTCAGGCGATCGACGAGGGGCAGTCGATTCAGATCGTCGGCGATGCCGGTGTCGGCAAGATCGCGTCTCTGGCAGGAGGCGCGACGACTCATGCCGGAGCGCACCTGGCACGTGATCGCGCCGAACCCCACGAGGTCGGCTCCGCATATCTCCCGTTCGGCCGGCTGATCCGGGCAGTCGCCGACATCGATCAGCAGGCTGACGAGCGTGTGGCGGGCCAACGTCTCGACAGCGTTCGTTGGCCGAGTCGCGCCAGAGCTCGTCCAGTGGCTCCCGCTGCTGGCCGACGTGATCGGTGCGAGCGTGGAACCGACCGACGAGGTCGACGCGCTCGACCCGGCGTTCCGCGTCGAGCGACTCCGAGCGGCTGTCGCTGAACTCGTCGTCGCAATGACCAGGCCGTCGGCGACGATCGTGATCGAGGACGTGCACTGGCTCGACGAGGCGTCGCGCGCGCTGCTCGAGGTCGTCGAGCGCACACCGGAGCCGCACCTGGCGATTGTCGCCACTCGACGACCCGACGGTTGGGAGCCACCGGCCACGGTCGACGATCGATTTGGCGCCGCTCGACCGACGAGGTCGCCGAACAACTCCTGCTCCGAGAGCTCCCGGCGGCGAAAGCGAGCGACGCCACGCTCGACCGACTCAGGCGATCGGCGGCCGGCAACCCGCTCTATCTGATCGAACTGGCGCGCGCTGTCGTCGAGCGCAGTCGGGCGCGGACGTGTATCCGGAGTCGATCGAGCGTCTGATCGCGGCGCGCATCGACCAGCTGCCGGTGGCCAGTCGGGCGCTGATCCGCGATGCCTCGGTGCTCGGCAACACGATCAACCGGGAGCTGGCCAGCCAAAGTGCTCGACCGCGACGAGCTGGTGGACCCGATGACCTGGCAGCGATCGTTCGGCGACCTGTTCGTCGTCGTGGACGACAGCGTTCGGTTCCGTCACGACCTCGTGCGGGTCGCTGCATACGAAGGGTTGTCGATCCGGCGTCGCCGATGCGGTCCACGAACGCGCCGGCGACGTGATCGAGGCCTGGGGTGATTCGGTGCCCATCGCCGACCCTGTCGCTGCGCTCGCCCACCACGCGACCGGATCCGGGATCCCGGAACGGATCGTCGAATGGAATCAGCGGGCCGCCGACGCGGCGATCGAGAAAGGGCGCGATGGAGATCGCCGAATGGCTGCTGGCGGAGGTGGTCGGGGCGCAGCGAAGGGTCGGCGCGAGTCGACGACGCAAGGTGCGCCACGTATCGCCAACTTGCCTTGGCCGCCGAGCGCGCCGGTCACCCTCAAGCCGCCCTCGACGCACTCACGCGAGCCTCGCGATTGGCCGCAGGTGCGGAACGGGCAGACGCTCGCCGTCGATCGCGCCAGGATTCTCGAGAAGCTCGGCCGCTACCGGGCGGCGCTCATGCTCACGGCTCGTGCGCTCTCGAACTGCACCGACGATGCCGCACGCGGGCCACCTGCTGCTCGCACGCGCGGCCATCTACAACTACCGCGGCGAGTGGTCGGAGTGCCTCGAGGCTGGCGAACACATTGCTCGACGATGCGATCGTCGAGGACGATGCCGCGTCTCTGCGCCCAGGCTCATCTGCTCGCCGGAATGGTGTTGCACGGCACTCGGGCTGCCCGGCGCCGACCAGCATGCCGAGGCTGCCGAACAGATCCTGATCGAACTCGACGACTCGATCGGCCTGGCCAATCTCTTTCTCAACCGGGGCGTCAGTGCGTGGCAGGAATGTCGCGTCGTCGATGCGGTCGCCGACTCTGCAGGCGAGTTCCGAGCGCTACCAGCGGGCGGGCGACGTCGTCGGTGCGGCACTCGCCGACAACAACCATCAGCGAGATCCTGACGGTGCAGTTCCGACTGGATGCCGGCCGAGGCGCTGCTGAAGAGGGCGCGCCGTGTGTCTGGAGGCGGCCGACTATCCGATTGGTACGTTCGGCACGATCAGCGGGCTGTCACGGATTGCCGCCTGGCGTGGCGACGTCGCCGACGGCGCTGCGACTGCAGCGAGACGCGCTCGACGGATTTCCGGAATCTGGGAGCAGACGAACTCGTCGCCGATTCGCTCCTCGGATCGTCGAGATCCACGTCATCGCGGGCGATGGCGCGGCGGCGCTGGCGGCCGCCGATGAGGCGGCAGCTGCGCTCGATGGCCTGGGTGACGTTCCGGTGCTGCCGGCCACGCTGGCGCGCCTCGCGGCCCAGGCGCTCGTGCTGTCCGGCCGACCGGATGAGGCGCGAACCCACTTCGAGCGAGCCCGCAACATCGCCGAGACCGACGGCTCGCCGTACGAATTCGCCCTCGCCCAGATTGGGCTGGGCCGCGTCGACGGCGATCGACGTGCTCCTCGACGCTGGGCATGGCCCGGCTCGCCGAGCTCGGATGTGCTCGGCACCGCCACCAGGGTTGTGAAGCCCCGCTTCATGCTCACTCGACGTACCCAGTCACGTCGAGAATCACGTCGGTTCCGACCAGCGTGAACACACAGACCTTGCCGTCGCCCGACAGCGACACGAACGCGTTGTTCGCCCGGACCACGCCCCGTGGAGTGGTTCACGCTGGAGGTGCCCGGCACTGTCGGCGTGCACGGATAAAGCGTTGCAAACCCTGGCCCATCGGGGAACACCACGCCGAGGTTGGCAAAAACGGCGGTGGCCGAGGCAGGAATGCCAGCGCGTCCAGCGATCTGAATCGCGATGATCTGGCGGGCTGCGAGCCGCGGTCCCGGTGCAATGCCATCGGTGATCGTTTCGCCCTTTCGGGAGTCGAACACTCGTTGCGGGTTGAGCGACGTCAGTGAATCGGTGCCCGCTGGCACGAAGCCGGTGACATCGAGGAGCAAGTCGGTTGCTGCCAGCGAGTAGATGCAGACCGCACCGTCGTCAGACAGGTCGACGACGGCACCATTGGGCACCACCTGACCGGTGAAGTAGTTCACCGAACTGGCAGTGGGAACCTTGGCGGTGCAGGGGTACAGAGGTGAGGAAGCCGTTGGCAGCTGGGTTGACGGCGTGTCACGTTGACAATCGCAGCCATCGCGTCGCTGGCGACCGCGCCGCGGCCGGCGATCTGCACCTTCACAAACGTGCTTCGCGGCAAGCCGACCGTTCCTTCCGACTGCCGGTCGAATGTGGTGAAACCCGGGACCGCAACGGGTCTCGAGGTAGCGGGCTGGGCTGACGCCCACCATCGGTGACGACTTCGAAACAAATCCGGTGACGTCGAGCGCGAAGTCGGCGTCGGCGAGCGTGAACACGCACACCTTGCCGTCGGCGCTCAGCGGAACCTGCGCCGTTGTTGGCAAGAACATCGCCGGTCAAGTAGTTCACTGTTGATGTCGACGGCACCGTCTCGGTGCACGGGTACAACGTGGCGAAGCCGGCGGCAGCCGGGGTTGATGACCGTGAGGTTGGCAACGACGCCAACGGCGTCGGCGGCGACACCGCCTCGACCTGCGATCTGACCTCGTACGACCTTCCGGCTGCCAGCCGACCGGTGTTGCGGTGGTTACCGTCGAATGTCTTTTCGTCGCGGCTGTCCCAGTACCGACTCGGTTCAACGTTCGACACCGCGGGGAGGATCAACGGGGTCAATAGTGATGGGATCGTCGACCGGGTTGACGGTGATCGTCACAGTTGCCGGTGCCGACGATGCGAACCCATCGTGAGCTCGATAGGTGAATGAGTCGGATCCGTGGAAATCGAGAGCAGGAGCGTACGAGCGGCTCGCGCCAGCGCCGGTGAGCGTGCCGTGTTGCGGCAGGGTCAGAACCTCGAAGGTCAGGGCGTCAACGTTCGCGTCGGAACCGCCGAGATTCACAGCCACCGGTCGTGTCCTCATTGTGTTGAAATGGCCAGCGGCGTGGCCGTCGGTGGCGAGTTGGGGCTCGTCACCGGGGTGACGGTGAGGATCGCGCTGCCCGCCGTGCTCCAGTTGCCGGCGGCGTCGCGCACCCGACGCTGAGATGCATGAGTCCCCGCAGCGAGCCCGGTCGCCGGTTTGGCCGACCAGGTTGCACCAGCCGACGTCAACGGGGTGGCGCTGCCGACCCCCGGGTCGACCCCGACCCACCATTCGCCGCTCGCGACGCCAGACAGGCGCGTCGGTCGCGGCGGCTGCGATCGACGAGCCTGTTCCGACCTGGACGCGACGGCGGGGTCGAGCGTGACCGATGGGCACCGACGGTGGCGTGAGGTCGACCTTCACCGAGCGTTGGCCTCGGCGGTTCGGCCGGCGCGATCGATGGCGGTGCCGACGATCGCCGACGGCGGCACCCTGCTGCAGTCCGGTCGACGTGTCGAGAGGGCAGGTGGCAACACCCGAGGCGGCGTCGCTGCACGTGAAGTGCCGCGATCACGGCGTGTTGCGCCAGCCGGCGGCGTTGGCCGGTGGCGTCAGCGACGAATGTGATCACCGGCGGTGTGGTGTCGATCCGCACCGTAACGGTGGCGTGCACCGCCGTTACCGCTCGTGACGGTGACGACGTGGATGCCGTCGCTCGAGCCCGCTCGGCACGAACGGGCCGGTGTATGTGCTGGCGGCCCGCCGTCGATCGACACCTCGACTGCCGCCTGCGCTGAGTGATGGTGATCTGCGGCGCTGACGTGAACCAGCCCGAAGCGGGGGGCGCCGGGCGTCAGCGTGACGTCTGGGCGCGAGCAGGCGGCGGCGGCCCGGGGCGAAGCCCGGGCCCTTGTTGGCCGCCCACGCCACGTTGCCGGCGCCGTCGACCGCCTGCACGACGACTCGGATCTGCTCGTTGGCGATCGAGGCCGGCACCGGCAGCGTGCCGGCGAAGGTGCCGCTCTGTCGTCCGAGGTCGACCGTCGTGCCAGTCGCCACCGGCCTGGTACAGCGCGACGACCCGCGTGGATGCCGGACGGGTCGGCCGCCAGCACCGACACGTCGGCCGAGGTCGTCGCCGGGCGTCGCGGTCGAGGCCGACACTCGCCGACCGTCGGCGGCGTCCAGTCGGTCGGAGTCCGAGTAGTAGACCTCGCCGGCCATGCGGTCGGTACAGCGCCTGGGTGCCGGTCCCGGCGGGTCCGCCGGCCGCGAGCAGTGAACTGGCCGGGGATCAGCACCAGCTGCTGGCGCTGGGCGACGCCGTCGGGCCCGATCAGGCCCGCCGTGTCACTGGCCGTCGTGACGCCGGCGAGCTGGGTCGGGAAGGCGGCCACGCCGTTGGCGGCCTCGCCGCTCGTCGGCGCTGTCGAGCGTCGGGCCGGCTGAAGGCGGCGTCGAAGTCGGCTCACGACGCGGTCGGTGTCGAGCATCGTGACGACGGCGCCGTGCGCCGGCAGCAGCGTGCCGTCGGCGGCCGGCGGCGGTGACGTCGAGTTCGCGAGCGGGGCTGCACCGGCCGACCGGCCGTGATCTGCGGCAGCTGCGGGCCGGTGCCGGCGTCGGCCTCGAACCAGTTGCCCTGCGGCGTCGGTGCGGGCGGCGAACGTGAAGTCCTCGTCGTACGGTGATCGACGAACAGCCCGGCGGCGCCGGCCACCGGGTCGGACGTCGACGGTCGGCGGCACGGGCCGGACCGGCCGCTCGTTGCCGACGGCGAACATCGGCAGGCCGTACAGGATCGTGCTCGACAGCGCCTTCTCGTCGTAGGCGCCGTACAGGCCCTGGCTGGCGAAGTACGCCTGCTTGGCGTTGCGCAGCGCGTCGCCGAGCGACACCGGCACCGTCGAGTTCGCCGGCGAACAGCGTCATCAGCCGCTCCTGGAGGCCGACGCTGAACTGGTCGCCGTAGCCGTACCCGGTGGTGGCCACGTACACGGCGCCGTCGCCGGTGATCGCGGCGGGCAGGTCGGCGGCGGCAGCGCGCCGCCGCCGACGACCGCGTCGGAGACGGCGAGGCCGGAGTGGCAACCCATCGAGAACACGAGCCGCGCCCCGTCGGCAACGCCGCGGCGAGCTCGCGCTGCCAGCGACGCCGTCGCCGTCGGGCGTCTCGAGCGCGGTGTGGTCGGCGTGGGCGAACACGGCCGCCACCGACGGTGCCGGGTGGCGCCGGCGAGGTCGGCCAGCAGTTCGCGCGCCGGTCCACGTCGACTCGTTGGTCGGCGCGGTGACGACGGCCGGCGCGCCGTTGGCCGTGCGTCAGCGACGTCGCCAGCGCGGCGCGCACCGAGCTGGCGCCGTCGGTCATGAAGTCGTAGCCGGCGGCGTACCCGCGGCTGGCGTCGAGCCGGCCCGAGGCGGCGCCGAAGGCGTCGAGCTGGGCGACGATCTGGGTCGGGCGTCTCGACGAGCCGTCCGAGTCGCCAGCTCGGGCACGTACAGCCGGCGGGTCGCCCACTGCACCGGGTCGAGGTCGCCGTACGGGTCGTCGCTGAGGAAGTGGCTCGTGCTCGAGGGCGCCGTAGTACGGCCCGTTGACGTCGAACTCGTCGGCGTAGCCGGTCTCGTTGCCGAGCCGGGTGGTGTCGTCGAGGCGCGCCATCGGCACGATGTCGTCGCCGCCGACGATCACGACGTTGGCGAGTGCGGGTGTGCGTGCCGACGCCCGGGAGTGCGCCGTTGCGGATCCCGACGACGAGTCGGGTGATCTCGTTGACGACCTTGTTGGCGCGATCGGTGGCGCACGGGTTGGCGTTCCACGCCGCGTAGGCAGTCGGCGACCGCCGGGTCGGCGTCGACCGGGATCACGACGCCGTTGACGTCGGGGCGGGCGGCGAACGCCTCGCAGTTCGGCTGATCACGTCGTCGGCCGCGGCCGGCGCCGAAGCGTGTCGCCGAGGCGCTGCTGGTTGACGAGGATGATCGTGGCCAGGTCGGCGGGCAGCGCGGTGAGGTCGGGCAGCGCGCCGGCGACGCCGCCGGTGCGGGCGTAGGCGGGCAGGTCGGGGTGCGTGGCGGGTCGGCCTGGCGCACGCGCAGCACGTACGGCTGGTTCGACACGGCGCTGTTGTACGAGCTGACCTGCAGCAGGTCGGGTGCGATGGCGTCGACCGCCTCGACGTCGGTGTTGCGGGCGGCCGAGCGGCCGACCACGGTGCAGCCCGTCGATCACGGGCACGCCGGCGTCGGCGTCGGGCTCGGGCGAGTAACCGGCGCCCGAGATGTCGAGATCCTCCGGCGCCAGCGGCGGTGTCGACGGGGGGATCGTGCTGCGTGCGCACCGGCGACGGCGAGTTGGCCGGCGTCGTCGGTCGCCGGGCCGTACACCACCAGGTCGCCGTCGCCGGCGAGGTGGCTGAGCCGCACGCCGACCTGGGCGAGCGGCGTGGCGTCGAAGCCGTACAGGTCGAGGTCGTTCGGGCGATCGACGTAGCCGAGGTAGAGCACGTCGCTCTCGACCGGCGGCGCCGAGCCGGCGTCGCCCGAGGCGTCGCCGGTGTCGACGACATCGACGACGCCGCCCGTGGTGGCCGCTGCCGTTGGCGATCTGCGACCTTGGCGACGGCGCGGGTCGGCGCCGAGCGTCGAGCCCGGGTGTGGTGCGGAACGACAGCGTGTAGTCGGTGTCGGCGGCGACGCCGGTGAGCGTCCCACGTCAGCACCTGCCCGTCGGGCGTGTCGGTGACGACGGGGCCGGTGATCGCACCCGGCGCGGCGGTGCGAGCGTGTTCGAGTGCGGCCGGCGCCGGCCGCGCCGGGGTGGGACGGAAGTAGCGGAACCCGGCGGGCAGGGTGACGGTGACGGTGGTGTCGAACGGGCCCGGGCCCGGCGCGGGCGCGAGTCGATGTCGAACGCGCAGCGTTCCAGTCGAGCGTCGAGCCGGTGCGGGCGAAGTCGGCAGTCCGGCCGTCGTCGAGGTCGACGTCCTCCCACGGGAAGTCGGCTCTGGTCGAGCGAGCCGACGATCACGTCGTTGAGGTCGAGCGTCGGCGGGCAGCGCGGCGCGCGATCTGCGCGACAGGGCGATCGGCGGTGCGCCCGGCGCGGTGTGGTCGAAGAAGGCCCGACCGACGTCCTGCAGCATGGCGCCCGGCAGCAGCGCGCCGGCCGGCTGCGGCCTCGGCGAGCGTGGCCCCGCCCGAGCAGTCGAACCCGATCGACGCAGTCGACGACCAGGTCGCGGCGGCCGTACGCGCCGTCGTCGGGGTTGGTGTCGTCGACCGGGATGTCGGCGATCCGCACCGACCCGACGGCGGGCGACGCGTCGAGCGCGGCGACCACGCTGATCTGACCGATCGCGGTGGCGAACAGGTTCAGCTCGTTCAGCCGGGCGTCCATCACCGGGGCATCGACGAACGCGCCGAAGTTGCGCAACAGATCGGAATGCGGCGCAGGTCGGGGTGTGCGGCGAGCACCGCTCGCGGCGGCTCGGTGTCGACGTCGAGCTCGATCAGCGTCGTCGCCGGTCCGACGCCGAGCGTGGCGCACGTCGTCGTCGCCCTGCGGTGTCGGTCGGCGAGACGGTCGCACCACGACTCGCGTGGCGCCGAAGCGGAGGTCGACGAGCGGGGTGGCGCCGATCAGGAACGCCGCCGGGCTGGCACCGGCGAGACGGGGTGCCGTCGAAGAACGCGACGTCCTCGAGGGTCAGGTCGCGCAAGCTGGCGTCGGTGAGCGACCCGGGCGAGTCGTACAGGCCAGGAACTCGTCGAACGTGATGCTCTGCGTCGGCTCGCCGGCGAGCGGTGTGCCGGCCAGCAGCGCCGGCCAACCGCCCGGGTAGTCGACCGGGATCTCCGACAAGCGGCGTGCTCGCGAGCGCCGGCGCGCGACGGGTGAAGGGCGCGAAGTCGGCGAGCGGCGCTCGGCGCGTCGAACGGCGCTCGGCGGGCGAACGGCGCTCGGCGAGCGAACGGCGCGCGGCGGGCGAACGGCGAGTTGGAGACGTCGACGTCGAGTTCGCGCATCCGCTCGTACGGGATGTCGGCGAGGTCGATCGACGTGGCGCCGGGGCCGGTGGTCGGGCTGGCCGGCGTGAGGGTGGTCGACGATCGGCGACGGGTCGATGGTGACCGTACACCGTGGCCGTAGTCGGCGCCGCCGAAGCCGTCGACGATCGTGTACGTGAACGAGTCGGTGCCGAAGTACCCGGGCGCCGGCGTGTAGGTGCACCGTCGGCGGTGCACGCCACGGTGCCGTGGGCGACCGTCGGTCCATCGCCGACGACGTCAGCTCGTCGCCGTCGGCGTCGGTGTCGCCGTCGAGCACGTCGATCAACACCGGCGTCTCCTGGGTGGTGGTCGCCGCGTCGTCGTCGGCGACCGGGGCGATGTTCGGCCGCAGCACCGTGATCGTGATCGTGGCCTGCGCGGTGAGCGTGCCGTCGCTGACCTGGAACACGAACGCGTCGGTCGGCCGGTTGGTGGGTGCGGTGTACGTCAGCGTGCGGCGCCGCGCCCGGTGAGCGAGCCGGTCAGTGTGCCGGCGGGCGGCGTGACGAGCGTCCAGGTGAGCGGCTGCCCTTCCGGGTCGACCGCCTGACAGCGTGATCTGCTGGGTCGCGCCGGCGGTGCACGTCGTAGCTGGCCGACTAGGCGACCGGCGGCTGGTTGCCCGGTCGTCCGACACGAACCGACGAGCCAGCCGGTGGACGAGCGAGGCCGTGGTTGTCGCGGATGGTGTAGGTGATGGTGTCGATGCCGGAGAAGCCGGTGGTCGGGGGTGTAGTTGATGTAGCCGGTGCTGAAGGTGGCGGTGCCGTGGGCGGGGTCGGCGACCGACTACGATCCGCGAAGCTGTCGCCGTCGGGGTCGAAGTCGTTGCCGACCACCGGAACCTGTATGTACCGGCGACACCGGTCGGATCGTGGCAGCGTCGGGAACGGCGACGGGTGGTTGGTTGGTGTCGCCGGCGGCGAGGATGCGGATGGTGATGGTGTCTTGGTCGACGTGGCCGTCGGTGTCGGTGACGAGGTAGTCGAGTTGGTGGTCGGTGTCGACGAGGTCGGCGGTCGTTGCTCGGGGGTGTAGGTGAACCCGGTGGCGAGGGTGCCGGTGAGGGTGCCGTTGTTGGAGGGTTCGGACACGGCGACGACGGTGAGGGTCTGGTTCTGGGGGTCGCTGTCGTTGGCGAGCAGCTGCGCGGTGGTGAACGCCGACCGAGGAGCCCTGGTAGACGTACGAGGTAGTCGGTGTTCGCGTCTGGTGACTCGCGCCGACTCGGACCCGGTGTCGACCCACACCGTCACCGTGCCGGTGGTGAGTGAGGCCGTGGTTGTCGCGGATGGTGTAGGTGATGGTTTCGACGCCGGAGAAGCCGGTCGTCGGGGGTGTAGTTGATGTGGCCGGTGCTGAAGGTGGCGGTGCCGTGGGCGGGGTCGGCGACCTCGACCACGCTGAAGGCGTCGCCGTCGGGGTCGAAGTCGTTGCCGACCACCGGTACTTGCACGTACGCCTGCGTTCGTGTCGTCGCGCCACGTCGTCACGCGCGACGGGTGGTTGGTTGGTGTCGCCGGCGGCGAGGATGCGGATGGTGATGGTGCCTTGGGTCGACGTGGCCGTCGGTGTCGGTGACGAGGTAGTCGAGTTGGTGGTCGGTGCCGACGAGGTCGGGGTCGGTGCCGGGGGTGTAGGTGAACCCGGTGGCGAGGGTGCCGGTGAGGATGCCGTTGTTGGAGGGTTCGGACACGGCGACGACGGTGAGGGTCTGGTTCTGGGGGTCGCTGTCGTTGGCCAAAGCTGCGCGGTGGTGAACACCGACCGAGGAGCCTTGGTAGACGTAGAGGTAGTCGGTGTTCGCGTCTGGTGACTCGGCGCCGGACTCGGCCCGCGTGTCGACCCACACCGTCACCGTGCCGGTGCTGAGTGAGGCCGTGGTTGTCGCGGATGGTGTAGGTGATGGTGTCGATGCCGGAGAAGCCGGTCGTCGGGGGTGTAGTTGATGTGGCCGGTGCTGAAGGTGACGGTGCCGTGGGCGGGTGGTGGACGACTCGACCACGCTGAAGGGTCGCCGTCGGGGTCGAAGTCGTTGCCGACCACCGGTACTTGCACGTACGCCTGATTCGTGTCGATCACCGCCACATCGTCACGCGCGACGGGTGGTTGGTTGGTGTCGCCGGCGGCGAGGATGCGGATGGTGATGCTGTGTTGGTCGACGTGGCCGTCGGGGTCGGTGACGAGGTAGTGATGATGGTGGTCGGTGCCGACGAGGCGGGGTCGTTGCCGGGGGTGTAGGTGAAGCCGGTGGCGAGGGTGCCGGTGAGGGTGCCGTTGTTGGAGGGTTCGGACACGGCGACGACGGTGAGCGGTCTGGTTCTGGGGGTCGATGTCGTTGGCAAAGACGGTGCGGTGGTGATCACCGACCGAGGAGCCTTGGTAGACGTAGAGGTAGTCGGTGTTCGCGTCTGGTGACTCGCAGCCGGACTCGGCCCGCGTGTCGACCCACACCGTCACCGTGCCGGTGCTGAGTGAGGCCGTGGTCGTCGCGGATGGTGTAGGTGATGGTTTCGACGCCGGAGAAGCCGGTGGTCGGGGGTGTAGTTGAGGGCCGGTGCTGAGAGGTGGTGTTGCCGTGGGCGGGGTCGGTGGACGACTACGACCGTGAAGGCGTCGCCGTCGGGGTCGAAGTCGTTGCCGACCACCGGTACTTGCACCGTACTGCCTGATTCGTGTAGGTCCGCCTACGTCGTCACACGCGCGACGGGTGGTTGGTTGGTGTCGCCGGCGGCGAGGATGCGGATGGTGACGGTGACTTGGGTCGACGTGGCCGGCGGTGTCGGTGACGAGGTAGTCGATGATGTGGTCGGTGTTGACTGAGGTGTCGGGGTTGTTGCCGGGGGTGTAGGTGAAGCCGGTGGCGAGGGTGCCGGTGAGGGTGCCGTTGTTGGAGGGTTCGGACACGGCGACCACGGTGAGGGTCTGGCCTTGGGGGTCGGTGTCGTTGGCCAACAACTGTGTGGTGGTGATCAACACCGAGGATCCCTGATACACGTAGGTGTGGTCCAGGTTCGCGACTGGTGTCTCGGCACCACTCGGCCCGCTGTCGACCCACACCCGCAACGTAGCTACGCCCTGAGCGCCCGTGGAGTCCTGAATCGTGTACTGAATCTCCTCGACGCCGGAGAATCCGTCGTCGGCGTAGTAGTTGATGTGGCCGGTGCTGAAGGTGACGTTGCCGTGTGCCGGATCGGGAACGACTCCACCGCGAACGGGTTCCCGTCGGGGTCGAAGTCGTTGTTGACCACCGGTACTTGCACGTACGCCTGATTCGTGTACAGCACACCAACGTCATCACGAGCCACCGGTGCCGAGGCGGCTCGTACCGTCTCCGGGCTGAACACCGTCGTCGTCGACGTTCGCGACCACAAGTAGCGCAGCGATCACCGTCGACCGATGAGGTGCGCGCGAGCGTGTCGTCCCCTCGGAAGTCTTGGTGTGCGTACTTCCACGCCCGCCGCCCGACATCTACTGAATATTCCACAGTCCTGTGGGGGAAGCTAAAATTCCTGTGAAATTGGTCACGTAACACGCTGCAGAGCCTCATCCTTGCGCTCAGAGCGCGCGCTCAGTTACGCAACGTCGGATGTTGCCGACGACCGTCAGGCCGAGGATGCAACGATGGTGGCGGGTCGGCCTTCGAGTACTGCGAGTGCGTTGTCGATGGCGTGCTCGTATAGCCGCCTACGACCGGCAACACTGGCGGACGCGATGTGGGGTGTGATCACCACATTCGATCGTTCGAGCAACGGGTGCCCGGCGGGGAGAGGCTCCGGCTCAGTGACGTCGAGGCCGGCTCCCGCAATGTGACCGGAATCGATCGCTGCCAGTAATGCGTCATGATCGACGAGCACTCCTCGAGCGCAGTTCACGAGGTAGGCGCCTGGCTTCATTGCTGCAAACGTGTCGGCGTTGAAGAGATGATGTGTCGACGGCAGAGCCGGCGCGTGGAGCGAGATGACGTCGCTGGTTGCGAGCAGCTCTTCGAACGAGACGAGGCCGACACCGGCTACGGGTGACTCTTCGACGACCGGGTCGGCGGCAACCACCTCCATGCCCAAGGCCTGGGCCGCCACGGCAACACGACACGCAATGCGTCCAAGACCCACCAGGCCGAGCGTGCGCCCGTCGAGTTCGAGGGAGCGGCCGACCGGTTCGCCGGGCAGCCCCAGTTGGGCGCGAGCGATCTGATGGGGAAGATGTTTCGTCACGGCGAACATCAACGCCATCGTGTGCTCGGCCGTCGAGACCATGGGCGCCAGCGGCGCGTTGCAGACCACAACTCCCGCTGCGGCGGCATCGGGAACATTGACGTTGTCGTAGCCGACACCCACGCGGGAAATGACGGTGAGGTTCGGAGCGAGCGCGAAAGCGGCGGCGTTCCACGGACGAGTCGCCCCGGCGATGATGGCGTCGGCTGTGTCGAGCCCGTCGTCCGTACCCAGACCCACCAGCGTCGCCCGACCATCGACCAGGTCGCGGTACAGATCGGGAAACGGGTGATCGACGAACAGCAATGGAAGGTCAGCCATGATTGGGAAGCTAGCGTTCGCAGCATCATGACCGACGATCAGCTCGCCTCATATCGCGCCAGCATCGACAACATCGATGCCGCGTTGATCCACTTGCTGGCAGAGCGGTTCAAGGTCACCCAAGCTGTCGGTGTGTACAAGGCGCAGGCCGGCCTACCTGCGGCCGACGCCGAGCGCGAGGACCGCCAAGTTTCCCGCCTTCGGGCGCTGGCGCTCGAAGCTGGCCTCGATCCGGTGTTCTCAGAGAAGTTTCTTCGGTTCATCGTTGCCGAGGTCATTCATCATCATCAGCGAATCGCCGAGCAGGAGCCGTCTCCCGGCGATTGAATGGAGGCGCGATCATGCCCGAACATTTCGACATCGCAGTGATAGGTGGTGGTCCGGCCGGTGCCGCCGTAGCGATTCGTGCGGCACGTGCCGGTGCGAGAGTGGTCGTCATCGAGAAGGGCGAACACGGACGCGACAAGATCTGCGGCGATGGCCTCACGCCCCGTGCGGTCGCAGCGCTGAACGAACTCGACATTCCGCTCGACGGAGCGCACCGCATTGATGGCCTGCGGATGATCGCCGGGAAGCGCGTCCGAGAACTTCCCTGGCCGAGTGGTGACCGGTTTCCCAGCCACGGTGCGGTGTGGCCGCGCCGCAGGCTCGACGCCGCGCTGATCGACGCCGCCGCTGCGTCGGGTGCCGACATTCGGTTCTCTACCACCGGTGAGCCAATTCTCGACGCCAACGGCCGCGCCATCGGCGTGCGAGCCATCACGTCTGGCACGAATGCCAGCACCACAGATGTCTACGCCGACCTCATCGTTGCCGCGACCGGTGCTCCCGGCGCCGTGGCGCGGCTACTTGGAGCAGAGCGCGATCCGAACGAACCCTACGGCCTCGCCATTCGCTCGTACGTGGAGAGCCCACGCCACGCTGACCGCCACCTCGAAGCGTGTCTCACCGTCCGCGACGGTGCCGGTACCTGGGTGCCCGGGTACGGCTGGATGTTCCCGTGTGGCGATGGCACCGTCAACATCGGCGTCGGCGCATTGTCGACCATGAAGGGGTTCAAGAGCCTGAACCTCAACCATCTGCTCGAGAGCTATCGGTCGATCGTCAGCGAATCGTGGCAGATTGGCCCCAACCTCGAACGCCCACGCGCGTGGCGCCTCCCGATGAGCGCCATCAAGCGGCACGGGCCCGGGTGGGTCGCCATCGGCGACGCCGCAGGTTTGGTGAACCCGATGAACGGCGAAGGCATCGACTACGGCCTCGAATCGGGCATGCTCGCAGCCGACCTGTTTCTGGCCGACCCGGCAACGGCGCCAGAACTGTACGACGAACAGATCGGTGCAAGGTTCGACAGCTTCCTACGCACCGGTCGTCGGTTCGCGTTTCTCATCGGTCATCCGCGTCTGATGCGCACCGGTTTGCGATTTGCGGTGGGCACCCAGGGAGTCGCCAAGATCACGCTGCAGGTGATGGGCAACCTCGTCGACGCCGACACGCCGGGCGCCGCCGGTCGCACGCTGCGCGTAGCGGACACAGCGCTTGCCATCGGCGATCCGCTTCTCCGCCGCACCCGCGCCCGCGCGTAAAGGACCCGAGCGGACACGTCGCTTCGCTCTTTTCGTTCCGCTCGGGTCCCCATTCTCGATGGTCGGGCTCGCAAGCTCGCGCTCTAGGATGCTGCCGATGTTGGGCTTTGGAATCGATATCGGTGGCACGGGCATGAAGGCCGCTCCGGTCGACTTGGACACCGGGGAGCTCGCTGCGCCGCGGTTTCGTATCGACACACCGAAGCCCTCGACGCCGGAGAACATGGCGATCATCGCAAAGGCCTTGGTTGATCATCACGAGTGGACTGGCCCGGTTGGCATCTGCATGCCCACCGTCGTAGCCCACGGCATTGTGCACAGTGCAGCCAACATCGACAAGTCATGGATCGATGTCGACGCCGACAAGTTGTTTACCGAGGCAATCGGCGCTCCCGTTTCCGTCATGAACGACGCCGACGCCGCTGGCGCAGCTGAAATGACCTGGGGCGTCGGCACAGGTCGGCACGGTGTGGTGATCTGTCTGACATTCGGAACGGGCATCGGTTCTGGTCTCTTCAACGACGGCGTGCTGGTGCCCAACACCGAACTCGGCCACCTCGAACTCAACGGTTACGACGCCGAAGTCAGAGCGGCCGCGAGCGCCCGCTCACGAGACGACATCACCTGGCAAGAATGGGGCGACCGGGTCGACAATTATCTCAAACACGTCGTGATGTTGTTCTCGCCTGAACTACTGATCCTCGGTGGTGGTGCGAGCAAGTCACCCGACAAGTGGGTCGACCGCCTCAATCCCGGATGTGAAGTGGCGGTCGCCAAGATGGCGAACAACGCCGGCATCGCAGGCGCCGCCCAACTTTCTCCCACCGCCACATGACGCCGTGCCTAGGGTCAGGTGGCGGGCGACGCGCCGGAAGTGTGTCGCTGGGTGCCTGACCCCCAGCGATCAGGTGGCGGGCTCTGACAAGGTCTTGGTCTGGAGGAACTCTTCGAGACCGGCGACGCCGTTCTCGCGGCCGATGCCCGACTGCTTGTAGCCGCCGAACGGTGCGTCGGGGGCGTGCCACATGCCGCCGTTCACGCTCACCGTGCCGGTTCGAAGGCGGTCGGCGACGCCCGCGCACGGTCGTGATCGGCGGCACCACCGAGGCCGACAATCCGAAGATCGAGTTGTTTGCGACGCGAACTGCGTCGTCGTCGCCGTCGTGAGGCAACACAACCAGCACGGGGCCGAAGATTTCGTTCTGGGCGATCGCCGAGTTCTCGTCGGCACCTGCGATGAGGGTCGGGGAGAAGTAGAACCCTTTGTCGAGCCCCTCGGGTCGGCCGCCGCCGTTGGCGATAGTGGCACCGTCAGCGACGGCTTGATCCACGTGGGCTTGCACGCGGTCGCGTTGCTTTGCGCTGATCAGCGGCCCCATGTAGTTGGCGGGGTCGGTGGGGTCGCCCACCGCGATGCCAGCCATCATCTGCTGTACCGCCTCGATCGCATCGTTGTAGATCGCCCGCGGCACCACGAGGCGGCTGGTGACCGCACAACCTTGACCGGCATGCGACATGGCCCCGAATGTGCACATCATCGCGGAGAGCGGCAGCGACTCTTCGTCGAGCACGAGGTACGCCGACTTGCCGCCGAGCTCGAGGAAGACCTTCTTCAGGCTGGGAGCAGCCGCGGCCATGATGGCCCGGCCCACTGCTGTTGAGCCGGTGAACGTGATCATGTCGACGTTCGGGTCGGTCGTCATGACGGCTCCGGGCTCGACTTCGCTCGACGTCAAGATGTTGACGACTCCGGCCGGAATGTCGGTGTGTTCGGCGATGAGCTTGCCGAGCGCGAGCGTGACGAGTGGAGTGTCGGGTGCACCCTTCAACACCACAGTGCAGCCTGCTGCCAATGACGGGGCGAGCTTGGCCAGGTTGAGTTGATGCGGATAGTTGTATGCCGAGATGGCGCTGACGACGCCGAAGGCTTCGCGTTTCACCCAGCGGTGGTGCTGGCTGCCGTACGCCTCGATGTTGCCGAGATCGGTGGTGCCGTTGTACGTGCCCGCCAGATTGGCGTAGTACTCGGTGAGATCGAAGGTGCCCTCGAGCGCCGGGCCAGAAGTCATCGAGATGGGTACGCCGACTTCGGCCACGGTGAGCTCGCGCAGCTCCTCGGTGTTGGCGCGAAGCGCCGCTACGAGTTGGTGGAGGCAATGCGCGCGGAACTCTTGATCGGTCGACCAAGTGGTTGTGTCGAACGCCCGGCGGGCGGCCTGAAGTGCGCGTTCGGTGTCGGCAACCGTGGCGTCGGCCGCAACGTTGACGACCTCCTCGGTGGCCGGGTTGATGGACTCGAAGGTCCGACCACCAGTGGCAGGCACCAGCTCGCCATCGATCAACAGGTTGGGTTCATAGAACATGGTCATCGGTTCCCCTTCACGACTCGGTCAAGCGCGCTCGTCACAGTAATGGGTGGATCGACGTCGATGTCAAAGGTGACACTTGGAAGACGCCTAGACGACTTGCTCCACACCCTTGAGCGTGGTGCGGTGGAGGAGACGACGTGATGTGGGCTCGAACGGCATGGCACGATGCAGCATGCCGGTGTTGTCCCACGTGACGAGGTCGCCAACACGCCAGTTGTGGTGCGCTACGTGCTCGGGCCTGGTGGCCCACTCGAGCAGTCGGTTCAACAGCGCCGAACTCTCCTCCTTCGACCACCCGACGATCTGGCCCGCGGTCGAGCCGAGCAAGAGCGACTTACGTCCGTCGCTGCGCGACCACACCAGAGGGTGCACCCGCGCGGGGATGCGACTCCAGAACTCCCGATCCTTCGCCGACGCATCGGGGTTGGCGAGGCCCTGAGCGTTGGCGAAGCTGTGCTCCACCTGCAGGTCGGCGATGAGAACCTTGTCCTCATCAGACAAGGTCTCGTAGGCGAGGTAGCTGCTGGCGAACTGCGTGCCTCCCTCGCCAGTCTCGTCTACCTCGCGGGCTGCAAGAAACGTTCCTTGTTGTGGGGTGACGTCGGTCGCTCCGTCGAAGTGCCAAAAGAAGTTGCCGCGTCGGATCGCTGCCATGCGGGGGTCGGTTTGCCCTGGGTTCATGGTGATCGTTTGGATCTCTGGTCGCTCGTGCTCGTGCGTCGACACTGCTACCAGTTCTCCCAACATTCCGCTGAACTCGATGAGCTGATCATCATCGATGTTCGCGTCGCGATAGACCACGACGCCGTACTGCTGCAGCAACGCCTTGCACTGTTCAGCGCCGTCGGCGCAGACAAGGTCGGCGCCAGACACACCGGTGACTTCAACGCCCACATGTGGCGTCAGCGGAGTGAGAGTTGACACGATGGCCTCCTTGTGAAAGTGGTTGGTACGTGCGCTCATTCCACTCTGAACAATCACTCAAACCATCATCGGGCTGATCTGGCAGGCCGTTCGTTGCACTTGGAGCAGATCGTTGTCATCACCGAGGTGGTAGCCGAACGCCAGGCATTCCGATTCGATATCGCCATCGAACAACGAGTTCGACGGAACGTTGCGAAGGAACGAACCTGGTGCGGCGAGGCCGGTGATACCTGCTGTGAGCCCGCGAGGTGCAACGTCGGAGATGTCCATGCACAGGTTGTTGCCGTTGCGTACGTCGATGCCCCAGTGCACAAACCTGGCGCCGAACTGCGGTCCGGCATCGAATGCTCCCCCCGGCACGCCATCTTTGTTCACCAGCTGGATCGCGGTGCGCAGGTTCTCGAACGGCACCCCCCGATGCGAGTCGAAGGTTCCGGTGTGCAGCACGCCCGCGCCTCCACACATTGCCACTCGATAGCGCTTCGACGCTGATGCCGTGGAGGTACACGCCTTCGGCGCACGGCACGGTGAACTCCTCGAGTTCGAAGTCCTCGATGAGATTGTCGGCGGAGCCGTAACGAGTGACCGTGAAGTGATGGAGCGAACGCCCACCAGCAGAGATGTTCGAGAGCGTGCAAGACTTCGCAGCGGTCATTCCAAACGCAACGTCAGCGTTCAACACGTGAATGTCGTCGGCCCAACAGTCGTATACCGCCTGGAAGCACACGCCGTTCGAACCCGGGTTCACGTTGTGGGTGGTCTGGGGCAGCAGCTTGTTCTCGATGGTGAGTCCGCGAACACCGCTGTCGTGCACCGTGGGGCCGATGGCACGCAGACACGCCGGCGTGTCGGGGTGGATCGAGATTCGCAGCGGCTGCTCAATGAGAACCGTTCGAGGTGAAAGTACCGCGGTGACGACGACGGGCCACGCCCAGGTCGATCCTGCGACCGAAGTGGAACTCCACGGGTACTCAAGCGAACCCGCGACGTCCCCGGCCATCTCTCTGAGCATTCGGTGGTCTGATTCAGGGGTGTCGGTGACTTCCAACAACAGCATTTCGCCGCGTCGCAGCGCTGCGGAGTCGTTCACGCACAGCACGGTGGATCCGCGTGACGCCGGGGCAACGACCGCCAGGGTGTCGCCAGCGATCCAGCCTTCACCCTGAGCGGTGGTCGTGATCGGCCATGGCTGAGAGTCCAACAATGCAGCGCGCTCGCGAGGAACGAAGAAGATCTGGCCTCCCGTCCACGACCAGGCGTTGGTCGGGAACACACTCTCGGCCAAAGGCCGCGAGAAGTACAGGGTGGTCTCGGCCTTGCCGGCGCCGAGCAACACGACGTTGGAGTCGTGCATGAACAGGGGACCGTCGAGCACGTATCGCCCTGCCGCCAGGACGAGTGTGCCGCCACCCGCCGCACCGAGTTCGTTCAAAGCGTTCTGAATCGACTCGCTGACATCGTGCGCGGCGTTTGGTTGAATGCCCTTGGTCGTTGCGGCGACCATCGGTTCGGGGAGGGTCGGTGGCCTCGCACCTCGTTGATAGCCGACTCGCCTCCAGTCGCCGAGATGGGGGTGCGTCGATGGTGACGTCGCCCACGCATCGATCACGGAGTCGATCGGTGGAGAGGTTGCGGTGGTCGTCGTCGTGGTTGGCCGCGTGTTTTGAGGGCGGGGACGACGTCGGTGGAACCTCGCACGCTCAGTGTCGGAGACAACACAGTGCTCTGCGCCGGCTCGCCGGAGCGGACGCGGAGCAGGGCTTGTACCGCGGAGTGGCCGATGAGCGTGGTTGGGCTGGCGACTGACGTCAGCGGTGGCCACGACATGACCGCCTGTCGGGTGTCGTCGTTGGCGACGACAGACAGCCCGCTCGGAACCGCCACGCCGTGGTTGGCGGCAGCGGCGAGTACGCCGAAGGCCATGACGTCGTTGAACGCCACGACCGCAGTCGCGTTCGTCTCCAACGCCTCGATGGTTGCCTTCCATCCGCCGTCGAACGTCGGCTCGGTGTCGTCGATGAGTTGGTGTTGTGCATTGCTCGATAGGGCGGCAATCGCGTCTCGGCGTTGCCGCGCCGACCAGTAGGTCGAGGGCCCATTCAGCCATGCGACGTTTTCGTGCCCTAGGCGACTCAGGTGATCCGCGGCGAGCCGCACGATCTCACCCTGGTCGACGGTGACGCTGGCTACACCAGCAGCTTGGCGGTTGACGTACACCACGGGCAGTGCGCCTGCTGGGCGGTCGTCCAACACTGGGGTACAAACCACGATGCCGTCGACGTGTGGTGCGAGCGCCTGGAATGCCATGGTCTCGCCCTTGGCGGTGTGCTCGGTGTCGGCAACGAGGAGCACCAGGTCGTTGAGCGCAGCCTCGGCTTGGGCTGCTTGGATGATCTCGGCGAAGTACGGGTTGGCGATGTCGGGCACGAGGAGCCCGATGGCCCCAGTGCGTCCATCGATCAGGCTGCGTGCCTGGCGATTCGGCGCGAAACCAAGTTCGGCTACGGCAGCTTCCACGCGAAGTCGTGTTTCAGGTGCAACCAGATCAGGGCGACTGAGGGTGCGCGAAACCGTGGAAGCGTGTACTCCGGAGCGCCGAGCAACATCCATCAAGGTGGGTCGTCGCTGGCTCATCGACACGACAATAGTCGATTGCACTGGACAACTGCAAAGCTTTGTGCAAAGCTTTGCAGCATGACCCATCCGAAGGCTGCGTTGGCCATGATGCCGGGAGTGGACGCACAGCTGTTCACCGCCACCGCGCTCGCCGAACTGAGGCAGATCGTGGAGCTGGTCGACCTTGGTCCCGGTGGCCTGCTCGCCGCGCCGGACCACGAATTGGCCGACATCGAGGTGCTGTTGGGCAGTTGGGGGTGTCCGCGTCTCAACGCAGAAGTGCTCGATCGACTGCCACAACTGCGGTTCTTGAGCTTCGCCGCAGGTACCGTCAAGGCAACTGTCAGTGCCGACCTGTGGGCTCGCAAGATCGAGGTGTCGTCAGCGGCAGAAGCCAATGCCGTCCCCGTTGCCGAGTTCACATTCGCCGCCGTCGTCATGATCGCCAAGGATGTCCTGCGCACTCGCGACAGACACCGGGCGGTACGAGGGTCGTCTGCTGTTCGGGGTATCGGCCCGGGCGGACAACTTGGCACACGCGGCGTACGGGTTGGCATCGTGGGCAGCGTCGCGCATCGGCCGTCGAACGATCGAACGCCTGCGAACCATCGACTGCGAGATCGCCGTGAGTGACCCATACCTCACCAGCGACGATGCGGCGAAACTGGGCGCCCTGCTGATGCCGTTGGACGAGTTGTGTGCGTGGGCCAACATCGTCAGTATCCATGCGCCAGAGCTTCCCGAGACGCGTCACATGATCGGGGCGACTCATCTGGGCCAGATGCGCGACGGAACGTGGTTGTTGAACACTGCTCGTGGTTCGCTCGTGGATACGGCAGCGCTTGAGTCGGAGTGTGTAGCCGGTCGACTTTCTGCATGGCTCGATGTCGCCGAACCCGAGCCGCTACCCGCCTCGTCACCGCTGTACGACCTCGACAACGTGGTGATCACGCCGCATATCGCCGGGTCGCTTGGAAACGAGTTGTCCCGCATGGGCGACTCGGCGGTCGGCGAGGTGGCCCTGTTCCTCAGCGCCCAACCGCGTCTGCACGCCGTCGTCGCGTCCGACCTCGAAAGAATCGCATAGGACTTCTCATGCCCACCGTTGTTCCTTGCCGGGAAATTCTGGGGATGTCGGCAGTGCTGTTGCCATTCACGAGTTCGGGCGATGTCGATTGGACGTCGTTCACCGGTTTGATCGACCGCACGATCGCTGCCGGGTTGGTGCCCGCCGTCAACATGGACACAGGGTTCGTGCAGCTGCTGGAGCCTGCGACCCGAACCGATGTGCTGCGCGTCGTCGCAGGTCGCGTCGGTGGCGGCCGGTTTGTCGCCGGAGCTTTTGTGCACGACCGCCCGGGCTCACCGTTCGACAACCACGAGCACCTCGGTGCGCTGGTCGAGGTTGCCCAGTTCGGGGGAACACCAGTGGTTTTCCCATCGCATGGGCTGAACGCGCTTCCGGAAGACAGTTGGGTGGCAGCGCACACAGTGTTCGGCGCTGAGCTCGACCGATTCATAGCGTTCGAGTTGGGGAACATGTTTGTGCCTTACGGGCGGATCTACTCGCTTGCGGCGTATGAAGGCCTGCTCGGTATCGCGACCTGTATCGGAGCGAAACACTCCTCGCTGTCGCGCCAACTGGAGTGGGACCGACTCGAACTGCGAGACCGGATCCGGCCCGAATTCAAGGTGTTCACCGGCAACGACTTGGCCATCGACATGGTGTGCTACGGCTCCGACTATCTCCTCGGGCTCTCGGCGTTCGTTCCAGACGCCTTCGCTGAACGAGATCGACGATGGGCAGCGGGTGACCCGTCGTTCTATGAACTCAACGACCTCCTGCAATATCTCGGGTTCTTTGCCTTCCGGCCACCGGTGCCCGGCTACCGGCATGACGCCGCGATGTTTCTCAAAAGCCCGCGGCTGGATCGAATCTGATGTCGTCCCGCCGGCCGCAGCGCACAGACCCGAATCAGATGCACCGGTGCTTGGCGACATCCTTCACCGCATCCAAGTAGCAATCGAGCAACCATGAATGACATCGTCCAAGTCAAACGTTTCGGATCTGTCGAGGCACTTCGAAGTCGCTTCATCGAACTTGGCATCGACACCGATATCGATTGCGACGACGAACTGAGACCGGACGGGGCACTGAGCGAACCGTTCACGGTTGCCGACGCAACGGCGGGCCGCCGGACCGTTGGCAACCGTTTCTGCATCCTGCCGATGGAGGGGTGGGACACGGCGGCAGACGGCAACCCAACCGACCTCGTCGAACGGAGATGGCGTCGATTTGGCCAGAGTGGAGCGAAGCTCATGTGGGGCGGCGAAGCCGCAGCGGTTCGCCACGACGGGCGAGCGAACCCGAATCAGCTCGTCCTCAACTCTTCGACCGTCGAGGGCATCGCCGGTCTACGAGACGTCTTGGTTGGTGCGCACGCCGACTCGTTTCATCGGGTCGACGACCTCGTGGTCGGTTTGCAACTCACACATTCAGGCCGTTGGGCTCGGCCGGAAGGTGAGGCCAGGCCGCTCACCGCTCGGCGATACCCGGCACTCGACGCACGCCAGGCAGGCTCGCCGTCGCGTCAGTTGACCGACGACGATCTCGACGAACTCGTCGGCGACTTCGTCGCTGCTGCAGTTCTCGCGCGAGAAGCTGGTTTCGACTTTGTCGACGTCAAACATTGCCATGGCTACCTGCTCCATGAACTGCTTGGGGCAGTCGACCGCGACGGCCGTTACGGCGGCGACTTCGCTGGACGTACAGCGTTCCTCCGCTTGGTCGTTGCTGGTGTCCACGCTGCCGTGCCCGACCTGATGATCGGTGTGCGGCTATCGGTCTACGATGTTGCACCATTCGCCCCCGGCCCAGACGGCATCGGTGTGCCAGCGGATGAAAATTTGCAAGCGTTCGCGTTTGGCGGCGACTCGTCGGGGCTTGATGTTGCGCTCGATGAAGCTCACGAGTTTGTCGAGCTCTGCGAAACGCTGGGGATTGGCATGGTCTGCGTCACGGCAGGCAGCCCGTACTACAACCCGCACATCCAACGGCCAGCATTCTTCGCACCCTCAGATGGTTATGCCCCGCCGGAAGACCCGCTCGTTGGCGTGGCTCGAATGATCGCTGCTGCCCGCGAGCTCACTGTCGCTCACCCGAATGTCGCCATCATCGGATCGGGTTACTCGTACCTCCAACAGTGGTTGCCGCACGTTGCCCAACACGTGGTGCGAACCGGCGGTGTTACGTCTGTCGGCATCGGCCGCAATGTGCTGAGCTACCCGGACCTCCCAGCGGATGTGCTTGCCGGTCGCCCACTGCAAACTGCCGCGATCTGTCGAACGTTCAGCGATTGCACCACGGCGCCACGCAATGGTCTGGTGTCGGGTTGCTATCCGCTCGATCCGTTCTACAAAGGGCGCCCTGAGCGGATTGAGCTCGCTGCTATCAAGCGGCAGTCTGGTCGCAAGATCAGGCGATGAGGAAGAATTGAGTTCGTGAATATTCGGCCGGGACTGTGTTCCATCACCATGCGGCAACTTGGCATTGGCGAAGTGATCGGAATTGTGCGTGCAAGCCCGTCTTGAGGGCATCGAGTGGGGAGCAGACGTCCATGTGCCAGGCGGCAATCTTGCCGCCGCAGCCGAGGTGGGAACACGGTCCCGCGACGCTGGTCTCGCGGTCGTGTCGTACGGCACGTATTACGGAATGTCTGCCGACACACCTGGGATCGATACGGTGCTCGACACTGCCGAGGCGCTTGGTGCACCCATGGTGCACGTGTGGACCGAGTTCGGTGTCGGTCCGGACGCTCCCGCAAAGGATCGCGATCGGGTTCACGACCGGACATCTGCGTTTGCGGGGCGAGCCGCGAATCGCGGTCTTGCGGTCGCACTGGAGTTTCATCCGTGGTGCCTCACGCACACGGCCCAGTCGACCGTGGCTTTGTTGCAGGAGATCGATGCACCCAACCTGTTCTCGCACTGGCAGCCCGACCCCGCGCTGTCAGCGCTGCAAGCGCTCACAGAGTTGGAAACAGTCCTACCGTGGCTGGCTCATGTACACACCTTCTCTTGGGGTGCTGGTGGCATCACCGAACGGTACGACCTGGCGACTGGCGAGCCGTTGTGGCTGCCGGCGCTGCACCTTGCAGACGGCAACCGGTACGCACTTCTCGAGTATGTGCGTGATGATGATCCTGCTCAGCTGGTGCGTGACGCCGCGACCTTGCGTGAATGGCTTACTGGGTGACGGTGGGTGGGGGGCTGCCCCAGGTGTTTCGATACACGACTTTGTCAAGTGACTTGCGGCGCACTGGGCCGTGGTGGCCGCGGGGCCAGCCCACCACGACGTGGCCAGCAAGCATCCAGTCGTCTGGTACTCCGACTGCCTCACGCAGAATGGCTTCACCTTGGTATGACGCCCAACTGGTTGGGCACGCTCCGAGACCTTGAGCTCGTGCGGCGAGCATGAAGTTCTGCATGGCCGGGTAGATCGAAGCGCCCAGCAGCAGCTCTGACGCCGAGTTGAATCGTTCGTAGGTGAACAGCACCGAGGTGAGTTCGCCCGCCCGGTCGTGAAGTTCGTAGGTGGCTCGGTTGTTGCGGGCTGTGCGGCTGTCGTCGTCGTCGGCCGGGCGAGTCATGCCGTAGACGGGCTCGATGACGGCGAGGGCATGCGCAGCAGCGTCAGCGACCGCGGCGCGCAGCTCGGGGGATTCGAGCACGACAAATCGCCAGGCTTGAAAGTTTGCGCCCGAAGGCGCCCACGTTGCCGCTTCGAGGCAGCGATTGAGCGTTGTCTCCTCAACCGGCTCGTTCGTGAAGCGACGGATCGACCGCGACGTCGACATCGTCTCCCATACATCACTCGTTGCAGCCCTTGCCTGCCCCTGCTCGCTCGTCACCCCGCCACGGTAGACCAGCCGTTCAGCAGGGCTGTCATTTAACGGAAGCTCTGTATCCGGCTTGCAAGCTCGGCCCGGTAGGCCGCTGCACGGCGCATTTTGATGTGCTCGTAGCCGCGCACTTGGTCGGGAAGTGCGGCGATGGATGCCGCCGTGGTCACGTTGTCGTACCTGAGACAGGAGAGCATCTGCTCGACGGCGCGCTCGTACTCGGGGATCATCGCTCGCTCCACACGGCGCACCTTCGCATAGCCGAACGGGTCAGCCTTGGTGCCGCGAAGTCGTTTCATCGCCCGCAGCGCTTGAAACGACGGTGCCCCTGACTTGCGGAACTTGATCTTGTTGTCAACACCGATCGACCGCAGAGCCGGTGGGTGCAGGTGGTAGGTCACCCGAGTGTTCTTGCCACCGATTGCGCGGTACCGCTCTTGTGACTCGTCGAGCAAGGCGAGGCGTGCGACTTCATACTCGTCTTTGTACGCCATAAGTTTGTAGAGGTTCCGGGCGACCGCGTCGGTGAGCGCTGTCGACGACTGGTCGACCGCGCGTTCCGCGCTGGCGAACCTTGTCGATCTGCTGGCGGTAACGATCGGCATACGCCTTGTCTTGATAGTCGGTCGAGGTCGGTCGCAAAGCGGCTGATCATCTGGTCGAGCGACTCGATGCGTGGTGCCTGAATACCGGCGATCGATTCAACGACCGCCGGGTCGCCCGCCCATTGGCGGCCGAAGCGAAATGCGGCGATGTTCTGCGTTACCGCGACGCCGTTGAGCTCGATGGCACGCTCGACGCTTTCCGGGCTGAGCGGCAACGCGCCGATCTGCACCGCAACACCAAGGGTGAGCACGTTGGCCGACGTTGCCGAACCGAAGAGGCCGTTGGTGATCGCGCCGGCATCGAGGTAGCGGTTGACGTCGGGGCGTGACACCGCGTCGAGCCGCTCGCGCAGCGCGGTCAACTGCGGGTACGACTTGCCGTTCGGGTCGATGACGATCGAGCCGGTGGGCACCACGTCGACCGAACCGATGACGACGGTGCGTCCGGCTGACGAACCCTGGCGGTGGCTGTCGCTCGCTGCAGCGAGCAGATCGAATGCGAGGAAGCAGTCGACGCCAGCCGAACTCGCATGGTTCGAGGCCGTCGGGCCGTCGCGGGCGACTCGAACATCGCTGGTGACCGGGCCCGCCTTTTGCGACAAGCCAGTTTGGTCGAGGCCACGCACGTGAAATCCGTCGAACATTGCCGCGGTACCGATGAGCTGGCTGATGGTGATCACACCGGTGCCGCCGATGCCGGAAAGTCGAACGGTGAATCGGTCAGCGTTGACGATCGGAACGGGCGTCGGCAAGTAGCCAGGTCCGGGTGCAGCGGGTGCCTCGCGTCGTCGCTCGTCGGGAGCGGATGGGTCGACGGAGACGGTGGCGAATGCCGGGCAGTCGCCTTTCATGCAGGAAAAGTCGAAGTTGCAGCTGGTCTGATGAATCGTCGTCTTGCGGCCGTACGGCGTGTCGACCGGCTGCACCGACAGACAGTTCGATTTGTCGCCGCAATCGCCACAGCCTTCACAGATTCGTTCGTTGATGACGACGCGGAACGATGGCTTGGCCATGGTGCCGCGGCTGCGCGCGCGGCGCTTTTCGGCAGCGCATTCCTGGTCGTGAATCAGCACGGTCGTGCCCTTCACTTCGGCCAGCACTCGCTGTGCTTCGTCGAGTCTGCTTCGATCCCACAGCTCGACATCATCCGGCCAACTGTCGTCATCAAACCGATCAGGTTCGTCGCTGGTGACAATGATGCGCTTCACTCCACCAGCCATCAGCATTCTCGCAATGTTGGGCACGTCGACAGCACCCTGCGCGTCTTGGCCTCCGGTCATGGCCACGGTGCCGTTGTGCAGCAGCTTGTAGGTGATGTCGATACCCGCCGCGACCGCAGCTCGAATCGCTAGAGAACCGGAGTGGAAGAACGTTCCGTCGCCCAGGTTCTGGACGAGGTGCTGCCGTTCGAGGAACGGCGCCATTCCGATCCACTGAGCGCCCTCGTTGCCCATGCAAGTGATTCCCACGATGTCGCCGACTCGTGATGGATCCATGAAGGCGACCATCGCATGGCAACCAATTCCACCGCCAACGAGCGTGCCGGGTTCAACGCGGGTGCTCGCGTTGTGCGGGCAACCCGAGCAGAAGTACGGTGCGCGCTCCACGCTGAGCGGAATGAGCGATCGGGCGGGCGGCGCCGGTTCGGGTGCCAGTCGGGCGGCAAGACGCTTCGACAGGTGATGCCGCAGTGGTGCGGCGAGGCGGTCGGCGTCGAGCATGCCGTGATATGGCACCAGGACGTTGCCGTGTTCGTCTCGCTTGCCCCACACGCGGGGTCGAACCGCGACGTCGTAGAGCGCATCTCGCAAGAGGAGTTCGAGGGTGGCGTTCTTCTCTTCGATGACGAAAATCTCGGTGAGCCCCTCCGCAAACTCACGGACGACGTGCTTGTCGAGACTGATAGGGGCGAGGAGTTGGAACAGCCGAATGCCCGCGGCGCGCAACGACTCGTCGTCTGGGAAGCCGAGCAGTTGCAGGGCTTCGCATGTCTCGTTGTACGTGTGACCGCTTGCGGCAATACCGATCCAGTCGTCGGTACTACGAACCGTCACCCGATTCAGCCTGTTGAGCGCGGCGTACTCTCTGGCCAGCTCGGTCCGCACTTCGTGGAACTCGCGCTCCATGTCGATGGTGTAGGGGGTGATCAGGCGACCATTCGGGTGAGGGCGGAACGGTACACCGTCGATCTCGATGGTCGGGATGACCGGAATGACGCGCTCTGGATGCACGTCGATAGTGCCGGTGCCATCGGCCACTGCCGTGACCAGTTTGAGGCCGGCCCACAACCCGCACGCCCGGCTGAGTGCGACTGCGTGTCGAGACAGGTCGAGCGCCTCTTGAGCGTCGCCCGGAAACAGGATGGGCATATGGAGATCGACCATGGTGGCATCGCTCGACGAGGGCAACGTCGACGACTTCGCACTCGGATCGTCGCCGACGACGGCAACGACGCCGCCATGTGGCGCGGTGCTGGCAAAGACCGCATGGCGAATGGCGTCGGACGCCCGGTCGATGCCAGGGCCTTTGCCGTACCAAATTCCGAGTACGCCGTCGTACTTGCAGTCGTCGAGAGTGACCGCCAGTTGGCTACCCATCACGGCGGTGGCTGCCAGCTCTTCGTTGACGCCGGGCTGGTTGACGATGGGCAGATCGGGCATGGTGCGTCGGGCGCGATCGACCTCCTCGCCAAAGGTGCCAACCGGTGAACCTTGGTACCCGCTGACGAAAGCGGCGGTGTTCAAGCCGTGCCGACGGTCGATGCGTAACTGGTCGAGGGGGAGGCGGGCGATTGCCTGCACCCCGCTGACAAAGATCGTGCCGTCTTCGCGTCGATACCGATCGGCGATCTCGTAGTCAGAGGCGGCCGGACGAGCGGTATCAGTCACTGCGTCAGTCTGCCCCAACTGAACCTGCGGGTACAGGGCGGGAGTATGTCGTGAGCGTTTCGGTTCGCCGGGCCGCTCAGGCGGAGCGAAGCCCAGTGGGCAGGTGCGCGATCAAGTCGGTGCGCCCGCGTGCGTTCTCGACGACGATGCAACCCATTGCTTCCCCGATGCGACGTGGCGCTCGGCTCCGTCGGCTGTTTCGCATCACCACTCGCGAGTAGTCGAGCGCAATCGCCCGCTCGAGTGCGGCGCTGCCCAACAATGTGCCGACGCCGATGCCACGATGAACTTCAGACACGGCGATGTGGAGTTCACCGTCGTCGTCCACACGCGCCAGGCCGATGACGCGGCCGCACTCGATGGCTGCGAGACGAAACCCGCCGCGCACGGACAACGCGCGAACCAAGGTGCGCGATTCGAAGCAGAGGTGGCTGAGGAACGCATCGACGTCGTGGTCGAGTGACGGATGATCGGCCGCAACGATGTGGCACGGGACGATCGGGTAGATAGACGGAGGGCTGGCGACGAGCTGGATGTTGGTGGTCGTCTTCATCAGACCATCATGACCGGTCGAGGTGACGTCAAAGCCAACTGTACGTAACCGCTGTGTTTCGAGTTCGCGAGGCTGCTACGAGCCTTGCTCTTGGCCGAGCAACGCCGCAACCACCGGTTCGAGTTGCTCAGGTGTGGTCATGGGCGAGAACCGATGCGTCACGTTGCCAGAACGATCGACCACGAACTTCTCGAAGTTCCATGTGATATCTGAGATGTCGGCGTCGCTGGGCTGCGCAGATCTGAGCAACCGATACAACTCACACGCACCGTCACCGTTGACCTCGATCTTCGAGAACATCGGAAAGTCGATGTCGTACTTCGACGTGACGAACTCGAGAATCTCGGCCTCAGAGCCTGGCTCTTGTGCCCCGAATTGATTGCAAGGAAACCCAAGTACCTGAGCGTCGTCGAACTGATGATGAAGCGTACGCAGACCTGCGTACTGAGGGGTGAGGCCTCAAAAGCTGGCGACGTTGACGATCACGAGCACCTGATCGCGAAACTGGCCGAAGTCGACCTGGTCGCCGGTGATGCTCGTCATCTGGAGATCGTAAATGGATGACATCTGCGCGACTGTAGACCAGAATCGGGCCGCCAAGAACTAGACGAGATAGTGACGAACGGCGAGTCGTTCCGCACTATCGTCGCCCGGCACCGGGAGCTGACAAGTCACGCGTAAACCAGGCCATTCCACTGGCGCAAGTTGCTGGTATTCAAAAGTGAGCTCGCCTGCCGCAGGATGGTGGAAACGACGAATCCGTGTCTCGAAGCCAGAGACGTCGTGTTCGGGCCACCACGCCGCGAACTCGGGGCTGGCGACGTTGAGTTTGCCAACGAGTTCAGCGAACACCGGGTCGCCTCGCAGCGCCGACGTCGACGCTCGAAACTCGGCGAGTGCTTGGCGGGCGTGGATGTCCCAGTCGACGATGAGCGACCTGGTGTACGGGTCGGCGAAGAGCACCCACAGGAGGTTCCGTTCGATACCTTCCAAATGGGGCAGGCGCGGGTACAGCAACTCCTGTGCGTCATTCCAGGCGAGAAACTCCCAGCGCCGGCCGAGCACGTAGGCAGGCGCCGGGGACATGGAGTTGATGAGACGCACGAGTGCACTGGGTGCTTCCTGTGGTGACTCGGCGGTAGCGGAAGCCGGTTGAGCGAGGGCCAAGAGATGTTCGATGCCAGCCTCATCCAGGCGAAGTGCCCTGCCGATCGCCGCCAGCACGTCATCAGAAGCGTTGATGCGTCGACCCTGCTCCAACCACGTGTACCAGGTGATCGACACCCCGGCCAGCATGGCCACCTCTTCGCGTCGCAATCCTGGCGTCCGGCGCCGGGAGTGGCCGTGGGGCAACCCCACTTGACCGGGGCTCACCGCATCGCGACGGGCGCGCAGAAAGTTGCCGAGTTCGGCGCGGTGGTCGACAGTCATCAAGACCAGTCGACCACAACCGATGCTCGCGAGCCAGTTGGCGTTGCCACTACTCGTGGCAAGATCAGCTCCCCGACGGGCGACACGGTTGGCCGCGGAGTGCGTCGCATGGTGGATACTCGGCCGGCACAGTCACTCCGACGGCGGCGAGATCCACGATCGGCAGAACCAGCGCCGATGGATTCGCGGCGTCCTGAGCGATGGTCACCTGTTCTCCTCCCGCAATCGTGTCGAACTCCCACAGCGCTCGATTGCCACCAGGGGCGTCGACCGAAAGCCGAATCTGCGACCCTGCCCTGAACACGTGAGCGACAGGAAAGAGTTCGACCCGGGCGAGCGCAAACACTCCGTCAGGCAACGGCTCTGCGTCTTCCTCTCGGTAGGTGTGCACCGGCCGCAGGACGGTTGACGCGTCTTCGTCGAGGGCACGCATCGATGCGCGCAACCATCCACTTTGCACGTATACCTCGCTGCCGTCGGGGCGCATTTCGCTGATGGTGACTTCCAGGTCGGTGTCGCCGAGATTGGAGGTGATCCACAAGTCGACCGAACCCGTACCGACCACGGTGGTGGTGGCGGTGAGTGGAGCGGTGACCCAGGAGGCAAACGTGCCGGGGCCGCCTTCCACCCAGTCGTACTGCACCTCCGTCGACCAGAGGTCATCGCCGTCGCCGTCGTAGAACGTTTGGGGGATGGCATCGGGCAACGCCAGATACTCGGCGGGAAGGGAGTTCGCTCCGCCCGGTTCTGTGTTCAAGAGGCCGGCCTCGCCCTGCCCAGCTTCGGTGAGGAACCAGGTGGTCGCCACAGCTTCCGGCACGGGCCAACTCTCGAACCGTGCTTCGAAGCGGGGCTGGGGTACTCGCGGGGAGGTGCCATCTGCGGCCCCTTCTTCGAACAACACGACGATCGACGGTTCCGCCTCGAACACCGCGAGTGCGTCGGCGTACGTCATCCCCGCGAATCGATCGTTAGGGGGAAGATTCAGTTCGCTGGTGCCGTAGATCGAACTTCCCAGAATCGGGGCGACAACGCGGGCCGTGGCCAGCGACGGCACTCGCTTGCCGACGTACAAGTCGAGGAACTCCACCAGCCGCGGGAATACCGCAGGGCCGATGGCTTCCGTGTGTAGGCCGTTCACCAGCGACGCATAGAAGTGGTCGGTTGCGGTGAATTGGTCGAGCATCGTGGGAAAGTGCCCACCGGTTTGCTCGTCTTGCCATGCGCCAGCGATCAGCGTGGGGACCTCGATCTTGTCGACGAACAATCTCGGTGCGATCTCGCCGAACTCGTCATCGAGCCAGAACGGATTGTCGAAGACCAGCGCAGCGAGGTCGGGATTCTGAAGTCGTACCAACTGGTTTGCTGCGCACTCGGCGTTGCCGGCGGCAATCTGGTCGGCGGCCCACGGTTGGCCCTCCGGTTCGGCTTCACTCTGACGCTCTTCGGTCCACTCCAACGCGAACCCGGTGTTCAAGATGCCGCCGGGGTACAAGGTGGCGGCGTAGCTGTCGTCGATCACGCTGAGCGGCGTGATCGCAACGAGACTCGGTGGTTGTGTTTGGGCGACGAACAACTGGCTGATGCCGGGGTACGACAGGCCGACCATGCCGACTTCGTTGTCGAGCACCCACGGTTGCGCTGCCACTGCTTCGATGACGTCGTATCCGTCGAGGCTCTGGGCGTACTCGAAGTACCGGAACGATCCGCCGCTGCATCCCGTGCCTCGGATGTTGACGCCGACGTATGCGTAGCCGAGCGCAGTCAACAGCTGCGGGAAACCTGCCGACTCCGGGTCACTGGGTTCGTATCCCGAGTATTCGACGACCGTAGGGAATGGGCCATCTTCCACCGGCCCCGGGAGCCACACGCTGGCCGACAGAGTGGTGCCGTCGCGGGTGGTGATGTATCCGAGTCGGTCGGTTTCGTCTCCGGTCGGCAGGCGTTGCTCGGCGTAGAACGATTGGTCTGGTGGAGCGCCGCCGTTCCACACCAACGGGTAGGTGGCGCTGACGGACGTGCCGTCGTTCGTGGACGCGCTGACCGAGATGGTGTCGGTCGATTCGCCCTCGACCGAGCGGAACAACAGCATCCCGTTCGTATCCACGTTGCCGCTCTGCAGCTCCGCACCGTCCGCGTCCAGCAAGGCGAGCTCGGTTCCCGGCTCTGCCCCCGAGACGAGCACCTGCTCGTAGCCGACCGTGACCGTGATGCCCGTGGTCTCTAGCGCAGGCAGCGGAGTCACGCTCGCTGGAGTGGTCGACGCGGTCGAGGCGGACTCAGCTGCTGTCGTAGGAGTTGGCGCAGGCTGACTGGTGCCGGGCGGGCTGACCGTGGTGACCGTGGTGACCGCGGCAGACTCAACGGCAGGCAACGAGTCGCCATCGTCAGAGCACGCCGCCGTGACAGTGCTCAAGACGGCGAGCAGTGCGGCGAGCCGGTTTGGCCGGGCGTGTCGCGTTCTCGGGCGAATGGTGCCTGAAATCGCGACACAAGGGCCGGGTTCGTTGGGCGTGTCGTGTTTCTGGGCGAATGATGCCTGAAATCGCGACACAACGGTCGGGTTCATGAGTGTTCGGCCCAGAAGCCGGTCAAATGCTCGGCGGCTTGGGCGGGTTGCTCGATCATCCACCAGTGGCCCAACTCGCCCAGGTCGGCGAGTTCAGCGCCGAGGCGTTCGATCACGAGGCGGCTGAACTCTGCCCCCACGTACTTGTCGCCTTGGGCGACGATCGCGAGACATGGGCGGGGCTCGGCCGCTTGCATATCGGCGAACATGGCTTTCAACTCCGGTTCGGGCGCCGAACGGTAGAGGCCGAGAATCGCTCGCGCCATGTCGTCGTCGATCGCTTCCGCGAGCGGTACTGCAAGGTCGACCGAGATGCCCAGCAAGCCGGCAAGCGACTCTGCAGTCGAGCGACACCAGGGCCCCGATGAACTCCTCCCCGGCGCCTTCGACCATCCAGATCTGCGCGGCGTCGTGCCACACGTAATCGGGGTGGAGCAAGCCGAAGCAGTCGGCGGCCCAGGTGTTCAGCAAGTCAGGACGTTCGGCGACAACGCCGAAGGTGTGACCTGCACCCCAGTCGTGGCCGACGAGGTCGACCGGGCCCGATTCCGCGACGATGGTCTCGAGTTCGTCGATGAGCCATGCTCGGTACGACCGATAGTTCAGTTCGAACCCCTCGGGAATCGGTGCACCGAACGCGGGTGGGCTGAGAAGCACGATGTCGTCGACGCCGCGTTCGGCCAGCTCGGAAACCAGCGCGCCCCAAATCACCGTGGTCTCGGGGTTGCCATGGACAAAGACCTTCGTCATCGGAGTGAAGCTAGTCGCACGATCTTGCGCCGCCAGCCTTGTAGACAGCGGGTACCGTGGGGCCGTGGCTTCGCCCGACGAACTCCTCCGTGCAGGGCGCGACATCCCCGTCGATGTGGCCCTCGACGTTCTGATCGATGATCTTCGTCGCCTCGTCGAAGTGGAGTCGCCATCGCACGAGATCGCTGCGTTGACGGCATGCGCGTCCGAATTGGCGAGCATCATCGAGGTCCGTACGGGCAAAGCGCCGCTCATCATCGACGGAGTCGACGGACCTCACGTGCATTGGTCTGGCGGCGGCGAGCCCCGTGTGCTCATCCTCGGGCACTACGACACGGTCTTCCCGACTGGGTGCGCTTGGCGACCGGCCGTTCACCGTCAACGGCTGGACGAGCCACGGGACCAGGGGTGTTCGACATGAAAGCGGGCATCGTCCAGGCCATCCACGCCGTTGCCAGTCTCGACGACCCGTCGGGAGTTGAGATGTTGTTCACCTCCGACGAAGAGGTCGGGTCGGTGACGTCCCGTCAGTTGCTCGAAGAGCGCGCCACAGCGTGCGGCAACGTGTTGGTACTGGAGCCGTCGGCCGACGGAGGTGCAGTGAAGACCGCACGCAAGGGCGCCGGCACCTTCGAACTGGTCATTCATGGTACTGCTGCACATGCGGGTCTTGAACCGGAGAAGGGCCGCAACACGTTGATCGAGGCCGCTCACCAGGTTTTGGCGATCAGCGAGTTCGGTGATGCTGCGGCAGGTACCACCGTCACCCCCACGGTTGCCCACGTCGGCACCGCCGACAATGTCGTACCTGCCGAGGCCAAACTGCGCATCGACGTACGTGTGATCCAGTCCTTCAGAACTGCTCCGCGTCGAGCGGCTCATGGCGGACATCACCCCGGTCACGCCAGACATCACCATCGAGGTTCTTGGCAGCATCAACCGGCCGCCGATGCCTCCCGAATCCTCGTCCACGCTGTTTCCGCTCGCTCAGCGGGTCGACCCCGGCCTGCAAGGTGTTGCCGTGGGCGGCGCGAGCGACGGCAACTTCACCGCTGCACTAGGGGTGCCAACCCTCGACGGCCTCGGCGCAGTAGGTGGGGGCGCGCACGCCGACCATGAATGGGTGGACGTCTCCGCCATGCCTGCCAGGGTCGCTCTCCTGCACGGAATCATCGTGCAACTCACATGATTCGGCGGGCCATTTCTGTCTTGCGAGAAGTTGACGGCGTCGCAGCGCGAGCGGTTGAGGTGCCCCTCGAAGCCGCGATTGACAAGCCCGACGAATCCGCGTGTTGGGTGTGGATCGACGTGGAGATCGACCCCGATTCGCGTTCGCCCGTCGACACCGTCACGATGCTGTCGTTGGCGGATCGCCTTGGCTTGGATCATCTTGCCGTGCACGACGCCCTCGACGACGAAGACCAACCCAAGGTCGACGACTTCGGGCGACATCTTCTCATCGTGTTGCACGGTCTCCGGGTGGACGTCGTCGGTACGTATGAAGTCGACATGTTCCTCACGCGCGAGCACGTCGTCACCGTGCGACGGGGACCGTCAGCGGCTCTGGATGCGGTGTGGCAGCAGGTGCAGGCCCATCCCGAGCGGGCCGTCGGCGGTGCCGATGAATTGGCAGCGTTCTTGGCAGATGCCCTGACGCGTCGACTGATGGCCGTGCTCGATGCGTTCGATGACCGGGTGGAAGACCTCACCGATGCGGCGCTGCGTGCCGCGCCGAGTTTGTTGGAGGACCTCACCGCTGTTCGCCGTGATCTCACCGCTGTGCGACGGATTGTCCACCCGCAGCGTGAGGCGCTCGATGTCATGCGGAGCTCCTCCTCACGCCTGGTCTCAGACGCAGGTCGGCGGCGATTCTCCGATGTGTTCGATGTGGCGGCCCGCGCTGCGGAGGGGCTCGATGATGCCCGTACGGCTCTCGCAGAAACGCTCGACGCCTACCGCGGGGCTGAAGCCCGCAAGGCGACCGACGTGTCGAAAGTGCTCACCATCTACGCCGCGATCATGCTGCCGTTGTCGTTGGTGGCAGGCATCTTCGGCATGAACTTCACCAACCTGCCGTGGCTCAATCGGTCATGGGGCTGGATGGCTGCGGCTGGGTTGATGATCGCAATCGCGCTGATCTCGTTCGGAGTGTTCATCTCACTTGGTTGGGTGCGGCGGCCGTCGGGGCGCCGAACGGGTCAAACCCTTGGTCGTGGCCTGATTGAAGCCACGCGCACTCCAGTGCATTTGGTGAGTGCTGTGCTGGAGATGTCGGCCATGCCGTTGCGAGCAACGGGCGAACGATTCAACCGACCCGTCGACGAGTCACCCACCGACGACTTCCCACCAAATAACTGACGAATGGGGTCAGGGTGGGTTCAGAGGGTGGTTGCCCTTGATGGGTTCCACCGGTTGGTGTGTGCGGCAGGCGATGATGCCTGTTGCTCAAACACACAACAACACCAACCGGTGGAGGTTTCATCATGCCAGGAGTTGCGTTGTCGCATAGCGAACGCACCGTCATCGAAGTAGGGATCTGTGCTGGTCGGTCGAACCCGGTGATCGCGGCCGAACTGGACCGTCCGGCGTGCACGATCCGCCGTGGGGGTATCAAATGGTTTGTGTAAGCGGTCGGGTCGCTACCTGATTGGAGAATAGTTATGACCATGACCAAAGCAGACCCAGACCGCGACGAGCGTCGCCGAGAACAGAAAGAAGTCGCGGACTCGTTGAAGGAGTCCGGCGCTCTCGATGAGATCTTCGCCCGGATCGACGCGGGTGAGCCCCTGACCGGCCACGCCGGGTTGTTGAAAGGAATGTTGAAAGCCTCGCTCGAACGCGGGCTGGAAGTCGAGTTGTCGGATCACGTCGGTTATGACCGTGGTGACCCGGCGGCATCGGAGTTCCCGAACTCTCGTAATGGCACGTTCTCCAAGACCGTGTCGTCGGAGATCGGTGACATTGAGCTGGCGATCCCGCGTGACCGTGATGGCACGTTCACCCCGATGCTCGTCCCCAAAGGCGGTCGCCGTCTCGATGGCCTCGACGCGATGATCGTGTCGCTGTACGCGGGCGGGATGACGATCCGTGACATCGGTCATCATCTCGTCTCGACGATCGGCACCGACTTGTCGCACGAAACGATCTCGAAGATCACCGACGCCGTCTGTGACGAAGTCATGGCCTGGCAGCAACGCCCACTCGAGTCGTTGTATCCGGTGATCTACCTCGACGCGATCATGGTCAAGGTCCGCGACGGCGGCCACGTGCGCAACAAAGCCGCCCACATCGCCGTCGGGGTCGACATGGACGGCATCAAGCACGTGCTCGGGATCTGGGTGCAAGCGACCGAAGGCGCCAAGTTCTGGGCGTCGGTGTGCGCCGAGCTCGCCAACCGCGGTGTGCGTGACGTGCTGATCGTGTGTTGTGACGGGCTCACCGGGTTCCCCGAAGCAATCATCGCGACCTGGCCGCAAGCAACCGTTCAAACGTGTGTTGTGCACCTCATCCGGGCTGCGATGCGCTTCGCCAACTACAAAGATCGCAAAGCCTTGGCTGCTGCGTTGAAGCCGATCTATCAGGCCGCCAACGACGACGCTGCCCTGTTCGAGCTGGAGACGTTCGCAGCGACTCCGCTCGGCCAGAAGTACCCGTCGGCGGTCAAAGCGTTCCGTGACGCGTGGGAACGGTTCATCCCGTTCCTGGCGTTCCCGCCGGCGTTGCGGCGCGTGATCTACACGACGAACTCGATCGAGTCGCTGAACTACCAGCTCCGCAAAGTCACCAAGAACCGCGGTCACTTCCCCAACGACCTGGCCGCCGTCAAGCTGCTCTGGCTGGCGATCTGCAACATCGAAGACAAACGAGCCCGGGAACGCATCAAAGAACGCGGGCTACCCAGCACCCAACGCCGAGCACCCGGCCGCCTCGTCGAAGGCCAGATCACCACGAACTGGAAACAAGCCCTCGAGCAACTCGTCCTCGTCTACCCCGACCGCATCAACCCCTACATCTGAACACCCGAAACCGGCCCGCTTACACAAACAACTTGACAGGCCCTCCGCCGTGAAATCGTCCGCAACGGTGGTCGAGCCAAGTACACAGCTGACAGGGCGGATCGTCGTGCTAAGCGTGAACGGTGCAGACCCAAGCAGTCGCGTCTCGAGGCAGACCCTGATCTCGCGGTCTACGTCGCTGGTCGTCTCACGCTGCTCGACTCGCCAATGACGATCGCGATCGAGTTGGCCCGAGGCACCCATGGCCTGGTGGCCTTCATCTCTCACGAGTGCATCTATCAAGCGATCTATCAGCGGCGCGGTCTTGACCGCGACATCCGACGGTGTCTGCATCTGGGCCGCCGTCGCCGGAAACACCGCAACACCAACCGCGACAAGCACCACACGCACCCTCTTGGGAACTACCGACCGATCGCCGACCGACCTCAAATCGCCGCTGAACGCACCGAGATCGGTCACCTCGAAGGCGACCTGATCACCGGTGCCTATAACCGTTCCGCGTTGATCACCGTGTTCGACCGGACCAGCCGCACATTGTGGCTGCAAGCCACCGCCAACAAGTCCGCCACGGCTGTGCTCGACGCGATGGTGCAGTTGTTGAACCGGATCCCACCCCATCAACGTAGAACGCTGACATGGGATCAAGGATCCGAACTCGCCTACTGGGCCGACCTCGCGGAACGCTGCAAGATCGACATCTACATCTGCGACAAGAACTCGCCATGGCAACGCCCCACCAACGAGAACGGCAACGCGTTAGTGCGTCGCTACGTCGGCAACGGCACCGACCTCAACGCAATCACCCAGGAACGCCGCGACTGGATCGAGCACCGCATCAACACCACCCCACGCCGCTCACTCAACTAGCAAACCGCCAACGACACCTACACTCGCCTCAGCGCACCGACCACCTGAACCCACCCAGACACCTCTCGTCAGATAACTGACGAGAGGTGTCTGACCCCATTCGTCAGGTTTGGTTTCGGGTGGGGTCGAGTTCGAGCTTGCCGCCGCCACCGAGGGTGCCGACGTTGCGGTAGACGTCGAGTTTCGCCCGGCTGTCGGTGATGTCCAGATTGCGCATGGTGAGCTGACCGATTCGGTCGAGCGGGCCGAATGCCTGATCTTCCACCCGTTCCATCGACAGGCGATCGGGAACATACGTGAAGTTCTCGCCGACCGTGTTGACGATGGAGTAGTCGTCGCCGCGACGCAGCCGAATGGTCACTTCGCCGGTGACCGCGGCACCAACCCAGCGCAGCAGCGGTTCACGCAACATCAGCGACTGCGGGTCGAACCAGCGGCCTTCGTACAACAGCCGACCGAGTCGGCGCCCCATGGTGAAGTAGTTCTCCAACGTGTTCTCATTGTGAATCGCCGTGAGCAGCCGCTCGTACGCGATGTGCAACAACGCCAAGGCCGGGCCTTCGTAGATGCCGCGCGACTTCGCTTCGATGATGCGGTTCTCGATCTGGTCGCTCATGCCCAGCCCGTGGCGGCCACCGATGGCATTGGCGGCCAGAACCAGATCGACCTGCGACTCGAACTTCTCACCGTTGATGGCGACCGGCCAGCCCTCTTCGAAGCGAATGGTCACATCTTCGGTCTCGATGACAACTGACTGGTCCCAGTGCGCAACGCCCATGATCGGCTTCACGATCTCCATGCCGGTGGACAGTTCTTCCAACGACTTGGCCTCATGGGTGGCACCCCAGATGTTGGCATCGGTGGAGTACGCCTTTTCCACCGAGTCGCGATACGGCAGACCTCGCGTTTGCAGGAACTCGCTCATACCGGTGCGCCCGCCGAGTTCGTCGACGAATGCAGCGTCGAGCCACGGTTTGTAGATCCGGAGGTTGGGGTTCACCATGAGGCCGTAGCGGTAGAAGCGCTCGATGTCGTTGCCCTTGTAAGTGGAACCATCACCCCACACGTCGACTCCGTCGGCCTGCATCGCCCGCACCAGCAGCGTGCCGGTGACGGCGCGGCCCAGCGGCGTGGTGTTGAAGTAGGTCTTGCCTGCGGTGCGAATGTGAAATGCCCCGCACTGCAACGCCATGAGACCTTCGCGGACGAGCTCTTCGCGACAGTCGATGAGGCGGGCTTCCTCTGCCCCGTACTGCTTCGCTCGGCCCGGTACGCCCTCCAAGTCTGGCTCGTCGGGCTGACCGAGGTCGGCGGTGTAGGTGTAGGGGATCGCGCCGCGTTCGCGCATCCAGGCAACGGCAGCAGACGTATCGAGCCCGCCAGAGAATGCGATTCCTACCCGTTCCCCGACGGGAAGCGACATGAGCACTTTCGACATGGCGCCGAACCTATCTGGGGCGTGTCACGCTGCGGCGGAACGATAGGTACCCGCCAATGCGGCAACCGATGCAAGGCCGGCCGTGATAGCGATGGCGAGTTCCACCAAGCCGAGGTTGCGTACTCGGCTGAGATCGCCGATTGCAATCGCCGCGAGCGCTGCAGCGGCCACGATGCCCGCGTACGCAACCCAGCGCACATTGTTGATGATCGCGAGGAGCATGACGGCGGGTGCGACAAACGGAAGGAGACGGACGACGGCGGGTGTGGGGTCGCCTCGGGGGCCCAACCACCAGGTAGACAAGCCGAGTTGCACGCTCGCGTTCCACACCGCCGACCACGCAAGCACCACCCCCACCCACAGCGCAATCATGCCGAACCGCCAGCCCATGCTGAGCTCGCCCGCACGCGGAGTGGGCAACTGCATCGCAACGACTTCTGGAACAACCGCTGGCACCACCCCTGGCACCCCTCTGAACGGATCGGTTTGCTCAACGGTTGCGTCGACGTTCGCTGCCACGACGTGATCTTCCACGACCGTGACTCTACGGACCTTGAGGGCTGCAATGGCGTCGCTGACAGCGGGCGCTACCCTCGCCGGAATGGCTGACGCCGAACCTTCCCCCGTTGTTGCTGTTGGGCGCGAGTCGTTTTCGAAGTTGTCGGTGTTTTATCCGATGTGGAACGAAGAGCTCTACATCGAACGTGCGCTCGCATTTGGTGCCCGAGCGTGCGAAGACCTCATCAAGTCGGGCGACATCGCCGACTACGAGTTGATCGTCATCGACGACGCCTCCACCGACTCGACGCCCGAAATCGCCGACCGCCTCGCGGCTACCGACCCGCACGTGCGGGTGATCCACCACGAGCGCAACCGAAAGCTCGGCGGCGCGATGAAGACCGGATTTGCCGCCGCCACGGGCGACCTGGTGCTCTACACCGATGCTGACCTGCCGTTCGACATGGCAGAACTGCCTCGAGCCGTGCGGCTGTTGCGCGAGTACGAGGTGGACATCATCTCGGCCTACCGCTTCGACCGAACGGGCGAAGGTTCGTTGCGGGCCGTGTACACATGGGTCTACAACGCGCTGATCAAGTCGCTGTTCGGTGTGAAGGTGCGCGACATCAACTTTGCGTTCAAGTTGTGTCGCACTCGCATCTTCAACGACATCGAGCTGCAGAGCGAAGGTTCGTTCATCGACGCCGAACTGGTCATTCGGGCGACACGCATGGGCTACGAGATCATGCAGATGGGCGTCGACTACTTCCCGCGCACCCGCGGCGTGTCCACGCTGAGCTCGCCGGGAATCATCGTCACCATCGTGAAAGAGATGTGGTCGCTGCGCGGTGACCTCGAAGGCATCCAAAAAGTCCGCTGATCGGGAGATTCACGCTCGATAACAGCGTGTTCGCGGGCTGACCCAGCGGCTCCGTTGGTAGTCTTGGGGTCGATTTGAAGCTCGCGAACCACGTTTGTACGAACCAGTGAACACTCCCCCCCGCAAACCACCCAGCCAGAGGCCATCAGGCTCACGTGGTACGTCGGGCGCTCGTTCCACGAGTGGTCAGCGCAAATCGTCGGCCGCGTCGCACCGTTCGAATGGACAGAACACCGTCGCCCGCTGGTTACCGGTGGCTGCCGCTGGAGGACTTCTTGCCGTGGTCATCGGCGCCGGGCTGTGGAGCGGCCGCGACAGCGGCACTCCAGCCGAGGCGACTGGCGCCAGTACGGCGAGCACCGTTGCTGCGGCGATCACGGCGGCGCCGACCACCGCTCAGTACGACGCCACCGAAACGGTGGTCACGAGCACCCCGATCCAGAAGGTCGCGCTCGATCGCACGCTCGGCGACGGCGTCACCGGTGACGATGTGCGTCGCCTGCAAACCCGACTCGTCGAACTCGGGTTCAACCCCGGCCCAGTCGATGGTCAGTACGGCTTGATGACCAAGCAGTCGGTCTGGGCATACGAAAAGCTCGTGATGCAGACTCCACGTGCCGAAGCAACCGGGCGTGTGACGCCTGACATGTGGTCGGCCATGCAAGATCCGATTGCGATCAAACCTCGCCGGTCGACCGGCGGTCTCGCAGATCACGTCGAGATCTACCTGCCCGAGCAAGTGATGGTGGTCTTCCATGCTGATGTGCCAGCGCTGGTCACCCATATCTCAACTGGTGAACTCGACCCTGACGGCACGCCCGCTGCGTACTGCGATGAGGCGACGATCAACGAGAAAGACGGCGTTGCGCTCGAAGAGCCGATCACCGGCGTCGCGTGCGGCGAAGCGAAGACTCCCGGCGGCGTGTTCGAGATCAAGCGGATGGTTGTGGGCAAGCGCGTCAGCGCCCTCGGGGGCATGAACAATCCGGTGTACTTCAACTACGGCATTGCGATTCACGGGGCAGACAACGTGCCGCTCGAGCCGGCATCGCACGGTTGCGTCCGCATCTCGCAGACACTGTCGGAGACGTTTCAGTCGTTGGTCGCCAAAGGTGACCGTGTGCTGGTGTGGAACGGTGAGAAAGAGCCCGAAGACGTCACGAAGAACGAGTCCTTGCCATGGTTCGACCAGTTCACGCCTGATTCCACGACAACCACTTCCACCACCAGCACCACTACTACTTCAACCACCGTACCGGTGGCCGTGACGACGCCGGCCACCACCACCACCACGCCGGCCACCACTACGACCGCGGCAGCCACCACGACAACGGCGGCAACCACGACGACAACGCTCGCCACCCCCGGCACGGTCTCCGGCTGAGCGGTTACGGCGTGAGGTCGAAGATGGCGTCGCAGCTGTCTTGACCACCGATGACTCCCGAGCGGAAGCTGGCGATCTTCTCGAACGGGCTACCGACGATGTTGACATTTGCGCCTACGTCGCCAACGAGAATCGCCATCTGAATCGCCTCGTCGAGGTCGCCGGGTGATGCGGACACACCGCTGTCGGGGCGAGTCAAGTTCCCGTCTTCGTCGGGAGTGATGTTGAGCACCCACGCGCCGGTGAGGCAGTCGTTCAGCAGCGCCCGGGCCTCGCCCGTGAGCGGGCTACCGGCGCGGATCTGAGCGACATCGGCCCACGCAATTCCCGAGGAAGTAGCCGAGGGTGAAGTCGCCGTAGTCGCGGTAGAACTCGAGCACCGCTGGCTCGTCGTAGGCGACCGCATTGGTGTCTGGGCAGTACGCGACCTCTTGTGTGATGTCGACCTGGTTCGGGCAAGAGAAGGTGCTGAAGTCGTCGACTGCAAACGGAGTGAGCGCCACGAACTCTGGGTCGATGCTGGCCCAGAAGTCGTTCAGGTCGTCGGAGAGGAAGACTGGTGCATCGGTGCAGGTCTCTTGGAACTGTGCGGGGAGTTCGCTGCAGTCGTAGGCGGCATTTCCTCCAAGTGCCTGATCGTCGAAGGTTTGGAACACGTTCGGCATGAGGGTGAGCGGGTCATCGAGCAGCGTCGCGCAGGTGGTGAGACCCTTGACGAAGCCCTCCTGGAACGCACCGACCCGATCGAACGCTGAACCGTGACCGCCGTCTTCCAACTGGTTGAAGCCGACCGGGTCGCGCACTTCGACCATGGCGATGAGCCCTGTGCGGAGGTCTCGATCGCCCAGCCGCAGCAGGTCTGACTCGCCGCGGTATGCCCGGCCGGCCCACGCTCCGGCAAAACAATCGGCCTGCTGCTCGGTGTACACGGTGGGCAATGGGTCGTCGAAGGCACCCAGACGCGCCTGTATGGCGTGACCATATTCGTGGGCCAACACGATGCCCAACACTGCCGGGCCAAATGCGTCAGCCAGTTGCACCAAGATGCTGTTGTCGCCGTCGTCGTATGCCATGAAATCGCCGAACTGACAGTAGAACGCGGCGTACTGCGTGAGCTCCTCGTACGACGTGGTCTGTTCGCCGCACCCAGGAATGTCGTCGGTGCGCTCGGGGTAGCCGGCCCAGATGCCACCGTCGAGCGGCTCGAACTCCTCGTTGAACACTGCGGGGAATTCGGCGGTGAGCCATTGTTCGATGTCTGCCAGGGCGACCGCAACAAACCCGTCGTGGTCGCGGGCGGGCTTTGCGTCACCCACGTTGACGACATCGCTGAGTGGCAAATCCGCGAACAACTCCGGTTCGAGAATCGGTGGCAGCGTGGTTCCGGGAACAGTGCTGTCAGCAGCGACTTGTGTGTTCGCCGGGTCGACTGGGACGGTCGCCGGGGTCGACGCCGGCGTGAACGGGTCGTCCAGCACGGGCGTCGTGCTGGCGGTTTCTGTACCGGGCACAGCGGCTGGCACCGGTGCCGCGCCGAGGGTGGTCACCCCAGAATCAACGGCGCAGGCAGCACCGACGAGCGCACACGCGATGGCCACGGCGCACCAGCGCAACCTGATCATGGAGGGCAGTGTAGGACGATCGCTCATGAGGCTCGCTTGCAGTTCAAGGTGCGGTGAGACGCCCGGCCAACTCGGCGATCTCGTGCTGTTGCGATTGGATGATTGATGTGGCCATTCGACGCACCTGGTCGTTTTCAGCGTGGGTCTCCGCGTACTCGGCCATCTCGATGCCACCGAGGTGATGGGCGGTCATCAGTTCGACGAAGAGCTCGTCAGCGGCGCGACCGCTGGAAGCGAGCAGGGCGTCAAGTTCCTCTTCGGTAGCCATTCCAGGCATGTCCTGCGGTGTCATCTCCATGCCCTCCATACCCATCCACTGCATCGCCGACACGCCGTCACCTGCTTCGTCTTCACCGAAGCTTCGCAACAGTTGGATCATCCGGCCCACATCGACAGCTTGGCCCTGAATGATGGAGGCGGCGATGACGGCGAGATCATCGTTGGTGTCGGGCAGCTCGCGGAAGATAAATCCCATGAGGATCGCTTGCTCGTGATGTTCGCGCATGTCTTGCAAGAAGCCGGTGTCGACATCGCTGTACTTCACTTGGGCGCCGCTGTCGCCAACCAACCACCCAGCCATGCCAGCGAGTAGCGCAGCGGTCACCAACAGTGTGGCGATGTTGAACGGACGCTGCCACCATGGCAAGACCAGCACCTCGCCGTCGATTGGCTGAGTCTGCTGCTCGTCTGCGAGCTCGCGTTCGTGGGCGCGCCGCTCGAGTTCGACGATCTGATCGAGCGACAAGTCGGCCTGATCAAGCGACAAGTCGGGGGATTGCCCTGGCGGCGTGTTCATGGCCCCATTCTGCCAGCGGTTTGGTCTGCCAGTACGTCGGCAGAACGCCGGCGCGGGTACCGTGCGCCTTTATGGGGAGTTCTGGTCGCGTCGGTCGACCGCACCGCGGCGACTCGGGGGAGACGCTCCAACGAATCCTCGTTGCCGCGCGAACTCACTTTGCCGTGTCGGGTTATCGATCGACCACGAACAAAGTCATCGCAGATGACGTGGGCATTACGACTGGGGCGCTGTATCACTACATCCCGTCGAAAGCAGCCCTGTACGCCGAGGTCTATCGCGACACCGTCGACTACGTCTACGGCGAATTCCAGCGAGCTGCGCTGACAGAACAATGCTTGATGGGGCGTTACAGCGCGGTACTGCGGCGCGCTGCGGAACTGCACGCAACGGACGTGACGCTCACCGGGTTCATCGTCGCAGTGGGGCAGGAAACCCAGTCTCATCCAGACCTGATCGCGTTGCTCGGCGAGCAACGCCGCCGACACAGCCTGTTCTTTGCTTGGTTGGTCGACACAGCAGTCGAGTCGGGAGAGTTGGCCGACCCGTCGTGTGCGGGTGCGGTCGCCGATCTCCTGGGCGCGATGATCGAAGGCCTCGCACGGCTCGCAGTGTCCGTCGGTGACCCGTCGAGATACAGCGACGCGATCGAAGCGCTCGGTCACTTGCTCTCGGGCACATTGCTGGCCACTGAGGCCGTCCCGGTGCCCAGCTAGTTCAATCGGTCAAGCCAAGCTGGCTTCGGGTTCGGCAGCTGCCGATACTGGGGGCCGCAACGTGTCGAGCGTTACGAGCGTCAGGGCCACCCAAACCAACGCAAAGCCGACGAATCGACTCGCGGTGAGTTGCTCGTCGTAGATCAGCCATCCGAGCAGGAAGTTGATGATTGGCACCAGGTAGTTGGTGGGGCCGAGCACGGTGAACGGCACGCGCTTGGCGGCGAAGGCGAACAAGACCAGTGGCACAGCAGTGATGATGCCGCTCCCCAGGACGAACCCCCATTCGACCGCGTCGGCGGATTGCACGACCCCGTCGGTGCGCCACCATCCGGAGGCGACAACGAGCGCTGCGGGAACCACGAGCACAAGGGTCTCGGCAGCAAGACTTTGTGCTGCCTCGAGGGGTACTCGTCGCTTCGTCAGACCATACGCCGACCACGTGGTTGCCAAGATCACCGCGATCCATGGCAGCTGGCCATATGAGATGGTGAGTGTCACCACGGCGGCGACGGCGAAAAGCACCGACCACCGCTTGAGCGGTGTGATCTGCTCGCCGAGAACGAACACCCCAATGGCCATGGTGCCAAGCGGTGCAAGGAAATAGCCAAGAGCTGTCTCGATGATGCGCGAGTTCACGACGGCCCACACGTACGTCGCCCAGTTTGCGGTGAGCAAGACGGCGGACACCGTGATGCGAATGGCCGTGCCCCGACTGGCGAATGCCCCACGAATGGTGGGCCAGCCGCCCGTCACCGTGACGACGAGTGCCATCACGACTGATGCCGACAACACACGCCAGCCGATGAGATCCAGCGCGTTCAGCCCTGAGAGTTGCTTCCAATAGATGGTGAGCAAGCCCCACAAGAGGTACGCGGCGACGGCGGCCTGCAGCCCACGTAGTTGCTCTCGTTCCATTGATGACCAAGCTAGGGGGATCGTTGGTTTGCGCGACACTGTTCTCGTGCGCATCGTGGTGAGTGACGACCCAGCCTCCCAAGCAGCGGCTGCGATCGTTCGCCGGTTGCGCGCCGCTGTTCGACACCGCGGTGGCGCGTCCCTTGCCGTCAGCGGGGGAAGCACCGCACCGCCGATGCTCGACGCGATCACAGCGGCGCTCCGAGTGCAGCCAACCGTTGGCGCTGCAGTGACGATGTGGCAGGTCGACGAGCGCATCGCGCCTGACGGCGACCCAGCACGAAACGCTGCCCAGCTCGCTGACTTTCCCGGCACGGTGCGGCTGATGCCGGTGACCGGTATCGATTTGCGTAGCGCGGCGCGGCGGTACGCAAACTCGTTGCCAGACCGCTTCGATGTGGTGCACCTGGGAATCGGTGACGATGGACACACCGCTTCGTGGCCGCCTGCAGAACCGGGCGTGGCTCGTTCCCATCGTCTGGTGGAACTCACTGGGGAGTTTCATGGGTTGCGGCGAATGACGTTGACTTCCACTGTTGTCAACGGTGCCCGGTCACGAGTGGTTCTGGCTCGCGGTTCGGCAAAGCGACCGATGGTCGAGGGTTGGCTACGCGGCGACGTGGCCCTTCCGGTCAGCGGAGTGCATCGCTCTGGTACCACAGTGTTTCTCGACGAGTCCGCAGCTCCGCTCGGTCATTCGGTTGCCCGGCGCTAGCTTGCGCTGATGGGTTCGCCAACACTTCCCGCGCCGCTGCAGCACACGCTCGCCGAGCTCTTCGCCAACGATCCTGGTCGGGCCGAGCGCTATGTCATCACCGCTGGCGACCTTCGAATCGACTACTCGAAGCAGCCTGTCGACGACTCGCTGGTGGCAGCGCTCATCAGTGCATCGGCTGCCGCAGGCGTGCTGGCCCGCCGAGATTCGATGTTCGCGGGTGAACACATCAACGTCACCGAAGATCGGCCGGTGCTGCACACGGCACTGCGCGCGCCCCGGAGCATCGTCGGTGATGGTTGATGGCGTCGATGTGGTGCCAGAAGTGCATGCCGTGCTCGACGCGATGGGAGCGTTTGCCACGAGAATCCGTGACGACGTAACCATCACCGACGTCGTCAATATTGGCATCGGTGGATCAGACCTCGGGCCGGCCATGGCATCGATTGCACTCGCCACGTTCGGGCATCCGCGTCTGCGATTCCATTTTGTGTCGAACATCGACGGTGCTGCGGTCGACACGGTGCTGCGTTCTCTGAAGCCGTCGTCGACGCTCTTCATCGTCGCATCGAAGACGTTTGGCACCATCGAAACCCTCACCAACGCCCGCACCGCTCGCGCTTGGTTGGTGGCAGAGCTGGGTGACGCAGCGGTCGCCGACCACTTCGTCGCCGTTTCTACCAACGCTGAACGTGTGGCCGAGTTCGGCATCGACACGAACAACATGTTCGGGTTCTGGGACTGGGTCGGAGGTCGCTACTCGGTCGACTCGGCCATCGGGTTGGCGCTGATGATGCAGATCGGACCCGACGCGTTCGGTGACTTCCTCGACGGGTTCCACATCATCGATGAACACTTCCGCACGACTCCGGGTGCCGAGAACGCGCCGATCGTGTTGGGGATGATCGGTGCGTTCCACTCGGGCGTGCTCGGTCGGGCTACCAAGGCCGTGTTGCCATACGCCCAGGAACTGGCGCGTTTCCCCGCCTACTTGCAACAACTCGACATGGAGTCGAACGGAAAGCGGGTGCACCTCGACGGCACCCCCGTGACGGGTGACACCGGGGCAATCGTGTGGGGCGAGCCGGGCACCAACGGGCAGCACGCCTTCTACCAGCTCTTGCATCAGGGCACGCGGGTGGTTCCGGCCGACTTCATCGGTTTCGGCACGCCCAACCACCCGTACCGCGAACATCACGACTTGTTGATGGCGAACCTCTTCGCTCAGGCCGAGGCGCTCGCGTTCGGGCGCGAGAACGTGGTCGAACCACATCGACACTTTCCCGGTGATCGACCAAGCACACTGATCCTCGCCGACCGTCTCACGCCGTCCGTGCTCGGCCAGTTGATCGCACTGTATGAGCACATCGTTTTTGTGCAAGGTGCGTTGTGGGGCATCAACAGCTTCGACCAGTGGGGCGTAGAACTCGGCAAAGAACTCGCGAACCAGATCACCCCCGAGCTGGTTGACCAACCTCACCCCGAGCTCCACGACACATCGACCAACGCAGCCATCAACTGGTATAGATCCCGCCGCCTGCTGGGCTTTACGGGACGCAGTAGCCGAGCACGTCGGCGAGTACGTCACAGTTGGAGAGTTCGTTCCTGAAGGTCAGGCCACCGCCGGCTCCCAGGCGACAGATCACGAGGTTGGCCAGAGTTTGGCCCGCCGCCAAGTTGAGATTTGACGTGTTCGGTTGTGGCTCCCCTCGTGGCCAGACGGTGATGAACGACGGTGCATCGACATTGGTCGCCGCCACGTTGAGCACCACCGCGGTGGCGTTCGCCGGCACGCCCGCCCGGCTGGCAACGGTGACATCGATCATGTGCTGTGGGCCGATTCGAGTGAGGGGCGCGCCGAGGCCCTCGCGCGTGTCGAGTAATCGGCGCGGCGAGACGGCTCGGAAGCGATCGCCTACGTCGCCGAAGTATCCGAACACGTCCGCGAGCGCGTGCTTGCTCGATCCGGGTCCGGCGAGGAGCAGCTTGCCGTCCGGACCGAGTTGCACGATGACGAGGTTGGCGACGGTGTCGCCGGCGAAGAAGTTGATGTTCGACGTGCTGCCCGGCGTTTGCCCGCTGGGCACGAGCGACAGGTGGCCGGGAGCGTCGGCCTCGGTTGCCGCGAGATTCAGCACCACTGCCCTGGCGCCCACCGGCACGCCGACGTTTCCGGCAACGACGATTTCGACCACTTCGGTGGGCCCAACCGGGCCAGCTCTGACGCCTTGCCCGCTGCGTGTGTCGAAGAGCCGCGAGGGCGACAGTGGGACGAACCGGTCTCCGGCAGAGGGTGTGAAGTATCCGAAGACATCGACGATGCAGTTGGTGGTGCCGTGAGAGTTGAACACGTCGATGAACCCGTCGGCGCCGACGCCCATGACCACCGAGATTGGGTACCGGCCGTCCCGGGCCGCCGTTGATGTTCGAGGTGGCGGGCCGCGGTGTGCCGCCCGGAAACACCGTGAGGAAGTGCGCTTCGGTTGCATCGACGGCGGTCACATTGGCGACGACCGCGGTGACTCCGGTGGTCGGTACCGGCCCGACACCCGAGACGCGAACTCGCAGTGTCTGTTCAGCACCGACTGTCGCGGCCGGCACCAAGGTTCCGTAGCGGGTATCGGCGATGCGTGTTGGCGCAACCGGTACGAACGTCGAGGGCGAGCCGAGCACTGCCGGAAGCGGAGCGAGCGAACCATCGGCGAGTTTGCCAGGCGCACGGGTGAACAAGCCGAGGTTCTCGAAGTTGCCTTCCAGCACGGTACCGGCGCCCCCGCCGAGCCACCCGTCGATGACCGAGGTGTAGTACGACCGGAAGTCGACATGGTGCGCCATCCGGTCCCATCTGCCGAGCCCAGCCAGTGTTGGTCGCTGTCCGTAGAACCCGCCCTTCACGTTGGGGCCGAAAACGAACTGTGGGGCCGACGAGCCGTGGTCGGTGCCCTGACCCGCGTTGGCGTAAGAGGTGCGCCCGAACTCCGAGAACGTCATCACGGTCACCCGCGGCAACCAATCGGGGCCGAGCGTCGCGAAGAACTTCACGACTGCGTCGTTGAGTTCGGACATGCGTGCGTTGTGCATCGCCGGTTGGCTGGCGTGGCTGTCGAAGTCGCCGAAGCCGACGGTGATGACTCGGAAGCCGAGATTTGCGTTGATCAGTCGGGCAGCCACCTCCATACGGGCAACGATTTCCACCGAAGGCAACTCGGTGTCTCCGGGTACGAATGGCGTGACCGTTCCGGCAACGTCAATCGCGTCGACCGCGGCTTGAGCGACCAAGTCGTACCAACCTGCTCCGGCGCCACGCATCGCACGCACTGCCTGGTAGTTGCGCTCGCTACGGGTGTCGAAGTTGCCGCCCCAGTCGGGCCGTTTGTCGGGAACGCCGGTGCCACGTTGTTGTTGCCCGATGAGATGCAACGGCACCGATTGGCCCACTTCTGCCGCCGCGTAGAGGTCGGTCTGTCCGGCGAGATAGCCGTCGAGCCAACGGCCGATCCAACCACTGCTGGGCACGCCGTGGGGGCGTCCGGACATCCAGTACGCCATGGAGTTGAAGTGCGACTGGTCGGCGTTGTCGTAGCCGACTCCCTCGACGATGGCGAGCTGACCTTGGTCCCACCATCGCTTGAACTCAGGCAGCCGGGTGTTGAGGCCCGATTGGTCGTCGAGCGTCAGGGTTTGATTGCCGGGGATCGCCAGCGCACCGTGCTGGCTGTAGTAGTTGCCGTCGGTGAACGGCACCACGGTGTTGAGGCCGTCGTTGCCGCCGAACATGCCGATCACCACGAGAATGCCCTGATCCGGGGCCACCGGCCCGGCCGCCCAGGTGGAAGGGTCGTGGCCGGTGATGATGTCGAGCAGCGATGTCGAGCCGGTGCCGACCAACCCGGCGCCGGCACCCATGCCAACCAGCTGGAGAAAGCCGCGCCGGTCAAGTGTGTGCCGATCGAGTGTGTGCCGATCGCGTTCCATCGAGCTGAGGTGGGCGAGGGCGTCGCTTGTGGAGATGTCTCGGCTCAGCATCAGGACGATCTCATCTCAGGCCAGGTTCATTTCTGGGGTGATCAGTATCAAGAGGACGAGGTCGGTGAGCTCCAACCACGACGCGTTGCTCGCGAACTCGTCGAGCGCTGCCCGGCTCGCCGGCCCGAGCGTGACCTGCATCCCGTCGGCGAACCGCGTGACGATGTTGCGGCGTGCTCCGGCGGATGCTGCCGACGCCTGGATTTCTCCGAACGTGATGGTTGCCGCTGGCAGCCGGATGAGGCCATCGCCACCCCAGAACGTGCCGAGCAAGAAGTACGACACGTGGCGAGCGGCCGAGGCGCGCCTGCCGAATGCGCTGGCATTGATCCAGTTGGCGTTGTTCTTCCAGCCGCTCACGTCCGGCGGGAACAAAGGGCGTTGACCCATCCCTTCCATCAACCACCACGGCGTACCGACTTCTGAGCGCAGTCCGCTCGCAGCGAGCAGCCCGACGGTGTAGTCGATCGGAGGCCGAACCAAACCGGTGCGGGCCGCGTCTGGAGTAGAACTCGGGATGGGTGAGCAGTGCTCTCAGCCACGGCTTCATGTTGAACTCGCTGTTCGTGGCCGCCGTACGGAGGTGGGCGATGACGTCGGTTGATGGGTCAGAACCGGCGAAGAACGCCCACAGCTTGCGTGAGAGGAACTCGGCGGCGACGGCTTTCGTGGCTCGGCCGCCCGGGGTCACTCCGGTGCTCAACATCACCTCGATCGTTTCGGCCCCATGCAGTTGGGTGTTGGCCCCGGCGTTGATCGTGTCGTCCGAGCAAGGTCTTGATTCGTTGTCGTGGTCCCACGGCACCCACCGATACGTCTCGTGATCTGGCTGCCCCGGGTTGTAGGTGTCGGTGTGGCCGGTCCATGCAGCCGCGCACGCCTGGACGTCGAGTTCGGTGTAGTTGCCGACGCCGAGGATGAACAGCTCCATCAGCTCGCGGCCGAAGTTCTCGTTGCGCGACGACCAGAAGTTCTGGTTGTTGTCGAGGTACCGCAACATGGCCACCGTGGTCGACATGTTGATCGCCAGTGTTCGGAAGCTGCCCAAACCGTCTCGACGAAACAGGTCGATCTGCTGTTGCATCAGATTGATGGAGCCGACTTTCGCGTTGGACGAGCAGAAGTGGCCGTGCCAGAAGAGGGCCATCTTCTCTTGTATCGGCCGTGGTGAATCGTGGGCCATACGGTTCAGCCAGAAATCGGTGAGCTGCACAACGCGCTGGGAGTCTTGGTTGCTGGTGAAGGCTGCCGACCCGGGGTCTGCGGGAACGGCAAGGATGTTGTCGACCGCGGCATCGAGCGACGGCAGCGCCAACAGCTCGGCCACGCGTGCGGGCCGCGCGACGAATTCCGTTCGTCGGAGAAGGTGGGTGATCTCGGCTGGGGTGGGCATTCGGGGTCACCGTGTCGTGGTGATACGTGTCGTGTGGCGTGCTGGTGTTAGCGTGCTGGCTGGCGGCTCGGTTGCCCTCCAGTCTGGCGGTTCCGGCGGGTCGCTGCACGTCAGGTGCTGCTCAGACATCATAGGCGGTGGCAGGATGGGCGGATGACTGTGGAAGCGAATGCAATTGAACGTGTTGGGGTGGTTGGTTGCGGCCTCATGGGTTCGGGGATCGCCGAGGTGTGCGCCCGTGCCGGCCTCGACGTGATGGTGCGCGAGATCAATGCAGATGCCGCCGAAGCTGGTCGGGCCCGCCTGGTGAAGTCGCTCGACCGGGGGCTGTCGGCAGGAAAACTCACCGAGGCCGAGCGGGACGCCGCCGCTGCCCGATTGTCGTTCACCACCGACCTTGCCGATATGGCCGACCGCCAGCTCGTGGTGGAGGCGGTGTTGGAACAAGAGGCGATGAAGGTCGAGATCTTTCAAGAACTCGATCGGGTACTCACCGACCCGGACGCGATCTTGGCGAGCAACACCAGTTCGATTCCGATCATGAAACTCGGCACGGTGACCAACCGGCCGAATCAGGTCGATCGGCATTCACTTCTTCAACCCGGTGCCAGTACTGCGGCTCGTGGAACTCGTGACGAGCTTGATGACGAGCCCCGAAACGCTGGCGCGGGCGCAGTCATTCGCTACCGACACGTTGAACAAGCGGGTCATTCTCAGCAAAGACCGCGCCGGATTCGTGGTGAACGCACTGCTCATCCCGTATTTGCTGTCGGCGATCCGCATGATGGAGTCGGGTTTCGCATCGGCTGAAGACATCGACACCGGCATGGTCGAAGGGTGCAGCCACCCCATGGGGCCGCTGCGGCTGACCGACCTGATCGGCCTCGATACCACGCTCGCCGTGGCGCTCAGCCTGTACGACGAGTTCAAAGAGCCGCTGTATGCGCCGCCGCCGCTGTTGTCACGCATGGTCGACGCTGGCCTGTTGGGCCGCAAGACCGGCCGCGGGTTCTACGACTACAACCGCTAGCCGGCATCTGATCATGGCTGACCGTGTCGAACGCCTCACCAACTTGCTCGCTCTGCTGCTCGAAACCGTCGAGCCGCTCAGCCTCGTCGCCATTGCGGGGCCGCCTCGACGGTCAATACCCAGATGGGCAGACAGCGATGCGAGCTGCCTTCGAACGTGACAAGTCGGCGCTACGGGAGATCGGGGTGCCGATCGAGCAGACGATCGTGTCGGGCGGGGCCGAGGCCGGGCAAACCAGGTATTGGATCGATCGCGAGCGCTATGAGCTCACCGATCTGGAACTCGACCCAGATGAGATGCGCGCCCTTCAGGTGGCGATGGCGGCCACCCGGCCGGGGTCGGCGTCGGGGCAAGAAGCGATGTGGAAGATCGGCGCCGGGCTGCTGGAACACGGCGCAGCCATCGCTGCGATCATTCCTGACGACCCGTGGTTGCCGACGCTTCGAGAAGCGGTGGCGAGCCGCACCCAGGTGAGGTTTTCGTACCGTGATGTCGAACGACTGGTCGATCCGTGGGGGCTGCTGTTGCGAACCGGCTTCTGGTACCTCATCGGATTCGACCACGGGCGCGACGAGCGTCGTACCTACCGCATCGATCGCATCGAAGGAGCGGTAGAACCGGTGGTCGGGTCGACGTTCGAACGTCCGGCCGGGTTCGATGCCAGCGAGGCGTTTCCCGAAGACCCGAAGCTCATCGGTGCGGATCCGAACGTCGCCGACGCGCGTGTGCTCATCGACGCCCACCGCGCAGCCGCAGCGACGCGGGAACTTGGCGCCGATCGAGTCGCGGCGACCCTGCCCGATGGTTCGGTCGAGGTGCTCGTGCCGTTCGCCAATATGCACGCGTTTCGTTCATGGCTGTTGGGTTTCGGCGAACATGCGGAGGTGCTCGAACCCGCTTCGGCCCGTGATGCCGTCGTGGAGTGGTTGGACGGGGTGGCGCGATGAGCACCGAGCGACCAGCTGTCGAGCGGCGCGGGCCGCGTCCTGCAGAGGCGCGGTTGCGGCGGCTGCTGGTGATGTTGCCGTGGCTCATGGAGCGCGCCGAGGTGCCGGTCACCGAAGTCGCGGAACGGTTCGCACTCACCGAAGCTGACGTGGTGAAAGACCTTGAACTCGCGTCGATGTGCGGGTTGCCGCCATTTGTAGACGAACTCATCGACGTGTACATCGATGAGGGGGTCATCTACGTCGGGGTGCCGCGATTGTTCGTCCGTCCGCTCCGGCTGAACTCCGTTGAGGCGTTCGAACTGTTAGCGGCCGGCCGTGCGGCGATGCAACTCCCCGGCGCCGACCCCGAGGGCCCGCTCGGGCGTGGTCTTTTGAAACTTGCGCGGGCGCTGGGTGAAGACGACACCGGTGTGCTCAGGGTCGACCTGGCTCGGCCCGGCTATACCGACGCGGTGGCCGAGGCGGTCGAGTCGGGGGCGGAGGTTCGCATCGCATATTGGAGTGCCTCGCGCGACGAGACAACGACGCGGGTGATCGTGCCGAGACAGTTGTTTTCGGACCGTGGCGAGTGGTACGTGCGTGCCGACGACGACCGCTCGGGGGAACTGCGAACGTTCCGCGTCGATCGAATTGAGTCGATGGAGCCCACCAAGCGAACCGTGACACCGTCAGACGAGCCTCTGCCGCCGCCGGGCGAGTGGTTCGCCGACGGCTCGATCCGCCGCGTGACCATTCGGCTCGCGCCCGCGGCCCGATGGGTTGCCGAGCGCTATCCGATGGACGAGGTGAGCGCACCCGACGAGCGCGGCTTCGTGACCGTGCGCTTGGCGGTGGCAAGTGAACGCTGGTTGGAACGGACCCTCCTGCGCCTCGGCCCTGACGCTGAAGTACTCGACGCCCCCGAAATCGCCGCGTCGGTGCGAGCCGCCGCCAATCGAGTGCTCGCTCGCTATCGCTGATCCGGTTTTCGAAACAGCGGGTCGAGATCAACGGCGGAGCGCACATGGTGTGCTTCGAGAAGGTGGGGCAGGACGAGGGCCGTCGCTCGGGCGTCGAACAGGGCGTCGTGGGGGCGATCGTTCGTGACGCCGTAGCGCGCCGCGACATCGGTGAGGCGGTGCGACAACTGCCGTTCGGGGTCGAGTTTGCGTGACAGGCGCAGCGTGCACAGTGCCGCCGCGGGCTGGAATGATGTACCCGAGCGACGTGCGGCCCGCTCGATGAACGCGAGGTCGAAGTCGACGTTGTGGGCGGTGAACACAGCGCCGTCGAGGCGCTTCCCGAACTCGGTGAACACCTCACGCTGGTGTGGGGCGCCGCGTAGATCAGCCCGGCTGATGCCATGAATGCGGCGAGGGCCGACCCGTTGCAGCGGCCATCGCAACCCTATGAGTGACGACCATTCGTCGACGATGGTGCCATCTTCGACGGTGACCACCGCGACCTGGAGCACCCGATGGCGACGAGTGGACAGCCCAGACGTCTCGACGTCGACCACAGCAAAACGTGGCAGCTCACCCACCGTTCCCGACATGGCTGCTGTGTCGTCGGCTTCCATGCCGAGCACGCTAGACGGTGGGTGTGACATGCACCCGGTGCGCTGCCCTGCGTGCAGCTCTACAACAGTTCGGCGGCCAGGCTGGCGACGTCGCTGCGTTCGCAGGCGGTGAGGGTGACGTGCCCGAAACACTTCTGATCGGCGAACGCGTTGGTGAGTACCGCGAGCGCATTGTTGGTTTCGCCGAGATACGGAGCGTCGATCTGGCTGGTGTCGCCGGTGAAGATCACCTTCGTCCCCTCACCGATGCGAGTGAGGATGGTCTTCAACGTGGTGGGTTCGAGGTTCTGCGCTTCGTCGATGACCACGATCTGGCGATGCAACGAGCGGCCGCGAAGGAAGGTGACCGACTCGAGTGACAGCTGTCCGCGTGTGGTGAGTTCTTCGATGAGGTGACGTGCGTCGTGGGTGCTGTTGCGGTCGGTGAGCGCAACGATGGCGTCGTGGATGGCTGACATCCATGGGTCGAGTTTCTCCTCCAGGCCTCCGGGAAGGAAGCCCACGTCTGCCCGCCCGACCGGCACGAGCGGTCGGTACACGGCTACACGTTCGTAGCGCTGTTGCTCGACCACTTGTTCCAAGGCGGCGGCGATGGCGAGGATCGTCTTTCCGGTGCCCGCTCGACCGTCGAGCGCCACGACCGAAATGTCGGGGTCGAGCAAGAGTTCCAGTGAAAATCGCTGTTCCTTGTTGCGTGGACGCAAGCCCCACGCTTCGGGCGTGGCATGGGAGAGGAGTCGCAGATCGAGACCGACTCGCCGGGTGAGTGCCGATTGAGAACCTGACTTCAGCACCGCAAACTCGTTCTCGGTCATGACGGGTGCATCGTCGAGTTCACTCACCTCGATGGCGCCTGTGGCGTACAGCGTGTCGATGATCTCATGCTCGGTGTCGACCACCGACCACCCGATCGATTGCTCGTCACGAAACCGCTTGGTGAGGTGGTGCTCTGCTGCTTCAACACCGAGGTGGGCGGCCTTGATTCGTAGCGCCGCGTCGTTGGACACCATCACGGTACGGCCGTACATCCGTTGGCCGAGTGCAGCGCCAATGATGCGGTTGTCTGGTACCGATACATTCAGACCGAACTCGGACAACGCTGCCTTGTCGATGTTGTTCAGTTCGATCTGCAAGGTGCCCTCGCCCACGGGAACCGGCTCTGCGAGCGATCCTCCATTGGCGATGCGGAGCTCTTCGATCGCCCGTAGAGCCGTGCGCGCCGCACGACCCACATCGTCGGGGCGAGTCTTCAAACTGTCGAGTTCTTCGATCACTGTGAGCGGGATAATGAGCGCCGCAGCGCCAAATGAGTGGAAACAATGCGGATCCGCTACCAACACCGAAGTATCGATCACCACTCGTTCCGCCAGTCGGGTCACACCCCCCGGTGGAGTTTCGCCTGGCGGAGTTTCGCCCGCTGCTTCGGTCGCACTCTCCCGCACCTCCATCCGTCCGTTCGTAGCGCCAGAGAACTTCAGCGCATGATCGTTCGAGAGGAGTTCGGTCACGAGTGCCCCTGTGCTTGAGTAGGAGGGATTGGAACGCAGAACTATTTGTACCACGCGGTCATGGGCCATACGGGTACATGCGGTGTAATGCGAAGATGAACACTGTGTGCGCGTTCTGTGACATCGTCGACCAAGCAACGGAAGCAACTTCAGCCGTGGCGTCAACGGTGGTGTTGGCTGACGAGGTCGCCGTCGCCTTTCTCGATCGGTCCCCGCTGTTTCCTGGTCACACGCTGGTGGTGCCGCGCCAACACGTGGTGACATTGACCGACATGCATGTGGGTGACGTAGGCCCCTTCTTCGAGCGCGTTCAGCGAATCGCGGCGGCGGTACCGATAGCGGTCAGTGCGCAAGGCACCTTCGTTGCGAACAACAACATCGTCAGCCAGAGCGTCGCTCACCTTCACGTGCACGTCGTACCGCGTACCAAAGGCGATGGTCTCCGCGGCTTCTTCTGGCCGCGTCAGAAGTATTCCGCAGGTGAAGCCGACCGCGTGGCGTCGAAGATTCGCGCCACCATCGAAGCGTTACACCCCAGGTAGGTGCCCTCCGAGCGTTGCGCCGTATGGCCTCCGCCAAGCAGTCGTTGCATCTGCAATTAGATTTCGAGTTGCATGATTGTAGTTTGAGGCGTTTGATGGTGGGGTAGCCTCCGGGCTCAGGGGGTACGAACCCGTGTCTCCGTTTACTCGATCCAAAGGAATCCAACATGACCAAGGCAGAACTCATCGACGCCATCGCATCCAGCGCGGGTGTATCCAAGGCTGACGCAGAGCGCACCGTTGGCGCCTTCTTCGACACCGTCGTGTCGTCAACCAAGAAGGGCGACAAGATCACGTGGCCGGGCTTCGGTTCCTTCGCAACCACCAAGCGCGCCGCCCGCGAAGGCCGCAACCCGCAGACCGGTGAGCCGGTGAAGATCAAGGCGTCAACCGCCATGAAGTTCACCGCCAGCTCAACACTGAAGACGGCTCTCAACAGCAAGTGATTTTCTGAGAACGGGGCGTTCACCTTTCGAGGTGAGCGCCCCGTTTTGCATTTTGCAGAGATCGTCGATGCGGGCGAACACTTCGGCGGCGCCGAAGCCGTACGGGGTGCCGAGGCCAATCAGCCGTTCGGTGATGCGCTGCTGGAAAGCGTCGAGTTCTGCGTCGTCCACAGCGTGCATGGTGGATTCGAACTGGCTCTCGTGAGCGGCCAGCGCATGGAGTTTGGGTGCGATCCATTCCGACACATCTTCCACGTGATGTACCTGGTCGGCTTCCCAGAGCAGCAGGTTGGCCGGGCGGTGAGGGGCCAATCCGTGTTCGGAAAAGAAGTGCGGGTCGCGAGCGGCGACCACTGCGTCGCAGGCGATGAAGCCAGCATGGCGATGGTCGGGATGCAGGCGATACCGCTTCCAAGGGTCGTGACCCAACACCACATCTGGCCGTAGCTCGCGGATGATCCGCGCCACGCGACTCCGTGCGATCACGTCGTTGTCGAGGTCGCCGTCTGTGTATTCGAGGAAGAGAACTTCACCGGCCCCGGGCCCAGAGAGCCGACGTGCGGCGTCGCGCTGTTCGACTTGTCGGCGGGCTGCAAGCGCGACCGTGTCGGCTGTTGCGTCCCACGAACCTTTCGAGCCGTCGGTGAGCACGAGGTGATGGACGGTGCATCCCGCGGCGGCCCACTTGGCGAGCGTCGCGCCGCAGCCGAATTCGACGTCGTCGGGGTGCGCTCCGATCGCCAACGCAACCTGCGGGGTGGTCAGGTTGAACGTGGGCTGACGAGACGTTGAGTCGGGTGCTGGCTGGCCCGGCTCGTTGGCGTTCACGCGAGTACCGTTCATGCGAGGACCGTGGCAGTGAGAACGGAACCGATCAGGCGCGCCACCAACGGATGCCGACAATCGTCGATCGTGTCGATGTCGAGCGCCAAACGCTCATCGAATCGAACCGCAACCGGCAACCCCGACGCCAGAGCCTGGGCGAGGTGGGCTGAGAAGCTGGCGGCGCCGTAGGTGGCCGGCAAATCGACGCCGCACGGGCGTGACTGCACGTTCGTGCCATCGTGACGCCGGTCTGGCACGAGAACGATGCCACCAGATCCGCCGCCGAGTTGACGTGCCGCTCGGTCGACTGCCCCAATGCCGGTGGGAAGTGGTAGGTCTCCGTGAGCGATCGTGACGTGATCGAAGCCGAGGTCGCCGATCGTTGCGACTCCTTGGTCGATGGCACCGTTCAAGCCGAGGCCGGGCCCCCACAACACCTGGGCACCACGACCCGAGGCCCATGCGGCCACTTCGTCGTCGTCACAGGCAACAAACGTTGGGAGGTCGATCGTCGCGTCGAGTACTCGTTCGGCCATCCAACGGGCCAGGCGAGCCCTGTCGTCGTCTGATACCTGGCCGCGCAGCCTTGCCTTGGCGGAACGAAACGCTTTCACCGGGATCAGCACCGCCGACTGCACGCGCCGCACCCTAATCGGGTTCACTGACGCCATGACGACTACGGGGACTACCACTGGAGCGACTGGCCACACGTGGCGTGCGTCAATCACACCGTCGGGCTCGGTCCAGCCATGGGACGAGTCGGCCACCATCAACTGGTTCGTCGCTGCTGACGATCGTTGGCATGTGCCGTCTGACGAATCGACCGTTCGGCAGGTGCGGCTGGAGGGAACACCCGTGACCGAGACGCGTGTGCGGGTGCCCCAGGGCGACGTGGTACAGCGCGTCTACACCGTGGCTGACGGCGGTGGGATCACCGTCATCGAAGTGGAGAACGAGTCGACTCTGCCGGTCGCCATCGCCTTCGACCAGCCTGGTCTGCTGACCGAACGTCCGCCAGCGAATGTGCCGATCAACGGCATCGAGTTGCCGGAAGGCGCATTCGTCATGCCCCTGGGTCATGCTGCAGTGATGCGAGTCGGTATTCCCCACCGGCGCTCGGCCGAGCAGGTTGGCGTCGGTGGCCCGCTGCCAAAGGTCTCTCCTGCACCAGCGGTGGTGCGGGGCTGGCTGTCGCTCACCGATCGGGCCAGCCGCTTCGTGCTTCCCGATGGCGAACAGGGCTCAGCGCTCGTTGACCGCGCCCGCGCCGAACGATGTGAACTAGCCCTCGGGGCGATCCCACGCGCCGAAGACGACGCTGCCGGCTACGCCATTGCGCTCGGCGAACTGGTGCGGATGGGTGAGCATCCGGACCATTGGATTCCCGAGCTCGTCGATGCGGTGGAACAGCTGGGTCTCACCACTGGCTGGCTTGCTGACGCGGCACTCGTCGCGGCCGGCCGGGTGCTGGTGGTTGCCGGCGAACGACGCGCGCGGCGTGATCTGCAACGCATCATCGAGCGGCGGGTGTTGTCGGCAAGACCCGAGTCTGCTCCCGACGGGGTGGGTGTCGTGCCGTGGGTGGAACAAGGGTTCGCCTCCGCCGGCGCGATCCTCCCTGGCGGCATCCCTCCGGCGTGGTTCGGACAGTCGTTCGAGGTGTACAACGTGCCCACCGGCGACACATCGGCAGTGTCGTTCGCAGTGCGGTGGCACGGCGAACGACCGGCGGTGCTGTGGGAGCAGCACGGCGACCCGGTCGAGCTCACCGGCCCCATCGTCGACCCGCAGTGGTCCACAACTGAGGTGAAGGGCGAAGCCCTGTGGCTTCCTCCGCAACAGCCCGAACCACCCACCACCGATTTCGCGGAAGGAGTGAGCTTCTCGTGACGAGCACTCTCAAACTCACCGAGTGGACATCGTGTGGCGGGTGTGCGGCGAAGTGGGGTGCCGGCTTGCTGAAAGACCTCGTGGCCGAGTTCCCACTCGCTACCGACCCGAACCTCGTCGTCGGCCTCGATCCCTTCGACGATGCCGCGATCTATCGCGTCAGCGACGACGTCGCGCTCGGTGTCGACCACCGACTTCTTCCCCCCACTGGTCGACGACCCAGCTGACTTCGGGGCGATCGCAGCTGCCAACGCCTGTTCAGACGTCTTCGCGATGGGCGGCCAAGTGGTGCTGGCGATCAACGTCGCCGCGTTCCCGGAAGACTTTCCCCGCGAGGCGATCGCCGCAATCTTCGCGGCAGGCGCAGCCACTGTCGCAGCCGCAGGTGGCACCGTCGCGGGTGGCCACACGATCCGCAATCCCGAACCTATTTACGGGTTGGCCGTGCAAGGGGTCGTCCACCCGGACCGAGTGTTTCGCAAGTCCGGCGCCCTGGCAGGTGACGTGCTGATGCTGTCGAAACCAATCGGCACAGGTCTTGCGCTTGCCGGGGGTAACGATGCCGACAAACAGGCCGCGATCGTCGGCATGCGACAGCTGAACCGCACCGCGTCAGAAGTGCTGCGTTCGCTCGGTGCCGACGTGCACGCAGTAACCGACGTCACCGGTTACGGCCTGGCCGGTCACGGCTGGGAAATGGCCGAACGCAGTCAACGTCCGGGTCATCATCGACACCGCAGCCATCGTTGCCTACCCGGGCGCGCTGGAAGCGGCCGAACACGGTGTACGTACCGGTGGCGATCCGCGCAACCGCGATTACGTGCGCGACCACCTCGAATCAACTGCTCCGCCTGGGCCAGAAGCGCTGTGTTTTGATCCGCAAACGTCGGGCGGTCTACTCGCCTCGGTTGCCCCTCATGCCGAAGCGTCACTTGCCGCTGCCGGCTTCTGGCGTGTCGGCATGGTCGAAGGGCCATCAGACGGCGCGGTCGCAGGTGCTCCCGGCATCGTGTTGCGATAACGGTCGGTAGCGTCCAGGGCGATGGCAACTCGGGGCCGAGCACCCACTCGCAAGATCGAGCAGGAACTGTTCGCCGAGGGGCATGAGTTGATCGTCGGCATCGATGAGGTGGGCAGGGGTTCGTGGGCGGGGCCACTAATGGTGGGCGCGGCGATCCTGCCGCGGGAAAAGCGAGTCTTCGGGGTCCGCGATTCGAAGATGCTCACCGAAGCCGATCGCGAGCGACTCTTCGACCGCATCACCTACTGGTGCGATGCGTGGGCGGTCGGTGCCGCCAGCCAGGCGGAATGCGACGAGTTGGGCATGGCCGACGCACAACGTCTCGCCTGCAAGCGCGCCCTCGACGGTTTGGGAGTGATACCCGACGTGGCGGTGAGCGACGGCAAGTGGAATTTCGTGTCGCCAAATGTGAAACGGGTGGAGATGCGGGTCAAGGCCGACCGCGACTGCTTGTCGGTGGCGGCTGCCAGCATCCTGGCCAAGGTGGTCCACGACCGTGAAATGCGCGAGCACGCCGAGCACTATCCCAACTGGTCATTCCACACGAACAAGGGCTACCCGTGCCCCGTTCACAAGTGGGCCCTACAGGCGTACGGCCCGTCGGCCATCCATCGTCGAACGTGGGTCTTCATGGACAACTACGTTCCGTGGGCCGGCGTACCCCGCATCTTCCGCCCAGAGCAACCGACTCTTTTCTAAACGCGCGATCATGGAGACGATGGCAGCGAATTCGAAACCGTTCCGATTCGCCGTGCAAGGTGGCCCATTTCGTGATCCGGATGCGCTCGTGGCATATGCCCGTCAGATCGAGTCGATGGGGTACGACGAGTTGTATTCGTCGGATCACTTGGGTGGCGTCGACCCGTTTTCGCCGCTGGTGGTGGCTGCCGCGGCGACCGCGCATTTGCGTGTTGGCCCATTGGTTTTGAACAACGAGTTTCATCACCCAGCGCTTCTTGCGCGCACGGCAGCGTCGGTCGATCAGATGACGTCTGGCCGCTTGGTGCTTGGTCTCGGAACCGGCTATGCCCAAGACGAACACACCGCGATGAACCTTCGCTTGCTACCACCCGGCGATCGGGTGACGCGCCTGGGCGAGTCGCTCGAAGTGTTACGCGACCTACTCGACGCCGGTGCTTGCCACTTCACCGGTGCGTACCACCAGATCGCAATCGACGATCTCGGTCTTCGGCCGACCCAGCAGCGGGTGCCTTTTCTCATTGGCGGGCACGGCCGAAGGGTCGTGAACCTGGCCGCGAGGTACGCCGACATCTTCCAGTTCACCGGCTTGCTCACTGCCTCCGACGGGTCCATGAGCGCAGGCGGGTTTCAGATCGAAGCGATGGAGCAGCGCGCCGCGTGGCTGACGGAAGCGGCGGGCAACCGCGACGTTGAGATCGAGCGGTCGGCGCTGGTGCAGGCCGTTGCTGTGGGCGACGAGGTTTCCAATGCAGCGGAGGTCGCTCGGCGTTTCGAGCTCGACGAATCCGTGTTGGCCGACACGCCGTTCGTGCTGATGGGCTCGTTGGAGCAGTTGATCGACAAGGTGGAACGGTTGCGCGACCGACTGGGCATCAACCACTACGTCATCCGCGATGCCGACGCTTTTGCCCCGGTTGTGGCGGCGCTGAGTGGTCGCTAGCTCGGGGTGGCAACCATCGCAAGGTGCTCGGCAACGGCGCGGGCGGAGGGGTTGACCATGCCCACATCGCCGATCACCACGGTGGGCACCGTCTCGTTGCCTCGTGCATGCATCCGAACTACCCCTGCATCGGCCGCGTTTTCCCAAATGTTGTGCTCGACCGTCACGATGCCAGCCTTCCTGAGACCCCGCCGCAGCATCATGCAGAACGGACAACCCGGCCGCCAATAGAGATGGACGGCATCTTCTGCCGGGCTAGTCACTGTGATTCGACGATTTCGGCGATCTTCGCCAACGTCCGTTCGATGTTCGGCCGATGCTTCTTCGGGTAGCCCAAGAGCTCGATCATCTTGGGTGATCTCGCGGTGGACCAGTCGAACGACTCGGTCACCTTGGTTGACGACCCGTCACCAAGCGGCTCGAGCTGGTAGCGCCAGCGGTGTTTGCCAGCATGCTGCCACGCAATGAGTTTGTTGTCGTCGAACTCGACGACCGTGTTCGTGATGCGGTACGGCAAGAACCCCATTTTCATGTCCATGCCGAACTTGGCGCCGAGCGTGAGTTGCGTCGCTTCGCCGCGCACTTCTTGCACCATGCCAGACCCGTCGAACTCGCCGTGGCGGGCCGGGTTGGCAATCAACTCGAAGATCGTCTCGGCAGGTGCAGATGATGTCACGAGAGATCGAAAGGACACGTTCGGTGTTCGACATGCCACCGATCGTACCGTCGGCCCGTTGCGAGACCCCTGCGGCAGAATGTCATCGTGCAACGGTGGAGCGTCGAGCAAGTGGCAGCGGTGGCGCCATCGCCGCGCGCAGCTGCCACCGCCGAGCCGCTGGCCGGCGTGCATCGCTGGGTGAGTTCAGGATGCGATGACCGCGCGCTGTGGGGTCGTTGCCGCGGGTCTGGCGCCGAGCCGTACGACACCATCGTCGACCACGTGGAAGTGGCCTGGCGGTGCTCGTGCCCCAGCCGAAAGTTGCCGTGCAAACATGCATTGGCGCTGCTGCTGATGTGGGCCCGCGGCCTCGTCACAGAGCAGATTCGGCCAGTCGGCGTGAGTGTGTGGATCGAAGCGCGCGATGCCCGGCCGCCCGATCGCGGTCCTGAGCCCGGCACCCAACCTGTCGGTGATGGTGCGGGGTGACGGTGCGGGTGACGGTGCGGGTGACGGTGCGGGTGACGGTGCGGGTGACGGTGCAGGAGAGTCCAGCAGCCCGCCAGGTCGCGATGACCTCACCACATCCCGTAACGAGCGGGTGGCAAGGATGCTGGCCGGCCTCGTTGAACTCGAACGCTGGCTGGAAGATCGCATGTCGAACGGCCTGTCAGACCCAGCGCTCGCGCGCTACTCCACCTGGGATGATTTGGCAGCCCGCCTCGTCGACGCACGTGCGGGTGCCCTCGCCAATCGAGTGAGGCGACTGGCCGGCCTGGTGGGTGCTGGGCCCGATTGGCATTCCGACGTGCTCGCCGAACTTGGGATCTTGCATCTCATCTCGCAAGCCGGGCAGCGGTTACCCGAACTCCCCGGGCCGTTGGGCGACGCGGCGGCAACAGCTTCGGGTTGGCAAGTACGCCAGCTCGACGTGCTTGCCGGAGCGCCAGACACCGACGATTGGTTCGTGGCGGGCCGCAGTGACGTGCGCGAAGACCGCATCGAGGTCCGCCGACTCTGGCTGTACGGACAGCACACACGGTCGTGGGTGATGCTGCTGTCGTTCGCTGCCTACCAGCAGGTGCTCGACGACTCGTTCACGGTGGGCTCGGTGGTTCGGGGTGACATGCACCGGTACCCGGGTGGGTCGCTGCGTGCACTGGCCGGTCGACGCGAACCGGAACCGTTGGCGCTGCATGTGCCCACGGGGCTCACGATTTCAGATGCGTGCACGCACATCGGCCACTCGGTCGCGGCGCAGCCCTGGCTCGATCGGCTGGCCGTCACGGTCGGCGCGTATCCCACGTTCCATGGCGGTCGTTGGTTGCTCAGCGATCGCACCGGCGCCCTGCCGCTGCTGGCGGACGAGCGATCCCTTGCTTCGTTGCTGGCGGCGTCTTGCGGTGCCGACGCGGTTGTCACGGTGGAGTGGACACCGCGCGGCCTCGTTCCGCTCACCGTTCATCTCGCCGACCGGACCATCGATGTCGGCCCCCGTGCCGACGTGTCATTCGTGCGGGCAAGAGCATGAGTGTGGAGCTGATCTGGCGGGAACTCGTCACCGCCGCGCTCCTCGGCACCGATCGACGCGAGCCCCCCGAACTGCCGCCTGGCCCCCTGGCCGACGCGGTCGCCGATGCCATGCCACCCAGCCCAGCAGCGCGACTGATGGCGTCCGTCGCGGTCGTCACCGCTGCCCGCCGTGCAGCGTTCCTTCCGTTGCCGTCGGCGGACCCTTTGCAACCGGCCACACTCGACGCACGACCGTTCTGTTCTGCTGCGGCGGTTGCGAGTTGGCGCGAGGTCATCGCCGAATGGCCCGTGCTCGAAGACGAGTGGGTGCTCACCGTCGTCGAGAGTGGTCATCGCGTTCCTCCCGACGTGTTGGTGGAACTACTGCAGCGTCACCGAGCCGACCCTGTTCGACGCGCCCGTGTGGAGTTGGCGGGTGGCCCGTTGGCGGCGTGGCTCACCGAACACGTGCCCAGCCTGGCGGCATCATCGAAGCGCGAACCGTCCGTCGACGCGGTCACCACCCTGCCAGACCTCGCCATGCCGCCCGAGCTCTCAGAACTCTTGGCTGTCGACGCGCACACGTTCGTGGGTCGGGTGTTGCCCGGGTTCGAGTCGCTGCAGTACGGCGCATCGCACAAGGCGGTGTTGGTGAACCTGTTGGCGAGATGTCGGCCGGAGGTGTTGTTCGACACCGCCGAGCAACTCGCCCATGTCGGTTACGGCCTGGCTTTTGCCATGAGCGACCTGTGTCGGCTCCGCCACCGCATGCTGACCGAGTTGGCGCCCTCTAGCGCGGGCTGACCGGCTTTTCGTAGGTTGCGCTGAACTCGCGCAGCTCGAAACCGAGCGACTGATACAACTGAAATGCGCCGCCAGGATTGTTGGTGTCCACACCCAGCGCGGCTTCGGTGTAACCACGGTCGCGTAACTCCACCAGGCTCATCGCGAGCAGCGTGCCGGCGATGCCCCGGTTGCGCCAGTCGGCGTGAGTGGAGATGTACTCGGTATAGCCACGTTTGCGACCGAGCCGCTCGTTCTCGTCGGCATTCACGAACGACTTCACCTGACCGACAGGTGTGTCGCCCACCCACGCGATCTTCCATAACGACGTGTCGCGGTGGGGATCGTCGCTGAACTCCCGCCAGTCGTCTTCGGTGACTTCGTGGAAGTTCCAGTCGCCACGGAACGCTTCGCAATGATGGTCGAAAATGGTGCGGAGTTGATCGTCGGAGACCGGTCGAAGCTCGACACCATCGGGCAATGTGCGTTCCGAAATGTCGTCGAGGTTGGGCCGTACGAGTGCTGCGCCGAACTGGGTGGCCGCGTACCCGAGTTCTTCGAAGACGACCGCGTCGATGAAGGACTCGGCGCTCGGCGGTTGGCCTTGGCCCGGATGGCGCGCCGAGCCTCGAAAGATGTCGTCGCTCGTGACGGCCCACGATCGCATGTGTTCTTCGAGGCCGGTGAGCGATGCGACGAGGAGGTCATGGCGAGCATGTGCCGCGCTGATGACCCGAAACGGTTCGAGCGCACGGGCTTCGGTGACGGTGGGGGTCCAGAGTGCCCGCAGGTAGCCGATCGTCTGGCCGTTGTCGTCCTCGATGAGGGCAATGTCGGTGTTCGGGTCGCAGTTCACCAGGTTCGAATAGGTCTGCGTCATCTGCTCCAGCGTGGGGAACTCGTCATCGCCAGAACGTGCGCGTTGGTCCCACAAAATCGGCAACATGATCGGTACGTCGTCGAGCCCGCTGTATAGGGCGCAGGCGGTAACCGGGCGGCAGATCAAACTCCATACCGCGACCGTACGTCAGTCGATGTTCGACCACGCGTCGAGTTCTTTGACGAAAGTCTTGGGGGCGACGGCTCGATAGCTCTCCTCGACGAAATCCAAGAGAACGTCGAACTCAGATGTGTCGAGCCCGATAAACGGCACGTAGGTCCAGCCGTACTTGCCGAGGCCGTACGCCACGGGGCTGGCACCAGGGACACTGCGACCATGGCCGAGTGAATCGGTCAGCTTCACCGAGATGCCTTGTTCGGCTGGTGGTTTGTCTGCACTTCCGAGAAACACAAAGATCTTCTTGCGCACCTTCACCACAGAGTCGCCCCATGGCTCATCCGCCCATGCTTCCGGCAACGACAGAGCGAATCCCTCGACCTCGGCCCGCCAGTTATTCCGCTGCTTCGATGCCATGTGCGGTCACTCTAGAGGCGCGACTAACCCATATACGATCAGTGATACGATCTACGCATGACTTCTGGGGCGTTGATTCGTGAATCGCGGCGACGAGCTGGGCTGTCGCAAACGGAACTAGCGCGCCGGGCCGATGTGGCACAACCAGTGATCAGTGCCTACGAGTCGGATCGTCGGGAACCCGGTCTGGGGATGTTGACCAAGTTGATCGAAGCGGCAGGGCACGAACTCGTGATTGATGTCCGGCCGTCGCCGAACCTTCGAAAAGGGCTGCCCGACTCGCGGCTCGGCCGGCTGCTTCGCCGCCGTCGACGAGCCGTGATCGATACAGCAGCTCGACACGGGGCGAGGAACGTTCGACTGTTCGGAAGTGTGGCTCGCGGGGAGGATACAGACGGGAGCGACATCGATCTGCTCGTCGACCTCGACAGCAGCGTCAGCCTGGTCGGTTTGGCGGCGCTGTCTCGCGAAATTGCCGCGATCGTCGGCGTTGACGTCGACGTCGTGCCCGCTGACTCGTTGAAGCCAGCGATGCGGGAGCGGGTACTGGCCGAGGCAATTCCCTTATGAGCCGTCGCGACGATCAGCGGCTTGAAGACATCCTCGCCGCGATTCAAGCCATCGGCGAGCACGTTGGCCGAGGCACGCTCGACGATGGAATGGTGTTTGACGCCGTCCACGTTCGTCTCATCGAAATCGGTGAAGCTGTGCGAGCCATCTCGCCCGAAATCCTCGCTCTGGAACCCGACATTCCGTGGCTCGACGTCGCGGGAATGCGGAACCATCTCGCTCACCGATACTTCGACACGGCGCATGCCATCGTTCAGGCGACGTTGGATCACGATCTTCCTCCCCTTGCGATTGCGGTCCGGCGACTGCTCGACAGCGGAACATGACTGTTACAGCCGCTGGGTAACGTCACGGCGATGACTGTTGTGCCTGAAGCTGCTCTGCGTCCGCATGCCGAGGTGCAGTACGCGTCCGAACTGGCTGCGTTGGCTGCTGCCGACGATCGGGAGCGGCCACCCAACTGGCGACTGTCCCCTTGGGCGGTGGTGCACTACTTACTGGGCGGGCCGATGGCCGATGGCACGGTCATCACACCGAAATACGTCGGTCGCCGTCGTCTCATGGAAATCGCGGTCGCCACGCTCGCAACCGACCGTGCGCTGTTGCTGCTCGGCGTGCCCGGCACCGCCAAAACCTGGGTCAGCGAACATCTCGCGGCGGCGATCAGCGGCGACTCAACCTTGCTGGTGCAGGGCACAGCTGGCACCACCGAAGAGACGTTGCGGTATGGCTGGAACTACGCCCGCCTCATTGCCGAGGGCCCGTCGGCCGCAGCGCTCGTTCCGTCGCCGGTGTATCGGGCGATGGAACGTGGCTCGATCGTGCGGATCGAAGAGCTCACTCGCATGCCGTCTGACGTGCAAGACGCGCTCGTCACGGTGCTGTCGGAAAAGTCGCTTCCCATCCCGGAACTGAATTCCGAAGTCGCCGCAGTACGCGGGTTCAACCTTGTCGCCACGGCAAACGACCGCGATCGTGGCATCAACGAATTGTCGTCGGCCCTGCGTCGCCGTTTCAACACCGTGCTGTTGCCGTTGCCCGAGACCGCCGAAGAGGAAATCGCCATCGTCGCCCAACGGGTGAACGAGCTCGGCACGGCGCTGGCGTTGCCAGTCATCAGCCCGGCCGCCGACGAGATCCGACGTGTGGTCACCGTGTTCCGCGAGCTGCGGGCTGGGATGACAGAAGGTGGCGACACCAGCCTGAAAGTGCCCAGCGGCACACTGTCCACCGCTGAGGCGATCTCGGTCATCACCAACGGTCTGTCGCTGGCCGCGCACTTTGGCAACGGCAGCTTGTCATCCGACGACATCGCAGCCGGAGTGGTGGGCGCAGTCGTCCGTGACCCCACCCACGATCGCGTCGTCTGGCGTGAGTACCTCGAGGCCGTGGTTGCCAACCGCCCCGACTGGGACGAGTTCTACCACTCCTGTCGATCACTCGAATGAGACCGAGACCTTGAGACCGAGACCTTGAGACCGTGACCTTGAGACCGTGACCGAGCCGATCCACTTGTTCGGCATACGGCACCACGGGCCGGGTTCGGCGCGAGCGGTCGTGCATGCCCTCAACGAGGTGCAGCCGTCAATTGTGCTGGTCGAATCGCCCGCCGAAACCACATCGGCGTTCAAGTGGGTGGGCGCTGGTTTGGAACCACCGGTGGCGTTGCTCGGCTACGTCGTCGATCAGCCGCACCGTGCCGTCTTCGCACCCCTCGCCACATTCAGCCCGGAATGGCAGGCAGTCGCCTGGGCCAATCGGCACGAGGTACCCGTGGAAGCCATCGACCTGCCGCTTGCCGTCTCGTTGGCCGCACACCAACGCGACGACGAAGAGCTGGTACTCGGCGGGGCCCCAGTCGACCCCATTGGCGCGCTCGCTGCAGCGGCAGGTGAACCAGATGCCGAGCGATGGTGGGAAGACGTCATCGAACACCGAGGCCCAGACCGCGGCGAACTGAACGAGGGTTCTGAACTATCCTTCACGGCGTCTGGCATCGAGGCTTTTGCAGCGGTCGGTGAAGCGATGAGCGCGGTTCGTGCGGGCACCGTGCCGTCCGGGTCCGAGTCGCGTCGAGAGGCGCACATGCGGCGCTGTATTCGTGCCGCCATCAAGTCTGGTCACGAACGGATCGCAGTGGTGTGTGGTGCCTGGCACGTGCCGGCATTGGAGGTGTCGTCGTTTCCGGCTGCTGGCGATGCAGCCACGCTGCGCGGACTACCCAAGGTCAAGGTGGCGGTCAGTTGGGTGCCGTGGACCCACGCCCGACTCGCCTCAGCGAGCGGCTACGGAGCCGGGGTCCAGAGCCCTGGTTGGTATCACCACGTCTTTCGGCACCCGGGTGCCGATGGTGTCGCCCGATTCTTCGTCGACGCAGCGCACGTCTTGCGTGCCGCCGACATTCAGGCGTCGCCAGACCATCTCATTGCCGCCACCCGTATGGCCGATGCGCTCGCCACCATGCGTGGTCGGCCACAGGCCGGGTTGAGCGAGGTGCTCGACGCCGCAGAAACGGTCATGGGCGGGCTGTCTCTGGTTCGGCAGCGACTGGTCGTGGGTGACGCCATAGGTTCGGTACCAGACGGAGCACCGCAGGTTCCGTTGGCCCGCGACCTCGCCATCAGGCAGCGCGCAGCGCGCCTCAAACCTGCTGCTGGGGAGGTGTTGATCGAGGTAGACCTGCGCACCCCGAACGGTCTGCGGCGCAGCCACCTGCTGCATCAACTCAACGCCATCGGCGTGCCGTGGGGCTCGCTGGAAGGCGGGCGAGGTTCCAGCGGCACCTTCCGTGAGACCTGGCGTTTGAACTGGACGCCCGGAGTGGTCGGTGCGCATCGTCGAGTTCGCTGGCTATGGCACCACCGTCGAGGTGGCAGCGACGAATCGTCTGGTCGAGCGCGCCGGGCAGGCCCGAGGCATTGTCGAGGTGGCCGGGGCGCTCGACCTTGCCTTGCTGGCCGCTGTGCCAGATGCCGTTGATCCGATTGTGCGCGTCTTGTCTGATCGAGCGGCAACCGACCCAGACATCGCAGAACTCATGGCGGCGTCTGGGTCCGCTCGCACAGGCGCAGCGCTACGGCGACGTGCGCTCAACCGATCGCACGTCGGTGGCGGCAGTGTTCGACGGCATCGTGGTTCGTGTGCTCGCCGGTCTGGTGCCGGCGTGCTCGTCGCTCGACGATGATGCCGCCGCCGCGCATGGTGGAACGGATCAGCGAAACCCAACAGGCGCTGGCACTCATCGATCATCAGTCGCGCTGTCGGGCATTCCCCGAGGTGTTCGAACAGTTCGCTGAGGGTGGAGCACAGGAACGCGGCCGTGATGATGGTCATGGCCTGGTGCACGGCCGTTCCACCCGGGTGTTACACGACATCGGTCGATGGTCGGCGCTGCAGGTCGAGCACCGACTCGGCCGCGCATTGTCAGGTGGTACGCCGCCGGCGGTGGGTGCGGCGTTCGTCGAAGGCTTTGTTGCGGGCAGCGGCACCGTCTTGGTTCACGACGCTGACTTGCTGGCGGTGGTCGACCGATGGTTGTCGTCGTTGCCGCCCCAAGCGTTTGAACAAGTCATCCCGTTGCTCCGCCGTACCTTCGGAGGTTTCGAGGCGGCCGAACGTCGACAACTTGGTCGGTTGGTGGCGGGTGAGCATCGCGAGGTGCCGGTTCTCGTCGGTGATGACTTCGACATCGACCGGTTGCTGGCAGCAACAGCCACCGTCCGCTACCTCTACGGTCTGGCCCCGTCATGACTGACCACGTGGCGGTCCAGCGAGTGTCGGAGTCTGAAAGGCTCCGTCGCTGGCGGTTGGTGCTGGGTGGTGGCGATGCCGACGGAACGGGCCACACGCTGGGCGGTGACGATGCGCGTATCGACGCTGCCCTCGGGGCTGTCTACGACGTGTCCGCTGCCGATCGTCGGGCAGGCGGCCGTGGCTCGGGGCGTGCTGGCGGGCTCGGTCGCTCGGCGCCACGAGTTGCCAGATGGCTGGGAGACATCCGCAAGTACTTCCCGCGGGAGGTGGTGCAGGTGATGCAGCGCGACGCCATCACCCGGCTCGACCTGCGCCAACTGTTGCTCGAACCCGAGCTGCTCGATTCGGTGGAGCCCGATCTGCACCTCGTCACCCTGCTCGTCGAACTCAACCAGATGCTGCCCGACGAGACGCGTGCCACGGCCAGGCGGGTCGTTGCGCAGGTGCTCGACGATCTGGAACGACGGCTCACCGATCGCACCCGCGCTGCGGTACAAGGGGCATTGGCCCGTGCCAACCGGTCGCGTCGCCCGCGCCCGAACGACATCGACTGGATGCACACCGTCGAGGCCAACCTCAAGCACTACCAACCAGCACTTCGTACCGTCATCCCCGAGCGGTTGGTCGGGTACGGCACGGCGTCAGCGGAGCCTGGCCAAAGATGTCATCGTCGCCATCGACCAGTCAGGTTCCATGGCCGACAGCGTGGTGTACGCATCACTGTTCGGGTCGGTCTTGGCGCAGTTGCCGTCGTTGCGCACGCATCTGGTCGCGTTCGACACCGCCGTCACCGATCTCACCGGGGTCATGGCCGACCCGGTCGACGTGTTGTTCGGCGTCCAACTCGGTGGTGGAACCGATATTGCCAAGGCTCTCGGTTATTGCCAGCAACTGGTGTCGCGCCCGAACGACACGGTGATCGTGTTGATTTCCGACTTGTTCGAGGGTGGCAACGTCGACCTGATGCTGGCTCGATCCCGACATCTCATGCAGTCAGGTGTGCAGATGCTGTGCTTGTTGGCGCTGAGCGACGACGGTGCTCCGGTGCACGATCAAGTGCTGGCAGCCCAACTCGTGCAACTCGGCGCGACGGTCATGGCATGCACGCCCAACCGATTTCCCGACGTGCTCGCCGAGGCGCTCGAACGCCATTAGAAAGTCAGTTCGAGCTACCCGCTAGCCTCGCTGTTCATGGGTCAGCTCGTTGGAGTCGTCGAAAAGCCGAGCACGGCACCAGGTGTCGTGCGTTACGAGCTGAATCGCACATTGTCGGGCATGGGGCACGAGCGCTTCACGTCGTTGCTCGATGCCGACGGCGGTACGCCGTCGTCGTCGCTTGCACGGCAACTGTTGTCCACCGGCAAGGTTTCGTCGGTGCACATCTACTCCAACATCGTCACCGTCGATCTGGCGAAGGGCTTCACGTCCGACGGGTTGGCCGACATCGTTCGTGAGATGTATCGCTACTGGAAGCCGGGTGTTGTGCCGCCTGTGTTCGAAGAAGTGGAAGCCGAAGAGCCCGCTGCTGTCAGTGGTGGTGGCGGGGAAGCCGGCGGAGTGGAATTGTCTGCCGCTGCCAAGCGTGTGCCTCCGCATCTGCTCGAGCGCAGCCGAGCCGCCCGCGAACGATGGAAGGCCAACAACGGCTGATCGCCCTCGCCTATCGAACACCCGTTCGATAGAGTGATGGCATGTCGCCGGCCACCGCAGATATCAGCACTGCTGCCGAGGTATCACCACGCTGGCTCACATGGCGCCTCGGCAACGACCGGGTGCTGCCAGTCGACGAAGCCTCGTCATCGCTCTTTCCCTCTGCAGGCTTGCAGCGAGGCCAGCTGGTGGGGTGTTCGGGCACGCTGCCACATCGCTCGCACTCGCGGTAGTCGCCCGAGCAGCCACTGCAGGGGCCTGGGTGGCTGCGGTGGGCATGCCCATCGCTCGGTGTGGAAGCAGCTGCCGAAGCTGGTGTGCCGTTGGCTCGTTTGGTATTGGTCGACATCGATGAGTCGCAGCAGGCTGCAAGTTGGGCGGAACGCGTCGGCGCTGCCGCCGACGGGTTCGAGATCATCCTCACCTGCCCAGCCGCCAGGGGCCGAGCGAATGCTCCGCAAGGTGCGTCAACGGCTCCAGGCGCGCGGTGCCGTGCTCGTTGTATTGGGGAACGCCTCGCATGTGACGTGGAACTGGTCGCCTCCACGGTGGAATGGCTGGGCATCGGCACCGGTCATGGTGGTCTGTCGGGCGCAGAGTCAGCGTCGTCTCCAACAGTCGTCGTTCTCCGCGCCCAGTGCAGTACCGAACTGTGGTTGCCGGGCCAAGACGGGCGGGCGGGTCCGGTTGGCTAGCCGCATCCCCCCGGCCATCGACTCTGTCACCGTGTGGTGTGCCGACTGGCCGGTGGTTGCGGCGCGGGTGCCACTCGATGAACCTGCCGCGGTGTTCCATGCCAATCGGGTGGTCGCACGCACACCCGCTGCCGCAGCGGCAGGAGTGAATGCGGGCGACCGGAGGCGTTTGGCTCAGCGGGCGTGTCCGTCCCTTGCAGTTCTTGAACATGACCCGCAGCGTGATGGCCGTGAGTTCGAACCGGTGGTGCGCGCGGTGGCCGAGATGGCTCCGCGTGTCGAAGTGGTGGAACCGGGTTGGTTGTGCTTGGCAGCGCGCGGCCCGTCGCGGTACTTCGGCGGCGAGGCGGCACTTGCAGACCGCATGATCGACGCAGTGCTCGACGTCACCGGGGTCGGCGCGGCGGTAGGGGTGGGCATCGCCGAAGGTAGGGCGGCTTCGTGTATTGCGGCACGTCGTGCCGCGCGAACGGCTGCGGGCACCATGGTGGTAGCAGCAGGAGAAGCACGTGGGTTTCTCGAACCCCTGCCGGTGGCGTGGCTGCGGTTGCTGGGGGAGGCCAGCCCAGAGTTGGTCGATCTGTTCGCCCGTCTCGGTTTACGGACCTTCGGCGCGCTGGCTCGTATCGATGCCGGCGACGTGTTGTCGCGTTTCGGCCCAGAGGGTTTGCATGCTCACCGCATTGCAACAGCAACTGACGAGCGCCCATCGGCGGCTGTTGATCCGCCGCCTGAGTGGTGGTGTGAACACCTGTTCCCCGAACCGATCGAACAGTTGGAAACGGTGGTGTTCATCGCCAAGCGGCTGGCCGACGACTTGGTGGCGCGCCTCGCTGCCGAGGGGCGGGTATGTACGCGACTCGTGGTGGCGGTGGAAACCGAGCACGGGGAACGGAGCGAACGTGTGTGGTATCGCGACCATGGTTTGGCCGCGATGGCAATGGTGGAGCGGGTGCGTTGGCAGCTCGAAGGGTGGGCAGCGCAGCCGGGTGGGTTGAGTGGCGGTGTGGCGCTGCTGCGGTTCGTGCCCGACGAGGTGCGCAGCGACGATGGTGTGCAGCCGGGCTTGTGGGGCGGTCGCTCGCGTGCCGATGCGGATGCGGCGCGGGCAGTTGTTCGCCTCAGTGGCATCGCCGGCGATCAGGCGGTTCGAGTTCCTTCTTGGAACGGTGGCCGATTGCCGGGTGAGCGATACCGGCTCGTGCCCGCAGCGTCGGCGGATCTCGAAGCATCAGATGACCGTCTCGACCGGGGAGAGGGGCCTTGGCCCGGGGCAACGGTCGCACCTTCGCCAGCGGTGGTGTACCCGGAGGCGTTGCCAGCTGAACTGTTCGGTCCGGTCGGGGAACCGGTCAGGGTGAGTGGGCGAGGGGAAGTCAGTGCAGCCCCATCGGAACTTGCCGTAGGCGCAGTGCGTCACCGAGTAGCTGCGTGGGCCGGGCCGTGGCCGGTTGAGCAGCGTTGGTGGCTGCCGGGCGAAGCCCGTCGAATGGCCCGACTGCAAGTGGTCACCGCTGATGGCGTTGCTTACCTCATCGGCATCGAGCAGCAACGCTGGAGCGTGCTCGCTCGCTACGACTAGCCCGGCGTCTCTCGGTGCTATCCGGCGCGCTGTACGGCAAGCGTTGCGACGTCGGCCAGGTGGCTGACGCCGTTTGCGTTGAGGCTCGCGTTTGCGTTCAAGCTTGCGCTGGCCTCGGCCGCATCGAGCACTTCGTTACTGATGCGGAAGCCCACCCCGCGCACAGTGTGCACCACGCGCAGCTGAGGGAGTGCTTCGTCGAGTTTGCGGCGCAGATTCGACAGGTGCACGTCGACCACGTGGGTGTCGCCTACCCAGTTGACGCCCCACACCGACTCGAGCAGGTCTTTGCGTGAAGCGACTTCGGTGGGTCGCCGACACAGGTGTTCCAGCAGTGAGAACTCGATGCGAGTGGCTGGAACCTCGAGCCCGCTCAGGCGGATCTCATGGCGTCCGGTATCGATGGTGAGTGGGCCAAGCGTGATGATCGATTGCTGAATCGGGTCCCAATCGGCGCGCATCTCTCGTGGACGACGCATGAGTGCGTGGCAGCGGGCAGCGATCTCATCGGGTGTGACCGGAACAGAGACGGCGTCGTCAGCTCCGGATTGCAAGATTTCGACCCGAGCACGATCGCGCCCGGCAGATTCGATGCACAACAGGTAGCTGTCGGTGGTACGGCGAAGCCGTTGATACAGCGGGCGATGCTCGGCGTCGTGCATGATCGTGTCGATCACCAGCACGTCTGGGGAGAACGATTCGGCCAAGATGCTCACCGCGGCAGCGTCACTGGGGGCGCTGACGGAAAACCCTGCGGCTCGCAGGCTGGCTTCGTTGGTTCGGCGCAGACGAAGATCGTCGATTGCCAAGAGCACTCTGGGGGCGAACTGCGAGGTGGGTTCCATACGTGGTTGTCAGGCTGTAGTGGGAAGCGCCTGTGCTGTTTCATCGGCAGGCGCGTCTCGGAACTCAAGTGGGTTGTCGGAACTTTGTCTGCATACCGTGTAGAGATGCCCGCGTCTGATCTGGCTTTGCGTGAATTGGTTCGACGTTCTGTTTCAGAGCGAGTAGCCATCGACCACGCTGAGCGGCAATCGATCGAGATCTTCCTCTCTGAGTACGACCGGCTGAGCGACCCGTTCAGCGAGGAAGCCGACCTGGTGCATGTCACCGGGTCAGCCATCGTGATCGGTGCACGAGGGGTCGTGCTGCTCAAACACAAACGACTCGGCTTGTGGCTGCAACCTGGCGGCCACGTCGACGCCGGTGAGACGCCATGGGACGGAGCACTCCGCGAAGCCAGAGAGGAAACCGGGCTCGAGGTGGCGTTTGTCGATATCGACGAGGTGCTTGACGTGCCGCGACTCGTCCACGTGGACGTTCACGAGGCTGGTCGTGGGCACGTTCATCTCGATTTGCGTTACCTGATCGATGGTGGTGTCGCCGACCCTGCACCGCCGGAAGGTGAAAGCCAAGAGATCGGCTGGTTCAGCTGGGACGAAGCGATCGAGAAGGCCAGCGACGACCGACTCAAGTCGGCATTGGTATCGCTACGACGGTGAAGGTCCCGGCGTTGTAGGTCGCGCTTGCGCGCGGACGAACATTTGTTCGATACTCGCGGGATGGGTTTCAACAACCCCTCGTGGAGCTGGAGTGAACTGGAATCGGTGCTGTCCGACGGCGGCGCGGCCCGTCGCGCCCGCTTGCGGCGCGACGGGCGTGAGGCGGGCAGCCCGTCGTGGAACTCTGGTGGCGACAGCCCGGCATGGGGTCGCAAACGTCAACCGTTCGAGCCCACCGTCACGCGTGTTGCCGGTGCAGTGCCGTACGCCGAGCTGCATTGCCACTCGAATTACTCGTTCCTCGACGGGGCGTCGCACCCTGAAGAGTTGGCCACCGAGGCGGCACGACTGGGTTTGGAAGCATTGGCACTCACCGATCACAACGGGTTCTACGGGGTGGTTCGGTTCGCCGAAGCGGCGCGTGCGGTGGGTCTGCCCACCGTGTTCGGGGCTGAGATCACGCTGACTCCGGGTCTAGATGCCGATGCCAGCGTGGTGCGCCCCGAAGCCGACACACACGACCACGTCGACACCGGGGAACTGCCCGATGCGCATGCTGCCGATCCGCACGGCGATCATTTGCTGGTATTGGCCGATGGGCCAACCGGCTACTCCCGCTTGTCGCGAGCGCTGAGTCTCGGTCACCTTGCAGGCGAGAAGGGTGCGCCGCAGTTCGCGTTTGGTGATGTGGCCGATGCGGTCAGCGGTGTGTGCTGGGTGCTGTCTGGCTGCCGTAAGGGTGCCGTGGTGCGGGCGCTCATGAACGACGGGCCGTCGGCGGCGCGGCGCGAGCTGGAACGGTTGACCAGCGTGTTCGGGCGCGACCGAGTGCTGGTGGAGTTGTGGGATCAGGGCGACCCGATCGACGGTCACCGCAATGACGCGCTCGTCACGCTGGCCCACGCGGTGGGGGTGGAGTGCGTCGCCACCAACAACGTGCATTACGCCACCCCCGCGCAACGTCAACTCGCAACCGCCATTGCGGCGGTGAGGTCGCGCCGCAGCTTGGCTGAAGTCGATGCCTGGTTGCCGGCTGGTGCTGGCGCACATCTGCGTTCGGGGGTCGAGCAAGAACGCCGGTTCGCCCGCTATCCGGGCGTGGTGCAACTTGCCGCCGAGATCGGTCGAGTGGCTGCCTTTGACCTGTCGCTCGTGGCTCCCAACCTGCCGCCGTTTCCCTGCCCAACACGTGACGGCCGGTGTCTCACTGAGATGGAATACCTCCGTGAACTCACTGAAGCCGGCGGCCGGCGTCGTTATGGCGAGCGGCCATCGAGCGCTCATGAAGATCTCTCGCTGCGGGCAAGGGCATGGGCCACCATCGATCGCGAGTTGGCCATCATCGACCAGCTCCATTTCGCTGGCTACTTCTTGGTGGTGTGGGACCTCGTGGAGTTTTGCCGTCGCAACGGCATCTTCTGCCAGGGGCGCGGCAGCGCTGCGAACTCAGCAGTGTGTTACGCGCTGGGGGTCACCAATGCCGATGCCGTGTCGCTCGGGTTGTTGTTCGAACGGTTTCTGTCTACCGAGCGCGATGGGCCGCCCGACATCGACATAGACATCGAGAGCGACCGGCGCGAAGAGGTCATTCAGTACGTGTTCAACAAACACGGTCGGCACCACACCGCTCAGGTGGCGAACGTCATCACCTACCGCCCGCGCTCGGCCATTCGAGACATGGCCAAGGCACTCGGCTACTCCACCGGTCAGCAAGACGCGTTCTCGAAGCAGGTCGACGGGTGGGGCAACCTCGAAGCCACGGCAGCCGAAGCCGATTCGATCATCCCTCGCCCGGTGCTCGATCTTGCCTTGCAGATCGAAGATGCGCCGCGGCATCTCGGCATTCATTCTGGCGGCATGGTCATCTGTGACCGACCCATCATCGAGGTGTGCCCGGTGGAGTGGGGCCGGATGGACAAACGGTCGGTGCTGCAGTGGGACAAAGACGACTGCGCTCGAGCTGGTTTGGTGAAGTTCGACCTGCTCGGCTTGGGCATGCTGTCTGCGCTTCGGTATTCGATCGAGTTGATCGCCGAGCATCGGGGCTACGAGATCGACTTGGCGACCATTCCTCAAGACGACGACGTCTACGGCATGTTGTGCCGGGCCGACACGGTGGGTGTGTTCCAGATCGAGTCGCGGGCGCAGATGGCCACGTTGCCCCGGCTGAAACCGCGCCGGTTCTACGACCTGGTGGTGGAGGTGGCGCTCATTCGGCCCGGCCCCATTCAGGGCGGGTCGGTGCACCCGTACATCCGGCGGCGCAACGGGCAAGAACCGGTGACGTACCTGCATCCGTTGCTCGAAAACTCGTTGGGCAAAACGCTCGGCGTACCGTTGTTTCAAGAGCAGCTGATGCAGATGGCCATCGACGTAGCCGGGTTCAGCCCGTCGGAATCTGACGAGCTCCGCCAAGCCATGGGTTCCAAACGTTCGCAGGCGCGGATGGAGAAGCTGCGCGAACGACTGTTTGCCGGCATGGCCGAGCGTGGCATCGTCGGTGACGTCGCGGAGGAGATCTACCTCAAGATGAAGGCGTTCTCGAGCTACGGGTTTCCCGAGTCTCACTCGGTGTCGTTCGCGTACCTGGTATATGCCTCGTCGTGGATCAAGTACTACGAGCCGGCTGCGTTCTGCGCTGCACTCATCAAGGCGCAACCCATGGGATTCTGGTCGCCACACACCTTGGTGCAAGATGCACGCCGACACGGGGTGACCGTGCGCTCACCTGATCTGAACGCTTCACTCGCGGCACCCACGTTGGAAGACGAGGGCAGTTCGGTGCGACTGGGTTTGGCGTCGGTGCGCGGCGTTGGTGCTGACGTTGCCGAATCAATTGAAGACACCAGGCTTGCCGACGGCCCATACGCGTCGCCGGAAGATCTGGTGCGTCGCGTGCCGGTGCTCACGTTGCCGCAACTCGAAGCCATGGCCACCGGGGGAGTGTTCGGTGACTGTTTCGGGCTCGACAGGCGTGAAGCGTTGTGGGCGGTGGGGGCGGTGTCGCAGTCGCGGCCAGGTCGTCTGCCGGGTGTGGTCACCGGGGCCACGCCGCCCCGGTTGCCAGGCATGACTCCGGTGGAAGAATCGATCGCCGACCTGTGGGCCACCGGTGTGTCGCCCGAGGGTCATCCCACCATGTTCGTGCGGGCCGAACTCGACAAGTTGGGGGTCACCACCGCGGCTGGTTTGTTCACTGCCAGCCTCGACCGCAAGATCATCGTGGCCGGGGTGGTCACCCACCGGCAGCGGCCGATGACCGCACAGGGCGTGACGTTTTTGTCGCTCGAAGACGAAACCGGTCTGATGAACATCGTGGTGTCGAAAGGCTGCTGGGCCCGGTTCCGCAACGTGGCCAGAGGAGCCCCGGCCATGGTCATCCGCGGCAAGCTGGAGCGGCATTCAGGTGTGATCAACATCGTCGCCGAACATCTCGCCCCGCTACCGCTACCAGCCACCACAGCCAGCCGCGACTTCCGCTAGACGGTCCGGTTTCCGCCCTGGCTGCGTTGCCCCTCGCCGCTCGTTGCCCAAAGGCAACTCGGGCTCTCGTGGCGCCTTGCCAGGACGAAAACCGATCCCGTCTGGAAGGGAGGGGACCGTTCGGGTTCTGGCGCCGCGAATGAGCGCATGCGATGCGATACGGCGTTGCTGCGTTGCCCTGCTCGCATCGAGAGTCGGGAGTAGACTCCCTTTATGTCACGGCTGGAGCGGGTGGTAACGATCAAACGACGTGACGACACCGACCAGCCTTGGCGTTACTGGCTCACCCAGCCCATGGCCGACCGCATCGCCATGGTCGAAGAACTTCGACGCGAGCATCACGGATGGACTGATGAGACTGAACCGAGACTTCAGCGAGTTCATCGCGTGCTTCGCCGCGCATGAGGTTCGCTACCTGATTGTTGGTGGGTTTGCGCTCGCCGCGCACGGGCACCCGCGCTACACGAAAGACCTCGACGTGTGGGTGTGGATCGACCCTGACAACGCGAGTCGGACGATCGCTGCCCTTTCTGACTTCGGCTTTGGCGGACTCGGGCTGACGGTCGACGACTTCCTTGATCCAGATGTGGTGGTGCAGCTTGGCCGTGAGCCGAGCCGAATCGATCTGTTGACGTTCGCCACCGGTGTTGACTTCGCCGAGGCCTACGAGCGTCGATCGACGGTAGATCTTGATGGGCTCATTGTCGACGTGATCAGCGCACTGGATCTCAAGCGGAACAAACTGGCAACCGGACGCCTACGCGACCTGGCAGATGCAGCCGAGTTGCCAGACGAATAGAACTGGGTGTGTCATTGGTCAGCGGTGATCATCGAGAAGCAGGGCTCGATCGAGCGCCGGGCCTGGCGAGGGCAACCTGCTGGACCAGTGATCAGGCTGCGGGTGGGGTTTGCCAGGTGAGGTATTGGTAGTTGCAGGTTTCGCCGCTGGGGTGTTTGTAGCTGGGGTTGGGCGGTCGGTCGTCGGGGTGGGGTGGCCGGGGTGTGGGGTGGGTGCGGAGTGTTCGGCCGTATTGGTCGGTGACCGTGAGTGCGCCGAGTTGGCCGTGGGGGATTTGTGGGTTGCCGGTGATGGTGATGTCGCCTGCGTGATGTTGGTGGTGGTGGGCGTCGCAGACGAGGACCAGGTTGTGGAGTTCAGTGGGCCCACCGGCCGGCCAAGGAATGATGTGGTGTGCTTGGAGGCCGAGGGTGTTGGTGCAGCCGGGGATTGCGCAGCCTTGGTCGCGGAGATCGAGCAAGCGTCGGAGCCTGTTGGGTGGTGTGCGGGTGGTGTTGCCGACGCCGATCGGGAGGTGCCCGTCTTGCCAGATGATTTGGATGAGGGTGTCGCACGTGAGGTTGTCGCGGATGGTGGGTGGCACCGGCATGCCGTTGGTGAGCACGGCGTCGAAGCGGGTGCGGTGTTGCTGCTCGCCTTCCGCTTGGTGGCCGGATTGATCACGTCGTTCACGGTTCGGGGTGATGGCTGCGGTACCACTGGCGGTGTTCGTCGCTGACTGGACCGTGCCGGACGGGACCGTGCCGCCAGCGTTGGAATCGTTCCGGGGACCTGGGACATATTGGGTGCTGGTGCTGGATGTCTTGACTTCGGTGTAACCGGGGCAGCAGGTGGTCGCTGGAGGTGTGTGGTTGTTGCCGGCAGGGTTGTCCGCAGGGCCCTTGCCGGCGTCGCTGCCCCGTTTTGGACGGTTGATGTGGAGGTAGGTTTTGAAGCGTTCTGCGCGTTGGGTGCCCGCGGTCGTGAGGGATCTTCGGCAGATCTCAACGAGTGCGTCGGCCCAGGTGACGTTGGGGTGTCCGTTGCGGAACAGGTAGTCGCGGGCTTCGTTGAGTGCGGCGTCGAGGATCATGCCTTGGTCGGTCGTGAGGTTGTTGGCGTGCAACCGAAACCGTGACCACTCGTCGAACCCGAACGACACCGATCCAGATGACCGAGAGTGGCGACGCGCGGTGGGATCTGCGCCCTGGCCTTCAGCGGCAGCTGTCGGGTCGCCTTCAGAACCATCACGATCGCCGGATGTTGGCGAGGCTGCGTTGTCTGATGCCTGCGCGTGCTTCACCCCGTCGACGTCATCTCGAACTTCGTCAGCACCGCAATGTTCATCGCCCGTTTCAACGGCACCAGTCGCGCCCTCGCCAGCAGCACCATCGCCCGGTCCGGTGTCCGACGGTTCGTTGTCGTTCGGCCTGTCGTTGCTAGGAGTTGGTGCTGGCCGGGCGGCGACGGTGCGGACGAACTTGCGGATCTGTTGCACGGTGGCGAGTTCGGCGAACTCGGCGACACGACGGTCAGCGGCTGGGTTAGCGGTCATGGCAGCCGCGGTTTGATCGAGTGAGAGTTTTCCTGCTCGCAATAGGCTCATGACGTGGGGGAATTCGGCTGCTTGTTCGGCTATGCAAACGATTTGGTTGGCGTGAGCGTTGCTGACTCCGGCGTGCACGGTGAGCCAGTGTGCCGGGCTGATGAAACCTCCGCCGGAACACACCCGATGGTGCAACGCATCGATCATGACGTTGACGAGTTGTGCATGGCCGAGGTTCACGAAACCAGCGGCGTCGGCCATGGCGTCTTCGATGTCAAGCCACACCGGCCGATCGGGAACCACCGCCAAACTCATGAACACATTCTAGAAAATGGGTGTAACAGAGATGATTGGCTGAAGACGCCAGCTGATACCCGGCTGCGACTGCTCGTCTCTCAGCAGCTGTTGAGCCACTGTCGACTGAGCCATTTGAGAACTGGTGGCGTCATGGCCGCGGATCTTCCTAGTCTTGGGCGATGAGCCACGCATTGCCTACCAACATCGGTGCTCCAGCGACACGAGCCTTGACGAACGTGGGCATCAGCAACCTTGACGAACTTTCCAAATGGCACGAGTCCGACCTTGCCGCGCTTCATGGCATGGGTCCCAAAGCGCTTGGCATACTTCGCCAGGCGCTGAGCGACGCCGGCATGGAGCCACGTGACTCATCGGGCACTCGCGCCGTCGATGAGTACCTGGCGAAGTTGCCACCCGACCAACATGGCGCGTTGAGTGCAGTTCGCCACACGCTGCGCACGGTGCTGCCATACGGAGAGGAGTGCATCAAGTACGGCATGCCTGCGATCGCTCTTGACGGAAAGGGCATCGCCGGGTACGCCGCATTCAAAGACCACTGTGGCTACTTCCCCATGAGCGGCTCGGTGCTCGACTCGGCAGGCAAGGCTGTGGCCAAGTATGAGACAACCAAAGGTGGTTTTCGGTTCGGTGTCGACGAAGGGCTTCCGGTCAGCCTGGTCAAGAAGCTCGTGAAACTTCGAATTGCCGAACTTGGTGCGGTCGAGAACGGTCGCCGAGCGGAGTACTACAGCGATGGGCGACTCAAGGCCGTCGGGCCTATGCGCGATGGCAAGTTGCACGGCAAGTGGAAATGGTTTCGCCAAGACGGCACTCAGATGCGCGCCGGCCAGTTTTCAAACGGCCAACAAGTGGGCACATGGACCACTTATGACCGAGCCGGTCACCCGACCAAGACCACCAAGTTCTAGGGGCCGCCATGGAACATCCGAAAATGTTCGATGACGACGATCCGCTACTCCAGCGAGTGAGCCAACTCGCCCTTGCGTTGCCCGGCGCTGACATGAAGGTCTCACACGGTCGGCCGGCATTCTTCACCAAGAAGATTTTCGCCTACTACGGCGGTTCGCTCAAGGGTGTCGATGCTAAGGGTGCCAATGAGTGGGTGCAGCATTCTCAGTCACTCGTGGTCATTCCCGACCCCGGCGACCGTCAGGCGCTCGTCGAAGACGCTCGGGTCTACGTGCCGGCCTACCTCGGGCCATACGGATGGATCGGTATCGATCTCGACAAGCGCACCGACTGGACCGAGATCGCCGAACTCCTCGACGCCTCGTATCGGCTCACGGCGCCACAGCGAAACATCACCGAACTCGACGCAGCGGGATGAGTTAGCCCTCGCTTGGGCTGATGGCCGCTGCACGCGTCTGCGTAGCGATGACCGGGAACACACGGGTCCGACAGGTCGCAGCGACATTTGTGACAATTGTCACAACCGGAACTTATGGCCTTCTTAGAGGTCTCGCTCAGGGTTGGCCCTGACAGGTGACGAAGCACCGGACGAACCCGAGGAGAAGGCATGAAAAACGATCAGCACAGACCCCACCGCCAGCACGGCGCAACCGCGGCCGCCGTTGGCTTGCGGGTGCGGTGATTGCGGCCACAGCGGCAATTGGCCTGCCGACCATCGCATCGGCTGCAACCACACCGTTGCTGGCGACGCCGCCGGAGGTGCCACCTGCATTGCAAGAACGGCTCGACGTGTTGTGTGCCCGCATTCCAAACCTCCAGACCCGCACGAGCAACCTCATCACTCGGCTCGAGTCGGATGCCGAGACCCGTGGGTCGCTGGCATGGCTGACCGCGCTGGCGGCGAGAGCCCGTACGAACGGCCGCGACGATCTCGCTGTGGTGCTGGAAAACCGCCTCGCCGTCCGCACCGCAACGCTCGATGTGTTGAAGCTCCGGGTCGATGCTTTGGCTGACGCTGCGGTGTTCTGCGACGGGCGCGGCGAGTGACGCCGAGCGTCAGCCCGCGTGACAAAGGCCGCGCATGCCGACGAAAACCGGCAGCGGTCGCCGTACTTTCCATATTGACTGCACTCTCCGTGTCGGCCTGTGGAAGTTCGGCGGTCGAACAGCCGGGTGGCGGGAACACCGGTTCGGCGGCATTGCCCACGACGACCGTGATCGCTGGCCAACCTGCCGGAGCCGGAGCACCGACTGACAACGCACCGGCGGTCAAGCCGTCGGCGAACAATCCGACGTCGAGCACCGTCACGACAACCATCGTCACACCGACTACAACGACCATCGCTACAACGACCATCGCTACAACGACCATCGCTACAACGACCATCGCTACAACGACGACGATCGCGTCGTCCGTCGGCCAGCCGGCGGTGACCGAAGACGAGGTGGCCGAACTCGAACAGGCGCTCGACGAGATCGACCAGCTGTTGTCGGACCTGGAAGCCGACTTGAGCCAGGATTGAGTTCGTGACCGCTCCCGCCCGCATCCTCGTCGTGGAAGATGACTTCGACGTACGCGATGCGGTCGGGCGCGGGCTTGCCCTCCACGGATTCGTACCCGTTCTGGCAGGTGACGCCAATGCGGCTCGTGAACAGGTCGCTCGCCAACGGCCGGATCTCATCGTGCTCGACGTCGGTTTGCCCGGCCAGTCGGGTATCGAGTTCTGCGAAGGCCTGCGAGCCGACGGGATCGATGTGCCGGTGCTCATCCTCTCGGCGCGTGACGCGGTGGGAGACCGCATCGCTGGCCTGTCCGCGGGCGCGGACGATTATGTGGTGAAGCCGTTCGACCTCGCCGAACTCGTGCTGCGCCTGCAGGCGTTGTTGCGTCGAGCGGTGCCCAAGCCCACGACCGACACGCTCGCTGCTGGCCCGCTCTGGCTTGACCTCGATCGTCACTTTGCGTCCTATGACGGCGTTCGGCTCGACTTGTCAGGCCGCGAGTTCGATCTGCTTGCCACGTTCGTCCGCAACGATGGAATCGTGCTGTCGCGCGTGCGGATCTTGGAACTCGTCTGGGGGTACGACTTCGATGTCGACACCAACGTGGTGGATGTGTTCGTTGGCTACTTGCGGCGGAAACTGGAACTCGCTGGAGCGCCACGTGTGATCGAGACGGTCCGCGGCGTCGGCTTCGTGCTTCGGGTGAAATGACATGGTGAATTGACATGGTGAACTGACATGGTGAACTGAAGTGCGCCTCGCTACCCGCACCGGGCTCGCGGCCTTTGTGGCGGCGCTGTTGGCAGCGACGCTGATCGGTGTCGTCGTGCAGGTTCGATTCGGTCGAGTGCTCGAGGCAAGTACCGACGCGCAGCTCGACGAGCGTCGGGCCACCGCACCTACGTTGGTGGCAGTCAGCCGATCGTCTCACCCGTTCCGAACTGAACAGCATCGTCGAAGGAGCGCGAGTTGCACTGAACGATGGCGGCGAACAGCGAGTCGTCGACGTGGGCCAACTGCCCGACGACGAGTTGCCAGCACCTGGGCTGCCAAGCGGCGACGACGACGGCTACCAGACCGTGTCGGCGGATGGCGAGCGATGGCGACTACTCGAGGTGGAGGTGACCGATGTGCCGGCCGTTGGCGATGTGGCTGTGGTGCAACTCGTCGCGCCGCTCGGCGACGTCGACGCTGCGCACTCGACAGCTGCGTCGGCAGCTGATGCTCGTGGGCTTCGTGGTCGCTGCGCTCGCGGGACTTGTCGGCTACGGGCTCGGGCGGCGCGCGGCGCGACCGCTGAGCCGCCTGCGGGCGAACGCCGAAGCGATCGATCATGCAGCGCCCGTCAGTTGGCAGGTTGACAGCTCCTCGGGCACGCCCGACGTCGACGACGTTGCCGTCGCGCTGAACCACAGCCTGGCGCGCCTGGCCGACGAGTCGGCACAGCGCAGTGCAGCGCTCGATTCGGCACGTGCGTTCGCGTCATCCGCCACCCACGAGTTGAGAACGCCGCTGCAATCCGCCCTGACGAATCTCGATATCGCCAGCAGCCCGGTGGCAGACGCGACCGCGATACGGCAGTCGGTGTCGCTCGCGAGGCAGCAATTGCAACGCGCCGCAACCGGTCTCACCGCGATACGAGCGTTGGCGAATGCGGAACTTGCCGACCCGTCTTGGTTTCGCCCGTGTGACCTGGTCGACATCGTCGATCGCGTGGTCGCTGAAGAGTCTCGGCAGGCCGGCAGCGGGGTCACGATCGAAGTCGCCACCGTCGGAGCAGCGGTTCACCCGGTGACATTGTGGCAAGACGGCACAGAGCTTGCCGTCGCCAATCTGATTCGAAATGCAGTCACTCATGGCGGCGGCACAGCCGGCGGGCGTGTGGTCGTCACCGTTGGCGAAGCGGTGGTCACTGTCGACGACGCAGGGCCAGGTGTGGCGCCCGATGATCGGGATCGAGTGCTCGCCAGGTTCGAGCGCGGCGCTCACGCCGCCGTTTCCGGTTCGGGACTTGGGCTCGCCATCGTTGACCAAGTGGCGCGTGCCCACGGTGGTGGTGTCGTGATCAGTGATTCGCCGTACGGCGGAGCCCGCGTGGTGCTGTACCTCGCTCGACGGGTTCGTGATGATTGCGGAGTCCGTGATGATCCTTGGAGACCCTTGAGATCGACGTTTGTGATTCAGGCGATCATCTGGCACACTTGGTCACGATGTTGACGGCACCTGCCACTCTCACAACCGGCCTCGTAGTACTCATTTCTTAGCGCACCCAGCTTTCTCGCTGCGTGCGCCCACGACCTCCCGAATCGGGGGGTCGTTCTGTTTTTCCGACCGTGCAAGACCACACTGATCCACCGAACTGAAGAATGCGAGTAGGAGAACTCCATGACCATCACACCAGGGACCAAGATCACCGGTGCGCAGGCGCTCATCAAGGCGCTCGAGATGGAGTCGGTAGACGTCATGTTCGGTCTTCCCGGGGGCTGCATTCTTCCGGCATATGACCCGTTGCGCGAGTCCTCCATTCGCCACGTCCTCGTGCGTCACGAGCAGGGTGCCGGCCACATGGCCGAGGGCTACGCCCACGTCACGGGCCGCCCCGGCGTTGCGATGGTCACCTCCGGCCCGGCTGCCACCAACCTGGTGACCCCGCTGATGGATGCGTTCATGGATTCGATCCCCATGGTGGGCATCACCGGACAGGTGGCCACGCACGCCATCGGCAGCGACGCGTTTCAAGAGTGCGACACCGTCGGCATCACCCGGTCGTGCACCAAGCACAACGACCTCGTCATGTCAGGCAGACGATCTTCCGCTCGCCATCCGCCAGGCTTTCCACATCGCCACTACGGGCCGTCCCGGCCCCACCCTCATCGACATCCCCAAAGACGTGCTCACCAACGAGATGAGCTGGTACTGGCCCACCGACGAAGAAGTCATCGAGTCGCTTCCCGGTTATCGACCGAACACGAAGGGTCATCCCCGGATGATCAAGGAAGCCGCCAAGCTCATCCTGGCTGCCGAGCGGCCGGTGCTCTACGTGGGCGGAGGCATGTTGAAAGCCCGCGCCGCCGAGGCGTTGCGGGAACTGGTCGACCTCACCGGCATCCATGTGGTCACCACACTCATGGCGCGTGGCGTGTTCCCAGACGACCATCCGCTCAACCTGCACATGCCCGGCATGCACGGCACGGCCACCGCCACTACAGCCATGCAGAAGAGCGATCTGCTCATCAACCTGGGCGCCCGCTTCGACGACCGCATCACCGGCCGCATCGACAGCTTTGCGCCCGACGCCAAGATCATCCACGTCGACATCGACCCGGCCGAGCAGGGCAAGGTCCGCCGGCCCGATGTGCCCATCGTCGGCGATTGTCGTTTGGTCACCGAGGAACTCATCCGTGCCATCCGCGAACTGCTCGATGGCGGCGCGGTGCGGCCGGATCAGCAGCCGTGGCAGTCACGAGTGTCTGGCTGGCAAGAGCAGTTTCCGCTGACGTACGAACAGTCAGAGCCGGGTGGCGCGCTCAAGCCGCAGTACTGCCTCGAGCAACTCCGAGACCGCGCTCCGGAAGGAACCATCCTCACGTCGGGTGTTGGTCAACATCAGATGTGGTCGTCGCTGCACTGGAAGTTCAACGAGCCGTACACCTGGGTCAACTCGGGCGGGTTGGGAACAATGGGCTTCTCGATCCCGGCAGCGATCGGCGCGAAGATCGGTCGCCCCGACCGCACGGTGTGGGCCGTCGACGGTGACGGCTGCTTCCAGATGACCGCACAAGAGTTGGTCACCGCCACCGTCGAGCGCATCCCCATCAAGGTCGCCTTGCTGAACAACAGCTATCTCGGCATGGTGCGTCAGTGGCAGGAGATGTTCTACGACGAGCGGTACAGCGAGGTGTATCTGTCTACCGACACGCCGAACTATGTGCAGTGGGCCGAGTCGATGGGGTGCGTCGGCATTCGCGTCGAGTCACCTGAAGAGGTTGGCCCGGCGATCGACCTCGCCAACTCCATCAACGACCGCAGCGTCGTGGTCGAGTTTCGCACCGACTGGCAAGAGAAGGTGTTCCCCATGGTTCCCGCTGGTGCGTCGAACAGCGACCTCCTCGTGCACCCCACTCAGCAGCACCTCCGCGACCGGTTGGGGTGATCATGAACCATCACATCTTGTCGGTCCTGGTGCAGAACAAGCCGGGCGTGCTGGCACGCGTCGCCAGCTTGTTCGCTCGGCGCGGTTACAACATCTACTCACTCGCAGTTGCCCCAGCCGAAGACGAGGGCATGAGCCGCATCACGGTGGTCGTCGACCTCGAGTCGGCCCCGCTCGAGCAAATGGTGAAGCAACTGTTCAAGCTCGTCGACGTCATCAAGATTTCTGAACTCGACCCGCGCCGCTGTGTGGAGCGTGAGCTTCTGCTTGCCACGGTGCGCGCCGAGCCCGAGCATCGTCGCCAAATCGTCGAGCTCGCCACCATCTTCGAAGCCAAGATCCTCGCGGTGGGAGCCGACGCGATCACGATCAGTTTGGAAGGCGAGCCCAGCAAGCTGGATGATTTCGAAGACCTCCTCGACAACTACCACATCGTGGAACTGCAACGCACTGGTCGCGTGGCACTTCCCAAAATCGACCGCGCCGCCCGGCAGCGCTCGAAATTCAACCAATCGAACAAATCAAATCAACAACTGAAAGGGTGACCTGATGGCCGCCAATGTGTATTACGAAGCCGACGCCGACCCCTCGATCATTCGGGGCAAGAAGGTCGCCATCATCGGCTACGGCTCGCAGGGTCATGCCCACGCGCTGAACCTGAAGGAATCGGGCGTGGAGGTGTGTGTCGGTCTGCGTGACGGCTCGTCTTCGAAGGCCAAGGCAGAGAACGCCGGCCTCACGGTGAAGTCGATCGACGACGCGGCCGAATGGGCCGACGTCATCATGATCCTCGCGCCAGACACCGAGCAGAAGGCGATCTTCGATGCTCACATCGCGCCGCACCTGCATCCGGGCGATGCGCTGGCGTTTGCGCACGGTTTCAACGTGCGTTTCGGCCGCATCACCGCGCCCGAGGGCGTCGACTCGATCATGATCGCGCCGAAGGGCCCGGGCCACTTGGTGCGCCGCACCTACACCGAAGGTGGCGGCGTGCCCGCACTCATCGCGGTCGATCAAGACGCCACCGGCAACGCCAAGGCACTCGCCTTGTCGTACGCAGAGGCCATCGGCGGCGCCCGTGCGGGTGTCATCGAGACCACCTTCCCCGAAGAGACCGAGACCGACCTGTTCGGCGAGCAGGTGGTGCTGTGTGGCGGCCTCACCAAGCTCGTGCAGTACGGCTTCGAGACCCTCACCGAGGCCGGGTACGCCCCGGAAATGGCCTACTTCGAGTGCTTGCACGAGGTGAAGCTCATCGTCGACCTCATGTACGAAGAGGGCATCGCCGGCATGCGCTACTCCATCTCCGACACCGCCGAGTACGGCGACCTCACCCGTGGTCCGCGCATCATCACCGAAGCCACCAAGGCCGAGATGAAGAAGATCCTCACCGAGATCCAGACCGGCCAGTTCGCCGACGAGTGGGTCGCCGAGTCTGAATCGGGTCGTGCGAACTATCACCGCATGCAAGAAGAGGGCAAGGCGCACCCGATCGAAAAGGTCGGTGCCGAACTGCGTGCGATGATGCCGTGGATCTCAGCCGGTCGCCAGAAGGTCGCCGACGCCTCAGGCGGCGACAGCTAAGAGCGCCCGGGGTCAGGCACCCAGCGATACGCCGAGGTATGAATCAATGCAGCGCTTGAGCGCATCGCTGGGTGCCTGACCCCCAGCGAATTGGATTTAGCTCACGGCCACTTCGCAGGCGATGCGCATCATCGCTTCCACGCCGCGCTTCAGGTCTTCGTCGCTGATTCGTTCGGTCTCACCAGAGTCGAACAGCAGGTCAGACACGGTCATCATGGCGAGTGCCTCGATGCGATGAACCTGGGCGACGGTGTACATCATCGCCGCTTCCATTTCCACGCCGATGTGGCCGGCGCGGCGCCAGCGCGCAAACGTGTTGGGGTCGGGGTCGTAGAACACGCCGCTCGTCACCACTGGGCCGACGTACACCTTGGCGCCCTGGGCGCGGCTTGCTGCCGCGGCAGCTTCAGCCAACTCGAACGTGGCCGTCGGCGCATACGACTCCATCTGGGCGTATCGCAGCGCAGTGGTGTCTTCTGCGGTCGCCGCGATGGCGATGACCGTGTCGCCCATGACCATGCCCTCCCCGAGGCCGCCGCACGTTCCGACGCGGACGAGTCTCTGAGCCCCGAGCATGACCAACTCTTCGAACACGATGCCTGCCGACGGGCAACCCATGCCGGTGGTCTGCACACTGAGCGGAACCCCGTTGAAGGTGCCGGTGTAGCCGAGCATGCCGCGCTCTTCGTTCACGAGTCGCGAGCCGTCGAGCCCACCGTCGAAGTATGTCTCCGCGATGAATTGGCACGTCGTGGGTCGCCGGGGCAGAGCACGTTGGGTGCGTAGTCGGATGGTTCGGCTCGAAGGTGAATCGGCATGCCCGCATCGTAGGTGGTCTCGTTCGTACGCGAATCGTCTTCGTCGGGCCGCGACGTGCGCGACCTATCCTGGCGACCATGCTGCGCCTGCACGACACTGCCACCAGAGAGGTTCGTGAACTCGCCCTGCGCGACCCTGGACACGTCAGCATCTACCTCTGCGGCCCCACGGTGTATGGCCCGCCGCACATCGGTCACGGCCGAGCCACGCTCGAGTACGACATTCTGCGGCGGTACCTCGAGTGGACGGGTTTGGAGGTGCGGTTGGTGTCGAACATCACCGACATCGACGACAAGATCATCGCCCGGGCCGAACGCGAGGGCCGCCCCTGGCAAGACATCACCACGAAGTGCGAACGGGTGTGGTTCGAGGCGATGGACGGCATCAACGTGGCCCACCCCACCGACGTTCCCCACGCCACCGAGTACGTCGAAGAGATGGTGGAGATGATCGCCGAACTCATCGCACGCGACAGCGCCTACCAGACCGACGATGGCATCTACCTCGTCGGTCGAAACGGTCGACGACTATGGCCTGTTGGCGCATCAAGACATCGACGACATGCTCGCCGGTGGCGGCGAGCGCGACGTGTTCGGCGCCGACGAGAAACGACATCCGGCCGACTTCGTGTTGTGGAAGTTCTCCAAGCCGGGCGAACCGTCGTGGCCGTCGCCTTGGGGCGAGGGTCGTCCCGGCTGGCATTCCGAGTGCGTGGTGATGAGTCTCGACCTGCTGGGGGAGGGGTTCGACCTGCATTGCGGTGGGCAAGACCTGCGGTTCCCGCATCACGAGAACGAGCGCGCCCAGGCGGTCGCTCTGGGCAAGCGGTTCGCCAACCACTGGATGCACCACGGCTTCATCGTCGACGCCGAGGGCGAGAAGATGGCGAAGTCGGTCGGCAACGTCACCAACCTGCTCGACCTCATCGAGCAGTACGACACCCGCGCCTACCGGATGGTGCTGTTGCAGTCGCACTACCGCAGCCCCATCAGTGTCAACGGCGACACGCTGGAAGCAGCTACCAAGGCAATGTCAGGACTCGACGCGTTTGCAGCCCGTACCGCTGGCGTGGCAGGCGAGCGCGCCCGACGCTGCTGTGCTCGATGCGTTTCGAGCGGCAATGGATGACGACCTCGACACCCCCAAGGCAACGGCGCTGCTGTTCGACACGGTGCGCAGGGCGAACGCCGCTCTCGACGCCGGCGACCCGTCGGCCCCGGCGCTCGTGGCGGCCGCGCACGAGATCGCCGCGTGTGTTCGGCCTCGTGCTCGGTGCGAGCGAAGATGTGCCAGCCGACGTGCTCGCTCAAGCCAAGGCGCTGGACGATGCGCGAGCCGCGAAAGACTTCGCGGCCGCCGACGCCATCAGAGCCGAGCTGCAAGCAGCCGGCTGGTCAGTAGAAACCACCAAAGACGGCACCACTGTCCGTCGGTAGCGCCACCCAAATTGACCGGTAGACGCGGCACTGGCCGCCCCCGGAAGAATCCGGAAGCGGCCAGTGAACGTTGGTGTGTCAGAAGCTGTCGGGTTAGGTCTCAGTGGCCACTGCATCTGGCAATGCAGGTGCATCAGGATCCTCGATCGGCAGGATGATGCAGATCGGCGGGCAGCCGAAGATGAAGCCGGTCGGTGCGTACGACGTCGGCAATGAACACGCCTTGCATGTACACCTCGGTGATGTCAATCGCCCCGGCTCTCTGGTCGCAGACCAGCTTGATCGTTTGGCCTGAGTTGAAGAGCAACGGGTTGTTCGCAACCTTGACTTCGAGCGACAGCTCACTCGACATGGTGTGATACCAACCATTTGAGGCGTTGGCGACTTCATTCAGGCGGAAATCAGGCTTCGTGCCGTCGTAGGCGGTGTCCGGCGGTGAACTGGCACCGTGCGACGTCGATGCCAGCAGTGGTTCCAATGAAGTTGATCGACGCAGACACAATCATGTAACCGTCGCTCGGGACTCGGAAGCTGATGGATTGGACAGCGGTGTCGTGTGGCCGAGTTGATCAGGGTGCTGGACGGTCTTGTACGCCGAGACGACGCCGGGCTCGTTCGAGGTTTTCTCGCTGCCGAGGCTGTTGTTCTTGACATCGACGCCGTCGATGGTGAGGTCCTTGATGTCGGCACTCTCAAGGGTTCCGTCCTTGACGTCGACGCCTTCCAGTGTTCCGTCGACGATGTCGCCTCCGGTGTGCTCATGGTCGTCGAAATAGCCGACGATGTCGATGACGACGTCGACGGTGCCGAACGCGTTGAGGATCGAAAATTTCCATCTGCGTCGAGCTTCACGGTCACCGCGTTCGGAGTCGGCGGCTCACCCGGGGTGGGGTTGAGGCTCGACGACGAAGCTGCCACGGTGGTGCCCGGCCCGAACGACAGCACGGTGGCCTGCGAAGCGTTGAGCGCGGTGACGTTCAGTGCGAGAGAACTCACTCCTGCAGGGATGGCAGCGTCGGTGCAACCGCCAGTTCCGGTCGCGGCTGCGGTGCCGACGAGCGTGGCTGTCTCGCCGGCTCCGTACGGCGTGGCGCGGGTGCCGACGAGGAACGCTGGCCGAGTGTCGGACAGGCGACACGGGCTGATGGCGATGTACACCGGCTTCTCGGCGGGGGGTCGGAAACGGTGGCGCTGGCGAGGCCGAAGCCGCCAGCGCCAAGCGATACCGCGACGGCAGCGCCAATGGCGGCCCAGCGGCTTCTGTTCAGTCGGGGCTGGTGCGATGCATCAGCCAGTGTGCTTGTTGATTGATCTCCCATGTTGCGAACATATACGCCATCTGAAAATTCTGTCGAGCGATATTTCGGATTGTCCGCCGCGGTTGATCGCAGGATCGAAGTCTGGGTGAGCGGTCGGAGTGGATGGAAGCTGCGGTGTCGTTGGTCATGTCAGTCCAGAGCAACGTCGCGCCGATTCCTCGCAGAAACTTCCGAAGTTTCTGCCGGCATTGCGAGCGAGTTGCGTTACCCTTGAAGCCACCCACGCCATGGCGGGCAGAAACGCGACGCGGCGGGATTGGTTCAGGGGTAAGTTACCGACGGGTAGACTTTTCTGTTACCGAGGAGTAACTTACGAGGTATGGCTGATTTCAACCCTGTGCTGAACGAAGACCAACTGCAGCTCCAGAAGTGGGTGCACGGGTTTGCGGAAGACGTCATGCGTCCCGCCGCGCACGAGTGGGACGAGCGTGAAGAGTTTCCGTATCCCATCGTGCAGCAAGCAGCCGAGATCGGTTTGTACGGCTGGGAGTTCGTTGCCGAAGGCATGATGAACGACCCCACAGGGCTCACGTTGCCGGTGGCGATCGAAGAGATGTTCTGGGGCGACGCCGGCATTGGAATGGCGATCATGGGTTCAGCGTTGGCCGCTGCCGGAATCGCTGCGTCGGGCACTCCCGAGCAGACCATGGAGTGGGTGCCGCAGTGCTACGGCGATGCGAGCAAGATCGCCATCGGGGCATTCGCCGCTTCCGAACCCGACGCTGGTTCTGACGTCAACGGCTACCGCACGTCTGCGGTGTACGACGAGGCCAAGGATGAATGGGTGCTCAACGGCACCAAGGCATGGATCACCAATGGCGGCATCGCCGACATCCATGTTGTGGTTGGCGTGGTCGACCCGAAGCTCGGCTCGAAGGGTCACGCCAGTTTCATCGTTCCTCCCGGCACCCCCGGTCTCAGCCAAGGGCAGAAGTACAAGAAGCACGGCATTCGCGCCAGCCACACCGCCGAGGTCGTACTGGAAGATGTGCGGGTGCCCGGCCGTTGTTTGCTCGGTGGAAAAGAGAAGCTCGACGAGCGTTTGGCTCGAGTGCGGGAAGGCAAGCCAGGCAACTCGCAGGCGGCTATGCAAACGTTCGAGGCCACACGTCCTTCTGTCGGCGCCCAGGCGATCGGCGTTGCGCGGGCGGCTTACGAGTACTCGCTCGAATACGCCAAAGAGCGTCACGCATTCGGTCGCCCGATCATCATGAACCAGTCGATTGCGTTCATGCTCGCCGACATGGCCACCGAGATCGAGGCGTCACGCCTGCTCGTGTGGCGCGCCGCCTGGTTGGGCAAGCACAAGCAGTTCAAGAACGCCGAAGGCTCCATGGCCAAGCTGAAGGCAGGCCGTACCGCTACTTGGGTGACCGAGCGGGCCATTCAGATTCTCGGTGGCTACGGCTACACCCGCGAGTACCCGGTGGAGCGTTGGCACCGTGACGCCAAGATCCACGACATCTTCGAAGGCACCGAGCAGATCCAACAGCTCGTGATCAGCCGGGCCATCTCCGGATTGCGCATCGAATGATGCAGCAACTTCAGCAGCAACTTCAGAGGCACCTGTTTGCCACGCTCAATTCGCTGGTGCGACCCGCGGTCGAAGCCGGTCTTGGGTCGCCGTTCCCTGGTTCTCGGTGTTGGCGCCATCGTGGTCGAGTCAACCGGGCGCAAGAGCGGCCTGCCGCGTCGTGTGCCGTTGCTGGCGGCGCGGGTGGGCGACCGCGTCTACACGTCAACGGTTCGCGGCAGCTCGCAATGGCTGCGCAATCTCGACGCCAACGAGTCGGCGCACGTGTGGCTCAACGGCCGCAAGCAACCGGCCACCGCAACGATCCGTCGCGGCCCGTTGTCGGTAGCCACACTCCAAGTCGGGTAGGGCTAGCTCGGTCGGGAGGCCGTACTTGCTTGTTGGATGAGTTCGGTCAGGTTGTGGCCTGCTCCGCCGACGATGGTGAATGTGCCGGCTGCGCGTAGCGTCACGGCGGTCTTGTGGCGCGGTTGGTGCTACTGCCGGGTTGGTCACGGTGATGACTGCCAGGGCCGCTTGATGATCGGCGCAGAACCGAGTCAACTCGTCTGGAGGAAGGTTCGCACCAAGGTGGTGAACGTCCCAGTTGTGGTCTCGCAGTGCGACCGCCGCCATCGTCGTCGGTAGCGAGTGGAGGTCGCCGCTCATGGCGGCAACGGCGGCGATTCCTCGTCGTGCGGCCCCTCGGGTTGGTAGCAAGCTCGCCGAGGATTCGCTCGACGATCGCGGCTGCTCGGTGCTCGGCCCAGATGGTGGTTTCTCCCTGGCTCCAACCCTCCCCGATCCGGCGCAGCGGTGGAGCGAGCACCTGTTGGATGAGGTCGACGACAGTGGCGCCTTCGTCGGCCAGCCGTTTGGTGATCTTGGCCGCGGCGGTCTCATCGCCTGCCAGCAGCGCCTCATACATGCGGTCTGCGGCGTGATCGAGCCGAACCGCTTTCGGCGCCTTGGGCGCTGTCTGGTGTCATCCGGGCCTGATCAAGCGGCGTCGATGTGGTTCGATCGACAAGGTAACGACCGCCCACCATTTCGGCGTCGAGGCGGCCGGTGCGCACCCAACGGTACGCCGTTTGGTAGTGCACCCCCAGCTCGTCGGCAGCTTCTTGCAGTTCAAGTTTGCCGCTCGGTGGCGACGGGTATGCCATGGCTTGAACATTACGCGTCCTTGAGAACTTTTGCAGGCGAAACGGTAATAAAACAGACTAAAGAAGGCTAAGATCATCGAATGTTGTGTCCAACCAACTCGCATCTCCGGCGCTCCCACGAGTGCAACCGAGATCGTCGACGAACTGCGGTCTGCGGTTCGATCTGGTGATTACTCGCTGCTGCTTCGCCGTTCCGCTCAACTGGCGCGACAGGCTCGCAAGTGCCACGACGGCGCCGCGCTCTGAGTCATGGCCTGGCGGCACTCGCCAACGAAGGCGCTGTCGCTGCTATCGCGGCGACGGAAGCTGCTCGCCGGGGTTCGGCATCAAGTGGCCGATGACACGCTGCTCGACCTGCTGGCGCATCACCAATCTGCTCGTGCGTCGGCACGCGGCGTGGCGGCTCGGTGATCGGCCGCCATCGGCCAAAGCCGTTCCAGCCCTGGTCGACATGGTCATGCTGGGCGATATCGACACCATGCACGCACACCGCACCCTCCGTGCGTGGGCCGAAGCCGATCAGCATCTGGCTGCTCCTTCGATCATCAGACAGACCCTGGCTCGGTTCCTGGATACCGACGAGCCCAGCGGGGCGGGCTCGTCTGATCGATCTGCTCGGCGTGCTCGGCGGCGATGCCGACGAAGTGCTGCTGCATGTGGCGGTTGACGAGCAAGAGTTCGACACCGTTCGCTCGGCAGCGATCGGCGCACTGAGCGAACGAAATGATCCGCGTGTCGAAGTCGCCTTGCAGGAACTTGCTACCTACGACGACGCACTCGCTGCCGACGCCGCGCTGGCGCTCACCTGCCGAGTTGCGAGCCGCCCGTCATCTCCGGAGCGCTCGGCAACGCGATCTGCGCTCGGACGGTGTGCGGATTGCGCAACTGGTGCTGGCGAGTGGTCTCGACGGTCAACTCAGCCTCGGGGGTCGCGGCGACACGGGTGGTGTCGCCAGTTTGCTGGTGTCGCTCGGAGAGGCGTTGGCCACCCGGGACGACGTAGCCCACGTGCTCACGATTGGGCGTGGCACCGTCACCGACGCGGTGACCGGGCCGCTGTCGTCGAGCCGCATCCCCTTGTCGTACGCGATGGTGGCCTTCGGCGACGATGCCCGACCTGCGGCTGCTGCGAACGAGGGCTGGGAACACTTGCCGGCGATCGAGCGCGGCATTCGACGAGCCATTCGGTTGGGTGGTCCGGCCGACATCCTGCATCTGCGCATGGCCGACGTCGGCACGCTGGCCGGCGCAGCGGTCGCCGCGCAGTTCGACATTCCTGTGTGCTTCAGCGTCGCGCCCGACCCGCACAACGTGGTGCACTCGTTGCAATCGCGGGGCGAACTCGATCGAGGAGTCCTTCTTGCGACTCGAAGCGGAGAACCACATTTGGTTCCGGGCGCGGTTGATCGAACAAGTTTCCAGAGAAGCAGATCGACTCGCGATGTTCCCGCGACGAAATCAAGCAGAAGTGCTCGGTTTGCTCGGCCTCGACGCGAGGGCGCGGCGACCAGAAGATCTCAGTCATCGCCGAAGGTATCGACATCAGCTTGCTTGATCGCGCTGCCCAACACGACGACCAGTACGGGTGGGGTGCGCGCAAGGTCGAGACGGCCCGACGTGCTGCAAGACCTCGCTGATCGCCTGCCTGCATCGCGGCTGCGGCCTGCCGCTGGTACTCAGTGTCGGTCGGCTGAATCCCGTGAAGGGGATGGATCGGGTGGTGTCGGCCTGGGCGTCGGACCATCAGCTGTGGCGTACGCTGCAACCTCGTCATCGTGGGCGGTGAGCTGGATCACCCGACCTCGACTAGAACGTGGGGTGCTGGAATCGATCGACCAACTCATCCCGGTGACCGACCCGCGCCGAGATGGGCTCGTGCTGCTGGGCGGCCGCCCTCGCGAAGCGGTCGCAGCCCTGCTCGTCGCAGCCGAAGTGGGTCGCGCTCGACACTGGGCTGGTGGTGGCATCTACGTCGATGGGGCGTTGAAAGAGGAGTTCGGTCTCTCGGTGCTCGAGGCGATGGCCGCTGGATTGGTCGTGGTGGCGCCGAGCACCGGCGGGCCGTCAACGTATGTCACACACGGCGACACCGGTGTGCTCGTCGACCCGGATGCCGATCTTTCGGTCGCGATGCACCAGGCGTTTCGATTGGTGGGCCGGCCCGGGCGCGCCGGGCGGGCACGTGCCATGGTGGACGAGCGGTACTCGGTTGCGAAGATGGCCGAAGCGCTGATCGATCTGTATCAACCCGCCATGGCAATTCGATGAGACCCTGTTCGATGAGCCCAGACCGATGACTTTGCTGGTCCTCAGCCCAGACTTTTCGTCTCACTACGGGCCGCTCGCGGTGCTCGCCGGCGCTGTTCGCCAGAGTGGTGCCCGAGTAGTCGTCGCAACGGGTCGAGCGCTTCGGGAGCGGGTTGAATCAGATGGATTCGAGTGGCGCCTGCTGCAACTCGGGGCCGCTTCGAATGACGGCATCGCCGGACGCGACCTTGCGATTCGACGGTTCATCGCTGCGACCGCGCTCGGGCCTGTGGCCACTCTTCGGCTGCAGGCACTCGAGCGCGAGCGCGACCTCCTGTGGCAACCCGAGCAGGTGGCCGCCGATGTTGCCCGGACTGTGCGACGAGATCGAACCCGATCAGATACTTGTGGACCACGTGTCGTTCGGCTCGACACTGGCCGTCTACGCCACGGGGCGCCCGTTCGTCACGGTCGTTCCTGGCCACCCCAGCCAACTCCCGGTCGGGGCAGAGCGGTACGGCGTTCCTGCCAGGTGGCCCGGCCAGATCCGAGCTCGAGCCGAGCGAGCTCACATCGCTGACCGCCGTTGCTGACCGGGTGACCCGTGCGTTTACCGCTCGGTGGAATGAAGCGTTGGCAACGGTTGCTCCGCATCGGCCCCGCGTGGACGACGCGTTCCGAGTCCACGGCGAGCGAGTGCTCTACAACAGCGTCAGTGCGCTGCACGAACCAGCGCGCACCGGGCTGCTGCCGGGTGACCATCGATTCGTCGGGCCACTCGTGCGTGACGAGGAACTTCCAGCACGAACTGCGCTCGTGGGCGCACCCAGCCGATGGTCCTGCACAGGTCTATGTGGCGCTCGGCACCTTTCTGTCGCATCGCAGCGACGTGCTGGCCCGACTTGCTGAGGCGTTGGCACACTTGGGGGTGCGGGTGGCGATGGCCGTCGGCGCCACACCTCTCGACGAAATTGGCCCGCTTCCCGACAACTGGATCGTGGCTGCGCAACTCCCGCAGGTGGCCATGTTGCGCAGCGCCGACCTGAGCGTGCACCACGGTGGCAACAACAGCGTGCAGGAATCTCTGGCAGCCGGCGCTCGCCAACTGGTGTTGCCATTCTCGACCGATCAGTTCTCGAACGCCGCTGACCTCGAACGCATCGGTGCAGCTTGTGTCCGATCGCCCAACGATCTTGTCCGCTGCAGAGCTTGCCCTCGCCATCGAAGTTGCCCTGGCGTCACCTCGTCGTGCGGCGACACCTATGCTCACCGCCGAGCAGCTCAGCGAGGCCGTGCTCAGCCCCGTCCACGAGAGAGTGATATGACCGTTCCCGCGAGCGCTGACGTTGTTGTGGTGGGTGCCGGGCTCGCTGGCCTGTCGGCGGCCCGTGTGCTCCATGCCGCTGGCCACGATGTCGTGGTTGTCGAGGCGTCGAACGGCGTCGGCGGGCGTGTTCGAACCGATGTGGTCGACGGCTTCCGCCTCGACCGGGGGTTTCAGGTACTCCTCACCGCCTATCCGGAGATGCATACGCAGTTCGACATGGAGGCCCTCGACCTGAAGCGGTTCGAGCCGGGCGCGTTGGTGTGGAACGGCACCACAACAGATCTGGTCGGCGACCCTTTCCGTCGACCGCTGTACGTTGATGAAGACCGCTGTAGCTCCTGTTGGCACCATGTTCGACAAGGCGCGGATCCTGGGCCAGCGGGTCCGACTACAACGTTCCAACCCGACCGACCTCCTTCGGCAAGATGACATCAGCACATGGAGGCGCTCCAAGAACAGGGCTTCAGCGAGCGCATCATCGAGCGGTTCTTCCGGCCGCTTCGTCGGTGGCATCCAACTCGACCCGTCGCTCCAGACGAGCCGCCGCATGTTCGACGTGATCCTGCGCAGCCTCATCGTGGGCGATGTGGCTGTTCCGGCGCTGGGCATGGGAGCAATCTCGGATCAGCTCGCCTCGCACGTTCCTGTCGGTTCGATCCATCTCAACACCGAAGTCATCGCCGTGGCCCCAGGCGAGGTGGTGCTCGGCTGGCGGCCGCACCATCAAAGCTTCGCGAGTAGTCGTGGCGGTGGAGGGCCCACGTGCCTCTGCGTTGTTGGGCTTGCCGGCGGTGGAATCGAACCCAGCGTCATGCGTCTGGTTCGCGGCCGATGCGCCACCGATCGCCGACCGCTACATCGTGCTCGACGGCACGGGCGTCGGCCCCGCACTCAACACGTCGGTGATGACGAACGTCGCGCCGGCATACGCACCTGCGGGAATGGCACTGATCGCTGCGGCGTGCCCCGGGGTGAACGACCCAGGCATCGAGCCGGCGGTACGAGCACAACTCCGTGGCATGTGGGGGTCTCAGGTCGACTCATGGCGTCACTTGCGCACCGATGCCATCGCGCATGGTCAGCCCCGACAACATCCTCCGTTCTCCCCGAAGCGTCGCGTCGACCTCGGTGACGGTATGTTCGTGTGCGGCGACCACCGCGACACGGCGTCGATTCAGGGTGCGCTCTTCTCCGGACGGCGCTGTGGCGAAGCCGTGGTTTCCTCGCTCACCTGATCGTGTGGCTGGCTACAGGCTGAGGTGGATGCGGAGCGCCTCGTCGAGCTGAATCATGAGGTGAAAGGGAACCATTCCGAACGTCGTGGACCTACTCGCTCGACCGCGACCGAGCGCACCTGTTCGGCCTGCGCTTTTCAATCGGCACCGAGACCGGTGTCCTGCGCCGGCAGCAGGGTTTGGAATGGGAAGACCTGTCTGACATTCGACGTGACCGGCACCACCGCGATGACGCCACGCTCAGCTTCATACTCGAATACTACTGAAGTAGCAAGGGCAGTACTACCCTCCACGAGTCGTGGCTGGGGTCGATCAGGGTGAAGTGGTCGCCGGGTACGTCGAAGGTTTCGTACTGGTGGTGCGAGGCGGGCACGGTGTACTCGGTCGGAACGATGTCGTCGCTGCTCGCTCGAACCGAGATCAACCGTGCGTCCAGCGACAGCTCCACGGCGGCGCGGCATCACAGGTATCGGTCGGGCATGTCTTCAGGCGTGCCACCCAGGAGGTCGACGATTGCACCGTTCCCAAGCCCCGAGCGGCGGCGAACTCGAGATTCACCACGGCGCCGAGGCCGATCGCGACATGTGGGGTCACTTCGGCGCCCTGACGGCCCGCGCTCCACAGGGCGAGATGGCCTCCGGCGGAGTGGCCAACGACACTGACTCTGTCGAGATCGAGGTCGTACTCGGCGGCGATGTCGAGAGGTGGTCGACGGCGCTGGCGACGTCATCGAGCGTGCCTGGGTAGCCGCCACCGTGCTGGCCAAACCTTCGATACTCGATGTTCCATACCGCGAAACCTCGAGTCGCGAGGTCGCTCGCCATCGGGTCCATGAGATCAAGGCCATATGCAGAGCGCCAGAACCCGCCGTGGATCAGGATGACGACCGGAAATGAATTCACGCGGCCCGGCTCCTGACGAACTCGCTTGCCACAGTTGACCGAACTGTGATGGGTCGGTGCCGTAGGCAATGGTGATCGGCTCGGCGCTGAGGACCGAGGGATCATCGGCGCCCGATGCCTCAGACACGATCGGCTCGTTCGAGCCACTGGGTGAAGTGGATGAGCACGCCGCAGGGGTCCCACACATAGGTGACCCGTGCACCCCAGTCTTGGTCAGTCGGTTCGGCGACACGTGCTTCACCGAACTCGCCGTTGCTCAGCAGTTCGCTGACATGGTCGAACCAGTCGCTTGCGTTCTCCACCTCGATGGTGATCATGAAGTTCTCGGCCCAGTCGCGCACGTAATGGTTCTGCAGCATGATGCGATGGTCGCCGAGGTCCATCAGCGCGAGACCGTCGTCGTCGGTCCAGATGGTGGTGAAACCAAGTGCGGCGTAGAACGCGCGTGACATCTCGAAGTCTCGTGCCGGGACGAACGTCCGAAGATCGGTGACGGACAAGTTTCTTTCGGTTCGACCGCGCACACTCGTGACGATAGGCGCACATCGGTCACGCACACGATCGACACACACCGTTGATGCGAAACGTGAATGCGACCGGTTCTCGCTGAGGGCGTCATCGCTAATCTGACGACATGTCGTTCAGAGTCGGCCCCGACCAGATCGTTCCCGTGATCGACCTCACCGATTGGGCCGAGGGGGACGACGCGACCCGTCAGCACATCGCCGCTACTGTCGACGCGGCGTGTCGACAGATCGGCTTCATGCAGATCGTGGGCCACGGCATCCCTGCTACGACAACTGCCGGCCTCGCCGCAGCGATCGATGAGTTCTTTGCGCTTCCCATCGATGTCAAGTCGGCGTACATCAGCCCGCGCCCCTCGATCAATCGTGGGTACTCGCCGCCGCGGTCCGAACGGTTGAGTTACAGCTTGGGCGTCATCACCCCCGACGACCTGTTCGAGGCATTCAACGTCGGTGCCAACGTCGACGACTTTCCAGGAATCGCTGATCAGCTCGACCAAGATGTGTATGCGCGCAATATCTGGCCCGCCGAAGCCCCCAGATTCCGGGAAGGCGTCGATGCGTGGTTCGCATCCGCGGCCTCGGTGGCCCGCACGATGACCGACGTGTTTGCTTGTGCGCTTGGCCTCGACGACGGCTACTTCCGCCAGTTCACTGATCACTCGATCGACGTATTGCGCATGAACCACTACGACGTGCCGGCTGGCATCGAGTTGGCCGAGGGGCAGCTCGGCATGGGTGCTCACACCGACTATGGCATCGTCACAGTGCTGTGGGCTGACCCGGTGCCGGGCCTCGAGATCCTTCGGCCGGACGGGTCATGGTTGCCTGTCGTGCCAGTCGATGGGGCACTGCTGATCAACCTCGGAGACCTCTTGGCGCGTTGGACAAACGACCGCTGGTTGTCGACGATGCACCGTGTGGTGCCACCGCGCAACGCTCAAGGCGACCTGCTGCGTCGTCGTTCGGCAGCGTTCTTCCACGACGGCAACGCCGATGCCGTCATTTCAACACTTTCGCCTTGCCACGACGCAGACGGTTCGTCGAGCTACGCCGACGTCACCGTGGCTGAGCATCTTGCGCAAAAACTGGGCGGATCACGGGCGCTGGAACTGAACGTTCACGCCGAACGAGAAGCCGCCCGCATCGCCCCGGTCGCCTAAGACTGCAAGTCGTCGGCCTGCTCGTCGTCGGCCTGCTCCTCGCTGAAATCTTGGCTTGCCGCAGTGTCGCCGAGAGCGTCGGCAATTCGCTGAAAGCTGTACTTATCGAGGTTTGAGTAGATGAGATGAGCCCCGGCGAATCGCTTCGTCTCCTCCACCAGATCGTCGACGATGACATCGCTCAGCAGCAGCACCACCGTGGTGGTGTCTGTTGCAACGGCGGCTTTGAACCAATCAACCCATTCATCGGGCACGCCGACGTCGATGATCTTTGCGGTGACCGCGCCGGTGCTTGCGCCGATGACGCCACCGGCAACGAACCCAATCGGGCCAATGATCAACGACCCGAGGAGCGCAGACCACAGCGCCCCGCTGGTTGCTGCGCGGACCGGCGATGGGTCGATGGTTTCGACGACTTTCGTACCGCCTTCAGCGTTCTTCCGAACGATCACTGCGTCGTGCAACTTGAACACATCGAGCGAACGAAGCCGTGCTACGGCCGTCATGAACTCTTGTGCGCGGTACTGGTCGGCGAAGGAAATGCCCACTAAGACTTGGGGTGAACGGTCGGCGTTGTTTCGAGCCATGTCTCGACACTACCGGCGAGTGTCTACCTGGAGAGGCGGCTCGCCCTCCAGGACAGGCCCTGTTCAGCGTTCATTTCTCGAGGTAGTCCGAGCACTTGCTCTGCGATGATGTTGCGTTGCACGGCGAACGTGCCGCCGCCGATGGTGAGTGCCGGGGCGAACAAATAGCCGTAGTGCCAGATCGGGATCGACCTCTGGATACTGGCTGGAAGCGCCCCGAGGAAACCGAATCTCAGTTGGGCCGGATTGGGCAGTTCACCGGTACCGGACCAGCGGGTCCGGACCCTTCGAGCATGCCGTGGGTGCCGCTGAGTTCCTTCGCGAATGCCATGACCTCCTGCCCGTGCTCATCGCCCTGGATCTTCTGGAATGATGCTTCGGGTCCAGGGGTCTTGCCTTGCAAGCCGAGCGCTCAGCGTTCGAAGGCGGCCAAGTCGCAACACCTCCGACTCGATGTACAACTGCGCCGCCCGTTGACGCTGGTTGGCATCGCTCAGCCCGCCGCCGGACGCGAACCAGATCAAGAAGATGCGACATCGACGGCCCGGTTCCCCAGAGCGAACCTGACGACGACAGCGACACGCGTTCGTTCGCCAGCGTGACCTTGGCCAGTCGCCAACCGTCACCTTCGGCGCCGACTCGGTATTTCTCATGCAATCGAACGTTGTCGAAGTGGGTCTCGTTGAACGAGTGCGCCGTCGTCATGTCGACAATCGGCGACAGTGTGACGCCCGGCGTGTCCATGGGCAGGATGAAATAGCTGATGCCCTTGTGCTTGGCGACGTCTGGGTCGGTGCGGGCGATGAGGATGCCGAACTGGCTGTGATGGGCGCCACTCGACCAGATCTTGGAACCGTTGATGACGTACTCGTCGCCGTCTTTCACCGCTCGGGTGCCGAGGTTGGCGAGATCGGAACCTGCATCTGGTTCGCTGAACAGTTGACACCAGATTTCTGTGCCACTGAAGATCGGTGGCAGGAACCGCTCTTTCTGCCAGTCGCTACCGGCGAGCAAAATGGTGGGCGCCGCCCAGCCCACGCCAATCGCATTCGTGGCATTCGAAGTTCGGCCAACTCCAGCGCGCTTCATCTCGTCGTCGATGATGAGCTGATGCATCGGGTCGGCATCGAGGCCGTACGGGCGCGGCCAGTGGGGAACGATGTAGCCCGCGGCGTGTAGATCAGCGTTGGTGGGGTTCGGGTGCTGAGCCAGCCAGGCACGAACCTCGAGTCGACGCGGGTCGTCGTGGGCGGGCATGTCGAAGTTCATGTTCTCGCACCAGCGTTGGGGCCAATGGTTGGCGCGCCTGCGAATGCCTGTGCCTTGTGCATCCAGTCGAGGGCATCGGCTCCTGTGACGCTGAGAGAGGTATCGGTGACGTTGCGGCGCTGCGTGACGACTCGACAGAAGTCTCCGGCTGGGCCACTGATCGATTGGGTCTGCGTCGGGTGAGCCCCACGACCACACATCTCCGCCCGGTGCCACCAGTTCCACCCGAATCTCCGCGTCTGGTGCCTGCTCGCCGCGCACCAAATAGCTCCAACCGCGGGTGATCACGCCGAGTTGTGCGATGTGGCTGCAGTCGGTCGGTGTCTGGGCGATCCACCGGAATTCCGGCGGCGACGAGCGCGTCGACCACGTCTTGGCCGTGCGCCCACACTTCCATCAACCGTGCAGTGAGGAACGACTTCGAACTCATCGAAGGCCCGTACCACTCGACGCGGCTGGTGTCGTCAAGTGAGAGGGCGGCGGCTTCCAGGGCATCTCGACGCTCACGCCAATTGGCCAACTGGTCGGCTGGTGACAGCGCTCGGAACGGAGCGAGAGTGGCTGCGTCGACGCTCGCAGGGTCGGCAAACTGCGCGAACAGTTCTGAGCGGTGGGCGAGGAATGCAGGTTCGTCGGTGATCGCGAGTGCCGCTGTGGTGTCGAAGAACGTGAGGTGCCCGATTTGATCGGTGATCGACCAACGTGGGCTGGGCGTCGGCAACGACCACTGGTCGTCGGTGAGATCGGCAACGACAGCGTCGAGGGAGCGCTGCTCGGACAGCAGGTCATCGAGAACTTCGGAAACGTGCATGGGCTTCTCCGGCGGCAAAGTGAGGGTACCCGTGGCGCGGTACCAGTAGCGCTGTAACGGTACCCGTCGCGCCGCGCGCTCGCGGAGTCGGCGCTGCCAACGCATCCTGGGTCGGCCAGACTGTGACGATGGACGAAGCAAACCCGGCGAACCAACCACTCCACCTGTTCCGACTCGATGGCCAAGTCGCTCTGGTTACGGGTGCATCATCTGGGCTGGGTGCCCGATTCGCGCGAGTGCTCCATGCGGTGGGCGCCACCGTTGTGGTGTCGGCTCGTCGAGCGGAACGTCTCGATGCGTTGGTGGCCGAGCTTCCCGGCGCCATCGCGATCGCGGCCGACGTAGGGGTACCAGACGACCGTGTGCGTCTTGTTGAAGAAACTATCCAGCGGGCCGGCCGCCTCGACGTGTTGGTGAACAACGCAGGTATCGCTCACGTCGTTGGTCTTGAACACGAAACCCTCGACCAGTTCGAGCAGGTGATGAATGTCAACGCCACCGCAGTGTGGCATCTCTGCAAACTGGCAGCGCCACCCATGATCGCGCAAGGTGCTGGCAGCATCGTGAACGTCGCTTCCATGCTCGGGCACGTGGCGTCCACTCCGGTGAAGCAAGCCAACTACTGCGCGAGTAAGGGTGCCGTCGTGAACCTCACACGTGAATTGGCAGCACAGTTGGCCCGCAAAGGGGTCCGTGTCAATGCCCTGTGTCCCGGGTACTTCCCGTCAGAGATGACCGAGCCGATGATCGGTGATGCGGGCAGCGACAACTACATGGCTGCCAATTCGCCGATTCCTCGAATGGGACGCGACCACGAACTCGACGGGGCGCTCCTGCTGCTGGCGACCCGCGCCGGGTCGTACATCACCGGTCACTCGCTGCTCGTCGACGGTGGGTTCACGGCAAGATGACCGCAACTCGACGGCATCTTGACCGTGACGTGACCGGCAATTTCAAGGTGAGCGCGCAACGTTCCGATGATCTGGAAGCATGGGTTCCGGAATGACGGCAGATCAAGACGTGCGTGAAATCGACGAGCTCGCACAGGGAACCTGACGTGCGCGCCCTCGCCGACAGCCTCATCGACGCGGTCGACGCCGTGGTCGCTGGTCATCGCGAGGCCATCAGCACTGCTGTTGCTTGCCTGCTCGCCGGGGGCCACTTACTCATCGAAGACATCCCAGGTGTTGGAAAGACGCTGTTGGCGCAGGCACTTGCGGCGTCGGTCGGTGGCTCGTTCCACCGGATTCAAGGCACGCCCGATCTGCTGCCGAGCGACGTCATCGGCTCGATGATGCCCCACGGCGAAGGGTTCGAGCTGCACTTCCGGCCGGGCCCGATCTTCTCGAACATCGTCGTCTTCGACGAGCTGAATCGCGCCAACCCACGCACGCAGTCGGCGCTCTTGGAGGCCACCGAGGAATCGGCGGTGACCGTCGACGGCGTGACGCGACAGCTGCCGGCGCCGTTCATGTTGGTCGCCACTCAGAATCCGATCGAAATGTCTGGTACGTATCCGCTCGGTGAAGGGGCGATCGATCGGTTCGCTGCAGTCGTCACACCGGGTCGTGCATCGGCTGCTGACGAGATCGAAGTGCTCACCGGTCGGCGCGGCCGCAACCGCCTGTCGGGCGTTGTTCCGGTTGCCGACATGGCTGATCTGGTCACGGCTCGTCATGCTGTTGCCGACGTGTACATCGCCGACGCCGTCGCCGGTTATGTCGTTGCGCTGCTCGACGCCACGCGACGCCACGCCAGGGTCACCCTCGGAGCGTCAACTCGAGGTGGCGTGTCGCTGGTGGGGTTGGCGAAGGCTCGCGCAGCAATGGCTGGGCGTAGCTTCGTCACGCCCGAAGACGTCATGAGCGTGGCCTCCTCGGCCCTCGCCCACCGAATCATCGTGGCCGGGGGCAACCTGGTCGCCGGACGCGAAGTGGTCGCCGAATGCCTGGCGCAAGTTCCGGCACCCACTGCATAGCAGCCGGGCGGATGATGGAGGCTCTGCCGAACCTGTCCGGTTGGCTACATCCAATAGTCATGGTGGGAATTGGCGGATTGAAAGGGAGCGAAGCGACCTGTCCGCTGATCCCCGTAGCAGCACCGATCGAATGAAGCAGCGTCTCGTTGGCGCCTCGCCCGGGGTTGGCGGCCTCGTGTTCGCCTGGTTCGGCGGCGTTGCCATCGTCAGACTGACCGGAGCGACTCCGGTGGTCTTGGTCCTCGCTGCGGGTGCGGTGCTTGGCGTTGCTGCGATCGTGTCCGGATGGGTGGACGCGGCATCGTCCCACCGTTGGCGCCGTGCGCCTTCCGCCACTGCGACCGTCGGCGTTGACGTGCCGGTTGACGTGTGCTTCACACATGACGGTCGACCATCTGCTGCCGCGCGTCCGGTATGGGTCGAGTTGCGTGTTCGCAACGACCGGGTTGCGGCGGGATGGTCCGCCACGTCGCGCGACATCACTCCGTTGACAGCTCGATTCGTCGAGCGCGGTGCCGTCAGCGCCATCGAGGTGGTCGTTCGGTCTTCAGGGGCGCCGGGCGCTGTGTGGTGGAGCAAACGCGTCACGGTGGAGGTCGACGATTTCGTGGTCGCGCCGCCCGCCCAGCGCGGCGACGTTCGGGTGGAACGTCTGGTTGGTGACGACGACGGCGAAGGCCTCGGTCGGGCCGGATCAGTGTCGGGTGAAATCGATGGTGTTCGCCCTTGGCGCGACGGCGACAGCGAACGATCGGTCCATTGGGCATCGACCTTGCGGTCGGGTGCATTGGTCGTTCACGACCACCGACAGCCGGTCGATCGCAGCGCCATCGTCCGTGCCAGCTCTCGGAGTGGTGAACCCGAAGCAGAGGCGGCGGCTGCCCGTTGGGCGCTCGAGGACGCACTCCAAGCGGGGGAGCGAACGTACGCAGCGGTCGACGATGCCGAGCCGGTACTCATCGCTGATCGTTCTGACGCGCAACGTTGGGCTGCGCTCGTCGATCTTGGCCCTGCACGGTGTTGCCACCCTTCCTCACACGCTGGGCGGATCGACTGCGTCGCGACCCGCACCGTGCGGAACCCGAGTCGACCGCTCGGGTTGTGGCTCGCTACTGGGCTGGAGCTGCGACGCTGGTGTCGCTGGTGATGCTGACGCGCGCGCTGGGTTACTCGTCCATCGGTCACCGTGGCTGTCGTGGTGGGAATCGTCGCAGGAACCGCCGCGTCGTCCAAGACCATCGCCACCGGCGAGCCTCCGCCGGTTTGGCTTCGCAGTGTTGTGGGAGTTGGTGCGCTCGTGGCGTTGGCCATGGTGTTGGCATCATCAGGTCGCCTCGACGGATTGTTCGCGATTCTGCGGGGTCCGCTGCCGCAGTTGCTGCTCGTGTTGATCGTTCTGCACGGGTTTGAGGCGCGGGACCGCAGAACCGTGCGCGTCGGCCTTGGTATCTCCGCAGTGGTCTTGATGTACGCGTCTGCGTTCCGGGTCGATGGCGGAATCGCCTGGTGGCTGGTCGCGTGGGCGATGTGTTTCTGGTTCGCCCTGTCGCGCCTCGGCGGCCCCACGCAACCGGCAGCCTCGGCAGCCTCGGCAACCGCCGGCACAGCAACGTTCGGGAAGTCGTCACACGGCGTCAGTCACCGCTCGCGGCGCGGCCTCCACTCCGGGGCGTGGCTGGTGGGTTCTGTGGCAGCGGCGCTCGCGCATGCTCGTGGTGGTGCCAGTGCCCCAAGGTCCTGCTCGGCTGACTCTGCCAACACTCATCGAGGATGAACGGCCGATCTCAGCGCCTGGCGCGGTGGTCGGGCCTGACGGCGAAGTGCGCGACGGATCGTCGAGTTCTGACGAACCGAGCCGCGCACCGGCAGGCCAGCCGGGTGGTTACAACGGGTTTGCCAGCTCAATGGACACGTCGGTGCGCGGTGCGCTCGGCGACGAAGTGGTCATGCGAGTGCGTGCGCCGGCGGCGGACTTCTGGCGCGGGCAGACATTCTCCCTGTTCGACGGTCGCACCTGGTTTGCCGACGATGAGATCGGCACGCTTCCGCGACGGGCCGCAGATCGAAGTGCCGCCAGCGTTTGGTGATGTGGGCGAGATGTTCGTCGGTGACGCAGCGGTGAAGCACGAAGACTTCATCCAAACCTTCTTCATCGAGTCGGACATGCCGAACGTGATCTTTGGCGCCTACCGCCCGGCGGAACTGATTGTCGACGCGAGTGTGTGGACTCGCAATGACGGAGCGATCAGGGCATCAACGGTGCTGCCTGCCGGCTCGGTGTACACCGTCGTGTCTCGTCGCCCCATCGTCACCGCGGCCCAACTGCAGACGCAAGGAAACATCGCCGAGCGCTTGTCTGCGCAGGGGGTCGAAGCATTCGATCGTTACCTCACCGTGCCAGCGTCGACGACACAACGCACCCGCGACCTCGCAGCCGAGTTGGCTGCCGGTCACACCACCACCTACGACATCGTGCGCGCGTATGAGAGCTGGATGGGCGTCAATGTCGAGTACGACCTCTCTGCGCCGGTTCCGGCACCTGGCACAGACGCGGTCGACGACTTCCTCTTCAACACCCGGTTGGGCTTCTGCGAACAGATCGCATCGGCACTGACGATCATGTTGCGTACCCAAGGCGTACCTGCTCGACTTGCGACGGGCTACGCCGCTGGTCAGCGCGACCGGATCGCAGGCGTCTTCGAGGTGCGGGCGAGCGATGCCCACGCCTGGGTTGAAGTGTGGTTCCCAGAGTCGGGTTGGCAGGCGTTCGACCCCACCGCGTCCGTGCCGTTGTCGGCCGAATCAGGCGTCGATTCAGTTGGTGCCGACTTGATTGCGGGTGTGGTCGATTACGTCAAGGCCCACCGATCCCTCGTGTTGACCGCGTTGGTCGGAGGTGCTGCCTTGACGATCGCCTTCACGGCGTTACAGGAGGTGCGACGCCGCGCGCGACGAGGACGGTGGGGGCTGCTGCAAGACCGGTTCACCTCGCTCGCCGTGCGTCGGGGTGCACACATTGGTCTGCCGAACCCCCGGCTGGCTGAGGTGTGGACCGATGCCGACGATGCTGCGGTTGCCGTGGAAGTGGCAACTCGACTCGACCGTGTTGCGTTCGACCCACGGTTCGACGACGCAGCAAGCGAGGGCGACGAGTGGTACCGGGCGACGGCGAAACTCGTCGGGTCGCTGAGTTCGACCCGACGCCCATAGATACGGGCGAAATCAGCGGAATGAAAAGGAGCGAAGCGACCTATCCGCTGATCCCGTAACCTCGACGGGTGACCCGCCACCGTGTACTGACATTTGGCCTGATGACGGCCTTGTTGGCCTCGGGCTATGGCGTCATGTTCACGGTGCTCGACGACTTCCGCGACGAGTACGGCATCGCCGAATACTGGATCGGCGTCATCGTGAGTGTCGGCTTCCTTGCGTCGTTCATCTCGCAGATCTTCCTGGCGCCAATAGCCGACCGTGGCTATGCACGACAATTCGTCGTTGCTGGCCTGTTGCTCAACGTTGTCGGTCTCTTGGGTATGGCGGCAGGGGAGACGTTGGAGGTGTTGCTGCTCGCTCGGTTCGTCAGCGGTGTCGGCATCGGCATGGCGGTGCCAGCGGTGCGCCGCATCGTCATCAATGCTGACCCGGCGAACTTGGGCAACAACGTGGGTCTGCTTGCTGGCCGCTGACGTCGCCGGCTTCGCCACAGGCCCGGCAATCTCAGCCGTGCTCGTTCCGGCGTTCGGCATTCCCGCACCGTTCCTGGTGATTGCCGGTGCCACCCTGCTCTGTGTCCCGGTGATGTTCCGTCCCGACATCGTGCGTTCCGTGCCCAGCGTTGCCGATTCGGTCGGTCAACCGGTGCAGCCGCGCTTTGCGTTCGACTTGTTACGGGCTCGGCCCATGGTGGCCGCGCTGATGATGGGTTCTGCGGTGTTCTTGATGATCGGCACCTTCGACGCGCTCTGGGCCTTGGTGCTCGACGACCTCGAAGCCAGTGAACTCGTCGCCAACCTCGGTATCACGATCTTCGCGCTGCCGCTCATCTTCCTCGGGTCGTACGGTGGGCGGCTCGCGCAACGGGTCGGGCCCGTTCCGGCTAGGGCCGTTTGGCCTGGTGCTCGGGGCCGGGTTCATGTTCCTGTATGGCTTCATGCCCAGCGGCATCCTCATGCTGACGGTAGGAATCTTCCACTCCATCTCTGACGGCCTCACGGTCTCCAGTACCGGCGTCGCGGTGGCCATGGTGGCGCCAGGAGATCGGCAAGCTGGCGCACAAGGCATGCTCGGGGCGTCGGAAACACTGTCTGGCGGAATCACTGCGGCTATGGCCGGGGTGTTGTATGCGTGGGGTGGGCGCACCCTTGCCTACTCGGTGTGCTCGGCGCTCATGCTCTGCCTCGCCATCGGTGCCTACGTGTTGGCCGGGCCGGAGGTTCGCACCAAGCGTGGGCCGGTCTAGGCCGCCACAACACCCGACCCGGTCTCAGCTGTTACCGGTCACGAATAGCTGGCTAACTTCAGCCCATGACCATCCGTCTTGGACTGCTCGCCGCCTCCCGTATCGCCAAATCGGCGATCATCGAGCCGTTGCCCGACGTTGACGGTGTCGAGGTCACCGCAATTGCAGCCCGCGAACTTGACCGTGCTCGATCGACCGCCAACGAGTGGGGAATCGCCAACGCATACGGGTCGTACGAAGAGTTGATCGAGTCCGACGAGGTCGATGCGATCTACATCGGAACTCCTGCTTCGCTGCATCGTGAGTGGTCGATTGCCACCATCGCAGCCGGGAAACACGTCCTGGTCGAGAAGCCGCTCGCTGCGAATGCGGCCGACGGTCAGCTCATCGCAGACGCTGCTGCGGCGGCCCCCGATGTGGTGGTGATGGAGGCGTTCCACTGGCGGTACCACCCGTGTGCGCAGCAGATTCGAGACATCATCGACTCTGGGGCGTTGGGTCAGTTGCAGCGCATCGAGTCGATCTTCGACATTCCCATCGGTGCCATTGCGCACACCGACATTCGTTGGGATCTTCCACTCGGCGGCGGGGCCACGATGGACCTCGGCTGCTATTCCATTCAGTGGGCGCGTTGGGCCGCATCGGCCGACCCAACCATCGTTCCCCAGGTCATGTCGGCCAAGACCGTCAGCCCGGTTCCCGGAATCGACGGCTCGCTGGGTGCCGAGTTGTTGTGGCCGTCAGGTTTGTCGGCGTTCATCCACTCGTCGATGATCGCCAAGGGCGACAAGGTTGATGCACGCCTCGTCGTGCACGGCAGTGCCGGCGAGATGGTGGTGGTGAACCCGCTCGCTCCGCAGTCGGGCGCTTCGATCAAGGTCACCACCGACGACGGCACGACGCTGTATGAAGTGTCGTCGACGTCGACGTACATGCATCAGTTGGTGGCGTTTCGAGATGCGATCGTGGACGGCAAGCCGTTCCCCACCACCGTCGAAGATGGTGTACGCAACATGGCGATCATCGATGCCTGCTACATCGCAGCCGGCCTGGAGCCCCGTCCATCCGCCGCTGACTAGAACATCCCTGGCGTAGCGGGGCTACGACAACTCCTCGACGAATCGGCGATGGTCATCGGACCGTTGCTCGATTTCTCCGATGATCTGCTTGGCGCGGCGCTCACCTCGAAGGAACGCCAACGGATCTTGCTGATCTCCCACGTACCCGAGAGCGAACGCCCCCTCCTGGTAGCCCATCATCTTGAGGAGATCATCGTCGAGCGTCAGTGCCACGTCTTGCGGGCATGCGAGGTATTGGTTCTCCTCCTGGCGCACCCAGCCGACGGAATAGGTGATGTTGACACCCTTGCGGTACCCGTCGCTGGTGTTGGCGCTACCGCCGTGAAACACCTTGCCGTCGTAGAACAACACGCTGCCTCGCCGCATCTCCACTTCGGCACCCGGCATCGCCAGCCCTTCTGTGTCGCTGACGCCAGAGCTGCCGGGGATGACGTACGTGCCGCCGTTTTCGACGGTGAAGTCGGTGAGCGCCCACATGGTGTTGCACTGCACGTGGTAGTCGGGCGGAAACGGAAAGAAGTCGAACGCCATCTGGTCGCGGTGCACCTTCTGCTTGGTCTCGCCGGGAGCGATGGAGATGATCTGGGTGAGGTGGAGTTGCACCGCTGTGACGTGATTGAGGAACGCTCGGACGGATCCGACGACCAGTCGGATCCATCACCAGCTTACGCGCGGTCGGGCACCTCGCGATCAGCATGCCCGGTGCGGCGCGTGTGGCGACCGTCGTACTCATCGCGCCCGACGATTGGACGCCTCGATGTACGGGATGTGACTCGGCATCGAGTTGGTCCATCGTCGCCGAATCGACGACGATCGTCGACGATGGCGTACCCCCACTGTCGGAGGTGAGCAGCGACCTCTTCGGCAGATGGCGGTCGGGAGGAAAGTGGTTCAGTTCCGCAGTACCCATGCAGCGCGATGGTAGTGGTGCTGGGGTTCGCTGTCGACCGATTGTCAGGACATTACGACATGAGTTAGGCTCACCTGATGGGGGATCTCCAGGAAATCGTCATTCACGCCGACGACGTTGGCATGTGTCACGGCGCGAACGCGGCGTTTGTTGAACTGTCGAAGCTCGGGTCGATCAGCGCAGGGTCGGTGATGGTGCCGTGCCCCTGGTTCTCCGAAATGGCCCAGATCGTCGCCGCCGATTCACCGCTCGACACCCCGCTCGATCTGGGCGTGCACCTCACGCTGAACAGCGAACAGAAGGGCTACCGGTGGGGGCCTGTCAGCCAGCCCTCGCGAGCGGCCGGGCTCACCGACGAGCACGGATTTTTTTGGCCGACCGTGGCAGAGGTGCAACGTCAACGCTGCACCCGACGCCGTGGAAGCCGAGTGGCGGGCGCAGATCGACCGGGCGCTGGCCGCCGGTATCGACGTGACGCATCTCGACGCGCACATGGGCTCGGCGATGGCACCGGAGTATTGCGAGCGGTACGTCGCCGTGGGCGTCGACTACAAGCGTGCCGGTGCTGCTGACCGACACGTTCGCGGCATACGACCCGGGCCCGCACATTCTTGGCGCCACAGAAGAACTGTTCGCGGCGTTCGTCGAGGCCGCCCGCGTCTGCGGGCATGCCGCTGTTCGGCCGGTGTCTCGAAACGAACTTCGGTCGCCCACGAGGTGGCCCGGTCGACTATGAGGCGTTGCTCCATTCGGATCCGTCCAGCTTGATCTACTGCGCGTTCCACCCGTGCCGCCCCGGCCCTGGTGAGGTGGAGGTGATCGAACCGGGCAGCCATCACGTGCGGGTCGACGAATACGAGCTGTTCCGAACCCAAGGTTGGAACGAGTGGCTCGCCGCCCAAGAGTTCAGCGTCATCGGCATGCGGGAGATCCGACGCCGGTATCGGGCGGCGCAGCTCGGCGTAGGTAGCGTTTGCCGCGGGTGCCCGACGCTGGACCCCCCACCGCAACCCAGTATTCGATCTCGATTGCCGTCACGCTCGACAACAGCCCAGGCGTTCTCGGTCGGCTGGCGCTCAATATCGGTGAGGCAGGCGGCAATATCTTTGCCGTCGAAGGATTTGTCGCCAAGGGCCCGGTGGTCGAACGGTCGATCGTGGTGAACTGCAAGAGCGTCGAGCACCAACTCGAGGTGGTCGCTGCCATCGAGGCCACGCCCGGTATCACGCTCAACAACTGGTACGACCGGACGTTCCGCATGCACGAGGGTGGCAAGATCGAGATTCGGTCATTGTGCCCGGTCGGCGACATCGACGACCTGTCGATGGCGTACACGCCCGGGTGTAGCTCGGGTCTGCAAAGCAATCGCCGCCGACCCACGGTTGGCCGACGACTACACGATTCGCAAGAACACGGTCGCCATCGTCACCGACGGCACGGCGGTGCTGGGTTTGGGCAACATCGGCCCGAAAGCGGCGATGCCGGTGATGGAAGGCAAGGCGCTGCTGTTCAAGGAGTTCGGCGGCGTCGATGCGTTTCCGATCTGTCTCGACGTGTCGAGCGCCGACGAAATCATCGAGACCGTCGAGCGGTTGGCTCCGACGTTTGGTGCAATCAACCTGGAAGACATCGCTGCGCCGAACGCGTTCTATGTCGAGGAAGCGCTGAAGGAACGTGCTCGACATCCCGGTGTTCCACGACGACCAGCACGGCACCGCGGTGGTCGCGCTGGCCGCGCTGGAGAACGCGCTGAGAATCACGGGCAAGAAGATGGCCGACCTCGAAGTGGTCATCAGCGGCGATCGGTGCGGCGGGCATGGCGATCGGCAAGATGCTTCTGAGTGCCGGAGTGGGCAACGTCGTCGGCGTCGACATCGACGGTGTGGTGTGGGACGGCCGAGAAGAGTTCGACAGTTGGCGGCAGTGGTTCGCCGAGCACACCAATCGCGAACTGCGTAAGGGCGTCCTCGCCGATGCCATGCGTGGCGCCGACGTGTTCATCGGGGTGTCGGCCGCGAACATTCTCACCGTCGACCACATCAAGTCGATGGCGAGTCGACCCAGTCGTGTTCGCCATGGCCAACCCCGACCCGGAGATTCGACCCGAGCTCGTCGGCAGACCTGGTGCGCGTGATGGGAACCGGTCGCAGTGACTATCCCAACCAAATCAACAACGTCATGGCGTTTCCTGGAATCTTCCGCGGCGCGCTCGATGCCGCGTGCGACCGACATCACCGAAGGCATGAAACGTGCCGCGGCGACGGCCATCGCCAACTCGGTCACCGACGACCTGCTCAGCGAAACGTGCATCATGCCGTCGGTGTTCGACCGCTCGGTGTCGATCGCCGTCGCGGCCGCGGTGCAAGCAGCTGCCATCGCCGACGGAGTGGCCCGAACCGGGCATTTCCGTGGCCAACACACAGATTCAGGCGCTCCGAGTGGCTGATATCCGCGGCATCGACGTTGCTGTGGTTGTGGACATGATAGCGTCAGCACACCAAAGGTCGCGACATGTGGATCTTGGGCGAACCCGGAGTCAACGTCGTACTTCTCAGTCTGGCGCTGGACGGCCTGGACTCGTGAAGCCTGGAGACGTGAAGTACCTGTCCCACGGCGACGAGGCCGTAAGGTCACGTTGCATCGGCCAACCACTGTCATCGACACGCTCTCTGCCATCGGCCAGGTGATGAAGGGGCCAACGAACTCTCGAGGGCGCCTTCGGGTGTACCTCGGTGCCGCGCCAGGCGTCGGCAAGACCTTCAAGATGCTGGAAGAGGGCCGTCGGAGGCTCGAGCGTGGGACTGACGTGGTGGTCGGCGTCGTCGAGACCCACGGGCGCGTGCACACCGCCGCCCTCGCTCGAGGGATTCGAAGTGGTTCCGCTGAAAGCCGTGGAGTACCGCGGACGCGACGCTTTCGGAGATGGACCTCGACGCCATCCTCGCCAGGCGGCCGACCGTTGTACTCGTCGACGAGTTGGCCCACACGAACAGCCCAGGCGTACGGCACAGCAAGCGCTGGGAAGATGTCGAAGCAATCCTGGATGCAGGCATCGACGTCATCACCACGGTCAATGTGCAGCACCTGGCATCGCTCAACGATGCGCTGACGCGCATCACCGGGGTCGAGCAGCGTGAGACCGTTCCCGACGAGGTCGTCCGCCGGGCGGATCAGATCGAACTCGTCGACATGACCCCTGAAGCTCTTCGCCGACGCATCGTTCACGGCAACGTGTACCCGCGTGAACGTATCGAACCGGCGCTCACCAACTACTTCCGACTCGGCAACCTCACTGCGCTGCGCGAGCTGGCGTTGCTGTGGGTTGCCGACCGGGTGGACGATGAACTGCTCGAGTATCGACAAGACGTAGGGATCAATCGCCCTTGGGAAACGCGCGAACGAATCGTCGTCGCCCTCACCGGCGCTCCTTCTGGTGCCGCGCTCATTCGCCGCGCCGCCCGGCTTGCCGAGCGGTCACGCGGCTGAGTTGATCGGCGTCCACGTTCGCCGTAACGATGGCTTGGGCAGCGCACAATCAGATGCGCTCCTCGGCGAGCACCGCCAGCTACTGGCGGACCTCGGTGGGCGTTACCACGAGTTGGTGGGTGACGAACCGGCCCGGCAGTTGGTTGCCTTCGCCCGAACAGAGAACGCAACACAGCTGGTGCTAGGCACGTCGAAGCGACGCCGCATCGACGAGCTGTTGCACGGTTCGGTGATCAATGAGGCCATTCGCGCAGCTTCGGACATCGACGTTCACGTCGTGGCTCAACCCGACGCTTCGGACCGAGACAGCTCTGAGGTCTTCGAGATCATCCGGCTTACGTCGTCCTGGCAGCGGCTGCCGTCCCGTCGGCGGTGGGCAGCCATCGTCGTAGCGCTGGTAGGGCCGATACTGTTGACCGCCGCCTTCATCCCCTTCCGACATGAGGAGGGCCTTCCGGGCGTCCTTCCGGCATACATGTTGCTCGTGGTCATCGCTGCGCTCATCGGCGGCACATGGCCAGCGGTCGTCGCTGCCGCCTTGGGGTTCACGCTCGGCAATCTTGCGCTCACCCGTCCCTACGGAACGCTGCGCATCACCGAGCTCTCCAACGTCGTCGCGCTCGTGTCGTTCCTCGCGGTGGCGGTGATCGTGGCGGTGCTGGTGGGTCGCCTCGGGTCGCGCAGTGCCGATGCCGATCGTTCTCGGGCACAGGCGCGGGCGCTGGCAGGTGCGGCCGCTTCGGTAGCCGCAGACGATGCCGTGCCGGTGCTTCTCGATCGCCTTCGGACTCTGCTGGCGCTGGATGCCGTGGCAATCACGCTGCGTGCAGGGGCAGACTCACACACCATTGCTTCCGCCGGCGATGTGCGACCTGCTCGACGTTGACCGTCAGACCGAGCAGTTTGATCTCGGCGAGTCGCGCTTCCTGCTCACCACGCCGCGTATCGACGACACCGAGGAGGCGGCGATCGTGCGAGCGTTCGGTGACCAACTCGTCGCAGCAATGCGCCGCAGTGAACTCGCCGCGATCGAGCATGAGGCTCAAGCCCTGGCAGACATCGATCGATTCCGCACCGCGCTCCTGCGATCGGTATCGCACGACCTGCGCACGCCGCTCGCATCCATCAAGGCGGCCGCGTCCTCACTGCAGCAGGACGACGTGGAATGGCCGGACGGACGCCCGTCAGCGAGTTCTTGACGACGATCATTGAGGAAGGGGATCGACTCGACGGCATCGTCACTAATCTGCTCGACGCGAGCCGACTCGACGCCGGGGTACTTGCGGTCGACCTGCGGCCGGTGCATCTCGACGAATTGTCGCCGCCGTGATCGCCGGGTTGCCGACTGGCGCAGACCCGACCGTCGAGATCACGGTCGACGTTGCCGACGACACGCCACCCGTCCTTGCCGACTCGGGGCTTCTGGAGCGCGTCTTGGAAAATGTGATCAGCAACGCCGTACGGTACGCCCCCGGCGCAATCGAGATATTGGTCGCTGCGGTGCCCGATGAGTCCGAGGTGGTGGAACTGAGTGTGGTCGACCACGGCCGAGGAGTGCCTCCAGTAGAGCGCGACACGATGTTTCGCGAGTTTCAACGCCTCGACGATCGCGGTGTTGGCGTGGGCTTGGGCCTGGCCGTGGCCCAAGGTTTCGTGGAATCGATGGGCGGCTCGCTCACACCGAGTGACACGCCCGGTGGTGGGCTGACCATGTCGATCATTCTCCCGATCGCGCAGCCCATCGCATGAAGGCCGTGGACGGCGCCCCCAAGACCATTCTCGTGGTCGACGATGAACCCCAGATCCGTCGGGCGCTGCGAACCAACCTCTCGGTTCGGGGCCACCAAGTGGTCGAAGCCGGAACGGGTGAGGAGGCGCTGCGAGCTGTCGCGGATCACCACCCAGACCTGGTGCTGCTCGACTTGGGCCTCCCGGGTATCGACGGGATCGACGTGCTCCACGGGTTGAGGGGCTGGACTGACGTGCCGGTGATCGTGCTGACGGTTCGGGGTCGCGAGCTCGACAAAGTCGAGGCGCTCGATGCCGGTGCCGACGACTACGTCACCAAGCCGTTCGGCATGAACGAACTCCTCGCCCGGATGCGTGCCCAGTTGCGACGAAACGTAGGCGGCGCTGTTGCCCCGGAAGTCGCGTCGGTGCGTACCGACGACTTCATCGTCGACTTCGTTGCAGGGCGTGTCACCAACGTCGCCGGCGACGACCTGCATCTCACTCCCAAGGAGTGGGGAATCGTCAGCACGCTGGCGAAACAGCCGGGGCGTCTGGTGCTGCAACACGATCTGCTTCGGGATGTGTGGGGACCCGAATATGGAGAGGAAGCGAATTACCTACGCGTGTTCATGGCGCAGATCCGCAAGAAGATCGAACCCGACCCACACAGCCCCCGATACTTCGTGACAGAACCAGGTCTCGGCTACCGCTTCGAAGGCTCCAGCGAACCGGACTGACGGCTCTGATCGTCAGTATTCGGGAATCGCGTCCGGCGGGAGTTTCTTCACCCGCTGTCGGCGTTTGCGACGGCTGGGGATCATCGATCGCATTTCCTCCAGCTTGCCGAAGCAGAGCAGCCGGTCGCCGGCTTCGAGGTGGCGGTTGGTTCGCGGGTTGGGGATGACAGTGGTGCCGCGATGAAGCGTCAGCACGGTGACGTCGCGCTCGGGCAGGCCCGACTCGGAGATGGATTTGCCGACGATCTCGGCCCCTTCGTGCACCACCAGTTCGGCCACGCCGTACCCAGTGGAAACGGTGAGCCGTTGCCGCACGTCGATCTCGGGAAAGTCGACCTGATTGGCGATGTAGTCGATGATGGCGCCGGCAACGTCGAGGCCGGTTGCCGCTTCGATTCCTTCGAGGCCCGGGGACGAGTTGACCTCCATCACCGAAGGGCCACCATGGCTCTCGAGCATGTCGACACCTGCTACCCGGAGGCCCATGATCTGAGCGGCCCGAACCGCTGTCTCCTCGAACTCCGGCTTGAGTTTCACGGCCTCGACCGAGCCACCGCGATGGACGTTCGAGCGGAATTCATTGCCAACGGCGACCCGTCTCATCGCTGCGACCACGCGGTCTCCCACGACGAGCGCACGGATGTCGCGGCCCTTGCTCTCCGCGATGAACTCTTGGATGAGCACGTTCTGCTTGGTGCTCTGCAACGTCTCGATGATCGCTTCGGCGACGCTCACGTCAGGTGCCAATATCACGCCGATTCCCTGCGTGCCCTCCAGCAACTTGATGACGACCGGCGCGCCGCCAACCCGTTCGATGGCTGGGATCACATCGGCGCGGTTACGCACAAACGTCGTGCGTGGCATGGCGATGTTGTGTCGCGACAAGATCTGGATCGCGCGGAGTTTGTCGCGCGAGTTCGAGATGCCGTTCGCGGTGTTGGGTGTGTACACGTCCATTTGCTCGAACTGTCGGACTACCGCGGTGCCGAAGTAGGTGATCGAGTTGCCGATTCGGGGCAGGATCGCGTCGTATGCGACAACGGCTTGCCTCGATACTGCAGATCAGGCTCGGCCCCGGTGAGATCGATCGCGAAGCGCAGCGTGTTGAGTACTCGGACGGTATGGCCTCGCTCCTCGGCGGCGGAGCGCAAGCGAATGGTGCTGTACGACCGCGGAGCACGAGAGAGGATGCCGAGTTTCACGCCGAGAGTCTAGGAACCCGAACAGCCCACAGCGCCCTGTGATCGCGACACAGGTGGTTGGGAACGGCAAGACTGGCCGCTGGTGAAGCGCGAACTTGCGGTAGCTGGATGGCGGGAATGGGTGGGGCTGCCCGGGCTCGGCATTGAAGCGGTGAAGGCGAAGCTCGACACCGGTGCCCGTTCATCGTCGCTACATGCGGACGACGTCGTGATCGTCGAGCGTGACGGCATCCAGTTCGTCCAGTTCTCCGTGAGGCCATGGCAACGGACTTCGAGTGGGGCCGTGTGGGGCGAACTGCTCCTGGTCGATGAGCGCAAGGTGCGCAGTTCGACTGGCCACGTCGAGTCGCGGCCGGTGGTGCTCGGCAACATCATGGTAGTCGGCATGATGATTCCCGCCGAGATCACCCTGACCAACCGTGACTCCATGGGTTTCCGAATGTTGATCGGTCGCGAGGCCTTACGGGGACGTCTGTTGGTGAACTCCGGAACGTCGTACATCGGCGGAAGACCATCGCGAGAGATTCGGCTGAAGAACCGGGGACGAGCCCACTGATGATGCGCCGGGCATTCGACATCGGTGGCATCAGCGTGAAGGCCGGCACACGACGCGAACTCGGTTTGCCAATCGCGCGCCTGGTCACCGGTGCGGAGGTGACCTTGCCGATCGTCGTGATCCACGGACGCCAAGATGGCCCAACAGCGTGGCTCGACGCGGCGATCCACGGCGATGAGGTCTGTGGCGTCGAGATCGTGCGACGGGTGTTGGCAGACCTGAAACCGCGTCAAATTCGAGGGACGCTCATCGCCGTCCCCATTGTGAACGTGCATGGCTTCATGACCCGCGACCGATACCTCCCTGACCGTCGCGATCTGAATCGTGCGTTCCCCGGCTCGCCCCGAGGTTCGCTCGCCAGCCAGATTGCGCACCTGATGATGACCGAGGTTGTCGCCAGATGTGACGTTGGTATCGACTTGCACACGGGTTCAGACCGGCGAGCAAACCTGCCCCACATTCGGGCCGACCTCGACGATCCAGAGACCCGCAAGCTCGCCGAGGTGTTCGGGGCACCAGTGATGGTGCACGCCGAACTCCGAGACGGGTCGCTGCGGCACGCCGCCCAGACGTCGGTGCTCGGGTACTCGTGATGGAAGGTGGCGAAGCGTGGCGGTGGGACCCGATCTCCATCGCCAGCGGCGTGTCGGGTATTCGCCGGGTACTTGCGCACATCGGGATGGTCGACGCGGACCTCACGATGACCGCCGGGCTTGAACCGCTGGAGTCCCGCAAGACCAGTTGGGCACGTGCTCGTCGTTCTGGAATTCTTCAGGTGTATGTGCCTCTGGGTGCGAGCGTCGTCGAGGGCGACCTGATCGGCGAGATCTTCGACTCGTTTGGCAACCGCCTCGGTGGCGTTCGAGCACAGCTCAGCGGGGTGTTGATCGGCCGGTCGGAGTCACCGTTGGTGAATCGAGGCGACGCGGTTGCTCACGTCGCCTCGATCATCGACCCCGACATCACCATCCCAATGGTGCGCCCCGCCTCCGCCAGACCATCGCCGACGTCGCCGAGGGTGAGGACGAAGCCTGAAGAGACAACGACCCCCTCGGCGCAGGAACTGCCGCCGAAGGGGTCGAGATTGCTCATTGATGCTGTGTCAGATGGTGAGTGAGGTCTTCTGACGGCTGCTGTACACGATCGACGCAATGAGCACGACCAAGGCGCCGCCGGCGATGGAGTAGCGGGCCGGATCGTTGTCTTGCAGCGAAATGATCGCTGGCAGCATGAGCAACGACACGAGGTTCATCACCTTGATCAGCGGGTTGAGGGCTGGGCCGGCGGTGTCTTTGAACGGGTCGCCGACGGTGTCGGCAATGACCGCCGCGCGGTACGGGTCGCTGCCCTTGCCGCCGTGGTTGCCGTCTTCGATGTACTTCTTGGCGTTGTCCCATGCGCCACCGGCGTTCGACAGGTAGTTCGCCATCAACTGACCCACCAGGATGACTGCGGCCAAGAAGGCGCCGAGGGCGTAGAAGTTGATGCCGAAGCCGACGACCACCGGTGTGAGCACGGCGAGAAGAGCTGGGGTGACCAGTTCCCGCAATGAGGCTTCGGTGCAGATGTCGATGACCGGGCCATACTCGGGCTCTTTCGTTCCGGCCATGATCTTGCCGTCGGCGAACTGCTTGCGCACCTCTTGCACCACGACTCCGGCGGTGCGGCCGACGGCGCGAATGGCAAGTGCGCTGAACAGGAACGGCACGGCGCCGCCGATGAGCAAACCGATGAAGACCTTCGGGTCGGCCACGTTGATGGGCAACAGGTCGAACACGCCGCGCGATGTGGTGAGCGCTTCGTCGATCACTTCGCGGGGCATGATTTCGCCCACCGCGGTTTCGATGAAGCTGGCGAACAACGCCACGGCCGCAATGACGGCTGAACCGATGGCGAAGCCCTTGGTGACGGCCTTGGTGGTGTTGCCGACGGCGTCGAGGCTGACCATGATGCGCTCTGGTTCACCGTGGAACTCACCCGACATCTCGGCGATGCCGGCAGCGTTGTCAGACACCGGACCAAACGTGTCCTCCGACACGATGATGCCCGTGGTGGCCAACATGCCCATGCCGGTGAGTGCCACGAGATAGAAGGAGAACTGCAGGTTGCCGCCGCCCAACGCCAAGGTGGTGCCGATGGCGATCACGATGGCGAGCACTGCGTAGACGGCACTTTCCATACCGCTGGCGGTGCCGGCCAAGATGGCAGTGGCCGGCCCGGTCTCCGCGCTCTGAGCGATTTCCTGAACCGGTGAATGATGTGTGGCGGTGTAGAACTCGGTGAGGCGGCTGATTCCCTGGGCGAGAATCAGGCCGATCGCCACTGCGCCGAAACACTTCCAACCCTCGTTCGAGAAGTCGTTGCCCACGTAGAACATCGCCACGAGGAACGTGCCGATCAACGTGAGAATGCCAGCCACCAGGAAGCCCCGGTTGATGGGCTTGAGAGCGTTCGTTTCGCCCGGCTTCGCCTTGACAAAGAAGATGCCCACGATCGAGGCGACCACGCCGATGGCGCGGGCGGCGAGCGGGAAGATGAGGCCGAGTGCTGGGTTGGCACCGATCGATTCAAAGGCCGCGACGCCGAGGATGATCGACGCGACCAAGGTGACCTCGTAGCTCTCGAAAAGGTCGGCGGCCATGCCTGCGCAGTCGCCTACGTTGTCGCCCACGTTGTCGGCGATGGTGGCGGGGTTGCGCGGGTCGTCTTCGGGGATGCCAGCCTCGACTTTGCCCACGAGGTCGGCGCCAACGTCTGCTGCCTTGGTGAAGATGCCACCGCCGACACGAAGGAAGAGGGCGAGGAGCGAGCCGCCGAAACCGAAACCGATGAGGATGACCGACGAGGTGTTCTGGAACGCCATGATGATCAAGGTTGCGCCGAGCAGGCCGAGGCCGACGGTGAACATGCCCGCCACGCCGCCGGTGCGGAACGCCACATCGAGCGCCTTGGGCATGGAGTTCGTGAGTGCGGCTGCGGCGGTGCGCACGTTGCCACGGGTGGCCAACGTCATACCGATGTAGCCGGTGAAACCCGACGCCAAGCAGCCGAGGATGAACGCCACGGTTCGCCACAGTCCGGCCTGCCAAAAGGTCAACGCGACGGTGCCGTCACGGCGCACGATCTCGGTAGACGTGATGAACACGATGATCGCCAACGGAACCAAGATCACAGCGATCGTCTTGAACTGGCGCCGCAGGTACGCCGACGCGCCCTCTTGAATGGCCAGTGCGATCTCCTGCATCTTCGGCGAGCCTGCGTCTTCTGCCATGACACTGCGGGCCAGGTAGAAGCCCACTCCGATGGCGATGAGCGCTGATGCGACCGATAGCCACAGCACCGTCCATTCAGCACTTCCGAGCGTGAACTCCTGGTATCCGCCCTCGGCGAGTATTCCTTGCACAACTGTCTCCTTTGGCGCGTTGACGGCATGCCTGAATTGGCAAGCCCCCTGAGCAACCCTGCGACTGTACGGAATGGTCAACGCCAGAACCAAACCTGAAGAGAGATTTGTCCGTCGTATTCATGTCACGCGCGTTGCTGCGACGAGGGCTTCGAAGCGCGGAATTGCCACGGTCGCCAGGTGCGCCGACCGATCTGTCGCGTGGACCGAGTCGGCCCAGATGGCGCGACCGGCCATGAAACCCGTACTTCCGTGTGCGCAGGCAACTGAGGTCTGTTGGACAAACAGCTCGAAGGGGGCTCCCCACGACAACACGGCCCAAGGGATGTCGATCGCCTCATGAACTCGTCGACACGCCGCCTCCCACCGCTCTGGCCGATCCGCGGTGGATGGGAACGGCATCTTGATGACGTCTGGCCCGAGCGCGGCGATCCGTTCCGCCGACGCGGCCACGGTTTGTTCGCGATCTTCAACGTCTTCAAGGTCGTACGGAACCGGTTCGACGAAAAGGGGCAGGTCAACTTCCGCACAATCTTCCACTACCGACCGAATCAGGTGGTCTTGTGCCGCAGTGGCTTTCCCTCGATCCGGGCGATACAGCACGAGCAGCTTGGCGGCTGAGGCGCCGACGGCTTTCGCCCGCTGCGGAGACCACCCTTCGAGCAACGTGTTGGTAGCGACTTCGGGGCGATCGAGGTAGCCCTGCGCTTCGAGTGCGCACAGTGAGCCAACGCCTGGAGGCATTCGACCGGCGCGGAGCACTTGATCGATCGACAGTTCGGGGTCGAGCATGACTGCCGAGGGCCGTGATCCGAACGCCCCAATGACGTCGAGTTTGAATTGCACGAGCTCGTCAAACGACACGCTGGCCGGGTCCTCGCGGTTGAACTCGGCTCTCAAGGAGTCTCGGTGGTCGATTGCCAGCACCGTGAACCGACCATGATCGTCGAGCAGCGGAGCAAGCGCTTCCCGGTTGATCACGGCTGAACCTTAGGCAGGTCCCATCCGTTCAGCGACCAGTCGGCATCGATCCATGTGTAGGCCGGGTGGAAACACGGTGGTGTTGATCGCGCGTCGTCTTCCAACTCTCCAGCGAGGTAGTTGAGAAAGAACATGTGTGACCCGGGTGAGCCGACGCTGGTGTGATATCCCTTCGGAACCGTGACCACTTCACCGTCGTGTGCCACGAATGTTTCGTCGAACGGTTCGTCGACGCGCCAATTTCGGTGAAGGCAGAACCCGTCGGCCGGATCCGTACGGAAGTAGTACGTCTCTTCCAGGTACGGCGAACCGTCATACCCGTCGTGGCAATGCGGTGGCCACCCAGACCAAGAGCCGCGAGGCACGTACGCCTCGAACAGGATGAGTCGTTCGGCGGGGAGTGGTGGGGCGAGGGCATGGACGACCTGCCGGCGTGCTGCGCCCCCGCCGCGGATCTCGGTGCGCATCTCGGCCGGGGTGAACACTCGCACGTCATACCGCCCAACGGCGGGTGCAGAGCCAACGGCACACTCACCGGTGCCCTCGATCGTGATCGAAGCACCAGGTGGGGCGTAGAGGATGTTCGGCATTTGTTCGAACACCGACGTGCGGCTGAGTTCGACGTCGCGTCCCTCGACCGTGGCCGTGACGGTTCCCGACAATGGCACGATCGCTACTTCTTGATCTGGGCTGGCCGACCTCGGTGGGAGTGGTTGGCCGGTGGACGGCGAACGACAGGAACCGCCACCCCTCCGTTGCGGGCGTCAGGTCGATGTGTGGGCTGACGGGCTGGCTGGCCGGTGGTCGGCCGGACTGGTCGGTCATCGCTGCTCCAGTTGTTGTCTGTCGTGGTGGCGCATGGGCGGTATTCCCGTCGCGAGCATCTCGTCGATCTCGGCCGACGTGGGCATGTCGTCGCTGCACATCAGGCGCGATGCGACGATCGCTCCGGCGGCGTTGGCTCGAATCATCATGTCTTCAGGTGAGGCGCCGGTGAGCAGGCCGTGCACGAGGCTGCCGCCGAAGGCGTCGCCAGCACCCAGCCCGCACACCACGTCGACGGGTGTTGGCGGAACGACGACCGAAGCGCCCTCGGCGGTGACCGCCAAGACGCCGTCGCCGCCCATCTTCACGATGGCGAGCGAGACACCTCGATCGATCATTCGACTCGCGGCCAGGTCTGGGTCGCGGGTGCCCACGGCGATCTCACACTCGTCGCGGTTGCCGACCGCCGCAGTGACGAACTCGAGAAGCGAACCGATGGCACGCCCAGCCTCAGCCGCCGACGACCAGAACATTGGTCGGTAGTCGAGGTCGAGCACGGTGTGCGTCCGTCGCCCGCGGACCCGGAGCACTTCGAGGATCGTTGAGGCGGACGGTTCCCATGCCATGCGCGAGCCCGGGATCCACAACACCGGCACCGACCGAACGAGGTCGAGATCGATGTCGCCCATGGTGAGGTGTTCGTCGGGCGCCGACGGCCGCCGGTAGAACCAGATCGACGGTTCGCTGGGCGGATCGAGCTCAACGAAAACGACCGGCGTCGGTAGATCTGGGTGGGTGCCGACACCCGTCGTGTCGACGCCGAACCGGTCGAGCGAAGAGCGAACGAAACCGCCGAGTGGGTCGTCGCCAACCTTGGTGACAATCGCTGCCCGGTGGCCAAGTCGGGCTGCCGCAACAGCGACATTCGTTGCCGTGCCACCGACCGCCGATCTGTACGTGGTGACGTCGGCGAGCGAGGTGCCGACCTGCTCGGGATACATATCGACGCTCACCCGGCCGATCGCGAGTAGTTCTGGGCGACTCAGGTCGTGGCACCCGTCGGCAGCACTTTCCATGTGATGAGCCCCCTCGATCGTGCGTACCGAACCGACACTACCGAACCGATGGTACTGAATCGATACGAGAACAAGTCCAGCACCGACCGACTCGGCGCCCGACATGAACGCTCTCGGCGCCGTAAATACTAATGTTGATGTCAATTCCAAGTTCCGGCCGCAGGTGAGCCGAAGGAAAGGGGCAACAGTGAAGTTTGCGATCACGCACCCGATCATCGGGCATCCGTACGACCCCGCGCTGGTGTCTGGCAAGGGAATTGCCGAAGTCGCGGCGGCAGCCGAGGCAGCCGGGTTTCACGGATACGGATTCACCGATCATCCCGCGCCATCGCAGCGCTGGCTTGAATCCGGCGGGCACGATGCCCTCGACCCGTTCGTTGCCATGGCCTTCGCCGCCGCGAAGACCACGACGTTACGGCTGGTTCCCAACGTCGTCGTGCTGCCGTATCGCAATCCGTTCGTCGTGGCGAAGGCAGGCGCCACTCTCGACCTGCTCTCCGACGGGCGGTTCACGTTGGCGGTCGGCGCCGGATACCTCAAAGGTGAGTTCGCGGCGCTCGGCGTCGAACACGCGCGACGCAACGAACTGTTCAATGAGTCACTGGCTGCGATCAAGGCGATCTGGACCGGCGACGACATCTCCTTTGCGGGAGAGCACTTCAACGCCCGTGGAATCACCGCTCATCCGCGGCCGGTGAGCGAACCCCACCCGCCAATCTGGATTGGCGGTAACAGCGGTCAGGCACGTCAACGCGTTGCTGACTTCGGCAACGGCTGGTGCCCGTTTCCGGCCGCAGCGGGTGTCGCCGCTACATCGCGAACGACCCCGCTCGATTCGCACGAGCGACTCGTGGAACTCATCGACGACTTGCGGCAGCGGGTGGAGGCGGCTGACCGTGACCCGGCAACGATTGACATCGCGTTCTCGAATCTCATTGGAAGCAACGCTCGTGGCGGCTCGTTGAACGCCGTTGCAGAACTTGACGGAATCGTCAAGCTAGCCGAGTCCGGCGTGACGTGGCTGCAGGTGCCACTTCCGGGCGACAGCCTCGCCCATGTCATCGAGTCCATTCAGCAATACGGCGAGCTCGTCATCGCCAACACCCCCAAGTAACACCCGTACCCCGATCGGTACGGCCTACAAGGGTCGTGTGCGCTGGTGGTGGCATGTCGACTGCGGTCATCATCGAGGTGCCGAGCAGCTGAACTGACGCTTGACTGAACGGGTGGACGACCTCCGTTCTGCGCTCCAGATCTTGGCTGGGCTGATGACGGCGTTGTGTGCCGTGCCATATGTGCGCTCGATCAGGCGCGGCGAAGCGCGTCCGCAGCGCACCTCGTGGTTCATCTTCGCCGTGCTCACCACGGTGGCAGCGGTTGCCCAACTCGTCGACGGCGCGTCCGCGGGAGCCTTCCTCGCCGTTGGAGCTGCAATCAGTTTCACCACGATCTTCGCCATGTCGATTCGCCATGGCGAAGGTGGCTCGAGTGTTCCCGACGCGTTCGCGATGGTGTTGCTCGTCGTTGGGCTTGTGGGTTGGTGGGCGACCGATGATCCCTTCGTCGCCGTGGTGGCGGTGATCGTCGGGGAACTGCCGGCCGTGGTGTTGACGGTGATGAAAACGTGGAAGCAACCGTCGAGCGAGGCGTTCGCGACGTGGGTGATCGACGGTGCGGCGGGAGTGATCGCCGCTGCCACGGTATGGGCCTGGCACGTTGAGCTGGTCTACCCGGTGTGGCACATCATTTCGAACGTGACCGTTGTGCTGACCGTGCTGCTCGGCAACCGCTACATCCAGCGGCACCACGGCTCTACGGTTGAGAGTGCTGTCGAAGCGGTCGTCTAGTTGCCCGCAGGTGGATCCAGTTCGAGGTACAGATCGAGCAGGCGGTCGCGTGGGCCTACTTCTCGGTTGGGCACTTCGGGGTAGATGGCCGTGCCGGTGGCGAACCAGTCGTACATGGTGCGACCGAGTTCTTGCCCGCGGCGAGTGTGGATGCACAATGCCACGTCCGGAATGACGGGTGCCGTGTCTTCGTGGAGCGCGAGTTGCATGAGCTCGCCGTTGATCGGGTCTTTGATGGTACGCGCCAGGTAGCCAGCGGCCTGAGCGGCGAACACCAACCGGTCGTAGGCCCCCGGTTCGGTGTCGTTTGCACTCTCGTGGAGCGCGCGCACGATGGCGATCGATTCTGGCGCACCCATACCAATGTCTTCTGCGGCGAGCACTTGCAGCCGTCGCCACATCTCAGCTTCGTGCTCGTCGTCGGTTCGTGCCATCTCGAGCGCGGCGAGGATCGCTTGCTCGGCGTTGCCCATGCGCACGTACTTGTGAATCGACGATCGCACCTCATCGCTGGGGAGCCCGTGCAGTGTGGTCTTGCCGGCAAACGGGTCGGTTGACCAATGGGGGATGGGGCGTTCCCAGTTGCCTTCGGCATCGTTGTCGGCTGGGCTCATCTTGATACTCCCGGGAGGATGTCGAGCCGATGTACCAGACCGGCGGCGTTCTTGGTCATGTAGACGGTCTCACCGATGGCCGCGTCGGGCCGATGAACTGCAAGGGCGCGGACCATCTCGGCGATTTCCATTCGGCCGAGCGCTGCACCGAGACAGAAGTGCCGCCCGAGACCGAACGCCAGTTGGCTCTTCGGCGGGTCACGGTCGATGTCGAAACGATGTGGGTCGACGAAGACCGCAGGGTCGCGGTGTGCTGCGGCGATTCGGATGGTGACGAAGCCACCGGCAGGAATGTCGACGTCGCCGATTGCGGTGTCTTCGAGCGCGTATTTGATGGTGTGACGGATGGCCGGCTCGTACCGACCACACTCTTCGACCGCCGCCTGCACCAGCGATGGATCCTGGCCAATGCGGGCGTAGTCGTCGCGATGCTGCAGCAACGTCCACACGGCAAGCCCGGTGGTGTTCGCTGTGTTGTCGACGGATGCGCTGAGGAGTTCCTCTACCAGGTAGAACAGGTCGAGTTCATCAAGGTCACCCTTGGCTACTCCAGCCAGCATCATCGAGATCACGTCATCGCCCGGCTGCTGGCGACGTTCTTCGATGAGTTGGCGTGTGAGTTCGGCCATCGCTGCCTTGGCGGCTCGCACCGGCTCCACCATTTCGGGGGTCGCCGTAAACACGGTGAGCAACGTTTTCGACAATGTCGCCAGTTCGCTCGCTGCGCTCTCGGGCGCGCCGACCATCCAGCAGAACAGGCGTGATGGAACCACGTCGGCGAGGTCGGCCATCACGTCGAACGGTTCGTCGGCAGCCGCCTCGGCGATCAAAGATTCGCTGAGGGAACGCACTCGTTCGCGAAGTTCTTCAACACGGCGGGCGGTGAACCACGGCCCGACCACCCGGCGAAGCCGACGATGATCGTCACCTTCGGAATCGGTGAGTGTGCGTCCGGCCTCGCCCCACAGTGGCTCGATGCCTTGCGTTTCCAGCAGTGGATCGATCCCTGGCGTGAGCGCCTTGTCCATGAATGCTGCCGCCGACGATTCGTAGTCGATCGTTGACCATCCGATCGGATCGGCCACGATCGGTGCCACGCTGCGTAGGCGGTCGAACTCGGGATGTGGGTCGCTGAGAAACTCCGGCGTTCCGGGGTCGAGGAACACGTCTGGACGTGTGCTCATGCTCATACCTCGCAGGCTCGCAGCGTGGACGCCCCAAACGTCCGACAGAGGGCTGACTCCATCGTGAACTCTCTGTTTCGGGTGCCAAAAGTGTGAGTCGCGTCGCTTATCGTCCCGAAGATACTTGTTGGCTCACTGGGTCCGAAAGATGGAGGCAATTCGTGGACATGCACCAGTTTCTGAAGGCGATCCCCAAGGTCAGCCTGCATGTGCATCTCATGGGCTCGGTGCAGGCACAGACCGCGGTCGACTTGTGCGGTAAACACGGTGTCCCTCTGCCGGACTTCGATGAACCCATCGACCTCTACGACTACCCAGACATCTACAAGTTTCTCCACATGTACGACAACACCGCGCTCGCCGTGATCGACCGCAGCGACTTCGAACGGATTGCCTACGAGACGCTCACCGAGGCCGCCGAACACAACGTTCGGTACCGCGAGATGTTCTTCAACCCCACCACTCACATGGCGGCCGGAGTTGATTACGCCACCTGCGTCGATGGGTTGATCGATGGCATCAACGCCGCTCGCGCTGACCACGGCGTCGAGTGTCGCCTGATCGCCGCAATCAACCGGATGGCAAGCCCCGAGCTTGGCGTAACGATGGTTGAGACGGTCGTTGCCAACCCACGCCCGGAAGTGATCGGCATCGGTTTGGATTACGCGGAGGCCGGCTTCCCTCCCGAGACATTCTGGAAGGCATACCGGATGGCCGGCGCCAATGGGCTGCACCTCACCGCCCACCAGTCCGAAGACGCCCCGCCTCGCAACATTGAAACCGCCCTCGATCTGCTCGGTTGCGAACGTGTGGATCACGGCTACCACGTCATCGAGAGTGAAGCGATCATGACCCGCTGCCGCGACGAGGGCATCGTGTTCACCTGCACGCCGGTGTCGACCGGCTGGGTGTACTTCAACGACGACTTCGACAATCACCCCATCAGGCATATGCGGGAGTTCGGCTTGAAGATCAGCCTCGACTGCGATGACCCGCCGATGTTCAAGACCGATCCCACCAAAGACATGATCGTCGCTCATGAGCACATGGGTTTCGAAGTGGAAGACTTCCGCCAGTGCATGCTCAACGGCATCGACGGCGCGTGGCTCGACGAGCCAGAGAAGCGCTCCATGCGGCGGGCGTGGGCTCAGGAGTTCGACTCCCTCGTTGCAGAACTCACCGTGTAACCCCTTCGAACTACCAACCCGTCGAACACCACGCAACACACCACGAACACACCACAAATCACATAACAAAGGAACAGCATGAGCAACGACGAAAACACCCCGTCGAACCTGTCGGAGAGCATCACGAATTCCCTCGCGAAATTCATCGGTGAGTCGCCGTCGTGCGATCCGCCTCGGAGCATTCGGCATCGGTGGAATTGCGCTCGGTGGCCTCGCCTCGGCGTGCGGCGACGATGACGAAACAACCAGCACCACGGCACCCGCTGGAACGACGCCCGGCACGACCGCACCGGCTGCTCCCGGCACGACAGCCGCAGGAGCCGAAACCACCGCAGGTGGAACTGCCGTCGAGTCGATCAAGGCGCACTTCGTCTACATCGGCCCGCCAGACGACAACGGCTGGACCCAAGAGCATGACCGCGGCCGTCTCGCCGCCCAGGAGGCGCTCGGCGACAAGGTCACCACAGCTTTCACCCCGAACATCGGCTTCGATGCATCGACCGCGCAGCTGTTCCAGCAGCTCGTCGACGACGGCAACGACATCGTCGTCGCCAACACCGAGTACGCGCAGCTCCTCAGTGACGTCGCCGCCGCCAACCCCGACACGAAGTTCATCGAGGCCAACGGCCACGTGTTCACCGAGAACCAGTTCGGGTTCTACTTCGCCCACGAGAAGTCCGCATACGCCCTCGGCGTGGCCGCGGCGCTGCTCACCCCCAACGGTCGCATCGGTTACATCGGAGCGTTCCCGAGCGCGACTACCTACAACGACGTCAACGGTTTGCTCCTCGGAGCGCGGTCGATCAACCCCGACGCCACCGTGGAGACGGTGCTCGTCAGCACGTTCTTCGATCCGCAGAAGGCTGCGCAGGCTGCCGAGGCGTTGCTCAGCAACGGTGTCGAATTTCTGTTCGGCGTCATGGACGAGCCGACCTTCCTCCAGCTCGCCGAAGAAGCGGGCGTGTGGACCGGCTACTGGAACCTCGACTTCCGCGAGGCTGCCCCCACCAAGTACGTCTCGAACTTCGACCTCTCAGCGGTCGGGACGTTCTACACCGAGCAGCTCCAGGCTGTGCTCGACGGCACCTGGGCGGCTCCGTCCGAGGTCGTGTTGTTGGAGACGCCACTCGGTGCTTTCGGCGACGAAGTACCACAAGAGGTGCAAGACCAGGTGAACGCAGTGTGGGAACAGCTGCAGTCGGGCGAGCTGGTGGTCTACACCGGCCCGCTCGTCGACGTCGACGGCAACGAAGTGCTCGCTGCCGGTGAAACCATTGACTCACTTGGCGCCTATGCCATCGACTTCGTCCTCGAGGGCGTCACTGGCGTTTGAGCGACGCATTGAACGCAAGTCGTCTTGCAGTCGAAGCGCGCAACCTCTCCAAGTTCTTTGGAGGGGTTGCTGCGCTTGACGGCGTCGATTTCGAAGTCGCCCACGGAGAGGTGCACGCGCTGTTAGGAGAGAACGGCGCGGGCAAGACCACCCTGTCGAACATCCTGTCAGGTACCTACCGCGCCGACGCCGGTGAGTTGCTTGTCGATGGGGTGGTCCACGAATTCAAGACTCCAGCCCAATCGATCGAGGCTGGCATCGGCATGGTGCACCAGCATTTCAAACTGGTGCCCACGATGACCGTCGCCGAGAACATTCATCTCGGATGGCCGGAGACGCCTCGCATCATCAGCCAGAAGGTGTTGGGCGATCGGGCGTTGGCGTTGATGGACGAAGTCGGGCTGCGCGTGGATCGGCACGCAAAAGTGTGGCAGCTGTCGGTTGGGGAGCAGCAGCGTGTGGAGATACTGCGCGTTCTCGCTCGCGGCGCGCGATTGCTGATCCTCGACGAACCCACAGCGGTGCTCACCGCGCTCGAGGCACGTGAGCTGTTCGATGTGATGCGTCGTCTTGCGGACGGCGGCAGATCGGTGGTGTTCATCAGCCACAAGCTCCGCGAAGTCCTCGAGGTGTCCGACCGAGTGACGGTTCTTCGCAACGGTCGGCGCGTTGCCGCTCGGGCAACCGAAGGGGCCACCGTCAACGAGTTGGCGCGTCTGATGACGGGCGAGGAGCGCTCCCTTCAAGTGGAGCATCGCAAGGTCACCGGCGATCCGATTCTCGTGCTCAAGGGCGTCAGCGCTCAGAACGACCGGAGTATTCCTGCGCTCCACGACGTCGACTTGGCCGTTCGCTCGGGCGAGATCGTGGGCATCGCTGGTGTGTCCGGGAACGGCCAGACAGAGCTTGCAGAAGTCATCACGGGCCTGCGGCCACTGACCTGGGGCTCCATTCACCTCGACGGTGTTGAAATCAGCCGCAAATCGGTTCGCAACATTGCCGATCTCGGCGTCGGTCACATTCCGGAAGACCGCATCGGAGTTGGCATGGTCGCATCCGCGCCGGTGAAAGACAATGCAGTCTTGCGGAGCTACTGGGGGCCAGAGCTTTCCAGTGGCATCCGGTTGCGACGCGATGCCGTCGTCGAGTTTGCCGAACGCATGGTCGAAGCCGGTCGAGTACGAACGCGTTCCGTGTTTGCCACCGCAGGGCAGATGTCGGGCGGCAACCAGCAGCGACTCGTGGCCCGACGTGAGGCGCTCGTCGCCAGCCGCGTACTCGTGGCCGCACATCCCACTCGGGGCCTCGACGTCAACGCAACCCACGAAGTGCAGAGTTCCATCCTCGAACGCCGAGATGCTGGGTGCGCCGTCGTGTTCATTTCCGATGACCTCGACGAGGTATTGCTCATGAGCGACCGCATCGCGGTGATGTACGAAGGGCGAGTGGTCGATGTGGTGTCAGCCGCCGACGCTGAGCGCGAACGCCTCGGTCTGCTCATGGGTGGACACGTATGAGCACAGCCTTCTCCACGTACCGACTGGAACGGCGGGTCGACGCCAGCCCGAGGGCAGCGGCATGGTCGCGTGTCGCAGGTGCCATCGTCGCACTGCTCGTTTCGGGTCTGGTGCTGTTGCTCACCGGACGTAACCCGATCACCATTCTCGTCGATGCCGTCGACGCAATCTTTGGCAGCCAACGAGGGTTGGAAGGCACGGCACTTCGGGCAATCCCAATTCTGATGACCGGCCTCGGCGTCGCTCTGTCGCTGCGAATGAAGGTGTGGAACATCGGTTCTGACGGTCAGTTCCTCATGGGAGCATTCGCCGCCGTCGGCGTGGGGATCCATCTCGGTGGGCCGCGTTGGTTCGTGCTGATCGTCATGGCCCTCGCCGGCACCGTCGCGGGTGCGCTGTGGATCGCGGTGCCTGCGTTTGCCCGCGCGTATTGGGACGTCAACGAGATCATCACGACGCTGCTGCTCAATTTCGTAGCGGTGCAACTCGTCGCGTGGGCGTCACTTGGGTTCTGGCGCGACGCAGGCGCTGCTGTCATCCAGTCCACCGAGAAGGTTCCGGTGGTGCTGCCCTCGTTGCCTGGCACCGAACAGCTCACCATCGCCTTGTTGGTCCCGATCGCGATCGCAGTCGTGTTGGCCTGGGTATTTCGCGCCACGAAGGTCGGTTTCGAGATCGACATCATCGGGGGCAACCCGCGTGCGGCGTTGTTCGCTGGCATCAATGTGAAGCGGCGCATCGTCGTGGTCATGCTCGTCACTGGAGCGATAGCCGGTTTGGGCGGAATGTTGCAGCTCAGTGCTCCCGGAGCGCAGGCTCTCAGTCCTGGATTCTCAGCTCAGTTCGGTCTGTCGGGCTTCATCGTTGCGGCGCTGGCCGGCGGCTCGTTCCGAGGTGTCATCGTTGGTGGCTTCTTCATCGCCTCGATGTTCTACGCAGGGTTGGTCTTGCAAACCAAAGGTCTCTCGGTGTTCATCATCTTCGGGATCTACGGCATCATCCTCATGGGCATTGCGCTCGGTGAGGTCGCGGCCAGATACCGGATCGTGAAGGCGATGCCGGATTCCGGTGTCACTACGACCGACCATGCGCAGGTGGCGACATGATGCTTGCGCTGATCGACAATGCGTTTCTCAGCGTCATCGCGGCCGCCATCCCGGCCAGCGTCGTGGTGGTGCTTGCTGCCACCGGCTGTTTGATTGGTGAACGTGTAGGTGTGCTCAACCTCGGCCAGGAAGGCCTCATCGGTATCGGTGCCGTGTATGGCGTGATCGCCGTCACGTCGTGGAGCGTTACGAGCCCTTGGATCGCGTTGTTGATCGGCATGTTGGCCGCTGCCATGGCTGGCTTGCTTTTCGCCATAGCGGTCGTGGTGTTTCGCGCGAACCAGGTGCTCGCCGGGCTGGCCTTGGCTCTGGGGGGCATCGGTCTATCGAACCAACTGGGGACGAATCGCAACGGCACACCCATCAAGGTGCTGTTCACTGAGGTCAACCCGGGCGGAGCATTCGACGACGGTGGGTGGCTCGAAGCGTTCTTCTATCACGACCCGATCGTCTACATCGCCTATCTCATCCTGCCGGCGATCGTGTCGTTCGTGCTGTTCCACACACGTCACGGGATGAACATGCGCGCCGTGGGCGAGAGCCCGGCAGCGGCCGACGCGGCAGGAGTGAGTGTCGTGTGGTCGCGCATCGTCTACACGGTGCTCGGGGCGACGATCTCGGGTGCTGGCGGGGCGTACATGGTGTTGTCGTTCACCCCAACTTGGTCGCCAGATATCGCTCGCGGGCGCGGTTGGGTAGCCCTGGCGGTGGTGATCTTTGCCGGTTGGAGGCCGTTCCGGGTGGTGGCAGGCGCGCTGCTGTACGGGTCGATGATCTCCCTCGACGCAACGGCACAGGCTCGGGGTTGGGAGCTACCGCTCCTGAAGGGGAGCAATCTGAGCTTCTTCTTGTCGATGCTGCCGTTCCTCGTCACGCTCATCGCGATCCTGGTGCCGGCCGGTGCAGCGAAACTCACAAGTCGAAGAGTTCCGAACCCGGCACCCGCGTCGTTGGGGGTCCCGTACTCGCGTGAAGAGCGCTAGATCGAGCGGTCGCGGAGTGCTAGCGCCTTTTCGGTGAACATGGCGACGACTCGTTCTTCGTCGACTCCCACCACTTCGCCGCCGTCGTAGATCAGATGGCCGGCGACGATGGTGTGGGTCACATCGTCGGCCCGGCTGCCATACACGAGGGCCGCTTCCACGTCGTACACCGGGGCGACGTGGGCGCCGGCCAAGCTGACGATGGTGATGTCGGCGGGGGCGCCAACTGCGAGGGTGCCCAGCTCTGGGCGATGCATCGCAAGCGCCGCGTCGCGTGTGGCCATGGTGAGCACTTCGCGGGTAGTCAGGAAGGTGGAGTCGCCCGTGGCCTGCTTGTGGGTGACCGCTGCGAACTTCATCTCTTGGAACGTGTCGAGGGTGTTCTGGCTGGCGGGGCCATCGGTTGCCAGACCGACGGTGACGCCGGCGGCGCGCAGTCCGCGCAGGTTCATGGTTCCCGACGCGAGCTTGGCGTTGCACACCGGGCAGTGGGCGACCTTCACGTCGTGGGCCGCCAAGATCGAGATGTCGTTGTCGGTGAGTTGGGTGCAGTGCGCCGCGGTGATGTCGTTGTGAAGGAACCCGATGTCTTCCAGCCACTCCACGGTGGTGCGGCCGTAGGTCGTCTGCATGAAGGCGCTCTCGTTGGGTCCTTCCGCCATGTGGGTGTGGATGGGAAGGCTGCGCTCGTTGGCGAGTTCCCGGACCGCTCGCCACATCGCCTCACTGCACGAGTACGGAGCGTGCGGCGACAAGGCAAGACGAACACGATCACCGTCGATGTCTGCCGCCCCCACCGTTGCTGCATCGAAATCTGCCAACGCAGCCCACGACCAGTCGGCGACCGAGGCGTACACGCCACCGTCGGCGAAGCCGTACCCGAGCGTTGCCGCGCAGCCCGATTTCATCGAGTGCACGAACCTCCGGCGTGACCGCGTACCCGTCGAAGTGTTCGTTGAAGCAGGTGATGCCAGACCGGGCCATCTCGACCAGCCCGCACATCGATGCCCAGTACAACGTCTCGTGATCGAAGTTTTGCTTCAGCCGCCACATGGTCGAGAGCCAGCCGAACAACTCCACGTCTTCGAGCAGGCCGCGCAGTAACAAGTTCGATGCGATGTGGGTGTGGCAGTCGACAAAGCCTGGCAGCACCGCGCTACCAGACGCGTCGATGGTTCGGCCTGCGTCGATGGGCGTGCCAGGCGCGACGAGCCCGACGATCTTGCCGTTGGTCACCGTCACCGTGAGCGGCGTCGGTGCGCCACCGTCACAGGGCACCACGGTTCCACCAACGATGGCAAGGTCTACCGCAGTTGCGGCCAACATCTGTTCGTGTTCCATCGGCCGATTCTTGCAGCCCGAATCGCACCGACGTGTTGGTCAACACCGAATTCACCGTCATCAACTGTCCGGAAACGCGTGCTCGGCGGACGATTTCGTAAGGTTGCGTTCCATGGTCATCGCCGCAACGCCAATCGATCTCGCGTCAATCGGTCTCGCACAGTTGCCGAAGGTCGAGCTGCACTGTCATATCGAAGGCACGATGCGACCGAGCACCGTGGCCGATCTGGCCCGCGTTCATGGTGTGGGGTTGCCTGTTGACGACGTCACCGCTTTGTACGAATACGAGGACCTCACCGGGTTCCTCAATGTGTTCTGGTTGGTGCAGTCACTGTTGCGCACGCCTGATGATTGGGAACGGCTTTCCTACGAATCGATGATCGACGGGGCCGCCCATGGTTTGCGGTATCGGGAGGCATTTTTCACGCCGGCGCGTCATCTGGCTGACGGTCAACAACTGGGCGACATCATCGCCGCCCTCGATCGCGGCCTCGCCGCTGCCGAACGCGAATCTGGTGCGCGGTGCGCGTTGATCTTCGACATCGACCGCGACTTCGGACCATCTGTCGCGTCGCAGCAGATCGGTGAACTCGTCGCGCTGCGGCTGGGCGGTGCGGCAGGGGTCGACAGGGTGATCGGCATGGGGATGGATTCCACCGAGTTAGGTATCGATCCGCTCAGCTTCCGTTCTGCCTACGAACAGGCACCGGCTGGCGGCCTGCGGAGAACCGCGCACCAGGGGGAGAACTCGGGGGCATCCGCCATTCGTGACGCGATCGACGGCTTGAACTGCGAGCGAATCGATCATGGCATTTCCATTTTCGAAGACCCCGAACTCGTGCGTCGGTTTGTTGACGAGCAGATTCCTCTCACGGTGTGTCCGAACGCAAACGTGCGGATCAATCCCGGCGTGGTCGCAGACATCGGCGACCACGTCTTTCCGATGATGCGGTCGGCGGGGCTGCTCGCCACGCTGAACACCGACGACCCGGCGCTCGTCGGGCTCGACCTGTCGCAGGAGTATCAGCTGTGCGCAGCAGCGTTCGGTTACGACTTTGACGACATGGTCAACATCGCACTCGACGGGGTGCGTGGGTCGTGGCTCGATGCCGGTGAGGCCGCGTCGCTCGCGTCCGAGATCCACGCGGCCGCTTCTGCCAACCCGGCGGCGCCATCCGAACGGTAGGCACGAACCAACTCTCGCAGCCAGTGGCGATACACGTTCGACACGAGATCGGTCGACACCGACAGTTCGGCTGAAGGATCGAGCGGAAACTCTCCTGGCACCTGGGCACACACGACCGGTTCGTCCTCGCTGAGGATGAGACGCTGGAACTCGATGTGTTCGGCGTCGTCGCCCTTCCAGATCGTCGTCCGTCGAGATCGTCGTCGCGGGCCATGAACCAGAAGCTGCGGCAGGTCGTTCGATCGATCGGGCTCGCGGTCATCCACAAGATTCGACGTGCACCGCTGGCGAGTTGGAACTCGATGTCGACAGTGCACATCATCGGCATGCGGTACGACGAGCGGCCATACATGGCGGCATCGTCCGGTTGGAAATCGGGCGGTTCGTAGACGAACTGCAACTCGCTGCCGACCCGCTCGATGTTGGGCAATGGCGGCACTGGCTCGTCCCGTTTGCCCAGTGACCCGTCGTGCACCCAGGCGAAGTGGGCGAGATCGACGAAGTTCTCGACTCGACGTGGGGCGGCAACCGGCCACGTGTACGGCTCGCCGACGATCACGTGCAGCGTTGGGTCGTCGTGAGCTGAGCAATGCGGAATCGTCGAGGACGGCGAGCCCGGCTTCGTCCGCACGAGCCGCACCCAGACCAAGCCGTACCGCTCGGCGACGTCGTACGACTCGACGACCGCCTTCGATGGAATCGGCCCGTTCGGAAGTGACGGGATCGATGTGCACTCGCCCGATCGAGGACCAGGTCCATCCGTGGTATGCGCACCGCAAGTCGCAACCGTCGACGGTACCCACCGACAGGCGGGTGGACCGGTGGACGCACCGATCTTCCAGGGCGGTCAGTCCACCGTCTTCGAGGCGGGCGACGGCGATGTCGCGTTCCAAGCAGGCGCACGCCGAGCGGTCGACCAGACGGGAGATCGGCGACGCTGCACACCGGATGCCAGAAGTGGCCCAGCGTTGCCAACAGATCGCCTTGGTCGATCAGCTGCTCCATGGTGTGGCGCCAGACTCGATCGGTGTCAGGCTGCTACGGGCTGGCGAACGAGTTGCGACTCGTACCAGGTGCCGCTGCTGAGGCAACCGACCGGACGCAGCCACTGATCGACGCCGACAGTCTCGTGACCATCGCTCACATCGAGATGACTGTTCTCGATGGCGAGCACGCTCACGTGGGCTCGCCGGCCGACGGCGAGTTCACCGTACGTGTCGCGACGCCCGATGGTGTCGGCCACGTTGGTCGTGCACATCGAGATCACGTCGACGAGGTCGACGCCCATGGACAGGATCTTGGTCATCGTCTCGGCGAGCGAGTACACCGGGCCACCGATGTTGAAGATGTTCAGGTCGGTCGAGATGGTGGTGGGGAAGTAGCCCTGATCGAACAGCTTGCGGGCGTCGCGGAACCGGAAGTCGGTACCGGAGTGGCCGATGTCGAGACGGACGCCGCGGTCGATGGCATCGACGAACTCCGGGATGACTTTGCCGTTCCGATCGAGCATGCCGCCTGCGCCCCGAAACGCGTGGGTGATGATGTCGCCAGGGCGCAACGCTTCGAGCAACCGCGGCGTGGAGATGGTGGGTGTGTGCGGGAATCTTCCGAGGTGCACCATCACCGGCTTCCCCTGAGACGAACGCTGGGCGACTTCGAGGAACGGTGAGTGGTCTGGGTCTTCGGTGTAGCAGGCCCGCACTTTCAAACCGACGATCACGTCGGCGTTGCGCTCCATCGACGCGTCGAGCGATTCGACATCGATGTTGCGTTCGTCGTTGGCGATTTCGAGTTTGTGGCAGATGAAGTCTTTCGTCGCGAGGTAGAGCTGGTTCGGGTCGATGAACGCCAAGACCTCAGTTTTGGTGGCCGGGTGGTCGATGACCGCGGCGCGGGCCAGATCGAACGTGGCGACACCGCTGGTGCCACCGTCGATGAGGAGCGGGACGCCCATGCCGACGCCAACGTCGTCGGCCTTCACGCAGAAGTCGCCGAGCCCGGGCATCACGTGAACGTGGAGGTCGATCAGCCCAGGCGTGACGAGCATCCCGGCGCAGTCGATGACGTCGGTGCCTGGTGGCACGACACCTTCGCCGCTGTTGCAGGTCTGCCCCGATCGCCACGATGACACCGTCATCTGTGAGCACATCGGCAATCTGGTCCAACTTTGACGCTGGGTCGATCACTCGACCACCTCGCAATAACACAGCCATAGGCAGAACCCTAGAACAGTTGTGTGTCGCGAGCGTTTCCGAAGCGTTGAAATGGCACAAGATCTGCGGCGAAGCGCAAACGATCCGGACCATGCGGTCCCGATCGTTTACCGGGGGATGTGCTGCCGAGTCGGGTGGCTCAGTGAGCTGCGACGAGGCCCTCGCACATAGTCATGCGCCGCTTGCACCGAGTCGAGTTGGCGGGTGAGGATTACGCGGAACTCAGGTGACACGTCGCCGTCGGCAATCGCCTCCCGGTACTGCTCGACGGCATGATCTTCACCGGCCTCTGCGGCGTTGATAACGGCGGTTGAATCGTCAGAGGTCAGGCGTCCTTGACCGCGATCCAGCCGCGGTGGAGCGCGCCGGCAACGGTGCTGCGCTGCGCGATGTCGTCGCCGTATGCAGTCGCAATGCTTGAGAGCTCCACCGACATGGCGGCGCGTTCTTGCGAGAACTGGCGGAACGCCGCGGCGACGGCGGGCTGGTCGGCTTCGAGCTTCTCGGCGGCGGTCATGAAACCGAGCTTTCCGGTTTCCAGGGTCTGAATCAGCTTCTTGGCAATCTTCTCATCGGATGACACGAGGTACTCCTTCAGTAGGGGACACGTCCAGTACGGGACACGTCGCCGATTCGGTCGACAACGTCGGAGTACTCAGCAGCACCTGACGACGAAACACTGGATCGCTGGTCGCACGAACTCGCCCGGCCCGTCGCGCCGACGACGCGAACGTCCGACGGGGTGCATCGATTCTGGAACATCGCCGAATCGTCTCGGAGGGACGATGACTCTGCCTCGTTGAATCGTCTCGAGCCGTGCCAACAAGGTTTGCTTGTCGAATGCTCTCGATCTTCTCGGAGTGAGCGTGGGTGCCGAATCCGATAGCGCCACGCGAGTACGAGTCGGCATGCCGCACCTCGTCCGAGACGATTCGCTATGCGACGGAGCGGTGTGCTTCGAGACGATTCGTCAACGGCCGCCGGCCGACACCGAGACGATTCGCTATGCGACGGAGCGGACTGACGACGCATGCCTCGCCGAATCGTTCGCTATGCGACGGAGCGGTGTGCTTCGAGACGATTCGTCAATCGGCCGTCGCGCCGGCCGATGCACCGTTGGCATGCTGGACCACGCGAGACGATTCGCTATGCGACGGAGCGGTGTGCTTCGAGACGATTCGTCAATCGGCCGCCCGGCCGTCACCGACACACCGAGACGATTCGCTATGCGACGGAGCGGTGTGCTTCGAGACGATTCGTCAATGACGACATTCGAATGCCGTTTCGAGTTCACAACGTACGAGCCGATTGAAATCGGCCCGTCTGTCAATGCCTTTGTGTCGCATCGCTCGAAGCACCGGTGCCACACCCCCTGACGATGATGGGCTACATGGATTCACCTTCTGATCAACCGCAGAGCAGCGACATCTCCGTCGAGGTGTCCCCGTCGGCCGATCAACGCAACACGACGACGCAACACCTCGTTGATGACTCATCGCAACCACCGATCACCGAGCCCTGGGAGCTGCCCGGTATGTGACACACCGACACCGCACCAGTACCGAGCCGGCCGTCAAAAGGTGTACTGCACCAACGCCTGCCGACAAAGGGCCTACCGGTGGCGCCGCGCCCACGGGGTTCGACTCTTCGCCACCGCCAGCTCTCCCGTCGAACGCGCACACAACCGATGGCTCCACCACGCCCTACGCGACCCACGAGACCCCGTGGCGGCAATGCAAACACGGCGAGGGCGCGAGGTAACTGTGTGCGGCACCTATGCACGGCCGGCGCGTAGCCAACGGGCGAGACACACAAGATTTCTGCCGAACAGCCCCGGATCCTGTCAATCCTGCATCCGCAACATCGGCATCGATCTCGACACCTTCATCGAAGCGCCCGAGTTCACCTTCAACACACCAGAGTTCTGGGAACACGTCAGACAAACCAGCAACATCGCAACCGTCGAACGAACGCCACGCCCGCAACCACCGCCACGCCCCACTCACCGGCCGCTGTGGCGGATCGAAACACAGCACGCCGCCTGACCAAACGCCGAACATCCCAGCCGAACTTGCCCCGACGATGGCCGCGGCCGACATCTACGTGATCTGGTAGATCAGCATGGCGATGAGCGCGGCCGCCAAGAGCGTGATGGCCAACGCGGCGAGGCCGTCGCGGTTTCCGGATTCGTGGTTGCTGCGTCATCTGTCAATCTCATTTCTGGCCGTGGTGTCGGTCGTGGACTCGATGCCCAACTCGCGAAGTGCGCGTGGGGCGGCGTTGGAGCCACACATTCCGTGTGCTCCTGCTCCGGGCGGCGTTGACGCGGAACACAGGTACGTCCCCGGCACTCCGGTGAAGTACGGGTCGAGAGCGAATCGCGGGCGGAACAGCAGTTGCTTCAGCGACGACGCCCCGCCGATGATGTCGCCGCCCACATAGTTCGGGTTGTACACCGACATCTCCGTCGCGGAACGCACTGCCGTGCCAACGATCTGATCGCGGAAGCCGGTGCAAAACGTTCGATCTGCGAGATGATCGCCTCGGTGGCGTCGCCCGCGTATGCGTGCGGCACGTGCGCGTAGGTCCAGAGTGGATTCACGTTGCCGACCGACCTGCTGGGGTCGGCCAGGTACTGCTGGCCGACGAGCACGAACGGTCGCTCTGGCATCGCGCCCATGGTGGACCGTCTTCTCGTTGGCAAAGACCTCATCGGCACTACCGCCTAGGTGAACTGTGCCGGCATCGCGGGCAGCTGTTGCGGCCCACGGCACATCACCTTCTATTGCGAAGTCGACCTTGAACGCTCCCGGGCCGTGGCGGAACCGGCGGTAGGAGCGTGCGACGCGCCCTGGCAGACGATCGCCCATGATGTCGGCGGCCAGCGAGGGCGACAGGTCGAGCATCAGCACATCGCTCGGAGGCAGGTCATCGGCCGAGACGGACGCGCACGCCGGTCTCGATCTTGCCTCCATGTCGTTCTATGTCGGCGGCGAGGGCTCGGGCGATCGCACCCGAGCCGCCCTCGGCCACCACCCACCCTTTTGCGTGCGACGCAGCGATCAGCATGAGCCCACAGCGCTCGTCATCGGCCGGTCGAGCCGTGAGAACGCGTGCGCCGCGATTCCGGCCCAGAGCGCCTTGGCTTCCTGGGTCTTCCATGTCCGACCGACCACGGTCGCAGGCGTCATCGCTTCGATGCCGAAGCGCGCCAGCGATCAATGGATGGCTCAGGTATCCGCAGGACTGGCTGCGAGGCGTCTGCGAACAGATCGTCGAAGTGTTTGGAAGGGTGTTCGAAGACGCGGCGCCACCGCCGGCCGTCGTCGCCCAGGGCATCGGCGGTGTGATCGAGCGACTTGAACAGCACGCCCGCTGTTCCGTCGTCGAGCGGATGTGCGCAATCGACCTTCGGTTGCAGCCAGTTGAGCCCGTCTGCTCCGAGGATCAGTTCGCCAAAGTAGGGTGAGGCGGCGGCGATGGGATGGACGGCAGAGCAGTGATCGTGCACCAAACCGGGGACGATCATCTCTGAGCTGCGCGTGCCTCCGCCGATCTCATCGCTCGCCTCGAGCACCGTTACATCGAGACCGGCTCGGGCCAGCCGCGCCGCGGCAGCGAGCCCATTTGGCCCGCTGCCGACGACGATCGCCGATGTCACGATCTCATCACCTCACACTCGGCCACCGCTGCCCGGATACGCAACTCCGGGGGCGACATAACCGGGCTTGGTCCAGGTGACCGTGTGCGGAATGGGGCCATTGGGCAGCCACGGTTGTTCGTTGTACGCATCATCGTTGTGGTACCAACCCTTCTCGATCGTGCCGAGTGCGGCGTCGATCACCCGATACTGCACCTTCTTGCTGAAGGCCGGCTGCGACTCGGTCCACGCGACGACGACGTCGCCCGGTTCGTACTGGCATCGCTCTTGCATTGCTTCGATCAGTCGTTCGTCGAGGCAGTGTCCGTCGCCGAAGTTCCAGCCCGTGAGCACATTGCTGACGAACTCGCCCTCGCGCTGGATTCGGTCGTCGAGCCCGTCGGTGTGGCGCATCAAGAGTGACATGTGCATGCGTCCCATTGGGTGCATCATCCGGAACGCAACTGCCTTTTGGACGAAAATCTCCGAGATCTCGTTGCCGAACAAGGGATCGAGCTGGTCGATCTGGTTGTCGGCAGCTTTCACGACCCGCTCGTTGATCCGATCTTCCATCTCCTTGTTGCGGAACGAGAATGAACCCGAGGCCCAGTTCCCGGCATATTGCTTCATCCCTACGAGGAACGACACGTATTGCGGTCGAAGCGCTCCGAGGATGATCGGGAAGAGGGCGACGGTGACAACGATTGCCAGCAACACCGGGTCCATGTCTCCAACCCCGTACCCGTCGCCGGCGGGGAAGCCAGCGAACAGGAACGCCACACAGAACATGAAGAACACATTCCATTCGAGGGGCACTGCAATAGGAATGGTCGAAATGATGAAGGTGTGGAGCATCCAGATCGAGATGATCGCGATCCAAGTGAGCCATGGCCACGGGGAGAAGAGCAGCACAAGTGGCATGACGATCTCGCAGGTGGTGCCGCCGACGTGCGCCATCAAATGGGTCACCCTCGATGGGCGGATGTCGTTCGGGTAGTCCTTGACGGTTGCTCTGCGGAATCGTTGCGAGGTCATCCAGGGTGTGTTTTGCACCATGATCGCCACGGTCGACGAGAACCCATGCTGCAACTTGGAGAAGCCAGCGCCCATCCAGATCACGACGATGCAGATCTTGGCAGCGACGATCATGTCGACGAAGTTGCTGAACAATCCGAAATACAGCAATGTCGGCACGTACTGTTCGGACCGCGCCGACAGGAACACAATCTTGTCTCGCATTGCCATGAGCAGAATGAGGCAGCAGTAGGTCACCAACGCCCACTGCGGCATGATGCCCGCTGACCCTTCCGGCAAGCCGGCGACCTGCTCGCCCGACAGGAACAGCATCATGACCAGCCAGAACACGATCAGCTTGTAGAGCCCGGTGTCCCACGGTGTGCGCCGGTTGCCCTTCGTGAACGGCACGTGATTGGGATACGGCGGCACCCGGATCGTGTCGTTCTGCCACCAATACAAGACACCGCCGATCGGCGGATCGAAGTGGAACGCCAACGGGCCGCACGTGGCAGCGAGCCCGAGGATTTCGAGCAGGATCGTCCAGATCATCAGCTTCTGGTAGAGGATTGGTTCATTCCACCAGCCGCCGATGTCGTTGAACTCCAGGCCTTTGGTGAATGCGCCAGCGACAATCAACCCGAACAGCGCGTAGAAGAAGATCTTCCACACATAGAACGTGATCGTCTGCTTCGGAGTTCCGAAGCCGTACTGAACCCAGTGGAGTTGCAGGATCTTCATCCGTTCGAAGAACGGAATCTTCGCGAACTCGTCGAGCTCTACCGGGGGGAGTTCTGAAGTGCGGTATCCCATGGTCAGCTATCTCCTGACGCGCTTTGCGAACGAACGCAGCTTGCGTTCCTTTTCGAAGTATTCGTCATCATCTTCTGCCCTCCTGGTGGACACGATCTTTCCGGTCAGCCGTTCCAATTCATGCTCGCGAACACGCTGGCGCTTCCATTGCTTGCGTTTGTTCTTTTGGCGCAGCCGCTCGATGTGGTCTTCTTCGGTTTCCGAGGTGCCTCGCAAGTAGGCGTCTTCGATCTCGTCGAGGCGCTCGATCGCCTCGGCGGCGGAGAGTTCGAGCAGGATCTGCCCTCGGGCCATGAGGTACATCCGGTCGGCGTACTTCAATGCCTTGTGCGCGTGCTGCTCGATGATGAGTGCGCCGGTGCCACGATCGTCGGCGGCCTTGCGGACAGCGCCGAGCAGTCGGTCGACGATCATGGGTGCGAGACCGAGGGACAGTTCGTCGGCGAGCAGCAGCGACGGATTGCGGCTGAGTGCTCGTGCGAGCGCCAGCATCTGTTGCTCGCCACCCGACAGCATTCCGCCCCGTACCGAGAGGCGCGGTTCGAGTTCGGGGAACAAAGCCAACGCGTCTTCGACGGATCCACCGCCGACCCGCAGGTTGTCTCGAGCAGACATCTTGGTGAAAACGAGGCGCTCTTCGGTGATGAGGCCGATGCCTCCGTCGCGCACGCGCTTGTCCATCGCGGTGAACGTGGGCACGTTGTTGAACAGGACGATTCCGTCCACCGGGGCCAACTCGCCGGCGATGGTCAGCAGCGTCGTCGACTTGCCGGCCCCATTCGGCCCGAGCAGGCACACCACTTCGCCGCGACGCACCTGAAGGTTCACCGCCCGAACCACCTCCCGGCCCAGATAACCGGCCTTCAGGTTGCGGGTTTGCAAGAGTGGGGCGCTCACGCAGCACCCCCAGAAGTAGTGGCAGACACAGCCGGCTCGAGTTCGTTCGAGGCGTCGGGCTCGCCCTCGGTGCCGTCACCAAGATAGGCCGCAATGACCGAGGGATCTGAACGCACCTGTTCGGGCGGGCCAGCGGCGATGAGTCGACCGAAGTCGAGGACGATCACCTGGTCGCACACTCCCATCACGAAGTTCATGTCATGCTCGACGACAAGGATTGACATGCCCCAGTCGTCGGCAAGGCGCCGAACCACCCGCGCCAACTCCATGCTCTCACTGGAACTGAGACCGGCCGCAGGCTCATCGAGCAGCAGCACGCTGGGGTTCATCGCAACTGCCCGGGCGATCGCAAGGAGCCGCCGCTTTCCGTACGAGAGGTCGTGAACGTCGCGGTGAAGGTCTTCGTCGAGGTCGAATTCGGTGACCGCACGCACCACTGCCGAAGGGAGTTTCGGGTTGATCGGCCAGATCAGGTCGAGTAGATACGAGCGGAGATCTTGCGGGTCGGCGGCCACGCTGAGGTTTTCGAACACCGTCGAGTCTTCGAACAACTCGAGCGACTGGAACGAGCGTGCCACCCCTGAGCGGGCACGTTTCACCGCTGGATACTTCGACATGTCGAGCCAGGAATCGTCAAGGGTTTGGCCGAGACGCACCGAGCCCTCAGAATTCGCGAACCCGCTGATGGCGTCGATGAGCGATGTCTTGCCGGCGCCGTTGGGGCCGATGAGGCCGGTGATCACGCCCGGTTCGAGGCTGAAGTTCACGTCGTGTACCGCCACCACCGCGCCATAGCGCACCGTGAGACCCTCGACGATCAGCGTCCGCTCTGGGACTTTCGTGTGGTGGTCGACGTCGTCGAGATCAGCGACATCAGCGAGATTGATCGTGTAGGGCCGGCTCCATTTCCGCGTCTTCTTGATCTCGCGCGCCATCTTGACCCATTGAGCGGCCACGCCGTCTTTGTAGATGATGAGTGTGAGCAGGATCCCAACACCGCTGATGAGCTGAATCCACTTGCCGACCCCGTCCCACGAGGTTTCGAGAACTTCCTGGTTGATCCCGGCGGTTGCGAGTGTGGACCCGACGAACGCGCCGAGCAGTTGGCCGACCCCGCCGAACAACGCCAAACCGACATACGTGATCGAGTTGAAGTTGCTGAACGAGGAGTAGCTGATGGAACTGAGTCGAAATGCGAGAACGATGCCGCCGAGCGCGGCAATCGCGGACGCCAACGAGAAAGCGAAGAGCTTGGCGACCATGACGTTGATGCCGAGTGCCGCTGCCGCCCGCTCGTTGGTGCGAACGGCGATGAGTCGGCGACCGCTGCGGCCACGTCGCACGTTGGCGACGACCACGACCGCCAGCATCGTCATCACCAAGACGAAGATGCCGTATCGCTCGGGATAGTTGATGGAACCGATGTCGTAACCGAACAGCTCGGGGTTGCCGACCTGCGTGCCCTGTACGCCACCGGTGTAGTTGCGGTTCTTGAAGATCATCAGTTCGATCGTCGAGCCGAGACCGAGCGTGACGATGGCCAGGTTGATGCCTCTGGTTCGCACGGCCGGAAGACCGAAGATGATGCCGAGTGGCACTGCGGCAGCGACGCCGGCGAGGAGCCCGAGCAGGAATGGGATGTCGTACACCGCGACGAGGCGGCCGGCGACGTACGCGCCGAATCCGGCAATCGAGTACTGCGCGAGCGAGAGTTGGCCGGCATACCCGGTGAGCAGCACGATCGACAGCAGAACGATCGTCACGCCCAACGACACCGTGATGGCATCGATCCACTTCGCTTGTTTCGTGACCATCACGAACACGATGGCGCCGCAGCCGAACAGCGTCCAGGCCCAGTTGATCCGTCCGGTACCAACCATCGGCAGCTGCTGCAGGTAATGGTCGCGCATGGGAAGCGAACGTCCGCGAAACACCAACACCACAATGATCACGAGGAATGGCAGCGAGGCACCAAGGCCCTCCTGATTGCCGAATCTTCCCACGAGCGCTTGGCCGATACCGATCGCAAACCCGGCTGCCGTGGCGATGGGGAAGGATCGGAAGTCACCCACCAATGCGGCTGCGAGCGCAGCCAGGATGAGTGCCGTCATCGCCGTCACCTGCAGGGTGATGATGGGCACGACGAGAATTCCGGCGACGGCAGCGATTGCGGACCCGAGCGCCCAGTTCAGTAGTGCGATGCGATTCGGGGAGATGCCGATCGCGCCTGCCGAGCGCTCGCTCTCAGAGACCGCCTCGGTGGCGAGACCGAACTGGCTCGCCCGATACAGCAGCCAGAGGGCGAACGCCGAGGCGCTGCCAATGGCGAGCAGGATGAGACGGTCGACGGTGATGCCGACGTCGCCCCACAACGTGACGCGGTCGGTCGGCAACCAACTCTCCACCTGTCGTGCATTGGAGCCGTAGCGGATGACGACCCCCGCCTGGACCGAGATGAGCACGCCCAAGGTGGCGATGACACGAACGAGCGAACTGGAGCGTCGTAGCGGTCGCATCACCATCCAGTGCGTGAGCGCACCAATGAGTGCCGCCCAAGCAACGCCAGCGATCGCCGACAAGAGAAATGGCCAACCATGCTCGTTGTGCAGTTCCCACTGCATGTAGACGCCAGCAATGGCAGTGGCGCCGAGCGAGAAGTTGAGCACGCCGGTACCGCGATAGATGACGATCAAGCCCTGTGATGCGAATGCATACAGCGCTCCAACGCCGAGGCCTAGCAACGCGAATCTGATGACTTCGTTCATCGTCCCCCTGCGCCGATCTCCCCACTCTGCGTAGTGAAACATCAGATCGGTCGACGCGATTGGGATGGTACCGCGTTCCTCCAGTCGCGTCCATTACCGAGCGCGCAAATGGTTTCGGATTGCTCTGGAATCCCATGAAATGCCATGTAGCTGAGCATCTTTAGGACGCGTGGTGAGCCCAGCTCGTGTTGATTTCGAGTGAACCCACCCACTGGTGCATCTTCAGAAGGGGGTAGCGAACATCGGATGTTTTGTGCTAGAAGTCGTGGTGCGGTGCGCGTCCGGCGCCCGCGAACACGCATTGGGGGAAACAATGTCCACGACGAACTACTCGCGTTCTCTTTCATCTCGGCCCGCCTGGAGGCGCGCCCTCGCACTCTTCATAGTCGGCGGCCTGGCGGTCGCTGCATGCGGCGACGACGACGACGCTGGCGATACAGCCACAACCGAAGCGCCCGCAGGCACCGAAGCGCCCGCGCCACCGAGGCGCCCGCTGGCACCGAGGCGCCCGCCGCCACCGAGGCGCCCTCTGGCGCACCGCTCAAGATCATGACGGTCACGACGCTCAACTCGGCCGGTCCTACATACGAGAACATCGCCAATACCGCCAACCTGTACGCCGACTGGATCAATGCCAAGGGCGGCATTGCTGGCCGGCAGGTCGAAGTCACCGTCTGCGACGAACAGTTCGATCCAGCCGTCGCCGCCACTTGTGCACGTCAGGCGGTCGACGAGGGCATGGTGTCGATCGTCGGGTCGTTCACCTATTTCGCCGAGTCGATCGTGCCGGTCATCGCGGAATCGAGCATCACCTGGTTCGGGGCATGCTGCCCGATCACCCCGGCAGAGCTGACGAATCCGTACTCGTTCAACATCGGCAACCAGCCGATGTACGCCGTCGGTGCGGTGCAGCGCGCAGTCGACGACGGGTGCGAGAACATCAATGCCGTCATCATCGATGGCGCACAAGTGTTCATCGAACCGATGGAGAACGCAATGTCTGCTACGACCGGGAGTTCGGTGAGGTCATCATCCTGCCGCCCACGGCGCAGGACTATTCCGCCGAAGTCGCTCAGGCCACGACCGACGCCGATTGCGTCATCACGATCGTGTCGGAGACCCCGTTCATCACCTGGAACACGGCGTGGACCCAGTCGGGCACCGACGCCCAGCAGTTCGGACCGCAAGGCAACCTCAACGAGGTCTCAGCCAAGGGCAACGAAGAGGCGACCGACGGCAACATCATCGTCGGCATGTACCCCGACATCTCCACGGCACCGTGGGACGAGTACCGCGCTGCGCTCGAAGAGGCGGGTATCGCCGAAGACGGCAACGACTACAACTCGCTCGGTGGCATGGGCACGTGGGCAGCATTCGTCGGGTTCACCCAGATCGCCGAGACGATCGAGGGCGAGATCACAGCCGAGTCGTTCTACGAAGCAGCCAACACGACCACTGCGCTGGATCTCAACGGCATGGTGCCGGTGCTCGACTTCACGCAAGAGTGGACCGACGGCCTCGAGGGTTACAACCGCCTGTTCAACCGCAGCGTCATCTTCAGCAAGCTCGAGAACGGCAAAGTTGTTCCGTTGACGACCGAGTTCGAAGACGTCAGCGACCTCGCCATGGGCGTGGCACCGGGCTGACCGAACCCGCATTGCCGATCGGGCCGACGATCTTGTCGGTCCGATCGGCATTGCGTGACTGGCTTGCACTCCGGCTACGACACCGCTCGCCCGGTGTTGTTCCAGTAGGTGGCCCGCACCGCCTTCTTGTCGGGTTTGCCCACCGGGGTCAACGGCAGGACGTCGACGTAGTCAATCGACTTCGGCGATTGCTGCGAGCCCTTCACGTCCTTGACCAATTGTTGCAACTCATCAGTCAACGCATCGGAGGGTTCGTGGCCAGGCTGCAAGACGACGATTGCCTTGACGGCTTCACCCCACTTGTCGTCGGGGACACCGATCACCATCACCATGCCGACGGCAGGGTGCGTGGTGAGCACATCTTCGACCTCGCGTGGGAAGACGTTGAAACCGCCGGTGATCACCATGTCTTTGGTGCGATCCACGATGTACAGAAATCCGTCTTCGTCGAAGCGACCCACGTCTCCGGTGTGCAACCAGTTGCCAGCGAGTGCCACGGATGTCTCGTCGGGCAGGTCTTTGTAGCCGTTCATCACCAGCGGCCCGCGGGTGCAGATTTCTCCCGATTCCCCGGCCCTGACCGGTTGATTGTCTTCGTCGAGCAAGGCGACGTGCATCCACGGCACCGGTTTGCCGCACGACGCCAGGCGGTCTGGTCGGGCAAGGTCGTGCTCGCACTTCTTCAAGTGGGCAATCACCATCGGCGCTTCTGTCTGGCCGAAGAACTGGAAGAAGATCGGTCCCCAATGTTCAATTGCCTGGGCCAGCTTGGCGGGACTCATCGGCGACGCCCCGTAGAAGATCGTCTCCATCGACGACATGTCGGCGGTTTCGTATCGGGGATGGCCTTGCAGCGCGTACAGCATCACGGGCACGATCAGCGTTGCAGTGATTCGATGCTCCTCGACCAGGTCGAAGAACGCGTCTGGGCTGAACCCGTCCATCACGTAGAAGGCGCCGCCAGACAACAACACCGGGGCGACGAGCGACATGGCGGCATGCGACAACGGCGTTGCAATAGCGAGCCGCAGGTCTTCGGGAAATTCCCACTCAGCCATTTGGATCCACGTCATTGCCTGCCACACGCGGTGTGTCATCAGCACACCTTTTGGTCGACCGGTTGTGCCACCGGTGTAGACCACGGTGCACAAGTCCTCCGGACCCACCTCGGGGGCGACGAGCGGAAGCGGCTCGAACTGGTCGGCGAGCGCCAGATAGTCGTCGCCGACATCGTTGGGCCCGAAACCGAGCAGCGTCAGGTGCGGGTACTGCTCCTTCAGCTCGCGTGCTCGCTCGGTGAAGTAGCCGGCGTCGAACACGAGGCACTCGATCTCGGCATCGCCAATCGCGTAGGCGTGGTCGGCCAACGAGCCCATCGGGTGCAGCGGTGTGATCACACACCCGTTCACCAGCGACGCAGTGAGGTTGGTGAGCACCTCGGGTCGATTCTTCGACAGCACGGCCAGTCGGGTGCCGAGGGTCACGCCGCGAGCTTGCTGGGCTTGCACCAACTGGCTGGTTCGTCGCCGGATATCGGCGTACGAGGCCACTCGGCCGGCGAGGTAGATACAAGGCTCCTCATCGTGGGCGTTGAGGCTGCGAATGACGAGATGAGGGAGCAGCGGCGGGTGGTGGAGGGTCGCGTTCACCGGGCCAGGGTAGATCAGAGACATCGGACTTCTCGTGCCGTGGGCCCGACGGTGGGTCTGCGGATGCGGGCAAGTTCGCGAGTTGACTGCGCTGGGTTTCCTCGGCTCGGGGGCCAAGATCCGTACGCTGAAACCACTGCGGTGTGTCCGTCAAACATTGGAGGTTTGTGGTGAGCGTCACTTCGAAGGCGATCGAAAGCATTCGAGCGATGATTCGCTCGGGAGAGCTGGCCGCCGGAGAACGCTTGCCGCCCGAACAGGAGCTGGCCGACCGGCTCGGTGTGTCTCGCGGGTCGTTGCGCGAGGCAGTGCGGGCGCTGTCGCAGATCAATGTGCTCGATGTACGTCGGGGCGATGGGACGTATGTCACCAGCCTTGCCCCGAGTGAGTTGTTGTCGGGTTTGGTGTTTGCCCTGGAACTCATCCAGACCAAAGACCTTGACGAAGTCGTCGAAGTCCGACAACTGTTGCAGCCGCCAGCCGCGGCGCTCGCCGCGCAACGGGTGACCGACGAGCAGCTTGCGCAGATGCACGCGGTGCTCGATCAGATCGCGTCGGCAACCGACCCCGACGACATCGCCCGACTTCATGACCGGTTCGGTTCGTTGGTGTACGACGCCAGCGGCAACGAGACTCTTAGTTCGGTTCTCCGGGTGTTGCAGATGCGGGGCGAGAACGTGCGGCGAGCTTGGCTCAGTGCCGATCCGGGTCGTCGTGACATCGCCTTGACACATCAACGGATGCTGCTCGAGGCACTCGAACGGGGTGACAGCGACACCGCCAAGTCGATCTCCGTGGTGCAGATCGAACGGCGCCGCCGATGGATCGAGCGAATACGCCACGATGCCCACGAAGAACCGGAAACGGCCTGACCCACCCAACCACAACGTGCCAGACACGTCGTGGTCAACGAATGAGGAGCACCGATGGACTTCGACGAGAACACAACGACCCATGAACTGCGCCAGCGCCTCGAGGCGTTCATGGACGAGCACGTGTACCCGAATGAAACCCGATTCTTCAACGAGTCGACGAAGTTGGGGCCGTGGGCGGTGTGGCCGGTAGTCGAAGAACTCAAGCCGCTTGCTCGTCAGGCTGGTTTATGGAACCTGTTTCTTCCCGAGAGCGAACATGGTGCCGGCCTCACCAATCTCGAATACGCGCCGCTGTGTGAGGTGATGGGCCGTTCCCACCTCGCCCCGGAGATCTTCAACTGCTCGGCGCCCGACACCGGCAACATGGAAGTGCTCGCTCGCTATGGCTCGCCAGAGCAGCAAGACGCGATGGTTGACGCCGTTGCTGGCGGGCGAGATTCGCTCGGCGTTCGCGATGACCGAGCCAGACGTAGCGTCGAGCGACGCGACCAACATCGAGAGCTCGATCGTGCGCGACGGCGACGAGTACGTGGTCAACGGACGCAAGTGGTACACCACCAACGCGACCGACCCGCGCTGTCAGATCATCATCTTCATGGGCAAGTCCGATCCAGACAATCCCGACCGCCACCGCCAGCAATCGATGATCCTGATCCCGAAGGATACGCCGGGGGTCGAGGTGCATTCGGCCATTACCCGTCTTCAACTTCTACGGCATGCCCGACCGGGCCTCTGAGGTGCAGTTCACCGACGTTCGAGTGCCGGTAGCAACATGTTGTTGGGGGAGGGGCGCGGGTTCGAGATCGCGCAGGGTCGGCTCGGCCCAGGCCGAATTCACCATTGCATGCGCCTGATAGGTCTCGCCGAACGTGCACTCGAGTTGATGTGTCGACGCACGCAGCACCGGGTCGCGTTTGGACGCCCCGTGTCCGAACAGGGGGTCACGCTCGAGCGCATTGCCGAGGCACGAATCGCCATCGAACAATCACGACTTCTGACGTTGAAGACAGCTCACATGATGGACACGGTGGGCAACAAGGAAGCGAAGCGCGAGATCGCGATGATCAAGGTCGCCGTGCCGAATATGGCGTGCAGGGTCGTCGACTGGGCCATCCAAGCCTTCGGTGGCGCTGGCACGAACAACGATTTTGGCCTGACCGCGATGTACGCCACCGCTCGTCTTCTCCGGCTGGCCGATGGCCCCGATGAGGTCCACCGAAATCAGATCGGCAAACTCGAGCTTCGGCGTCACGCCGACAAAGGCCCGATCGAACCGCATATCGGTTCACTCGCCGACCTGGTCAGACGAACTCTGAACCTAGAAAAATCTGTGGAGCTACGACAGGTTGCTGATGACGCCATCGGCGTCGATGTCGATGTGGTGAGCGGCCGGGTCGCCGCCGAGGCCGGGCATCGTGCGCATGTTGCCGCAGATCGGGTACACGAACCCAGCGCCGACCGATGCACGCACTTCTCGTACCGGCAGCGTCCATCCGGTCGGCGCGCCCATCAGCGATGCATCGGACGAGATCGAGAGGTGGGTCTTTGCGATGCAGACCGGCAGGTCGCCGAAGCCGTTGTGCTCGTAGTTGGCGAGTTGTCGGTTGGCTGCGGCCGAGTACTCGACCTTCGCCGCGCCGTACACCTTGGTCGCGACGGTCTCGATCTTGGTCTTCAGCGATGCGTCCGACGGATAGAGCACATGGAACGTGGAGGGCTCGTGGGCGGCGTCGGCGACGGCCTCGGCAAGCTCGATGGCGCCCTTGCCGCCGTCGGTGAAGTTGTTGCACACGGCGACGCGGCAGCCGAACTCGGTAGCCAACTCGATGATCGCACGGTGCTCGCTGTCGAAGTCATCCGGGAACGCATTGATCGCGACTACTGGGGAGACACCATGGATGCGGATGTTTTCGATCTGCTTGCGCAGGTTGGCGCCACCGATGTGGACCTCATCGGGATTTTCGGCAAGAAGGTCGGGTGGCAACGCCTTGCCGGCGACGATTCTGTGCTTGCCCGAGTGGGCCTTCAGCGCACGAACCGTTGCGACCACGACCGCAGCATCCGGAGCGAGGCCTGACGCGCGACACTTGATGTTGAAGAACCGTTCTGCGCCCATGTCGGCCCCGAAGCCGGCCTCGGTGATCAGGTAGTCGCCGCCACGGATGCCGATCTGGTCGGCGATGATGCTGCTGTTGCCGTGGGCGATGTTGCCGAACGGTCCGGCGTGGACCAGGACGGGCGTGCCCTCGAGCGTTTGCATCAGGTTGGGCTTGATTGCATCGCGCATGATCGCCGCCATCGCGCCGGCGCCCTTCAAATCTTCGGCGGTCACGGGATCGCCTTCCGGCGTGTAGCCCACGACAATCCGGCCGAGCCGCTCGCGGATGTCCTGCAGCGAGGTGCAGAGGGCGAAGATGGCCATCACCTCGGAGGCAGCCGTGATGTCGAACCCGGTTTGGCGCGTCACACCGTCCTCCTTCGCGCCAAGGCCGATCACGATGTTGCGCAGTGCCCGCTCGTTGATGTCGAGCACGCGCCGCCACGTGATGTTGTTCATGTCGATGCCAAGCTTGTTGCCCTGGTGAAGGTGATTGTCCAGCACCGCTGCGAGCATGTTGTGGGCAGATGTGACCGCGTGGAAGTCACCGGTGAGGTGCAGGTTGAGCAGCTCCATGGGGATCACCTGGCTGTAGCCGCCGCCGGCCGCGCCACCCTTGATGCCGAACGTCGGGCCCATTGACGGTTGGCGAATTGCGATCACGCTCTTCTTGCCAATGTGTTTGAACGCCTGGCCGAGGCCGACCGTGGTGGTGGTCTTGCCCTCGCCGAGCGGGGTTGGGGTGATTGCCGACACGACAACATATTTGGCTTTGGGCCGATCGGACAGCTCCTCGATCGCCTTCAGCTTGATCTTGGCCAGGCTGTCACCGTACGGCTCGATCAGGTGGGCACCGATGCCCATCTGGGCAGCGATGTCGGTGAGCGGCTGAAGCGGTGCGGCCTGGGCGATGTCGAGATCTGATGGAAAGCCCATGGTGGCCCTACCCCTTCTGGTTTCGGTGATCAGCACACCGGCGAGCTGGTTGGTGAGTTGCGGGACGTCGTTCAGAGGTGGTCAATGACGTGGTACCGCGGCCCACCGCCAGGCAACCGTGTTGCCCGCCTGGTTGAGTGTCGACTCGCTCTGCATCCGCAGATGGTACGACAGCACCGCTCCGACAAACGGGACAGTCGCGGGCGGCACCGTCGGGGTGAGATGATCTGTCGGCGACGCACCTATCGAGAGGGCGGCGGCACGCCTCAACCGAAGTAGCCGAGCACGTCGACGATGAGGTGCACCGGAACGAGGCTGATGAGGCTGATCGCCCCGTCGGCACCCACCGGCACCACGGCGACGTTGGCACGTGTCTCACCGGGGAACTCGAGATTGACGTTTGATGTCGCGGGCTGCGTCGTGCCCGACGGGAACGCGACCACGTAGTTGGGGCCGTCGGTCTCGGTAGCGGTGAGATTGGCGATCACGGCCGCCACGCCTCCGGCAGGCATTCCGGCGACGCCCACGATCGGAACCGTCACCACTGTTGATCCGCCGGCAGGCTTGCCCCCCGAGTAACCAACCATGGTGGCCGGACGAGTGTCGAGGATGCGCGTGGGCGGGACGGTCCGGAAGCCGGTCGACCCGCAGCTCGAGCTAGCGCCAGCGTCGTCGATAGTGACGCCGTCGATGTTCGGGCCGCGAATACCCTCGGTCAGGCTGTGGAATGTCAACATCGTCGTCGAACTGCAGTCGGGGTCGGCGATGAACTCGTGATGTACCCATCCGAGGTCCTGGTTGGTGTGGCCGGTGGTATCAAATGTGAACTCTTTGCGGACCGAACCGAACGACACTTCGAGGTGCTTCACTGGGTCGTCTGCTGGGTTGCCCGCGAGCCAGAACCCGACCCTGTAACGCCGCGCCGGATTGGTCTGTACCAACTGCTGGAGGGTTCCCGGATAACCGGAGTTGCCATTGAGGTCGACAAACTGCACGCCGTCTTTGGCGATCGCTTGGTCAACGCCAACCAAGTCGACGGAGCCGCCGCTGACGAACCAAGACCCGAGCGGCGTCTCGTCGAAGGTTTGGTAACTCTTCATGAACGGGATGCTGCCCCAGCTCTCGAAACTTCCGTTGCGGAGTGCGCCTTCGGAGGCCAATTCAGCCGGATACTCGACGGGCTTGGGGAACCACCCGAAAAGATCGGCGACGACGTGAGTTCCGTGGCTGACGAACAACCGCACGGCACCGTCGGCGCCGACGGGCACGATCGCATGGTTGGCGATGGTCTGCCCTGCAGTCGACACATTGACCGTCGATGTGCCGCCACGGTCCCCGCCCGACGGGAATGCCGTGATGTACCCGGGCGCAGCCGATTCGGTGGCGGTCAGGTTGAGTACAGCAGCGGCAACCCCGTCGGCTGGCACGCCGGGCTGGCCGGTGATCTGCACCGCAATCTCGGCACCGGGCCCGGGCCGTGCACCCGAACGCGTGTCGAGTAGTCGTGTGGCCGGCGTCAGGTTGAGTTGCGAGTCGACCGGGAACCAGCCGAACAAGTCGACGATGACGTGAGCGGCGGAGAGTGAGAAGATCTGCATCCACCCGCCGTTGCCCACCGGCACGATCGCCATGTTCGACGCTGTCGCGCCCGCCCGGGTGACGTTCACGTTCGACGTGCCGGGCCACTCATCGACTTCTGACGACCAGGCGGTCAGGAAGCCGGGGCCCTCCGTTTCGGTCATGGTGAGGTTGACGAGCACAGCCGCAACCGAATCGTCGCGAGGGATCCCACCGTGTCCGCCGACCTGAACCCAACGGGTCTCTTCGGCGTCGTACTTCCACTCGTCGTCGCGCGAGTCGTTGACGCGCACCGGTCCGACCGGCCGGTACCCGCGAGGCATGGCGAACCGGTTCAGGGAGACCGGCACAACACCAGCGGGATCGGTGAACTTCAATGTCCCGGTGAGCTTGTCGCCCGTGAGCGTGCCCGTCAGAGACACGGGTTTCGTGTCGCCCGTGGTAAGCGTGACGGTGGTGCCGTTGAGTGACCCGTTGAACTTGCCGACGTCGGACAGCGGACCCGTGCCGGGTACTCCGAAGAACAACACTCCTTTGAGCGAGTTGAGCGAGTTGAGCGATTGGAGCAGGTTGACGCGCACGTCGATCGTGGCCGCACCTGCGCCAGCCGTGCCGCGCCAGATGCCGGTGAGTCCGCTCATGTCCGCACGACCTCCTTGCCGTCGGAGATTGCGGTCTGACCCGTCTGCGACGGGCCGCCGAGCAGCCGGCTGACGTCGAAGCGACCCTCGGAAATGGCGGAAGCGACGCGCCCGTCGGGCGTGACGACGATGGCTGCGGGCGTGCCGAACACGCCGTATGCAGCGGCCGTCGTTCCGGCCGGGTCGGCGAGCACATCGGCCGCAGTGATGCTGCCGAAGTTCGAGCGAGCATCGGCGATTGCGGAGTGGGCCACCACAACGACACGCCGGTCGGTGAATGGATCGGTGCGCAATGCCAACTCGTCGCCGAGCGCCACGCACGCCCCGCAGCGTGGCTCTACGAAGACGAGCACGAGTGGGTGTCGACCGTCGAGCAGGTCGCCGAGCGCCACCGCCGTCTCATCGAGGGTGACCGTATTGATAGCCGGAGCCGGAGACCCGATCGGCAGGGCGCGCGGCCGGTGAGGGCGTGCGGCGGGAACTGCTGCACTGGGCACCTTCCAACGCTTCGATCCGCTCGAGCAAGCGGCCGTTCTGTCGAACCAGATGGACCAGCACCCATGCCGCGGCGCCGGCCAAGGCCAGCGAACGCCGCACAGCCGATGACCACCCACGCCTGGGTCGACGTGAGGTCGCGGTACGCGCCGAGCGACCGGCCACGCAACCAAGCGATCGCGACCATGCGGCGGCGGCGGTGAGCACAAGTTGCGCACCAGGGTGAACACGCCGATCGGCTCAGCCCCGAGGGAGCCGAAGCAGTTGCAGTCTGGGCGGCGCCCGCGCCCGAGATTGACACCGACCAGCACGGTGAACGCTGCGAACAGCACCGCAGCAGCGAGACCAGCGACGCCCGCCACGGGAGTGATCAGCAGACCGATCGCGACCGCCAACTCGGTCGCTGGGAGGACGGCTGCGATGGGTGTGGCGAGCCGTGTGGGCAGGCCCAGTTGTTCGGCGCCGTCGCGTGCGGATCCACGGTCGGCCAGCTTGGCGATCGCGGCGCGCCCGAGCAAGATTGCAACGACGATGCGAATGCCCAATAGCGCAACTGAGACACCGCTCATATTGCGCACTCCTGTGCCGTGGCGGGCTCACAAATACCGGTGAAACATCCGAGGCTGGCGTGGCACGATGCAAGACAGGAGCCGGCATCGGGATAGCACGTGTCGTTGCAGAAGCAGTACACCTGCTGTCGGTTGCACAGGGTGGCAGCATTCGCAATCTTCTTTCTGTGCCTCCTCGAACGCGCCTCCACCGGCTGCTGCAACCGCGGCGTGGTATACGTCGGCGACTCGGTAGCAAGCGGCAAGCAGGGGCCACGTGGCCACACTGTCGCCCCACTGGTTGGTGCACGCCAGTCGCATCGCGTCGGCCATGTCGGCGTCGCAGACTGCCTTGTTCGAGTTACATGTGCCGTAGCAGCGGTCGTGGGCGTCGCATCCAGGCGCGAAGTTGACCGGACCGAAGTTGTCCGACACCAGGTCGACGCTGTTGGCAGGGCCGCAACCGTTGACCGACGGCGACGCGCCAGGGTGGTGCCGCTTGTTCGGGCAATTGTCGAGGTCGGCGGGCGGGTACTCGACGATGCAGTCCGCCGCCACCGCAGACGTCGCGAACGTGAGCGTGGTGGCGGAGCCCACGGCGATGCCAAGCACTCCCTTACCAAGAATCTTGAAAGCCTCGCGGCGCGTTCGCGCCTGCGACACAGCGTGTGTCAAGGCGTCGAACGTGCCCCTCTCAGTGAGACTCACATTCTGCGAACTTACTGGACTTCAAATGTTTCGGCAAAGGCTTTATCCGACCCCGAGCCATCGGCATGGTCGAACATTTGATCGATTGTAATTGTGGAGCTGGGGAGAATCACAGCGGTCGGCGACGCAGGCGGCATAACCCCTGGTAGATGGTGTGACGGTTGCGGTCAGGGGGCGCTTTGGGGAGCAACCGCGGGAGTAACCGGAGTCGGCCGTGCGGTCCCGGCAGTGTTCGAGCGCGAACACATGCACGAGTCGTCCAGCTCATACGTGTAAAGGCAGATGCGTCGTCAGAGGCGCCGGTTGGTTCTGAATCCACACCGTCCCGTCGCCGGGCAAAGGCAGGCAAAGCCCGTATGCACCTCTGAGGCGACGAATTGTTGCCATCAACTTGACACGGTCAACGCCAGGAGGTGGTCAAGCTCCCCGGCCGGTTGGCGTCAGTGTGGTGGACTGTCGATCGCATCGCTGCCGCCGAATTGCTCTGGTCCATTCGGTGAGTGCAGCCCGTACGGCTGAGAAGCGAATGCTCTCCTGCTCGAGTCTCACGGAAGGTCCGAAGCGGTCCTCGACCAGGTCGCGGTACACAGTCTGCTCGCCTGGGGTGAGGAGCGGGAGCGGGGCGCTCGTCGGCTGATCCTCGCTGACGAGATGGTTCAGGTGGGAATGCAGCGTCGCCGCGTCCATCAGGATCGTGCGAGCCGAAGGCAATCGTTCTCGCAGCCGATGCGCAATCGCGAATCCGTGGGTGTCGATGTCGCCCCAGTAGACGACCTCTCGGTCGGCAAGCCACGGAACACGTTCGAGAGTGGTCACCCCGAAGCCCTCCCCGAAGATGACGATCGACTGCTGCACCGTGGGGAAGGCAAGGAACGTCGCCCGGTTCTCGACCACGAATACGGTCCGCACCGGCAAGTCGATCGTCGCCAGCTCGTCCGTTCTGATCTCGATCTCGGTGAGCGCCGTCGGAAACTGCTCGACCGGTTCGAGCAGTCGGAGTCGCACGTACGTGGGCCGAAGCCGGAATCCGAATCGCTCTGAGAACCTGGTGGCACCGGTGTCGACCCGATCGGCGGGGAGCACTTCGGGGAGCAGTTGCCGCAGCAGCTTGGCGTGACGCTCGACGAACTTACTGTCAACCCCAGGCACGTCGACATGGCGAATGTCGATCGCGGGAGAGATCGTGACTGGCCATCCAAGCAACGACGGCGACGAGCCGATCCCACACATCGGCATGGGCGATTGTGTCGCGAGGGTGTTGTCGCATCCACGCGATCAGGTCTGGGAGCGCTGATTGCGTGCGTTCGAGGGCCGTGTCCAGCGTGCTGAGCTCGCCGTTGCGTGCAACGGCGAGCTCGAGGTCGGACAACGAGCGGAGAACAACCCGGGCCGGCACTTCGTTGTCGCCTACGTGATGGGAGCGAACGGTCCGGTACTCGACCTCGAGGTGATGGCTGTTTGCCTCGCGTGCGAATCGGTCAATCCAGCGACGTACTCCGTCGAGGTCGTCGAGCACGTCGTTCGCCGTCGGTCCGCGGACAGGGAGCGACACCGATTCGAACGTGTCTCCCCTCGCGTACGCCCGGAGGAATGTGCCTCGGTCCCAGCGGCGCTGGAGCTTGTCGATGAGTTCTGCGACCGTGGTCCAGCCGCTCATGCGGGCTCCGTCACGTCGGCGAGTCGCCGTTCGTCTGCCTGCTCGCTCTCAGTTCCTGGATCGTGACGCGTTGGAGTCGGGAGTAGCTGTCGTTCAGGTTGTCGACGAACCCGAGGCACTCGACATGCGGCTCGATCACATGGATCTTCTGGAGTGGGGTCACGATCAGGAGTTGGAGGCCGAGGCTGGTGAACAGCTTCAGCGCGTACCGAGTGGAGTCGTCCGACCCGCGGCCGAACGCCTCGTCGATGACGACGAAGCGGAAGCCAGCCTTGCGAGGATCGGCTCGTGTCGAGCCGGTACTGATAGGCGAGCGACGCAGCGAGGATCGTGTAGGCAAGCTTCTCCTTCTGACCGCCGGACTTGCCGATCAGAGTCGGTATAGCTCTCGTGCTCCGTGTTGTCGGCGCGCCACCGTTCTGATGCCGAGAAGACGAACCATTGGCGGACGTCGGTGACCCGCCGGGTCCAGGCACGATCCTGGTCGGTGCTGCCTTCGCGGCCCTGGAACCGGTCAATGATCTGCCTTGACCTGCAGGAATCGGTGCTCGGAGTACTGGTCGTCATCCTCCCGACGATGTTGGTCGTGACGGCGCGAAGGTCCTCCTGGAACTGCACGGATCTCGGTGTTCGGCGTCTTCTCCGGCGACGAGGACGGATGTAGCGCCGAGGTTGTAGTCGATGCTCTGGAGCGATGTCGTTGATTCGCGCTGACCCGTTCCCGGATCGTCTGACTGTCGCGGTTGAGTTGGGCGGCGAGCGCAGCGATCTCGTGGATCGTGTTCTCCTCGAAGCGACCGCTTGAAATCGTCCTCGAATCGGGGCAGGTCGTCGTGCGCCACCCGGTCGTGAAATTGCTCGGTACTCGGCGACCGGACGCCACCGATGTCGTCGAGCTCGGCAACCTCGCTGGGCGTAGCGCAGTCCGGAAGTCACGACATCTGCCTGACGACTCCGCTGCAGCGCCACCGCCTGTGCCGATCTAGCCAGCGTCGTACGCGTTCGCGGCCATAGAAGTGTTGGTTGCCTCCTGGCGCTCGGATGATTCGCTCGAGATCCCGGCCAGGTCCGGCCGATGCATTCCGTGGGGATCGAGTGCTCGAGTGATCGTCGTAGACCTGACGCTCGGCGTCGACATTCTCGACATCAGCGAGCAAGGAGGTCGGAGATGGAGTGCTGCAGGCTGCGTATCAACTGCCTGCTGTTCGACGTCGCCGGCACCTGTCTAAGCTGGTCCCGTCGTAGCTCTTCGACGAGCTCCTCGGCATGGGCGACCTCAGTGGTGACGTGCTCCTGCTCAGCTGTGAGCGCACGCAGGACGTCGGACGACGAACGAAGTTGATCCGTGCGGCTTCGTCCTCGAGCTGCTGACGATCCGCTGGACGTCGCCATCCCAGTCGAATTCCGTCCCAGCGGTTGCGCTCGCGAGAGCGAGAGCGAGATGGCCGAGGTGCTCGGTTAAGTTCGCCTTGCGCCGTTCCTTCGAGTCGCGTCGACGCTCCACGGCGATTGGCGTCCGCGATCTCTGTTGGAGCTCGGAATGCGTCGTTGAGCAGGGCGTCGATCTTCCGCTCGTTGGTCCAACCAAGGACGTAAGTCGCGTGCGGTCGTCGATCCGGCGTCGGTCGTCTTTCTCGTGGCGGTCACGTGACTCTTCACCTGGCCCTGGCGGGTGACGGCCTTGTCGGAAGCGCTGGAACTCGGGTCACCGACTCGACGCAGACGTGGTCGGCGCGGTGGCTCAGTTCGTTGTGCAGCCAGCCACTCGAAGGTGGCTGTCAGGCTTGACGTCCATCGATGTCGATCAGAGCAGCGGAAAGCGCCGACGAGCGGTCTGGGGTGCGGCTGCTGGCTGATGCGCGGCGGGCACGCGGAAGTAGACGAGCCGGGTGCCGAGATGCCGCTCGTTGATCCACTCGCCACCGCGGCGTAGTGGTCGTTGGGAACGAGCAACGACAGTGCGAAGGACCTCAGGACGCGCTCGGCCGCACCTTCCCATGTTGGCAGCGTCGGCCCGCACTTGGAGCAGCTCGCCGGCAAAAGGCAGCTCGTCCGGGCCGTGCGATAGAGCAGGTCCTTGCAGAGTTCGATCGCGGAGGGCGAGGCTGCAGCTCGGGCAGGTTGCTGCTGCCGGGCTTCGAGACTGCGAAGCTCGCGCGTACTGATCGAACCCGCTTCCTCCTCGAGCCGAGCCAGATTCGTAGCTGCGTTCCATGCCGCGGTTCCTTGAGGTTGGCCAGCTTCCTCGGCCTCGAGTTCGGCATGTACGAGCCAGCTGCACGTTGGGCGCGCCGGGCATCGGAAGCTGGTCGGGGGTCATGCGACCTCGTCGAGCCCGACCTGCGATGAGTCGAGCGTTGTAGGTCTCGAGCGCGAGCACCGCTTCACCGGCGCGGCCATCGGTCGCCGAGACGGTGGAGCTCGACGTCGATGCTCGGCCAAGCCGGTTACCGCCGTTGCGGGCGATGTCGAGCCGAAGCTGCTGCTGCATGCTCGCGATGATCAGAGATCAGCCTGATCATGCTCGCGTGACCTCATCGGAGAGCTCGATGACTTGTGTCTGAGGCGAGCGCGGTCGACGGCGGCGGTCAAGCAGGGCCGTGTCGGCGCTCGCGCGAAGAAGAAGCTGAGGCCAGTTCGCTCTGAGCGATCGAGGCCGGCGACGGAGGTCGGCGACGTGATCGTGCTCTCGAGTTGGGCCACGAGCGGTGTCAACAAGCCGAGTTGGTGCACGGGCTCGGACCACGGCATCGTGGGCCTTGGTGAGGTCGTCGAAGTGGCTGATGAGCGATTGGATGCGGCCCGACATGTCGAAGGGTTCGAGCATGTGGGAGCGAACGAAGTCGTTGAGGTTGTCGACCGCCTTCATCGACACGGTCTGGTGGAACAGATCGAGCGCCTGCTCGGACTCGAGGCCGAGCCGCGTCGGAAGGCCCGCCCGTACTCGGGGAAGTGGTCGTAGATCTCGAGGCTCTGAGTCGCGGAGCTGCCCCCGCAGATCGCTGCGAGCGTCTCGCTGAGTTCGGAGAAGTGCTGCTGCGATCGTAAGGTCGGCGTCGGCGACGGCGAAGAAGCGCTCGGGTTGACGACTGGTCCTCGCGGGCGCGGAAGACCTGGGCGAGCGGTCGATCGATGGCGCCTCGCGTGCCGCTGCGTGAACACGCCGAGCAGCACCGAGTAGTGCTGCGGGCCGCGCAGCCCGACGGGCCGGGTGCCACCGGTCTCCTCGTTGTGCTCGGACTTGTAGTGGCCGAGCACGTAGGAGCGCAAGGTCGCGTTCCCGCGTGTCGGCGCCTGCCGCCTTGTTGTACGAAATGCGATTGGCCGGCAACAGCAGCGTCGTGACGGCATCGACGAGGGTGGACTTTCCCGGAGCCGATGTCGCCGGTGAGCAGGGCGTTGCGGCCATCGACTTCGAACATCCAGACCGCGCTCGTTGAAAGGTGCCCCAGTTGTAGACTTCGAAGCCGATCCAGTCGGCACCCGGGTCCACCCGCTCGACGGCGGCCGATCAGCGGTGGCGCTCGAAGCTGCCGAGTCGACAGAGTGGTCATGCCGGCTCACCGCTGCACCCGGCAAATCGCTGGCATCGGTCGCCGCGCCACGCCAAGGTCGTCGAGATACGCATCGGAGTCTCTGATCGAACTCGCCGAGCCATTGACCGTCGACGAAGGCGCGGATGATGCGCTTGACCTCGTACTGCTCGTCGTTGGCCGCGGAGACGTGCGAAGGAAGCCAAGCTCCTCGACCTGTTTGATGTAGCGGTCGACTCGAGCGACCGATCTTGACCTCGTCCTGATTGGCACCGGCGTAAATAGACGCGCACCAGCTCGATGATCTGGTCGCGGCTGAGGACGAGGCGCGCTCTCCGAGCTGTGGCGCGTCGAACTCGAGCAAGGCGCTTGCGCAGCAAGGCGATGAGCAGGCTACGTGGTGAACGAGAGGGAGTGGCGGGCGATGAGCGCGGGTACTCGATATCGCTCTCGCTGTTCGCGCAAGCTCCGCAAGAACGCGTAGCCGTCGGTCTCGTCGACCTCGAGGCGGAGGCCGAGGACGGCGACGTGATCCGCCGACCCGCGCTCCGGAACCGGGTGAGCGGTTCCCACAGCTTCTCGTGGCTGTCTCGATAGACGGGTCCCTTGAAGAGCTGGATGACGAGCACGAGTGACAGCTCGTCGGGCCGGTTGCGAGCTCGAGGTTGATGTCGCTGGTCGAACTCAGTCGGTCGCGCCTCTGCCGTGCTGAACGTGACGAGCGGGATGTCGGCGACGTGCGCCGCTCTCGCCGTGGTCGGTGCGGTCGTGGTCGCCAAGTCACTCTGGACCTCGGTGCCTCGTCGTCGAAGACCACATCGAAGGCCCGGCTCCTCGACGCGAGAGATAGCCCGACGAGTTCGGCAAGGCCGTGCTCGAGAGGGCTCGCGGCGATGCACGTCATCGAGAGCTGACTGGCGTCTCGCGGGCCGAGCTGCTCGAGAACGGTCTCGCACCAGCGAGAGCGTCCCGGTCGACGTGAAGCTGTGTCGAACAACGACGCATGGTCGATCTCACCAACACCGACGTCGAGCGGGTTCGCTGTTCGAGCGCGGTCGTGCGGGTGCGCCGGTACAGGGGGCGTTCCATCGGCAGGACGACGGTAACTGCGGTGTCGTCGAGCTCCATCGTGACCGCGGGCGTCTTCCGCGTAGCGCAGCTGCAGCGCCTGCGTTCTCGACTCGAGTGGATGAGGTCGAACACCCGACGATTCTCGAGCTACGACCTGGTCGTCGAGGAACCGACGGAGCTGCTCGGAGAGACGGCGAACGGTCGCCTGGGTGCGCTCGCTGGCGTCGATCCAGTCGAAGTGGACTCCGCGAGGCGCGGATCAAGGTCGGCGAATGGTGTCGATCACGTGGAGACGGTCGAGCAGGTCGGTCAGCTCGGCCTGGCGGTCGGCGGAAAGGAGCAGGTCGTAGAAGGCCCGGAAGCTCCGTCCCTGGTCGGATTCAGCGATGCCACTGCGGTTGTCAGGACAGGTCGTCGAGCAGATCACCCTTGGAGCCGTCCCACATGGCGATCTGTTCCCGCAGCCGGCGGTCGAGGTCACGGAAGTTCTCCTCGACCTGACGGAAGTCGGCGAGCAGCTCGCGGGCGGTGCGGGCGAACTGCTGGTAGCGGTCTCGTTGGGTAACCGGGTCGGCGAAGATCGATGTGGCCGGCTGCGACCCGCTCGATCTCGGCGTCGATGACAGCTGGCGGCGCCGATGCAGGTCAGCGAGCCGCGCTCGGCTGGGTCGCTCGTCGGCCCCGTACACCATCTGACGGAGCAACTCGAAGATGGTGTTGAGCCGCGACTCGGTGCCGATGAACGTGCGAGTTCGGAGGTCGGCAACCCAGGCCAGCGCCTTCTCGACCGCCGGGGTCAGGTCGTAGTGGGGCTCGTCGGAACCCGGCGGGTAGAAACGTGCGAAGCCACCCGTGCTCGGGCGCCGGCCCACTCATCGAGGTACTGCTTGGCCGACCGCGGGAACCGGGGCACGCCATCGTCATCAGCCGAGCCGCTGGTTGAGCGCGTACAGCTCGTCGTCGAGCTCGTTGACGAGCGTGTTGGCCGGCACGTTGCTGGCGTTCGCGTCGACGAAGACACGCGCCGAGGAAGCTGAGCACCAGTGCGGCGTTGTTCGATGACGAGCAGCAACGCCCACGCCGTGTGACGGTTCTTGCGGAGCTGCTTCGATCTCGTCGTAGTCCATATCAGCGGGGTGCAAACGTGCGGACGTCAGCCAACTCGGAGACTACGCAACGGGTGTCACATCCGGTCGGACCGTCGCTCGTGGGAGGGATGGCCCGAGTGGGCGCGATGCCCAGGTTCCTTCACGATGAACAGGTGACCGCCGTCTTCGTGGCGTACCTCGTCGAGCATCGCGCAGACCACGCCGACCCGCAGAGGTCGGCGGCGCAACGCGGCATAAATCCTGTTAGATGGTGAGACGGTTGCATCTCAGTACTCCTGGGATTAACCGCGTACGTCGCTTCCAAGCTCTCGGAACCCACGATCGCGCCCGAGAGGCGAATCGCGCGTTCGTCTGGGCACTCGAACCGACGACGAAGTGTCCTTGTGCCGGGTGGAGCGTGGCTCACCTCTTCGGTGGTGGTGCTGCCGCGGGCATAAAGGGCTGGTGGTCAGGCTGCCGGTTCGAAGTGGATTTTGAGCCCGAGTGCCTTGGTCACCTTGACGATGGTGGCGAAGCTTGGGTTGCCGTCTGTGGAGAGCGCTTTGTAGAGACCTTCCCGGCTCATGCCGACGCGTCGTGCCAGTTCGCTGACGTTGCCGGATCGGGCGATTGTTCCGAGTGCCTGTGCGATGTATGCGGGATCTTCGCCGCTTTCTTCCAGGGCTGCTTCGAGGAAGGCGGCTGCGTCTTCGATGTCGACGAGGTAGTCGGCGGTGTCGTAGGGGGCGAACTTCTCAGTGGTCTTGCTCATGGTCGTTGGTGTCCTTCCAGTCGTTGGCGAGTCGTTTGGCGGTCTTGATGTCGTTTTCCTGGCCGGACTTGTCGCCTCCGCACAGGAGCAGGATCAATTCGTCGCCCTCCTGCAAGTAGTACACCCGGTAGCCGGGTCCGTAGTTGATCCTGAGTTCGGAGATGCCATTGCCGACTGGCTTAACGTCGCCGGGGTTGCCGGCGGCCAGGCGGTCGATTCGGACGAGTACTCGAGCGGCGGCTCGCCGATCTTTGAGTTTTCGTAGCCAGCGGTCGAAGGTTGCGCTCCTCACGACCATCGCCATGTGTCAACTATAGTTCACAGTAGTACGCGTGGCAAACGCGACGGTTGCGCCATCAAAGATGACCTGTCAGCTGCTCACTTCCAACTGGAGGAGGGTCTGTTCGAGGGGGAGTAACCGCGGGAGCAATGCCCACGGATCCCGGAAAGGTTTCGCCAGAAATCCCCAGGTAGATGACGATCGGATTCCCCGTCCGGATCGGCCCGGAGCGGAGTTCGATTCTCCTAGAATCGAACTCCGGGCGGTTGACGGGCCGCCGCCCATGAGCACGTTATCCCAGCTAGTCGGCTATTTCGCGAGCTTGACTCATCTCTAAAAACGTACGATATCTCTCGAACAAGTGTTCGATTGTGGAGCTGGGGAGAATCGAACTCCCGTCCATCAGTCTGTGAACTGACTCGATACGACCATTCCCGACCTTGCCCCTAACGCTGGGGCACCGGCGGGTCGGCTGAACTTGGAATTGCTTCCTCGTTCAACGGATCGTCTTTCCGAACCGTCAGCGGTCTTTCTCGCCGTCAGCAGTCTTTCCTGCCGTCATCCCTCACTTCTGTTGCCGGGCTGTGATGGATTGGCCCCGTGCGGCATTACTGCTCACGATGACTCTCTACTCACCTAAAAATCAGGCGGCGAGAGCGAACTGCTCATCGGCAATTCTTTTTTGTGCCCCGTTTATCGAGTCTGAGCAACTCGGGTCGCAAACCCGGACAACAGTTCTAACGTCGAAACCAGTCAGCCCCGTGATTCGGTATGTATTTATTATTACGACGTCAGTCTACGGAGTCGTCGCTGAACCGGCTCAGCGGGTTTCGGCGGGCCAAGACCACACGGGGGCACTTCCTGGCTGACAAGTATCAGCGACGGACGACGACGAGGTATTGGCCGCCGCCCGACTCGATGCTCGTGGTGATGTCGAGTGTCGGTTCGAGCCGGCTGAGCCGATCAGTGATCCAAGCTGCGGCCTCGTCTGCATCGGCTTGGGTGGGACACCGACCAAAGATCTCGCGACCACCCTTGGCGACCAGGCGTTCAACAGTTGGGATGATGGGCGCTGGATCGGCGATGAAGAGGTCTTCTGGCCACCGCACCACGGGGGTGACGTTGCCCTTGCCGGTGTTGCAGGCTCGGTGGGCGAGGCGATCGGGTTGCGGTGCCTTGTTCGACTTCGAGCGAGCCTTGGCTTTGCGATCAGTCACGCGGCTGTCGATGCTGGGCCCACGATCGTCATTGACCGAACGTTCTCGTTCCACCGGTTCGTCACACAACCAGCAACGCCAACCGTCGGCGTCGCCCACGTCGTCCATTCGACCCATGCCAGCACCGTAACGGCGAGCGCAGCTCGGTCGTGGTGTCGACGACGACCAGCGTATGGTGGTCGACCATGGACGTACTTGCCGCAGCGTTCACGGCGATCGACGAAGCGAACGCCACCGATCCCACGACACACGACGGAAAACCACTGGCCCAAGTGCAAGGACAGTTGGCTGATGGCTGGGTGCTCACGCTCGACTCGGGTGCGTCCGATGCGCTGCGGCTGGCCGCTCGGGCTCATCATCTGCGCCGCTGGGTGGTTCCCCGCTCGACCTACCCGGAAGGGCGCCCCGGCTATCTGCGCTGGCGGCGCGACCAGAAGACTCGCCACGCCGAGGAACTCGGAGAATTGCTCGGTGCAGTCGGCGTCGATCCGACCACGATCGGGCGAGCCAGGGAAATCGTCGCCAAGATCCGGGCTCGGCAAGGACCCGGAGGTGCAGTGCTTCGAGGATGCCGTGTGCCTGACGTTCCTCGAAACGCAACTCGAGTCGCTGGCGCCAACGACTGGAACGCCAGCACATGATCGACGTCGCCGTCAAGACATTGGCCAAAATGAGCGACGAAGGCAGGGCGCTGGCGCTGACCATCCCGTTCAGCGAAGCCACAGCAGCGTTCGTGGCCGAAGCCCTCGCCAAGCACTCGCAGCAGAACCCGTAAACCAGTCCGCCGCGTCGCGATTCCGGGCGTCATTCGCCTGAGAACGCGACACACCTGCCAAACCGGGCTGCCGCGTCGCGATTCCGGGCGTCATTCGCCCAAGAACGCGACATGACGCGCCGGGGCGGCTGGATCACGCGGCTACCGAATGTGCGATTCGGCCGAACAGCTTGTCGAACACTTGGTCGCGGTCGAAACGCATCGCGAACGCCCGTGCCGCGACCTCGCGACGTGCCCGTTCGGCCGGAGTCATGCCACCGATGACGAAGTCGAGCGCTTCGGCGATGGCCTGTGGGGAACTCACGGGAACCATCAGTGCGGTGTCGCCGACGGCTTCGGGGATGCCGCCTGTCGGGCAGGTGATGACCGGCCCGCCGCCGGCCAGCATCTTCTCGACCAGCGCGATGCCGAACGTCTCGACGAACTCGGGTCGCGGCTTGCTGGGCAGCACGAATGCCGCGCTGCCCGCCATGAGGAACGGCTTCTCTTCGTCGCTCACATCGTCGAGGAACAGGATCCGGTCGCCAGCACCTGATGTTGCTGCCTGGGCTCGCAGCGCCACGGCCTCGGGACCATTGCCTGCGACGACGAGTTTCACGTCGTGTCGGGCACGGCTTCGAGCGAACCCTGCGATGAGGTCGTCACTCCCTTCGCCTTGGTCAATCGTGACAGGAACAGCGCGTACCCGTCGGGGCTCAATCCGCGTCGGGCCAACACGGTTCGAACCCGGGCGGGATCGAGACTTGATGTAAGCCGACGAGTCGATGGCGGGGTACGAGATCGCGACTCGCTCGGCGCACTGGCCGGCGAAGCGAGTGCCGTGCCGGGCGTCGATCTCGGTGGCTGCGGTGATGATGAGTTCGCGGGTGTACTCCGACACGGCAACGCACAGGTCGTTCGCCAGGTAGGTCGACAACAGGTGCGCCGCGGCACCGAATCGACTGGCTTCCACGCAGGACCGCACCACGTTGGTGATGTCGGAACCGACGGCCTCGGCGATGGTCGTCACGTCGACGGGGAGCCCGCTGCCGGCGGCAGCGCGGAGCGCGTCGATCACAGCGTTGGTGTGCGGGCGTGAGATACAGCGACATTGCCACGGTGGGAACTTCGTCGGTGAACAGCTCGACGAGCCGGCCGGTGATTCCGGCGAGCACGCGGCCGTCGGGTACCCTGTAGTCGCCGACGCCCTCTGGCCGCTCGACCGTGATGCCGTCGGAGTAGGGCATCACGTGGTCGAGCGGCTTCAGCGGCAACTTGGATGATTGCAGCGTGTGCAGTGGCCACGTGACGATTCGCACGTCGTCGAAACCGCGCCGCAATGCCACCTCGGCGAGGTTGCGCGCCTCTCCCGCGTGACCGCAGATCACCGGGTCGGCGCGCACCACGAGGACCAGTCGTCGGTCAGCAGTCGAGTCGATCATGTCGTTACCCCCGGGTGTGTCATCGTTCGGTGTGAGTTGCTTGGTGCGAATGTCGCCGAAGATCCGGCGGACGGCGGCCGGCCCGTTGAGGTCGCCCAATTCGATGGGGTGTCGGCGAGGTGCAGCACCGAGCGTTCCGCCGCGGTGCACCTCCTGGCCGGTGAGCCAGCTCCGGTCGATCGGGCGCCCGTCGAGCGACGCCGCCTGCACGTACTGGCAGGGCTTGCCTGGCTCGGGTGGCGTGAAGCCCACGGTCTCGATGGCGAACGGTGAGCCGTTCACATCGATGGATGGCGCTCGCGAACGACGGCGCGTTCACCAGGAACAGGTTCTGCCCGGCAACGGGGAACAGGCCGAGCGACGCCCACACGTACCAGGAGCTGAGCCCGCCCGAGTCGTCGTTGCCGGGCAACCCGCCGCGGCCGGTTCCGAACTGGTTGTTGACCACGGCGTGCACGACCTCGGCGGTGCGGTCGGGCCGACCGGCGTAGTGGTACGCCCACGGCGCCTCCATGTCTGGTTCGTTGTTCAACCCTTCGAACCGGTTGAGCGCGTAACCCGGCCGCCATCTCGTCGGCGCTCGGCGGTCTCACCGACTTGCTTCACCGGGCGGCGCCGTAGCCGAAGAACTGGTCGAGCAAACCGACGAACGCTTCGTCGCCGCCCGCGATGCCGATGCGCGCCGCCATGTCGTGCATGAGCCGGAACGAGTAGTTCCAGTTCCCGCCCTCGTAGAACGTCGAGTCGACGAGCAGGCCGTTCGCTGGGTCGAAGGCACTGGTCCACAGCGTCGGCGACTGACCTCGAACTGCTTGGCGAGCGCTTCGTCGCCGACGTGGCGGGCGACGACGGCGGTGCAGTGAAACCCGAAGGCGAGGTCGAGCGTGTGGGTGATCGGGTGGGTGATGCCTCGTCGAGGAGTTCCTCGCCGTAGGCCCGTCGCAGGTCGTCGTGCATGTGGGCGAGCGCCCAGTCCCAGTCGATGCCGCGACGAGCTGGCCGAGCTGGCACAGGTCGGCGAGGAAGGTGTGGGCGAGCGCGCTGCCCTGGCGGGAGAAGCGGTCGGCTCCTTTGGCCATGCGGTAGCCGATGGGCAAGTTGCCCTCCTCCTCACAGATCGTGAGCAGCGCGTTGGCCAACTCGACGGCCCGGTCGGGAAACAACGTCGTGATCAGCGGCAGCTGGGTCCGGTAGATGTCCCACATCGTCGCGATGTCGAACACGAACGGGCCTGCTGTCGGCCAGAACGGGCTCTCTCCGAGCGCGAAGCACGGCTTGATCAGCGAGTGGTACAGCGAGGTCGCGAACACCGTCGACCGTTCGCTCGAGCTCGGAAGTCGAGCCGCTGTCGACAGACGATCTGGTCGAGGTGCGCACTCCACGCTGCTCGTGTTGCCGCACGGCGTTCGTGAAACCCGTGCCGCTGCGCAGTCGTCGTCGCAGGTTCTGCTCGGCCTGCTCGACGCCGCGCAGCGAGAACCCGAAGCGCAGCTCGACCGACTGCCCTGCGTGCGTCGGCCCGACCCACATCAGCCCGAACGGCCGCAGCGTCGTCGGTCGGATGTGGTCGAAGTCGAGGCGGGTGCCGCCGGGCATGAGGCGCCGGTCGTACCAGAGCATCTGGCGCCACTCCGGCGTGTCGCACTCCACGTGCACCGCGAGCGGCGCGCCCTCGACGACGATCTCGCCCTGCGCGACGCCGGGCGACAACGTGTGCAGGTGCGCCCGCATCGGCACCGTGCGGCCGTGCTCGATCGCCAGACCGCCGAGCGAGAAGTCGATCGACGAGGCGGGCGTCGTGATGCGCGGGAACGTGTAGCGGTGCACCGCCGACTTGGGGCCGACCGTGAGCTCGCAGCGGATGCCCGACGACAGCGTCGCGGCGTAGTAGCCGGGCTCGGCCACTTCGTCACGGAGGTTCCAGAGGGCGCCCAGCTCGTCGAGCGGCTCGAGCATCGGGGTGACCCGGAAGTAGTTGTAGTACTTGCGGATCGCGCCGGTGCCGGACTGCTGGAAGTGCGTGAAACCCGATGCCTGCCACTCGTCGTAGAGGCGGGTCGGGACGCCCTCGGTGCTCAGCTGGTACCGCCCGTAGCCCGTCGGGTAGGCGCCCGAGTACGCGCAGGCCGACACCATGCCGAACGGGGAGGTCGCGCCCGGGTGGGTGTTGCCGACCTGCGGCTTCGGCCACCACCAGGTCGCTGCGAGGCCTTCCGGCGCGGGCAGGTCCGTGACGTCGGTGCCGATGAACGGGTCGACGCGATCGAACATGGACCGAAACCTAGGCAGCCTCCATGGCTGCCCGATTTCTCGAAGATGAACAGTAAGTGTGGCGACGGCGCACATGAGCGCCCACACCGCGTGAGCTTTCGGTAACGTCCCGTTCATGACCGTCCGGCTGGCGACGCCCGCAGACCTCACTCGCATCGGGCGGACCGCCACCTTGGCCTTCGCCGACGACCCCGTCATGCGTTGGCTCTACCCCGACGACGACTACTTCGAACTCTCTCCCGGCGACGTGGCGTGGATGGGGCACCGTTGGCTGGGCACCGACTCGCTGTGGTGCACCGATGACGCGGTCGCGTTGGCCGGGTGGATACCCCCTGGTCGCCCGGAGGTGGAAGTCCCTCCGTTCGACCGGGAGCATCCGGCGTGGCGACTCGAGCGGTTCGCAGCGATCGGCAAACTCATGGCCGAACACACACCTGCCGAACCGCATTGGTACCTCAACATGCTCGCAACGCATCCCGATTGGCAACGACAGGGGCTCGGCGCGTCGCTCATGCGCCCGGCGTTCGACATCGCCGACGACATGGGCGTGCCGTGCTATCTCGAGACCGAAACGGTGGAGAACGTCGCTTACTACCGCCACCACGGCTTCGAGGTGCGAACCGAATGGGATGTGCCCCTCGACGGCCCGCACATGTGGGGCATGCTGCGAGCGAGTCTAGGACCAGTCTACTCGCAGACGTTGCGGCACTCGCCGATGCCGTCGATGGTGGTGATGCACGAGTTCGCCTGAGCGCAGGAAACGTTGTGGTTCGCGTCCAGCTCCCACACCGCCGGGCGTGCCGGTGAGGATGAGGTCGCCCGGTGCCAACGTGATGATGGTCGACAGGTATTGCACCAAGTTGACCGGATCGAACAACAACTGATCGGTGTTCGACGATTGCATCACCTCGCCATCGACCGTGCATGAGATGTTGTGGGACGGAGACACCGACGCGTCGTCGGCCACCACGAGCCAAGGTCCCACGGGTGTGGTGCCTTCCCACATCTTCCCCGCCATGAACTGCGTGGTGTTGCGTTGGTAGTCGCGCACGCTGATGTCGTTGGCGACGGTGTAGCCCGCAATGGCATTGGCTGCTTCGGCAGCGGTGGCGCGCCGTACCTCCTCACCTATGACGACCGTGAGTTCGGCTTCCCAATCGACCTTTGTCGACTCTGGCGGAAGTTCGATCGGATCGAAAGCTCCAATCAGCGTGCGCGCAAACTTCGGGAACAAGGTCGGAAAGCTGGGTACCTCGTTGCCCATTTCGGCGATGTGGTCGCGGTAGTTGAGGCCGATGCAGATGACCTTCTCGGGTCGCAAGACGAGCGTGGCATAGTCGAGATCGTCGAGAGTCGTGCACCTGACCAGCCGCCGACAGGGCTGATGCTCGCCAGTCGGCCGTTGCAAGCAGCTCACCCACATCGCCATGCCCAGTCTCGACGGCCCAGTCGGATTCGATCCGGACACATCGGGTGCCGTCGGGTGTGCGAATTGTTGCAAGACGGAGCATCTGCCCATTCTGCCCAGTCCGCCCAGTCCCACCAACACAGCGAAGCTGGCGAGGGAAGCAAGACGAAAAGCAAACGACAAGGTTCAGTCCAAAGAATGGTAAGGCTCACTTAACACGGCGGCCAAGTGGTTCGTTACACTTTCGTTCGTGGAAGAATTCATCGACAGCCAAACCGTGATTCCGGTGTTGAACGCCATCATGCGAACCGAGCTGTCTGGAGTGGTTCGTTACACGCACTACTCGCTGGTCATCACCGGCCCCAATCGGCTTCCGCTGGTCGACTTCATGAAGGCACAGGCGGCCGAGTCGTTGCTGCACGCACAGCAGGCCGGCGAGTTGCTCACGGGTCTCAGCGGCCATCCCGATCAGGGCATCGATGCCATCGTCGAATCGCACGATCACACGATTGAAAACATCCTTCGTGAGTCGATCGCGCATGAACGGCGCGCGCTGAAGTTGTACCGCGACTTGCTCGAACTGGCTGCCGGCCATTCGGTGTACATCGAAGAGTACGCCCGCCGGCAAATCGGCGCCGAAGAGCTCCACGTCATCGAAATGAACAAACTGCTCAGGGACTACACGATCGCATGAGAGAGGAATGAGACACTGATGAGTTCACGGCCGACCGTTGCGTTGTGTTCCGGCAAAGACTGCCGGAAACGTTGTGAGTACGCGCCGCTGCGACACGACCTCAAGACGGTCGCTCACGTGAAGCCGGTGAAGTGCCTGGACATCTGCGACAGCCCCGTGGTGGTCCTTTCGCCTCGTGGGAAAGATGCGGTCATCCTCGACAAGATCCGCACCGAATCGCAACGCCACGATCTCCTCAAGGCCATCGGTGGCAGCCACCTATCGAAGGCACTGGCCAAGCACGTCGTCACCGGCGGTCGACGAACGAAAGTCCTCCACAAACTCTCGTAACGCAGACGTGCCAGGCACCTTGCGTTACGCGGGTTTGCCTTTGCGGTAGCGACCCATCTCGCGTTCCACGTCTCGTTGCGAGTCACGTTCGGCGATCGACTGACGCTTGTCACCCTTCGTGCGGCCTTTACCCACGCCCAGTTCGACCTTCACGCGTCCATCTTTGAAGTACAAACTGAGCGGAACTACAGACGACTCGCTCGCGGTCGATGAGCGACTTGAGGCGAGTGATTTCGTCTTTGTGCAACAACAGCTTGCGAGCTCGGTCGGGGTCGTGCGCGCCGAAGCCGATGGCGAACGAGTACGGCGACACATGCATCCCCTCCAGCCACATCTCGCCGTTGCGAATGCGGGCGAAGGCGTCTCCGAGTTGCACCTGAGACTCACGCATGCTCTTCACCTCGCTGCCGAGCAGCACCAGCTCCGGCCTCGATGACGTCGTCGATCGCATAGTTGCGGCGCGCCACGCGATTGCTCGCGATGAGCTTGGTGCCGGGCTTCGCACCCTTGGGGATCTTCGGCTTCGCCATAGCGAACGTTCAGGGTAGGGCAGCCCGGGCAAGTTCCAGCGGTTCGTCGACGAGTCGAAAGCTCATCGATGCCGTCAGAGCAACGAGCGGTAACGTTGCCGCCATGACAGGTTCGGCCGGTTCTGGCGTGCCCTTCCAGATCACTCGGGCAGCTTTCGACGGAATCTGTCACCTGGCATTTCGAGAGTACCCGCTCGAGATGTGTGGGCTGATCGCAGGAGCGCCGGGCGACGAATGCGCCGAGGTGTTCTACCCGTGCCTGAACATCGCCGCCTCGGCCAAGGTGTACACCATCGACCCGAAAGATCACCTCCGAGCCGAACTGGCTGCAGACGATCGCGACCTGGAGATCAACGGCGTCGTTCATAGCCACACCCACTCCGAGCCGTATCCCAGCCCGACCGATGTGGCCCAAGCGCCGGACCCAACCTGGACGTATCTCATCGTCTCGTTGAAGCGTGATGCCCCGGAACTGCGCGGCTATCGGATCGTCGACGGCACCATCACCGAGGTGCCACTCATCGTTGTGTGATTGCCAGCCGGTAGAATGTTGACTAAGAATGTCAGGATTCGTGGAATGAATGCCTGACACCAGAGAGTTGAGCATCATATGACCGGAAGCACCGCAACAACATCAGGCCACCAGGTCTCTATTGGTGGAATCGGCGCGGTCCGGGCCAACGCACTCGAACTCATCGGGAACACGCCGGTCGTCGACGTGTCGAACTTGTCGCCCAACCCGAACGTGCGAATCCTCGCCAAGCTCGAAATGCAGAACCCGTTCGGTTCTGTCAAGGACCGTATCGCAAAGGCGATGATCGAGGCGGCCGAAGCCGATGGGTCGCTGCTGCCTGGGCAGACCATTCTTGAACCGTCGTCAGGGAACACCGGCATCGCACTCGCAGCAATTGCTCGCCTCAAGGGCTACCCCATCAAGATCCTCATGCCAGAAAGTGTGTCGATCGAACGTCGCCAAATGCTCGAGATCATGGGCGCCGAAGTCATCCTGACGCCCGGCCCGGAAGGATCGAACGGGGCGGTGAAACGGGCCCAAGCCATGGCGATCGAACACCCGGAGTGGTGCTTCATCTACCAGTACGGCAACGATGCCAACCCCCGCGCCCACTACGAAGGCACCGGCCCCGAGATTTGGCGTGACGTTCCTGAGATCACCCACTTCGTCGCCGGCCTCGGCACCAGCGGCACTCTCATGGGTGTTGGTCGTTTCCTCAAAGAGCAGAATCCCGAGGTCAAGGTGATTGCCGTAGAGCCGCCGCTCGGCGAGCGCGTGGAGGGGCTCCGCAACATGGATGAGGGGTATATCCCTCCGGTGTTCGACATGTGGGGAGGGCGTCAACTGCTCGATCGCAAGCGTGTGGTGCGCCCCGCGAGTCGATCGAGTGGACCCGACGTCTGGTGAAAGAATGCGGCATCTTCGCTGGGTTGTCATCGGGTGCTGCGCTGGCTGGCGCTGCGAAAGTTGCCAGCGAGATCGACCCGTCGGGCCCGCCCGCGACGATTCTGTTCATCGTGTGCGACGGCGGGTGGAAGTACCTGTCAACGGGTGCCTACACCGCCGACCTCGACGTGGCCGAAGCCAACGCCGAGCAGATCATCTACTTCTAGTCAAGTTACGAAGTCGAGTTTTGACTAGTCGGATTCCAGGCGTCTGACGGCGCGTTCGGGACGCGGGGCAGGCTCGAGAATCAGCCGAGCATCGACCGCCCATGCCACGCCGTCACGAACCAGTACAGGGTTCAGGTCGAACTCGATGATTTCGCCGTGGTCCGACGCCAGTTGGGCTACCCGAACGACGAGATCGACCATGGCGTCGAGATCTTGTTCGTTTTCAAGGGTCGCCGCGGCTTTGGTGTCGGCGATCATCGCTCGCGCCGCGCTCGGCGAAACCGGAGCAACGCGGCTTGCCTCATCGGCGATGAGATCGGCCTGAAATCCGCCTAGCCCAACGGTGACGATCGGCCCGATCGTCGGGTCCGTAGACACCCGAACTCTCAGGTCGCTGCCAGGCGGCACCATGTGCTGAACAAACACTTGCGAAGCGCCGTCGCCGAGGTGCTCGCGCATCGTTGCCACCGACTCACGGACGTCGTCGGCCTCGACGAGATCGAGGGCAACCCCTGCTTCCACGGAACGGCCAAGTCCGCGCTGAAGCGCCTTGATCGCGACGGGGTAACCGACTTGGTTGGCCGCTTCGACCGCAGCGTCCGCGTCTACGAGCATCGTTGGAGGCATGGCGACGCCGTACGACCCGAGGAGTTGACGAACTGCCTCCGGGTCGAGCACCGGCCCCGGGTGTGCGACAAACTCGCCGATGAGTCGTGCCGCAGCCACTCGATCGAGTCCGTGTGGCGGTGTTTCCGACTCCCCCTCCAGCTCTGCCTGGCGCCACGCGCTGTACCAACGCACGCGAGCAAGAGCAGCAGACGCTTGTTCGGGAAAGGCGAAGGTCGGCACGGCTGACCCTGCGCACAGCGGCCCGTCACCCAACCCGAGCATGACTGCGACCACTGGCTTCAATGCGCCCTGCGTGGCTTCGTCGATCGCGTCGGTGTGCAGGTTGAGAGCAAGTTCGGTGGGCGGAGCATGGACCACGACGAGGGCATCGACCTGGTCAGAGGCGAGGGCGGCAGCGATCGCCAACCGGTAGCCGTCGGCGGTGGTGCGCCAGTCGATGGGGATCGGGGGATCGACGACAGTCAGCCCTGCGGCTGTCAACGTTGCGCTCACCGCTACCGACGGGCTTCGCGCATTGCTGAGGACACCGACCCGGTCCCCGTGCATGAGCGGCTGGGATGCGAGAACCCGGGCGGTGTCCAGCAAGGCGGGTACCGTCGGCACCTCGATGACTCCAGACTGACGGTACATCGCATCTGACCCCGCACCCACCAGCGCCGCCCCGGTGCGCACCACCACGATCGGTCGTTTCAAAGCGACCCTGCGGGCGATGCGGGCGAACTTGCGACCGTTGCCCACCGATTCTGTGTAGAGCGCGATGACTTTGGTGGCTTGGTCGTCTTCCCAGAACTGCAATAGGTCGTTGCTGGACACATCACTCTTGTCGCCGAGCGACACAAACCACGACAGCCCCAGGTGCAGGGCACCAGCGAGCCGGAGGAGCGAACCACCAAGGGTTCCGGTTTGCATCGAGATGGCGATGCTTCCTGGCGGCGCAGTGACTTCCACCAGTGCGGCTTGGAGTGCAACTTCCGGTCGCGTCGACGCGATGCCCATGCTCGCTGGCCCAATGATTCGAAGGCCGTTTCGGCGGGCGTGCATGACGAGCGCGTCGATATCGACTGCGTTCACGCCGTCAGCTTCATCGACCCTTGGGTCATGGGGTGCCGTGATGACGACCGCGCCGCGCACTCGTTTGGCGATGCATTCGTCGATCGTTGCCGCCAGTTGCGAAATGGGCACGGCAATGATCGCCAGGCCCACCTCTGCCGCGATGTCGAGCACCGAAGCGAATGCTGGAACTCCGCCAACCGACGCGTGTCGTGGATTCACCGGATACGTCGGGCGGACAGGGTCGCGCGACACGTTGTGCCAAATGGTGTGGCCGATCGAACCGGTTTCGTCGGACGCGCCGATGACCGCGATCGACGACGGAAGCAGGATTCGGGCGATGGCACGAGAGTCGGCGCGCTGCTCGCGACGTTCGACGGAGTCGATGAATTCGGCGGTGTCGTCGAGCGGAAAGTCGATGTCGATCACGCCGGATTCGAAGCGGCGTTGCACCGGCCAGCCAGCCTTGACGAACACGTTCAGCATCGCTCGGTTGTCGCCGAGCGTCTGTGCGGTGAAGCGTTCAATGCCGTTGGAGCGAGCTGCAACTGCGAGATGTTCAAGAAGCAGCGTGGCGATGCCGAGCCCTTGAAACTGGTCGTCGACCATGAACGCCACCTCGGCGTCATTGCGATGTTGCCACTGCTCATAGCTCGCCCACGCGACGAACTGGCCCCTCGTCTCGACAACAAAGGCGACGCGATGGACGAAGTCGACGTTCGTGAACCGTTCGAGCGACTTGGCTGAGAGCGTGGGCTTCGGTGAGAAGTACCGCGTGTATCGACTTTCGGCCGACTGTCTCATGTGGAACTCGTTGAGCGCCTCGGCATCTTCGGGTCGAATGGGCCGGATGACTGCGGTGTCTCCGTCACCGAGCACCACGGTCGACGTCCAACGTGCTTCGAGCGAGTCGTTGGAAGTCGGCACACTCTGATAATGCCAGGTCTCGATATTCGCTTGAGCAACGGGCCGCACCTGACCCCCAGCGATGCGTCATGCCAGAGGTGTGATGACTGGTGCCTTGTCGAGGTAGTCCTCCCACTCCCACTCCACCCCGTGCAAATCGAGGAGTTCCAGGAACGGTTCGCAAGGGAGGGCTTCTGGCCCGACGATGCCGGCCTTGAACCAAGCACCAGTGGCCATCAACTCGATCGCCACCGCCGGCATGACCGCGGTCTGCCACACGACGGCTTGGTGGCCATACTCCTTCATCGACCACGCGTTGTCGACCACGTGGTAGAGGTACACCTCGCGAGGTTCGCCTTCGAGGCCTAGCCCTTTCACCCACGTGCCGGCGCACGTGCGACCTCTCATCTGTCCGCCCAGCGTGGCTGGGTCGGGGAGCGCAGCTGCCACGACGTCGCGGGGTGACACCTTCACGCCGCGAACTTCGACAGGGCTGGTGCTCGACAATTCGAGCTTCTGCAGCGTCTTGAGGATGTTGATGAACTCTTCGCCGAGGCCGTACTTGAACGTGACTCGCTCGACGTCGATCCAGCGCGGCATCAAGATGACCTCTTCGTGCTCGACGTTCACGCACTGGAGTGGGCCGATGCCCTCTGGGAAGGTGAAGGTTTCGGGTTCGCTGAATGGCTCTGTGGTGAACCAGCCACGCTCACGCTCGTAGATCACCGGTGGGTTGAGGCACTCCTCGATGGTGGTCCAGATGGAGAACGTGGGGGCGAAGTCGTAGCCGTCGACCACGAGGTCCGCGCCGTCGCGCACTCCGATTTCCTCGATCTTGGTGAACAGGTGGTCGGCGGCGAACCGGGCGGCCACATCGCTGAAGCCGGGTTCCACACCCATGCCCACAAGTGCCATGAGGTTGCGGTTCTTCCACACCGGGTGCTCTGCAAACTGAGCGTCGCCGAGACGTCGCCCAGTTTTCGAGAATGGTTCCGTCGGGTGCGGTTCAGACATGTGCATCGCCATGTCGACGTAGTGGCAGCCGGCGGCAAACGCGCCGTGGAAGATCGGCGGATTGAACCGAGGGTCGCAGGCATTGAGGATGACTTGTGCGCCGCACGACCGAGCGAGGTCGGCAACTGCGTCTTCGTCTGACGCGTCAACCTGTGCCGCTGTGACACGCGATCCGCTGTCAATACTCAAACCGGTGCCTACGGCGGTTGCGACCGCCGCAAGTGCACGGTCAAGTTCGATGTCTGCCACCGTGATCTGCTCGTAAGCCTCGCGGGTTGCTGCGATTGCGACGAACGCCGAGCCCACTCCTCCTGAACCAATGACGAGTACTCGCATGCCCGGGAGAGTAGTCGTCAAACCGCCGGTCGGTTCTATGTATCTGAACGCGATGCCTCTAGCCTGCTGTGCGTGCAGCGGCCGATCGGAATGTTCGACTCGGGGTTCGGCGGTCTCACGGTAGCGCGTGCCCTGATCGACCTTCTTCCCGCTGAAGACATGGTGTACATCGGCGATACAGGAAGGTACCCATACGGATCCAAACCTCTCGCCGACGTTCGCGAATACGCGCATGAGTTGGCTTGGTCGTTGGTTCGCGACTTCAACGTCAAGGCGGTCGTCGTCGCCTGCAACACTGCGACAGCTGCGGGTCTCGGCGAGTTGCGCGCAACGTTGCCGGTGCCGGTGATTGACGTGGTCAAACCCGGCGCACGCGCTTTGGTGCAGGCCACCGTCACTGGCCGGGTCGGCGTCATAGGCACGGTCGGCACCGTGTCGTCAGGCGCTTACGTCGACGCCATCGCGACCACCGGCGCTCCGGTTCATCTCACCAGCGCGGCGTGCCCAGGGTTCGTCGAGTTCGTCGAGCGCGGCCAAACCAGCGGTGACGAAGTCCTGGTACTCGCCGAGCGGTTGCTCGCACCGATCGTCGCCGCGGATGTTGACGCGCTGCTGCTGGGCTGCACTCACTATCCGTTCCTGGCCCGCACCATCAGCGACGTGGTGGGAGCGCAGGTGACGTTGGTGAGCTCCGGCGACGAGACAGCATTTGCTGCTCACGCCGAACTTGAGTCGTTGGGACTTCTGCGCGCTCGCGATCGCGTGGGCGTGCATCGCTTCCTGTCGTCCGGAGATGTGCATACGTTCCAGCGATTTGGGTAGCAGGTTGCTCGGCCCCGAACTCGATCAAACGGAACCCTGGCCCCTCCAACCGACCTGACGATTGGGGTCAGGGTGGGTTCAGGTGGTCGGTGCGCTGAGGCGAGTGTAGGTGTCGTTGGCGGTTTGCCAGTTGAGTGAGCGGCGTGGGGTGGTGTTGATGCGGTGCTCGATCCAGTCGCGGCGTTCCTGGGTGATTGCGTTGAGGTCGGTGCCGTTGCCGACGTAGCGACGCACCAACGCGTTGCCGTTCTCGTTGGTGGGGCGTTGCCATGGCGAGTTCTTGTCGCAGATGTAGATGTCGATCTTGCAGCGTTCCGCGAGGTCGGCCCAGTAGGCGAGTTCGGATCCTTGGTCCCATGTCAGCGTTCTGCGTTGATGGGGTGGGATCCGGTTCAACAACTGCACCATCGCGTCGAGCACAGCCGTGGCGGACTTGTTGGGTGTGGCTTGCAGCCACAGTGTGCGGCTGGTCCGGTCGAACACGGTGATCAACGCGGAACGGTTATAGGCACCGGTGATCAGGTCGCCTTCGAGGTGACCGATCTCGGTGCGTTCAGCGGCGATTTGAGGTCGGTCGGCGATCGGTCGGTAGTTCCCAAGAGGGTGCGTGTGGTGCTTGTCGCGGTTGTTGTTGCGGTGTTTCCGGCGACGGCGGCCCAGATGCAGACACCGTCGGATGTCGCGGTCAAGACCGCGCCGCTGATAGATCGCTTGATAGATGCACTCGTGAGAGATGAAGGCCACCAGGCCATGGGTGCCTCAGGGCCAACTCGATCGCGATCGTCATTGGCGAGTCGAGCAGCGTGAGACGACCAGCGACGTAGACCGCGAGATCAGGGTCTGCCTCGAGACGCGACTGCTTGGGTCTGCACCGTTCACGCTTGCGCACGACGATCCGCCCTGTCAGCTGTGTACTTGGCTCGACCACCGTTGCGGACGATTTCGCGGCGGATCGTGCACGCCGGACGGTCCAGTTCGGCCACGATCACCGGGTTCGACCGACCAGCACAGATCCCTACTTCGATGACGGTGCGTTCGCTATGCGACAACGCGCGAAACTCCTGGCATGATGAAACCTCCACCGGTTGGTGTTGTTGTGTGTTTGAGCAACAGGCATCATCGCCTGCCGCACACACCAACCGGTGGAACCCATCAAGGGCAACCACCCTCTGAATCGCCAGAACCCTCGTCAGACTGACGAGAGGTGTCTGACCATCGTCAGGCGTAGCCTCGTGCGGATGCGAGCTGATGGCCGAGCTGACAATCAACTGCGACCTGTGTCGTTCCAACGTGACTTCACCACGATGGCAGCAGGTTCCTGCCTCGTGTCGTTCGGCGACACGAGGGTGCTGTGCACCGCTTCGATCGATGATGATGTACCGCGGTGGATGCGTGGCAGCGGGAAAGGGTGGGTTACTGCCGAATACTCCATGCTGCCCGGCGCTTCGCCAGAGCGCATCGACCGCGAGGCAGCAAAGGGCAAGCAGAGCGGCCGCACGGTTGAGATTCAGCGTTTGATCGCCCGGTCGCTGCGGGCAGCGTGCGACATGAAGGCGCTGGGGGAGCGCCAAGTGATCGTCGACTGCGACGTGCTGCAGGCAGACGGGGGTACCCGCACAGCGAGCATCTGCGGAGGTTTCGTCGCCCTGCATGATGCGTTGGCGCGCGTGGTTTCGGCTGGCGACCTTGCAGCGCACCCGCTGCACTCGTTCGTGTCGGCAATCAGCGTCGGCATCGTCGACGGTGTGCCGTTGCTCGATCTTCCGTACGTGGAAGACAGCAAGGCCGAGGTCGACATGAACGTCGTCATGCTCACGCCCGTCGCAGGCGGCCAAGCCCGATTCGTCGAGGTACAAGGCACTGCCGAGGGCATGGCGTTTTCGCGAAGTGAACTCGACTCGATGCTGGGTCTGGCCGAACATGGACTCGCTGAGATCGTTGGCTTGCAACGCGACACGGTCGCCGTGCCACCGGCCGGACGAGCTCCCCAACGATGATCACACTCCCCGTCTTGGTGTGCGCGTCGGCGAACCCCGACAAGGTGGTGGAAATTTCGGCGATCCTCCGTGGCGTCGTCGAGCTGTTGCCGCGACCGAGTGAAGTTCCAGACGTGGTGGAAGAAGCTGACACGCTCGTTGGCAATGCCCGCCTGAAAGCGGCGGCGATTTGTGCCGCCACCGGCATGGCGGCAGTAGCCGACGACACCGGGCTGGAAGTATCAGCGCTCGGCGGTGCCCCCGGGGTGTACGCAGCCCGTTATGCCGGCGAGGGGTGCAGCTATGCCGACAACCGACAGAAGCTGTTCCGCGAACTGGGCGGCCGTGCCGACCGCTCTGCGATCTTCCGGACATGTGTGGTGGTCTGTTACCCCGACGGTTCCGAGCTGGTGGTCGAAGGCGAGTGCGCCGGGGTCATCACGCAGGCCGAACAAGGAGCACGAGGGTTCGGCTACGACGCTGTCTTCGCACCCAACGGCGCCGGCGGCAGAACGTTTGGTGAGATGACCGATGACGAAAAGAACGCGATCTCGCATCGCGGCCGGGCATTCAGAAACCTGCTCCAGGCGCTCACGGATTGATCGCTTCGAACTGTTCGATCTGCTCGTAGCGAATCTCGTTCCACCGGGTCATCCACCCGCGAAGGTCGGGAAGCGACATCGGGCGCGAGATGCCGTATCCCTGGCCGGTATCGCAACCCATGGAGACGAGCGCATCCCACAACTCGGTGCTCTCTACGCCCTCCGCCACGACCTCGATCCCCAACCGGTGTGCCAGATTCACCACCGATACCACGATCGCCTCATCGCGTGAGTCTTCGAGCATGCCGGTGACGAACGACCGGTCGATCTTGACGCGGTCGACGTCGAGGTGGCGCAACGTCTGATACGACGAGTAGCCCGCCCCGAAGTCATCGATTGCTATTTGCACGCCTGCCTCGCGGAGACGTTGAATGGTGTAGCGAGACCGCTCGGTGTTGCTCACGATCGCCCGTTCGGTGACCTCGACCTCAAGCCGATTCGGTGGGAAGCCCAGGTCTGCGAGGGTCTCCAGGACGTGGTCGGCGAAGTGCCGATCGAGGAGGCTGCGGGCCGACACGTTCACCGCCAGGCGGACATCGTCGACCCCCGAAGCCATGACGCCTGTGGCGGCCAGGCGGATGACCAGATCGGTGATGGGCGCAATCAGGTCGGTTTGTTCGGCGAGCCCGATGAACTCGTCAGGCGGGATGTCGCCCAGTTCAGGGTGACGCCATCGAATCAGTGCCTCTACCGCATCGACTCGGCCACTGGTCATCTCGACCTGCGGCTGGAAGTGCACCGTGAGCTGATGATCGACCAGTGCCTGGCCCAGGTCGGTGAGCAGATGGATACGTCCGTGACCGGATTGTGTCGGATCATGAAACTCGACTCCGGTTCGAAGTCGCTTTGCTCGGTACATCGCCGTGTCGGCAGCGCGCAGCAGTTCCTCCGATGACGCCAGATTCGGCGAACCCACAGCGACACCGAGACTGACTCCGACGCAGATGGGGAACCCGCGCACGTCCAACGGTTGCGTCAGCTGCTGGTGAATGCGTCGGACTTCGGTCTCGCTGAACTGCTCACTGAAGCGATGCAGGATGGGAACTGCGGCGAACTCATCGCCTCCCAGCCGACACAACAACGCCGCGGTCGGGAACACCGAACGCATTCGGGCCGCGAACGATACGAGCACTTGGTCGCCGACCTCGTGACCGAGCTGGTCGTTGACCTCTTTGAATCCGTCGAGGTCGATCAAGATGAGTGCGGCGCCGAACCGAACGATGCGTTCCTGGTACAGCTCGTCGATGTCGTGGCGGAACGATCTCGAGTTCAACAACCCCGTGAGCGGATCGTTCAACGCCTCGTGTGCTCGATCGAACGCCTGTCGAGTGGAACGAAAGATGAAGATCGACGTGGCCGTGAGCAACGGCACGAGCACCGCGTTGAATGCTGCGCCGACCACCCAGATGGGAGCCAGCGAAAGGAGGGCTCCGTCGGCCGCGACGTGGCCCCGGAACTGGCGTGCCAGCGCAACCTGGACCGGGGTCGATCGATAGGCCCAATCGCGAAACGCCCCGAGGGACGCAGTGATGACCAGCATGGCAATTCCGGCCGCAACGATGGCGCATGCCTTGGTCCATGTGATCGTGGCGAATTGGGTGATCGACCCGTTGATGCCCGATAGTCGAAGGATCAAACCGGCGAGGCTGATTGCGGCCACGGTCGATCCGAACCGTGAGAGTGCCACGAGCGCAGGTTCGACATGGCGCCGCGACGTGACAACTACACCCAAAGAGCCGACCACCAATGTGAGCAGGGGCGTGCTCACGAGGAGCACCGCGAACAGGCTCGCCCAACGTGGAGTGACCACTCCCAGATCTGCCGACGTGATCCAACACTTGTTGCTGTACTCGCCGATGAGATGGCACAGCGCAACTGCGGCAAACATGACCCAGTGAACGTGACTCACGTCGAGGTTCGCATCCAGACGAACGACCTGTGCGGTGAGCCCAGCGGCTGCGAGCAGGATGAGCGTGGTGCCGGCGATGTGAGCTTGGTGCGGCGTCAGCGTTCGGAACGCGACTGCCCGCAGGGAACGACCTCGTCCGGTCAGCGCCATCCGCTCAGTTGTCATGTGCCTACGGGGATCAGCGGATAGGTCGCTTCGCTCCTTTTCATTCCGCTGATTTCCCCCCGTATCTATGGGCGTCGCCAATCGGGCAGGCTCGGCAAAGCCTCGCCTATCCGATCGGCTCCTAATAGCTGCGTGCTCTCCACGTACGGAGGACATGGCCCTCCCGTCTTTGATGAGCCAGTGGTCGTATCGGCCGCCAGAGCCGACACCTTGAAGGAGGAAATGCAGCTGTTGTCGAGTGATTGCTGGGTGTGGCGGCTGGGTTGCGGCCGCCACACCCAGCCACTGATCATCCGAGAATCTTGGCCTTCTGTGCCGCAAACTCGGCTTCGGTGAGAACGCCGCTGTCGCGGAGTTGAGCCAGCTTCACGAGCTCGTCTGCAGAACCGCTTGGTGCGACGGTCTGGCGAACGTAGGCGTCGAGCGCCTCTTGTTGCCGCTGCGCCGATTCGACGTCGCGTTCATACATACCGCCACCGCGAATGATGAGGTACAGCAACACGCCCAGCCAAGGAAGGATGACCACGCCAATCAGCCACATGGCCTTCGAGAAGCCGCCAATATCGCGGCTACGGAAGATGTCTGCAATCGTGCGGAACAGGATGATGATCCATGCGACCCAGATGAAGAAGAACAACATCGTCCAAAAGACGTCGAGCAGCGGGTAGTCGTAAGCCAATAACATTTGTTCTCCCTAGTAAACGTGGTTGTGAGACCGTGGTTTCGATGACCGCTCGAGACTAACGCTCGCATGCGAAACCTGTGCGTGACCGAATGTCGACCTAACTGACGGATTTCGACGCCGCTCGCACAGCGAGTTGACTCGGTATCGCCCTATCCTCGTTGGCGCGCCACAAACGGTCGCGCCGACGTAGCCCAATTGGCAGAGGCACTTGGTTTAGGTCCAAGCCAGTGAGGGTTCGAGTCCCTCCGTCGGTACCAAGATGGGAGATCGGGATTGGATGATCAGACGGGAATCCAGGCCACGACGAGCTGGGTGACTTTGACGTCTGCCTTCTCCAGGCCAACCTGCAAGGTGGTGATCTGCTTGCCCCGCTCCATCCACATAGCGTCGATGCTCGTGACCTCGCCGGCCAACTCGAGCTCGAGCTCTTCGAGGTCCTCCGTGAGCCGTGCCGTCTTGTTCGTCGCAGCCTCGACCCGTTCGCGAGCGCTATCGCTGCGGCCGCGGCGGCCGGCGGCGCTGCCGAGTTTGCCGAGGATGCTGCCTCGGCTCTTGCCTCCGAGCAAGCCACCGAGGATCGAACCAGCCGTGGAGAGCAGTTCGGAGTTGCGCTTTCCGTCGGCTTCGGATTCCAACACGTCCACTCGGTCTTGAGAAGCCGCGATCTGATCGCGGATTTTGGCGACTTTTGCCGCGTACGTACCGCGCAGCTTGGCGAGGTCGGCATCGGCGGCCTCGTCGGCGGCACGTAGGCAGCGCACCTCGAACTGCTCGATGGTTTCGCCCGGACGCCCAAACAGTTTCAGCTCATTGTTCACCGGCAGCTCGACCGTTCGGGCGCGAGTGAGCTCATCACGGAGGTCGCGCTCGATCGAACTGAACGCTGCTGCGGTGGTGAGCTTCATGTCACCGAGGGCGTACACGACTCCTGCCGGTGGTTCCGCTCGCAGGTCGCGATCGTCATAATCGACTGCCACAGCCTGCGAAACGTCGACCAACTCGTGCAGGGGGTACAGCACACACTCGTACTCCTCGTCGTGGATGAGGGCGGCTTTGGTGTCGTCGTAGCGCAACTGCACTCTCGCAACGACGGCGGGCTCGTATCTCGTGCTGTGCGATGAACCGCCTACCTCTGCCAGCCACGCTGCGGCTGGATCGACCCAGCGCACCGCCACGCCGGTCGCCACCTCAGGCATGACGGTGGTTTCATCGTCTGCTAGCGGCGACCCTGCAGCGATGTTCGTGGCGGCAGCAGGCTGGCCCGAACCTGTGGCATGCGAGGTTGTCGGCGCCGTCGCTTGCTGGACCGTCATCAACTGGCTGATCTGATCACGAGTCATCGGACCGCGCAGGTAGCTCATGGCCCATCTCGTGGTGAACACGGGGGCAATGTCGCTGCCTGGTGCGCGCGAGTACGAACTCGCGCTTGCCCAGACCGGAAATCGTCTTGTCGACCAGGGCGATGTCGACCCCGCCAGCCGCGCTCGCCAAACCTTCGAGGAGACGAGCCTTGTCGCGCTCGGTCGACAAACGGCCGATCATCCATGTGCCGGCGTTCGAAAGCGCCTTGTAGTCGACGTCGACCGGATTTTGTGTCGACAACACCACGCCGACACCGAAAGCTCTGGCCTGCTTCATCAGGGTCATGATGGGCTTCTTGGTGGGCGGGTTGGCGGTGGGTGGCAGGTACCCAGCAACTTCGTCCATGTACAGCAGGAGCCGCAGGTCGGTGGTGCCCGACTGGCGGCGCATCCATGTGACGAGCTTGGCGAGCACGAGTGAGGTGACGAACTGTCGCTCCTCATCGGAGAGATGAGCCGTGGTGACGATCGCGCACCGGCCCTTGCCTTCGGGGGTGTACAGCATCGACTGAATGTCGAGCGGTGGCCCGGCCGCCCAGGCAGCGAATGACGGCGATGCCAGCAACCCGTTGAGCTTCATCGCCAGCGCCATGCGGTCTGCCGGTGGGAAGAACTGGTCGATTTCGAACACGCCAAGCTTGCGGATCGGTGGGCTGCCAACGAGGCCCACGAGCGCTGGTAGGTCGAGTGCGCGACCGTTGGTCCAGGCGTCGTGAATGAGGTTCGACAACAAGATGTGTTCGCGGCTCGACAGCGGGTCTGCTTCGATGCCTACTAAGCCGAGCAGCCCAGAAACGTACCCCTCGATCTCGTCGCCGACGATCTCGGCATCGCCCAGATCTGGAGGGATCTGGAGCGACCCAACGATGTTCACCGGCATCCCCGACTGCGAACCTGGGGTGTAGATGGTGAAGTCGGTCTTTGCTCGCAACGCCGCAATGTTCTGGGTGGTCAGCCCCCAGCCCAGCAACCCTTTGGTCCAAAGTTCGGCTTGCTGCGCGGCGAAGTCGGGGGTGGACAGTCCAGCAGTTTGAGCTTGCGCTGGGTCGACCCACGGCTCGAAGTCGGCGGGAGCGAGCCCAGGAAACGTGAGGCACAAGTTGGTGAGGTCACCCTTGGGGTCGATCACCAGTGCAGGTAAGCCTGCGGCCAACACTTCTTCGATGAGCACGACGCCGAGTCCGGTCTTGCCCGAGCCGGTCATGCCGACGATCACCCCATGAGTCGTGAACTTGTCGGTCTCGAGCGTCACGAGATCGTCGGGCATCGAGCCCTTGCGTTGATGTGTTACCGGATCTACCAAACCACCAAGAAACAGCCCTGCCATGTCGGTTGAGGGTAGTTGGCGCAGCGGACAGACGGTGTGCCGATCGTCTTCTGACGCTCCATCGTGCGATAGTCGATCCCTATCAAATTGATCGAATCAATGCATGAGCGTTATCGCCTCATCGCCCGTATCATCCCATCAGGCGTTTCCCCCTGAATACCCCTCGATAACCCCCAACCATCATCACTCACGCCTACGGAGCACTCACCATGTCATTGATCAACACCAAGATTCAGCCATTCAGCACCACTGCCTACCGCAACGGAACATTCCTCGATGTCACCGAGGCCGACGTGCTTGGCAAATGGGGCATCTTCTTCTTTTACCCAGCCGACTTCACGTTCGTGTGCCCCACCGAACTGGGTGACCTGGCCGACTACTACGACGAACTCCAGGCCCTCGGCGTCGAGGTCTATTCGGTGTCAACCGACACCCACTTCAGCCACAAGGCATGGCACGACTCTTCCGACACGATCGGCAAGATCCAGTACTTCATGCTCGGCGATGCGTCCGGTGACATCACCCGCAAGTTCGACACCATGCGAGAAGGTGTCGGCCTCGCCGACCGCTCGACGTTCCTCGTCGACCCCGACGGTGTCATCCAGTTCCTCGAGACCACTGCAGAGGGCATCGGCCGCAACGCGGCGGAACTCGTTCGCAAGGTGAAGGCCGCCCAGTACGTGGCAGCCCACCCGGGCGAAGTGTGCCCCGCCAAGTGGGAAGAGGGCGAGGACACCCTCTCCCCCTCCCTCGACCTCGTCGGGAAGCTGTAACTCCGGCTGGATTGACCGATTGCTGCATACCGGCCCACCGCTCGTTGTTCTGCGGGGGTTCCGGCGGAATGAACCGATTGCTGCGTTCCGGGCAACCGCTCATTGCCGAAAGGCAGCTCGGGTTCCCCGCGCCTTGCACTCGGTCCATTCCACTCGGAACTGAGTTTTCAGGTCGAATCTTGCTTCGTTGAAGCTTGCACGGTCTGGGTACTCAGGTCCAGTTCTCAACACCCCGGCGGGGTGGGCGGCTTCTGTCGCTCGCCCCGCCGGACACCGCTTCTCTTCCCCCTGGAGAAACCCCATGCTTGAATCTTCTTTGGCTGCTCAACTTCGGCAGCACCTCACCAACCTTCGGCAGCCGATCGAGCTTGTTGCCACACTTGACTCCGGCGCTAAGTCCGCTGGAACTGCGGGAGTTGCTCGACCGAGATTGCTTCGTTGTCGGACCTTGTTTCGTTTGACGACTCGGGTACCGACTTGCGGGTGCCCTCGTTTCGGATCGTTCGAACCGGAACTGATGTGGGCGTCGCATTCGCAGGAATCCCGTTGGGGCACGAATTCACTTCACTGGTGCTTGCTCTCTTGCATGTAGGCGGCCACCCACCAAAGGTCACCGACGAGGTCGCAGAACAGATTCGCAACCTGCCCGGACGGCACCACTTCGAGACCTACTTCTCATTGAGCTGCCAAAACTGCCCCGACGTGGTGCAGTCGCTGAATGTGATGAGCGTGCTCAACCCCAACATCTCACACGTTGCGATCGACGGAGCACTGTTCCAAAGCGAAGTCGATGACCGTAAGGTCATGGCGGTACCGACGGTGTTTCGTGATGGGGAAACCTTTCACGCTGGCCGAACAACGGTCGAAGAACTGCTCGCGAAACTCGACTCTGGTGTCGCGGCTCGTGCTGCCGCCGAACTTGCCGAGAAAGACCCGTTCGACGTGCTCGTCATCGGCGGCGGCCCAGCCGGCGCGGCTGCAGCGATCTACGCAGTACGTAAGGGCATTTCGACGGGTGTCGTCGCCGACCGCTTCGGCGGTCAGGTGCTGGACACGATGGCGATCGAGAACTTCATCTCCGTGCCGTACACCGAGGGTCCCAAACTCGGTGCCGCTCTCGAGCAGCACGTTCGTCAGTACGACGTCGACGTAATGAATCTGCAACGCGCCACCCGCCTGATTCCCGCCACGCAAGAGGGGGGCTTGATTGGTGTTGAACTCGCCAGTGGCGCAACCTTGCGATCGAGATCGGTCATCCTATCGACCGGGGCCCGTTGGCGGCACATGAATGTTCCTGGCGAAACCGAATACCTCAACAAAGGCGTGGCGTTCTGCCCGCATTGCGATGGACCGTTGTTCAAGGGCAAGCGAGTTGCGGTCATCGGCGGCGGAAACTCGGGCGTCGAAGCGGCGATCGACCTGGCTGGCATCGTTGAACACGTCACGCTCATCGAGTTCGACAACGTGCTGCGGGCTGACGAGGTGCTGCAGCGTAAACTGCGCAGCCTGCCCAACGTCGACATCCATGTGTCGGCGCTCACCACCGAGGTGTTGGGCGACGGCAGCCGCGTCAGCGGGCTCGTGTTCCGCGACCGAACCAGTGATCTACTCCACACGGTCGAACTCGCAGGCATCTTCGTGCAGATCGGCTTGTTGCCCAACACCGAATGGCTCGACGATGCGATCGAACTGACGAGTCCGTGGCGAGGTCGTGATCGACAACCGTGGCGCGACCTCGCGTGCCTGGCGTGTTCGCCGCTGGCGACTGCACGACGGTGCCGTACAAGCAAATCGTGATCGCCATGGGTGCAGGTTCCACCGCAGCGTTGAGCGCGTTCGACCATCTCATCCGCACCAGCGCTCCAGTCGCCAGCACAGAACTCGAGGGCACAGGAACTCGAGCAGGCAGGTGAGGCTTTGCCGAGCCTGGCTGTCGACGACGCCCAGAGCATGCCGGGGGAACGAGCGGCATGAAAAGGACGAAGAGATTCCCGCTCAACCCGTAACCTCGGTGACGAAGACACAGCGAAGAGGGAGAGCGGTCGCGATGAACTTGCGGAGTCTTGAATACCTCATCGCGCTGGCTGAACATCGACACTTCCGTCGTGCTGCCGAGGCATGTTTCGTCAGCCAGCCGACGCTGTCGGCGCAACTGAAGAAGCTCGAGATCGAACTCGGTGTCGAGCTGGTCGAGCGCGGTAGCGGTGCGGTCATGCTCACCGAGGCAGGCGAACGAATCGTTGCCCGGGCACGAGTGATGATGGCCGAGGCCGACACCATCCGAGCGATCGCTCGGCTGAGCACCGACCCAGAGGCCGGCTCCATTCGAATCGGCATGTTTCCCACGCTCGGGCCATACCTCCTGCCGCACGCAGTGCCGTTGATCCGACGGCGCTTTCCCCGACTCGAGTTATTGTTGGTCGAGGAAAAGAGCGATGTGTTGCTTCGGCAATTGCGCGACGGACGACTCGATGCTGCGCTGCTGGCAGTGCCCAACGCCACAATCGGTCTTCACGAGGAAGTTCTGTTCGACGAAGAGTTCGTGCTCGCGGTGCCCGCCACACATCGGCTTGCGACCCGCATGTCGGTGCCAGCCTCCGCGCTCGCGAACGAAACGGTGCTGCTGCTCGACGAGGGTCATTGCCTGCGAGACCAGGCGTTGAGCCTGTGCAACCTCGTGGGTGCGGAGGAACGCTCCGGGTTTCGAGCCACCAGCCTTGAAACCCTGCGTCAAATGGTGGCGTCGGGAACGGGTGTCACCCTGTTGCCGCGTCTGGCCACCACGTCCCCGGTGCCCGCGTCGACTGACATAGCGCTCGTTGCGCTGGATGCGCCGGTGCCCAAACGCACCATCGCGCTGTATTGGCGGTCGAGCAGCGCATTTGCCGAGTTCTTGGGACGATTCGCCGAAGTGCTGCGAACCGTGGCGCCCGATGTGGTCACGCCTGCTGCCTGATCCCGGTTGCGCTACCTTCTGGGCGTGGCATTTGGTGGTTTCCCTGCGAGCGGAATCGATTTCTACCGGAGGCTCGACGCCGACAACTCGAAGGCATTTTGGGAGGCCAACAAGGCGACCTTCGTCGAGTCGGTGCGCGAACCCATGCGGTTGTTGTGCGGCGAACTCGAGGAGTTCGGGCCATTTCATTTGTTCCGCCCGCACAACGACCTGCGATTTGCCAAAGGAAAGCCGCCGTACAAGACGCATCAGGGTGCTTATGGCGAGTCCGAAGGTGGAGCCGGGTTCTATGTGCAACTCTCGGCCAGTGGTTTGATGGCCGGTACCGGCTACTACGCCATGGCGAAAGATCAGTTGGAACGCTTTCGGGCGGCCGTCGACGACGATCGCACCGGCTCTGAGATTGCTGCCATTGTGGCGCAGTTACCGCGGGCCTATTCGGTGGGTGCCATCAGCGAACTCAAGTCAGCACCTCGGGGCGTTCCCAAGGACCATCCTCGAATCGAGTTCATGCGTCGCAAGGGGCTGATGGTGTCGCAGAACTTCGGTGCTCCGAAGTGGCTGCACACCAACCAGGCGGCAGTGAGGGTTCGAGAGTTCTGGCTGTCTGCAGGCGAACTGAACGGCTGGCTCGATGCCAACGTCGGTCCGAGCACACTCGAACCCGACGGCTTCTTCGGGTGAAGCGTGGCTTGATTGCAGCGGTGGCTCTGGCGGCCGCCATTCGACTGACCGTCTTGGCAACCAAGTGGAACGACCCTTTGCTCCTCAACGACTCGATCTGGTACTCGGCCCAGGCAAGGTGGCTCATTCACGGCCACGGGTTCAACAATGCCTTCTCGCCGCACCCCACCGCCGAGCATGGTCCCCTGACGCCGATCCTTCTCGCACCCGTGAGTTGGGGGCAAGAGCCGTTCGGTTGGCAGCGTCTCGTGATGACCGCACTCGGCATCGGTACGGTCGTGTTGGTCGCGCTCGTTGCGGCAGAGATCGCCGGGCCGAGGGCCGGTGTGATCGCAGCCTTTCTCGCAGCGGTTGCACCCAACCTTTGGGTGAGCGACGGCGTGGTGATGGCGGAGACTCCAACCATCTTCTTCCTCTGCCTTTCGATGCTGTGCCTCCTTCGAGCACGACGGTCCGACCGGGCCGCGAGGTGGTTGGTTGCGACCGGTGTGGTCGATCGGACTCGCCACGTTGGCCCGATCCGAAATGGTGCTCTTGGCGCCGTTGTTCGCGTGGGTGGCGCATTCCTCCATCGCCGACGTCGACTCGAATCGAAAACTTCGCGGGTTCACCAACGCTGTGGTCATCGTGGCGACGGCGACCCTGGTGATTTCGCCGTGGGTCATACGCAACCTCGTGGTATTTGAACGGCCGGTCGTACTCACGACGAATGATGGCGCAACCTTTCTGGGTGCCAACTGCCCAGACGCCTACTTCGGCGACGACATCGGCGGATGGTCGTGGGTGTGCGTGCTCGAAGCGGGTGGTCCGTCTGGCGAAGAGGGCTCGGTTCGATCGGATAGATACCGATCGATCGGGTTGTCATACGCAAGCGACAACCTGTCCAGAATCCCCGTCGTCACTCTTGCCCGGATAGGTCGTGTGCTGGACGTGTACGGGCTGGAATCGCAAGTAGCGGTCGATGTGGCGGAGGATCGCGATGAATGGGCAGCTTGGGCTGGCATCGTGTCGTGGTGGCTTCTTGCGGCTCGGTGCGCTGTTCGGCATGAGGCGGGTGCAGCGGAACAACCGATTGATGTTGGCAGCGCCGGTGATCATCGCTGCGCTGGTGGCGGTGGTGTTCTACGGGCACCACCGACTTCGAGCCCCGGTGGAACCAGTCGTAGTGATTCTGTGTGCGCTGGCGATTGAGTACTGGTGGCAGTCACGACGCGGCGAAATCGGTGTCGGCGCCTTCGGCAGAGGAGAACTTCCACACGGGGAAGGTCCAGTCGATGGTTTGGCAGAATGTCCCTCGTGATGTCGACTGCTGCAGCTGAAGCCCTCGAGAACCAGTTCGGCTTGGCCGATCGAATCGTCGATGCAGATTCGATTGCCCGGTCGGTCAGCTCGGTTCCGCGAACGCGGCATCGTGTTGCCCACGTTCGCCCAGCTGGCGAGCCCGTCGTCGTTCAACCAGCGGGTGTTGGTTGGCAACGCCGACCCGCAAGGTCCTGACGCCCGCAACCTCTGGCGCGTGCACTGGTTCAACGACCTTGCCGGAGATCCTGTCGATGTCCCTGACCACATCGTGCTGCCATCAGAACTCACCGGGGTGGAAGCACCCATCATCGCGGTGTTCGGTGATCGCTTTCCCATGATCACGGCGCACAAAGTGCTCGCTGCCTACTCGTGCTTGGTGCCGCGCATCGTGACAGGGCAATTCGACCCCACTCGGCACCGGGCGATCTGGCCCTCGACCGGGAACTACGCCCGTGGTGGCATCGCAATCAGCCGCATCATGGCCAGCCGGGGCGTGGCGATCCTTCCCGAAGGTATGAGCCAGGAACGATTCGATTGGCTCAACGAGTGGTGCGAAGATCCCGCCAACGACGTCATCAGGACGTTTGGCACCGAGTCGAATGTCAAGGAGATCTACGACGCCTGCAACGAGTTGGCCAAGGATCCCGGCAACTTCGTGCTCAATCAGTTCAGTGAGTTCAGTAACCATCTCGGCCACTACACCGTCACCGGCCGGGCGCTGGGGCACGTCTTCGAGACGGTGCGGGCTGCGTCGGGCCGAGATCTCCGTCTGGCGGCGTTCACTTCGGCTACGGGTTCCGCAGGAACCATCGCGGCCGGTGATCGCTTGAAAGACGAGTACGGCGCGTTGATCGTTGCGGTCGAGGCGCTCGAGTGCCCAACCATGCTCGAGAACGGTTACGGCGAGCACAACATCCAAGGCATCGGCGACAAGCACATTCCGCTCATCCACAACGTGATGAACACCGACATCGTGTGCGCGGTGAGCGATCGAGCGACCGACGAACTCGATGCGGTCTGGAACACAACCCAGGGTCGCGAGTACCTGGCCCGCCAAGGTGTCGACGTTGCCGTGATCGACGCGTTGGCACACTTCGGGTTCTCATCGACCTGCAATGTCTTGGCCGCCATCAAGACTGCGAAGCTGCTGAACCTCGGCGCCGACGATGCCCTCATCACCGTCGCCACCGACGGTGGTGCTCTCTATCCGAGCGAGCGGGCAAAGCTCATGGCGACTCGATACCGCGGTGAGTACAGCCACACCGACGCTGCCGCCGCCTTCGGCCAGCACGTCGCAGCGGCGTCGACAGACCACATGTTGCAGCTCACCGAGGCCGAACGTCGTCGCATCTTCAACCTGGGCTATTACACCTGGGTGGAACAGCAGGGCACACCGTTCGACCTCTTCGAGCAACGCCGCAGCCAAGACTTCTGGCGAGGCCTGCGCCGCTACGTCGACGTGTGGGACGACATGATCGACGATTTCAACGCCCGCGTCGCCGGGTAATGGGCATCGGATGATCGTTGGGCTGCGCTGCGCCGTGTGCGGCACCACTGTTGATGTTGCGACCCCCTTCGCGTGGAAGTGCCCTCGGGCCACGCATCACGATCCGCATCACGTCCTGCACCTACTAGATGCGGGTCCCGATCTCGAACTGCTGCCGAGTGACAACCCCTTTGTGCGGTTCGGTCCGCGTCTTGCGTGGTGGCAGTTTGCCCGCGCGAACGGCATGACTGCAGCAGCCTGCGAGGCGCTGACCTATGAGGTGGCGGGAGACTTCAGGTGTACTCCGCTCATACATTCGTTCGGCTTGTCGGACGTCGTTGGCAGCCCAGTGTGGGCCAAAGACGAGACGGGCAACGTCGGCGGGTCGCACAAGGCTCGCCATCTCGTGTCGATCTTGCTCCATCTACGGGCCGCCGAATTGCTCGGCTTGCTGCCCGAACGGCCACCGCTCGCCGATCGCGTCGTGCGGAAATGCGGCAATCGCCGCAGCGACACTTGCGGCGTCGGCCGGCTGGCCGATCAACGTGTTTGTCCCCACGTGGATGGACGACGCCGTTGGCAAGATGCTCGCATCGCTCGACGCTCGAGTCTCCACGTGCGAACGGGTTGAGTCGGGGCCGCCGGGCGATCCGACGCTCCACCGTTTCCGTGAGGCCGTAGCAGACGGAGCAATTCCGTTCACCGTGCAAGGTCCTGAGAATGGCTATTGCCTCGACGGTGGCCGCACCATCGGATGGGAGCTTGCCGAGCAACTCGAGACTCTCGATGTCGCGCCTGCGGTGGTGTATGTCCAGGTGGGTGGTGGTGCATTTGCTGCGTGTTTGAGCCAAGGGCTCAACCATGGAGTGCCGTTAGTAGCGGTGCAAGCGGAGGGTGCGGCGCCGTTGGATGCAGCGTTGCAACGTGCTGCTGGGCGCGAGCATCCCGAACGGCAGTGGGCCGACATGATGCGGCCGTGGCCTCATCCTCACTCGGTTGCCGACGGGATTCTCGACGACGAAACCTACGATTGGCTCGCAGTGCGGGCCGCCATTGATACGAGTGGCGGCCGTTCATTGGTCGTTGCCGAGTCGAAAATCGAGGAAGCTCATGCGGCTGCTCAGTCTGCAGGTTTCAATGTCAGCCCTACCGGTTCGGCTGGTCTCGCAGGTGCGCTGACCGAGCTGCAGCCTGAACAGCAGCAAGGCCCGGTGCTCGTGGTGATGTCGGGCGTGGCGAGGTAACCACGTCCCGTCTGCCAGAAGGGGCGAATGGTGCCTCCCACTCAACGAACGGCCAGAATCGGGGGATGAGTTCGACTTCGCCGGTTGTTGGTTTCGACGTTTCGCTGATCGAAGCATGGTTGCCAACGGTCGCTGACGTGCATCCACCGTTCAGTTGGGAACGGCTTCCTGGCGGCCATTCGAACCTCACCTACCTCATCACCGAGCGAGGGGGACGTGAGCTGGTGATTCGTCGGCCACCCGAGGGCGACCTGCTCCCGAAAGCCCACGACATGTCACGCGAGTTCCAGTTGATCTCGGCGCTCTGGCCGACCCCGTTCCGGTTGCTGAGCCGATCGCCTACAGCGACGACCGGTCCTTGGCTCCCGTTCACTTCTATGTGATGGGTAAGGCTGAAGGACGCCCGTTGTACGAAGCGACCGAGGTGGCCACATGGCTCGACGAACCCGGCCGACGCCATGCGGGAGAGTGCTTCATCGACACGCTCGCGGCGCTGCACTCGATCGAGCCCGACGACGTCGGTTTGGGGAACTTTGCAAAGCGCGACGGGTACGTCGAGCGTCAGATTCGAACTTGGTACGGATCCTGGATGGCTTCAAGCCCAACGGCGAAGTACGACGATCCGCGCATGCACGAACTGCATCAACTGCTCACGGCCTCGCTTCCCGCGCAGGGCCCGGGCCGCATCGTGCATGGAGACTTCGGTCCGCACAACAGCTTGTTCGACGCTTCCGGCAACATCACGGCTGTGTTGGACTGGGAGTTGGCAACGCTGGGTGACCCGTTCGCCGATTTCTCGTACTCCATCAACGCGTGGGTGGAGCCCGGCGATAGTGGTGTGTACGGCGTCGACCCGCCTACCCAACTGCCAGGCTTCCCCAGTCGTGATGAGCTGATCGAACGGTACGCGGCCGCCACCGGCGCCGACATGTCGTTGTTGAGTTACTACCGCACGTTCAACTATTTCAAGACAGCCGGCATTTTGATCGGCGTCTATGCCCGCTACGTCGCAGGCCAAAAGTCGTCGGAAGGCGTTGACGTGGAAGGCTTGTTCAACAGGGTGATCGGGTCGATCGACTCAGCCGTTGCCATGGCCGAAGCGCTCTAGCAACAAGCCGGTAGCCTGCACCCATGACGCACACCCCGACATCCGCGGCAACTGGCCCGATGGCACTCGATAGCGGTTTCGACCCCCGTAGCGACGTCTTCAACCGGCTCCTGAAGAACCGGGTGATCATGCTCGGTTCAGATGTGAACGACGACATCGCCAACCAACTCTGCGCTCAGCTTCTCTACCTCGAGGGCGAAGATCCGTCTGCCGATATCTGGCTCTACATCAACAGCCCGGGCGGTTCAGTCACGGCTGGTATGGCCATTTACGACACCATGCAGTTCGTCAGCTGCGACGTAGCGACGGTGTGTGTCGGCCTCGCCGCTTCTATGGGGCAGTTTCTGCTCACTGCTGGTGCCGCCGGAAAGCGGTACACGTTGCCCAACTCGCGCATCATGATGCACCAGCCGCTGGCTGGACTGCGCGGGCAGGCATCCGATATCGCGATCCAAGCAGAACAGCTCCGATACACCAAGCTCCGTATGGCCCAGCTCATCGCGAGCCACTCCGGCCAAACGCTCGAGCAGATTCAAGCAGACAGCGAACGCGACCGCTGGTTCACCGCCGAAGGGGCCAAAGAGTACGGCCTCGTCGACAAGGTCATCCTGAAGCGCGGCGAGATCCACTAACCGGGCTACTCGAACGATTGAGGCGTCGGTTCCTGCCAGCTGTCAGTACCTGCGTCGAAGCAGAAGAACGGCTTGTCTGGGTCACCGATCAGCACTTGCGTTCCATCCGACACCCTGACAAATCCTCGGCATTCCGCGAGTGGAGGATCGTCGGCCGTCGGCGCATCGTGTTGCACCGTCCAGTCGACCGGTGGAATGAGCCCGTCGGCTGTCCAAGATGTGATCTGGTTGGTCGCTGCGATGACGGACTGTCTGTCGAACTGCGGACCGGCATCCAACAGGCCGCGCACGAGAAGAAGACCGTTGAACCACCCCTGACCGGCTGTGTCGTTTGCATCGACACCTTGTTTCTCGATCCATTCGATCATCGTGTCGACCGCGAGGGTGGGAGTGGCCTCGAAGGGGCGGAAGTTGGTCGCGAGCAGATCGCCCTCGATCAAGTCGGCGTTCGCTGAGAGGAGCTCGTGGTCCCCATACCCTTGTGGCAAGAGGACAACGATGTCGCCGACCCCCTGACGCTCGAGTTCTCGCTCGACCATGATGGCGCCGTCGATGCCGAAGCAGGTGGCGATGTAATCGACGCCAAGGTCCTTCATCGCAGTGACTTCGGCGGCCACCCCATTCGTCAATCCAAACGGAAGGGTGTCATTTGAGTACACGAGTTCGATGCCGACGTCGGGACCCCACTTCGTGAAGCTTGCGACCTCCTTGGCCACGCAGTCCTTCGACACTTGGGCGACGCCGTATCCGAGCGATGCCACTTTCGTGGCCCCCGCGAGCGTCGCGTAGTGGACCGCTTGGCGGCTTGGACACGAGATACAAATGGCGCCGCTCGGCACAAAGATGTTGTCGTATCCGTCGGCGTCCGGCGCCGATTGGAACAGACTGTAGACAGGGATCCCAGATGGGCCAAGTTCGCCGTAGCCATCATTGAGCAACGCCGCCGTGAAGATGCCGAATATGTCGGGGTTTTCGATGAGCTCCAAGGACTTCACCTGGTTGTTCGCGAGTTCGTCGTCGATCACTTCGGTGAGGACGAGGTCGCGGCCGTGGACACCGCCGAGGCTGTTCTGATAATCGAAGAACGCTAGGACACCGGCCTTGTAGCACTCGAGCAGACACATCCCCAGTGGATTCGGCCCTGTCCCCAGCATCGCGAAGTTGATGGAATCGTCGGCCACACCCGGGACTCCGATGATCGACTCGAAGGCGCCGATGTTGGATGCCGTCGATTCCTCGGGCGTCGTTGGTGGCGCGGAGTCGGCCGGGTCGCGCGCAGCCGAGGTCGTCGTGGGCTCGGCGACAGGCACCGTCGTCTCATCGCTCGCCCCGGCTGACTCCGGCGATGATGACACGGATGAAAGGGTTGACTCAGAGGCCGGTGGACCAGACTTGCCTACAGAGTTGCTGCAAGCGACGATGAACACGATGGTCGCGCCGAGCAGTGCGGCAAGCCTGGAGCTTCGGTGTGAGCGGGCACAGGTGGTCATGAATGTTTCCCGTGAGCTTGCGAATGTTGAGAGATCAACCCGTGCCGAATCGGGCAACTCGGCTCGACGTGCCGAACTCTGGTCCGGCTGCTCGCGCGACCAGGTAGCCGGCTCCCATCCACCCCCGATGGGTGTAGTTGCCAAATGACAGCCGTGTCCCAGGAGAGCCGCTTGCGGCAGGCAGCATCTTGATTCGTTCGAGGGCGTCGCGCACTCCACGCGGGCTCAAGGGGTGGGCGTCGGCTAGCGCGTGCAGCAGCAGGTTGGCGATGTCGTGGTTCACGAGCGGCAGGAAGTACTCGGGTCGTCGTCCGGTGTGTTCCGCAAATCGGTCGAGAAACGCCTGCCCTACCTCGTTGTCCTCGTCGTACTGATCGATTCCGACCCATCCCTGGAGCGCGCCCCACAGGACGTCGGTCAACCATCCGTTCTGGAAGGCAGTGCCCATGTAGCGAGGCGGATTCCACGCGAGCGCTTGCAGCGCAGGGTTGATGAACACGAGGCCGAAGCCGAACCCGCAGTGCACGATTGCGGTTGCGCCCGACGCATGCACTCGCCCAACCTGCGTGCTGACGTCACGTGCTGTCTGCGGAATCCACTCCTCCGCGACGACACGCAATCCCAGCGAATTGCACGCCTTGCGGAAGTTGCGGATGTAAGCGTCTCCGACGAGAGACTCCTCGATCAACGCCCCGATCTTGGTGTGACCACCACTCGCGCACATCTCTGCCCAGAAGATTGGCTCGTCGGTGTGGGAACCCTGCGGCATGGCAAACGTCCATGGGCCGAACCACTCTTCGGCGCCGGTGACGCTGAGCGAGGGCACCTCGACACGTTCGATGAACTCGCGGCTGGCAATGCAGTTGTCGCCGATGTTCGGCCCGAACACAACCAGACAGCCCTCGTCGGCCAACTCCCCGTAGGCGTCGGTGACTGCTTTTACGGAACCCTTCGGAAGCCCCTCGACGTGCTTGAAGATCTTCTCCACAGGTCGATCGATGAGCCCTCGCGTCCGGCCGTCTTCGAACACGATGTCGAATGGCGCCCAGAAGTCTTCCCACAGCACTTCAGAGAATCCTCCGGGCAGTTTGAAGTCCATCATCACTCCGATCTTGATCGGCTGAGCCTCACTCTCATACGACATTGATCCCCCTCCGTCGGTGATGTCGGCGTGACAACAAAGAGTAGGTGACATCGATCAATGACACAAATGTCGTTTGGGCCGACTCAAGTGATCGTCAACAAGACTTCACCTCGTCAACATTGGCACCTTCCGGGCAGTCGTTGCCATGGAGCGGTTGGTTCGGGACGCCCTCGAAGAGTTGTTCTGTCGGCCCCTCATTCACCCAGCCTTGGAGCTTGGTGAAGAGATGGGGCGCGAACACTGACAGGTAGACGACGTGTCCGATCACGACGACGGCAAGAATCGACAGCAGGTTTGCCCGCAATCGGCTGGCAGTCCTCGACATCGCCCAGATCTCGACCACCGACCGTCCTTGGTCGTCCGTTCGTCCGAGGAGGTACGCGAACACCATGACCTGGATTCCCATCGCAACTGAGTCGTAGACCGGGTATTGGTACTTCGTTCCCTCGCGGATCGCAAGCCCCGGAATCACATAGCCGTAGTAGAAGACGCCCAACCGGGCACCCACGAATCCGTTGAAGAAGAATGCCCAGAGGAAGCCGATACTGAACCCGGCAACAAGCAACGTTTGTGGGCGCCGCAATTGGTATCTGTCGCTGAGTCGGCGCCCCGCCAAGGCTCCGAGCACGGCCGGAAGGGCGAAGTACCCCATGTAGCCGGGAGGCACCGCAGCGGGCAGGCCCCCGCCCCAAGTCATGTTGAGCGGCCACCAGGAAGGCATCCGTGGAAGTTCTGGGGGGAACTGGGCGTACACAGCCCAGTCGTACGGCGCTTCAACCCAAGAGAACGAAGCCGCCGAGATACAGAGTAAAAGCAATGGGTGCAGTCGCTTCTGTTTGTAGCTCAGGTAGATCCCGGCGAAGGAGAAACTCGCGGCCAGGATGTAGGAGCTGATCAGTGCCGACTGGGTGACGGCGTCCACTACTCGTCCGAACTGGTCTTCGACGGACCGCGAGCTTCAGGGTCGTATCGAAGCACCAAACCGAAAATCAATGCGATCAGGCAAAACAACGTTCCGAGCATCACGAGAGCACCCATAACGGCTCCTTGCTCGGCATGGGATGGATGGTACCAAATAGTTGTTGCGCACGAGGTGCTAGCGAACTCACGCTCGACCCGACTCGGTCGCTCGGTTGTCAGGTCGCGAGCGCTCGACGCGTTTCTGGCTGGGTCGCTCCGCCGAGCACCGTCCTCCGGGCAAGATCGAGCGACCCACTCGGTCCGAGGTTCGTCACGAGGTGTTCCGGCACCCACAGCAGCGAGAACGCACATCGAGACTGCATCTCTATGGTGCCGTCTACCTTTCGTAGTTCGCCGCTTCGGAATCCGGCCGACAACACGTGTTTGAGCAGGCGAAGTTGCGTCGGAAAGCTGTAGCCGAGCTGAGCCGTGGTAGGCGGAGCGAATGGCAGCATGGACGACTGCACCGCAGACTCCTCGCGATAGCGCTGAAGGATGTTGATATCGAGCCACATCAAGGCATCCAGCTTTTCGACCACAGACCCGTCGGTTGTGCAGATGGCAGCCCAACCGTCCGTCACCACTCGGGCATAGTCGCCGATGATCTCGTTCAGTAACTCGTCCTTGGACTCGACCACTCGGTACACAGCCTTCGGGCTCACGCCGGCCGCTGCGGCGATGTCGCGCATCGTTGTCGCGTCGAAACCACGACGTGCAAACTCGGCCCTGGCGGCCTGACGGACCTGGCCGGCTCTCGACTGGTTTTCGTCCTGTTCCAGCGGCCAGCGGGCCATCGCTGCGTCAGCCTCGGCACGCGGTGCGGAAGCATCGAGCGTGGATGAGTTCACGGGGTCGAACCTCGAGGCAAGCATTCCATCCATCAATAACCGACACTTCGTCGACGGTACGCGTCGTCCCGCAGGCGTGCGGTGGTAGACGCCGACGGCACAGTGGAGCATGCTCTGGCACATCCAATCCGCGAGGGCGAGCCGGTCCAGTCCTGGGTTCAGGAGTCTCGCATCGAAGGCACGGTCGAACAGCGCATCCATCGTCTCCACGATCCGAACCGACCTGCGCGGAGCAACCGCCGACAGATCGATGCCAAAGCTACTCGGCGGCTCGTGCATGGTGAGCAACACAGCTGCGCGGTGTCGCACCGCACACTCAGCGATCGAACAGGCGAATGCCTCGATGTGAGCGAGAGGCGGGTGGCCCGACGGGTTCGACCGTTCAGACTCTGCGAGCGCATTGAGCTCGTCGACAAATCGTTGGACGAGCTCGACGACTATCGACTCCTTCGAATCGAAGTGGTAGTAGAGACTTCCCTGGAGAATCCCTGCAGCATCCGCGATGTCCTTCAACGACGCTCGAATTCCGCGGGACTCGAAGAGTGCTGCGGCGGAATCGAGGACCTCGGCTCGGCGACTGTTCGCGGGAACGCTCATGCCTGCACGACCGATCTGTCGGGCCTCAGGTGCACTCGGGGGACGCTAGCACCGCCTCAGTCTGACGACGTGGTAGCGATGAGGAGGCGCTGACCGTCGGCGCGGGTTGACCGGGCCGACTCAGGGGAACGACTTTGGCTAGAGAAACCGCGCCCAATCCTCCAGCGGCATTCGCTGGCTGACGAGGCTGTTGATCGGCGCAGACGAATCTGCGTGGCCAATCGCCATGCCACAGAACAGCATCTCGTTGGCTGGTGCCTGGCAGAACTCCTGGACGGCGGCGAATCGCGCCGACCAGTACTCTTGCGGGCAGGTGTCGATGCCAGCTTCCTGGGCCAGCAACATGAACGTCTGCAGGAACATTCCCAGATCAGACCACTGCGGAGCTCCCATTCCCCGGTCGATGAAGCAGAACAGCCCTGCTGGGGCACCGAAAAAGTTGGCGTTGCGGTCGAACTGAGCTGCCCGCCCCGCTTTGTCGGCGCGTTCGACGCCAATGGTCGCGTACATCGCCTCGGCAAGTTCGAAACGATTTGTTCGGTACGGGTCCCAAAGGTTGGCAGGGTAGATCTCGTATTCGCCTGCGGTAACCGGTCGGTCGGCGATGAACTCCCGAAATCGGGTCATGGCTTGGCCGTTCACGACGTAGATCCGCCAGGGCTGAAGATTGCCGCCACTGGGAGCACGAGCCGACTTCACCAGCAAGTCGCGCAAGATGTCGTCCGCGATGGGATCCGGCAGAAAGGCTCGAACCGATGCCCGGTTTGCGACAGCCTCAGAGACATTCACTGATCTACCTCTTCTGTTGGTGACTTTGCTGTTGCCGACTCTGCTGTGGCTGACTGTGCTGTGTCCGACTCTTCTTTGTTACGGAAGTGTCGAACGACTTCGATGATGACGGTGACGCTGAGTGCGGCACCGAAGGCGAACAGGAACGCCATCGTGTGGTTGTCTTCAAATGCTTTGCCGCCGATGTAGCCCAACAACGCCGCATATGTTGACCAGATCACGGCCGCGATCGCAATCCACTTGATGAACCATCGATGCGGCTGCTTCGTGATGCCCGACGACAGCGTGAGCGCGCTGCGGCCGCCGGGAATGAATCGGGCGGTGATGAGTAGCAGGCCGCCTCGCGCGCGAATTTGTTCAGATGCCCAGCTCAGCTTGCGCTGAAACTTTGGGCGGCTGTCAGCGCGACGCTGAAAGTAGCCAGCCATGCGCGCACCGATGAGGTATGCGGCGTTGTCGCCCAAGAAGGCACCGACGGCACCGGCCGCGATGACCAACATGAGCCGCTGGTCACCTGTTCCGGCGGCGACGCCGCCGATGATGACCGTCGATTCGCTGGGAACCACAGGGATGACGGAGTCGAGGAACGCAACGGCCAGAATGATCAGCAGGAACCACCAGTTTGCCGAAATCTCCTCGAGCCATTCGGTGGCGTCAGTGACGACGTTGGCGAGCAAGGCACCGGTCATAGTGTCCGCAGGCTACCGCTGCTGCGCGCGTTGACCGGATTGCTGGTCGAGCTCAGCTGCGAGCGGGTTCGGCCAACGGCAGCAACCCGCGGATGGCGGTCTCGATGCCGTATTCGAAGATACGTTCAGACGACACACGCTCGTTGTCAAGTTCATACATTTCGATGCTCACCAGCCCGTGAGCAGTTGCCCACAGCCAGGTGGCAATCTCATCGCTGGACCAGTCGTCGTACCTGCGGAAGTCACCACGGGCCTGGCCGAGTTCGATGCGGGCACACAGTGAGTACAGGCAGGTACACGCAATGGCCGCTGATTCGGGTGTTGGCTCGAACCTCGGAAGGGCTGTCGAGCGAAACATGAGCTGGTAATACGCACTGTTCTCAACGGCAAACTCGCGGTACGCATGCAGTGCCGCAACGACGTCGTCACCTGTGGAACTGGTGGTGGGGACCGACTGCAACGCACCGGCAAGCCGTCGGTAACCGTCGGCGTACAGTTCATCGATGACACCGGTCTTTCCTTCGAAACGGGAATACACGTTCATGGTCGACATGCCTGCAGCCGCTGCAATTCGTCGCACCGTGAGCCCTTCCGGGCCGTTCGACTCCAAGATGGCACGAGCAGCATCGAGGAGGTCCATGCTCGTTCGATCGTGACGATTGTTCATACCGTTTCGTCTCCCCGCGAAAGAGGCCGGTGGTTGGTGATTGCACGTCGCGAGTTCCGCCTGGCGAGGTACGAGGCCCACCCTACACGACCTCTCCGACTCGCCTTCACCCCATTTGGATGATTGGCCGGTGGTGTGGGCCATGCGAGACTTCGCCAATCTTCGTCGAACCGTCTGACCCGGTGAGGTGGCCGGGAGACGCGTGACGCTCATGCGCCTGATGAGCACCCGAGGCTTGCGATTCACTGCTAACTCTCATGTTGATCTGTCCGTGTTCTGAGGTCCATCGACGAACGTGTTCCTCGACACCAACCCATCCGAAAGGGAACAACATGAACACGCAATCGAACGACCAAACCGACGACACGCTGATTGATCCGTCGGCCAGATCAGCATCGGCGCGCCAGCGCCGTTTCGCAGTCCTCGGCGTCACGGCCGGCCTTCTTGGCGGCGGTGCGATCGGGTTGCTTGCGGCAACACCCTCGTTCTCGAGCGCCGCTGGCGCCACGAGCGCAGTCGCCGCAGCAGTGACCGAGCCAGTCGACGGCACCATCGACGACACGGCGACAGACGAAACGACGGACGAAACCACCGCCGAACGTCCCGACCCGACGGAACGACTCCGTGAGTCGCTCCAGACGTTGGTCGATGATGGCACCATCACGGCTGGGCAAGCCGATGCTGTCGCCACACATCTCGCAGCGCAGCGCCCTGAGCTGGGCGGTCGCGGCGGCGGGCACTTTGGGGGCGGCGCAAATCCTGAGGTCCTTGCTGGGCTGCTGGGCATCGAAGCGGCAGAGATTCATACGGCGTTGGAAGCCGGATCGACCATCGCCGAACTTGCCGAAGCCAACGGCGTTGATGTTCAGGCTGTCATCGATGGCCTCGTCGCCGCAGCGAACGTCCGCATCGACCAGGCTGTGACCGACGGCAACCTGACCGAGGAAGAAGCGACGACCAAGCGGGCCGAACTGGAGACACGCATCACCGAATCGGTCAACACGGTTCGTCCCGCCGGTGGCCATGGTCATGGCGATGGTCACGGTCCTCGTGGTGGAGAGGCCGCTGACGCTACTGCCGACGCAGCGCCCGCCACGGACGCGACCATTCTGACCACCGCTACCGATGCAACCACCGCGACGACGACTGGCTGAACCACGCCCGCTCCCGGCGGACTCATGCCAACCAGATCACCCGGCCCGTATCGTGGCCGGGTGATCTGCGTCGACGCTGCCGATATCGGAGTGGCCCAACCCGACAAGGTGTTGTTCTCGGGAGTGTCGGTCACCATCACGCGGGGTGACCGGGTGGCGGTCGTTGGTGTCAACGGCTCGGGGAAGACGACGTTGGTGAGGATTCTGGCTGGCCTGTTGGAGCCCGACTCAGGTGTGGTGCGGTTCGGCCGAGGGGTACGGGTGGCGGTGCTCGAACAAGATCCGGTGTTGCCCACTGGCACGGTGGCCGAGTTTCTGGGCGACTCGTGGGAGGTGGCTGCGGTCGCCACGTCGCTAGGGGTGCAGCCGTTGTTGCAGCGCCGCACCGACGAACTGTCGGGCGGTCAGGCCAAACGAGTCGCACTCGCAAAGACGCTCGTCGGAGATTTCGACATGATCGTGCTCGACGAGCCGACCAACCACCTCGACCTCGAGGCGATCGAGTGGCTCGAACAACGTCTCACCAGATCCGCAGCGGCGCTCGTGTTCATCACCCACGACCGGCACTTGATGGATCGCTTGACCGTCTCTGCCAAGTCCGGTGCCAAACCTGGTGCGGGTGAAGGGCGAATCGTCGAGCTGGAGTCTGGCGCTGCGTACCAGCACCGAGCCGAAGCAGGATCGAGCGCCTATGCGGTATACCTCGAGGGTCGTCAGGCGCGGCACGAGCAAGCCGCCCAAGACGAGTCGACGCGGCGCATACTTGCGAAAAGGAACTGGAATGGCTCAGGCGCGGAGCCCCGGCGCGCTCGACGAAGCCGAAGGCGCGGTTACGAACCGCCCACGAGTTGGTCGATGGCGGCCCAGCCGAAGTTGGCGTACACGGTAACGATCTGCTGCTCGATGCCGGCACCACTCGACTCGGCAATCAGGTCATCGAGCTCATCGACGTCGCTCAGGCGTACGGCAGCCATCAGGTGCTCGTCGGCGTCAATCTGTTGATCGAGCCTGGAGCTCGCTTGGGCGTAGTCGGCCCAAACGGCACTGGAAAGTCGACGTTGCTCGACATCATCGCTGGACGCGCCGAGCCAACCGCAGGAGAAGTGAAGCGAGGGGCCACGGTGGTGATCGGATACGCCGATCAACAGTCGAGCACGCTCGACCCTGATGCGGTTGTACGAGAACTCGTCGCCGGGCCGTTCAGACAGCCTGACTGGCAAGACCGGGTGCTCCTCGAACGGTTTTGGTTCGATTCGACAGCACAGTTCGCCCCGGTGCGAATGCTCTCGGGAGGGGAGCGACGACGCCTGTTGCTCGTCATGGTGTTGGCCGCCAAACCAAACCTGCTGGTGCTTGACGAACCCACCAACGATCTCGACCTCGACACGTTGCGGGCCCTCGAAGGATTCCTCGACGATTGGCCCGGAGCGCTCGTGGTCGCCAGCCACGACAGAGTGTTCCTCGACCGCACCGTGGACCACGTGCTCGCCACCAACAGCAGTGGCGAGGTGCGACGAGTAGCGGGAGGAGTGCAGGGCTGGCTGGCCGAACGGAGTGTCGCTGCCGCGCCGCGACCGGCCAACGCCGCGACGAAGGTGCCCGCATCGAGCACGGCGACGAAGCCTGGCAGAGGCCCGAGTGCGTACACGGTCGGGCGGCAGTTGCGTGAAACCGAACAGGCGATGACCAGAGCGCAAAAGTCGGTCGACCGGTTGCATGACACCCTCGAGGGTGCAACCGATCATGGTCAGCTCGCGACGGTGGGCGCCGAACTGGCGGCCGCACAAACTGAACTGGCGGAACTCGAACATCGATGGTTGGAACTGTCCGAGCAGCAGTCGGGCATCTAAGGAGCCGCGCGGGTAGGCGAGGCTTTGCCGAGCCTGCCCGGAAGGCGACGCCCATAGATACGGGGGGAAATCAGCGGAATGAAAAGGAGCGAAGCGACCTATCCGCTGATCCCCTAAACGACGAAGGACTCGGTGATCGTGTCGAGTACGGCTTGGTCGAACTCTGCCATCTGTAGCTCGACGAGAACTGTCCCGTCGCCGTCGATGTCGTTGGCACCGATGACGACTGCCTCGGTTCCGTCGCCGCAACCCTCGTATCGGCGGAGCTTGCCTTCGTAGAGGCCGTCGTTGTAGTCCTCTTCCACGAGGAAGGTGCACTCACTGGCAGCTTTGGTGGCGTCCATGAGCGGGAAGTAGTCCTCGGTGGTGTCGAGACCGGTGAAACGAACCCCGTCGGTCGCCCAGTTCGTCTTGAACGATTCGGCGTCGATGGCCACGATGAAGACGCGGCGATCGTCTACCGCTTCGCTGAACTCGCTCGTCCAGGCGGCAGGAACCTTGCTGGTGATGAACAGGTCGACCGATTCGGCCTCACGGGTGTCCCCGTCGACGACAGGTTCGTCCCCACCGAGCGCGGTCAGCTCGGCTGCCAGGGCTTCGGATTCGGCATCTATGTCGGTCGTCGACTCGCAGTTATCGGCCAGGAAGCCCTCTAGGTCATTCTGCACTTGCTCGACGACGTCAGATTCCGCTTCGAGTGAACCGTCGGGAATGAGTGTGACGTCGTAGTCGTTCTCGGCGAGCAGCTGATCCATCGACTCAACTGCGGTGAGCAGCTCGTTGGGTTGGGTGGTGTAGTCGCTACTCGGGGCCGTGACGATGGCAAGTTCGACGCGATCGATGACTTCGGCGAAGAAGGCTTCCGTGGTTGCCGGTGCCGGCGCGTCGAACAGATCTCCGGCGATCAATGCGATGTACACGTCTTCGCTCGTGACACAGAAAGCTGTGAGGTCCACTTCGGGATCCGTCGTTTCTGGCGCGGTGGTGTCTGGCACGGTGGTCTTCGGCACCGTGGTCTTCGGCACGGTCGAGGCAGGGACCGTCGTTCTGGGGATTGTTGTTTCGGGGGTCGAGCAGTCTCGTACGATGTCGTTGACGGCCTCGTTGACTTCGTCACTGGCTTCCCCGCTCGTGTTCACCAGTTCGCCTGGCTCGAAGCGTTCGAGCGCCCCGTCGACAATGCAGGTAGCGATTTCGTTCGAGACCCCGGCGTCGGCAAACTGCTTCATCAAGACGCTCGCGTGCCTGATCGGCAGAAGGTTCGCTGCCTCCACATGCGCTGGCGATGAGTGCCATCGAAACCATGCCTGCGGTGGCAGCCAGGCCGCGGCGCCCTCGACGGCGGGGCTTGATATGGGTGGTGGCCATCGATTCAAATCCGATCTTGGGGTTCAGCCTGATTCCGTTGTCCGCACGATAGTCGTGCCCACGGCGGCGATCGCCAGATTGATCGCGCCGCGTGACGCTGCGCTGGTTGTCACAGCCACTTTCTAGGATGGGGTAGTCATGCCAGAGTCCGCCGTTCCCGAGCTGTTTCCACGCGAGTCAAGCCCGACACGGCCTGGGGGCGGTCTGACTGATGGGTTGAATCCCGATCAGTTCGACGCTGTCGTCCACACCGGCGGGCCGCTACTCGTCGTTGCGGGCGCAGGTTCGGGCAAGACGCGGGTGCTCACCCATCGCATCGCCCATCTGGTCGACAGCGGTGTGTCTCCGTCGAGCATCCTCGCCATCACGTTCACCAACAAGGCCGCGGCGGAAATGCGGGAGCGTGTTGGCCACCTCATCGGTCCGGTCGTCAAGACGATGTGGGTGTCCACATTCCACTCGGCGTGTGTCCGCATTCTCCGGCGCGATGGCGAGGCGCTCGGATACCCACGCAACTTCTCCATCTACGACAGTGCTGACGCCGGTCGGCTCACGGGTTACGTCATTCGAGACCTCGGTCTCGACTCGAAACGATTTGCACCCCGAACCGTGCACGGAATCATTTCGCTGTGGAAGAACGAACTGATCTCGCCAGTCGACGCGGCGCAACGCGCTGAGAACATCTTCGATCGCAAACACGCCGAGGTGTACGCCGAGTACCAAACCCGTCTACTCCGGGCCGGCGCCATGGACTTCGACGATTTGCTGCTCAATGTGGTCCGGCTGTTTCGAGAGCATCCTGACGTGCTGGACCACTATCGCCAACGGTTCGAACACATCCTGGTCGACGAGTTCCAAGACACGAATCAGGCTCAGAACGAGATCGTGTTGCAGTTGGCTGCCGAGCACCAGAATGTGTGTGTGGTCGGCGACAGCGACCAGGGTGTGTACGGGTGGCGTGGTGCAGATGTTCGCAACATCCTGCAGTTCGAACAAGAGTTTCCCGCGGTCACCACCATCGTGCTCGACCAGAACTATCGGTCAACCCAAACCATTCTCGACGCAGCGAACGCGGTCATCGACAACAACCTCGAGCGGAAGCCAAAACATCTGTGGACCGACCTCGGCGACGGCGAACGTGTGGTTCGCTATCACGCTGAAGACGAGGGCGATGAAGCGATGTGGGTTGCCGGTCTCGCGCAACAACTGCACAGCGACGATGCCGTCAACTGGCGCGAGATGGCGGTGCTCTACCGCACCAACGCCCAGAGTCGTGTGATCGAAGAGGCGTTCATGCGTCGAGGTGTGCCATACAAGGTGGTCGGCGGCACTCGGTTCTACGATCGTCGCGAGATCAAAGACGCAATGGCGTACCTCAAAGCGGTCGTCAACCCGCTCGACGAGGTGAGCATCAAACGGGTACTCAACGTGCCCAAGCGCGGCATCGGTGACACCACCGTTGCGCGTCTCGACGCCTACGCCGCGGCCGAAGGGGTGTCGTTTGCCGAGGCACTTCGCCACGCCGACGAGGCCGGCGTTGGCGGGCCGGCGCGACGAGGTATCGACTCGTTCGTGGCGCTGCTCGATCAGGTGGGTCTCATGGTGGGTGCGGACGGCGTCGGCCCCGGTGACCTGCTCCAGGCGGCCCTCGATGACTCGGGTTACTTGGGTGAGCTCGAAGCCGAAGATTCCGTGGAAGCGCATGGTCGCATCGAAAACCTCGGCGAACTCGTCGGTTCGGCGCGCGAGTTCACCGTGCTCGATGAATTCCTGGAACAGGTCGCGCTCGTGGCAGACACCGACGACTTGGAAGATGCTGACGATCAGGTGGTACTGATGACGCTGCACTCGGCAAAGGGGCTCGAGTTCCCAGCCGTTTTCATCGTTGGCGTCGAGGAAGGAATTTTCCCGCACATTCGCGCGCTCACCGAACCGTCCGAGATGGAAGAGGAGCGCCGCCTTGCATACGTGGGCATCACCCGAGCAATGAACAGGCTGTTCATCTCGCATGCGTGGAGCCGCATGTTGTACGGCACCACGCAATACAACCCGCCGTCGCGTTTCCTCGATGAGATTCCCGCGGCGTTGGTGGAGCAGCGCGGCAACGTGAGTGGCCGGTCGAGCTACGGGCGCCAGAGTTACCGGGCGCGCGACAGCGATCCGCCTCCCTACCGACGGCGCGGCGAAAGCAGCGGCGGCGGTGGTGGCGACGGCCAGAGCAACACCGACGAACATCGTGACCGCGTTGTCGAAGCAGCCATGCGCAGCCGCAACGTCCCGCAACCGGCCAACTCGCAGGAACTCGGGCTTGCGGCTCGGCGACGACGTCGAGCACCCGGCGTTCGGGGAAGGAGTGGTGATCGATATCTCCGGCTTCGGTGACAAGGCGGAAGTCGTGATCAATTTCGCCGGTGTCGGTCAGAAACACCTAGCTCTCGCTTGGGCACCTCTCAAGAAGCTGTAGTTGGCAGGCGGCTCAGCGATAGGGGAGGCTCTGCCGAGCCTGTCTGCTGGGCACTCCCAATAGATACGGGGAGAAGCCAGCGGAATGAAAAGGAGCGAAGCGACCTATCCGCTGGCTCTCCAGTCATCTGGGGTTGCGAGGGCTCTCTGTGGCATCATTTCGAGTGATGAAGGCAGCATTGCTCGTTGAGAGTCTCACTGGAAATACGTGGAAGGCAGCGGAACTGATCGCCGGCAAGCTCCAAGAGGAGCACTGGGGGATCACCGGGCTCTCGAAGGTCCACGATCCTGATCTGGCATCAATTCAGCAGGCTGACCTCATCCTGGTCGGCACGTGGACACACGGTCTCTTCGTCGTCGGTCAGAAGCCGTTTGCTCTGCCCAACATCGCCAATCTGCCCACCATGCGCGGCAAAAAGGCTGCATGTTTCCTCACGTTCGCGTTGAACGCCGGCAAGAGCATCGACAAATTGTCGAACGCCGTCGGTCAGACCGGGGCAGATGTGGTCGGCGGCCTTGAGATCAAGCGCAACTTCCTCGACCAACACACCGACTTGTTCGTCGAGCGGCTGCTCGGCGTCGTCGAAACCGCGAAGCAGTAGCGCGTCGCTGGGGGTGAGGCACAGTTGTGGCAGGAAGTTGCGCACATCGCTGGGTGCCTGACCCCCAGCTACTGGGCGGGCGAGGTGGTGGTTTCCAACAGAAACACGAGTACCCGCGCTTCGTCACGCCAGGCGTCGTAGCGGCCGCTGGCGCCGCCGTGGCCGGCGCCCATTTCGGTACGCAACAGGATCGGCGCGTCGCCAGTGTTCACGGTTCGCAATTTGGCGGTCCACTTGGCCGGTTCGTGGTAGCTCACCCGGGGGTCGTTGAGGCCCGCCGTGATGAAGATCGCGGGGTACGCACCGGCGACGGTGTGGTCGTACGGAGAGTAACTCAGCATGTAACTCGCGTATGGCTCGACACGCGGGTCTCCCCATTCATCCCATTCGGTGACGGTGAGTGGAAGCGACGGATCGCTCATGGTCGACACCACATCGACGAAGGGAACTTCGGCCACCGCAGAAGCGAAACGCTGAGGTTCCATGGTGACGCACGCGCCGACCAACAGACCTCCGGCCGAGCCGCCCCGAATGGCGATGCGGTTGCGTGCAGCGATATTGCTTGCGGCGAGGTGCTCGCAGCAGGTGAGGGTGTCGGTGAATGTGTTGCGTTTGTTGAGCAACTTCCCGTCGAGGTACCAGTTGCGGCCAAGTTCGCCGCCGCCACGAGGGTGCACCAGCGCCCAGATTCCACCGCGGTCGAGCCACGACAGGCGAGCGACTGAGAACCACGGTGGGATCGAAATTTCATATGAGCCGTACCCGTAGACACAGCAAGGCGCCGTGCCGTCGAGCGGCGTATCGATGTGGTGAACAACGTCGATCGGCAATTCGGTCCCGTCCGCTGCGGTGGCCCAGACGCGGGTGGACACGTAGTCGCCGAGGGCCACGTTGGGGGTGGGTGTTTCCTTCACAACGGTGACGTCGCCGGTCATCACATTCACGTCGATCACCCGCGCAGGCACGGTCAGTGACTGATGTGTGAGGCGGAGTACCGACGTGTTCCACTCCTCGTTCGCGCCGATACCCAGGTCGTGCGGGGCCGCATCGACCGCGAGCGGCTGCGCCGACCCGTCACGAGCGACGATGCGCACTTGTGGTTGCGCCCGGTACCACTCGTGGAGTGCCAGATGATCGGCGAAGGGCTCGGCGCCACTGATTCGACGTCCCGGTTCATGCGCAACGAACTCGGTCCATTCGCCGGGTGCGTCGAGGGGTGCCGTCATGACCCGGAAGTCTGGAGCGTCGAGATTGGTGACGATGATCCACCGGTCACCCCAGTGGTCGACGTGGTATTCGAGATCCTCGGTGCGGGGGTGGACACACACCGGCTCGGCGGTTGCGTCGGCCGCATCGATCACCCAGTTCTCCGACGACAGTTTGCTGCCGGAGTGAATGATGATCGCCAATCTGTTGCGCGTGGCGCCGACCCCCACGAAGAATCTCTCATCGAGATCGGTGAACACGGCGACGTCGTTCTCTTGTGCCGTGCCCATGCGATGACGCATCACCCGGTACGGCCGCTCTTGATCGTCGGCGATCACATAGAACAGGTGTGCTCCATCTGCTGACCAGGCGACGCCGGCCCACGTGGTGTCGTGTAGTTCATCGGGGAGGTCCATGCCTTTGTCGATGTCGCGAACTCGCAAGACGTAGTGCTCGTCGCCGCTGGTGTCGGCGGACCACGCCGCGAATCGGTGGTCAGGACTCACCTCGAACGCGCCGACATCGAAGAACTCATGACCTTCCGCCTCGACGTTTTGGTCGAGGACGAGCTGGTCGCGGGCCGTCTCGGCTGTTCGTCCTCGAGAATGGATCGGGTAGTTCTTGCCCTCGACCGTGCTGCTGACGTAGAACCAGTCGTCTGTGCGAACGGGCGCTGCTGTGTCCGTTTCCTGCACTCGTGACTTGATCTCGGCGAAAATGTCGTCGAGCAGAGTGTTGTGATCACTGAACCAGGCGGTCGTGTGGGCATTCTCGGCTTCGAGATACGGCACGGTGTCTGGGTCGTCGCGGTTGAGCAACCATGCAAATGGGTCCTCGACGGCCCCGGTGACCCGATTCCAGCGATGGGGGACTTGCTTCGCGACCGGCGCCTTCGCTTGTGCATTCATTCGTTCAGCGTACGCGTGACATCGGCCACGCCGGTCGGCGTTGTGGGGCCGGTACCGTACGGGTCGCATGCGCGTGTGGATCGATCAAGACCTGTGCACGGGAGATGGGCTCTGCGTCGACCATTGCCACGATGTGTTCACGTTGCTCGAAGACGGCATTGCGTACGTCGTCGAGGGTGGACAACCTCAGAACGACCCGGGCGGTTCGGGCAGTCTCGCCGAAGTGCCAGGTAGATACGTGCTCGACATCATCCGCGCCGCTGAGGTGTGTCCTGGGGAATGCATCTTCATCGAAATCGACGAGGTCGACGCGCAGCTCGACGTGGCGGTCGACGCCAGAACCGCCCTGCGCATCGAACTCCGCGAAGACGCCGCGTAAATACCGCGTCAGCGCTGCTGACCAACTACTGGTGCTCTGGTTCGCACCGCGGGTGCACGTTGCCCGCTGGATTGTTACTATGGCCATAGTGGAAATTCGCGCGAAACTTCAGTGAAATCCCCACATTGGAGTCAGCTCATGACCTCGTTCGATCTTGATCTCTCGAAGTACGACCTTGGATGGAGCGACTCGGACGTCGAGTACGCATTCGAGCCAGAGAAGGGTCTCAACGTCGGCGTGGTCGACCAGATCTCGTGGTGGAAGGGTGAGCCTGCGTGGATGACGGAGAAGCGGCTGCGCGCGTTCAAGCTGTTCGAACGCAAGCCGATGGCCGAGTGGTTCGCCGTCAACATGCCTGACCTCGACTTCCAAGACATCTTCTACTACCTACGGCCCAAGGGCGAACAGGTCAGTGAGTGGGATCAGCTCCCCGAAGAGATGATGCGTACCTACGAGAAACTCGGCATCCCCGAAGCAGAGCGCCAGTACCTCGCCGGCGTCACAGCCCAGTACGAGTCGGAAGTCGTCTACCACAAGAACCGCGAGGATCTCGAGGAGCAAGGGATTCTGTTCTGCGACATGGACACGGCGTTGCGCGAGTACCCAGAGCTGGTGAAGCAGTACTTCGGTACGGTCATTCCTGCCGGCGACAACAAGCTCGCTGCTCTAAACACGGCCGTGTGGTCCGGTGGTTCGTTCATCTACATCCCGCCGGGCGTCAACTGTGAAATGCCGCTGCAGGCCTACTTCCGTATCAACTCCGAGAACGCCGGGCAATTCGAACGCACGCTGATTATCGCCGACGAGGGCTCGCAGGTGCACTACATCGAAGGTTGCTCGGCGCCGGTGTATTCCAGCGACTCGCTCCACTCGGCGGTGGTTGAAATCATCGTCAAGCCACGCGCCCGAGTCACCTACACCACCATTCAGAACTGGTCGCCAAACGTCTACAACCTGGTGACGAAGCGGGCCAGGGTCGAGGACTACGGCCACATGGAGTGGATCGACGGCAACATCGGCTCGAAGCTCACCATGAAGTACCCATCGGTGTATCTCGTCGGTGAGGGCGCCACCGGTGAGGTGCTGTCGGTCGCATACGCCGGGGCTGGTCAGCACCAAGACGCTGGTGCGAAGATGGTTCACTCGGCGCCAAATACCTCGTCGAAGATCGTGTCGAAATCGATCAGCAAAGACGGCGGCATCACGACCTACCGCGGCCTGGTTCGAGTCGACGAAGGCGCCCACGGCTGCAAGAGCCATGTGCAGTGCGATGCGCTCATTCTCGACGAACTGTCGGTGTCCAAGACACTGCCGACGATGGAAGTGGGCGAACGCGATGCACAGATCGGCCACGAGGCCACCGTGTCGAAGATCGCCGACGAGCAGATTTTCTACCTCATGAGCCGCGGATTGTCCGAGGAACAAGCGATGGGCATGGTGGTCAACGGCTTCATCGAACCGATCACGCGCACGTTGCCCATGGAGTACGCGGTCGAGTGGAGTCGCCTGATCGAACTCCAAATGGAAGGCTCCGTCGGTTAGCGACCCGCTACCAAATCGAATCGGTATCAAGTTCGAACCGCCTTCGACCGATAGCTTCCTCGTTGAAACTCGGGCGTTTCGTGAGAGTGCGAGGAAGCATCCATTGTTACGTTCAGGAGTCGACCGTCCGATCCGCGCCGGTCTCATTGGTCTAGTGCTGCTCAGCAGCGCGCTGGTGACCCTTGCAGCACCGAACCACGCCTCGGCCGCCCCCGTGGTTCCTGGGGCTACCGCCTTCGTACCGGTACAGCCTTGTCGCGTCGTGGATACTCGCGGGGGTGCCCCGCTGCCCGCCCAGTCGACCCTCGACGTTGCCGTTGCGGGGCGGTGCGGCGTCTCCGCTGATGCCACCGCGGTCGCTGCCACTATCGCCGTCATCGGGCCGGCCGCCGCTGGATTCGCCACGATCTTCCCCCAAGGTTCGTCGCGGCCGACGACGTCAACCGTCAACTACGGCGCGCGGTCAGGTGGTCGCGAACTCGCAGCTGATCGCAGTTGGCGACGGTGGAGTGTCTGTGTATTCGCTGGCAGCCACCCACTTCATCGTCGACATCACGGGCTACTTCGTGCCGGTGGACGGACCGGTGTCTTCTGGTCGATTTGTGCAAACTGTCGCTCGGCGTGCACTCGACACGAGGCTCACTTCGACGCCCGCTGCCGGCGACACGGTGCGAGTGGATCTCGGGCTTCCCGCCGACGCCAGCGCGGCCATCGTCACGGTGACAGTGGTCGCCGAATCGGGTCCCGACTTCATCACGGCATTCCCGGCTGGAAGCGCTCGCCCAAACGCGTCGATCGTCAACATCGACCGCAGCCGCCAAACTCGTGCCGGCACCACCATCGTGCCATTGGCCCCCGGGGGCATCGATATCTACACCCTCGCTGGCAGCGACCTAGTGGTCGACGTTTCGGGGTATTTCACGGGCGCCGACGCTGAAGAAGGCGCCGACGGCCTGTTCGTTCCGGCAACTCCGATGCGGGCGGTCGACACGCGCGCACCGGCGGGAGCTGCCGGTGGACCGCGGCTGTGGGATGGCGGGCGTCGCGAGTTCACCGTTTCTGGAGCGACCGACGACTGGGCGGCGATTGTGGCAAACGTCGTGGCCACAGACACCGAAGATGCCGGCTATTTGACGGTCGGGGCGGCTCATGCGCCAGCGACTGGCACCTCGAACGTGGGGTACTCGAGTGCTCAACTGACGGTGGCGAACCAAGCTGTGATTCCTCTCTCGGCCCACGGTTTCGAGGTGTTTGCACTCTCATCGACTCACGTCGTCGTGGACGTGACGGGATGGTTCACCGGCGAGCGCTCAACCTACGAGGGGCCCGAGCCGACGAACCCCATGCCGGCGCAACGTCACGTCACGATCATCGGAGATTCGGCGCTGGCCGGAATCGAGTGGAACTCGGCCGAGGGCTCGCTGCTCGGTTTCCAACCGCGACTCGAACTCGAATCGTGTCGGCGGTTGGCCCGCAGATCGTGTCAAGGCCGTTTTGGTACTCGCCCGACCACGGCGGTGCAGGTGATCGAATCGTTGCCAACACCTGGCCCAGAAGACATGGTCGTCATCGGCGCCGGTTACGACGACTGGCACTTCGGGTTCGAGCAGGATTTCGACGCAGTGGTGAATGCCGCCCGCGCCCGTGGATTCCACCACATCGCGTTCACGACGTTTCGGTCAGGAGTGTCCTACGTGTTCGTCGGGCAGGGTTTCCAGACCAACTACGCCGAGTTGAACCGGATCATGCGCGCCAAGCTCGCGACGGGCGATTACCCAGACGTCCGTCTGTGGGACTTCGACGCGTACTCAGCAACCGCCGCGTTGACGTCAACCGGATGGTTCTACGCGGACGGCGTGCATCAGCGTCCGCTCGGGTCATGGGGGACGGGCGATTGGTTGAGTCGACACATCGCTGCGTTTGACGACCGGCCGTGCCCGAAACCTTGGCGGCCATCGATGCCGATCGACACCGTGTGCCCGAATCCTGACTATCTGCCACCTTCGATCGGGCTTCCCGATGTTCTGCGCTTGTACGGTTCCTAACGTCTTCCCCGGGTAGCCTGTGGGCGATGCCGATGCGGACGGAATGCAAGAACTTCGAGAGCCGCTCGTACGCCAACGGCGACACCGTGCGCAAATGCAACCTCGACCTCGCACCTGACGCACCCTGGCGTTGCCCAGAGAACTGTTCGAAGTTCGAGCGAAGGCTGGCGGACGTGGCTTGGACCCACGGCACGCTCGTCGTTGCGCCCACACCACCCGAGCCGGCAAGTCTCGATGATGGCACTGCCGCTGCGCTGCTCGACGAGGCCGAGAACATTCTCAATGCCGCAGGTGCTCGAATCACTGCTGAGTTGCGGGCCGAGCAGTACCGCAATGAAACTCCTGGCAGACTGCGACGCCTCTTTCGTCGCAAACCATCGGCTTGAAGCCCCCTGGCTGCGCCTTCGGTGAGGCTCCGGGGTATTTCTCCTATCCAGGTAGTAGAATTTGTCAACGATGTCCGACGTTGTCACGCTCGCCGCTCGACTCGCTGAATCGCAGCTTCCCACCACCGATGAGGAGATCTGGCGTTACAGCCGAATTGGCGATCTGAATCTCGCGGCATTCCGGTTCGCCCCGGTCAACTCCACGATTTCTGGTGGCGACGGTCGCACCGACGAGCTGGTGTCAGTTCACGACTCCACAGCGGCTATCGAACTGTTTCCTGGCGAAGAACCCGACATCTTTGCCACGATCAACCGCGACGCGGCGGCCACGATTCGCATCGTCATACCGCCGGGCAGCGTGGTGGCCGAGCCAATACTTATCGAGCACGTGGTTCCGGGCGACGAAGCGCTCGTGTGCCCGCGAGTCGTCGTCGAAGCTGGTGAGAACAGCGAGGTCACCGTCATCGAGCGGTTCGCTTCTGATGGCGCTGGAGCCTCGCTGGTTCTGCCGGTCGTGCAGATCGTCGCTGGCGAGGCCGCTCGAGTGAATTACCTCGCGGTGAACGAGCTGAGTGAAGAGGCTTGGACGATCGGTCATCAGCAAGCTGTTGGCGAGCGTGACTCCTCGACGCTGCTGGCGACTGTGTCGCTCGGGGGCTATTACGCACGTGTCCGCACAGAAGCCCGCATCGTTGGTAAGGGCGCGAGCACCCGCCAGGTCGCCCTGTACTTCGCCGGTGGCAATCAGATGCACGACTTCCGCACCATTCAAGATCATGCGGCCCCCCACTCCACGAGCGACTTGTTGTTCAAGGGTGCAGTGCAAGACCACGCTCGCAGCGTCTACACGGGGCTGATCAAGATTCGCGAGAACGCGAAAGGCACGGTGGCGAATCAGACCAACCGGAACCTTACGCTCAGCGAGGGCTCGTGGGCCGAGAGCGTGCCCAACCTCGACATTCAAACCAACGACGTGAAGTGCAGCCACGCTTCCACGGTGGGGCCGATCGACGAAGAGCAGCGCTTTTACCTGGAGAGCCGCGGTGTTCGCCCAGAAATTGCCGAGCGCCTCGTCGTGCTCGGATTCTTCGACGAAGTGCTCTCCCAGCTTCCTGCTGCCGCCATCGCCGCGGACCTGCGGGCGGCCGTGGCAGCCAAACTCCACCTCGGAGAATTGATTGGCGAATCAACTGGAGATACAACCGGTGAATCAACTGGTGAATCAAATTCAACTGAGGTGACAGCATGACGGACCAGGCCGCTCTCACCGTCACGGTCTGCTCGCTCGATGAGATTCCGTCGGGCGCTGTGCGCAAGGTTTCCATCGGCGATATCGCCGTGGCCGTGATACGAATTGACGACTCGGTCTACGCACTCGCCGACGAATGCAGCCACGGTCATGTCTCGCTGTCGGAAGGCGAAGTGTGGTGCGAGGAACTCGAAATCGAGTGCCCCAAGCATGGCAGCACGTTCAGCCTCACCAGCGGCGAGCCGAGCACACTTCCCGCCACTCAGCCCGTCGCCGTCTACGACGCTGCGGTGATCGACGGCAAAGTAGTCGTCAACGTCAACGTCACCGTCAATCAGAATCGCGGTGAACACTCATGAGCACGCTCGTCATCACCGACCTGCGGGCTGCGGTGCAGGGCAAGGAAATTCTTCGGGGAATCAACCTCAGCGTTTCCTCAGGGGAAGTGCACGCAGTGATGGGTCCGAACGGCGCCGGCAAGTCCACGCTGTCGGCGGTCATCATGGGCAAGCCCGGCTACGAAGTGCTCGAAGGTTCCGTCACGCTCGACGGTGTCGACGTGCTTGCCTTGCCGGCGTGGCAGCGAGCAGTTGCCGGTCTGCACCTCGTCATGCAGTACCCAACCGAGGTGCCAGGTGTTCGCCTTGATGCGGTGCTTTCCGAGGCGTTCGCTGCTCGTGGTCGCAGCACGGAGGGCATGGCCGAACTCATCGCCGCCGAAGCCGATCGCATCAACTTCGATCAACGCTTCCTCGATCGCCCGCTCAATGTCGACCTGTCGGGTGGCGAGAAGAAGCGCAACGAAACGCTGCAGTTGGCCGTACTTCGCCCGCGCATTGCGATCCTCGACGAACTCGACTCGGGTCTCGACATCGACGCGTTGCGGGATTGCTCGCGTCGCGTTGAAGATCTCAGCAATCGTGCCGACGACGGTCACGAGCCGCTCGGCGTCTTGGCGATTACTCACTACAGCCGCCTTCTCAACGAGCTCAAGCCCGACAAGGTCCACATCCTGGTCAAGGGCCGCATCGTCACCACCGGCGGCCCCGAGTTGGCCGACGTACTCGAAACCGACGGCTACGCAGCCTTCGTCCCAGAGGCCGAGCTGGTCGACGAAGCGCCGGCGGCCCGAAGACGCGCTCGACGACCTGTTTGCTCTCTGACCCACCCGCACCGACGATGAGCAGCGACAAGTTTCCCGGTTGGCGGGTGGTCACTGGGGCCTTCATCATCCTCGCCACTACCTCGGGTTTTGGGTTCTACGGACTCGCGGTGTTGCTGAGCGCGTTTTCGAACGAGCGAGGCTGGAAGGTGTCGACGTTGTCGTTGGCAACGACCGTGTTCTTCTTCGTCAGCGGTGTTGCCGGCGTAGGCGTGGCGCGGCTCATCACGCGGATGGATGCCCGCAAGGTGGTCGCCGTCGGTGGGCTTGTTGCCGGCCTCGCTCTGGGATTGTTGGGGCAGGTCACGGAGATCTGGCAGTTGTTCGTTTGCTATGCGGTGATGGCGGTTGGATTCGCTGCTTCGGGCCTGGTTCCGGCCACCACGGTTGTGACTCGGTGGTTCGAGATCAAACGATCAGTGGCGTTGTCCGTGGCCTCGACCGGGTTGTCGGCGGGCGGCATTCTCATCACGCCGGCCATGAAGTGGTCGATCGATCAGTACGGTCTCGAAGCCTCGACGCCGTGGCTAGGGCTGAGTTTCATCATCGGGACAGTTCCGTTCGCGTTGTGGTTGCTGCGCGGCGACCCTGTCGCAGACGGCTGGCATCCAGACGGTGAGCGGGTGCATGCCGAGGTCGCACGTGCTGCGCCGCGAGGGACGCCGTTCGCCGAGGCCAGACGGTCGCGGTTCTTCATCTTCGTTTCGGTGGGTTACGTGTTTGCACTCGGATCTCAAGTCGGGGCGCTCCAGCAGCTCGTCAAACTCGTCGAGGAGCGTGTCGACTCGGGGACAGCCTCGGTCGCGACGCTCGTCGTTGCCGCATTTTCAGTTGTCGCGCGTCTCGTGGGCGGACGGGTGGTGTCGCGCGTGCCGATGGTGCTGTTCACCGTTGGTCTGTGTCTGCTGCAGGCAACCGCCGCGACGATCCTTGCGTTCGCTCAGACGACGGCGGTGTTGTTCGTGGGAATCGCACTCTTCGGAGCCAGCATCGGGAACATCCTGATGCTGCAGCCGCTGTTGCTCGCAGAGAGATTCGGTGTGCTCGACTACCCGCGGATCTTCTCGAGGTCACAGTTGTGGGGGCTGCTCGGCACCGCCGGAGGTCCACTCCTCCTCGGCTACTTGCATGACGAGGCGGGGGGTTACCGCACGGCCTATCTGGTCGCTGGCGTGTTGTCAGCCGTGGGGGCGGCGTTGTTGTTCGCGAGCGGCTCGGCCGAACCCCAGTTTCGCATCGCTGATGAAGAACCCGTCGCTGTCACTTCGGCTGTATAGCTCGCGCTAGGTAGCTTCCTTCGGATGACAGCCGTCCATCGTAACGTTCAACGAGTGATCGACGCCGGTGCCGATCTCGGCCTGGTGGTGGAGCCGCGCCAGTTTCCTGATGGCACCAAGACCGCTGCAGACGCTGCTGCTGCCATCGGATGTGACGTCGGGCAGATCGTCAAGAGTCTGATCTTCGGTGTCGACGGGGAACTCGTGCTCGCCTACGTCAGCGGATCGAACATGCTCGACGAACACAAACTTGCCACGGCCGCTGGTGGCGCGAAATGCAGGCGAGTCGACGCCGATGCCGTCCGCGAAGCCACAGGCTTCCCCATCGGCGGCGTGCCTCCCTTCGGTCACCTCACGCCACTGAGGATCTTCATCGACCCCGACCTGCTGCAGTACGACGAAGTCTGGGCCGCAGCAGGAACATGGCACCACGTCTTTGGCCTTGCGCCCCAACAACTCGTCGCAGCGAGTGGTGGCCACCTTGTCGAGCTGAAGACGCGATTGATATCAGGTTCCTACTTGGGTAGGATTCTGGTATGACCACGACCAAGCGGAAAGTTTCGTTGTCTCTCGATGAAGAACTCGTTGCGGAGTTGGAGAGCGGCGACGAAGCTCTGTCGTCGCAAGTGAATGACGCCGTCAGGGCCGAAGTCGAGCGCCGTCGACAGCAGCGGGCACTTTCGGTCTTGCTCGCATTCTTCGATCAGACCGATGGTCCCCTCGATAGCCATGACGACGATAGCGAGATCGCTCGCTTCATGAGCTTGCTCGGTGGTGAGCCTTGAGAGTCGTGTTGGACCAGCGAGCCCTCGATTCGCTGGTCGGTCCAGACGGACTTGCGAAACGGAGAGTTCGACAAGCTATGACAGCAGCCGAGCGACTTGGGCGAGAAGTCGCGGTCCCCACTGTGGTTCTCGCCGAGTTGTATCGAGGTGGCGGTCGAAATCAGTTCGTCGACGCCCTGTTGTCGCGTGAGGAGCGTTCGATTTCGCTTCGAGACACGGATCGCATCTTGGCCCGCCTCGTGGGCGGTGTTCTGGCGGCAGCAGGAGCAGGTTCAGAAGATCTTGCCGACGCCCACGTGGTGGCCGTCGCAGTTGAGGCCGGTGGCGGTGTAGTGCTCACCGGTGACCCTCGCGATTTGGCGAGGCTGGCGAACCCGTACCGCACCGTCGTGATTGAAGCTCTCCCGTCGCGCTAAGGATCCGAGCGGAATGACAGGAGCGCAGAGACCTGTCCGCTCATCCCCTAAGCCCGCTGAGACAGGAACGGGGCAGTGATGTGGTCGATCTTCTTGACGGGGCCTGCCACCAGTACGTATTCGAGGTTTCTGGTGTGGCTGACTTCGCCGACTCGCTCTCCGGTGGGGTTGTGGATGCCGATCTGGGCGCCGACATAACGCTTCGAATCGAAAGCCAGGGCGACAACGTCCCCATGTACCGAGCACATGTCTTTGAGCTCCGCCAGCGTCACCCACGACTCGTCGTTGTACGACACGATCACGACCTCGGCATCTACGCCGGCGATGGCGGCTGCGAGTGCAACCGGCATCTCTCGCTTTCGGTTGAAAGCACTCTTGGTGTCGACGTCGCGGGAGTCGATGCGCTTGCAAGCGACTCCGTAGTAGTCGGGCTGATCCCATGCGACGAGCGTTTCCCAGATGTGATAGTTCGTGAAATATCGATGCTGGTTGTAGGGGGGATCGAGGTACGCCAGGTCGAACGAGCCAAGTGTGGACGCAACCGCAACCGCGTCGCCACGAACTGCGCAACCCGTGCCAGCGAAGGAGATCGGGCATCCTGAGTTCGAGATCGTTCGAGGCCCGCTTGGCCCACTGCTTCACGTACGCCATCTGCAAGCCGGTGGTTGAGTCGACGCGATCGGCCGCGAGGAGCAGCGAGGTCATGAGCAGCGGCTCGATCGCCGAGCCGCGATGCCGGCGATCAATCTCGTTCCGAATCGCATCGACGCGTGCGCCGTTGTGCGGTTGGAAGAATCGCGACTCGACACAGAACGTTTGCGTGAAGTAGCCCGGTTCGCCCGGGAGGGCGTTCAGCTCGCCGAGGGTGTCGGCGAGGTGGAGCAGATCAACCGTTGATCTGTCGGTCTCGATGTACGTCTTGGCGAACACCTCGGAGTACCGAGCGACGTCGACCGCGGTCACGCTGGCGCCTTGTTGCTTGAACGCCTGAGCAACCCGGGTGGTACCGGTGAAGAGATCGAGTGCTGTGCTCGCGCCGCTGCGCTGACACATCTCGGCCAGTGCCGGCACGAGCCGGCGTTTGGACCCTAGGTACTTGATCACCGGTGTTCGATCACTGAGATATGAACGCGTGGCCAAGGTCACGAATGGCAGTGCCTGCCCGTTCGCGAGCGGCTCCGACGTCGGAAGATTCCACGAGCTGAGCGTGACAGGTCGCGGGCTACGACGCTGAGTCGGGCGGGGTGTCGAGCGCTTGGAGCAGCGTATTCCAGGACAACGTTGCGCACTTGATGCGAACCGGGAACTTCACCACACCCTGCAGGGCTTCCAGATCGCCGAGTGGAATGTCGACCTCAGCGCCTTCGCCGCCATCAGTCTCGATCGACATCATCCCTTTGAACTTGCGGACGAGGGCCCGCACATCCGCAACTGGCTTACCTTTCACAGCGGCGGACATCATCGAAGCGGACGACTGCGATATGGAGCAACCCTGGCCGCTGACCTTCACGTCGCTGATCAATTCGACTCCGTCGACGTTCTGCACGTCGAGGAAGACGGTGATCTCGTCGCCACACAACGGGTTGTGACCCTCGGCGTGACGCGCCGGTGGCACCGCGAGTTCCCCTCGGTTGCGCGGCGAGCGATAGTGGTCGAGAATGATTTCGCGGTAGAGATCTTCGAGTCCTGGCATGGCGCGTCCTTTGTTCAGAAACCGAAGATATCGGTGGCACCGTCGAGGGCGTCGACCAGGGCGTCGACGTCGCTGCGATCGTTGTACAGGTACAGGCTGGCTCGCGCTGTGGCGTTGACTCCCAGCAACCGCATGAGCGGCTTCGCGCAATGGTGCCCGGCACGCACGCAGACGTTTCGTTGATCGAGCACTTGGCTGATGTCGTGCGGGTGAATGTCTCGGAACGCGAAGCTCAGCACGCCACCACGAACTTCGAGGTTGCGTGGCCCATGAATGACGATGTCGTCGCCGTATCTACCGATGAGCGACGACATCGCGTAATCGGTGAGCTCGACTTCGTGTTCTCGGATGGCGGCCATGCCGATTGCTTCGAGGTACTCGACGGCGGCTCCGAAACCGATGGCTTCCGTGATGGGGGGAGTGCCTGCTTCGAACTTGGCGGGCACCGGAGCGGTGGTGAACCCGTCGAGACGTACGTCGGCGATCATGTTTCCACCACCCAAGAATGGGGGAGTGGCCTCGAGAAGTTCAGCCTTGCCCCACAGCGCACCGATGCCGGACGGTCCACACATCTTGTGGCTGGAGAACGCCACGAAATCGGCGTCCCAAGCTTGTACGTCGGTGACATTGTGGGGCACGAACTGGCATGCGTCGACAATGGCGAGCGCTCCTGCGCGGTGTGCTGCCGCGCAGAGTTCGGCCACCGGCGTGAGCGTTCCGAGCACATTGCTCATTGCGGTGAACGACAACACCTTGGCGCCGTCGAGCAGGTTGTCGAGGTCGCTCAGATCGAGCTGGCCGTCGGCGGTGAGCGGAACCCACCGGAGCTCGATGCCGCGGCGGGCGGCCAGCATGTGCCACGGCACGATGTTGGCGTGATGTTCGAGGTGGGTGAGCACCACTACGTCGCCGCGCTTCAGATTGGCGTCGCCCCACGCCGCTGCGACGAGATTCAGTGACTCGGTCGCGTTTTTCGTGAAGACCACTTCGTCGGCTGATGGGGCGTTGATGAGACGTGCGACCGACGTGCGTGCCGCTTCGAACAGGTCGGTGGCCCAACCTGCGAGGCGGTACGCGCTCCGGTTGATCGGTGCATACCCCGATCGTTGGAACTCGTTCATCGCTTCGATCACCTGGCGCGGCTTTTGCGAAGTATTGCCTGAGTCGAGGTACACCAGCGGAGCACCGTCGATCTCGCGCCGGAGAATGGGGAAGTCGTCTCGAACCGCTGACCAATCGACGTTGCGATACGGCGACGTGTGCAGGCCGGTCGCGGCGACGGTGGGCGATGGGGTCATAACGCGACCTTCATACCAGGACCTTCATGCCGGGACCTTGAACGCCTCGTAGCCGTCTCGTTCGAGTTGCTCGGCGAGTTCCATGCCGCCGCTGGCAACGATGCGACCCTCCACCAAGATGTGCACGTGGTCTGGTCGGATCTCATCGAGCAGTCGCTGGTAATGGGTGATGAGGATCACACCCATTTCTGGGCGCTGCTCTCGAACCGCGCGGATACCGCTGGCGACGATTCGCAACGCATCGATGTCGAGACCCGAATCGGTTTCATCGAGGATCGCGACGACGGGCTCGAGGATGGCCATCTGCATGATCTCGTTGCGCTTCTTCTCGCCGCCGGAGAATCCCTCGTTGAGGTAACGATCGACGAAGGATGAGTCCATCCCCAACCGTTCCATCCACTCCATGGTGGACAGCCGTAATTCCAATACCGAAAGGTCGATGCCCTTGCGGGCGGACAACGCCTGACGCAGGAACTGGATGACCGAGACACCGGCGATTTCTTGCGGGTACTGGAACGCTAGAAACATCCCGGCTTTGGCGCGTTCGTCGGTCGGCCAGTCGGTGACATCGTCGCCTAGCAGGTGAATGTTGCCGCCGGTGACTTCGTACTCAGGCGAACCGAGCAACGTGTTGCCAAGGGTGCTCTTTCCCGAGCCGTTCGGCCCCATGATCGCATGCACTTCGCCAGCGGCAACCGTGAGGTCGAGGCCCTTCAAGATCTCGTCGGCCAGCGGGGCGCCTGGTTCGGTACGGGGTCGGGCCCGCAGTCCGTCAACTCGGAACAACGCCGTCATGCCTGGGATTCTACGCGTTGCTGCTCGCTATTTGCACTACGCGCATAGGAGAAACTCCTGCCGGGCAATGGGCACAAGCGAGTCGTAGAGTTGGGCGGCCATGTCTGAGCGACGCCCCACCCATGCGCTTGATCGTTTGAACCAGTTGGACGCCCCGCCGGCGTCGCGGCATGCTCCCCTCGTCATGCCCGATGGGTCGCCCACGGGCCAGATGTTGGCATCGATCGTCGTCCCCGGTGCAGCCTGTATGGGCCGCCGCCCGGCGCTCGGATTCGTGCTGTTCGTTACGGGAGTGATAGCTCCGATCGGAGTCGGCGTGTGGGCGTATCTGAACGCCGATGATCTCGTCGGGTTCGCGCTCGACCCGAAATTTCTGAACACCGCAATCTTGGTGTTGCTGACCGCGCTGTTGGTCCGGTTCGTCGCCGTAGCTGAGGTGGCGCACACCTTTCGGAGATCGCCCGGCATCGGGGCCCGCACGTTCGTGATGACGGTGTTGCTGATGGCGCTGAGTATCCCGGTGGTGTTCGCCGGTGTGCGGGCCAATCAGGCCCGGGCGATGGTGGCCGACGTGTTTGCCGCAGGTGACGGCGAGTCGCTGTTCGTGCCCGAGTCGCCAACCGTCGACCCCGCGCAAGTGACGAACATCTTGTTGCTCGGCGGCGACGCTGGGCCGGGTCGGTGGGGCGATCGAACCGACTCGATGATCGTCGTCAGTATCGACAAACAGACAGGTCGGACGGCGCTGATCTCGGTGCCACGCAATCTCACCCGGCTTGATGTTCCCTCCGGGTACGCCGATGGCAGATGATTTCCCCGACGGGTTCACCGATCTTGCCAATGCGGTCTTCACGTACGTGTCTGGTCGGCCCGACATGGTGGAGTACTACGGGCGGTCTGGGTTGCAGGCCGAACCCGTCGCTTTGGCGCAAGGGATTGGGTATTCGCTCGGGATCGAGATCGACGACTATGCGCTGGTCAACATGCAGGGTTTCGCCGACGTGATCGACGCCGTCGGTGGGCGTCACGCTCGACCTTGCAGACAGCGTGCCGTTGCCGCCCGTGTCCGGAGCTGACGTCCCGGCGTCGATCGGCCCGGGATGATCACGATGAACGGCCCGGTTGCCATCGCCTACGCCAGGTCGCGATCCGCCGACTCCGACTACAGCGAATGGGGCGGCAGCGGCAACTCCTTGCGGCGTTGGGTTCCCAAGTCTCGCCCAACGAAGCGTTCACCGGGTTTGGCGCCGTCACCGGAGCGCTGCAGAACTCCATGCGAACCTCACTCTCATCAGGCGAGTTCAGCGATTTGATCAACAAGCTCGGCGACAACTCGGCGATCGGCGAGTCGATCGGTCTGGCGCCGCCGCTGATCCAGCCTGGCTCGCCTGACTACGCGGAGATTCAGGCCATCGTCGACGCGGTAGAACGCTATGTCGTGACGGGCACGCCGTCAGGTTTTGCCAGCTAGACAAGGCTCGCCAGATTCGGGCCGTTACGATGCCCGCCATGAGTTCACCGGTTGACGAAAAAACGCCAGCTTCATCAGCGTGCCTCTCGGTGGTCATGCCGTGCTACAACGAGCTGTCCACCATCAACGCGATCGTTGAGGCCGTGTTGGCGGCTCCACTCGTTGGTGAGCTGATCATCGTCGACGACTTCTCCACCGACGGAACCCGCGACGTTTTGGCCCAGTTCGACGATCCTCGAATCCGCGTGATCCTGCATGAGGTCAACCAAGGCAAGGGTGCTGCGCTGCGAACCGGGTTCGCTGCGGTCACGCTGGAGTACTTCATCGTGCAAGATGCCGACCTCGAGTACGACCCTGCCGATTACCCGGCCGTGCTCGCGCCAATCCTCGAGGGCAAAGCCGATGTGGTCTACGGATCTCGCTTCATGGGTGGGCAGGCGCACCGCGTGTTGTACTTCTGGCACTCGGTGGGGAACCGGCTGCTCACCACGGCGTCCAATGTGGTCACCAATCTGAACCTCACCGATATGGAGACCTGTTACAAGGCGTTCCGCACCGACGTGGTTCGGCGGTTCACCATCGAAGAGAACCGTTTCGGCGTCGAGCCCGAAATCACGAACAAGATCGCGCGGCTCGGTGTCGTGGTGTACGAGGTAGGCATCAGCTACGACGGTCGCACGTATGCCGAAGGCAAAAAGATCGGCTGGCGAGACGGCATTCGAGCATTCTTCTGCATCGCGGCCTATTCGGGTCTCGGCGAGCGAGTTGGGTTGAAGCGGCTGTCACCTGTTGTCGCGCGAATGACCGGTGGCCGCGCCTGACGCCCGTTACTTCGGCGTTGCTCGCAGCATGGACCACGGCAATGGCGACGCCGACCGCTCAACATTGAAACGTTGCCCGACGAACTTCTTGAATGCCCGGCTTGACCAGTGGTTGATGTGGCCTGGCGTGTTGCCGAACTCGCGTAGGTAACGCCCGCGGGCGATGTTGCCGACTCGCCAGATTGGCTCGTTTGGCACCGACAACACCGCTGCTCGGCCAACTCGTGCAATCTCGGCCAAAGCTCGATCGGGCTGCGGGATGTGCTCGAGCACTTCGAGGCCGACAATGAGGTCGACCGAGCGATCGGCGAACGGCAAACGTGTCGCATCGCCGAAAAACATCGGCACACCCAACTTCATCCACTCGTCGAGCAGTGCCTCATCTTGCAGGTCGAGCCCGACGACGTCTGCCGAGGGAAAGCGTTCGGCCAGTCGGCCCGTGACGTGACCTTCGCCAGCACCCACCTCGACGATGAGCGATGGGTTCATCCCGTCGAGCATGTTGTCGAGCGCCTTGAAGAAGCCCGCCATCATCCGCTGCTCGATGGGGTTCTTCGATGCGTACTTGTCGTAGTTGTTGCCTGCGACGTTGTCCGTCGTCGACGGTGCGGATGCAGACATGAGTCGTGACGCTACACAACTGATCGTAAGCTCCGCTCGTCATGTCGTTGTTGAACCATCGCCCCGTCAAGCTGATCATCCAGATTCCATGCTTCAACGAGGAGGCGACGTTGCCTGCAACCCTCGCCGACCTGCCCAGGGCTGTTGCTGGCATCGACATTGTCGAGTGGCTGGTCATCGACGACGGAAGTTCCGATCGAACCGTGGAGGTTGCGCGGGAACTCGGCGTCGACCATGTCGTGCAGCATTCCCGCAACCGGGGTCTTGCCGCCGCGTTCATGACCGGGCTCGACGCCGCGCTGCTCGCGGGCGCCGACGTCATCGTGAACACCGACGCCGACAATCAGTACGTCGGCGCATGCATCGCCGACCTGGTACGACCGGTGCTCGATGATGGCGTTGACCTCGTGGTAGGTGAGCGGCCAATCGAGCTGATCTCTGAGTTTTCCGGTTTGAAGAAGCGTCTGCAACGCCTCGGATCCTGGGTAGTACGGCGTCTCTCAGGTACCGACGTGCGTGACGCGGCGAGCGGCTTTCGAGCGATGAGTCGCGAGGCGGCTTTGCGGTTTCAGGTGTTCGGCAAATACAGCTACACCATGGAGACGCTGGTGCAGTCGAAGGCCGAGGGGCTCAACGTGGTCGGGGTACCGATCCGGGTGAACCCACACACACGCCCTTCCCGATTGGCCAAGAGCATGTGGCAATATCTGCGCCGTTCGGGCGCCACCATCGTTCGCAGTTTCGCGATCTATTACCCGTTCCGCTTCTTCTTCCTGGTTGGCCTGTTGCCATTCATCGTTGGCGTCGTGTTGTTGGCTCGGTGGGGCGCTTACTGGATATTTGCCGACACCTACCGCAGCCGGATTCCGAGCTTGGTCATCGGCAGCGTGCTGGTGCTCGTCGCCGCACAGGTGTGGCTGGTCGCGTTCCTCGCAGACCTGCAGGCGGCGTCACGCCGCCTGCTCGCAGACGCACGCATGCGTGAACGTCGGGCAGCGTTCACTCCGCCCGAGCGACGCTGACGACTCAGCCCTGACCTACCAGCCCCGACCTACCAACCCCGGTCGACCCATTCACGGAGGTGTGGACGTTCGCGGCCGATCGTGGTGTCGACGCCGTGGCCAGGCAGCACCACGGTGTTGGCAGGAAAAGTGAACAGCTTGTTGTCGATGGAGTCGATGATGGTCGGAAAGTCACCTCCGAACTTCGTGTTGCCAGGACCACCCGGAAACAGGGTGTCTCCGGTGAACAGCAACGGGGTTCCAGCAAGTGCGAACGAGATCGACCCCGCAGTATGACCCGGGTTGTGGATGGCGATGAGCCGGAGTCGGCCCACCTCGATCACCTCGGCGTCGTCGATGAACACGTCGTACCCCACGTCTTTGAGCATCGGGGCGTCGGCTGCTGTGACGGCGACTTCGTAGCCGGCGTCTCGCAGTTCGCTCACCGCTCCGATGTGATCGTGATGGCCGTGCGTTTCCAGCACTCGTCGAACACCGAGCTGTTGGCAGAGTTCCAGCAGCATCTCGTGCTCGTTGGCAGCATCGATGAGCACGGCATCGCCGGTGCGCCGGCATCGCACGACGAACACGTTGTTGTCGAAAGGCCCGACGACGACTTGGTGAACTTCGGCGTCACCGTTGGTCCAATGCAAGGTGGTGGCGGGGATCTGAGTGTCAGCCATGCACACATCATCGCGTGTGTGCGGGTCAGTGACGAATGGTGTGGCCTGACGAATGGGGTCAGACCTCCGGAATCTGACGAGAGGTGTCTGACCCCATTCGTCAGGGTTGGCGTGTTACGTGGAGACGACGTCGAGGCCGAGGCCCAACGCAATACCGATCTGGGCTGGGTCGAAGGTGACGAAGCTCACCGGGCCTGGAAGGCGTTCGGCGGCTGCAAGGTGGATGGCGTCGGTGAGGCGAACAGGTTGCTGGCGCGCCAAGCTCGCCGCCCGGTCGAGGCACCGTTGGTCGATCGGAACCACGTGCAGGTAGTCCCACGCGAGGCGGACTGCGTCTTCGAGGTCCGCCCGCAGGATGCTCTCGTCGGTCAAGCGGTCAATGGCTGGGAGCGCCTCGGTGAGGGCGAGCGCTGAGGCACACCAGACGGGGTCTGCGTCGAGCGCCGCAAGGACCACGCTGCGCTGCTCGCCGACGACCGCCAGTGCCAGCAGCGCGCTGGTGTCCAGCATCACCGTCATGTCATCCGCGCAGTTCGCGTAGGGCGCGGTCGATGCGTACACCTGACCAGATCGGTACGGCCTGTGGCGGCCGCCACCGGGTGAGACGGCGCGGTGGGATGAGTGCACCAGCGGCGACCAGTCGATCGATGTCTGGTGCTGCCTCGTCGAGCGGCGCGAGTTGAGCCACCGCTCGACCATGCGCCGTGATCAGTGTGCGTTCGCCCGCAGCAGCGCGGCGAACTGAGTCCGCCAGGCTCGCCCGTAGCTCTCGAACTCCAATTGTGTCCACATGCGTACACAATCAGATTTGAATCAGTTTGGCAACCCCGGGCAAGGTGACCGCATGAACTTCGCCTTCACAGAAGAACAAGAGGAGCTGCGCTCCACCATCCGCGCTTTCATGGAGGCCAAGAGCCCCGAAAGCGCTGTACGCGAGCAGATGGAAACCGACGACGGTTTCGACACTGCAGTGTGGAAGCAGATGGCCGAGCAAATGGGTCTGCAGGGTTTGCACATTCCCGAGGAATATGGCGGCTCGGGGTTCGGCTACGTCGAACTTGGCATCGTCCTCGAAGAGATGGGCCGTTCTCTCTTGTGCGCCCCGTTCTTCTCCTCGGTGGTGTTGGCTGCCAACACGCTCATCCACTCAGGCGATGACGCCGCCAAGGCCGCCTATCTGCCCGGTATCGCGAGTGGCGAAACCATCGCCACGCTGGCGTTCACCGAGCCTTCGGGCAAGTGGGACGAAGCCGGCATCACCACTCCGGCGACTGCCACGGGTGATGGATACACCATCTCGGGCACCAAGAGCTTCGTGCTCGACGGCGCGACGGCCAACCTCATCATCGTGGCTGCTCGGACTTCGGCCGGCGTCAGCCTGTTCGCTGTTGACGGCGATGCTGCGGGCATCACCAAGACCCGTTTGGCCACCATGGACCAAACCCGCAAGCAAGCAAAGCTCGAGTTCGACAACACGCCCGCCACCCTCATCGGAGCCGAGGGTGAAGGTTGGGCGGTGCTCTCGACGGTTCTCGACCTCGCTGCCATCGGCCTCGCCGCCGAGCAGGTAGGCGGCGCCCAGTTCGTGCTCGACATGGCGGTGCAGTACGCCAAAGATCGCGTCCAGTTCGGTCGGCCCATCGGTTCGTTCCAGGCCATCAAGCACAAGTGTGCAGACATGCTGCTGGAAGTCGAGTCGGCCAAGTCGGCTGCCTATTACGGCCTGTGGTGCGCCAGCGAAATGAACGAAGAACTGCCGTCGGTGGCGTCGCTCGCCAAGGCGTACTGCTCTGAGGCGTACTTCCACGCCACCGCCGAGAACATCCAGATCCACGGCGGTATCGGCTTCACTTGGGAGCACCCAGCACACCTGTACTTCAAGCGTGCCAAGTCGAGCGAACTGCTCTTCGGCGACCCGACGTACCATCGCGAGTTGCTCGCGCAGCGCATCGGTATCTGACAAAGCACCGCTGGGGGTCAGACCGCCCGCGATGCGCACGGCCCGCTGCGCGAAGGTCGGCTGGCGCATCGCTGGGGTGCCTGACCCCCGTGTGCGTTTTCGGCCCTGGTTTCGGGGCACAATGCAGCCATGTCATCGCGGTACGACATCATGGTTGACCCGGATGCGCCGAACAACGCGCATGCGTTTCTGATCAACATGGTTGGCACGGGGCAACGGGTGCTCGAGGTGGGATGCTCTGCTGGCCACGTGACGGAACAGTTGGTGTCGCGGGGCAACCGTGTTGTCGGGGTCGAGGTCGACGTCGAAGCGGCTGAGAGCGCTCGCCAAGTGGCCGATCGGGTCTGGGTGCACGACCTCGATTCGAGCCCACTCAGCGCTGTGGAGACCGAGACGTTCGACGTGATTGCGCTGGGTGATGTGCTCGAGCATTTTCGCGATCCTGCGGCAACGTTGCGCGACCTGGTGACGATGCTGGAACCGGACGGTCGGCTCGTGATCTCTGTTCCGCACGTCGGGTTCATCGATGTGCGACTCATGTTGTTGCAAGGCCGGTGGGTCTACGAAGAGGTTGGCCTGCTCGATCGAACACACCTGAGGTGGTTCACGCGGGAGAGTCTGCGCGAGTTGCTGGCGGATGCAGGTTTCACAGCCGCCCGCGTCGAGCGCGTTTCGTTTCACACCGGGTTCGCGGGCCTTCCCATCGACACCGTGGCCGCTGGGCCAGACGTCATCCGATTCATCGAAGCTGACCCGGAAGCGCACACCTTCCAGTTCGTCGTCGAAGCAGTGCGCTCGCAACCGGGTCTGCGTCGACGCGTTGGGGCCGAGCCACGAGCCGCATTGGCCAGACCTGTCCGCCGAGCGGGCGCAGGTCGACGCCGACCTAGTGGCCTTGACGGTCGAACGCGACGCGTTGCGTAACGAGGTGGAGGCGTGGCGGAATGCTCGGATCGTTCGACTCACGCGGCCGCTGCGCGCGGTGTACGGCAAAGTTCGGGGCATGCGGCACAGGTCTGTCAAGAGCGGGCAGGAGTAGGCAGTGGAACTGGTGACGTGGCTGTTCGTGGTGGCGGCGGCCCTGCTGACGTTTGCCATCGCCGCTGGCACGGTTGGTCGGGAGGCACACAGGCTCGACTCGGTGGCCCCACGTGCCGTGTATCTGCTCGACGAGGCCGTCGACTTCGTCGCCGACCGGCTTCCCCCCGAAAGCCAAGCGAGGCTCACACCAGGGGAAGTGGAACTGTTGCTGCGGGCTCATCTCCGTTGGCTGCACGAGCAAGGGCTGCAGCCCGACCGGGTGACCGACGCCCGTCAATCGATTGACGACCAGGTACTCATCAGCGAAAACGCATTGGTGGCGTACCTGTTGGCCGAAGCCGAGAACGGTGAGGTGGAACTACTCGACGATGTCGATGCAGTCAATGTCGTGTCGGCGCACCTCGCCTACTTCGACGCCATCGGAGCGGTCGGCCCGCAAGCCCCCCTCGACGACGTCATCTGAGTACAGCGGGTTCGAGGTGTCGCGATCTCTGGCGCGCTCGGCCGCGCAAATCGCGACGCCATGTGGTCTGATGGCCCGATGGCTCACTCGCAGATTCCTCAAGCCCGTACGGTTGATGCCCTCACATCGGTCTGGGCAAGTCTCGATTCGTTGTTGTCGGGGCTGACAGAAGCACAGTGGCGAGAGCCCGTGCCGGTTCCCGGGTGGGACGTACACGCGACGGTGGCGCACATCTTCGGCACCGAAGCGATGTTGCTTGGTCTGGAGCCTGAGCTCACTGTCGACGGTGCTGCGATGGAGCACGTGCACAACGCGATCGGTGCAATGAACGAGAACTGGATCGCTTCGTACGACGGAGCGTCGCCTGACGAGATGCTGACGGCGTTCCGTCGTTTCACCGGCGAGCGAGCAGCGATTCTCGAGGCGATGAGCGACGAGGAATGGAACGCCGAGAGCTTCACGCCCGCCGGCCCCGACACCTACGGGCGATTCATGCGGATCCGTGTCTTCGACTGTTGGGTCCATGAGCAAGACATTCGCGCTGCCCTCCGGCTGCCAGGACACGAGTCTGGTGCTGCGGTCGAGGCGTCCCTCGACGAGATGGCAGCATCGATGGGATTTGTGGTGGGCAAGCGCGCTGGCGCGCCCGCAGGAGCGTCGGTCACCTTTGACCTGACCGGAGCTTCGGGTCGTCAGATCCACGTGCTGGTGGGCGACCGGGCGGCTGTCGTTCCGTCGCTCGATGGGCCCGCGACGGTCACCCTGACGATGCCGGTGATTTCATTCAGTCGCCTCGCGGCAGGTCGACTCGACGGCGCGGACCATCACGGGGCCGTGAAGATCTCAGGCGACGAGTCGCTCGGCCACGCCGTGCTCGACAACCTGGGCTACATGATCTGAGGCCAGCGCCGGCCGAACCCCGGGTCTGAAGAAACCGGCGAGAAGAAACCGTGTCGACACGGCCCCGTTCGCGTGATGTAGCGTTTCGGCTACCAGAGAAAGGAGGTGGTCCACACCAATGATTGACAGTTATTACGGGACCCTGGAGGTGGTTGGCCGCTAGGTCAACAGGCTGGACTGCCTGGCGAATTCTCGCCAACCCCGCCGAACGTGCTGCCGGACTTCGTCCCGCCGGCGAACACCAGGTTTCGTTCGGTCCTACTCAGCAAGAATTGCAATTCATCAAATGAAGTGCGGCGAGGGAGCGCTCCGGCGCTCCCTCGTTGCGCGTCTGAAGTGCAAGTCTGAAGCGGCCTCGGGAATAGGCTGACGTCCATGGAACGCCCCCTCCGTTTCGAGCACGCCCGATACCTCGGTGACAAGCGCACGCAGTTGGTGTACGACCTCGACGAATGGTCTGACCCGGCGATCATCGACGACATCGTGGCAGCCGGGGTTGGTATTCAGTTCGGTCCAGACTCGCTGGTCGAGGCGCGCAATCGCGGCTACAGCCTGGCAGGGCCGAAAACGCGACGTATGCAACGCCGACCGCGCGCCTGAGCGGTCGGTCTCCGGGCGTGGACGACACTTTCTTGAGTAATGGTGTGGCGCTCGCGTGCCACATCAAACCACCCAGCCAACCCGCAGATGCAGACCAACCAGGCGTCATCTTGTGTCACGGCTTTCCCATCGGGCCGCTCGATGCACGGCGCTCGGCACACACGTTTCCGCAACTGGTCGATCGCATCGCTTACGACGTTGCGTACCCGGCGATGACGTTCAACTTTCGTGGCTGTGGCAATAGCCCTGGAGACTTTTCGCTTCAGGGATGGATCGACGATCTGCGGGCCGCCATCGATCACCTCATTCGCACCGCGCCGGTGAACCGAGTGGTGCTCGTCGGCACCAACACCGGTGGTTCCATCGCGATCTGTGTCGCCGCCGACGACCCGAGGGTGTCTGCGGTTGCGTTGCTGTCACCGCGAGCCGACTTCGATGACTGGGCCGACCATCCGCGCCGGTTTCTCGATCACGCCCGCGAGATCGGTGCCATCCGTACGCCAGGATTCCCCCCGTCGATGGACGACTGGACCCGCGCGTTTCGGCGCTTCCGGCCATTGTCTGCCGCAGCCCGGTTCGCCCCCCGTCCGCTGCTGGTGATGCACGGCGAAGACGACGAAAGCGTCCCCACCAGCGACAGCCGTCAACTCGCCCAAGCCCACGGCCAAGCCGAGTTGTCACTACTGGCCGGAGCCGGCCACCGCCTGCGCCACGACCCGAGGGCCATAGCCATACTGATGGGTTGGCTCGACAGGGTAAGAGACGCGGAAATCGCCTCACTATGGGGCGTCAGCGCCCGAGACGACCTGGGCATCGAGATCGATGATTCGCATACGCAAGTCGCGGGACGAGCCCGGCACAAGAGTACTGCTGGGCGTCGGTGGAGAGGATGAGATCCGAGGCGCCGGGCGATACCACCATCTCGATTCGAACTCCCCGAGATGGGTCCGATTGGCACCTCGACCGTTGACTGGCCCCAAGTGATCGTCAGCGTGGATCCGCGGCCGAGTACACCTGTGCAGTAACTCGGGCTCGGACGGTCTCGGTGGCCGTCCGTAACGAGACCTTCGTCTGTGATGGGCACCACGTCGCGGTGGTGGCCTCGAAGGGTTCTGCGCCATAACAATCAGACAAGGTCGCGACTGGGTCTTGCAGCAGGGCGATGCACGGGCAGCCAAGGCTCGGCGCCCATGCGATTTGATAACGTGCTGCATATTAACGCAGATCGAAGAACGCCCAACGGCCGGTGGAGTCGACTCGGGGGTCGGCATTCACCTGTGCTGAAGATGCCTTCCAGTAGGGCCGCTCCATCTTCGACAAAGCCAAATCGATCGACGAGCAGCCCATCGAAATTCTGTGGCGACAAGGCTCGCGAGGAGGGCGTCCGGTTTTGATCGGTGAGCTGTCGCTGCCACTCCATCTCGCGACCCTTGATTCCTCCGTAGCTGAAACGGAGCAATCGCGTGCTGAGATACGGTCGGAATAAGTCGTAGTCGGCCGAGAAGACCGTGGGCGGTTCCTCCGGGTAACCACGGACCGGAAGCACAAAGACAGAGCTAGCCGGGCCGAGGTTCGACTCGATACCGACGAAGTAATCTCGATCTGAGGCGAAGTTCGCCGCTGCACCCGGGTCGCGGGTGACCGGTGACGGAACTTGGTCGAACCAGGCAACCGCGACGAGAGCCGCTGCGCCACAACGCACGGTCCAAGCCCGTCGTTGATCGGTCTGGACCCAGCCGCAGACTGGACCGGCGAGCGACAGGGCGCCCCACGTCAATGCGAGGAACGAGATGTAGACAGACGCCCGGCTGAGTACTCGAATCTGGGTGAAGCCAACGATGTTTCCCAACCAGGCCAATCCGCCCGTCGTCCCGATAGCGAGGAACGCAACGACTCCTGCCACGAGCCATTCGCGTTCCGGGCTGGAGCCCGCGCGCTCCCCGCCCGGCCACCAACCACACTGCCAACGCTACAAGGCATGTCGCGCCGATGAGCCCCTGGTACTGGCCGGTCGACGACGCCATAGGGAGGGTGGCCTTTTCGGCCAGCGTCCCCAACCCTGGCCACCGTGTCTCTCGGAGCGGGGTGACCAAGTCGGCAAACGGCAGGGGGTAGCTGTCGAGTTCGATCGCTGCACGTTCTGCGACAAGCGCGTTCGCTCCGTTCGCCCGCCGAAACCGGATCGACCCGACGAGGTTGCCGACGAGGGTCGCGCCAATCCCCACCGAAGCGACGGCGCCTGCCAAAAGTGGCGATGTGCTGCGAGCCGTCGCTGAACCGAGGAGGGCGGCGACGCCGATCAACAACACAGCAAACACGGCGTAGTACGCGCCGCAGGACCCAACGACCAGTACTGCGAAGATCCACGGCACGATCGAACATGCCATCGCGACGCTGCGCCACGACGGCCACTCGTCGTACGGAGGTAACCCGGAGTACGCCTGTGCGGCCAAGACGGTGGCAATCGGCACGACAAAGTACGACGACAGCAGCAGATGTTCCGGCCCTCTGACGAAGTGGTATGGCAGGAAGGCAAACACCAGCGCAACGACTGCGCCGAGAAGGCGGCCGACGCCGAGCCACCGCTGAGCGAGGTAGGCGGAAAAGGCCGCCGTCGCAAAGGTCGCTAGGAAGAACAGATTGACGATCAGAACCCAGTCGCCAGTGACGAGCGATAGGGCACGCATCATGAGGAAGTGCAGGTTGTCGCCGCCAAGTGGATAGTCGTAGTGGGCTTGACCGAATGGGGCCCCAAGCCGAGGATTGGAGTTGACCCAGCCCGTCTCGATGATGCCCTGTACCCACGCCGCGCTCGACAGACCGTCGGCGGTGTACACCCGCGGCACTCGCGGCGACACACGAAACATGTCGAGCATGGTCGCTGCGGCGATGCCTGCGACTGCAGCAACCAACATCGCTTCAAGCACCACACGGCCGGGCTGTGGTGGCCGCCGCACGAGGACGGCGCGCTCACGTGTCGCAGTTATCGCTCGCTGAGCAGCGACGAACTCGGCGTACGTTCGCACGTAATCGTCGGCGTCGTACGGCAACGATGCCAGCACGACCAGCACTGCATCTTCGGCGAAGCGGTATTGCGATCCCCACACCCTTGGGGGAAGGTAAAGGCTTTTCGTGGGGCTGTCGAGGAGCACCTCGCCGCGCTCGGACCCGTCGTCCCACAACACTCGAACACTGCCATGCACACATGTGAGCAACTGCTCGCACGCCGCGGTGGGCGTGTTCTCCGCGGACGTCTTTCGATGGAACGCCGAACACGGTGAACATGCGTCGGGGCACGAAGGGGAGGTCGGCATCCTCGAGCGCAACGAGCGAGCCCCCGTAGGTCGTTGAACTGTGGGGTGGCCAGTACTCGGACACCGCGCCGACCGAGCAACGCATTGGGCGGCTGACTTGGCACGGTGGTATCACTGACCGGCTCTGAAGAGACGGTGGGCACGTAGCCGGTGATCCGCGCAGGATTCCCCATTACGATCGCGTTTGCGGGCACGTCGGTGGTGACGACCGCTCCGGCCCCCACCATCGAGTTCGGGCCGACTCGAACACCAGGAAGCACCGTGGCGTTCGCACCGATGCTCGCGCCCCGTTCGACGACCGTGGTAGATAGCGGCCGACCGTGGTCGTTACTCCGCGGAAATGGATCGTTGGTGAACGTTGCATTAGGCCCAACGAACACGTCGTCGCCGAGGTGTACGCCGGTCCAGAGTTGGACACCGCATTTGACGGTGACGCGATCACCCACGGTCACGCCGGATTCGATGAACACGTGATCGCAAATATTGCAGTCTCGTCCGACCACCGCACCGGACAAGACGTGCGCAAACGCCCAAATGCGGGTGCCCTGACCGATGTCGTTGGTTTCAACGAGGGCGGCAGGATGCCGGAAGTAGGTGTCCTTTTCCGAGTTCATTCCGGGTACCTCTCTACGATCGAGACAACGCTAGGTGGGCGGCCTTTCGTATTTTCGAAGGCCCGCCACAGGTAGGAGCTGACGATACCGAGAGCCGTGACGATCAGCATCGTCGAGAACAGCATGGCAAGTATCAGCGGCGTGTAGCCCGGAACAGTGATCGCTCCACGCCACCAAGCCACCGTGACGATGACCGTACCGACCAGCGAAGTTGCCAAGCCGACCAGACCGATCAGTCGTACCAGGCGCAGCGGTAGGTCGGTGAACGAGAACACGCTGTCGGACATGTACCTGAGCTTCTTGCGGAATGTCCACGCGCTCGCTGCCCCCGTCTGCGCGTGGGCGACGTTCGTACGGCACGCTGATGTACGGATGCCCGAGCCACAACAACAGGCCGACCAGCGATGAGTTGGTCTCGCGGAACTCGATCAGCTGGTCCCGCACGTCTGCGGTGCAAGCGAACACGTCGATCCCGCCCTCAGGCACTGCTGGCATCACAAACTTGCGATACATCCACCAGTACAGCCTCGAAGTATTCCGGTCGAGCCGCCGGTCTCCGTCGCGACCGGCGCGCCGGCCGACTACCACTTTCGCTTCGCCCGCAGAAAGCCGTTCGACGAACTCGAGCATCAGATGCGGTGGCTCCTGTAAGTCGGCAGCCATGACCCCAAGAAACCGGCCGGTGCCGAAACCGAGGCCCGTACGAATGGCGGCGAACGCTGCTAAAATTGCGCGAGTGAGCGACAAGCAGAGCCCGGAACGGGACCGACCGCAGTCCCTCCTCCAAGAGAGCGAAACTCCCATCAGGGGATCCATCCACCACGAACACGCACTCCAGCGGACCATCGAGTTGGGCGGCCACGATCGCTCAGCGCTTCGAGCAGGGCGCCGATCGAACTCTCGTTGCCGTACACCGGCACGATCACGGAGAGCAAAGGCAGCGAACTCATCTGAACACCCGAGCCAACGCACCGGAGACGTGGCCACTTCATCATCGGTCATCGCCGGAAAACACGGCAGTGAAATCACCCGCCTGCAGGCGGCTTCGGTGTTCGGCAACTGTTCTCGGTCCGAGGTAAGGCGCACAGGTTGCTGATGGTCGGGCACGGGAAAGTGCACTTCGGTGGCTACGCCGAGCGCACGCAACTTGGCGCGAACGAAGATCGCGGTCGTTAACGGCAAACACGCAAAGGTGGCCAACCCAGGCCGCCCGTTCGGAATCGGTGCTCAGCAGTATCGCTTGGGGAACAGCTGCGGCGTACGTATCGATCACCTGGCGGCGGCGTTCGTTGTCCTCGTCGAGCCGGTCAAGGCCGGTGAGCAGCACCGCTGCCTGCAGTTCGTCGAGTCGGCTGTTTCGGCCCCCGGGTACCTCGACGACGTACTTTCCGGCCCATCCGTACTGCCGCAGCGCGCGCACACGCGCAGCGCACTCGGCATCGCGGGTGAACACAGCGCCCCCGTCGCCGAGCGCGCCGAGGTCTCGTAGGGTAGAAGCTGAATGCTGCCGCATCGCCGAACGTACCGGCGGCGCGTCCATCGCGGCGTGCGCCGTGTGCTTGCGAGCAGTCTTCGACGAGGGCAACGCCAGCGTGCTGACACACTCTTGCGATTTCAGCGATGTCCGGGCAGACCAGGCCGTAGAGGTGGGTGACAACAAAGGCGTCGAGACGTTGCCGACTGAGCAGTTCAGCCACCAGCTCGACCGACGGCGACGATAGACCCTCGGCGATGTCGACAAAGGCTGGCTCGGCACCCAACGCAGAGAGCGCCGTACGACGTGTAGTAGCCAGCATTCGCAGCCAACCCCACGCGTGACCCACGGCCGACACCGAGCGCGCGCAGACTGATCTCTAAGGCGTCTGTGCCGCTGGCGACGCCGACCACGGTGCCGCCGCCAAGAAAGGCGGCGAACCTCGTCCTCGAACTCAGCCACCTGGGAGCCAAGTACAACCCAGCCTGACTCGATCACACGGTCCAGACGTCCGCGCGTGCGTGTGCCAGAGATCGACGGTTGTGCGGCTGAGATCGTTAAAGGGAACGGTCGTCGCCATCCTCGAACCTAATGCGTCCGGTCCCGTGGCGGCGGCGGAGATCGAGTCTTTCAAACCGGCGCCTCGGCGCTGTCGAGCTCGCTGAGCGCGCGTTCCAAGGCGGCGACGACTCGTTGGATGTCTGCCTCGGTGAGCGCCTCGTGAGTGGGCAGCGAGATGCCCACGCGAAGCGACCGAGGTGGAAACAGGGAAGTGTTCACCGGTTGCGTACGGAGGCTCAGCGTGGACCGGGTAGAAACCGGCCGCGTCTCTACGCCGGCGTCGTCCATCGACCGCATGACGGCATCGCGTTCGGCTTCGCCACCGTCGGCGAGGTACACGTTGAACATCCATGTGACGGGCGTAGCCCACTCGGCAGAACCGCGAACGGTGACCGCTCCTGCGAGCGAGCTCACCGCCGATCGGTACTGCTCGGCGACTGCGTTTCGTGCTGCAATGGCCTCGTCGATCCGCTCCATCTGTGACAGACCGATCGCTGCTTGGATGTTCGTCATCCGGTAGTTGTAACCGATGATCGGGAAGCGGTAGCGCCGCTTCGGATCCATCCCTTGGCCACGCAGCAGTCGTACCAACTCAGCCAACTCACCGTCTGCGGTCGTGACGACTCCACCCTCGCCTGTGGTGACGATCTTGTTGCCGAAGAACGAAAAGGTCGCGGCTGTGCCGAGCCCGCCGACCGGTCGCCCACCGACCCGCGTGCCGTGTGCCTGTGCTGCATCCTCGAGCACCCACAAACCTCGCTGATCGGCGAACGTGTTCAGGGCATCCATATCGGAGGGATGCCCGTACAGATGAACGGGCATGATGCCTTTGGTGCGATCAGTGACGCGGTCAGCGAGGTCATCTGGGTCGATCGTCAACGTCTCGGGGTGGGCGTCGACGAAGACCGGAGTTGCCCCGCAGTAGCGCACTGCATTGGCGCTTGCGATGTAGGTGAGGGTGGGGACGAGCACTTCGTCTCCCGGCCCGACGTCGAGGCCCAGAAGCACCGCATGTAGGGCTGTCGTTCCATTGCTGGTGGCAATGACGTGCGGCACTTCACAGAAGTCGCCGAACGCTTCCTCGAATGCAGCGATGTACTTGCCGTTCGACGAGATCCAGTTCGTGTCGAGGCAATCGAGCACGTACTTCTTGGCGTTCGCGTTGAGTCGTGGCTCGGCGAGGTTGATTCGTTCCATGGATGTCCTGGCTAGGTGGGTTCGACGATGCGTGCAGGCACCCCCATCACCAACACTCCCGGGGGAATGTCTCGAACGATAACGCCGCCAGCGCCGACCTGAGTGTGTTCGCCGATCGTACGTTGGGGGATCACCCGGGTACCGATCCCGAGAAAGGCACCGGCGCCGACGGTGACGTTTCCGGCCAGCGTCGAGCCGGGAGCGACATGGCATCCGGTGCCAATGACGCAATCGTGGTCGACAGTGGCCCCAGTGTTGATGATCACCAGGTCGCCGATTTGGGCACATGCGTTGATGACGGCTCCAGCCATGACCGCGACGCCCTTCCCAACGGTGGCGGTTGGTGACACGGTGGCAGCGGGGCTGACGGCATTGACAAGTTCGAATCCGACGCCAAGTGGCGAGTTCTGCGAGGGCGACGCGGCCGCGGTTCGAGCCAATAGCAACGAATGCGTGCCGGAGCCCCTCGGCGTGGAGTGCGAGCGAGATGGTCGTCACCGATCACGACGGGGGTGCCGAGACACTCAGGTTCACTGTCGTCGGACCCAACACAAACCACCACGTTGTGACCGCTCGATCGCAGCAACTCGATGCAAACCTTGGCGTGGCCGCCAGCTCCGATGACGACTACCTCATGTGACGGGATCATGGGCAACCTCCTCGTCTTCTCTCCAGAACTCGCGTATTGGGGCGAGCGCATACTCGTCGAACCGGTCGTCGGTCAAGCCCCACCCGGCGAGCACCGAGACGGCTGTATCGAGCGTGGCCACCTGCAGGCTGAGTCGAACCGAGGCACGGCATACCTCAGTGACGGCGGTCGCATATTCGGCCATGCCATGGTTGGCCTGCACGTATGCCTGAGCGGATTCGCCCATTCGGCGCGCAGCTTCGGGGTTGCGTGACGAGCGTTTCGATGGCCTCGGTGAGCGCCTCAGGGCGGTCGTCGTAGCCGACCTTGATCGCAATGTCGTCGGGGAACTCGGCAGATGACCCGGCATCGTTGACGATGGTGGGGCGCGCCGCGTGGAACGCTTCCAGCACCGACGCCGAGGCCGCCTCAGTGCAGGGTCGACGGAGGGCGACGACTGCGTCGGCGGACCCGACGGCGTCAGCCAACGTTCGATTGTCCGCAACCCCGTGAATCTGTAGGCGGACGCCTGCGACTCGGGCCTGCCGTGCGTACTCGAATGCAAGGCGAGGGGTTATCCCGCCCAGCAGGTGATACGTCGACGCGAGCCTGTAAGTCGGTACTGCGGGCTATCGCGGCGATCACCTCAGGTACCTGCCGGTTCGAGTTGATCATCCCGAAGGTCAACAGGTTGAATTCCGACGGTTGCGCGTCGCGTGGCCACGGCCGGCCCGAACGTGCCGGAATTGGGGGGTACGGCATCCGAGCCACGGCTTGACTGGGCCGATCGTCGACTGGTGAACCCGGTCCAAACCCCAGCTGCTATGCGTCAGAACGCCGAGCGAGCGCGCACACAACCACTCGGTCATCGGAGCCCAATCGGCCGTATCTTCGAGGAACCGTCCGCCGGCCTCGGCCTGCGCCATGCGGTCGGGCGCATCGTTGCCATACCAGTGTTGCAACGTGTTGGCTTCGACGCCCTTGGCTGCCCCCGGCTGTCGGCACCAACCCAGGAAGAGGTTCGTCAAGTAGAAGTCGTGTAGGACGACGACGCCGCGGATGCGTTGCAGCCACTCAACCGACCCGATGTGGAAGGTGTAGTTGTTACCGATCTGGTGCACAGTGATATCTGCGCCAAGTACCGCGTCCGTCGCTCGGTCAGCGTTCCACCGGGCACCGGAAGCCCAGCAAACGAGTGCTCCAGGTTCGGTGGGAGTTCGTCGGTCGAAATGATGACTACCTCGTGTCCGGTGGCGCTCCACTGGGTCGCCAACTCGGTGCTGACGCGGCCGATCGCCGACCGGCGATCCGTAGGAGTGAACAGCACCAACTTCACGGCACGAGCCGATCGATGACGTGCGTCCAACCGAGACCGAACGACTCCAGGCGGGCGCGTGCTGCGGCGCCCAACTCCGGCCAAGTCGCAGTTGGGCAGGTACGGCGTTGAGAGCACCTCGCCAAGTCCTTCAGGGGTGGGTGGTGCGACCCAGCCGGTGGCACCGTCGAGGACGAGGTCGACGACGCCTCCGCTGTCGGTGACGAGTGATCAATGGACGCCCCGCCAATGCCGCCTCCATAGCGACGTAGCCGAGGGAGTCTTCCTCATAGGGCAGGTAGGCAACCGCTCTGGCCTCGTTCACGTACGCGGCGTATTCGTCGCGCGTGAACATCCGCAGGTCGAGCAACACTCGATCGGATACACCTTCGGTCTCTACCAGCCTGGTCAAGGCGTCTCGGTCATGTTGGGAGTCAGGTGGTCCTGCGATCAGCAGCCGAACCTTCGGGTCGGCGTGTCGCAGCGCTCGTACCGCCAGCTCCTGACGCTTCAGAGCGTTCACGCGCCCGCCGACGAACACGTAGTCTCCGAAAGCGCCGCCCGGGAAGCGCTCGGGGTCGTTGACCGGAGGCAGCAGTATCTCGGGCTGATAAGCCGTTGTACTTGAGCATCCGCTCTTGCGTCACTCTCGAATTGACGAAAACATTCCGGGCAGACGCAAACGCCTCATCGTCGGCACGCCGGATGGCCGTGCGTAACGCTGTACCGCTGTCATCGTCGGGAATGTTCGACATCCCCTGATCGAAGAGGTCGTACGCCTGACGGTATTGATGTAGCACCCACAAGGATTTGCTCTGGTGCTCGACGAGGTACGCCGGAAACTTCAGTGCGATCACGTGATCAACATTGAACAGTTCGATCCATTTCACCAACAACATCTGCGCAGGAATCCGTTCGTACGGTTCCCAGGCGAACGGAAGACGTACCAACTCGGCCTCGTGCCCGTGCACCTCGAGTTGCTGCACGAGGTGGCGCGCCAGTTCCTCGGCCCCGCCGTGCACGAATGGTGCGGCGTTGTTCATGACGAGCACTTTCAACTCAGCAGCCGTTCCAAGACATGGTCCCACGAGATACCCAGTTCGGCGATGCGACGATTCGCAGCGGCTCCCAGTCGACGGGTTCGATCGCTGTCGTCGAAAAGACGGTCCATCGCCGCCGCGATTGCGGCTGGCTCTGGAGCTGTGATCTCGGCATTCACGTTGTCGATGGCGAACTCGAGCACCCCTCCCGAATCTGTCGTGGTGAGCGTTGCCTTGTGAGCGTGGGCCGCTTCCAACGTTGGATAACCGTACGAGTCTTCGTCGATCGGAAAGTACGCCGAGGCCAGGCAGTTGTTGAGATAGGACTCCTTGTCGGCATCGTCGACCCAACGGTCGTCGATGGTGACCCGCTGACCCAACCCGAGCCGCTTGATCGTTGCGGCGAGGGCACCCGCGTATGGGTTGCCTGCGCCCCCGGTGCCAACCAACCTCACACGGACGGACGTTTTCGTGTGTGCCAGGGCCTCCACCAACAGGTGCTGCCGCTTGGCCGGGAACAGCCGCGACACGTACACGATCTCGTCGTTGTAGGCCTCCGGGCTGAATCTCTCGGGATGCAAGATCGGCGGGTACAACACCTCGCTGTCGACCTGATTGAAATCGCGTAGCCGTTGACCCACCACAGCCGAGTTCGTGAACACGAGGCGTGCCTCGGTGAGTGCGACGGTGTCGCATGCGCGGTATCCGATCACGCAACGCCCGGTGCCGAGCGTCGTCTGGAAACCCGCGGAATTCCGAGTCCCACAGGTCGTAGTACGGGCGTACATGATGAATGAACCAGAGCACCTTGTTCGGGTGCTGCACCAAGTGCGACTGCGGGCGCGTGCAGATCACGAGGTCGGCAGCGCTCACATCGAGCATCCGGATCGCCATCATCTGGCGGTAGATCGACGATGGAGATTCGACTGTCGGGATACAGATCACCTCGACCTCATGACCGGCCCGTCGCAGCGCTATGTCAAGCCACTCGAGGAATTGGTTGGCGCCGCCTTTGTGGAAAGGCACGAACGTCGAGCAGAGCGCAATCTTCACTCCTCGGCACCTCGGTCGCCGTCAATCGTCGGGGTGACGGCGGCCCAAGATTCGACTGCATCGAGGCGGCTTCCCAATTGTTGAATCGCAGTCGCAAGGGTCTCGGTCCCGATGGTCGTGGCACGTTGCGCGACCTGAACCTGGAGCAAGAGTTCTTTGACCATCTCTGACAGGGCCTCGAGGTCCTTGGACATGTTGTGCATCGACCAATCGAGCCTTCCGAGGGCGCGTAGCTCGGTGCTGAGGTGGTTCGTGTCCAACCAGCGTTGGTGGTCGGACGTGTCGATCTTGTGGTCGAGGTGGTTGAGCTGAAGCCAGATGCCGGTGCTCGATCGCGGCGAGTCTCTCGATCACCGACTGGAGATTCCGAAGCGCCGAGTCGCCGTTGCGCAAGTCGACGACGCCACGCGACAGCCCGACGTGCGATGCGTCGAACTTGGAACCCGACCGTGCGCTTCGCAACCGCTCCCGCTGCCTGTTCAGTGTGGGTTGAAGAAACGGGAGCGGCTCCTGTGCCGACGACTTGCTCGGAAGCGACTGGAGTGATCTCGTGCGCCTCGACGTCGCTGGCGATGGCAGAGCGGGCCAGGCGCGCAGACCGACGGGCAGAGTCTTCGCTTGCGGAGGTCGTCATGTCGGCCACCTGAAACCTCGTCTGTGCATCACGGAACACCATGTTCGCCGGCGCCCATCATGGGCGGAGACTGTACCACGCGACTCTCGAGCCTGGCCTGGACCACCGGCCCCCAGGCCCGCAGATGGCGACAACTACAATCAGCTCTCCGACTTTCAATCATGCGAGGTCAACCTTGTTTCGACGCAACCGACGTATCGCCTGGCTCTTGAACCACCGTACGTTGATGCCCTACGAGGCAGACCTCATCCATCGGCTCGGATTCGAAGTGTTCACCCCCAAAGTGATACCCGAATCTCGGTTCCGCAGTGCAGTTGTCACCTACGACTACGACCGGACGCTATCGATTCCGCCTGGCGCGCATTGGAGACCCTGAACCGGCAGAACTTCTATGAGGACGAGTGGCGGCCAGACGTGGTCAAGGCACTCAATCGGTACTTCGGCAGCGTCTTCGTGATCCCGCATGGCATCGAGGTCGGTCAAGCGCTGGACAACTTTGAAGGCAACATCCTGCTCCGGGCGTTCGGCCTGTCAGAGGCCGGTGGCACCTACGCCGACCTGCTCGCGCACCTGCACAGCAGCACACTGCTCCGGCGAATCAACGAGATCAGCGATCGGTTCTACTTCGCTGAGGGATACGACAACTTGCATGAACCCGAGCCGCCTCAGCTCGCACGCACGGCAATGCACCTGCCGCTCGGAGCACCACGCCACATTCTTGACCAGACGCCGGGGTGGAAGCACTCCGACAGACGAATTCTGTTCAGCTGCCCGAGTATCGCCGTGGACCCTCATCATCGACAGGTGTACGACGACTTTCGTGCCCGATTCGGTGACTTACCTCACACGATCGTTGGTGCGCAGGAGTCGCCGATCGACGATCCCAACGTGCTCGGATTCGTCACCGATGATCAGCTCAATCATCTCTACTCGTCGTGCAGCGCTCTGTACTACCACTCACGCGAACCTCGGCATGTTCACTACACACCGCTCGAAGCCGCGGCCGCTGGGATGCCGGTCGTGTTCCATCGGGGGTCTTTGGTCGACCGGCTGAGCGGTGGTGACGCGTTGGGTGGGGTGGACACGAGTCGCGCGAGGCGCGAAGGCTGCTCATTCGGCTGCTGGACGGGGACGACGAGTTGGCAGCCAGTCTTGTCGCCAGCCAAACCGCACTGCTGGAAAACTTTCGTGATAGTTACTGTCAAGCCGAATGGCGGTCGCAGTTGACGCATCACGGGATCTTCGCCGAGTCACGCCGAGATCCGATCCGTACCGTCTGGAAGGAAGCACGGCGTACCGTGCTGATGCCGTTTGCACATGGACGAGCCACCGTGCGGTTGGCGGCAGTGGCGCCGCCGGCGTCGCCCAGCCACACCGGTCCTGAGACGGTCGGAGCTGAGAGCGGGCAATCACTCACCGACGGCCTCGAGTTTTCGAGTCACCAGTGGCCCAGCTACGTGCAGTTCGTCGACGGGGTCGGCCCCGCCGAACCTGGTGGGCGTTGGGTGCATGAGCCGTCCGTCCAGATTGCGCTCACCCACACTCTGGTCGGCCGTTTTCGCCTGACGCTCAAGCCGCTCTCCTACCCTGAAGTCAGCGAAGTTCCCATCAGAGTCCGAATCGGCGACTGCACCCGATCGGTCACCTTCGGTCAGGGTGACGTGCAAACGATTCGGTTCGATGTTGCCAAGGCGACCAACACCGTCGACATCGTTGACCAATCCGCAGGGCGAGGGCGATACACCCAGCGATTCGGTTTGGCACGGATACGACTGGTCCCCGACGGGCCCTTTCCAATCGATGACGGCGCGCCCGGGACCGTGCTGGCAACGATGGATTTCTCGCAACCGGAGCCACCTGATTGCCTTGTCGCGCTGACCGGGCTCAGTGGTTGGGAGGAGTGGGGCCGATGGAGCGATCGGGGCACCGTGACGTTCGATCTCGCCCGTGCCATCTCTGGTCGGTTCTCTGTTTCGGTGCGCGCCGTCGCTCATGACCGAAACGTCGGATAGCCCATCGTGATCGAGATTGGCGCAGAGCGTCAGCCAATCGTGCTCGGGGATTCGTTCCCCGCTTCCGAAGTGGTCGTCGATTTCGACGTTCGCGACGCAGCCGAAAAAGTCAAGCTGCACATCCCGTACCCGTCCGGCACCGACAACGATCAACGGTTGCTCGGCATCGGATTGAGGGAGATCAGGATCGTACGCCGATAGCACGGCATCCGTGGTCTGCGACGGGTTCAAGCCTCGACAGTGATCACACCTTGTAGAGCGGCGAGCCGGTGGGGCCAAGCAAGGAGCTTCCGTCGACGGGAGCCGACGACCTCGTTCGAACGCGTGGCGACCAACGCGGCTGCCATGGCACGTCGGAACTCTGCGGCGTCCGCAACCACCGTGACACCCTCGTCGTCTTCGGCGAGGACGTCTTCGTAGCCACGGGTGGCTCGCTCGGTCATGATCACTGGACGGCCGCAGGCCAATGCGTCGGCAGACTTGAGGTTCGAGCCTTCGCCAGTGAACACCGGGACGAGAACCGCCCGAGACGCCTGCATGGTGGCGACGAGCTCGGTCATATCGAGAAATCCGCGGCGAACGATTCGCGAGGCGTTGATGGAATGGCGGCGTTCGATGTCACGCCAGTTCAGCACTTCCGTCGACATCGAACCGGCAATGTGGATGCGCGTTGTTGGGGGAAGGAAGGCCAGCGACGGCGTTGCGAGAGACGCGAACCCTTCCAGGTTCGGCCAGTACGAACTGCCGGCCATGACGAAGTCGACGGGTTCGCCGCCCGCTGCTCGTGGGCGACGGCGACTGACGGCAGCGCCAGGTCGGCGATCGACGAGCCGTTCGGAACGAGGACCGATTCGACCCCGAACTCGTCGCGAAGCAACTGCTGATCGGTGGGGCAGATCGCGGTGATGGCGGTGGCCAGAGTCGCCGCCTTCTGTTCGAGTTCGCGTACTCGGTCGGCACGATCGAGTGGGCGCTTCCAGATGAACTCGAATCGTTCGAGGTCGGCGCGCAAGTCGGTACTCGATATTTTCGCAGGAGTACACCAGCGAGGCGCCCAAGGTGTCGACCACTGCGGGCGACCGTTTCGATGAGGAACGCCTGTTCCAGGATCACGACCGAGACGTTGTGGCGTTGAGGTGCGCGTGATCGCTCGTTGGATCCGCGGGTCCGCAGCCGCACGATCGGCGAGGTCGACATCGTCGTACATGTGGTCGATGGACCTCGGAACGGGCGCTCGACCACTTGCACGAGGTCGACCGGGCGAAGCCCCTTCGATAGGTGGTTGGCCGGACGACCACGTGTAACACGGAGTGACCGGCCTGCTCGAGCGCACGACGCATGTGGAAGATCCGTGCAGGACCGCCGAACTCTTCCGAGGGGGCAAACGACGACACGATCGCGATCGAGCTCATGATCGCAACCGTTTCTTCGGTTGGCCGCGCAAGTTGGCGACGATCGGCCAAGATCGATGCGAAGTCGGCGCAGTACTCAGCCGGTGTTCGCCGCTCGAACTGCTCCTGAATGACCTTCTTCGCGACCCTCGCCGATACTCCGCATCGACAGCCATGCGCTCGATCTCGTCTCGCCAACCGAGGAAATCGTCGGGATGAAGCGCTGGCATGAGATGTTGCGACGCCTCGAACTGGGCGGGGTCTGTGGCGTGAATGCACGCCTTGCCATACGTGAGCGATTCGGTGATGGGGAGTCCCCAACCTTCGACTCTGGACGGGAAGACCGTGAATTCGCAGTCGCGATACATCTCGACCAGTTCTTCGTCTTCGACGTCGCCGTACATGGTGACGTACTTGGTCGAGTTCCGGCGCGTGAGCCACCCATTGAAAGAGTTCGTTGATGTCCCACCCGATCTTGCCGACGATGGCAAGTCGCGGCACGGCAACGCCGCGTTGTGCGAAATCGGTCCACAGTTTCGCCAAGTAGTAGGTGATTCTTGCGAACCTCGATCGTCGACACGGTGAGCACGAATGGCTCGCCTTCCAAGCCGATGCCGCCGCCTGTTCTTCGGAGCGACGCGCCGGTTGCGGTGGGTCGAAACCTGGGAGCTGATTCGTGGCCAAGAAACGGGGTAGGAAGATCCTCGCGCGCGTAGAAGTCCCGGAGCGCGTCGGTGGTCGCGTACGAGATGCTCGTGATCGAATCGGCGTAGTGGGCCATCTCGGCGTAGAAGCGATGCACAAGATGGCTTTGCCCGGCGTTCATCTGCGGCATCGGTGACCGGAATGAGGTCGAACGCTGGCATGTGGATGCGGATGCCGAAATCGCGCTTCAACTTGTAGAGCGCTTCGTGATCGAGATACTCCCAACCCAACCCGAACGCCATGAGGTCGCCGCCGCGGGTGAAGTCGACCGTGTGTCGAACGTGATGCGTCGCCGGCGACCTTCTTCGGGGACCTTGCCGATCTTGCGATCTTCCCGAACCCGACGAGCGTGGCGTGCCGACTCAACGGCAAACGTGGCCGACGACCATGCTGCCTGCTCGGCAAAAGGCCGCAGGTGGTCTGGCATTTTGGCGAGTGCCTTCAGACCGGTGGTGCGGACGGAGGACTTGATGCGGCGAGCTGCGACCGATTGGCGCAGTGACGCGTCGGCGCTGGTTCGGTCGTCGAGTGTCGGTCTGTCATCGTGGTCGTCATCACGTCGTCATCGTCGACAGCACGGCCGAGGCTCGAGCAGCAGGTCGAGTCGGTCGTGTTCCGCCTGGGTGACCGGTCGATAGCCACCGTCCCACAAGATGTATTCGACGGGCCCGATGTCGGCGCCGAATCGCAGATGGGAGGCCAGCAGCCGTTCGAGCCGGATGATGCCGACCGGCGTCGAGGTCGCGCCACTTGTACATCGTGGTGGCATCGATCATGATGGGTGCTGGTTGCTCATGGTGCTCCTGATCGGCGAACTTTCGACAGTAGCCCGCTCAGCCGCCTGCGGACCGCTGGCACACCTCGTGCGAGGGTGAACCTCAGCTTTGCAGGCGTGCGGATCGGCGAGTGGTGACGGTGAAATCCGTGCCAGCGCTCCGCCGTCGTCGGCATGAATGCTGCGGCGCGGCATGGCGAGCGCGGTGTCGATGGCGTCCCAGGTGCGTTCGGCACATCGACGCCACGTGTGCTGTTGGCTGCCTCGACGACCTCGGCGACCAGCGTCTGCGGCATCGCTGCGCGATGTCGAATGAGTTGGTCGGCTCGCGCCGCCCATGTAAGCGGCGACCAGGTGGACATGACCGCCGATGTGCCACCGAGCAACTCTCCGGGTGCGGTGCCAGCGTGGGCAAGACATGGAGTTCCCACCGCTGCTGCCTCGAACGGCACGAGGCCGAACCCTTCGACGACCGACGGGTACAGCACGAGTTGAGCGTGTCGCAGCAGCCACCACTTCTCGGCGTCGGACACGTGGCCCCAACGTTGCACGCGCGCTGCGACTCGATGGCTTGAGCGTTGACAACAGTTCTGTCTCCGCGTCGAGTGAGCGTCCGAAGTACGGCTCTGGGCCAACCAGCACCAGTGTCCGTCGTAGCCGAACTGCTCTGACCATCGCAGCGAACGTGGCGATCGCGTGCGCTCGGTTCTTGTGCCAGAACGTCGACGCAAGGCAGACGAGGAACGGTGAGTTCGGCGTCGAGCGGCCGGTCGGCGCCGAGCTCGCCTGGTTGGGGTCGAGGGTCGGCGCCGCACGACACGACGTGCAGGCGATCGACGTCGAGATCGGGGAGTTCGCTGTAGGTGCTGTCGCGACCGAACTCCGAAATGAACGTGACGCCATCGAGCGTGCGCATGAGGTGCCGTTGAAGATTTCGAGCGAAGAAGAACAGCTGCTCGGACGGGTGATACGACGGGTTCGAGAACCCGATCATGTCGAGTTGGCCGACGAGCGCTCGCGGAGCCGACGACTCCACGAATGCCAATTCGCTGGCGTACAGCATTTGGTACGGCCGATACAGCACATCGGCGACCACCGTGACGAGCGCTCGACAACTTCGACCATCCGACGAGCCCAGCTCGCACTGCACGTCGTGCGACGGCATTCGACTGGCACCGCCAACGAGACTGACGCCGTTGGCCTGAGCTCGGCCATGTGCCGGGCAACTTCCAACACGACGTGCTGTGTGCCCGTGTACGGCGACGCCGACATGCACGCCCCGTCGATGACGACTCGAATCTGGTCGAGTCGCGACGACGCCCAGGTGGAGTGCGCTTCGAGCCCGGTGTTCGCCGGTCCGACCATGCTGGCAAGCGACACCCTGTTCCAACCTGCGACCGGTGTGATGCGAGTCGGCGTCGTCGGCGTTCCCAGTCGAGCGCGACCCCCGGTGCGGCCACGTGGCGCCAACCGTGGTGGAGTAGCCGCTCAGCGAGCACCATCAATGCGTCAGCGACACTCGCACGCGGTCGGCGATGCCGTCGGCAGGCTCGGCACTGCATCGCTGTCGATCAGGCACAAGCGCAGCGCACGGCAGCGCCACGCTCGGCGCCGGCGGGCAAGTGGTGCGAGTCGTAGCTGCGTCGCGACGCCAACACGGGAACCGGCACCGGCGACGAAGTGGCCACGCCGGGCGCGCTTGCCGCCATGCTGCAACACATCGAAGATGGACTCGTCGTGCGCCGTCTTGTCTGCGACGACGGCCACGAAGCGTGCCCGGGTGAGGGCATCGAAGAGCACTTCCGACGGATCGCTCGCCGAAACGACGATCCGCTGCGTCACATCGCCTCCGCGAACCGATCGGCAGCGGCGTGCGAAGAATCGAAGCCCCAAGAAGAAGACGAGGCAACGACCAGAACGTCAGCCACAACATGGTCTCAAAACCGGGCAGGCGCACGTCGTACAAGATGTTGCGGAACGCCATGACGAAATCGCGCCATCGGGTTCATCAGCGCGAACGTCGCGCCATGTCAGGCTGCCGATCATCTGCGTGTCTGGGATCAGCTCGGGGGGTACAAAACCGGCGTGAGGTAGAAGTACGCCAACAGGAATACCGACATGAGGTACTCGACGTCTTTGAATTTCACGTTGCATGCAGAGAGCCACATCGCCACACCTGCCGTGAACATGATCTCTAGGACGCACACGAACAACAGGACTGGCAGACAGGTGGAACAGAAACACCTGCGTAGAAAATGGTCACCGCGATTGCCAGCACGGCGATCTCGATGAGCATGGAAAAGCCCAGAGCGAGAATGGCTGCCATCGGAAGCAGCTCGCGTGGGAACCACACTCGGGTGATCAAGCCTCCTGCGCCAGATACCGAACCAACTGCTGCGCCGAGGCCACCAGCGAACAGGTTCCACGGAATGATGCCGGCGAGCAGGAAGAATGCGAACGACGTGATGCCGCTTGGGTCGCCCGCAGGTGGTATGGCTTTGAGGAACGATCCGAGCACCAGCGCGTAGACGGCCGTCATCATGATCGGCTGCATGAACGACCAGCCCCAGCCCAAGAAGCTGCGGCGGAAGCGGCTGCGAAGCTCGCGCCGGGTGAGGTTGAAGAGCAGCTCTCGGTACTGATATACCTCGCCCGCAGCAGTGCGAATGGTACGCTTCGCCATCAGTCGACCTGCCAAGCGCCACCAAGGTCGATCGCGCCTTGAAGTGGTTCGCGACCGACGCCCGAGGTCACATCGAACTGCGCGATGTGCGGGCTGTGGTCGTAGACGTGGCCGGTGTTTCGATCGGTGATTGCAGCGGCGAGATGGTACGAGCCGTTGAGCACCGGGAACGTTGGGGATGTCGAAGTCAATGATGCCGGAGCCCTGGCCCGACCGATGCGTGTTCCTCGTCGTAGACGGTGGAGCTGCCTGCCACGGCGTAGCCGTCGGCTGCGCGAAGTGTGAAGGCGAAGAAGACGTTTTCGACCCGACGCTTCGTTGATCCAATGGAATCGAATCGTCAACGGATCGCCGGTTGTCATGTGCTTCGGGTCGCCGTCACGCGTGATGACTTCGACTTCCAGTTGGATTTCGCCGCGAGCCGGTGCGTTGTCGGCCTTGATCGTCGAGTCGGTAGCGCAGTGGTGACGCTGCCGAGGTACGCGTCGACCACATCTTCGGTCGGCCCGCTCATCTTCATGGTGCCGTGGTCAAGCCAAGCCGCGTGGTCACAGAGTTGCCGGACCTGGCCGAGGCTGTGGCTGACGAGCACGACCGTTCGTCCACCCGAACGAAGCTCGTCCATCTTCTCGGCGCAACGCCGCTGGAACTGCTCGTCGCCGACGGCGAGCACCTCGTCGACGAGTAAGCACGTCTGGCTCGACGGCGACTGCGACCGAGAACCCGAGCCGGAGAACATACCTGACGAGTAGGTCTTGACCGGTTGATCGATGAACGTCTCGAGCCCCGCAAACTCGACGATGTCGTCGAATTTCTGCCGAAGTGACGCTTGAGACATTCCCAGGATGCTGCCGTTGAGGAACACGTTCTCGCGCCCAGTGAGCTCGGGATGGAACCCGGCGCCGAGTTCGAGCAGCGCAGAGATTCGTCCATGCACCGCAACCGAGCCCTTGTCTGGCACGAGAATGCGCGCCAGCACCTTGAGCATGGTGCTCTTGCCGCCCCGTTGGCACCGACGAAACCCGAACGTCGAGCCAGGTGGCACTGTGAAGGACACATCCTTGAGCGCCCAGAACTCCTCGAACTCGTCGCGCCCTCGGCGCAGCAACGCCTGCTTCAGAGTCGTGTTTCGATTCTGGAAGATACGGAAGGTCTTCCAGACGTCTTCGACCTCGATGTATCCGGTGGCGGTCATGTTCTCAGAGTCATCGTCGGGGTGTGGGTTTCGAATCGGTTGGGGCGCTAGTCACTGCGGGGGGACTGACTCGAACCTCGAGCCCGGCTCGAATATACCGGCGGATCACCATCGACGTCGGGGATCCGGTTCAGCGCCGCCGTTAGATGCCGTGCAATTGGCTGGTTCCAGCGAGCTCGACTGACCGCCGTCTTTGCTTGATGCAGTGACGGCTCCACCGTGCGCTTCGCAAGGGTTTGTCACCCAACCGTGAGGGGTGCATCGTTGCTCGGCGCCGACGAAGTCATGAGCTGTTGCTCGAGCGCCGTCCGGTGTCCGACCTTCAAGACCCGATCGGAATATGCGTGAATGCGTCACGTCTGACAGCTTCGTTGTCGACGTAGTACACGTTCAAGTCCGTCGAAGAACTCGAGACGATAGTTGGCAGGGAAACAAAATGGCCTCGCAGTCTGCCGCTCGCATGGCTTCAGCAACGATCACTGACGGCCGGATCCGCGTGAGGTCAAGTCCGTGCAGCACCTCGGGCTCCATGCCCTCGACATCGATCTTGAGAAAGTCGACCTGCGCAATACCGGCTTCATCAAGAACTTCGGTCAAGGTGCGAATCGGAGACGTGCTTGTCGATGAAGGGATAACCACTTCGCTTCGTGCGACGACTTGATGTGTCGTCGAATGTCGAGAGGCCATCGTGATGCTCGTACTGCCGGAAGGTCAACGCCAGGCTGTGCGCCGATGCCCGAAACGACGAAGCGATCTCTGCGGCCGGATGTCGAATCCAGCGGCGAACGATTCGTTGGCATCGATGTTGAGGCCAGACCAGCCCTGCTCGTAGAACAGCTTCGTGACCGAATGCAAGCGTTCGTCGTTGCAGCCGACGTCGACGTAGGTGCCACCTGGGCGATGGCCGACGAGGGCCCAGAGATACAGGTCCTCTCGGTTCTGGGCGTACGAGATGAGCATGCGGCTGATTATGCTATCGTGTGGCGTTGATCGGCTATCGGTCGCCGGTGACGAGCTCATCGGCCGAGCAAGTCGCGAGCAGCGTGAGCAGCTAGCGCGAAGTGCCGCGCTCGCGTCCGCCGGACGGCCATGTACATGCGGCCCGAGCGATGGAGTCGGCCACGACATAGCAGCGGTAGCCAGCGACCGGGGAGCCGTGTGCTCGGTGGAAGCGAACTGCCGATTCGTACGACCACATCAGCGACATGCCGAAACGCTGCGGAGGTGCTGTGGGCGCCCGAGTGTCGAACGGTGAACCGCTCGTCGACGAACGTGCCGATGCCTGCGGCGTTTGCTCGGAGGCACAGGTCGATGTCTTCGTAGAAGAGGAAGTACTCCTCGTCGAATCCGCCGATGCGATCGAAGTCTGCTCTGGCGATCAGGAGCGCTGCGCCGCTGACGAACCCTGAACCGTTGGGTCGTGGAGCGACGCGTCGCAGCCAGCTTCGGGCGATCTCGTCGCGGATCCGATATCGCACGCCGTAGTGCCGCGACGGGTCGCCCGAGTCCACCATCAGCGGGCCAACCAGTCGGCCACAGGCGGCAGGCGAACGTCGATACGGCCACGTAAACCAGTTCCGTGTCTGGGTTCAGGAAGAGCAGATGCTCGGCAGTCGACGATGCGGCGAGACGCATTGCATCCGGCGCCGAAATCCCGGATTGCGGGTATCAGCACTGATTCGCACCGGCGCGGGGTGGTGCGCGGCGAGTACATCAGACGATCAACGGCACGCCGGCGGCGTCGCTGTGCTCGTGGATGGCTACCGGTGTCTCCGGCAGCAACTGTTGCCAACGATGCCAGACACCGCTCGATCACCTCGGCACTGTCATACGACAAGATCAGCACCTCGAGCGGCAGCGCTGCTCGGGTTGCTCACTGCTCTGGCCACGCCGCGGACGATACAGCGTCGGTCCGCCGGTCCTGCGCTCTGACCCGGGGCCGGCGTTAGCGTCTCATCGCATGACGACGCTGGGTCAGGTGATCGTGCCATACCCGGCGAGCAATAGCACGGTGCGAACTCGTGCGCTGCACTGGATCGACCGAGCGGTGTCGGCAGGTCAGTTGAGCGACGGCGATGTCGTGGTGCACGGCCCCGGGTTTCCCGACACGAACATCGAGCGAGGTCGGCCCACGTTGCTGGTTCGCAACGCGCGGCGCATCACGCGTGGCCGCTCCGAGGCCCGGCTGCTCCGGGCGGCGAGCCCCGGCGTGTACGACCTCGACGACGGGTTGCCCTGGGACAACGGCAACCTCCGGGCTTCGGGTCATTGGACGAAGCGGCCATTTCCTCGGTCGCTGCTGGCCAAGCGTGCTGCATCGGCCGCCGATCGGGTGATCGCCGGCAACCAAGTGCTCGCCGACTGGGCGGCGAGCCATTGCGCCGACGTTCGGGTGATTCCCACATGCGTCGAGCCGTGCCGACTACACCGTGCGCACGGATTGGGAGATCGGCGGAGCGCCGCGCCTGGGATGGATCGGGTCTCCAGCCACCGAGAGGTATTTGATCGACATCGCCGCACCGCTGGCCGAAGTGCATCGCCGAACCGGTGCCCGGTTGGAAATCGTCAGCGGCCCAGGAGAGCGTTCCCGCCGAGCTGGCACCGTTCGCCGAGCGGACGGCGTGGTCAGCCGAATCAACTCGCCACATCGCGGCATGGGACATCGGCTTGATGCCCTTGCGCGATGGGGTGTACGAGCGAGCGAAGTGTGGTTACAAGCTGCTGCAATATGCGGCGAGCGGGGTTCCGGCCGTCGCGTCGCCGGTTGGGGTGAATCGTGAACTGCTGACTGGCGATGGATGGCCTTGCGCCGGAGTCGGAAGTCGGAATGGGTCGACGCCGTGTGTTCGCTCATCGAGGAATCCTCCGACGCGCCGAGCGTCGCGGGCGGCTGCTGGACTGGTGGTGGCGGCGTCATATTCCTATGACCAGTGGCACGACGCCTTCATCGACGCGGTGGGTTGGCTCGAATGAAGGTCGCTCACGTCGTCACCAAACTCGATGTCGGTGGCGCTCAAACCCACGTCGCGGAACTTGCCTTGGCGCAACATGCGAGCGGCATCGACTGTTCGCGTGATCGCCGGAGTCGATGGGCCAGCCGCGGATCGTGTCCGGGCGCCGGCATCGACGTGGCCATCGTCGACCCGCTTGGGTTCGGCCCACGGACGACTGTCGCTGCGAGAATGCGTTGACCGCGGTTCGAGGGAGCACTCGCAGCGGACGTTCCCGACATCGTTCACGCCCACTCTTCCCACGCTGGCCTGATGGCGCGGCTCGCTGGCCGAGACGCGACGGCTACCCCTCGGTGTACACCGCGCACGGATGGCCGTTTCAGGCAGGTGCAGCGATGGAAGCAACGGATCGCCTCGTTTGCCGGCGAGTTCGTTGGTGGACACGTCGGCGATGCGGTGATCTGTCTCACCGAGGCGGAAGCCGAACGGGCACGTCGGGCGCGAGTGGTGCCGAAGCGTCGCATCTGGGTCGTGCCCAACGGCATCGCCGATGTGCCGACGGCCTTCGTCGGCTGCGGTCCGGTTGATCCGCTGGCAGGGCCAGTACTGGTGATGGTGGCGCGGTTCGCACCACCGAAGCTGCAGCTCGAACTACTTGCCGCGATGGAAGCACTGAGCGACCGGCTTGGACTTTGAAGCTGGTCGGTGACGGCCCGGGGATGGACGCCTGTCGGTCGCTGTTGTCGAAATCGCCGCTGTTGGCGTCTCGGGTGGAGTTGCTCGGCCATCGCGACGACGTGCCCGAAGATTCTGGCCGGCAGCTGACATCGGGTTGCTCTGGTCGCGATACGAAGGTCTGCCCATCTCGGTGATGGAACAGATGCGCGCTGGCCTTGCCTGCGTGGCGAGCGACCTTCCCGGGACTCGAGCGTTGTTCGGAGACGAGCTGGCAGGTTTGGTCGCCGCGTCGACCGATGACTTGGTGAAGGTGCTTGGCGATTTGCTCGTCGATCCGGATCGAGTCGAGCAACTCGGTACGGCCGCGAGACGAAGGTACGAGACGGCTTATTCCGTCGAAGCGATGCTGGCGGCGACAAACGAGGTGTACGCCGCTGTCACAGCCCGTACGCGGTAGCAGTGCGGAACAACCGCTCTGGTGACGACATCAACTGCTTCAGGGCATCACGGCGTGTGATGCGATCGGCTCCCAGCTCGATGCGCATGTGTTCGCCGCCGTCACGGTCCGGTTCGCGACGAACGCAGCCTCGAAAATGTGATCGACATAGTCGGCGACGCTCATCGAGTCGGTGTCGACCAGCGCGTCGGCCCATGACGATGTCTTCGTGCTCTGTGAGGCGAGGAGCCAATGGTCTTCCAGCCACATGCCATCGATCTGCAAACCAGCGGCAAGTAGATGAACCGACAGTGTGCGATGGGTGAACCCGGTGAAGTGGAAGTCGCCGGAATGGGCCTGCGTACCAAAAAGGCATTGTGTCCAACCGTGCTGATCTGCGTACGAGGGGTTGGCCGCGAGCCGTTCGGCGACACCCTCGATGCTCGAGGTCTGAACGTGGAGTAGGCCACCCATGCTGAGCATGTCGACCCACTCGAGAATGACCGCCAGAGACATCGTTCGCGGGAATGTGCTCGAGCACATCACGCGCCAGAATCTCTTCGAAGTAGTCGCGTGGGAGGGCGGAGAGGTCGTTGTCGACCAACAGCAGGTCTGGTTGGCACTGAGGGTCACTGTCGACGTTGTAGTAGCCCTCGCGTTTGTCGTAACCACAACCGAAGTTGAGCTTGCGGGGGATATCGCCTGGTTGCATGGGCGACATCGTACGGCGTCGAACTGATGTGGCGATTACCTAAGTCGTCGCGGATCGAAGGGTGAGAATCAGGGGTGACTCGGAGACCACATGGTCCAGTTCGAACGAGGTTGTCGGTGAAGAACCGCAACCAGTCCATGCAGGTCTCTGCGGTGTCCCAGGTGCAGACGACTCTGAATTGCGCCGTTGGCATCGAGCGCGGCATCGATGGCATCTGCGACGTCGTCGCGTCGCGGGTCGAAGCGGTACACGATGCCTTCCAGGTCATCTCCTTCCATTCTCCCGAGAACGACCACGGGCCAGGCGGTCCAATAGTCGCCAAGCACGAACTGGGCATCCGCGGCTCGCACTGCTTCAACGGCTGGGCGCGGGCTGCCACCAAGGCGTCGACGCTCAACCGAGCGAAACGCCAAACCGTAAGAGCCGACATCAGCGTTGTCGCCGCCACGGCTGCGACAATGACTGACCGTCGGTTAGGGAGCGACAAGCGACGTCGTAGTGAGCCGCCTTCGCCCGGTGGCAAACGTTCGCAGGCCACGTCGGTTATCTCGCTGACCGCAGCGGTGATCAGCAGATGGATGGCAGCGAAGATCGGGAAGAAGTACCTCTCGTTAAAGCCATTCGCAGCGACCCAGGCATTGCCGGTGAACAACACGGTCCAGCCGATGCCGAACACCACCGCGCCAACGAGTGTGATCTGGTGCCGGCGATCGAACGTGGCCCATCTCATGGCCAGGACGACGAACGCAATCGCAACGGTGATGAGTGCGAGCATGATGTTCATGGAACCGGTGACGCGATCGAACAACATTCCAAGGCTGCTGAGCGAACGCCGGACCGAGAAGTCGCTGTAGCTGGCGGCGGATCCCGACCCGCTGGAGAACTGGCTGCTGGCGACTGAGGTCAGAACAAAGGCGACGGTGATGTCGCTGCGGCAACGGCGGCCCGTCGGTACCTTGTCTCCACGCGTTGCGGGAGGACCAACACAACTGGGGTCAGCAGGAGCAGCGAGGGGTTGATCATCATGCCGACGATCAGAATCCCGACGCCAGCAACGCGAACCCAGATTCGGTCGCGTGTCAGCGCCATGAGGCCTGCGAGCAAGAGCACCGTACTGAATGCATAGAGCTGCTCGAAGATGAACACCCAGCGTGTGTTTGGTTTGAGAAGCGCCAGATTGACAGCGGCGCTGGCTATCACCACAACCGTCAACCGCATCGGAGCTAGGCGGCGATAGCTGCGGATTGATGATTCGCCGCGAACAAGGCGATCAAGGTGGACCAACCAAGACCAATGAGGAAGAGTTGCAGCGCGAGGTTCCACCGAAGGTCTTGCACCGGGGTGGCAAGCAACAGGGACGACATTCGCCAGGCGGTCTTGGCCCCAGTAGAAACAGCGTCATCTCTTGGGTCGAGAAGAGCCCGGGGAGCAGCGCGTCCGCATTGGCGAGGTGCAGCAATTGATACCCGGCAATCGCGGTCAATCCCACGATGACAAGCGGAAGCAGCAACCACGCTGCGGTCAGTGCCGCTGATTGCAACCCGTGAGCGACTGTGCCAGGTTCGTCCGTGACATCAGACATTTCAGTCAACGCCACGGCGAGCACTCGGCTCGATCATCGGCCGCCTTCGAACAGCAGGTGGTGGAACGGTGAGCCAGATGATTCGTACGTCGGTGACCAATGACTCGTGGCGTACATAGTGCAGATCGAACTGCAACTTGACGTATGCGTCTTCTTCGGATGCCGCGTACTGGTACCGCACCTGGGCCCAACCGGTCAGGCCGGGTCGCACCAGGTGGCGGGCGTTGTAGAACGGCAGGGCCTCGGCGAGCTGGCGGGCATAGTCGACCTGCTCGGGCCGGGGACCCACGACCGACAGTTCGCCGCGGAAGATGTTGATCACTTGCGGCAGTTCGTCGAGATGGGTACGTCGAAGCAGCTTGCCGAAGCCGGTGATGCGAGGGTCGTTGTTCGATGTCCATCCGGAGATGTCGACTGCTCCGGGCGACATGGAACGGAACTTCAAGAATCTCGAACTCGGAGCCGTGCCGACCCACGCGTCGCTGGGAAAAGAACAACGGGCCCCGGTTCGCGATCAGGTTTCCGATGATCACGAAGGGCAGTGCGATGCCCAACGCGACCATGCCGACGAATGCGAGCACGAGATCGAGCCCACGCTTCAACGGCGCGTACGCGCCATGCAGCGACTCGATATCGCCCATGAGGGCGAAGTGGTCGAGGGTGGACAGTGGCAGACGCCCGAGCACCTGGTCGTAGAAGTCGTCGAGGCTGCGCACCGCGCTCCGCCTTGGTGGAGCGCCTCGGCCTGGTTGATCACGACTGGGTTGACTGAAGCGACCGGCCCGAGCACCAGTGTGTTCGCTTGGCCGTCGGTGAACACCTGCGTGAGCGAGCCAAAGTCTTGCTCGTCGGTGATCACCTCGACCAGTGTGAACCGCTCTTCCCACGGGCCCTTGGCCGAATCGAGCTGCAACTGTGCTGCGTCTTTCGGATTGATCACGGCGACCACGCGAGTGCTGCCGCCCCGGCGCCGGGTACGGACGGCAAAAAACGTGCCTACGAGCAGGATCCAGACGAACACGCAAAACGCAGTGAGCACGATGACAAATCGAGGCAGTGATTCTGGCACGACCACCTGCGACGTCGCCCCAGCGACGAGCACCAAGAGCCCCGTACTTGCTGCATTGACGAACACCCGCGACGTCGACGACGTGATCGGCGGCGACTCCAAGAGTCCTGCGGCAAGCACCGCCAGAGCCCCGAGCAGTGAGGTATGGCCACCAACCCTCCGTCGTTCCACCGGGCGCCCGGAACTCTTGATGGATGTATCTCGCGCCGAGCGGAATCACGAACAGGACTGAGCCGATGACGACACGACCGAGGTTGCTCATCGATTGGCGCCTGCGCTGAGCGGCGGCGCGATCACTCAGCTCACCGTCGAACCGCATCGCCGAGAGGCTAACCGCAGCTAACCTCTCGGCGCGTGGACACGACTGGAGGCCGTTCGGATTGGGGAGGCTCTGCCGAGCCTGTCCGAGAGGCACTCCCAATAGAGACGGGAGAAGCCAGCGGAATGAAAAGGAGCGAAGCGACCGATCCGATGGCCCTCCAGACAGCCGCCATGGAAGCTCGGCTCGATGAGCTGCAACGGGCCTCTGAGGCGCGGCGCGAGGAACTCAAGGCACTGGCTGCAGCGATGCCCGAGGCCACGAGTCGTCGCCTATTGGTGAAGCAGATGATCAGCGAGATCGTGCACGCGCCTGACCGCACGTCGGTCGCCAAGCGGGCGATCTTGAAAGTACTCCGCACTCCCACTGACCTTGTGCGTCGCGTCCGCAGTCGCTGAGCCGTGATCAACCGGACCATGCGCGATCTCAACGTTTTCGTCGCCCAGACCGGCAATGCGTTCATCCGCGACATCGCCGAGTGGCTGGTGGAGGCAGCTCGCGAGACCGGCCGAGATGCTTGGCTCTGTCGACGACGGCACACCGCCGACAGACCCATCGACGATCAATCTCGTCGTTGCCCCGCACGAGTTCTACGTGTTGTCGGAGTTCGACGACGCCACGCTTGCATCGAGGCGATGCATGTGAGCGTTCCGGTGTGCACCGAGCAACCAGGAACCCCATGGTTCGACATCACCGCCATCGTGGCTCATCGAGCGCCTCTGGCGATCGACATCAACGAGTTCGGCGTGTCGTGCATTGCAGGCACGCGGTATCGACACGCGGAGGTTGCGTCTCGGGGGAGTGCCATCCATGGTGGCGAAGGCGCCAGATCACCGCTCTGATCGCGAGATCGATGTCGTGTTCCTCGGCGGCAAGACGGAGAGTCGCAGTGCACGGCTGGCCGCGATGGCGCCCACGTTGTGGCACCGAGAATGCGACTTGCGTCTGTTCAGCTTTCGGCGCCCGGTCCAGCCCGGTGTTCCCGGGCTGGTGTTCGGCGACGAGAAGTACCGGCTGCTCGCCAACAGCAAGATCCTGCTGAACATCCACCGCGACGAACGCGTCCTGGATACTTCGAATGGGCGCGCATGATCGAGGCGATGGCCAACGGCTGCTGCATCGTCACCGAGCCGGTGAGCGGATGCGAACCCTTCGTCGAAGGTGAGCATTTCATCGCCACCGAGGATCTCGAAGGCGTGATCGACGACCTGCTCGACAACCCTGCAGAGATACGAGCGCATAGGACTCGCCGCGCAACACGCCGCAATCGAGTTGTTCCCGCTGCGAACACGCTGGCCCGGTGCTCGATGAACTCGACCAGCTTCGGCCGGTCGTACCACGGCCATGCGAAGCTTCCAAAGCATCGCCGACACATCACTGTCGCACAGCAGTTGCCGCTGCTTCCCGCCTTCCGAGCGAACGCAGACTTGCGGGCGAATGTGTTTCATGCAATTCGTGCCGAGGCGGACCTGCAACGCCAAATCGACGCGGCCCGCTGCCCGTTCGCCACGGTTCGCCGACCACATCGAACGTGTCGAGACCCCCGGCGTACGACGCGGCGATGCCGGCGGTGACGGTGATGGTGACGCTGTTCAACTACGCCCACCTCGGTCACCGAGACGCTCGACTCGATCGTCGCGTCCGAGGGCGTCGACTTCGAAGTGATCATCGTGGATGACCACTCGACCGATGACAGTCGTGACGTGGCGAAAGCCTTCCTGAAGGCGCACCCGATGTTCCAATGGTTCTGTTGGGCTGCGACGCCAACGGTGGGCTGGCCAACGCGCGCAACCTTGCCTTCAGCCACGCGAGGGCTGAGATACGTCATGGTGATGGATGCCGACAATCTGGTCTTCCCCAACACGTTCGCCAAGCTCTGCAGCTGCGCTTGACGCCGACCCCACCGCGGCGTTCGCATACGCCACGCTGGAGGAGTTCGGCGTGCTGCCAGGTGTTCGCAGCTCGATGGCGTGGCACGTGCCGTGGCTGTGCGAAGCCAACTACATCGACGCCCAAGCAATGCTTCGCAAGTCGGCATGGCGACGCAACGGCGGCTACCGCTGCGACGACGACCTGGTGTTTGGCTGGGAAGACTGGGAGTTGTGGTTGCGACTCGCCAATGCAGGCGAACACGGGGTTCATGTACCCCAGATGCTGGGCCGGTACCGCACGCAGGAGACGTCGATGATCACCACGACCAACCTGGTCGCCGACCACATGATCCGTCACCTCCAAGAGCTGTACCCCAACCTTCCCTGGTGAAGCGTGACGAATGGTGTCAGACACCGTTCGTCACGCCGGTAGTGTCCGAGCTGTGGGTTCCCCAGACGAACTAGGCGTCGCCTCCGCTGAGATCGAGCGGCTTCGCCGGGATCTCGCTGGCGCGTGCGGCAGCGCGGGAGTCAGAGGCGGAAGCTGGCCGGCTCCGGGGAACGATTGCCGAGATGCAGACCCAGCTAGCACGGGGCGCGGCAGGATCAAGAGTCTTTTCAATTGATGCTTGACGCGAAGCGTCGGGCAAACGAACGTTTCGCCAACGTCACCGCACGCGTCCGCGGGCGTCTGCGTTCGCCGTCTCAGTAGGCCAACGCATGCTGTTCTCGATCCTTACTGCGGTGTATCAACCGGTACCCGAACACTTGCTGGAATGTCTCGCATCGGTGGATCGGCAAGCGGGAGACGACTTCGAACATGTAGTCGTCGACGACGGATCAACCGACCTCTTGGTACACGAGGTGCTAGGAGAGGCCGCTGCCCAGCCGTGGCGCACAGTGCATCTTCGGGTGACGAACGGCGGCATCGTCGCCGCGAGCAGTGACGCACTCGATCGGGCAAGCGGTGATTGGGTCGTGTTGCTGGATCACGATGACGTCCTCGCCGACCATGCGCTGACAACGTTTGCACGGGCGATCGAGGAACACCCAACCGCCGACGTGATCTACTCAGACCACGACATCATCCGGCCCGACGGACGGTTCGCTGACCCTGCCTACAAACCTGATTTCTCGCCCGAGCGGCTCCGACAAACGAACTACATCACCCACCTCGTCGCTATTCGCCGTACAGCACTCATCGAGGCCGGTGTCTTTCGTGCGGGCACCGACGGAGCTCAAGACCACGATCTGCTGTTGCGGCTGATGGAGGGGGGCGCTCTGTTCATTCACACACCCGAAGTGTTGTTGCACTGGCGCCAATCGCCAGCGAGTGTGGCGACGGACACTGCCAACAAGCCCGAAGCGTTTGATCGTGGGCGCGCAGTCGTTGCGGCTCACCTGGAACGGGTCGGCATCGATGCCGAGGTGGCGGCCGGTGACTACGCCGGTGTCTACCGCATTCAGCGACGCCACGATGAGGACCAGATGGTGAGCGTGGTCGTCCCAACTCGTGGTTCGACCGGAGCGGTGTGGGGAGTCGACCGTATGTTCGTCGTCGACGCCGTAGCCAGCATCGCAACTCTGTCGACGCACCGAGCACTCGAGTTCGTCATCGTCGCGGACGCTGACACGCCAGCGAGTGTGCTCGACCGACTAGCTGTGGTCGCGGACGAGTCGCAATTGGTACTGCGGGTGGTCCGGTTCGACGAGCCCTTCAACTTCTCGCGCAAGATCAATGTTGGAGTTGCCGCGGCCTCTGGAGACGTCGTGTTGTTGCTGAACGACGACACCGAGCTCATCGAGCCGTGCGGCATCGCCACGATGCTGTCGCTGCTCGGCGAGCGCTCACCGTACGGTGATGTCGGTGCTGTGGGAGCGAAGCTGCTGTACGGAGACGGCACGTTGCAGCACGGCGGCCACGTGTACCACGGCGAATTCATGCATGCCTGTATCGGATGGCGCGGCGACAACCCCGGCCCTCAACGCATGTTCGCGATCGAGCGCGAATGCGCCGGGGTGACAGCTGCGGCGCTGATGACCACCCGTGACGTGTTCAACCGGGTCGGCGGCTTTCCCGAAGATTTGCCCCTGCACTTCAACGACGTCGACTTCTGTGTGTCGGTGCGCGAACTCGGGCATCGCATCCTGTTCACGCCGCACGCCTCCTGGTACCACTTCGAAGGTAAGACAAGGTCGCGCGGGGCGACCATGGACGAATGGACTCGTGTAGCCAGCCGATGGGTCGGCGGCGTTCCCCACGACCCCTACGCCAACCCGAACCTCACTCCGAAGCGCCCAGACTGGTTGGAGTTACCAGGCCGCTCCGGAGCCCCGCCCTACTACTTCGACGAAGGCGGCACAAAGCGCTGGTGCTAACACCCTCAAGAACGACCTGACGAATGCGGCTCAGATCACCTCGTGTCTTGAGAGTGATGTCACCGCATGCGTCGAGGGCTTGGCGCGACGACACGGCGAGGACTGCCAGCACGAGCCGCCGTGGGGAACGGGGTAAGCGGTGTGTTCCAGTCCCATGGCATCATCGAGCCGTAGAGGCCAACGCCCCAGCGTCGTGCCGCTGACCACGCGGCGACATTCATCAAAAACAAGGCGCCGACCACGCCAACTCTTGCCAACCGAAGGCCTGCAGCCGGCTCAGACGACCGGGCCAAGCTCGTTGCCAGCACGATGGGAACTCCAACGAGGAGCGGCAACGAGTACCGACCCTGCCAGTAGCGACCGTAGGTGCTGCCCTCTTGGAGTTCGAAGGCCCAGGAACTCAACACGGCGACGGCGAACACCGCAGTAGCGACGATTGCCGGCTTGCTTGACCCGACGAGACTCGCTCCGCCAAGCATGCCGACCAGCAATACGGTGCCGGCGATGGCAAACCAAGGCAACGGGGCGTCGAGCCAGCCGAGCACACCGATGGCTTCGGTCAGATGACGACCGGTCTCGCTGATGATGGTGCCGGTGAGGCTGGGGCTGTATCCGCCGGGTCGAACCTTGATGGCGGCCAGCGCGCTGACGAGCGCCAGCGCTGCCAATGCTGCGACTGCGACGAGGCGACGAGCCGCGGTGGTGGTGAATCGGAACCAGGCCCGACGACCGACCTCGACCCCCACCAACAGCAGAGGGCTCAGCGCGACCAAACGTGACAGGTTCGACTTGTTGGTGATTCCCCACACCACAACGATCGCCGTGATCACGCCCAGCAGGACGCGCTGTGAGCGGCTACCACGTCGCCACAGTTCAACCGGGCTGAGGCCGTAGGCGAGCGAGACGATGCTGACGATCAACGTTGCCCAGATCAGGCCGTCGCGGCGGGGGAGTGCAAGCGCTGCCCACCCTGCGACGAGCAACCAGTCGGTCGGCGCCCGGTCGGCCGCTACCTGATCAGTCTCTGCCGGGTCGACGAGTCTCCGTTGCTGCGGAACCAACAATGCGATCCACACGGCGATCGCTCCACCAATGCTGATGGTGGACGGGTTGACGGTGGCGAACGTCGCCCAAGCCATTGGCGTCAACGCGACCAAGATTCCTGCTCCGGCGAGTCGTCCCAGTTGACGCGCCCGTGCAAGCGCCCCAGCCACGAGGCCCAGGGCGAGCACACCGCCGCCGAACCGCGCCGACCAGGATCCGCGTCACCCAGAGGGACGAGCGTTGGGATACCGACGACCAGGTGGCCCCAAATTGGATAGTTGTCGGCGGTGGTGGTGGCCTGCACGGTTTCGTCGCCCGGGTCGGTTCCGTCCGAACAGGCGACAGGGGTGGCCAACGGGTCGGGGGCGTGCACATAGCAGCTCGGCTCGGGCGTGATGTAGCGACCACTCACCTCGTGCACTTCAGGTTCGAGATCGGTGACGAACAGCCCACTGAAATCGCCACTCACCACCGCGCCGGCGCGAATGAGATGACTGGGTTCGTCGGCTCCGGCGCCAGGCGGTGTGAGAACAATCCAACAACCGCCAATGACCAGCAGCAGCGCAAAGGCGATCCACGCAGTCGGCGCGGTCGCTGAGCGAGCGGAGTTGGTCGAGCACGAAGCGAGCGTATCGGCGCGCCGTCAGCGGTGACGGAGATGTCGAAGTCGGCGGGCGACGCGTTGTGCCTGTTCCGGCCGAAGTGCCTCGCGCCAGCGGGGCAGCACAGCTGCGGTCGTGCTGGCGGGCGCAACCCAGGTTCGAACTCCGGCGGTGACGCTGACGGTGTCGACGCTCGACGCAACCTCGATGGGCAGGTTGATGAGCAGGTGACCGCCACGGTGTGCGATCGCCTGACTGTTTCCGAGCCAGCGACCATTCACCCAGGTGCCGAGCGCTCGGAGCTCGTCGACGCTGTCCGCGAGAATCACTTCGGTGTCGGAGCCTTCGTTGAGCACCACCCGAGCGTCGCCAAAGTCGACCATGGCGGCTTCGGTTCCCACGTCGATACGGATGCTGCGGAGACCCGGAACTTGCGCATGATGTTGTAGCAGCATCCACCCAGCAGTGCCGGTTCGCGGGATGACTTCCAGCTGGCTGCTCGCCAGGTCGGAGCCCGGGGGGAAGAGGGCGATACGTGCTAGGCCCGTTGTGCTTGGCGGGCAAACGATGTCGGGGTGCGACCCGTCGGCCAACGCCGCGATTTGGCTGGCAAGTGACGTGCCCGCTGCGCTGGCGACGCCTGGTACCCAATACACCTCGTGCATGGTGATCTCGCCCACGTCAACGCCGTTGGCGAATGGGGCCCAACGCCCAAAACTGTCGTTCGACAAAGCCTCAGCGGCCGTGCCGGCAACGTCGTCGTGTTCCCAGGTGCCGAGTTCGGCGGCCAGCCGTGGGTCGGGTGCGCCGATCACGGTGACCAAACTCTCGAGCGCAGTCGCTGCGAACGTTTCGTCACCGAACCACTCGTCGCCCGAGGTGCCTCGAAGGACTCCCAGGTTGGCGGCGGTGGTGCAGAAGTCGAGGACGCCTCTTTGGGCCGCCTTCAGCGACGGCCCGATGTTGTCGTGGTCGTCGGGCTGGGTGACTGGTTCGCCCGCGTCGGTGAACGACAACAGCGTCCCGATGGCCGGCGTGTTGATGCGTTCGAGAAACTCGGGGTGACGTGCAGCAACTCTCGCAGAAGCGATCGATCTTCCGCCGTGACCGATCGTGGGCAAATACGAGCGAAGGTGAGCGCCAGACCCGGCGCGTCGCTCGCCAGGTGGCGACAGCAACGCGTAGAGGCCGACGATGTCGTTGTTGACCTTGGCCTCGTCAAGAATCGCACGAAGGCCCTCCTGGATCGTGCCGCCCCAACCGATGTCGGTGAGAACCAACGGTCCGTCGTCGAGTTGCAACGTGCGGTCGAGATACGTCATCACATTGCGTCGCAACGCTGCCGACGCAGCGACGATCTCTTCACGCAACGCGACGTCGTTGGCGATCGCGTCGTAGGCGTCGGCTCGTTGGTTGTCGGGCACGACCGGGCCACCTATCACCTTGGCGACGGCGTCGACGTTGCATCCAAATGCTTCGGCGATGTGCTCGGCGCGCATGGAGGCTCGGCGCGCCAATGCCGTCTCCAACTCGATTGGGGTGCCCGACATGACCGCGGCGCGCATGATGGCCCACCGCGACGCATGCACGAGTTGCCGGGGCGGGCCATTTGGTCGCACGATGTCGATGAGGTCGGCTATCCGTCCGCCCTCGCGAAGAAGGCAGTGGATGTGGCCCGCGCCCAGTTCCTCGGCTGTGGCCGACACCCATCCGGCGAATCCAGCCATGAGCGGGCCTGCAACCTCGACCCCGAACTGATAGCTGGGGGAGTTGGCGAGCTCGATCGGCGCGGCGACGAGGGTCTCTCGAATGGTTGCACTTCGCCCGCCGTCGGAACCGACGGCGAATGACCGAAACTCCCAGGGCTCGTGGGCGCGGAGCGCAGCATCGTCGACGTCGAAAACATCCGTGTGACACACCCGAGCACCCACCCGGTCGCCCACGACGAGATCGGCGAACGGGTTGTCGCCGAGATGGAGTACGTCGGGATGCAACTCGTCGCGCGTTCCTTCCCCCCGTTGACCACCAGTTCGAGCAGCCCGTCCCACTTGTTGCGCCGATGCGTCGACGATGTCTGCACATCGATGCCGGTGAGATCGAGGCCGGCTGCGCGTAACAGGCCACTGAGCTGTTCGATCGAGAAGTAGCTGTCGCTGACGAGTGCGATGCGACACCCCTTCGCCCGGGCCGCCTCGATGAGTGAAACGGCGGTGGGATGCAGCTTGAGCGCTCCGGCCTCGACGGCGAGTTCCGCTGCAACCCCGGCCGCTGCACCCTTGGCCGGTTCCAGCCCTGCAGCCCAGGTAGCGGGTGGGATCTCTGCCCAAATCTCTTCGAGAGTGCACTCTGGACTCTCGAATTCGATGAACGTCTTGCGGCGGGCGACTCGTTCAGCGTGGGTGCGGTTGAGCGCAAACGTCTGCCCGGTGACGCCCCGAGCGAGCACGCCGTCGGCGATGAGCACGTCGCCCATGGCTGCAAACAGGTGATGGGGAGAAGACACCGGACGCCACAGCACGGTGTCGAACACGTCGCTCGTGAGCAAGCGCACCGACCCGCTGTTGATGGCGTCGAACGCCTCGGTGACGGTGAGCGGCGGCTGCCGCAACGCTGGCATCGGAGCGTCAAGGCGCGTTCTCATGAGAGCCAGAGTCTATGAACTTCCGCTGCCCTACTACGCTCGCCGCCGTGCGTGTCGCGTTGATCATTCCGCCTGTGGGTGGGCTTGCCATGGCGACTCCGGTCCTCGATGCACTGCGTGCCAGCGCTTTGGGCGACGCGCTCGACCACCAGGTGGAGATGGTGTGGGCGGGCGATCCGCATCTTCGGCCTGCGGCGCCGGCCGGTACGCGGTGGATGGATCTCGGCCTTGCTGAACCAAGCGGTGTCGGGTGGAATCGGCTGCTGGTGGCCATGTCGCCTCACGTGTACGCCGTGGCCCGTGGCCTTCGAGCTGCAGCGACGGCAGTTGAACGAGACCAGGTGCCGTGCCTCTTGTTGCGGGTGGGCCAGATCGCCGTGTTGGACGGTGTTCACCTCGGGGCGTTGATTCCTGCCTCGGGGGTCGCCGCGATCGATCGGTCGTCGGCCGCGCTGACCCCGGACGGGCTCGCCCCTTCGGCGACCGACCTGTTGCTACACGGCACTCGAAGTGGCGCCGCGATCGCCATCGCCGGCGATGGCGGGCTGGCAGCGCACCAACTTGCCGACGTGCTCGTCGCTGGTGCCGCCACCGACCGGGCGGGACCGTTGCTCGACGCAGCAGCCGCCGCATCATCGTCGATCTCTATCCACCCGATGGGCAATGCCGTTGCCATTGGATGGAGCGTTTGGTCCGATGCTGACGGCATCCCGGCGTTGGCCGACATTGCCGCTGTCGACGCTCATCGACCTCACGCCGTGGAGTTCAACTCGAGGGCACCACGCATCCGGCTGTCTCAGGCGCCTCAGCTCGCCAACGCTGTGGCCAATTCAACTGGACAGTGGCGAATCGAAGCGCCAACGTCGACATCGCCCGACCTCCCTGGTGGGGTTGAATCCGATGCCGTGATTCGTCGATTGATGAACGACGCCATCGAGCGGTGGCGTCGTGGCGAGGGTGAGTTGCCGCCGGATCCGTTTGGGCCTGAAGCTCAAGCGTTCATCGACTGGCTGGAGTCGCCCTGGCCGCCATGGCGCGCCGACGTCGGTCGGTACTGGAACGGGTTGTACGACGTTCGAGCAGACCTCTTTGCGGCCTTTCCCGAACCGGCAGGCACCGACTACGAGTCGTTCGTCACGTGGGCCCAGCAACGGTGGCGGCACGAGGGCACCTCGCCGCTGGTGCGCGCCATCGGCCGTCACATGCGGCCGCAGTGGACCGACGTCGGGACCGACCCGAGCGGTGTCAATCTCATCGGCTACCTCGCCCTCGACAAGAGCTTGGGCGACGTAGCACGCAGACTCGAGTTGAGCTTGTCTGCTGCTGACGTGGCGCACGGTTCGTTGCACTATCACCGCTCGGGTAGCCCGATGTCGGCAGACACGCCACCGCTCACCGATGAACTGCGGTACGCGACCAATTTGGTGGTCGTCAACGCCGACCAATTCCCGCTGCTCGACGCTGACTACGGCGATGTGCTGTGGCCGCACCGTCGCACCATCGGCTACTGGTTCTGGGACGTTGCGTACATCCCGCCGGTCATGGTGCAAACGCTGCAACTCCTCGACGAGCTGTGGGTAGCCACCGAGTTCGCCGCCAGCGCATTTCGGTCGGTAACCGACATCCCGGTTCGGGTGGTCGACATTCCGGTGCCGGAACCGGTCGCGTCGGCAGCGACGCGAACCGAACTGGGTATACCAGAGAACCGATTTGTGTTTCTGGTCACGCTCGATCATCTCAGCGTCACCGAACGGAAGAACCCAGTAGCCGTGGTTCGAGCGTTCCGAGATGCGTTTCCTACACCCACAACCGACGGTCCGGTGCTGGTGGTGAAGACGGTGAATGCCAGTCAACGATGGGCCGAGCACGACGCGATTCTTCTTGCAGCAGCGGGGCGCGACGACGTCGTCGTCATCGATCGCCACGTGACCCGCGGTGACCAGATGGCCTATACCGCACACGCCGATTGCCTGGTGTCGTTGCATCGCGCGGAAGGTCTCGGTCTACACCTCATGGAGGCAATGTGGTTGGGAACACCCACCATCGCCACCGGCTACTCCGGCAACCTGCACTTCATGAACGACAACAACTCGCTGCTCATCGACTACGAGTTGGTAGGTGTGCGCGGCGGCGAGGGGTACTTTCCCGAGGCCGCCGTGTGGGCGGAGCCCAACATCGACCAGGCTGTGGTCGCGATGCAACGCATCGTGGCCGAACCCGAACTGCGAGCAATGCTGGCAGCGGCTGGTCTGGCTTCAATGCACACTCAGGCGACGCTTGCAGCTACCGGTGAACACATCGCCCAGTTGCTGGGCTTGCGACCTGTTGCCGCAGCTGTGGCAGGATCGGCACCGCCATGAAAGACCGCATCGCCAACATCGTGTCCGGGTCGGGTGCTGCCCTCGATGAGCACGCCACCGCCATCCGGGAGCTGCAACAGCGCGTGGAAGAACTCACCCAGGTGGTGTCACGCGTCGACGTCGATGCGCACCGCGCGGCCGCCGACTCGTCGGCACTGCCCGAGGCCCTCCGGGCCGCAGTGGCGGATCTGTCCGGTCGCATCGCAACGATGACCGCCAGGCTCGACGAGCTCGAAGCCGTGAACTACCAACTGGCCGACGTCATAGCCGCCCAAACAACCAACCCCGCGTAACGGGACGTGCCTGGCACGTCTCGTTACGCGGGGCGGGTGGTTGTGGCCTCGGGGTAGCGGCGGAGGAACTCGTTGCGTTGCGGTTCGATGTTCGCTGGTCGATCGGGAACCGACTGGCTCATGTGGTGAACGACCTGGGATGAACCGTGTACGACGACCCTGAGACCCCGTTCCCGAGCTCGAAACACCAGGTCGATGTCTTCGTAGTAGGCGGGCCAGTACGCCTCGTCGAAACCACCGAGTGATTCGAAGGTGTCGCGCCGCAACACCCAACATGCCGCTGAGGCGTGCACCACTTCCAGCAACTCACCCGCATCGGGGGCGTCTCGATTGAAATGCGCCCAGCCGTCATCACGAATCCACACGCCTGCCTCTTGCACCGTGCCATCTGTGTTCATCAGCACGGGCGCGGCCACGACAACATTGGGGACAACATTGGGTACGTCAAGCGTCGCAAGCAACGGAGGCAGCCAGCCCGCTTGAAACTCGATGTCGGGGTTGGCGAACACGATCGTTCGTCCGCTGGCGTGTTCGACCCCTGCGCCGCATCCGCCGCCGAAACCGAGATTGCGATCTGGCTGGACGACGTGAACACCCGAAGTTGCCAAGGCCAACCATCGCATCGACCGCCCGGGATACGAATCGTGCGGGTTGTCGACGACGATCACTTCGTAGGCGATGTCGGCGGGCATCGTTGCAGCGAGGGTGGCGAGCGCGTTCACGACGATCTGTCCGGTGCCGAAGGTGACGAAGATCACCGAAACCTCGGGTGTTGCGTGCCCGGGGATCGAAGCGACTGCAGCCGGGGAGTTGGTGACGATCATCGGGCAACGATGGTCGTTGTCAGCCATTGAGCTGCTGGAGGTGCCAGCGATACGCACTGGCCAGAATTTCGTCGAGCCCATACCTCGCCATCCACCCCAGCACTTCGGATGAGTGAGCGGTATCGGAGTAGGTCGACACCGGGTCGCCTTCACGCCGCCCGACGATGCGGTGCGGCACTGGCTTCCCGGCGACCCGCTCGATTCCGTCGAGCACTTCCTTCACCGACGCACCCACACCGGTGCCGACGTTGATTGCCGTGGTTTCGCCTCCGCCTGCCAGATAGTCGATGGCCGCGACGTGAGCACCGGCCAAATCGTCGACGTGGATGTAGTCGCGCACACAGGTGCCGTCGGGCGTGTCGTAGTCATCACCGAACACACTGAGCGGCTCGCCACCCGTGAGCAGTGCCTTGATGGCGACGGGGATGAGGTTGAGGGCGTAGGTCCAGTCCTCCCCGAGCCGGGCATCGAAGCTGGCACCAGCGGCATTGAAATACCGCAAACTCACGCTGCGGAGCCCGTGCACGACGCCGTACCAGTGCAACACGCGTTCCACCATTGCCTTGGTTTCGGCGTACGTCGATTCGGGGTGGATGGCTTGCGACTCATCGACGGGCATTCGGCTGGGCGTGCCGTAGACCGAGCACGACGACGAGAACACGAACTGTTTCACCCCGGTCGCGACCGCTGCGTCGAGCAGCGTTGTCGTTCCGGAGACGTTGTTCCGGAAGTATTTCGACGGGCGGACCATCGACTCGCCGACGTTCTTGTACGCCGCGAAGTGAACGATCGTGTCAACTTCGTGCTCGCGAATCGTGCGCTCGACGAGCGACTGGTCGGAAATGTCGCCAACGATGAGTGGAGCATCAATGACTGCTTCGGCGGTGCTGAGTTCCAGCGTGTCGAGGACGACGACGGGCCGATCGGCCAGCCGCAGCGCACGCACGGTGTGCGAGCCGATGTACCCGGCGCCGCCAGTGATGAGAGTCGTTGCCACGGCTGGGACTGTACCGTTCGCCTCGCTGCTCGCACTGTACGGTGCGCTCGTGAGCGTTGCCGTTGTCGTCACCTATTCAGCCGGTCAGAGCGTGCTGGACCAGTGCGTTGCGGCGTTGCGTGCCGGCGGTGGTGTCGATCACATCGTCGTCGTCGATACCGGCGGAGCAGCCGAGGTATCGGGTACTGCGATTGAACTGATTCGTATGGAGAACCGCGGGTACGGCGCCGCCGCCAATGTGGGGTTTGCCGCCGCGGCGGCGCGTGGCGCGACTGAGATCGCATTGCTGAACGACGATGTCATCGTTCGGGCCGGATGGTTGGGTTCGCTCGCGGCCGAGCTTCAAGACGATCCGGCGGGGAACCGGGTCGGTGCAGCGCAGCCGAAACTGTTGTTCGCGGGAACGTCGACGATCAACAGCCTGGGCGTGCTGATTGGGCCGGATGGCGCGGGGACCGACATCGGTTTGGGCGTCGCAGATTCACCTGGCGGCGAGGCAACCGACTTACGCATCTTCACTGGTGGGGCGGTGTTGTTCAGCCGCGCGTTCCTCCAAGCCACCGGTGGCTTCGATGAGCGTTACGTGTTGTACTACGAAGATGTCGACCTCGCACTTCGGGGCCGCGAACTGGGTTGGTCATATCGGCTTGTGCCGACGTCTGTCGTGGAACACATCGGAGGCTTGTCGACCGCATCGGCTCCTGCCCGAACCCGGTACCTCCAAGAGCGCAATCGCCTGCTCGCCAGTTTTCGTTTCAGCGATCGGCGCACCCAACGCGCAGCACTGTGGTTGTCGCTCCGTCGACTGCGCCACCCACCGAGGCGCGCCCACACCAAAGCTCTCGTGTCTGCCCTCTGGCTGAGACGAGGATGGTGATGCCAAGACCTCCTTCCATGCATCCTGAAACCTGGAAGTTCGGCTATCCGATCTTTCACGCGGAAAGCCGAGACGAATGGCGTGCCTGGTTGACCGCGCACCACGATTCCGCTCCCGGCGTCTGGCTCTGTTCATGGAAGCGCGCCCACGGTGGGCCCACATGCCCGTACCCGGAGGCAGTGGAAGAGGCAATCTGCTTTGGTTGGATCGACTCCACGGTCAACACGCTCGATGAGGATCGCAGCCTGCAGTTGTTCACGCCGCGCAAACCGAAGAGCCCCTGGAGCAGGCTGAACCGTCGGCGCGCCGCCGACATGGAAACGGCACGGCTGATGACCGACGCCGGGCGCAGATCGATCGAGGCGGCGCAGGCAAACGGTTGGTGGACGATCGCTGACCCGGTGGAAGACCTCGCAGAACCGCCAGAACTCGCTGAGGCGCTCGACGGGGTCCCAGCCGCCAGGACTCACTGGAACGACTTCCCCAAGAGCGCTCGCAAGCAAATGCTGTGGTGGGTGATCAGCGCGACGAGGGCCGAGACCCGTTCCGTGCGCATCGCCGCAATCGTCCAACAGGCGACGCTCAACGAACGCGCTCGGGGGTAGTCAGAGCGGCCGACCCTGTTTGTCCAGGTTGGCGGCGCGTTGGGCCGCTTTCCACTCTCGTACCTGCCGGTGGGAGTCGGCGTCGAAACAGTCAGCGATTGACCGCGGGACGTCGTCGGCAAACACCCCGGCGACCGCCTCCCAACCGGGCGGTCGGACCTGCCAGCGCTTGGCCAGCAACGCCACCGTGATCTGAACCTTTTCAGCTCCAAATCCTGGCAACGCCCGCAGCCGTTTGGCGAGTTCGCGTCCGTCGGCAACATCGGCCCAGAGCGTCTCGCCCGCAGCAGCCCACTCAGATACGAGAACAGCACACATGGCCTGGATTCGGCGCGCCATCACCGCCGGGAACCTGTGGATTGCCGGCACCTCGCACGCGAGACGCTACGAATGCATCCTCCGGCATCGCCGCGATCCGTGCCGCATCGAGATGCCCGAGGCGCGCCGCGGAGTTTGGCTGGGCCTGCAAACGCCCATTCCAACGGCACCTGCTGATCGAGCAACATGCCGATGAGCAGCGCGGTGCCGTCGGTGTTCAACAGACGCGTCGGCCTCGGCGTCGCCCGTGATGTAGAGGTCGCCGGGCACGGGACATAGCTTACGAGCCGAGCGGATGGGGGAGGCTCTGCCGAGCCTGTCCGTTTGGCGACGCCAATAGATACGGGGGAGATGAGCGGAATGAAAAGGAGCGCAGCGACCTATCCGCTCATCCCCGTACGAACCACCCGGGAATGGCGACGCAACCATTAGCCTCTCCGCAGTATGTCATCGGCGATTGAACTGGTGGCCCGCCGCGAGCTGTTGTGGAATTTGACCCTTCGTGAGCTTCGGGGCAGGTACAAGCGCAGCCTGCTGGGGTGGGGCTGGTCTCTGCTGAACCCGATCGCGTTCATGCTGATCTACACGTTTGCGTTCTCCGTCATCATGAACACCGAGCCGTTGGAGGGCGATCCCAGCGGGTTGAATTCCGTACGCGTTCTTCCTGCTGTGTGGGTTGCTTCCGTGGACGTTCTTCAACATTGCCGTCACCACATCGATGGGTTCGGTCGTGTCAAACGGCGCGTTGGTACGCAAAGTCGCGTTTCCACGAGAACACCTGGTGCTATCTACCGTGATCGCTGGGCTGTTCACCCTTGCGGTCGAGATGAGCGTGCTCAGCCGTCGCACTGGCGATCTTCGGCAACATCATCGTCCTGTGGCTGCCGATGATCGTCCTCACGATGGCGTTGCTTGCCGTCTTTGCCACCGGATTCGGCCTGGCGCTCGCAGCCGGCAACGTGTACTTCCGTGACCTGTCGTACCTCTGGAGCATTTTGGTGCAGGGTTGGTTCTTCGCGACTCCGATCGTCTACGCTCCCAGCTTCGCGGAAGAGGCGTTGGCGGACCATCCGACGATCCTGCGGATCTACAACGACCTCCCCATGGCCGTGGTCGTCCGAATGTTCCGAAACCTGATGTACGACATGCGCATGCCGCGGTTGATCGACTTTGCTTTGCTCACCGTCTACGCATTCGCAGCACTCGCAGTTGGCTGGTGGATCTTCGATCGGGTAGAAAAAGGCTTCGCCGAAGAACTGTGAATCGCTGGGGGTCTGACCCCCAGCGATTCAGACTGACCAGTTGCCGCCGAGGGTCAGGATGCCCTTGTCTCCGAGGTCACCCTTGAGCACGTCGAATCGAACGAAGCGGCTGCGCACGTCGAGTTCGCGTTGGCCGGAATGGTCACGCACCATGCACGACATCTCGTAGGTGCCTTCGGCCAGTGGGAGCTGGTCGAGTTCCAACGTGATGCTCCGCGGCGCATGCAGCTCACCAAGATCGACGTTTCGAATTCGGGTGCTGACCTCGCTGACCAGGTTGGCGTTTTGGTCGTAGATCGTCAAGGACACCTCTGGGCTCAGCACCGGGGCGGGCGCGGAGAGATGCACACGAATCGCGAGCGGGTCACCCGACCGTGGAAGTTCCACCGGCTCCATCGCTCCGTCGAGCAGTTCGATCGAGTCGATCGACGCCTCTCCCGAACCCCAACGCATGCCGTCTTGGACGTGCACCGACCGGCCAGCGTGGGTGGTCTCCAGGTATGCGTCGGCGATCTCGTTGGGCACGCCGATCTGGCGCAGCGTTCCGTGATCGATCCACGCTGCACGCTGACAAATACGCACGACGTCAGACATGGAGTGGGTGACCAAGACAATGGTGCGACCACGGTCGCGGAACTCGGCGATCTTGTCGCCGCACTTCTGCTGGAACTCGGCATCGCCAACTGCCAGCACCTCGTCGATGATGAGTACGTCGGGGTCGACATTGATAGCCACGGCAAACCCCAACCGCACGAACATGCCCGACGAATAGTTCTTCACCGGCGTGTCGATGAACTGCTCTAGACCCGAAAACTCGACGATCTCGTCGAACCGCTCGGTGATCTGACGTCGCGGCACACCAAGAATCGCCGCATTCAGGAACACGTTCTCGCGACCGCTGAGTTCGGGATGGAAGCCGGCACCCAGTTCGAGCAAGGCTGACATCGTGCCGTTCACAGCGACCGAGCCTTCGTTCGGTTGGAGGATGCTGGTGAGGCACTTGAGCAGCGTGGACTTACCGCTGCCGTTATGCCCGATGATGCCAAACGTCTCGCCCCGCTGCACGTCGAAGGTGACGTCGCGGAGCGCCCAGAAGTCTTCGTGGGTGCTGCGCCGCAACTTCAGCAGCGATTGCTTCAGCGACTGGTGCCGCTCGTGGTAAATGCGAAACCGCTTGGACAGATGGTTCACCTGCACCGCAGGATCAGACATCACCGAACTGGACACCGCCCAGAGGCTACCGACGCGGCGTGGGTTAGGCGTGGGTTAGGCGTGAGTGGGGCCCGTGGCCTCGGGGTCGATGCCGTAGCGGGCGATGGCATCGTCGACGATCTGAGCGTCGATTTCGCCCGAGGCCAACAACCCGGTCAACACGGACACGACCACATGACCGGTATCGATCTCGAAGTGGCGACGCAACGCCTCGCGGGTGTCGGAACGTCCCATGCCGTCGGTGCCGAGCACGTTGAATTCGCGTCCTGCCGGTACGAACCGGGCGATTTGTTCGGGCACGATCATCATGAAGTCACTCACCGCAGTGATGGGCCCAGCAGACTCGTTGAGCAACTGTGTGACCAGAGGGATCCGCCGCTCGTGCGATGGGTGCAGCCGGTTGTATCGGTCGACTGCCAAAGCGTCTTCTCGCAACTTCTTGTAGTTGGTGGCCGACCACAGCTCGACGCCCACGTCGTAGTGCTCGGCCAACTCAGCAGCAGCTTCGGTGGCCGCTGCATGGGAAATGCCCGAGAACAGAATTGTGGCCCGCTTCGACGGACCGTCGGGGGCGTTCGCGAAGCGGTACAAGCCGCGAACGGCGCCCGCCAGAAACTCCTCTGGGTCTCCCTCGGGCAGGGCCGGCATGAGGTAGTTCTCGTTGTACAACGTGATGTAGAACAACGAGTCAGGGTCGAGTCGCTCCCCATCGTCACCAACCGCCCCGCCGTACATGCGCTCGATGCCGTGTTTGACGATCGCGCCGAGTTCGTACGCAAATGCCGGGTCGTACGCCTGAATGGAGGGCACGGTCGATGCGAGCACGAGCGAATGGCCGTCTTGATGCTGCAACCCTTCGCCCAACAGCGTCGTGCGACCTGCCGTGGCTGCCATGAGGAAGCCGCGGGCACGAATGTCTGCGGCCTGCCAAATGAGGTCGCCGACCCGCTGGAACCCAAACATCGAATAGAACGTGAAGAACGGAATCATCGGCACGCCACGTGTGGAGTACGCGGTACCGGCGGCGATAAAGCTCGCCATCGACCCAGCCTCGGTGATGCCTTCCTCGAGGATCTGTCCGTCTTTGTCTTCCGTGTAGCTCAGCAGCAGGTCGTGGTCGACCGGCTCGTACTTTTGGCCTTGGCTGGCGTAGATCTCGAGTTCCCGGAACAAGGCGTCCATACCGAACGTGCGCGCCTCGTCGGGAATGATCGGCACGATGCGGTTGCCCACCTGCTCGTCGCGACACAACGCCCGCAACAAGCGGGTGAAGCCCATGGTGGTGGATACCTCTTGCTTGCCGGAGCCGCCGTTCATCTCGGAGTACACGGTGTCTGCCGGTAGCGACAGCGGCTTGCGGATCGTGGTGTTGCGCTTGGGTACTGATCCGCCGAGGGACTTGCGGCGCTCCATCATGTACTGCCACTCGATGGAATCTTCCGACGGGCGGAAGTACGGCGTCGGGTTCTTCTCGAACACAGCATCAGGAATCTCGTTCTCGAGGTGCAACCGGTCACGCAGGTCCATGATCTGCTGCGTGGTCATCTTCTTGATCGAGTGGGTTGCGTTCCGGCCCTCGAAACCAGGCCCGAGGGTCCACCCCTTGACCGTCTTGGCCAGGATGACGGTTGGCCGACCGCTTCCGAGGTTTTCACTCGCCGCCTTGTAGGCCGCGTAGAGCTTCTTGTAGTCGTGGCCACCGCGAGGGAGCTGCGCGATGTCTTGGTCGGTGAGGTGCTGCACCATCTGGCGCAGGCGAGGGTCCGGTCCGAAGAAGTGTTCGCGCGCGTAGTTGCCGTCTTCGACGGCGTAGCGCTGAAACTCGCCGTCGACGGTGGTGTTCATCTTGTTGAGCAGCACGCCGTCTTTGTCTTGTGCCAGCAACGCGTCCCAGTCGGAACCCCACACGACTTTGATGACGTTCCAGCCGGCGCCGCGGAAGACCGCTTCGAGTTCTTGGATGATCTTGCCGTTGCCGCGCACAGGCCCATCGAGGCGCTGCAGGTTGCAGTTGACGACGAACACGAGGTTGTCGAGGTGCTCGCGAGAAGCCAGGGAGATGGCGCCGAGCGTCTCGGGCTCGTCGCACTCGCCATCGCCGAGAAAAGCCCATACACGACTACCACTCGTGTCGTCGAGCTGCCGATTCTGCATGTAGCGGTTGAAGCGAGCGTGATACAGCGCGGTGATCGGGCCGAGGCCCATCGACACCGTGGGGAATTCCCAGAAGTCGGGCATGAGGCGCGGGTGTGGATAGCTGGACAGTCCGCGTCCGCCGCGCCCGATCTCCTGCCGGAAGTGATCGAGATCGTCGTCGGTGAGACGTCCTTCGAGATACGCGCGGGCATACACCCCGGGAGCGGCGTGACCCTGGAAGTACACGTGGTCGCCGATGGGCCCGTCGTTGCCACGGAAGAAGTGGTTGAAGCCGATCTCGTACAGGGCGGCCGAACTGGCGAAGGTTGACAGGTGCCCGCCGATGCCGTCGGCAGCCTTGTTGGCCTTCACCACCATCATTGCGGCGTTCCATCGAATGAACGCTCGAATGCGTCGTTCGATGTGTTCGTCGCCAGGAAACCAAGGCTCTTGTTCCCGAGGAATCGTGTTGACGTACGGCGTGCTCACCGTTGCCGGAAACGACACCTGGCTGGCATTCGCGCGGTCGAGCAGCTTCGTCAGGAGGAACCGGGCGCGGGTCTTGCCGTGGGTATCGACGACCGCGTCGAGGGAGTCGAGCCATTCCTTGGTTTCCACCGGGTCAACGTCTGGCAGCTGGTGGACATAGCCGTCGAAGATCATGCGGGCATTCTGCCAGAGTTACCCGCAGGTAGCCGCGGGGTACGGCGCACCGAGCCGATTGGCCCTCACCGACCAAAGCGGGTGTCGAGCACCCGAATCGGGGTGATGCCCGAAAAGGCCGGAGGAAGCACGCCCTGCAGGTCGACGATCACGTTCGCAGCCCCAGCGAGTACACGCAGATCTTGCCGTCAGAGTCGGGGGAGACGATGACAGCATTCGACGTTGCTACGGCGTTCGCGAAGTTCACGCTGGACGTCTTCGGTAGCCCGCCAGCGCATGGAAAGGCCGACAGAAACCCTGGGGCCGTTGCGTCGACGGCGGTGAGGTTCAGGGCAACACCTGAAGAGTTGCCAACGTCGAGTTGCACCGTGGTGCCGGGCGCCACCAGACCACCGGTGAGTCGGGTGTCGAGTATTCGGTCTGCTCGAGCGCTTGTGGGAACGTCGCTGGGGACATCGCTGGGGACCACGTGAGTGGGTTGTGTGAAGACACCGAAGAGGTCGACGATGATATTCGTTGACGCCAGTGTCGTTATGCACACTTCGCCAGCTTCGTTTGGTGAGACCAGCACGAGGTTCGGGCTGGGGGATTGGTCGAAGTAGTTGACGTTTGATGTGTTGCTGGTGGTGCCGCATGGGGTTGCGGTGAGAAACCCGGGTTGCTGAGCACCTACTGCAGTCAACGTCAATGCGAGTGCGGTCACCTTGGCGTCAGGCGGAACACCGGCGCGCGAGCGCACGTCATCGAGATCGATGAGGGTCGTGCTGCCGGCAGCCACGGGGCCGCCGCGTTCGTCGTGAGTCAAGCCAGCGGGTTGGTGCGGTGACCGCGAACGCGTCGGATGCAGGCAAGAGACCGGTGACGTCGGCGATGAGGTTGGTCGCGGACCGAGTGAAAATGCAGAAACCGCCCGACGGGTCGAGCGGCACGATGGCGGTGTGAGCAATCGTTTGGGCTCTGGCGTAGTTGTGTACCGACACGGTGGGAGGGGGGCCATCACACGCCCACGCCGTGAGAAAGCCATGCTGTCGGGGGCCGGTGGTGGTGAGGTTCACCACCGCTGCTGCGCTACCGGCCGCTCCGGGAATCTGTACTCGGGTGATGGAACCGTCGGCGACGCTGGTGGCGGCGGCGTCGACCGATTCGCGAATGAGTGAGCTGTACAGCCTCGCGCCGACGGGACGTTGAGGTGAATCGCGTCGTAGGTGATTCCCGCCCGATCGGCCGCCCACGCCCACTCGACGAGGTGCAGAGTTGGGTGGCGTTCCAAGTGCGTCGCGCAGATGCTGATTGACCGTCGGGAAGTAGAAGTTGTACTTCTGCACGTCGCGCCAGGCGTACGCCGATACGTATTCCTGTTTCACTTCGCGCAACGTGACCCAGTGGATGTGCTTCACGCCGGCGGCAGTGAGCGTGGCGATCATCGAGTCGATCGAACGGTCGAATCGGTCGGGATCCCAGTACGGGTAGTTGTAGCCCCCCGCTACCACGACGTGGTCGCCGAACCATTCAGGATGATTCGCGATGGCTGGCCGAACAAACAGCGATTCGAGTTTCTCGACGAACTGGGCGGGCTTGCCGTCGACGACCACCTGCCAGTCGGGCGGGAAGGCGTCTGCGAGGTAGTCCGCCGCGCCGAGGCCGACCGAGTCGGACACCATGTACACCCGCTGGGCCGGTGCGGCGACACGAGGCGAAGGAGTACGCCAGGCCGTTACTGGCGACGCGACTGCGATCAGGCACGCGACTGCAACTGTGACCGCGACTGCGACCGCACGCGGTTGAACTCAGTGCGCTGCGGGTGTTGTTCGGCGACTCTGGGTTAGCTGACATCGACCCACCAACCCGACGTATCGAACACCGTGCCGGTTGCGGACAAGCTGAAAACGCACAGCCGACCATTCGAATCGACGCTCGTGGTCACCGAGTTGGCGATGGCTCCATATCCGACAAGGTTGACGTTCGATGTCTCGGGTTGAGCTCCACAACCCCACGCCCGGAGGTAGACGGGTCGAAGTGGGAAGGCGATGGTGAGCGTGCCAGACACGGCACGGGCGCCGGGAGGTGCGACGCGTGCGTCGATCATTTGACCGGCCCCGTGAATCGGCGACCATCCGCCCACACCGGCACGCGTGTCGATCGTACGGGTGGGAGTCACCGGCACGAAACCCAAACCTTTCGCAGCCCTGAAGGTGCCGGTGAGGTCGACGACGACGTCGATGAGGGCAAACGAGTACACGCAGATCGTCCCGTCGGCCGATACCGGCACGAATGCTGCCCCAGCAATCACGTCACCTGGTAGGTGGTTGACACTTGCGCTCAGCGGCGGCTCGGTACCGCACGGGTACGCAACCAGATGGCCGGCATTGTTTCCGGCGATGGCGGTGAGGTTGATCGCCACGGCATCGGCACCACTCGGGACGTCGACGATGAGCACGTGCGCTGGGCTGCTCACCACGTGTGTCGAGGAGGCGGACGGGCGTGCCGAGCGGCGTGAATCGAAGCGCTTCGGGGGACTCGGCGGAAGCGGGAAGGAATGCTCCTTGAACGTCGACCAACACGTCGGCGTCGGCGCTCGTGTACACGCACAGGCTTCGGCTCGTCGAAATCGGGGTGATGGCAACGGCGCCACGCGTCTGGCCAACGCGATAGTTGACGTTGGATGTCTCGGGTCGTGCACCCGAGCAGTCGTACGCAGTGAGGAAACCATCGGCGGCGGTGTTCGTCGCCGACACATACGCGGCTACGGCATTCGAGCCGGTGGGTACGAAATCTTTGAGGTCAACGGTGACCGCTGTACCGGCTGGTACCACCGTCGTGGTGCGACCCGAATTGAGAAGCCGGGAGTCGAGTGCTCTGGTCGAAGCGATGGGAACGAACTCGCTGACCTCGGTCGTTGCTGAGGGCAGCACGGCGTCAGAACCAGTGCGCGTTGCCCGGGCGAGGTCGGCGGTGAACTCCGCTGCCATCCGATCGCTGCGACGCCGGTACCCGGCGGGGTCGAGATGGGTGTTGTCTGGCGACCGAAACCCCTCGGTACTCATGACCAACGGCCAATCCCAAGTGTAGAAGTTGGGCAGTTCGGCATCGATTTGGCGTAGCGCCTCGTTCCATGCGTCGCCATGACTGGAGTACGGCGTGTAGCGGGTGATCTGTGGCCACCAAATTGTGCGTCCAGGCCCGATCTCGTTGACGAGGAACATGATGCCGTTACGAGCGCACTGGACGTTGGTCTGGCAGATTCCGGAGTCGTTGGCACCAAGATTGACAAATACGTTCGGGGCGTCCCACCCTTCGCTGCGCCACTGCTGCAGCCAATACGACGCTCGGGCTTGAAGTGTCACGTTGTTGATTCCCGTCGACATTCCGACAGCCGCGCGACTGAGAATCGGCCCCCAACCTCGGGCGGACAGCTGCGCACCAATGGTTGGGCTGTAGAGCAGCGAGCCCAATAACACCGAATCGCCGATGACGGTCACCGCACCGAGGGGCCCCGGTTGTTCGATGAGCTCCTGATCGGCCAAGACGATTGCGTCTGCCGGCATGCTGCTCATCGTGGTGATGGAGGGGAGAAGCCCGAATGCGGCGGTGATCGCAATGGTGATGCCAGCCAGCCGCCGGAAGGTTCTCACGATGCTCACGCTAATCGAATCGCCCTCGCTCGCAACTTTCGTTCGGTGGCCGCGCATACTGCTGCCATGCCAGTCTCCGGGGCGATGACATCCCCGCACCAGCCAAATTCGAACCAACCTGTTGTGGTGTTTACAGATGGCGCCTGTTCCGGAAACCCGGGCCCAGGCGGATGGGCGTGGGCGGTTTCTCCGGGCGGCGACCCGAACGGTTGCGGTGGGGAAGAACACACCACCAATCAGCGAATGGAGTTGATGGCGGTGCTCGAAGCCTTACGGACCCTGGGCGCCGACTCCGAGGCTGGGCCCATCGAGGTGGTGTCAGATTCGACGTACGTCGTGAACTGTTTCCGTGACGGTTGGTGGAAGAAGTGGCAAATGAACGGCTGGCGCAACGCAAAGAAGGAACCGGTCGCAAACACCGACGTGTGGAAGCCTCTGGTCGACCTGGTGAACGCCGGTGACGTGACGTTTCGGTGGGTAAAGGGCCACTCCGGCGACCCGATGAACGATCTCGTCGACCAACTCGCGGTGGCCGCAATTCCTTCGCGTTGAACCAGCATCCGAAGCGGTCTTGACGAACAGGGTGACTGTTACTGGCCCGGACGCATGGCTACCGTGTTCGGGATGAAGCGGGTATACCGGGTCCTGGTTGCGACGGCGGTCGCCATCTCCGCGTCCGTCGTTACCGGTCCGCTTCTGCAATCGGGCAACGCCGTCTCGGCTGCCCCTCCTGGCGATGACGCGGTCGTCGCGTTCGAAGTCCGGGGCGTCGGAAACGGTCATGGGCGCGGGCTCAGCCAATGGGGTTCGTATGGCCGAGCGCTCGCTGGCCAGTCGTGGCAGGAGATCTTGGGTGCGTATTACGGCGGCACGACGCCTGGCGATCGCGCCGGCGCCCGCATCCGAACGTGGCTGACTGGGCTGAATTCCACCAGCAGTGCCGGGGTCATTTCTGCCGGGACCACTGCAGGTTGGTCCGGAGCGAACCTGGCGGGTGCGGCAACCGGGTACCGGTCGCTGTACGCGGCGTTTACTGGTGGCAACACCTTCACCGTCTATGGCTCAACGGGCGAACTGGGCTGCCCGGGAGGTTTGAACATCGAGGTACCCATGGTGTACCTGCAACAGGGCGCCTCGGGAACCTCGGTGAGTGCGCTGCAGCGACTCCTGGCACACCTCGGCTACAGCCCCGGTCCGGTCGATGGTCAGTTCGGGCCGCAAACCGCTGCAGCCGTCTCGGCATTTCAGACCGCCAGCGGCCTTGCCGCGACTGGTACGTGGGGATCGCCGGAATGGACGCGGGCCAACGAACTCGTCGGCAGTGGTGCCATCACGTCATGGACAACGCTTGCGACCAATGTGGCCGGACCCATTCGGTTCACCACGACGGCTTCCGAAGCCAGTGCTGCCCCCGGGGAAGTGCTCGGTCTCTGTCAACCCGACGGGAGCATCGTTCACTACCGCGGAACGGTCGAATTCGCCGATACCTCCGACGGTCGCCGAGTCATCAACGATCTTTCCGTAGAGAGCTACCTGCGAGGTGTGGTGCCGAAAGAGTCGCCCGCCTACTGGGGCGATGGGGGCGGCGGGTTGGGAATGAACGCGTTGCGAGCGCAGTCGGTCGCCGCGCGGTCCTACGGTCTCAGCCAGACCCGTCGCAGTTTCGCCGGCACTTGCGACACCTCGTCGTGTCAGGTGTATGGCGGCGCTGCCACCCGGGTGTCGCCCAGTTCGGGTGTGCGACCCGTGGAAGATGCGCGCACCGACCAGGCGATCCTCGACACCGCAGGTGTCGTTCGAGTGTGGGCCGGAACGAACAATTTGGTGTCGACCGAATTCTCGGCGTCGAATGGTGCACGCACAGCAGGCGGTGCCTTTCCGCCCGTCGACGACCCATGGGATGACCAACCAGGAAACCCCAATCACGTGTGGACCCGCGTCATCGATGCCGACACCATCGCCGCCAAGTACGGACTCACTTCTGCCAACAACGTCGTCACCGCACGGGATGCCGATTCGCCGTACGACGGCATCTGGGCCAACGAGGTTCGACTCGGCAACGGAACGTCGATCAGTGCATGGGATTTCCGCAACGATTTTGACCTTCCCGCCCCAGGTTTCGAGTTGGTGCCGATTCGCCGTACTGTTTCAGGGGCGGGTTCATTCGCGTTCATCGGCGATTCCGTTGGCGTCAGCGTGGCAGGTGAAGCGACCTCGCCGTTGCGTGTGTTGTTGGAAGGTGTGCACACATCCCAGGTGTTCAACAGTCGTGGCGGTCGGCCCACCGGCGGTGGCACCGACGACGGCCAAGATGTCGCAGCCACCATTCCGCTCGGCACCAACCTGGTGGTGGTGGAGTTGGGATACAACGATTCGCCATCCACGATGCCGGCCCGCATCGACGCATTGATGCAAACGCTGCGAGACCGCGGCGTCGGCCGCGTTGCCTGGGTGACCGTGTCCGAGCGACGAACGTCGACGAACTTTGCCCAGACGAACGCGGCAATCGTGGCAGCGGCCGGGCGGTGGTCTGAGATGATCGTCATCGACTGGCACGCGGCAAGTGCAGGCTCGGCTGCAGATCGCTGGTACAGCGACAACGTTCACCTCACGAGTTCAGGCCAGGCCGAGTTCGGCGTGTGGCTCCGCGACCGCATCGTCGAGTTGAGCTCGCAGGGCTATCAGCCGCCGCGCCGAGTCGCCGCCGGTGAGGTGTTGCGTGTGCCGGTGTTGGGTGTGGCGGGTGTGCCGGTTTCGGGTGTTGCTGGGGTGGCGTTGAATGTGATTGCGGTGGCGCCGTCTGGGCCTGGGTTCTTGCGGGTGTGGGATTGTGCGTTGGCCGAGCCGGAGACGTCGTCGGTGAACTTCACGTCCGCTGGTGCGGTGGAGCCGAATGCGGTGTTGGTGCCGTTCGCTCCCGGCTCGGCAGGTGAAGTGTGTGTGTCGTCGCCGTTGGTGTCGGTGGATGTGGTGGTGGACGTGGCGGGCTGGTTCGACGCCGGTCTGCGTTCGGGTATCGGTCGAGCGGTGGATACGCGTCTGGCCGGTGCGCCGGATCGGGTGGCAGCTGGTGGTGTGTTGCGGGTGCCGGTGTTTGGCGTTGGGGGTGTGCCGGTTTCGGGTGTTGCTGGGGTGGCGTTGAATGTGATTGCGGTGGGGCCGTCTGGGCCTGGGTACTTGCGGGTGTGGGATTGTGCGTTGGCCGAGCCGGAGACGTCGTCGGTGAACTTCATGTGGGCTGGTGCGGTGGAGCCGAATGCGGTGTTGGTGCCGTTCGCTCCCGGCTCGGCTGGTGAAGTGTGTGTGTCGTCGCCGATGGTGTCGGTGGATGTGGTGGTGGACGTGGCCGGCTGGTTCGACGCCGGTCTCCGTTCAGGTGTGGGGCGTGTTGTGGATACGCGTCTGGCCGGTGCGCCGGATCGGGTGGCGGCGGGCGGTGTGTTGCGGGTGCCGGTGCTGGGTGTTGCGGGTGTGCCGGGCGCCGGTAGTGGTCAGAGTGTTGCTGGGGTGGCGTTGAATGTGATTGCGGTGGCGCCGTCTGGGCCTGGGTACTTGCGGGTGTGGGATTGTGCGTTGCCCGAGCCGGAGACGTCGTCGGTGAACTTCATGTGGGCCGGTGCGGTGGAGCCGAATGCGGTGTTGGTACCGTTCGCTCCCGGCTCGGCTGGTGAAGTCTGTGTGTCGTCGCCGATGGTGTCGGTGGACGTCGTGGTCGACGTGGCCGGCTGGTTCGACGCCGGCCTCCGTTCAGGCATGGGCCGCGTCCGCGACACCCGAGTGGGCTACATAGCCGCCTAGCCCCGTCCCCATGGGCTGGATCTGGTGTCAGGTGGTGTAGTCGGCGTTGATACGGACGTACCCATCGGTGAGGTCGCAGCCCCACACGGTCGCTGCCGCGTTGCCGGTGCCCAACGTGACGTGGATCTTCACGTCGTTGCCGCCCATGTAGTGCGACAACGCTGCCAACCCGGAGTCGTCGACACGCCTTGGGTACACCTCGGAGGTTCCGAAGCGAATGACCACAGCATCTTGGTCGATGTCGGTGTCGTCGCTGCATTTCCCGATCGCCATGGCCACTCGGCCCCAGTTCGGGTCTGCGCCGTGCACTGCGGTCTTCACGAGCGGCGAGTTGACGATCGCCTTCGCGACCCGCTTCGCTTGCTGAGGGTCACGGGCACCGTCGACCAACACTTCGATCAGCGTCTCTGCGCCTTCGCCATCTCGTGCAATTTGTTTGGTCAACGAGAGACACACGGCATGCAGCGCCCGCTCGAACGCGTCGAGGTCGACGTACCCGGCAGTTCCGCTGGCGAGAACCACGGCAGTATCACTGGTGGAAGTGTCGGTGTCGATACTGACGCAGTTGAACGTCTTGTCGACCACGCGTCGGAATGCGGTGTCGAGTTCAGCCGGGCTGACGTTGGCGTCGGTGAGCACGACCGCAATCATCGTTGCCATGTTCGGTTCGATCATGCCGACCCCTTTGGCGATGCCGACGACGCGGGCCGTGGAGGCATCGACCGATGCCTCAGCGACCTTGGGCACGGTGTCGGTCGTCATGATGCCGCGTGCCGCAGCGTCGGCCGATGTGCCCGACAACACCTTGGGTAGCGCGGCGATGCCGGATCGAATTCGCTCGATGGGGTAACGCCGCCCGATGACTCCGGTGGACGCGATGAGCACGTCTTGTGCTGCGCATCCGAGTCGTTCACCCACGCCGGCGACGAGTTCGAGGGCGTCGGCGTGGCCGACGGGACCGTTGGCGACATTTGCGTTCTTCGACACGATGACGATCGCCTGGGCACGCGAATCGGCGAGGTGGCTGCGGCTGATCGTGACGCTCGGCCCGGCAAATCGGCTGAGTGTGAACACGCCCGCGGCGGCGACAGGTCGCTCGGCGGCGATGACGACGAAATCGTCTGAATCGTCTTTTACTCCGATGTTGGCGACGTGGACCTGAAAGCCCGAAGGGATCTCAGTCATTGCGCCGAGAATGGCGCTCAGCCGGCTTCGAGAGCATTACGGACCTTGGTGAAGATCGATGTCATGGTGCGCAGTTCGTTTTCGTCGAGCAGATCGATCAGGTGCGTGCGAACGCTGTTGACGTGGGGAGGCAACGCTTCGTGCAACTTGTCCCATCCGGCTGGAGTGAGGCCGGCGAGCATGACTCGTCGGTCCACGGTTGAGTTCAACCGGTCGACCCAGCCCGAGCGGACCAGACCGTCGAGTCGGCGGGTCGCACCGCTGGGGGTGAGCTGCAGGATGGCCGCGAGGTCGCACATGCGCATACGGTGATCGGTTGCCTCCGACAGGGTGACGAGCACTTGGTAGTCGCCGAGTGAGAGACCGCTCGGTGCAAGGTCTGTCTCGATTGCCGCGATGAGGTCGTCGTGCGTCTCGATGAAGGTCCGCCACGCCCGCATTTCCTGCTCGTTCAGGAATCTTGTCGGGGTGCCGACGGCGGAGTTCATACGTGCCAGCTTAATCCGCGCAACAGTTGCTGGAGCAACCGGCCTACGGCCGCATCACTCGGCTCACTACAGCCCGTCGGCGAGCATCGCCGACAGCGCAACTCCAAGTTCGGCGTGCTCAAACCTGAAACCTGAACGTTCGAGCACATCGGGCGCAACCCGCTGACTGAACAACAACAGCGACTCGGCCATGTCGGCACCGAGCAGTAGTTTCGGCCCGAAGCGTGGAACCGGAACGACGGCTGGCCGGCGCAACTCGTGAGCGAGAGCCGCGGTGAAATCTCGGTTGGAGACTGGGTTCGGTGCCGTGAGATTTACTGCGCCGGACGCATCGTTCTCGAGCAGAAATTCGATCGCCCGCACTTCATCGGTGAGCGAAATCCAACTCATCCATTGCTGGCCGTTGCCGAACCGTCCGCCAAGAGCCAACTTGAACAACGGCAACATCTTCTTGAGCGCCCCGCCCTTCGGGGTGAGCACGATCCCGGTTCTCACAAGAGCGACCCGAACGCCGGCTTGTGCCGCCGGTTCGGTCGCCGCCTCCCATTGCACACAGAGGTCGGCGAGGAAGTCGTCGCCAGCTCGGCTGACCTCGGTGAGCAGTTCATTGTCGCGGTTGCCGTAGAAGCCAATCGCCGATCCGCTGATGAGCGTCGTGGGCCCGCCCTTGTCGGCAAGCTCGGCCATGGTGGCGGCGAGGAGTTTCGTGCTCGCTACTCGGCTGTCGACGAGCGTCTTGCGGTATTCGTCGGTCCAGCGGTGATCGCCGATGCCGGCTCCTGCGAGATTGACGATCGCGTCGAGGCCGACGAGGCCTTCGCTGTCGATCGTGCCGGTTGGTGGGTCCCATCCAATGGTGCCAGGTTGCGCGGTCCCGCGACTGAACGCCACCACATCGTGGCCGGCGCTGGCGAGGTGAGAGCTGAGCGCAGTTCCGATCAATCCGCTGGCTCCGGTGATCCCGATCTTCATGTGCATCCTCCTGGCGTCGCGACGTATCGAAGCGCCGACGGCTGGTCGTGAAGTGCAACCTACAGCGCCGTCGACAAGGTCGTCACCGGGGCGCTGGTGTCAACACACGAAGCACGGCCAACGACCTATTCGCTCATCCCCGTAGCCTCATCGGCGATGAAGACGCGAACTCTGCTGCTCATGGCACTCGTGTGTGGCTTGGCGATCATGCTTGCAGGCGCAGTCTTCTTCGTTCAGCTCGCTCGGCAGGACGATCCGGACGTGCCACTGGCGGTTGGAGCAAGTGCTGTAGTGGGCGACATGACAGTTTCGGTTGATGACTCGATTGAAACCGATGGTGACTTGGTCGTCACCGTGACGCTGCGTGGCGCGGCCGACGATGCGCCCGACGACGACTTTCGCTTGATCGCCTCGGGCCGCCCAGCTGCCGTGGCCGCAAGCACGTGCACAGCGATGTCTGGCGACGTGGCCGAGACCTGCACCGTGACCTTCGATGTCAGCGCCGCTGACGGTGTTTCGAGGGTGCTGTTCTACGAGCGTGGCGAAGATCAAGCTCGGTGGACTCTCGGCAAGTAGCTCAACCCGCCCTGCTTGCGGTTACCCGGTGGTAGTGGCTGTACCGTGTCCATCGTGACTGACTCGTTTGATCTCGTTGTCATCGGCGGTGGGCCAGGGGGCTATTCCGCGGCGCTGTACGGCGCCTCGGCCGGTCTGAAGGTGGCACTCGTCGAGAAGGATGCACTCGGCGGTACTTGCCTGAACCGCGGCTGTATTCCGGCCAAGGCATTTCTGGAAACGGCAGCGGTCAAACGCCACGTCGACCACTCAGCCGACTTTGGCATCGAGTCATCGGTGCCTTCGGTCAACTTCGCGGTGACGCAGGCACGCAAGCAGAAGATCGTCACTGGCCTCGTCGGTGGTATCGCAGCCATGTGCAAGGGTCGCAAGGTCGAGGTTTTCAACGGTGTCGGCTCGCTGGCGGCGAACAAAGTGGTCAATGTGGCCCTCAACGACGGTTCGTCGGCCACGATCGGGGCGAAGAACGTCATCCTCGCCGGCGGGTCCGTGCCGCGCACCATCCCGGGTTTCGATCGGGGTGGTCCCATCATGACCAGCGACGAAGTGCTCGACCTCGATGTGCTCCCCGCTCGGGTGGTCGTCATCGGCGGCGGAGCGATCGGCTGCGAATTTGCCTCGACCTTCGCCGACCTGGGTAGCAAGGTCACCATCTTGGAGGGCCTGCCGAAGATTCTGCCGGGCCTCGACGCAGACGTGGCCAATGTGGTCGTGCGCAGCTTCAAGAAGAAGCAGATCGATATCCGCACCGCTGTGAAGATCACCGGGCACACACCGAACGGCACCGGTGGCACCACGGTGTTCTTCGGTACCGAGGGCGGCCCCGCCGAGTCGGTCGAGGTCGATGCGTGCATCGTGTCGGTCGGTCGGCGTCCCTTCTCCGATCAACTCGGCCTCGCGGGCACCGGCGTGCAGGTCGACGAACGTGGCTTTGTCGTCGTCGACGAGTTCTGTCAAACAGGGGAGCCGGGGGTGTACGCCGTGGGTGACGTCATCAACACTCCACAGTTGGCGCACGTCGGTTACGCAGAAGCAATCTTGGTCGTCAAGCACATGCTGGGCGAACATCCCATCCCCGTCGCGTACGACCGAGTGCCGTGGGCCATCTACTGCCATCCAGAAGTGGCATGGGCTGGGCCGGGCGAAGACGCGGCCAAGGCCGCCGGCATCGACGTCATCGTGGGCAAGCACCCGTTCAAGTTCAACAGCCGTGCCCAGATCGTCGGTGAGACCGAAGGCATGGTCAAGGTCATCGCCAAGAAGAATTCCGACGGCACGGCCGGGCAGATCCTCGGTGTGCACATGGTTGGCCCCTGGGTGACCGAGCAGCTCGGCGCTGGCTACCTCGCCGTGAACTGGGAGGCTACGGTCGCAGAAGTCGCTGAGTTCATTCAACCGCATCCAAGCCTGTCGGAACTGTTCGGTGAGACGATGTTGTCTCTCACTGGGCGAAGCTTCAACGGCTGATTTCCCACTTCATCAGGAGCTACACACCAGTCATGGCTGACGTCATTCTTCCCCAACTCGGCGAAACCGTCACCGAGGGCACCATCACCCAGTGGTTCAAGAAGGTCGGCGATTCCGTCGCGGCCGACGAGCCGTTGTTCGAGGTGTCAACCGACAAGGTCGACACCGAGGTGCCATCGCCGATCGCCGGCGTGGTCACCGAGATCCGCGTACCTGAAGGCGAAACCATCGATGTGGGCACCGTCGTCGCGGTGGTCGGCGATGCAGGTGCTGTGGTCGAAGCGCCCGCTGCGGCGCCGGTTGCGCCCGCAGCCGAACCGACCCCAGCGCCAGCTCCGGCACCCGAGCCGCCGGTCGTCGCCGCGCCGGTCGTCGCCGCTCCTGCGCCCGAACCGACGCCCGCTCCGGAACCTGTCGCTTCGGCGCCTGTGTCCGCCGCCGTTCCTCCAGTGGCAGAACCGGCCGCTGGCGACAACCGTCTGCTCTCACCAGTCGTGCGGCGACTCGTCAACGAGAACGGACTCAACCCAGACAACATCGTCGGAAGCGGCCCCGGTGGACGCATCACCCGGGAAGATGTGCTCGATCACCTCGATGCGGGCGGTGCAGCGCCCTCCGTGGCCCCTTCCCCGGCCGCCCCCGCGCCGACCGCCCCAGCCGCCGCCCCAGCTGTTAGCGCACCGGCCGCCGCGCCTGCGCCTGCTACCGCACCGACCACTGCGCCGCCGGCTCGCCCTGCACCAGCCGCAGTGCCGCGTCCGGCGGCGGGTGAGCGCGACACCACGGTCAAGTTGTCGAAGATCCGACGTCTCACCGGCGATCACATGGTCATGAGCAAAGCCACGTCGCCGCATGCTTTCAGCGTGGTCGAGGTCGACTTTGCGAATGTCGACGCCACACGGTCGAAGGTGAAGAACGATTTCAAGGCCACCGAAGGTTTCAGCCTCACCTACCTGCCGTTCATCACGCGTGCTCTCGTCGACGGCCTCACCGAGTTCCCCCACCTGAACGCATCAGTCGGCGTCGACGATCTCGTGGTGCACAGCTACATCGACATCGGCATCGCCGTCGACCTCGAGTACGAAGGTCTGCTCGCCCCGGTCATCCGCAGCGCCGAGACCAAGCGGTTGAAGGCTCTGGCACACGAGATCTACGACCTGGCCGACCGCGCCCGCAACCGCAAGCTCAGCCCAGATGAGATCTCCGGCGGCACGTTCACCATCACGAACAATGGTTCGGCAGGTTCCGTGCTCACCATGCCAATCATCAACCAGCCGCAGGTGGGCATCATCTCCACCGACGCCATCGTCCGCAAGCCGGTCGTCGTCAAGACTGTCGACGGCTCCGAGGCAATCGTCATTCACCCCGTGGGCAACCTGGCCATGAGCTGGGATCATCGGGCGTTCGACGGCGCCTACGCCGCTGGCTTCCTCAAGCGGGTCAAAGAGATCCTCGAAACCCGCGATTGGTCGACAGAGTTGTGACATGACGGCGCCGCTCCGCATCCGATGGTTGGGGAGGGTGCCGTACCGCGAGGCGCTGGCGTTACAGCAGGCTTTGTTCGATCACGGAACCGAGCAGCACCTGCTCCTCGTCGAGCACGACCACGTGTTCACCTACGGTGCTCACGCCGATCTCGACACCAACCTGCGGTGCAACCCGGCAGCGGTTGGAGCCGACTTCATCGCCATCAAGCGTGGCGGCGATATCACCTACCACGGGCCAGGCCAGCTGGTGGGGTACCCCATCGTCAACGTCGATTCGAAGTTTTCGCTCATCCATGTGCGCGCGGTCGAAGACTTGCTGATCGACGTGTTACTCGCCGTCGGAGCAAGCGACCCAGGTCGCCTGCGGGACTACCCCGGTGTTTGGCTCGATGCCAGTGGTGCGAACGGAGCGCAGCCGCGCAAGGTGGCGGCGATCGGCGTGCGACTGGCCAGGGGACGTTCCATGCACGGGTTCGCGCTGAACAACACGACCGACATGGCGTACATGCGTGAGCACATCATCGCCTGCGGTATCGGCGACCGCCCGGTCACGTCGCTGGCTGAAGAGGGCATCGATGTGTCGATGGAGCGTCTCGTCGATCTGGTGAGCGAGTTCGCCGCCGAACGTTGGGGCGAGCGCGATGCAGAGCGGCAAGACGTCGCATGGCACCACAAGGTCATCGACTTGGCGCCGTTTTCCCGTGGCGAGGGCCCCGGAGAGACGGTCACCTATCGGCCGCCCCGGTCGCATGCGCGGCTGGAACAAGCGGGTGTGGTCGGCGGGCTGTCGATCGAGACTCGTAAGCCCGAATGGTTGCGGCCCAAAGTCCAGCACGGGCCAGAAGTGCTCTCGCTGAAGAAAACGATCCGCGATCTCAACTTGGTCACCGTGTGCGAAGACGCCGGGTGCCCGAACCTGTCTGACTGTTGGTCAGACGGCACCGCCACGTTCATGGTGCTCGGCGAGCGCTGCACACGCGCCTGCGGGTTCTGCCTCGTCGACACGAGGTTGCCCATGGCGCCAGCCAGCGACGAACCGCACCGCGTGGCCGAGGCGATCGACAGAATGTCGCTCGACCATGCGGTGCTGACGATGGTCGCCCGCGACGATTTGCCCGACGGTGGCATGGCGCACGTGGCTGCATGCGTGGAGGCGATTCGTCTTGCGTCGTCCGGCGACTCGCATTGAGACGTTGGTGTCTGATGCGAAGGGCGACGCAGTTCGCTGGAGCTGCTGTTCGCATCTCGGCCCGACGTGTTCAATCACAACCTTGAGACGGTGGCTCGGCTGCAGCGCGCCGTGCGCCCGTCGGCGGGCTACGCCCGCAGCCTGTCGGTGCTGTCGCTCGCGAAGGCGGCCGGTTTGATCACGAAGTCGGGCCTCATGGTGGGCCTTGGTGAAAGCGACGACGAGGTCGTGGGTGCCCTTGCCGATCTGGCAGGCATCGGTGTCGACATTGTCACCATCGGCCAGTACCTGCGGCCAACATCGCATCACCTGCCGGTGGCCCGATGGGCAGACCCATCAGAGTTCGTTCGTTGGAAGCAGATCGGCGAGGAGCTTGGCATCGGTCACGTGGAAGCCAGCCCTCTCACCCGCTCCAGCTACCACGCCAAACAAGCCAGCGAATCGGTCACCCAAGTCGCCCTCGCCCGATATTGAAAGCCAAGTTGTCGGCGCGAGACTGACGGCATGGACGCACTTGCGACCGTCAGGTGGACGACGGTGACCATCGACTGTTCCGATGCGGCAGAACTCGGCGCGTTCTACTCGCGACTGCTCGGGTGGGAGATCACAGCGAGCGATGACGCAGGTTGGCTACAGCTCCGCAACCCGCGCGATGGAATCGGCCTGAACATCCAAGCAGAGGACGCTTACGAGTCCCAGGTCTGGCCCGAGCAGCCTGGGCGGCAGGCGAAGATGATGCATCTCGAGATCCTCGTCGACGACCTCGAAGCAGCCGTTCAACTGGTGCTCGCGTGCGGTGGTTTCGAAGCGCCGCATCAGCCACGAGACCGTGACCGCTCGCGACTTCGCGTCATGCTCGACCCAGCAGGTCATCCCTTCTGTCTGTTCGTCGACGGCGAGTAGACGGCGAGACCCCTTCGTCATGTGGTGCTCACTGCGAGTCGGTGCCAGGTGGTGGTGAGCCAGTCGCGGTAGGTGTCGTTGTCCCAGCCGCTGGTCTTGCCGACGGCATCGAGCCCCAACGCGCCAGGCTCCTGACTGGTCCAGAGGCTCGGCGCCAGACGCCGCTATCAGACGGTAAGGCCAGTGTGACGCTTGGCGTGACAAGACGACACCCGGCAGTCGGCGGTCGCCATGGCAAAATTGTCGTGGCGCGTTGGACTGTGATCGCGCATGCTGGTGGACATGAATGCCCAGGGACAAACACAGCGGTTCGGCGGTTCGCTGGTGTTCCGAGTGTTTATGATCGCCTTCGCCGTGATATTCGAAGTACTCGGTGCGATATCAGCGATTGTCGTACCTCTGTTGGCCGTGATGTCCGACGATGAGATCCAGCTGAGCGAACTAGGAAACGACGTATTGGCGGTCGTACTCTTGTTCGCGATCGCTGTGGCGTGTCACACGCTGGAGCGGAGAAGCGTCAGCGTCTCCCCGGACGGCGTCGAATTGACCAAACTCATCGGCTCACGACGGTGGACCTGGTCGCAGATCACCGATGTGGAAGTCCGATGCGAGCGCGACCTCGATGCTCGGATGAGTTGTTGGCCACTGCTCGTGCTGGCATCCGGCGAGCATGTCGACCTAGATCCCGCGTGGAGTACCAGCCAGGGACCGACATCAGCTGCGGAGCGGGCTGCGGCAGCGATTCGGACAGGCATGGTCGAATACCGCCAGTCGATGACGGCCTAGCTCCAACACCGTTGCCAAAGATCCACCGCGTCAATGAGGCGTCGGGCTCCTCGGGTCGGTCGGATGGGTTCTGGAGTGGCCGATCCGGATTCGGCAGACGATCGAGTGGCGTCGCCGAGTTCGGTCGCCGTGTCAGCCGACAAGTCAAGCATTGCGCTGCTGTGCTTCGAGCGCGAACACAGCACTTGTCGCGGTCCTCAATTCTGGAGCGACATCACAAGGGCTGACGCGGGCTCTACTTGTGCTTGACGCGGTCGCGACCAATCTCCTTGCCAGACACAATCTCTCCGGGTGATGATGCTCGTTACGGCCGCCCCGTGCTCACCCCGAGTTTAAAAGCGACTATGTGTATCGCTGCCATGTCGCCTGGACCGCAGCTGGAGTGGATTCGCCTGCACCCCAGTGCCAGTTCGCGACTTCACGAAGAAGACAAGTTTCGCAATCGGGCCGGACAACAAGAAATCCTCTGCGACCCGGGAAACTCTGTTGTACCCCCTGAGTACTGTTTGATTCATGGCGGCGGTGGTGGTTCCGGTGGACGCGATGGCGTTGTTGGCGGGTGTTCGCATAGGGGTTGGTGGTGCTGTGCCCTCGCCGGTCGAGTGCAACAACCTGCTTGGGCAAGTTCGCTTGGTGCGGGGCTGGCTCGACGCCGTCGAGGCGCACATCACGTCGTGTTTGACCGAACATCACGCGGCGGGGCAGTCGGCGCCCGCCGCAGATACGCACACGAAAGCGGGCCGAGTGTCTGCCGCGGAGGGGCGTCGCAAGGAACGGCGTTCGAAGACGATCAAAGATGCCCCCAAGTTTGGTGAGGCGCTCGCTGGCGGCGAGATTGGCTCTGAGCATGTCGATGCTTTGGCTGCTGCGACATCGCGGTTGGACGACTCGATCAAGGCCGAGTTGCTCGGCCAAGAAGACTTGCTCGACGTCGCGCGGTCCGAGACTCCAGAGAAGTTCGGGCAAACGGTGCGCGATCGTGCTCGCACATTGGAAGCCGACAACGGCATCGAGCGGAAAAAGCAGCAGCGGAAGCAGACGTTTTTGTCGCACAAGGTGAATCACGAGACCGGCATGCACGAGGGACGGTTCGCATTTCATCCAGAGTTGGGTTCCCGCATATTCTCGGCGATCGACCGACAGGTGTTGAAGAACATCAAGGCTGGTGCCGCCGCGGTGAACCCGAGTTCGTCGATCGCACCTTCGACTACAGCCAACAAGCTGCAATCGCTCTCGGTGACATCATCACCAAAGCCAACAGCCATAGTCCCGCCGCAACCGCCGCTGGGGACAGCACCGGCAAACCCGACGCCGATCCTCGTGAACCCCCCGGTCCTGGTGCGGATGGTCACGGTCTTGTCGGTCACGATGCTGCCGTTCACGATGCTGCCGGTCACGGCACCGAACCAACAGGCCAAGATCGAGCCGCTGGCGGTACGGAGACGCGGGTCGTCGGCCCGGCGAGTCCTGACGATGACGAGCGTCGTGGCATCGAGGCTGACATCACCGTGATCGTCGACTACGCCACGCTGATGTCGGGCGAATTCCACAACCACTCTGTTTGCGAAACCGCGGACGGTGCCGTGCTGCCGCCAGCGTCGGTGCAACGGCTGCTGTGCAACGGTTCGGTCACTCCGGTGATCTTCGATTCGAACGGAAGCCCCTTCAATCTCGGTCGGACGGTGCGGAACGCCAACCGAAAGCAACGAAGAAAGTTACGGGCGATGTACCGAAGTTGCGGGTTCCCGGGGTGTGACGTTGGGTTCTGGCGGTGTGAGATGCACCACACACTCCCGTGGGAACTCGGCGGGCTGACCGACCTCGAAAACCTAATTCCAATGTGCAGTCGGCATCACCACGTCATTCATGAAGGCGGCTGGCAACTCCACCTTGCGCCCGACCGAACACTCACCATCACCCAACCCGATGGCATGGTGTACGGCACTGCCACTCCCGACATCGGATCCGGGCGACCGGTCCGGTCCGGCGCAAATAGCACATCGCCGTCAGAACCGATCCTCGACAGACTTTCGAACGCGACTCGTCCGCCACGATGCCCGGGTCCCGTCGAGCGAAGCCCACCCGTCGCTACTTGAGGATGTTCACCAATCGAGCCTGTTTGAACACTCGGCGTCGGTCGCCTGACAAGTCATCCAGTATCTCCGCACCGCTGCTGCGGTTCCGGTATCCGTCGTCCGATCCCGCAACTGACGTGGGGGGAGGAGGGGCCGAAGCGACGTTGGTAGCGACGGCATCGCAGCAAGGTTCTCATCGCCGTGACCGAACGAAGTCGCGCGGCGAAAGTGGGTGTCGGCTTGGTGAAGCTTCCTGAGAGCGTCGGCCAAATGATTGGGGCTGATCCGTCAGGTTTCGAGGGGGAGGATCTCTGCTGCCAGGGCTTCGAGGTGGTCGGTCCAATCGGCGGTTGAGTGTGGTTCGCCAGCGGGGATGACGACGAACTTGCTGGTGCCCACTTCTGTGAATCGCCCGATGAGGTCACGCAGTTGTTCCCAGGAGGTTGCGACTACATCGGCCGGGTCGATCTCTGGACGACGTTGCCTGACTCGCTCGATGAAGCCAGACGACTCGCCGCCGAGTTGATACGGAATCAGCACCCCGTAGTGGTCGTCTTCGATGAAACGACTGTGTTCCAAAGCGACCGACTCGATCGTCGCCCGTCCAGCTGCCACATCTGCGGGAGTGACGAACGACGGCAGCCAACCGTCGGCCATGCGTCCCACCCGGCGAAGTTCTGATGGGGCGATACCGCCCAGCCACACGTCAACTCGGCGCGGAACCGGTCGCACGCGTACACCGTGATAGTGGTATCGGGGCCCGTCATGGTCGAAAGGCTCGCCGGTCCAGCACTTGCGCATGACCGCGAGTGACTCGTCGAACCACGCCGCCCGCTCGGAACGTTCGACGCCGAAGGCTTGCTGCTCGAACGGGTCGACGGCACCGAGCCCAAAGGCGGGGAGTAACCGTCCACCCGACAATGTGGCCAGGCTGGCGAGCGCCTTGGCAAGCACGACGGGGTTTCGGCCAGGTAAGACCATGACGCTCATTCCGAACTTCAACCTCGTGGTGCGGCCCGCCGCAAAGGCCATGGCGACGAGCGGGTCGGGTGCCGTGGTGCGGATTCGTTCCGACACCCACAAGCTGTCGAACCTCAAACGTTCGAGTTCGTCGACCACGTGGCCGAAACGCGGGTCGTGCAGCGAGGTGGAGGTTCCCAGACCGAACCCGACGCGAACTTTCAGGGGTGAGGGTGCCGACACACCGGAACTTCTAGGCGACGCGGTGTGGTGTTGGCAACACGGTCACTCGGTGACCGTGGCCACTGTGGACCATCGCGCGATTCACCGTGGTGGCACGGGCCGCCCGCTCGGTTGTCACCAAACTTGCGACGAAGCCGACAACGATCACGGCCAACACGAGCGCCGTTTGTGACACGTCAGTAGTGGCGTCGACGAGTAGCGACACGGCCACCGCGACAGCACTGAGCGTCATCGCCGTGCGGATCGCTGTTCGATACATCACCTGCCGTGCTTCCATCCCTGCTTCCATGGCCAAATTTGTACACCTTGGACCGCCCGGGATGCGGCGAATATCGGCATTGATGACGAATGTCGCGAGAGTTGTCACACAACGGTCATTTGTGTCACACAACAGTCGAATTTCGCGCCTGTGATTACCGCCGAAACCAGGAGCCAGGCCCGGTGGGACACTCGGTAGCGTGCCGGGGTGACGTCACGCCAGATGCTCGGAAATCCTTCGGTGCGGCGTTACCTCATGTCCACCGTGTTCGCTGCCCTTGGCATCAACATCTTGATCACCGTGCTGTTCAAGCAGGTGTACGACCTCACCCGCGACCCGCTCGACATTGGGTTGATCGGGCTCGCCCAGTTCATTCCTGCTGTCTTGTTGGTGCTGGTGAGCGGATGGGTTGCCGACCGGTTCGACCGCCGACGGGTGACAGCGCTGTTCATCCTCGGCCGTGTGGCCTGTGCGATTGCCCTGGCGATCTACAGCAGCAGCAATCCGTCGAGTGTGACGCCGTTCTTCATCATCGCCTTCTTCCTAGGTTCGGTCGACGCCATGCTCACTCCTGCGCGCCGCGCGATCGCACCGCTGCTTGGTCGCACCCACCGACCTGCCGCAGGTCGTGGCGTTGTGGACCGCCGCGTTCACCGGCGCCTCCATCCTCGGCCCGGTGGCAGGAGGGTTCCTCTACACGCAGGGCGCCGCCAACGCGTATCTGGTTGCCGCAGTGCTGGAGTTCCTCGCGGCCATTCCTATGCTGGGCATCGTCTACGCACGTGAGCCGCAGCGCAACACCGACCGACCGACTCTCTCGACCGCCCTCCAGGGCCTCCGTTTCGTTCGGCGCACCCCCATCGTGCTGGCGGCAATCTCGCTCGACCTCTTTGCGGTGCTGTTCGGCGGAGCCATCGCACTCATTCCGGCCGTTGCCACCGAACGGCTCGGGGTCGGTGACATCGCATACGGATGGCTGCGCGCCGCGCCCGGCATCGGCGCAGCTTTGATGGCCGTGTGGCTGGCAACTTGGCCAGTGCGCCGCCGTGTGGGTCCGACGTTGTTAGTGGCCGTCGCACTGTTCGGCGCTGGCACGGTTGTGTTCGGGATCACGCGGAATTACGCAGTCGCGTTCATCGCTCTCGTGGTCATCTCGGCAGCTGACATGGTGTCTATGTTCATCCGCGGATCGCTCGTGCCGTTGGCGACGCCGGAGGATCAACTCGGTCGGGTGTCGGCCGTGGAGAGTGTGTTCATCGGCGCATCGAACGAACTCGGAGCGTTCGAGAGCGGGGTCACTGCGCGGGCCTTTGGATTGCCGGGCGCAATTGCGTTCGGCGGCATCATGACACTTGTCGTGGCCGGTGGTTTTGCGGTGCTCTCGGGGACGGTGCGAAACATCGACACGTTCGACGACGTCACACCCGACCAGGGCAAGACGCCCGAACCCGTCGGGTAACCGGTACGAGCATCTGATCTCCTTACAGGAACGCCGACACGAGCAGCGGGATGGCGAGCACGGAGAGAATCATGAGGATGATCGCAATCAGCGCGAAGTGGTACGAGTTGTCGCGTGGTGGGTTCCCGGCGGCGCCGATGACATCCCACAGGGCGCCAATGGGCTGTTCGGTCGATAGCCGGATGCGCCGTCGAGCAATGGAAGCTGCGTACAGAGCGACCCACGACAGCCCGAGCATCAGCACCACGACCAGACCCGACAAGATGATGCTGCCGATCCGGTTGTCGACAGCTTTCCCCACGCCGTCTACCAATAGTGAGAAGACGCCCGACAACACAGCACCACCAAGTAAGAAACCTGGTATGCCAACGGGATTCGACTTGAGGCCCTGCTCCACCTGGACAGCGTTGATGCGGGCTCGTCGCAGAATCACATGGTCATGGCTTCCCCACACTGAGTTCGCTTCCCGTCGTTCGTACAGCCGGCGAATCGATGAGGCGAGGTTGTTCTGATAGCCGCGCACGATCCAGCGGGTGACGAGTTTGACGACGTACCCCACGATCGGTCTCAGTGGGCCCAGCAGCCGAGGCATCGGCGCACCCCGTACCCCGTTGCGGTCGAGCACCTCCAGCGATCGCATCGCCATGTTGTGGGCCGCCGGAAATAGGTGCGGGTTCCACAACGGTTTCGTCTTGGCGAGCTGGTCGACGATGTCTTGCTCAGCCTGGCCAGGGCCGCCGATCTCCTCGAGCAGCCGTCCCTTCTCCTCTGGCGTCGACGCGCGCAACACCCGCACCGCATCGATCCGATCGAAGAGTTCGTACTCGGCATCCATTTCAGATGGTGTTTGCTCCGACACAGGCAGAACCGTAGCCGGGTGGTCGGGTTCACTAGATTGTTGCCGACCATTTCGTCCGGCGTCCGGGATGTGATCTACAGAGGTGCCAGGGCTTCATTCACTACCTAGGAGAGACACATGGACATGCTTCAGGAATTCAAGACATTCATCAACAAGGGCAACGTGCTCGCCGTGGCAGTTGGCCTCGTCATGGCCCTGTACTTCAAGACGATCGTCGATGCGATCCTCGAGGGTGTGATCTTGCCGATCATCTCGGCGATCTTTGGTGAACCGAACTACGAGAACATCGGTTTTGACATCGGTGACGCGCGGATCAGCATCGGCCTGGTCATCAACGCCATCATCAGCTTCGTCATCGTTTCCTTCGTGTTGTTCCTCATCGTGAAGTTGTACAACAAGGTTCAGCCAGAGCAGGCTGCGGCGCCGACAGAGGTGCAACTCCTCACGGAGATCCGCGACGCTCTGAAGAATCGCTGACTTTCGGGAATTCGGTGCGGCAGCGCTGAACTTTCGGGTTCAATACGTGCATGTTCCAACGGCGGGCCACATCGACCAGACGGAGTGTGTCGTCACGGTCGTTGTGGATCGTCGCAGTTTTCGGGGCGTTCTCGTTGGTCGCTACTGCCTGCAACGACACGAATGCTGCCGCTCCTACGAATGTCGCGATCCTCGAGGTGCCCGAAACGGTGGCGTTGACGGGGCTACCCGAACCACTCTCACTGGTGCCGACATTGCCGCCGCCAGCGTCGTTCGAGCCTCTGCCCACATCGTCCACGTCATCCTCATCGTCGACGTCCTCTACGGCGCTGCCGCCGCCTCCTTCGGTGCCCTTCGAACTGGCCGAAGGGGAGGTTGCCGACGCAGCCGACGGCAACCGAGTGCTGATGATCGGCGACTCGATCCTTGCGTCCACCGCGCCACGGTACGGCGGCCCCATGTGCCAAACCCTCGAGTCGTACGGCTGGGCGGCGCAGATCGAAGCCGAGGCCGCACGCCACATCGAGTTCGCAACCGCCGTGCTCGACGAGTTGATTCCCGAAGGCGCAGAAGATGATCCCGCACCCGACGACCAGAAGTTCGACGTCGTGATGATGATGTTGGGCAACAACTACCGAGGTGATCTCGAAGACTTCACTGCTCAGTACGACGCGTTGCTCCGTCGACTCAGCCCGCTACCAGTCGTGGTATACACCGTGACCGAAGACGAAGCCAACAAGGCAGCAGTCAACGACGCGATACGCGAGCTGGCCGATGACTACGAGAACGTGATCTTGGTCGACTGGGCCGAAACGTCCGCGGCCGCACCAGACGACCTGCTCAACTCCGACGACCTTCATTTGACGAACCTTGGGCGCGATCGCCTCGCGTTGTTCAGCGTTGCAGCACTCGGCAAGACCGACGTCGGCGAGCCGGAATGTCTGGATCCGGTCTTCACCGACGACTCCGGCGCGTAACCGCCTGATCAGCCGCTGCTCTTGGGCACCTTCCGCACCTACTCGCCGGCACCTGGCCGTAGCCTGGTTCGGTGCTTCAGGCTCAAGGACTCTCGGTAGAAGTAGGCGGTCGACTCGTCGTCGACAACGCCAGCTTCACCGTGATGGCCCGTGACAAAGTGGGCATCGTCGGGCGCAACGGCGCTGGTAAGACCTCGTTGTTCAAGGTGCTGGGCGGCGAAGCCGAGCCGAAAGCGGGCAAGGTGCTGCGCAAGGGCGGGTTCGGCTACCTGCCGCAAGACCCGCGTATCGGCGGCGAGCACAACGAACGCAGTGCGATCACTCATGTCCTGTCGGGTCGTGGCATCGACGACGAGATCGTCCGCATGGAGAAGCTCCGCATAGCAATGGAGGAGAACCCCGACGAGCGCAACGTCGAGCGTTACACCAAGGCCGAAGAGTCGTTCCGGGTGAACGGTGGCTACGGGGCGGAGAGTGAAGCGCGAGCGCTGGCGGCCGGTCTTGGGCTCGGCGAAGACCGCATCGATCTGCCCATCGGCGTGTTGTCAGGCGGCGAGCGGCGTCGCGCTGAGCTGTCGCGGATCCTGTTCGCGGGCAGCGATGTGTTGTGTCTTGACGAGCCCACCAACCACCTCGACGTCGACGCAAAGAACTGGCTCATGGACTACATGCGCAACTACAAGGGCGCGCTCATCGTCATCAGCCACGACCTCGATCTGCTCGACGAGGCGATCACACGCGTCATGCATCTCGATCGCCCCACCGAGACCGCAATCGGCCAAGTGGTGGAATACAAGGGCACCTACACGCAGTACAAGCGCATGCGCGCCGAGGACGAAGTGCGGCTGGCCAAGCAAGCCTCGCAGCAGCAGCGCGAGATCGACAGGATGCAGAAGTTCGTCGATCGATTCGGGGCGAAGGCCACAAAGGCGACGCAGGCACACTCCGTGGAGAAGCGCATCGCCAAGCTCGAGTCGCAAAAGGTCGACGCCCCACAAGCCGGCAAGCAGATCACGGTGAAGTTCCCGGCGCCGCCAGCGTGTGGCCAAACGGTCATCACCGCGACAGGGTTGTGCAAGGGGTACGGCGGGCCGTCGATCTTCGAGGATGTGGGTTTCGATCTCGGCCGTGGTGAGCGGTTGCTGGTGCTCGGTCTGAACGGTGCCGGCAAGACCTCGCTGTTGCGAATCCTCGCCGGCGAAACGCAAGCCGATCTCGGTCACTTCGATTTCGGGTATCAGGTCACGGCTGGCTACTACGCCCAGGAACACGACAATCTGCTCGTGCACGAATCGCTTCTCGACAACATTCGCCGTTCTGTCCCTGCTGGTGTTGCCCTCACCGAAACACAGTTGCGGGGTCTGCTCGGCATGTTCGGCCTTTCCGGTGAGAAGGTCTTCCAAGACGCCGGAACGTTGTCTGGCGGCGAGAAGACCAAGCTCGCGTTGGCGATGCTGATGACCGGCCGCAACAACCTGTTGCTGCTCGACGAGCCCACCAACAACCTCGACCCACCGTCGCGTGAAGCGGTCGCCGACGCGTTGAAGGCTTGGCCCGGGGCGATCATCTTCGTCAGTCACGACACCGAGTTCGTGCTGGAGTTGTCGCCCACCAAGGTGTTGTTGCTGCCAGACGGAGATGTCGACTACTTCAACAACGACTGGCTCGACATCGTCAGCCTCGCCTGATTTTCACTTGTGGGCCGTAGGTTCGGTGAAATGAGCAAGCACGACGATCACGGGCAGCCTCAGACACGCACAGCAGCAACAGCACGGGCATGCGCACGCGCATCATGTGATGTTCGACTCGCCAGAGGCAGCGATGAAGACAGAGCTCGAGGGTGAAGTGTTGGCCGACTTTGTCGGCGATGCGATCGCCGCAATCGTTGAGCAGGCTGGGCAATCGCCGTTGACCGTCCGAAGTGTGCTCGACCTCGGGAGCGGCCCTGGTGTCGGCAGCTGCCTGTGGGCCGAAGCTTTTCCCGCTGCGACGGTGACGGCGGTCGATGGGTCGCCAGCGATGCTCGAACGTGCTGCCGAGCGGGCGATCCGTCTGGGTGTTGGCGACCGGGTCAGAACGACGGAGCTCGACCTCGCCACCGATCTCGGAGTGTTGGGCCGCCACGACGTGGTGTTCGCGTCGATGTCGCTGCACCACGTGGGTGACGAGGCAGCCGCACTCGTTTCGATTCGCGATGTGCTCGAGGCGAACGGCCTGATCGTGCTCCTCGAACGAGCCGACCCGGAGCGTGTGAGCTTCGCCGACGATTCGCAGGAGACTGTCGAGCTGTGGAGCCGGGTTGACGAGGCGTGGAAGCGGTGGTTTGACGACATGCGGGCAGCGCTTCCTGGTGCCGCCGTGTCGGCGGAGTACCCGGAGATGTTCGAGGCCGCAGGATACGAGTTGATCGAAGATCGTGTGCTTGAGATGACGTTGCCGCAACCTCTGTCGGCTCCAGCCCGGCGGTTTGCTCGTGCACGGATGGAACGATCGGAAGGTGTGCTCGCCGATTACATCGATGAGGCCACCCTGGCTGCCGTTCGCAAGATTCTCGATGACCTCGACGGCGCCGGTTCACATCGATGGGACACCGCCGAGGTCACCGCTACGTCGGCGCCTCCTCGTGGGCCGCTCACGGTAAAACCGATCGACGCTCAGGCTACGTAAAGATCGACACGCCGCCGGGGCCGACGGCGAACCCGACGAACGATGAGGACGATGCCCCAGAGCATCTCCTTCCGAAAGATTGCGAGAATGCCCGACACCACAAGGATGACGGCGATGATCCACAAGATAAGTGCCATGCGTCTCGGGTACCCAGCCCACCTGCACGCAAAACAAGTACGAGCGATCGACTGGGCGGTCGAGGAGCTAGCGGCGCAGTGACACCTTGGCCGCTGCTTCGGCCTTCACCTGTTGGAAGAAGTCGTTGCCTTTGTCATCGACCACGATGAAGGCGGGGAAGTCTTCCACCTCGATCTTCCAGATCGCTTCCATGCCGAGCTCTGGATATTCCAGCACTTCGACGTGCCGAATGTTGTCGAGCGCGAGCCGAGCGGCTGGCCCGCCGATGGAACCGAGGTAGAACCCGCCGTGCGCTTGGCACGAATCGGTGACCTGCTTGGATCGGTTGCCCTTGGCGAGCATGATCATGGAGCCGCCAGCAGCTTGGAACTGCTCGACGTATGAATCCATTCGGCCCGCCGTGGTCGGCCCGAACGAACCGGAGGCGTAGCCCTCTGGCGTCTTGGCCGGCCCTGCGTAATAGATGCAATGGTCCTTGAGATATTGCGGCATCTCTTCGCCGGCGTCGAGGCGTTCTTTGATCTTCGCGTGAGCGATGTCGCGGCCCACGATGATGGTGCCGGTGAGCATCACCCGGGTTCGTACCGGATACTGAGACAACTCGTGCAAGATGTCGGCCATGGGACGATTGAGGTCGATCTGCACCGCGTCGGTCGGGCTGTCTGGGTGGTCGAGATCTGCCTCGGTGACGTCAGGCAAGAACCGTGCCGGATCGTGTTCGAGTTGTTCGAGGAACACGCCGTCTTTGGTGATCTTGCCGAGCATCTGGCGGTCGGCTGAACACGACACCGCCATGGCAACGGGGCATGAGGCGCCGTGGCGGGGGAGTCGGACCACCCGCACGTCGTGGCAGAAGTACTTGCCGCCGAATTGCGCGCCGATGCCGGTGGTCTGGGCCAGTTCGAGCAGTTTTGCTTCGAGCTCGATGTCGCGAAATCCTCGCCCGGTGGCGTCGCCCGTGGTGGGCAGCGAGTCGAGGTACTTCGTGGACGCCAGCTTCGCTGTTTCGATTGCGAACTCCGCCGAGGTGCCGCCCACGACCACGGCGAGGTGGTACGGCGGGCAGGCCGACGTGCCGAGTGATTGCATCTTCTCGAAGACCCATGGGAGCAATGTGGCCTCGTTGAGCAGGGCTTTCGTCTCCTGATAGAGGTAGCTCTTGTTCGCCGAGCCGCCACCCTTGGCGATGAACAGGAACTTGTACGCGTCGCCATCCGTCGCTGAAATCTTGATCTCACCGGGCAGGTTGTTGCCGGTGTTTTTCTCGGTGTACATGTCGAGTGCGGCCATTTGGCTGTAGCGCAGGTTGCTGGTGAGGTAGGTGTCGGCGATACCGCGGGCAATGGCACGTTCGTCTCCGCCGCCGGTGAACACGAACTGGCCCTTCTTGCCTTTCACGATGGCCGTGCCCGTGTCTTGACACATCGGCAGCACGCCGCCTGCGGCGATGGCAGAGTTCTTCAGCAGGTCGGTTGCGACGAACCGGTCGTTCGGGGAAGCCTCGGGATCGTCGAGAATGTTGCGAAGTTGCTGGAGGTGAGCGGGCCGCAAGAAGTGAGCGATCTCGCGCATCGCCTCGGCGGTGAGACGCCGAATCGCTTCCGGCTCAACCTTCAAGAAGGTGCCTTCAGGAGTTTCGAACGTCGACACCCCCTCGGTGGTGAGCAGCCGGTACGGAGTGTCGTCGTGCCCGAGCGGGAGGATCTCGGTGAACCCGAACTCAGCATCGATGGACGGAAGAGCGGCAGCGTCAGCCATGGGTTCATCGTACGAGCGCCCACCCAACCCATCCCAACCACATGACTGCCAGCGTGTCTGACACGTTGTGGTCAGGTGAGGCCTTGGCGGTCGAGGGCTTGTTTGACGATGACGGTGCGGAGAACTTCGTTGGTGCCTTCGCCGACGATCATCAGCGGGGCATCGCGGTAGTAGCGCTCTACGTCGAACTCGGTCGAGTAGCCGTGGCCGCCGTGCACGCGGATGGCGTCGAGGGTGACCTTGGCTGCCATCTCAGAGCAGAACAGCTTCGCCATGCCCGCTTCCATGTCGGCTCGTCGCCCGGAGTCGATGCAGTCGGCGGCGTGATAGTTGAGTTGCTGGGCTGCGGTGATCTGCGTTGCCATGTCTGCCAGCAGGTTGCCGACCGACTGGTGCTGCCAAATGGGCACACCAAACGCCTTGCGGTCTTGTGCGTATCGCAGGGCGTCGTCGAACGCGGCTCGGGCCACGCCGATCGCGCGACCGGCGACTTGAATGCGGCCTGTCTCCAGCCCGGTCATCATCTGGGAGAACCCCTTGCCTTCGACGCCGCCAAGCAACGCATCACTCGGCACGAGACAGTCGTCGAAGTGCAGTTCGCACGACTCGACACCCTTGTAGCCAAGCTTGGGCAGGTCGCGCGAGACGCGTGAAACCAGGCACCTTCTCGACGAGCAGAATCGAGATGCCGCGATGGCGCGGCTCGGCACTTGGATCGGTTTTCACCAGCAGCGCAACCAGACCGGATGTGCGCGCATTGGTGATCCACGTCTTCGACCCGTTGATGAGATAGCCGCGATGTGCACCGTTGGCCACCGGTTTGGCCACCGTACGAATGGCTTGCAGGTCTGAGCCTCCGTCGGGTTCGGTGAGCGCCATGGTGGCGCGCAGTTCGCCTGTGGCGAGACGTGGCAGGTAGCGCTGGCGCTGTTCTTCAGTGCCGAACTGGACGATGAGTTTCGACACCACGGAGTGACCACCGAATGCGCCGGCCAGCGACATCCAGCCGCGTGCGATCTCTTCGGTCACGCGGGCGTAGCAACGCGCTGAGACAGCGAAATCCCCGTAGGGCGCCGGTATCGCAAGACCGTAGACACCCATTTGTTTCATTTGCTCGATGAGCGCTTCGGGGTACGTGTTCGCGTGTTCGAGTTCGTTGACCACCGGTCGCACCTCGGTGTCGACCCACTTCGCCACGAGGTCGACGATCTGTTCTTCCTCAGACGAAAGCTCGGTCATACCTGGGCGAGATTACCGTGAGGGTATGGGAGCACTACCACTGCCGTTCGAGGGCATCACCGTGGTCTCGATCGAACAGGCCGTGGCGGCGCCGTTTGCCACCCGACAGCTGGCCGATCGCGGTGCACGGGTCATCAAGGTTGAACGGCCAGTTCATGGTGACTTCGCGCGCGGCTACGACGAGCGTGTGAAGGGCATGTCGAGCTACTTCGCCTGGCTGAATCGCTCGAAAGAGTCGCTGAGTCTCGATCTCAAGGCCGACGTTGCAGCAGACATCTTGCACGGGTTGCTGGCCACCGCTGACGTGTTCATTCAGAACCTTGCCCCCGGCGCGGCCGCACGCCTCGGGTTCGGCGCCGACGAACTCATGGCTCGCTACCCTCGGCTGATCGTGTGCGACCTGTCGGGATACGGGTCGTCGGGTCCATTCGTCGAAAAGAAGGCGTACGACCTGTTGGTGCAGTGTGAGGCTGCCCTGCTGGCAGTCACGGGAACCGAAGAGAGCCCGGCGAAAGCCGGCATCTCGGTGGCCGACATCGCCGGGGGCATGTACGCCCACTCGGCGCTGCTGACGGCGTTGTTCCATCGCGAACGCACAGGGTTTGCCCCGGCGATCGAGGTGTCGCTCTTCGACGCGCTCACCGAATGGATGGGCCATCCGATGTACTTCACGATGTACAGCGGGCAACCGCCGGCGCGAACCGGATCATCGCACGCGACGGTGTTTCCGTACGGCAGCTTCCTGACGGGCGACGGCGACCGGGTGCAGTTCGGCATTCAGAACGAACGGGAATGGGTGAGGTTCTGTGAGGAAGTGCTCGACCGACCAGACACGGCAACCGATGCTCGGTTCATCACCAACGCGGCGCGATCAGATCACCGTCGTGAGCTCACCGAGCTGATCGAATCGGCATTCGTCGAGTTCTCAGCGGCGGAGGTCATCGATCGATTGGATGAGGCGCAGATCGCGAATGCCCGCCAAAACGACGTCACCGACTTGATCGAGCATCCGCAGCTGCGTGAACGTGACAGGTGGCGTCAGGTCGACACACCGAACGGGCCCATTGCGGCGTTGCGTCCGCCGGCGATCATGCGTGGACTGGGCGAGCGGTTCGACCCGATCCCCGCTGTCGGTGCGCACACAGATGTCATTCTCGGGTCGATCGGATACGACCAATCGACGATTGACAGGTGGCGAGCAACTGGAACTGTTTGACAGCTGGTGAACAGCGCTCAGCTCGTCTTGATACCGACGAGGTCGACGACCGCGATCAGTACAGCATCGGCCGGTAGCCCTTGGGAGGTGTTTCCTTCAGCGCCGAACCCGAGTTCGGCGGGGATGGTGATTTCGCGACGACCGCCCACGCCCATTCCGACGATGCCCTGGACCAGGCCCGGGATGACCTGGGCGACATCGAGCGGCAAGGTCAGAGCGGTCGGTTCGACCCAGGTGCTCTGCAACATTTCACCGGTGTCGCCTCGGTACAAAATGGCCTGCACGTACACGGTGTCTCCGGGGAATGCGACGTCGCACTCGTCACCAGTCACCAGGTCTGTGACGACCAACTCGGTGGCGGTGGTGACGACTGCTGGCACTTCGGTGGGAGCGTCCGCGGCCACGGTGGCGGGTGCTCCGGGAACGATCTTGACGGCGTCGACCACAAATGTGAGCGCGTCGCCGGCCTGGATGATCTCGCCCCGAGGAGTGTCTCCGTAGGCGAGTTCAGCGGGAATGTCGAGTTGGCGGCGACCGCCGACTTGGATGCCAACGAGCCCCTCGTCCCATCCTTGGATGACGCCGCCTGCACCGAGGGTGACCTCGAATGGCTGCCCCCGGTCGTAGCTGTTGTCGAACTCGGTTCCATCTTCTGACCGGACCCCTACGTAGTGCACGGAAACGATGTCGCCGACTTTTGCGGCCGCGCCGGTTCCGACGATCAAGTCGGTGACGACCAGCTCGGTTGGCGTCGCTGCGGGCAACTCGACTGTCGGCTTCTCAGGCACCGTGGTGGCCGGACCGGTCGTTGTCGGCGCCGGCTCGGGCCGTGGAGGGCAATCGGCCGGGAGTGTCGGATCGGTGACGGTGGGCGCTGTCGCCACTTCGGTCGTTCCGGTGGCTGCCGCAGTCGTTGCGGTCGATTGCGGTGGAATCGTCGGACTCGGCGACGGTCGTCGGGGAATCTGTGGTGCTCGACGATTCGTCACCGCCGCACCCGGCAATGAACACAGCTCCAGCGATGACAACACTTGCAAGACGACGCATCCGCCCAACGCTAACGGCGTAGCGCTCAGCCCAGCTTGTGTCGAAAGTCACCGTGAGCAGGTCACACCACAGCTTCGACCAGCAAGACCACCGCGGACACTGCGCAGAGCAGCAATACGAGGGGGCGTACCCGTTCGGCGGGGAGCACTGCGGTGGTGTAACGCGATATCCAGACGCCGAGGAGTGACGCCGGGACCAAGAGCATCCCGAGTTGTAGCTCGCGGGCGCCAACCACACCAGCGACGGTGAGTGTGGTGAACGAGATGAGGATGCCGACGACGAAGAACAGCGCCAAGGTGGCCCGCATCGTTGCTGGGTCGCTGTGTTGGTAGGTGAGCGCCATGGGTGGCCCGCCAATTCCCGCAGCGGTGCCGCCGAACCCCGACGCTGCGCCAGAAACGGTCAGGCTGCGCTTGGTGGGAGCGAAATGAACTCCCGAGGCTGAGCCGACGACGGCCAACAAGACGACGACCGCGATGACGATCGCAAGAGTGGTGTGACTCGCGCGCGACGCGACCCATGCGCCAAGGACGGTGCCTGGGATTCGCCCGCCGATCGCCCACCCGATGCCACTGCGATCGATCGAGTGTCGTTCGCGAACGGCCATGACGATGGTCATCGGCAAGACCGCCATCAGCACTGCGACCGGTACGAACGCGGGGTCGGCGAGGCCGAGGATCGGTGAAGCGATCAACCCCAGACCGATGCCGATCGAGCTCTGGACGACCGCGCCGACGAAGACAACGACCATGCATCCGACAACCACCCACGGGTTCAGTCCGACAGCAGTGCCGATGACGGTGACGGCGATCATCAGCGGTCTTTCATCCGCTTTGGTGCAGCTGCCGCCGGATCTTGCGGCCATTGATGTTTGGGGTAACGGCCGGCGAGGTCCTCTGCGGACCTCCGCCCACGAGCCAGCCCAGAAACCGGGGAGGTCGGCGGTGATCTGAATCGGTCGGTCGGCTGGGGAGAGCAGGTGCAACACCAACGGACGGCCGCCAGCGGTGGGGTGCACTGTGGTGCCGAACAGATCTTGCACGCGCACGCGGGCACTGGGCTCGTCACCTGAATAGTCGATCTTGGTGGTACGCCCGGTTGGCAGCGTGAGTTCGGTTGGGGCGAGCGTGTCGAGTTCCGCGCCCTCGGGCCAAGGAAGTTGCGCCCGCAACACCATCGCGAGATCGACGGCCTCCAGGTCACGACGTCCGGTCGCGCCAGGGAGATATGGCGCGAGCCAATCGTTGGCAGTGTTCGCGAGCGTCGATGCGCTCCAATCCGGCCACGGCTCTCCAAGGTTGCGATGGAGATAGTCGACCCGCTGACGCAGCGACATCGAGGCGTTCGACCAGCCGAGCACCGCAAGCCCGGTGGCCCGCACCCGATCCATCAGTGCCGCCGTCGTGGCGGGGCCGGGAGCGGGGCGCCGGGTGACGGCCCCGAGTGACATGCCACCCAGCCGTCGTTCGGCCTTCTCGACCAGGTCGTCGCGATCCGTGTCCCACTCCAGCGCGATGATCTCGGTGACTTCGTCTCCCATGGCGCGAGCGACCTCGTCACCGTCGAGACCGGCGGCGAGCCGAACCCGCGAACGGTCGCGCTTTCCGTCGAGGTCGGCTGCGACGATGAACGATTCGTGGGCCAGGGGGTCGGCTTCGGGCAGCCAAGCACCGGTGCCGGAGCGCAGTTGGAACTGCCCGGGTCGGCGGCGTGCGGCCAACCGATCTGGATACGCCGCGAGCAACGCCGCGCCGGCGCGATCCGGGTCGATGAGGGATGCGTCGAACGCAATGCCGAGCCGCCGCGCCAGGTCGGCTGCGCGATCGCGCACTTGTCGCACGGCACGGTGATCGGCCTGGTCGTGACTTCCCCGGCCGGCGAGCAACCGAACCCGTAGCCCCAGGTCGACGGGAAGCTCGTCGGGTCGGCCGCGCAGCACATCTCGCTCATCGAGCAGGGCCACGAGCGCACATCCCAGTGGTGACGGTTCGGCCACCAACATGCGCGCCAACCGAGGGTGCGTCGGCAAACGCAACATCTGGCGACCGACGTCGGTGATCACGCCCGCATCGTCGAGTGCGCCGAGCTCGGCGAGCAGCGTATGGGCTGCCTGGAACGGTTTGCGCGGCGGCGGAGTCATGAAGGCCAGGTCAGACGCTGGAGTGCCCCACGCAGCGATCTCAAGCGCCAGTCCGGCGAGGTCGACCTCTTCGATTTCCGGGGCGCGATGGGCCGATCGGCTGCCGTGTTCGATCTTGCTCCAGAGTCGGTAGCAGGCGCCTGGCTCCACCCGCCCGGCACGCCCGGCGCGCTGATCGGCCGACGATCGGCTTGTGGTGATGGTGGTGAGGCGGCTCATCCCGGTCGCCACGTCGAATCGTGGCGCGCGGGCGAGGCCAGAGTCGACCACGACCCGAATACCGTCGACCGTGAGCGAAGTCTCGGCGATGTCGGTCGAGAGCACGACCCGCCGTCGGCCCGGCGGTGACGGGGCGAGCGCGGTGTCTTGCTCTGCAAGCGACAGGGCGCCAGCCAATGGGTACACGTCGATGTTGCTCGGCAGCGCAGCCTCGAGTTGCGACTTGGTTCGCATGATCTCGCCGATGCCCGGCAGAAAGACCAGCACATCGCCAGTTTCTTCGCGCACGGCCCGGAGTACCGCAGCGGTGGTGGCGTTCTCGATGCGGTCGCGGCGTTGGCCGCGTTGAGTCGTAATGGGAACCCAATGCACTTCCACCGGGAATGAGCGTCCCTCGCTGTTGATGAGGGCAGCATCGGGGAGCACTCGCATCAGAGCGGCGGTGTCTGGGGTGGCCGACATGGCGATTACCCGCAGGTCGGGGCGAATCGAACTGATCACGTCGAGCGTGAGAGCCAACCCGATGTCGGTGGGCAGGTTTCTCTCGTGAATCTCGTCGAAGATCACCAGGCCGATACCAGGCAGTTCGGGGTCGTTCTGCAGCCGGCGCGTGAGAATTCCCTCGGTGACGACCTCAATGCGGGTGTTCGGCCCGATGTGTCGCTCATCGCGCGTTTGATAACCAACCGTGTCACCCACCTGCTCGCCGAGGGTCGACGCCATTCGCCGGGCGGCAGCGCGGGTGGCCAGTCGTCGTGGCTCGAGCATGACGATGCGCCTGCCGGCCAACCAGGGTTCGTCGAGCAGCGCGAGCGGCACGGTGGTGGTCTTGCCAGCTCCGGGTGGAGCGACCAGCACCACGTGCCGTCCGCCGAGCAGGGCGGCCCGGATGCCGTCGTACGTCTCGGCGACGGGAAGGTTCGGAAGTGGGACGCGACCCACCAGATTCGGGCTCAGCCGAGGGCTGGGGAACCGGCGAATACCCCCGGGTCGGAGGGTGCCGGAATTTGTGGGGAACGCCAGCTCGTGAGCGCCGTGATGGCATCGGCAACTTCGCGCCACTCACCTGGGTTCCAGCCGGTGGCGCACGCCGCAACCTCGCCGTCGACGCGAATGAACGCGAAGGCGGGCAGGCGTTCGATGCCCGCCGCCGTGACGAGTTTGCGCTCTGGGTCGGTGAACACCAGGAACTGCTCGGTGAGCGGGCCGAGGAACTTCCGGGCGTCGGCCGCATCCGACGTGACGACGAAGTTGACCCGCACGTCTGACCCTCGGAAACCCTCGAGGATACGGACAGCGGTCTTCAGCACCCACGAACTCTCGTTGGTGTACGGGTCGACAATGACGCTCGCCAGGTGGAACGTCGTCAACCAGTCGTCGAGGTCACGCGGTTCGCCGTCGAGCGGCGTGAGTTGAAGGTCATTCGGCAGTTTCGTCGCCACGGTCAGTGATGGTAGCCAGCCAAACCCAGGCCGCCCCAACCAATGTGCACACGATCATCCGATGGCGACCGAACTGGTGCGGCGAGATGCGACCGGAAACCGGCCGCCAGCGCCTACCTTGGAGACGTGCATCCGATCGAACATCTCCGCTACATCGCGAGAGCGAAGGGTGTCGATGCCGCGACGTTGGTGCGTGAGACCGCTGTTGCGCTGGGTTCGCTACGGGCCGACCCGCCTAATCTCGTCATCGCATGCCGTCGCATTGTCGAGCGGCATGTCACCGTCGCACCCATGTGGTGGCTGTGCTCAGAGTTGCTGATGTCGGAAGAGCCTGATCGTCTTGCGTGGGAACTCGCCGACGCGATCGATTGCGACCCGACGGCCGATCTCTTCGCCGAATTGCTCGCCACGGTGTGGCCGGGAACAGCCACGGTTCTCACGGTGGGGTATTCCGACGTCTTGTGCGCAGGTCTCGTCGAGCGCGGTGATGTGGCCGTGTGGTGCGCAGACAGTGGGCATGCGGCGAGCGGCATGATGCAGCGCTTGGAACGCAGCGGCGTCGAATGTGAACCGGTGCCGTTCGACGCCATAGGTAACGCAGTCAGCGAGGTCGACGTCGTGGTGGTCGAAGCGCTGGTGGCCGCCCCGCATCGAGTGTTGTCAGCACCTGGAACGTTGGCTGTGGCGTCGGCCGCTTACGTCGTCGGCACGCCAATCTGGCTGGTGACGCCGCTCGGTACACGATTGCCACCCCAGTACGTCGATGCCATCGCTGATGCTGCGTTCGGGGCTGTCGCCGTGCTCGACAGGGAATTCGACGAGCTGCCCACGGGTTTGTTCAGTCGTGTCATCACGCCCGAGCGTGACACCAACGAACGTGACCTCCCAGTTGACGTGCTCGCGGGGAACACTCCGTTTGCACCGGAGTTGTTGCGCGCTGCGGAAGGACGTGCGTGAAGCCGCATCGACGAGGATGTGCCCCGCTGGGGTTGGCAGCAGCGGCGATCGCTGTCGTGCTCGGCACTGCATGCAGCGGCGCTGACGAAGCGGCGGTCGCCACGAGCGCCGCGTCGCAGCCGACTTCCGCGACTCTCGTCGACCCGACGGCGCCTTCGGAATCCGCCACTCCATCCACTGACACCACGACGCCGGCGACCACCACGACCACCACGACGACGCTGGCGAATGAGTCGCCCGCAACGACCGCTGTGCTGTCGTTCACCGGCGACCCCGACTCTGAGTGGTGTTCAGTCGCGTCCGAACTCGTCGTGCTGTCGGACGCATTCGAACAGGCTTCGGTCACCGACCCAGTTGAACTGGAGCGGACGTTCACCGCCTTCGTCGATCGCATGCTCCTGATCGCATTTATCGCACCTTCAGAAATTGTCGACGATGTCGCCCTGTCGGTCGATGCGTTTGGTGCGATGCGCGTTCTGCTCGAAGAAGCGGATTACGACCTGGAAGAGGTCGATTTGTCGCCGATCGATTCGAACCGCGACGTGCTGGAGGTGGCGAGCAACCGGATTGCCACCTATAACCGGGACGTGTGCGGTCTTGACCCTGATGCCGTTGTGTCCACCCTCCCGTCGCCGCCGATTGGTTCCACCACCACCAGCAGCAGCACGGCTCCCACCGTCGATGCGGTGCGGCAGGCTGCGATCGAACTGCTCATCGAAGGTGGCTACACCGCCGCTGAAGCGGAATGCATCGTCACCGCCATCCAAGACGGTCTCTCAACGCAGGGTGTGTTGTCCAAGTGCAGATTGTCGCTCGACGGAGCTACGCCGTGACGTCGGCTCGTCGGTTCGATGCGGTGCTGTTCGACGCTGGTGGCGTACTGGTGTTGCCCGACCCGACGGTGCTCGCCCCGCTGCTCGCCCCGCTGGGCGGTTCGCTCGAGCTCTCCCATCATCAACGCGCGCACTACGCGGCAATGGCAGCGAAGTCTCACGCGGCCGACGGCGAGCGCGATTGGCACTCGTACAACCGCGCCTACGTGCGCACCGTCGGCATTTCGGTCGACGTGGAGGAGTACGCCATCGAACTGCTCGACAACACTCGAACCGCCTTGTTGTGGCGATGGCCGATTGCTGAAACGGTTACCGCGATGCGACAACTTGCAGGCGCTGGCGTACCGATGGGCGTCGTGTCGAACGCCCGCGGTCAGATCGAAGCGGAGTTGCTCCGAGGCAAGATCTGTCAGGTCGGCGAGGGTTCAGGCGTACAGGTGCGGGTCATCGTCGACAGCGAGTTCGTTGGTGTGGAGAAGCCTGATCCGGCGATCTTCGAGTTCGCCCTCCCACATTTCGACGAGTTCGAGCGTCACCGCATCGCGTATGTGGGCGACTCGGTGACGATGGACATCGCGTCAGCTGCCGCAGCAGGGTTGGCGCCGATCCTGCTCGACCCGTACCACGACCACGCCGACGCAGACTTCGAACGCATCGACTCGGTCAGACGGCTCGCCGAGGAATTCGAGTTCAACTAACGATTCGCACGTCGGGCTGGAGGCTCATCACCGCACCGTCGTTCACGGTCGTTCCGTTCGGGCAGCGACGTTCAAAGCCGAGATAGCCCTGGTCGACCACGTCATTGCAGATCTTTCGGTAGGTGCCGACGCCGCCGATGTACGGCAACATCACGCGTGCCTTGCCCGGCACATTGGCGCCCGTGTACCACGAGTCGGCTTGTTGGAACAGTGTGATCGCCGCGCAGTCGGCGACGTGACGGTCCCACGCCTCCTCCGCCAGCGCAGTCGGTTCGATCGATACGTCGCCGTGTGAAGTCAAATATTCCAAACAGTCGGTGACCCAGTCGACATGTTGTTCGATCGAGGTCGCCATGTTGGACAACACCGAAGGGCTGCCAGGACCGGTGATCATGAACAGGTTGGGGAAGCCGCGCGTCATCAGGCCGAGATACGTGTGCGGGCCATCTGCCCAACGCTGTGACAGTTGTTGCCCGTCGCGACCAACGATGTCGACTGCCACAATCGCTCCGGTCATCGCATCGAAGCCGGTGGCGTAGACGATCGCATCGAACTCGTACGACCCACCGACGGTGTCGATGCCCACGTCGGTGACCGCTACGAATGGTTCCTCGCGCAGATTGACCAGCTCAACGTGAGGCAGGTTGAACGATTGGTAGTAGTCGGTGTCGAGACATGGACGCTTGGTGCCGAATGGATGGTCCGTTGGGCACAGCGCCTCCGCAGTTGCCGGGTCGGTGACCGTGGCCCGAATCTTGTTCCGGACAAACTCGGCGAAGGTGGCGTTCGCTTCGGCGTTGACCAAGAGATTCGTGAACTTCGAGCCTGGCGCGAGTAGGTGGCCGGTCTGCCATACGTCTTCGAAACGTCGCAGACGCTCGACCTCGTCGACGTCTTCGACTCGTTGGGTCGGCACCTCGATGTTCAACCCAGATTGTGACCACCGGGCGTTATTCCGAAAGGTCTCACGGTCTGCCGCCTTTGCCAACATGTCGGCGGGCACCGGGCCGTTGTGGGCAGGCATCGAGAAATTTGGTGTGCGCTGAAACACGGTGAGTCGCGCAGCCTGTTGCGCGATCAGTGGGATCGATTGAATTCCTGACGAGCCGGTGCCGATGACTGCGACCCGCTTGCCGGTGAAATCGACACCGTCGTGGGGCCACCTGCTGGTGAAGTAGACCTCGCCCCCGAAGCGTTCTGCACCGGCGAGTTCGACTCCCTTCGGCACGGACAGACATCCGGTTGCCATGATGAAGAACCTGCACGTGGTGGACCCACCATCGCTGGTGTTGATGTGCCACGTGGCATGGGTGTCGTCCCAGTTCGCTGAGACAACCCTGGTGCCGAACCGGATGTCGCGGCGCAGGTCGTAACGGTCGGCTACGTGTTGCAGATAGCGCAGGATTTCTGGCTGGGTGGCGTACTTCTCGGACCACACCCAGTCTCGTTCGAGCTCGGCATCGAAGCTGTATGAGTAGTCGGGAGTGGGCACATCGCACCTCGCTCCGGGATACCGGTTCCAATACCACGTGCCACCGACGTCGTCGCCGGTTTCGATCGCGATCGATCGAAGTCCGATGGAGCGAAGCTTGTGGAGCAGGTACAAACCGGCGAAGCCGGCGCCGACCACCACCACATCGATATCGACCACCACATCGGTATCGATCGTCGGCGGCGTCGCGTCGAGTGGCACAACGTCGAACCTAGAGCCGAGCTGCAGCAACCGACGAGGCGAGCAGTTGTGCTCAGCCGACGAGGCGGCGGGCGATGACTTTGAGGCAGAGCGTTTCGTCGGCACCCTCAAAGATGGAGAGCACGCGTGAATCGACGAAGAGACGGCTGACGTTGTATTCCTCGGCGTAACCGAAGCCGCCATGAATCTGGAGAGCTTCACGGGTGACCCACTCGGCGGCCTTGCACACGTACGCCTTCACCATGCTGGCCTCCATCGCACCCTCGCCGCGGGCCATCATCCGCGACACTACGTACGAGAACTGACGGCTGGCCTGGATGATCATGGCCATGCGGCCCAGCTTTGCCTGGGTGAGCTGGTATTCGATGATGTTCGATTCGAAGACCTTGCGGTTCTCCGCATATTCCAAAGCTCCCTCATAGGCAGATTGCATGACGCCGAGCGCTCGCGCCGCGGTTTGCAGTCGGCCATTCTCAAAGCCAGCCATCTGCAGGTAGAAGCCCTTGCCGACCCCGTCGGCCTCGCCGATGAGGTGGTTCGCCGGCACCCACCAATTGCTGATGGCCAGTTCATACGAGTGCATACCGCGGTAGCCGATGGTGTCGATCGGTCGGCCTTCCATGGTGCCGCCACCCGGCTGGGTGAGTTCGAAACCATGGCCGTCGCCGCGCTCTTTGGGCACGATGAACAGGCTGAGTCCGCGATGGCCCTTGGAACGATCGGGGTCGGTGCGGGCAAGCAACGCCAAAGCGTCGGCGCGGGCTGCAAACGTGCACCAGGTCTTCACGCCGTTGATGACATATCCGTCTGCACCGTCTGGGCCTACCGCTGGCGTTGCGGTGACTTTGATTCCGGCGACATCGGAGCCGTAGTCGGGCTCGGTCACAGCGACGGCGGGCATGACCTCGGCCGTGGCGAGCTTGGGCAACCACTCGTGCTTCTGATCTTCCGTGCCGCCTTTGAGGAGGGCGCGGGTGAGGATTTCAGGGCGGGTGATCAGCGACCCTCCGATGCCGAGGCTGGCCTTGGCCAGTTCCTCGGTGGCCACCACCATGGCGAGGTACTCGTCGTCGCCGCCTTCGCCGTAGCCGCCGTATTCAGCCGGGACGCTGAGGCCGAATGCTCCGATGTCGGCCATGCCCTTGATGATCTGTTCTGGCACGTCGCCGTTGGTGCGGTGCACGTGTTCTGCGTGGGGGGCGATGACATCGGTGGCAAACGCACGGAACGCGTCTTGCACGGCTTCCATGTCGTCGGGCAGGTGGCGTGGGCCCGGGGTTTTGGCGAGCGAAGCGATGAAGGCCGGGTCGCGGTGGGTGGTGACGAAGTCGTGAGCGGGGGAGAGCACCGACGGATCGATGCCCCAGTAGGCCTCGCGTCCGATCAGTTTCGTGAGGAGGTCGTGGATGGCATCTGCCGCGAAGCCACAAGTGAGGCGGGCCTCCACGTCGCCGAGGGCGCCGTATTCGAGCATCGCCCGAGCCGTGGTGATGGCGGCTGCACCGTGAGCGAGGTCGTACGCGAACACCTGCTCGGCGTCTGGTCCGCCCAACTCTTTGAGCTGGGCGATGCCGCTGGCGATCACCTGCTCGGCAAGCACGATGGCGTCGGTTGCGGCGGAGATCGTTGTCGGTGACAGTGGTGACAGTGTCGTTGGCAGTGTCGCGGGCATGCCGAAAAACTACTCGCCGGTAATCCGACCCCCTCAATCCGCCCACCGAGAGCGATTTGCTGAGCCGAGCGAGCAGATCGCGAGCGGTTGGGGTGTGGCAACATCTGGCGGTGAGTGAGATCTGCGTGTACTGCGGTGCGAATCCGGGGTTCGATGAGGCGTTCGCTGTGGCCGCGGCGGATCTCGGTCGAGCAATCGCACGCTCTGGAAACGGGTTGGTGTACGGCGGGGGACGCGTGGGCTTGATGGGCATCATGGCCGATGCGGCACTCGACGCAGGCGGCCGGGTGACCGGCTTCATCCCCCAAGCGCTGGCTGATCGCGAGGTCGCCCACCGCGGGCTCACCGAGTTGGTGATCACCGATTCCATGCACGATCGGAAAGCTGGCATGGTCGGCTTGGCCGACGGCTTTGTTGCGCTGCCGGGCGGCTTCGGCACCCTCGACGAGGTGCTCGAGGTGCTCACCTGGAATCAGATCGGTTCGATCTCGAAACCCGTGGCCTTCCTGAACGTCAACGGGTTCTTCGACGACTTGTTCAGGTTCTTCGACTCTGCGCTGGTTGCCGGGTTGCTCATGCCGGCTCACCGATCGATGGCACAAGTGGCCACCACGGTCGACGAAGCGATTCGATACGCAACGAGCCCGGCCCCGGACTCGCCGTCAAAGTGGACTGACTCTTTCGTCACGCCATGACTTCACCTGCGATCCGCCAGTCGATCCGGTCCGGTGTTGATGCCATCTTCGATCGGCCTGCGGACCTCGGGGTGAGCCTCGCCATGGTGGTCTGTCACCAAGGCGAGATCGTTGCCGAGCGTTACGGCGTGAGCCCTGAGAACATCTTCGAGTCAGCCCAGCAGATCACGGCTGACTCCACGTTGATCTCCTGGAGCACTGCGAAATCCATCGCACATGCGGCTGTGGGGATTCTCGTGAACGACGGCGTGCTCGACCTGGAGGCGCCAGCGGCCGTCGCTGAATGGGCGGGCACGCCGAAGGCAGCGATCACCTTGCTCGACCTGTTGGAAATGCGTTCGGGTTTGCGGTTCGTCGAGGACTACGTCGACGACGGCATCTCGCACTGCATCGCGATGCTGTTCGGGGAGGGGGCACTTGATCACGCCGCTTACGCGGCTGCGTTACCGCTCGACCACGAACCGGGCACTGTGTGGAGCTATTCATCGGGCTCCACCAACATCATTTCGCGGCTGCTCGGCGACGTGGTGGGCGGTGGTCGTCAAGGGATGGAGGCCTTCCTTCGTGACCGCCTTTTCGGCCCGGTTGGCATGACCTCGGCGAAACCAAAGTTCGACGAGGTGGGAACTTGGGTCGCGTCGTCGTACGTGTACGCAACTGCCACGGACTTCGCCCGCTTCGGCGAGCTGTACCGCAACGACGGCATCACGGCCGAGGGGGTACGCGTTCTTCCAAGCGGGTGGGCCGACCATGGGCGCACGAAGGTCGCCCACGACGCCGATACCGCCCTCGCTGGCGGGCTGGACTACGGACGGCATTGGTGGATGTGGCCCAACTATCCCGGCTCCATCGCGGCGCACGGTCACGAGGGTCAGTACATCGTCGTCGTCCCGGATCGCGCGCTCACCGTGGTACATCTCGGGAAGACCGATGCCGCAGTGGTTGGGGAGTTGTTGACCATGCTTGACCGCGTCGTCGCGTCTGTGCCGGTCGAGCCGTCGTAGGCTGGGAAAATGGGCCGAGGGGCCCATGCTCACACTGGCTCATCACGTGAACGACTTCGCCGCCTCCACGAGTGCCCCGCAAGGCAGTGCGCGCCCGCTTGCCACCGGCGAGTTGCCCGCGATCGACTCTGGCCCAGGAACGGACGAACCGCCCAAGCGCCGGCCGTTCCGACTGACCGTCAAGTTGCTCGCGTTCGTGACGGTGCTGTATTTCTTCGCGTTCCCGCTCATTCCCGGTTTCCGAGCTGCATGGCAAGAACTGCAGGACGTGAGGCCGATCTTGCTCGTCGCCGGGTTTGGGCTGCAGATCACGGCTCTGTATTGCTATGCACCGTTGATGCAGGCGGCGCTCGGAGCGGCTGGCGCGAGCCTGTCGCAGTGGCGGCTGTTTCGCATCCAAATGAGCACCCGTGCGCTCTCCAGCATCGTTCCTGGCGGAAGCGCAGCAAGTTCAGCCCTTGGGTATCGATTGATGACATTGTCGGGCGTGGCGGGCACCGATGCCGGGTTCGCTCTGGCGACGGTCGGCTTGGGTTCGGCCGTTGTACTCAACTTGATTCTGTGGTGCGCACTCATCGTGTCGATCCCGATACGCGGCGTCAACGCCATCTACGGCGCGGCAGCGCTTGCGGGCGTCATCGTGATGGTTGTTGCGGCAGCCTTGGTGTTCGGGCTGATGGACGGTCAGGGCCGGGCCGAGCGCATTCTCCGATGGATCGCGAGGAAGCTTCGATTCAACGACGACAAGGCTGCCCTTGTGCTTCATCGGCTGGCTGAACGACTTGAACAGTTGTTGTCTGACCGGCAGTTGCTGCGCCGTGTGGCGTTCTGGGCGGCGATGAACTGGATGCTCGACGCAGCGTCTCTGTGGGTGTTTCTCCGAGCCTTTGGTGTGTCGATGGAAATCGACGCACTCATCATTGCCTTCGGGGTGGCCAACGTGCTGGCTGCGATACCCATCACGCCCGGCGGGCTCGGCTATGTCGACACCAGCTACATCGGCATGCTCGTCGGTTTCGGTGCACCGGCCAGGCAGGCGACGCTGGGCGTTGCTGCTTACCGGTTCGCCCAGTTCTTCTTCCCGATCTTGCTCGGTGCGGTGATGTATCTCAGCCTGCGGGTGGGGCCGTGGTCGATCGAGAGACGTGACCGACTCATCCGCCTGCGCGATCTCGCTGAAGAAGAGACGCAACGTGGTGAGTCCAACATCGACTTCCAGCTTCGGTTCCCCACTCGTGACGACACGGGCGAACTCATTCGGCGCCCACCGGCGCCGGCGAAGTTGGAGTCCTCACGAGAACGATTCCGCCGCTGGCGCCGCGAACGCAAACAGTGAGCCTGGCAACAACCGACTTCACCGGCAGCGTGTTGGCGTGGGGTGCCCCGCGGCTGCGCGACCTGCCCTGGCGCCGAACTCGCGACCCGTGGGCGGTGTTGGTGAGCGAGGTGATGCTGCAACAAACCCAGGTCGCTCGGGTCATGGAACGATGGCCGAGGTTTCTCGACCAGTTCCCCACGGTCCACGAATGCGCCGAGGCCACGCTCGGTGACGTGTTGCGAGAGTGGCAGGGCCTCGGCTATCCCCGGCGCGCCCGCAACCTGCACCTCGCCGCCATCGAGGTCACTCGGCTGGGCGCGTTCCCCAAAGATCTGCCCGGTCTGTTGGCGCTTCCGGGCGTCGGGCCGTACACGGCGAGAGCGGTGATGGCGTTCGCCTTCGAACTCGACGCAGCAGTCGTCGACACCAACATTGCCCGCATCTATGCGCGCCAGGTCGGGCGTCCGCTCCTCGCCCGCGAGGTGCAGGCCGCTGCCGACGACGCCTTGCCCCACGGTGATGCCTGGGTGTGGAACCAGAGCCTGATGGACCTCGGGGCTGTCGTGTGCCAGCCAACCCCGCGCTGCGAAGATTGCCCGGTGGTAGAATCGTGTACGTGGGGCGGAGGTGACGGCGATGACCCAGCGATCGGTTCGTCTGGAGTGTCTCGCAAGCAAGGCCGATTCCAAGGCAGCGACCGGCAGGCACGCGGAAGTCTGATGAAGGCGCTCACCATCGGCTCGGTCGCCTTCGACGATGCCGCCAAGATGATGGCTCGGCCCGCCGGTGTAGCCAAGCGACTCGTCGACGCGTTGGTGCTCGAAGGCCTGTGCGAACAGGTTGGCGATGAACTCCGACTGCCTGGATAGCCCGACAGCAGCGTTGTCTAGGTGCCCGGGTTGGTGATTGCAGCAACGATCGCGGCGAACGCTTCGTTGGCGTAGGTGATCATTTCTTCGTCGGTTCGGTCTTGCACGGGATGCGGTGTGAAGACCCGACTCATTGACGAAAAGCCGAGGGCTCGCGACTGCGAATCCGCGGCAGTGACGAATTCTGTTGATGCCACGAACACGCCGGGGATTCCTCGAAGTTCCAGATCGCTGATGTCGTGCACACTGCACGACGTGCAACTGCCTCAATCGGCGAGTGCTTCGATGACCACATGGCAATCGGTGGCGATCTCATGGCGTAGGTCAACCGGTGCAGGCTTGGTGAAGGTGGGCTTGCGATACCGGCTCACGTTGGCACCCACCTCGACCAGCAGTTGTTCGATGCGGTCGAGGAACACGTTGCCGCGCGCCTTCGAGATGTCGAGCAGACCAACCGTGAGTCCGGCCAACGATTCCGGACGAGCAACCCGCGAGCGCTCGGCGAGAGACCGTTCGCCGGATGGATCGAGGATGAATCGAGTGTCGGTCATGCCGTTCAGTCTTCCACGTCGCTCATCACCCGAACGTTGCTCAATACTGAACGGTGCGAGTGACCGGCTTCGAGCCGGTGTCGCCATTGACCCACCCAGCGATCAGCGCAGAGAAGAGCCCTGCGCCGCCACCGGCGTGCGTCAACAGAATGCCTTCAGGTCGGAACTTCGGGAGGGATCCTTCGAAGCCAACCGGCACACCCTCGGCAATGCCGTGCGCGCCTCGCTCTAGGTCGGCCACCGGCGTGACGAGACGTGAATGCAACTCGTCGAGTATTCGTGCTCGATCCCATCCCGCTTCGGCAAACACGCGGGCGTGCTCGGGGCTCACCACCAAGATGGCGTCGAACACCATGACGAGCTTGTGGTGATGCATCGACTGCATCACGCCGGCAAACGAGCCGACGAGGCTCTCGGGTGTGCGCGACAACTGATCGACGATGGTGTGGGGGCCCTCACCCGCAAACACCGTGATCGCGTCGACCCCTGGTTCGACGTTGAAGTCTTCTGCCAAGCGGCCGAACGGCGACTCGAGGTCGTTTTCCGCAAAGCAGAACGTCAACTTGCTCGGGCTGCCGAGCGTGGCCCGGTCGACTTCGCCCGGGCGACCACCGCCCAGATTTCGAACGAGCAATTGCAGCGCCCGACCGATCGTGGAGTTCGCGCGGTTGCCCTGCCCCAGGGCATTGATGCCCGAGTTCATGCCGATCGCTCTGGTACCCGGCCCGCTGCACACCAGCACGGGCCCAACCGGCATGGTGGTTGCGAGCAGACCATGCATGTTGAACTCGTCGTTACAGGCAGCCTCCACCGCGGTGAGCACCCACGGAAAGTATTCGGGTAGGCAGCCGGCCATGACTGCAGCGATGGCGACCTTCTCAACCGTTGCTTCCACGAGATCGGGAGGGACGATCGCCACGACCTCATCGGCCGACCGAGAGGTACCGGTGAGCATCTTCAGCACTCGTTCTTCGGTCGGCGGCACGACCGGCAAGCCATCGGTGAAACCTCGGGTGTACATGAACTCGAGGTCATCTTCCAGTGTTGCGATGTTCAGGCGGCGTGACGTCAAGACGCCGCCCTCGTGCCGCGCCCGCAGGCGATCGATGAGATCGGGGTCGACAGACAACGAGCCGCAACCAGGTCGAAACGCCGGCAGGTCCTCCCCGAGGCCCGACACACCGCTCACCGACTCCCACTCTTCACGCATCCACCCAACGGTGCGGGCAACCTCGACACCATCGACCACTCGGATCAGAGTTGGCACCGTTTCGATGTGATGGTGCCAGCTCAACCCCAGATCGCCATCGTGCACGGACGCTGGTTCGGCCGGGAAGGAGGGATCGTCTTGGGTGTACACGGTGACGCCTTCGGCGCTCGCCAACTGGCCGAGCACCGGCACGACCATGACGCACGTCGCGCACTCGCGCTTCACGAACACCACCAGACCATCAGGCAGCGGGCGGTGTCACGTGACCACCTAGGTCAGACGCGGGTGGGATCGGTGATCGACATTCCGAACTCGCTGTAGGTCAGCCGTTCCCACGCCCAGTTCGAGTCGGGCGCGCTGAAACGAACGACAACATTGTCGGCGTCGAGCGTCATCACCACTGGCACCGCGTCACCGATTCCGACCGCAGGGATGATTTCCGACTGGTAATCGGCCCACTGCAGGGGCCAGTTGGCGCCGTAGTCATCGGTGTTCAGGGTCATCTGATAGGTGCGGAGTTCGTCGTCGTCGACGCCGACATTCACTTGATCCACGAGTTCGATGTAACCCTGACGCAGGCGGTTTTCCAGGACATCGTCCGGCCCGCTGACCGAACTCAGGTACGGGATGGACGTTTGGATTTCACGCACGATGTCGTCGTTTGCATCGGCCGGTCGCCAATCTGTGTCCGTGGTTCGAACGAACGTGTTCGTTCCGTCGGGGCTGACGACCTGCAGGCCCGCTTGCGTTCCGGTAGGGCTGCCCACGAACTCGAATGCAGACGACTGGAAATCGACCGACAGCGTGCCGTCGATCGTCGGTGACGGTGATTCCGAGGTGATCTGAAAGCTGGACGAGCCGATGTCAGGCACTTCCGCGCCGGCGGTCGGCAACCGGTCGCGATCAAGAAAGTCTTGAACGAGGCCCACACCGAAATACACGAGAACAACTGCGGCCCCAACGAGGCAGACGCCAATCAGTGCGCGCAGCACGCGGCGCCACCACGGGTTGGCTCGCCGATATACGGACTTTGAACGAGCTTGTTCTGAGCGGTAGGTCCGCTGGGCGCTCGGACGATCGCCCGCCGGGACCGCAACGGCCGCGGGGTCCGAGCTGCTGTTGGCATACATCTGTTGCGTCGGCAGCTTCGGGACGGGTTCATCGGTCGGGCTGGTTTCGCTGAGGCTCTCGCCGGACTCACCGGTCACCGCATCCATCCCACTCATGCTCGCAGAAAAGTGCGCGGCGCGTTGCGCATTGTTGCTATTCGCACCCTGTTGTTCATGTCTGGTGGACACTACGCTCGCATCCGTGGCACCACCAGATTCCTCAGGTTCGTCGTTCGGGGCGAACTCGTGGCTCGTCGAAGAGATGTACGAGCAGTTCACCGCAGATCCGAACTCGGTCGGCGAGTCGTGGCGAGAGTTCTTCGAGGACTACCGATCGATCACCGCTCCGGTCCATTCGGCCCAGACGGCAACAGCCCCAGCGGCCGCACCTCCGCCCGGGCCGGCTGCGTCGGATGCTGCGCAGCCAACTCCCGCGCCAACCCCCGTTGTCGCCGAGGAACCAGGCGAACTGATCAAGGGCGTCGGCGCCGTGATCGTGCGGAACATGTCGGCCAGCCTCGAGGTGCCCACCGCAACGAGTTTCCGCAACGTTCCGGCCAAACTGCTCGAAGTCAACCGCAAAGTCATCAATGGCTACCGTGGGCGGGCTGGTTTGGGCAAGGTCAGCTTCACCCATTTCATCGGTTACGCGATCGTGCGCGCCATCGCCGAATCGGTGCCGAACATGAAGAACAACTTCGTCGTGGGCGACGATGGGAAGCCGCGTCTGGTTCGCAACGAGCACGTCAACATGGGTCTCGCCGCCGATGTAGACAAGGGTGACGGTACCCGCACGCTGGTTGTTCCGGTGTTGAAGAACGCAGACCTGCTCGACTTCCAAGGGTTCCTCACCGCGTACGAAGAGTTGATTCGCAAGATACGTGCCAACAAGCTCACCATCGACGACTACGCCGGCGCGAACGTCACGCTTACCAATCCGGGCACCATCGGCACGGTGCAGTCGGTGCCGCGTCTCATGCCGGGCCAAGGCGTCATCGTCGGCGTTGGCAACATCGATTACCCCGCCGAATTCGAGGGCGCTGACCTGCGCAATCTGTCGTCACTCGGCATTTCCAAGGTCGTCACCATCACGAGCACCTACGACCACCGCATCATTCAGGGCGCAGAGTCGGGGATGTTCCTGAAGTACGTGCACGAGCTGCTGCTGGGTGAGCACGACTTCTACCAGGAGATTTTCCGGTCGCTCGACATGCCCTACGAGGCAGTCAAGTGGCGGCCCGACGTCAACCCCATCGACAAAGAAGACGCCATGCTGGCCAAGCAGATGGCCGTCGCGAAGCTCATCCGCGTGCACCGCGTTCGCGGTCATCTCATGGCTGCGCTCGACCCCTTGCACTGGAAGCAACCGCTCACCCCGGCCGAACTCGACCCGGCCACCTACAACCTCACGATCTGGGACCTGGATCGCGAGTTCCTCACCGATGGCGTCGGCGGCGTCGAAAAGATGCGGCTGGGTGACTTGCTCGGGGTGCTGCGTGACGCGTACTGCCGCTCCATCGGCGTGGAGTTCATGCACATCCAGAACACCGAAGAGCAAGACTGGGTGCAGCGTCATGTGGAGACGAAGGCCACCGCCACCAGCAAAGAGCACGTCGAGCGCATTCTCGAGCGTCTCAATGCGGCCGAATCATTCGAGAAGTTCCTTGCCACGAAGTACGTCGGAACCAAGCGGTTCGGCATCGAAGGCGCCGAGTCTGCCATTCCTGTGCTCGACGCGATTCTCACCGGAGCCGCAGACAGCGGCCTCGACGGTGCAGTGCTCGGAATGGCCCACCGTGGCCGCCTGAATGTGCTCTCGAACATCATGGGCAAGAGCTACGAGGCAATCTTCTCCGAGTTCGAAGGCCACGTCGACCCCAACCAGGTCCAGGGTTCCGGCGACGTGAAGTATCACCTCGGCACGTCCGGTAAATACACCAGCCCGTCCGGTGCGCAGATGCCCATCGAGTTGGCGGCCAACCCAAGCCACCTCGAAACCGTAGGCCCGCTGGTGCTCGGCATCGCCCGCGCCCAGCAAGACCAGATCGACCCGCCCGGCGCCTTTTCGGTACTTCCGATTGTTATTCACGGCGACGCCGCGTTTGCCGGACAGGGTGTGGTCGCCGAGAGTTTGGCCATGAGCGACATCGGCGGCTACCGCGTGGGCGGCACCATCCACCTCATCATCAACAACCAGATCGGCTTCACCACCGCTCCCGAATGGAGCCGTTCGTCGATGTATTGCTCCGACGTCGCGAAGACCGTGCAAGCACCCATCTTCCACGTCAACGGCGACGACCCCGAAGCTTGCGTTCGCGTTGCTCGCTTGGCGTGGGACTATCGCCAGACGTTCAGCAAAGACGTTGTCATCGACATGGTGTGTTATCGCCGCCACGGTCACAACGAAGGCGACGACCCGAGCTACACCCAACCGCTCATGTATCGGGCCATTGCCGACCGACGCAGCGTTCGCAAGATCTACGTCGAAACACTGGTGAAGCGTGGCGACATCACGGTTGATGAAGCCGAGGCAGCCTTGGCCGACTTCGGTGCCAAGCTGCAAGTGGCGCTCGACGACACACGTGCGAAGAACACCGAGGCGCCTATCGTGCCGCGCCCGCCCAAACCGCTCGGTGTTTTGCCGCACATTCCGACCGGAGTTGATCGGGGCACCCTCGAACGCATCTTCGAACAGCTCACCGAGTACCCAGAAGGGTTCACCCCGCACCCCAAACTGGCTCGCCAGTTCGAGGGCCGAGCCACGCAGTTCAGTAGCGAGCACGATGTCGACTGGGCGACCGCCGAGGCCATGGCGATCGGTTCGCTGGTGCTGGAAGGCCACCCGGTTCGACTGGCCGGGCAAGACTCACGCCGTGGCACGTTCAGTCAACGACACAGCGCACTCATCGACTACGAGACCGGCACTCCCTGGATTCCGCTCAACGAGCTTGATGGTGCTCAGGCAAAATTCTGGGTGTACGACTCGTTGCTGTCGGAATATGCAGCCCTTGGATATGAGTACGGCTACTCGCACGCGAATGGGCAGGCCTTGGTCATGTGGGAGGCGCAGTTCGGCGACTTCGTCAACGGGGCTCAGATCATCATCGACCAGTACGTCGTGGCCGCCGAAGACAAGTGGGGTCAGCGCAACGGCCTCGTCATGTTGTTGCCCCACGGCTACGAGGGCCAGGGGCCGGAGCATTCGTCGGCGCGCATCGAACGGTTCCTCACCCTCGCTGCCGAAGACAACATGCAGGTGTGCAACGCCACCACCGCAGCGCAGTACTTCCACCTGTTGCGCCGTCAGGTGCACCAAGAGCGGCACACTCCGTTGGTCATCTTCACCCCGAAGTCGGGCTTGCGCATGAAGCAAACTCGGTCGCACATCGACCTGCTTGCTACCGGCTCGTTTGAAGAAGTTCTCGACGACCCCGGTGTGCAAGATCCGTCGGCGGTGACCCGTGTGGTGTTCTGTTCGGGCAAAGTTGCGTGGGACGCTATGGCTGCCCGAGACGATCGTAACGTGCCAGCCGCGATCGTTCGCGTCGAGCAGCTCTACCCGTTGCCCACCGCTCAAATGCTCGACATCGTCCAGAACCGTTACCCGAACGCCCGCGAGCTGCGCTGGTTGCAGGAAGAGCCAGAGAACATGGGCGCCTGGCACTTCATCGAGCACCGAACCTGGCGAGTGAAGGAACTCGGATACGACCTGCAGCATGTAGCCCGCGTCGAATCGGGCAGCCCGGCTACAGGTTCGAAAACCATCCACGACCAAGAACTCGCCGAGCTCATGAACCGCACCTTCGAAGGCATGTAGACGTCAACTGCACAACTCTCTTGGTCGACAGCGTGGTTGACGAACTTGGTTGACGTGTCGCTAGCCTGTTGTACATGTCAACCCAGGTAGCAGTGCGAATGGAAGACGAGGCGTTGACCCAACTGGACTGGTTGGTCTCCCGTTGCTCCTTCGAATCGCGCGGAGACGCGATACGTGCCGCGATCGCTGAACTCGTTCGTCGCGAGGAGCAGTTCGACATCGACCGCCTGATCGTCGATGCGTATACCCGCGTGCCGCCGACCCAAGACGAAGACGCATGGAGCACCGGTGGTGGGTTCCCCGGCCTGCCAAGCGACGAATGGAGTGACTATGACTCCGGCGCAAGGTGAAATCTGGTGGCTAGAGGCGCCTGATCTGCCGTCGCGCCCATCGCTGGTGCTCACGCGGTCGGCCGCACTGCCGGTCTTGAACAGTGTGCTTGTGGCTCCGATCACTCGGACGATTCGCGGCCTTCCCACTGAAGTTGCGCTGGGGCGTGACGACGGACTGTCGGTAGATTGCACCGCTTCGTTCGACAACATTCGTGCCGTGCCCAAGTCATTGTTGACCCGACGTGTTGGAGTTCTGGCGCCGGGACGTTGGCATGAAGTCTGCGCAGCGATGAGCACCGCGATCGGTTGCTGACGGGATTTGCTCACCTCGCTCTGCCTGCGAAGCTGCGTCCGGGGGCTGATCGCGCCGTACTATGGCCGAGCGCACGCCCACTGTTCGGCGGGGTGGCGTGCCGCATTAGCGCTGCCGCCGCAGAAACGACTGGTTCACATGCCACCGCTCAAGCAGCCTGGCCACTTTGTGGTCGACGGCTCGAATATCGCAACGGAGGGGCGCAGCACGCCCAGCCTTGCGCAACTCCACGACGCCGTGATGGCGTTCATCGAGACCTATCCCGACGTCATCATCACGGTGGTGGTGGATGCCACGTTCGGTCATCGCATCGACAAGTCTGAAGTCGCCGACTTCGATGAGGCGGTTGCGAACAACGAGTTGGTCACGCCTCCTGCCGGCGCGATCGGTCGCGGCGACGCCTTTGTGCTCTCCATTGCCAACAAGGCCAAAGCCGGCGTGTTGTCGAACGACTCGTTCCAAGAGTTCCACGGACACGGCGAGTACGACTGGCTGTTCGACGAGGGCCGCCTCGTGGGTGGCAAGCCCGTGCCAAACGTCGGCTGGGTGTTCGTCAACCGCAGCCCGGTGCGTGGGCCGAAGAGTCGTCAGTCGGTACGCGAGTCGACTCGCGGCACCAGTGGCGATCCACAGGCAGACAAACGACGCGCGCACGACCGTGTCAGGGTGAAGAAATCCGATGGCGCAGCTGTTGCTGCTCCGTCTTCGGCTGCAGTGGCACCTGAGGAGGCGAAGCCCGCCACCCGGGCGTCACGGGGTCGACGCTCGAGTGCCGGAGCCGAACCAGCGGTTACCCCCGTGGAACGCCCCGCCGCGTCCAGCGGTGCGCCCAGCAGTGGTCGTAGTCATGTGAACCAGCTCATGCCGTTCCTTGAGTTCGTCGAGAACACGCCGGTTGGTTCCGAGTGCGTCGGCGTCGTCGACAGCTACGCGTCGCATGGCGCATACGCGAAAGTGGGCGATGCCCTGGTGTACATCCCGTTGCGCCTCATGGGTGACCCACCGCCTCCCAGCGCGCGCAAGGCGGTACAACTCGGTGACACCGTGCGTCTGGTTGTGGCTGGCTTCGTGCCAGAGCGTCGATCCATCGACGCTTCGCTTGTTGCCACAACTGGACAGTCGCTGGCGATCGACACCGCGATAACCGAAGAGGTCGCGACCGCCTCCGCATCGCCGATTCCCGCGAAACAGCGTCGCGGAGCGCAAGCCTCCGGTTCACACGACACGAAACGGCCAAGTCGTCGCACGGCGCCAGCGGCTCCGTCGACGGAGGACGCCGAACCTGTTCCGGCTGCGGCACGTTCCCGTCGCCGCGGCCCTGCAGCGACGTCGGCAGCCGCCGCCACTGCAACCAAACCGCCTACGTCGGAGCCGACCGGCCCCGGCCCTGCTGACGACACGGGAGTCAGCGTGCCGTCGTCCGGTGCAACGCCCCGCAAACAGTCGGGCGCTCGGTCGTCGGCCAAGGACGCGCCGCGATCAGCTGCGACCCCGGCGGGCAAGAAGGCTGCGCCGAGCAAGCCAGTAGCCACCACGCCAGCAGCGACCACGCCAGGAGTTACTGTCAAGCCCACACCCGCAGCACGCAGGGCGGCGTCAGCTCAGTCAACTGCGCCAGAGAAGGTCGGCTCACCAGCGAAAGCGGCGGGGTCGGCAACGAAGTCCGCGCCAGCGAGGAAAGCCGCACCGGCGAGGAAAGCCGGATCATCGAAGGAAGCTGAGCCAGCAAAGAAGTCCGCGCCAGCAAAGACATCGGCAACAGCCAAGACGAACGCGCCAGCCACCAAGGCCGCCAATCCAACGAAAGCCGCCCCGGCCAAGAAGTCGGCTGCGGTCCGCGGCCGAACCAAGGTCGACGACTCGTGAGAGTCGTCACTTGGAACATCAACTCGCTACGCGTTCGCCAAGAACGTGTGGAAGAGTGGATTGCTGAGGTCCAGCCCGATGTGCTGTGTCTGCAGGAAACCAAGCTGGCCGACGATGCGTTCCCGGGTTTGGCGTTCTCGGCGCTCGGCTACGAGTCGGTTCACTTCGGGCAGGGCCAATGGAACGGTGTCGCGATCTTGTCGAAGGTTGGCATCGACAACGTCGTCGCCAATTTTGCCAGCGGTATCGAGCCAGACCCCGATGCTCGCATCATCACCGCTACGTGCGGCGGCGTGCGCATCACCAACTGCTACGTGCCCAACGGTCGCGCGCTCGACGATCCGCATTACACCTACAAGCTGAGCTGGCTCGACCGCCTGCGGCAACACCTCACCATCGAGTCGAGCCCTGCGGACCAAGTGATCGTGCTCGGTGACTTCAACATCGCGCCCACCGACGCCGACGTCTACGACCCCAAGAAGTTCGAGGGTGCAACTCACGTCAGCCAACCCGAACGTGACCGCCTTGGGGCACTCACCGACTGGGGTCTCACCGACCTGTTCCGGCAGCAACACCCCGACGTTTCTTCGGTGTACTCATGGTGGGACTACCGAGCCGGCGACTTCCACATGGGGCGGGGACTCCGAATCGACCTGATCCTCGGTTCGGCGTCGGTTGCGGAACGTGTGACGTGGTCTACTGTCGACCGCAACGCCCGCAAAGGCAAGCAGCCAAGCGATCACGCGCCGGTCATTGTCGACCTCGACTAGGAGGTCGACCTCGCGTGGCTACGCGTCGACGCCGCGTACGGCCATGTTGATGCCGGGAAAGAGTCGGCGCGCGGTCATCGCACCGATGCCGGTTATCTCGTCGAGTTCAGCCGGGGTTGTGGGTCTGTGGTCGGCGATGAGCCCGAGCGCACGGTCGGGCACCACGGCGCTGGGCAAGATCCCCGCCCCGCGAGCAGCGTTGTCGCGCCACGTTGACAGTCGTTCAAGCAGATCCTGACGCGGCGACCGGCTGCGCGACAACAACTCCACCGGCGGTGGCAACCGCGGCGCGGCGGCACCGTCGAAATCGGCGAGCAGCGGCGAGACCTTGCGCTGGTAGCCCTGTCGGCGTTCGGCCCAGCTGATGTGCAGGTCGCTCGTCGATCGAGTGATCGCTACGTACAGCAACCGAGCCTCTTCGGAACGCAACTGCTGGGTGCGCGCCGAGCGGTGCGGCATCAGCCCGGTCTCACACCCCACGAGATACACCGATTTCCACTCTCGGCCCTTTGCCGCGTGGAACGTCAGCACTTCCACTCCGTTCGTCTCGTCTTCGAATGGATTGCTGGAACTCACCCAGGTGCGAAAGGCGATGCCGTCGCCCGTGGGGTGTTCACGAAGGAAGTCGATGGTGGCGTTCGCGACCTGCGCGAGTGCCGGTTCGGTGACCACTCCGCGTTCATCGTGGCTGCGCTCGACGGCGTCTTGCGTCCACTGCCGCATGCGGACGGGGTCGGCCTGGCGGTACGCCTCACGCAGGTGCACCGATGTGGGAGCACTGGCGTCGTCGGCCGCGTGTAACACGGCGACCCCCGCGGCAGCGAGAGCGCGTCGAACTTCTGCCAGCGCCGCATGCGTGCGAGCCAGCACTGCGACTTGGCCACCGGTGACGAGTGAGGGGTCTGACCGGGCGATGGCGCGGGCGACAGCGTCGGCCTCAGCTGACTCGTCTGCTGAGGCTTGCACGGTGACCGACGGGCCGTCAGCCAGAGCGGACACGGCATCGACCTGTTGCCGATCCGCCTGCAGCACGAACGTGCCTGCGGCCACGACCTGGGGTGTACATCGGTGGTTGACCGGGAGCCGAATGATCTCGACGCCGGGAAACCGATCAGACACATCGATGAGCAGAGCCGGGTCTGAACCGTTGAACCCGTAGATGGCCTGCGCCGGGTCGCCCACCAGAAACAGGTCGTCATTGTCGAGGCGCAGCAGATCGACGAAGCGGTGTTGCATTGGTGTGAGGTCTTGCGCTTCATCGACCAGCAGGTGTCGATACCGCCATCGCAACGCAGTGGCGAACCCGTGGTCTCGCTCCATGTCGGCGATGGTGAGCGACAGGAGATCGTCGAGGTCGATCACGTGGCGTCGTCGCTTCTCGGCGGCGTAGCGATCGAGGGCGTCGGTGACCCGATCGAGTGGCAGGGCGCTGTTTCGTTCGCCGTGACGCACAGCTGCTTCGAAGCCACTCGGCGACAGCCCGCGCGCCGTCGCCCACGCCATCTCGGCGAGCAGAGCGTCGAGATCTGCAGCCCCGAGCAAGGTTCGTATGAAGCGTCGGCGGTCGTCGAGAATCTCGCGCGGGCGCTCATCGAGGTCGAGCCACCGCTGGTGCAAAATGCCGCGCGCTGACCGCATGAAATGTTCCTGCGTTGACTCGTTCGACCAGACCGAGTCGGGGGAGCCGTCGCCTCAGTTCGCCAGCTGCTTCCCGAGAGAACGTCAGCACCAGCGTGTGAGCGGCGGTGGCCTCGCCCGTTGCGATTCGATACGCGACGCGGCGCGTCAAGACTCGTGTCTTGCCCGACCCTGCACCCGCGATCACCGCGACCAAGGTGGAGGCGGTGGTGACGGCGCGACGCTGATCATCGTCCAGGTCCTCCACCAACGCACGGGCATCCACGCAGTAAAGGTACTGTTTGCACATGCCGTACCCGAAGAAGCTGCTCAACGATTACGAGACCGTCGCGCTCGACTTGCACCCGCACTGGTGGTATTTCGCGTATCCAGTCATGGCCCTCGTCGCATCGATCATCCTCAGCATTTACACGCTCACGCTCGATAAAGGCGATCTTCGTACCGGCTTGGGATGGGTCTCCATTGGGGCACTCGTCCTCTCGGCACTCTGGCTGGTTCAGCACTATGCGAAGTGGTCAACCACCAACTTCGTCATCACCAGCGACCGAATCATCTATCGCACGGGTGTCGTCGCGAAGAGCGGCATGGAAATGCCGCTCGAGCGCGTCAACAACGTGATGTCCCATCAATCGGTCTTCGAGCGACTCGTGGGCGCCGGCGACTTGCTCATCGAGTCTGGTGGCGAAGACGGTCAGCAGCGCTTCACCGACATTCGCAACCCGCAACGGGTGCAAAACCTCATCCATTCCCAAATGGAGAACAACGAAGCCCGCAAGTTCGGCGGCCATGCGCCGCCCGCCAACGATGTTGCGACGCAACTCGAAAAGTTGGAAGGCATGCTCTCGCGAGGCACGCTCACCCAGGCCGAGTTCGACGACCAGAAGCGTCGCTTGTTAGAGGGATAACCCAACTCGCAGTTTGTCGCTCGCTGACTCTGCTGGCACACTCGGGCAATGACACGCGCTCATCTTCGTTCGGGCATCGAGCTTGAATACGACACCTTTGGCTCGCCCGACGACCAAGCACTCTTGCTCGTGATGGGCTTGGGAGCTCAGATGACTGCGTGGGAAGAGGGCTGGTGCCAAATGCTTGCCAGCTTCGGTCGATACGTCATCCGATTCGACAATCGTGATGTCGGCCTGTCCAGCCAGATCGACGAAACCGTCGACATCGGCACGTTGATGATGGCCGCCATGTCAGGCGCTGCGCTTCCGCCGGTTCCGTACACTCTCAGTGACATGGCTGCCGACGCTGTCGGCCTGCTCGACCACCTCGATATCGGTCGTGCCCACGTGGTCGGAGCATCGATGGGCGGGATGATCGTGCAAACCATGGCGATCGAGCATGCCGAACGACTCGTCAGCGTCACTTCGATCATGTCCTCGGTGGGGGACCAGGCGTACGGTCAGCCAGCCCCTGAGGCCATGTCGGTGTTGCTGGCGCCGCCGGTGTTCACCCGTGAGGAGATCGTTGATCGTTCAACCAACTTCGCCGTGGTTGCCTCCAAGCGCTACTTCGATACAGAAGCGGCTCGCACGCGGGCGGGCGCGGCGTTTGATCGAAGCTTCAGGCCCAGACGGGTTCAGCCGACAGATGGCGGCCATCTTCGCCAGCGGCGATCGATCCGCAGCCTTGACGAACGTGGCGGTACCGATGCTCGTGATTCATGGCCTGGATGACACATTGATCAGCCCCAGCGGTGGCCGGCGAACTGCCGAACTGGTTCCCGGTGCCCACCTCATCGAGTTGGCCGACATGGGCCACGACCTTCCCGAGCCACAATGGCCGATTCTCGTCGGAGCGATCATCGGCCACACCGAAACCGCCGCTCGGAATGAGGCGTCGTCGCGAAAGGTGACGCAATGACCGGGCCGCTGCAGGGTTACAAAGTGGTCGAGCTGGCCGGCATCGGGCCCTGCCCGTTCGCTTCCATGCTGCTCGCGGACATGGGCGCCGAGGTCATTCGTGTCGACCGTGCCTTCACCGCAACGAACGCAAACGAGGGTGGGTCTGGGCGACCAGCCAATCCCGACACGCTGCAGCGTGGACGCCGCAGTGTTGCGCTGGATCTGAAGAGCCCAGATGGCATCGCCGCGTTGCTCGATCTCATCGCTGGTGCCGATGCGTTGCTGGAAGGTTTCCGACCCGGCGTGATGGAACGCCTGGGTGTCGGCCCAGACGTGTGCCTCGAGCGGAATCCGAAGCTGGTGTACGGCCGCATGACCGGGTGGGGCCAAGACGGCCCGTATGCCCACGCCGCCGGACACGATCTGAACTACATCGCGCTGGCCGGTGCGCTCGGCGCATTTCGGTCGCGCCGGTGAGCCGCCGACGCCGCCGATGAACCTCGTCGGCGACTTCGGCGGTGGCGGCATGTTCCTGGCGTTCGGTGTGGTGTGCGGGTTGCTCGAAGCACAACGCAGCGGTGTCGGCCAGGTGGTCGATGCGGCGATGGTCGACGGCACAGCGACGCTGATGAGCATGTTCTGGGCCTTCAGCTCAGATGGGCATTCACGACCCGTCTCGGCGCGGCGTCAACACGCTCGACACCGGTGCTCACTTCTACGACGTGTACGAGTGCTCCGACGGCGAGTACGTCTCGATCGGCTCGATCGAACCGCAGTTCTATGCCGAGCTGCTGCGACTCACCGGCCTTGCCGACGACCCGGCGTTCGCGAACCAGCTCGATGCTTCTCAGTGGCCAGCGCTCAAATCCCGTCTGGCCGAGGTGTTCGCAGCCAAGACCCGTGACGAGTGGTGCGACATCATGGAGCACACCGATGTGTGCTTCGCACCTGTGCTGCGCATGGACGAGGCATACGAGCATCCACACAACGTGGCTCGTCAGACGTTTGTCGAGGTTGGCGGAGTCCGCCAGCCGGCGCCAGCCCCCCGATTCAGCCGTACCGTTCCGGAACTTGGCTTGTCGCCTGCGCGTCGCGGCGAGCACACCCGTGACGTGTTGATCGATTGGGGCCTCAGCCCGCAACGGGTCGACGAACTCATTGCAAGCGGCGCCGCCACTCAGGAGTGAGGGTCCAACACATGGGCACATTGGTTTGCCTCCACGCGCATCCAGACGACGAGGCCAGTTCAACTGCGGGCACGATGGCCAGGGCGAAGGCCGAAGGCCACAGAGTGGTGTTGATCGTGGCCACCAATGGGGAGCATGGCGAGATTCCGGAAGACCTGGGAGATCAGTTGCTCGCCGATCGCAGATTCGACGAAGTTCACAGGTCTGGTGCGATTATCGGCGTCGACCGGATCGAATGGCTCGGCTATCGAGACTCGGGTATGACCGGATGGGACGGAAACGATCACGACGAATCGTTCTGGCAGACCGATGTCGACCTCGCAGCGAAACGAGTGGCAGAAGTGCTCCTCGCCGAACAGGCGACTGTTTTCACCATCTACGACTGGCACGGCGGCTACGGACACCCCGACCATGTGCAAGTTCATCGTGTGGGCGTCCGGGCAGCGGAGTTGGTGGCGGACGACCTGCCCAACCTGCGGGTGTTCGAGTCCACGATGAATCGTGACGCCATGCGGCGCCTGATGGATGTCGCACGCGAGGCTGGTGCGCTGCCAGACGATGAAGACTGGAACCCCGACGGCCCTATGGACGACGGCAACCCGATGGGAACGCCCGAGTCCGAACTCACCATGAAGGTCGACGTCACAGAGTTCATCGCGATCAAGCGTGCCGCCCTTGCTGCTCACTCCAGCCAGATCAGCGACACCAGTTGGTTCCTTGCAATGCCTCTGGAGGAGTTCGCGCAAGCGTTCGGCACCGAGTGGTACATCGAGCACGGCCGGCCGCCCGGGGTCACGCCCGGTTGGATGTTCGATCACGTCTGAGGGGCGTGTCCGGGTGCCGCGTATTCGTCAAGTCATGTCGAGCACAATGAAACGATGCACAACACCAGCCGACTGATTCGCAGCCGACTGATTCGCCGATCGTGGATCAACCGAGCCGTTGTGGCTGCAGCGGTCAGCGTTGCGGTGAGCGCGTGCGGTGTGATCGGCGATGACGACAGCATCACGGTTGACTCAACCATCGCTCCGGTCGACGCAGCGACCACGGTGGCAGCAACCACTGCGCCGACTCAACCCCCTTCCACCGGCTTGATCAGCTCGTCCCCGGCAACCACCGCTGCGGTCGCCACCACCGCCGTGACCGTGATCGACACGCTGCCCGTCGTGGTGCAGCCAACGACGCCGCCACAGCCGACGACACCACCCACCACCGAGCCGTTGGCGATTCAAGAGCTCGAACTCACCGGCGAGGGCATTGGCTCGGCCATCTTCGGTGCATCTCCAGACGGCGTCATCGAGTACGTGACGTCTATTCTCGGAGGCAACACCAGCGACACGGGTTGGGTGGACCCATTTTCGTTTGCGGCGTGTGACGGCACTCGCGCGCGGCGGGTTGATTGGGGTGTTCTCTCGCTGTTGTTCGGCGACGTGTCCTCCTACTCGGCCGGGCGCGATCACTTCATCGGTTGGGAGTACGGCCGCGTCGGGGAAATCGGTGATGAGCCGGTCGGGCTGCGCACGCCCGGCGGACAAACACTCGGGAGTCGAGTCGTCGACCTCCTCGCGGAGTTTCCCGAAGCGTCGGTCAACGAGAGCGACGAAGAGCTCGACATCCCGGCGAACTTCTACGTGTCCGACTCGTTCTACGGTCTGCTCAGCGGCGTGGGTTCCGACGACTTTGTGACGGTGATGTTCGGCGGTTACGGCTGCGGCAACTGACGTGCTCGATTTCCACATCGCGTTTGGTTGGGTGTTGATCGGTGTCAACGCCTTCGCCGGTGCCTGGTGCCTGCTGGCATACAGGTTCCCCAAGCTGCAAGGTCGACCGATGTGGGCCACCGTCATCGCCGCCCAACTGACCACGTTCGTTCAGGCGTTCATTGGGGCCGTGTACTCGCAGCGGCCCGGGGTGGAACTCCGCGACATGCATGCCTTGTATGGGTTCTCGGGCATCATCGCCGTGGGAATTCTGTACAGCTACCGATCGAGCGGTTTCGTCAAGGGCAAAGAGACCCTGCTCTACGGCTTCGGTTGCCTCTTCATCATGGGCCTCGGTCTGCGCGAGCTCGTTCTGTAGGGCGAAGCCCGGGTTTACGCGAGGTTGGCTTCGAGGGTGTCGACGGCGATGTGCAGCGCTGCCGGCAGCTTGTCGCCGAACACGGCGAAGTGTTCACGAATTTGCGGGACGGCGCCTGCCCAACCGTCGGCGTCGACCGACAGCAGCGTGTGCATGTCTTCAGCGGTCACGTCGAGGCCGGCTACGTCGAGCGCTGACTCGGTGGGCAAACGACCGATGGGCGTGTCGATTGCTTCCGCATCGCCGTTGGTTCGCTCGAAGACCCACTTGAGCACTCGGCTGTTCTCGCCAAACCCGGGCCACAGATACCGCCCGTCTTCGTCGCGGCGGAACCAGTTGACAAAGAAGATCTTCGGCAGGTTGGCCTCGTCGGTCGACTTGCCGATCGCCAACCAGTGGGCGAAATAGTCGGCGAAGTTGTATCCGCAGAACGGCAACATGGCCATTGGGTCAAAGCGCAGGTTGCCGACCGTTCCACCGGCAGCGGCGGTGGTTTCCGACGCCATGATCGACCCGAGGAACACGCCGTGCTCCCAGTCGAATGCTTCGGTGACGAGCGGCACCGTGGTGCGACGGCGACCGCCGAACAAGATGGCCGAGATCGGCACGCCGGCTGGGTCTTCCCATTCGGGAGCGCACACCGGGTTCTGGCTGGCCGGCACCGTAAAGCGAGCGTTGGGGTGGGCGGCGGGGGTGGTCGGCCCCGGGCGTCCACGGATTGCCCTTCCAGTCGGTGGCGTGAGCCGGGGGAGAGTCGTTCATGCCTTCCCACCACACGTCACCGTCGTCGGTGAGGGCGGTGTTGGTGTAGATGGCATTGCCCCACAACGCGGCCATGGCATTGGCGTTGGTGTCGACCCCGGTGCCCGGCGCAACGCCGAAGAATCCAGCCTCGGGGTTGATGGCGTAGAGCCGACCGTCTTCGCCGAACTTCATCCAGCAGATGTCGTCACCGATGGTCTCGGCTTTCCAACCTGGAATGGTGGGCATGAGCATGGCCAGGTTGGTTTTGCCGCAAGCCGACGGGAACGCCGCCGCGATGTACTTCGCCTCACCGGTGGGATTGGTGAGCTTCAAGATGAGCATGTGCTCGGCGAGCCAGCCGTCGTCGCGGGCCATGACCGAAGCGATGCGCAGCGCGAAGCACTTCTTGCCGAGCAGGGCGTTGCCGCCGTAGCCCGAGCCGTACGACCAGATCTCGCGGGTGTCGGGAAAGTGGACGATGTACTTGTTGTCGGGGTTGCACGGCCACGGCGCGTCGGCCTGGCCGGGTGCGAGGGGAGCGCCGACCGAGTGCACGCACGGCACCCATTGGCCGTCGCCGAGCACATCGAGCGCGGCCTGGCCCATGCGAGTCATGATCCGCATCGACACCGCGACGTAGGCAGAGTCGGTGATCTGCACGCCGATGTGGGCGATGGGTGATCCGAGCGGGCCCATGGAGAACGGCACCACGTACATGGTGCGTCCAGCCATGGCGCCGCGGTACATCTCGGTCATCTCGGCACGCATTTCGGCCGGGTCGCGCCAGTTGTTGTTGGGGCCGGCCTCATCGGGGGTGCTGGAACAGATGAAGGTGCGGTCTTCTACACGGGCGACGTCGCCTGGGTCGGAGTGAGCCCAGTAGCTGTTGGGGCGCTTGGCCTCATCGAGCTTGGTGAAGGTGCCAGCCTCGACGAGTTCATGTGCCAACCGGTCGTACTCTTCGGCGCTGCCGTCGCACCAGTACACGCTGGTTGGCGTCAGGATGGCGGCCCATTCGGCTACCCACTCCTGGAGACGGGCGTTGGACGTCGTTCCACTCATGTTCTCCCCTTGCTACGGCGCCGTTGCCGTGCTCGTTTCCCATAGTTTGCCTGATGGTCGACGGCGCGCGCTGTGGTCGAATCGGGGTAACAGCGTCAGATTTATTCCGATGCGTCCATCTGGAATTCAGATGGACGTACGGTGAATAGCGGAGAAACCGATCAATGTCAGTGATTTGCTGACATTGATGGACGGCCGTGACGCAACGGCTCGTTCGAACGGGCTGAGTTCAGCCGTTCGGCAGCGAGGGGCTTTGGTAGCCCGGCGTGCCCATGTCGACCTCGGAGCCGAGGCGCAGGCGTGTGGCCCGGCCGGCTTCGTCGAGGTTGAACACCACGCGTTGGCCCTGTCGGACCATACGGAAAATCGAACCCTCGAGCGCGTCGGCTGCGAGTTCGTAGTCGGCGAGGTCGGTGTCACACATGATGACACCGAGGCCAGATTGCGGGTCGTACGCTTTGACGACTCCTTGCATCAGAACACCTCAGGCATGCTCTGCGAGGGCATGGTCATGCGACCTCAGCCGGCCTTGACGATTTTGCCGGCCTTGATGCAGCTCGTGCACACGTCGAGGCGCTTGGGTGCACCCTTCACCAACGCACGGACGCGCTGAATGTTCGGGTTCCAACGACGCTTGGTGCGCCGGTGTGAGTGGGAAACCGACATGCCCCATGAAGGGCCTTTGCCACAGACTTCACACTTTGATGCCATGTTCGTACTCCTCGAATCGAAACCTGCGGTGGGCGCATCGGTGAATTCACCGAAATTCGTGTATGCCCACACGGCCAGGGAAGGCTAGCAGCCGTTCTGGCTACTACCTCCGGCTGCAACGTTCTCACATCGGCCTACGATGGTCCGGTGCCAACCCTCGAACGGCTTGACGTTCACGCCTTGCGCGAGATGATGACGACGTTTCGCGACACGGTGCGCGAACACGCCGGTGGGTTGAACCGCCTCAACGTCTACCCGGTTCCAGACGGCGACACCGGAACGAACATGTCGCGCACACTCGATGCGGTGATCGCCGAAATGGAGACAGCCGACGCCGACGATCTCGACGCCACGTGCGACGCCATCAGCCACGGCTCGCTCATGGGCGCCCGTGGCAACTCGGGCGTCATCCTCAGCCAGATTCTCCGCGGCATCGCGTCGACCTTCAAGCAGGCAAACCTCAAGCAGAACGCCAGCGAGCATGCACATCATTTCGCCGATGCGCTCGTCGAACGCCTCCAGCAGCGCCTATCAAGCGGTGCTCAAGCCGATCGAAGGAACCATTCTCACCGTGGTGCGCGAGAGTGCCGAAGCTGCCAAGTTGGCCTCCGGCGAGGGTTCCACACTGCTCGACGTGGTTCGCGCCGCCCGCGACGCCGGCAAGCTCGCGCTCGACAACACGCCCGAGCAGCTCCAAGTGCTCAAAGACGCCGGAGTCGTCGATGCCGGCGGTGCCGGTTATCTGTTGCTGCTCGACTCTGCGCTCCACGTGGTGGGCGGCGAGCCCATGCCCGACCCGGATCTGGGTGAGCCCGATGACAGCGCCGACAGTGTTGCTCGGGCGGCCGCCGTAGCGCAGCGATCCTCTGGCATCGACGACGGGCTCGACGTGAGCGAGCAGCGATACGAGGTGATGTACTTCCTCGACCTCGACGACAGCCGGATCAATGAGTTCAAGCAAGGTTGGGGCGCAATCGGCGACTCCATCGTCGTCGTCGGTGGCGACGGCTTGTGGAACTGTCACGTGCATACCAACGACATCGGCGCAGCCATCGAAGTGCCGCTCGAACTCGGCGGCCGTCCCAAGCAGATCCGCGTCACCGACCTCTTCGAAGAGGTCGCCGAAGAGCACGCGCAACGCGAGGCCGCCATCGGTGGCTCGAGCAAGCCCACACTCGCGGTACGCGCTGGCGCTGGCCTGCCTCCCGTCACCACGGCGGTCGTCGCCGTCTGCAACGGCGACGGGCTCGTCGAGTTGTTCGCCAACCTTGGCGTGCAGGGCATCGTCACCGGTGGTCAATCACTGAACCCGTCGACGGCAGAACTGCTCGACACGGTCGAGCACGTCAACGCCGACCAAGTCATCATCTTGCCGAACAACAAGAACATCATTGCGGTGGCCCAGCAGGTCGATGCGCTCACCACGAAAGACGTGATCGTGGTGAAGACCCGCACCATGCCCGAAGCGCTCGCGGCGCTCGTGGTGTACGACCCCGAGGCCTCGGTTGCAGAGAACGCTGCCGAAATGACCGAGGCAGCCGACTCGGTCGCCAGCGGAGAAGTCACGCAAGCAGTTCGCGAGTCGAACTCCGATGCCGGGCCTATCGCAACCGGCGACTGGATGGGTATTGCCGACGGCGATGGCATCGTCGCGGTTTCAGGGTCAGCGTTCGAGCGCGTCGACTTCGCTCCTCGACCAGTTGATCGGCGGCCATGGCGAACTGGTCACCGTCATCACCGGGGCAGACGCCGACGCCTCCGTCACCGCTTCGATCGAAACGTGGCTGTCGGAACGGTACGCAGAGTTGCAGGTGGAAGTACATGTAGGCGGACAGCCGTTGTACCCATACCTCTTCGGGGTCGAGTAACCAGGTTCACACTCGTGAGCGAGCGACCACCGATTACGTATCGAGAGCTAGCCGGGATCGACGTCGCGCTGCTGAAGGGTGTGGGCGAGAAGAAGAAGGCGTCGTTGGCGGCGTTCGATGTGAACACCGTGCTCGAACTGTTGATGACCTACCCGAGGCGTTGGGTTGATCGCACCAACGAGGCCCGCATCGGCGACCTGGTTGCCGACCAAGAAGCGCTCGTCATCGTCACGGTGCGCGGCGTGAGCAAGCGGGTGCTCCGGAATCGGCGCACGATGGTCACCGCTCGCGTTGGCGACGGCACCGGCCGTCTCGACGTCGTGTTCTTCAACCAGCCATGGCGTGAGCGGCAGCTCCGAGAGGGTTTGCAAGTGGCCTTGTTCGGCAAGGCGGAGGTGTATCGCGGCGGGTGGCAGATGACCAACCCGGTCGTCGACCTCATCGGCGACCGTACGGCGCGCATCGTGCCCATCTACCCGCAGAGCGAAAAGGCGCAGCTCAACACGTGGGAGATCGCCGCCTTCGTCGAGGAAGCATTGCGGCGATGCGTCGACCGAGGAATGGCGGAACCGCTGGCAGGCGACCTCCGCAAGCGCTTGGGGCTCATGGGCCGTTCGGAGGCGCTCGCTTCCATCCACAATCCCGAGACCATGCGTGACAAGGAGCTCGCGAGGCGACGCCTGGCGTTCGACGAACTGCTCCGTGTGCAGATGGTGCTCGTGTTGCGAAAGCGGGAGCTGGAACGAACCTCGAAAGGGCTGGTGCACACCGTTGGCGGGGAACTGGTTCGACGGTTCTATTCCGCACTGCCATATCCGCTCACCGGGGCGCAGTCGAGGGTGATCGGAGAAATCGAGACCGACCTGGCCGGTGGCCAACCAATGCACCGGCTGCTGCAGGGTGACGTGGGCGCCGGCAAGACGGTCGTGGCGGTGGCGACCTTGCTCACGGCGGTGCAGGGTGGCCATCAAGGCGCGCTGATGGCGCCGACCGAGGTGTTGGCCGAGCAACACGCCACCAGCATCCGAGCCATGCTCGGCGACCTCAAGGTTCCCGACCCAGGCAACCTGTTCGGCGACCGACCGTTGCGGGTGGAACTCCTCACCAACCGAATCACAGGCGCCGACCGCAAGGAAGTGCTCAGCGGTCTCGCCAGCGGAACGGTCGACATTGCGATTGGCACGCACGCGCTCATTCAGGAAGGTGTTGCGTTCCACTCGCTCGGAGCTGTCGTCGTCGACGAGCAGCATCGGTTCGGTGTCCAGCAACGAGCTGCGCTGCGCGACAAGTCATCGGGTCACGTACCCGACGTGTTGGTCATGACCGCAACACCAATCCCGCGAACGGCGGCGATGACGGTGTATGGCGATCTCGATGTGAGCGTGCTCGACGAGTTGCCGCCCGGTCGTACCCCCATCGTCACGAGGTGGGCAGCCGGCGCACTGCTGGAAGTCGAGGTCTGGAATGACGTTCGCGCCGAGGTCGCAGAGGGCCGCCAGGCGTATGTGGTGTGCCCGCTGATCGATGAGAGCGAGAAGCTTGAAGTGGCTTCAGCCGAAGAGACGTTCGAACGGCTGCAACACGACGAGCTGAAGGGTCTGCGGATTGGGCTGTTGCATGGTCGGCTCTCGGCTGCAGAGAAGCACGTCACCATGGACGCCTTCCGTGCCGGTGATCTCGACGTGCTCGTGGCGACCACCGTGATCGAGGTGGGCGTCGATGTTCCGAATGCGACCGTGATGGTCATCCTCGATGCCGACCGGTTCGGTATCGCTCAGCTCCATCAGTTGAGAGGCCGTGTTGGCCGAGGCGCGCACGAATCGACGTGCTGGCTGGTCACACAAGAACAGCTCGATGAAGACGGCAAGGTCATCGGGAACCCGCGCGTCGAGGCGCTGGTGGCGTCGACCGACGGCTTCGAACTGGCCGAGGTCGACCTCGACCTCCGTGGTGAAGGCACCTTGATGAACACCGCACAGAAGGGGCGCAGCGACTTGAAGTTGGCGTCGCTGCGCCGCGACCGCGAGCTCGTGAAGTTGGCCAGGGACGCCGCGTTCGAAATCGCCGACGCCGACCCGGGCATGCAGCGCCACCAGGTGCTCGCCGACGAGCTGGCATTGTTGCTCACCGAAGAAGACGAAGGCTTCCTCGCCAAGAGTTGAGCCAGGCCACACCGGTGTTGTCGGGGTAACGTCCGCACGGTGAACGGTCGCAAGATTGCAATTCGAGTTGTGTTGCTGCTTGCCGGCTTCGTACTTGCTGGTTTCGTGTTGGCGCGGGCGTTCAAGGGCTTCGAACTCTCCGAGGTCATCGACGCGATCGGCGAGGTGTCGACAACCGACCTGTTGTTGCTGCTCGGGGTGTTGGTGGTGCTCATCGTGGCTCAGGCGTACCTGTCGGCGGCCTTCGTACCTGGGTTGTCTGTGTTCCACGGCGGGCTGGCCTGGTTGGGTTCGACTGCTGTTGCGAGCGTCATCCCCGGCCCGTCGGACATACCACTTCGTTACAAGATGTTCCGGTCGTGGGGGCAACGGACTGCCGACGCGGCCACCGCTTCTGCGGGGGCATCCGTGATCAACATCGCAACCAAACTGGTGCTTCCGGCATTCGCCGCGGTGGGCATCGCCATTGGGGGCTTCGATTTGGGTGGCGTCACGTCGATCGTGATCTCGGCCGCGGTGATTGCGGCCTCGGTCTTCATCGCTCTCGCTTACTTCTTCGGAACGCCTGCCCGTGCCATCTTGCTGGGTGACCGTTTGGAACGCTTCTGGGCGTGGGTGCGCCGACGCCAACCAAGTGATCCGGGCAAACTGTCCCGCAAGCTGATCGCGCAGCGCACTCGCACGATCATCCTGGTGCGGCGCGCCTGGAAGCAAATACTGATCGGGTCGATTGCGGTGACCGTGATCCAGGGGGGATTGTTCGCCATGTGCATTCGAGCCGTCGGCGTACCCAGTTCGGCCGTGTCCACGCTTGCGTTGTTCTGCGTGTTTGCGATCGTGCGTGGCATCACCGTTATGCCGACGATGCCCGGGGACGCTGGGCTGAGTGAACTGGCATTTGTGACTCTCGTTACCCAAGTGTCCGGAGATGAAACGGTCAACGCAGTGACTGCCGGTGTGTTGCTCTACCGCGTGCTGACGTGGATCTTGATGATCCCCTTGGGTGGCGTCGCGATCTTGGTATGGCGGTGGACGGTGCGATCGGGCTACCAGTTGGATGATCCGCTCGATGCCGAGGCCGATCCCCTTGTAGTCGAGTGATGCCGAGACGACTCGGCTGGGGTCACGATGTCTGGTTGTCGCCGGATCGCCGTGGTGAGCGCCGGTAGCGTCGCTGACGTGAACCGACAGGAGAAGGCCGACCGCATCGGGGTGATTCTCGACGAGCTCTATCCGCAGCCGCCGATCCCGCTCGACCACACCGACCCGTACACGCTGCTGGTGGCGGTGGCGTTGTCTGCGCAGACCACGGACAAGAAGGTCAATCAGGTCACTCCAGCGTTGTTCGCTGTCGCAGATACACCCGAGAAGATGGCCTCGCTCGACCCCGACACGATTCTGGGTTACATCCGCGAGGTCGGTCTAGCGCCGACCAAAGCCAGGAATTTGTGGACTGCTGCCAACCAGATCATCGACGCTGGCGGCGAGATTTATCCTGACTGGAAGTTCCTCGAGTCGCTCGCGGGTGTTGGCCACAAGACCGCCAGCGTGGTGATGGCCCAGGCGTTTGGTGTGCCTGCATTTCCAGTCGATACCCACATTCACCGACTTGCCGTGCGATGGGGATTGTCCGAAGGCAAGAACGTCGACCAGGTGGAACGCGATCTCAAAAAGGTGTTTCCCGATCGACACGTGGAATCGACGGCACCTGCAGATCATCTTCTTCGGGCGCGACTACTGCCCGGCGCTGCGCCACGATCTCATCGGCTGTCAGATCTGCAGTTGGACTGCGACGAAGAAGCAGATTCGGATGGAGTCTGGCCGCTAATCGCGGATGGACTAACTGCTGATTGACGGCACGGAGCGGTGCATCGGTACGTGGGGGATGCCGTCTTCGATGTACTCGTCGCCCGCTGCTACGAAGCCGAAGCGCTCGTACCACGCCGTGAGATGCGACTGAGCGTCGAGAACCCACGGGCCTTCTGTGGCGTTGAGTGCACACTGCACGAGCCGGGCGGCTAAGCCGCTGCCGCGTGCCTCGGCATCGGTGACGACTCGCCCGATCCGACGAGCATCGCCGTCGTCGAGCACTCGCAGATAGGCGGAGACGGTTGCCCCGTGCAAGGGCTGGTGGGCTTCAGCCCAGAGGTGCAGAGTGGAAGGTTCGGTATCGCGACCATCGATGTCGAGGTAGGCGCACTCTTGCTCGACGACGAACACCTCGCTGCGCAAGCGCAGGATCCCGTACAACTCAGCGACTGTGAGCGCATCGAAGGGTGCGCAGCGGATGTCTCTGTGCGCCACGTTCACGTCAGTCGCTTCGCCCGGTGTCGCCATTCATGTCGCCACGGATATCGCGGTCGAAGTCATCGTCTTCCAACACGAGATCCCATCGATCGAGACAATCTTCGCACCGATACGCGAGGACGTCGCCGGCTTCCCACCAACCATCTTCTCGGGGTTGTGTGAGCAGGAATGCGCGGCCTCCGCAGTCGATGCAGGTGATCTGCGGGTACGGCTCGAACACGATCCCAGTATGCCGGGGCCGACCACCCGGCCAGCCCGTCGTTAGCCTGGCGTGATGAGAGTTGTGGCGGGAGAACTTCGCGGGCGCAAAATCGAGGCGCCCGAGGGCACTGAAGTGCGGCCCACCACCGACAAGGTCCGCGAGGCGATCTTCAACGCGTTGGGCAGTCTCAATCTCGTCGACGGAGCGACGGTTGCCGATCTCTATGCGGGGTCCGGCGCACTCGGAATCGAAGCGTTGTCACGAGGTGCCACCCACTGCACGTTCATCGAGCGCGACCGCGGCGTACTGCGGGTGCTCCGAGGCAACCTTGATCACCTCGGGCTCGGCGATCGCTCGAAGGCAGTGGCCGGGGACGCGCAGGTACTCGTGCGTGGGCTCGACGTCGACATCGTGCTCGCCGATCCGCCTTACAAGTTCGAATCCTGGCCAGAGTTGCTGGCTGGTATCAAGGCGCCCTTCGTGGTGGCCGAAGCCGAGCGCGAGATCGAAGCTCCGGATGGGTGGCGTACTGTGCGTGCCCGCCGCTACGGCCGTACATGGGTGACCTTTCTGGAAGTAGTTTGAGGCCCGCATGAGCACTGGCACCCGACGGGTTCTCATTCCTGGAAGTTTCGACCCCATCCATCTGGGGCACATCGACGTCGTTGACCAAGCCCTGGAACTGTTCGGCGACGTCGTCGTTGGGGTCCTCTACAACTTCTCGAAGCCGTCGGGCGTCTTCACCCCAGACGAGCGGGTCGAACTTGCACGCGAAAGCCTCGCCGGACGGCCAGGTGTCACAGTCGAGAAATACACCGGGCTCGCAGTGCAGGCAGCTGCCGCCGCACACGCAGACTTCATCGTGAAGGGGCTGCGCACCCCCGACGACTACGAGATCGAGCAGCAGATGGCGCACATGAATCATTCGGTCACCGGAATCCGCACTGTGTTCGTGCCGTGTCGCCCAGCGTATGGATTCATCTCGAGCCGGTTCATCCGTGAGATAGCGTCCTACGGCGGGGCCATCGATCACCTCGTCAGTGCTCCCGTTGCAGCGGCTCTGGCCGGTAGATTCGACACGCCATGAGTTACGACGACCGGTACGACGGTGACCCGTACGACGAAATCGACGACGAGTATCCCGAGCCGGGCCAAGAGCACGGCTACGTCGGCGACGCCGAAACCTTGCTACGACGTGCCATCGACATCATCGCTGACGCGCCCACCATGCCGTTGTCGTCGTCGCCCCGCATCGATCGCGACGAGATCATCGAACTGCTCGATGAAGCGCTCGCCAGACTTCCCGAAGAGCTGCGTCAGGCGCGCTGGATGCTCAAAGAACGTCAAGATTTCGTCGCCAAGACCAAGCGCGAAGCGAACGAGATGCTCGAAGCAGCGCGGGTGCAGGCGGAACGAATGGTGCAGCGCACCGAAGTCGTTCGTGCCGCAGAGGCACGGGCACGCCTCGTCGTCGACACTGCAGACAACGACTCGCGGCGCCTCAAGCTGGAAACCGAAGACTTCCTCGATCAGCGGTTGGCGAGCTTCGAGATTCTGCTCGACAAGCTCGGAAAGACCGTTGCGACCGGACGTCAAAAGCTGTCCATCGGCGACAGCCCAAGTCACTTGCAGTTGACCGACGTGGACGACGAGAGCGACCTCGTCAAGGGTTTCTTCGACCAAGATCGCTGACCGGCATCGGTAGGGTTCCGGTCATGCCGTCGAACCCGCTAGCTATGTTGCGGCTCAACGCCGTTGAGATCCTGCGTCAGCCAGGAACTTGTCGCGAGATCGCTGCCACCCTTCCAATCGGGCCGCTCGAAGTGGACGACGAACGTATTGCCGGCGACGTCGACGTTGCACTCACAGCTGTGTCGTCGGTAGACGGCGTCATGGTGCACGGGCACGTTCGCACGCCTTGGGCCACTCAGTGTCGGCGTTGTCTGGTCGACGTCGCCGGCATTGCCGAGAGCGACGTAGACGAGCTGTTTCAGTACAACCTCACCAACGAAGAGGCCAACCAGATCGAGGGCGACCTCATCGAGTTGGCGCCGATCGTTCGAGAGTACGTGCTGCTGGAACTGCCGGTTGGCCCGCTGTGCCGGCCTGATTGCGCTGGCATCTGCCCCGAATGTGGTGCAGATCGCAACGAGTCGCCGTGCTCGTGCGACAACACCGTCGGCGATCTCCGTTGGGCGGCGCTGGAAGGCCTGCGCCTCGACGATCAGAGAATGACTGACCTCACACTCGGCGTTCGTTCTCGGGTCTGTCGCCGATAGTCTGTCTCAGCCCTTTCGCATTCGATCGCTGGAGTCCCGTCGTGGCCGTTCCCAAGAAGAAGAAGTCCAAATCAAAGTCCCGCAGCCACCGCGCTGGCGCATGGAAGCTGAGCGTTCCCTCGCGCAGCACCTGCCCGCGTTGCGGCAATGCCAAGACGCCACACACGGTATGCCCGTCGTGCGGTTGGTACAAGAACCGCGTCGTCATCGACGTCGGCTGACGCTGGCGCAACCAGGGAATCTGTACTGAATATGTTGCCCATTGCGGTTGACGCAATGGGCGGCGATAACGCTCCCGACGCCATTGTCGCCGGAGCGAGGATCGCCGCCGCTGCTGGTACGCCAGTCGTTCTCGTTGGCCCAGCCGACCTGGGTGACCGTTGCGACCTCGGGGGAATTCCGCTGGTCGTCGCCACCGAAGTCATCGAGATGGACGAAGACGGTGGGCGTGCCGTTCGTCGCAAGAAAGACTCCACGCTGGTTCGAGCTGCCGAGCTGGTTCGCGATGGCGAGGCTTCGGCGATGCTTTCGGCCGGCAATACCGGCGCCACGATGGCGTCGGCGTTGCTGCGCATGGGGACGGATTCGTGGCGTGAACCGGCCTGCGATTGCAACGATCATCCCAGTTCCCGGTGGCCAGCCAACCGTGTTGCTCGATGCCGGGGCCAACGCCGAGGTGCAGCCGAATGGCTGGTCCAGTTCGCCCAAATGGGTTCGGTGCTGGCACGCCATCGCTTCGGGCTCGCATCGCCCAAGGTCGGGCTGCTGTCCATCGGCGAAGAGCCGGGCAAGGGCGACACTCTCCGCAAAGAGACGTACCCGCTGCTCCTCGCTGCGGCGGCCGCCGGCGACTTAACTTCATCGGCAACGTCGAGGGTCGCGACATGATGGCCGACACTGCCGACGTGGTTGTGGCCGACGGATTTACCGGCAACGTGGTGCTGAAGACCATGGAAGGCACCATGAAGGGCATCATTCGTGCGCTCTTCATGGCGTTCAACTCAACACCCGAATACCAGGCGCTGGCCGATCAGCTGATGCCAGCGATCCTGCCGCTGTACGAAACACTCGACCCGGAAACGTACGGCGGTGCAATGCTGCTCGGAGTCGATGGCGTGTGCATGATCGGGCATGGTTCGTCGAGTGAGCGGGCGATCATCAACGGCATCAACACCGCCCGCGAGATGGTCGAAGCCGACATCGTCGGAGAAATCGCAAGGGCCATCCGCCCGGCCGACAACGACACCGTCCCTGCTGACTGACGTTCGTCGGCACCGCCTGTCTGGCGTGGTGGCAGCTGCGGTACGGTGCTGTCATGCTGATTTCGGGGATTCACCACGTGTCGATCAACGTGACTGACACCGAGACTGCGCTCGGCTTCTACCGGGATGTGCTCGGCATGGCTGTGCTCGACCGGCCCGACTTCGGATTCGGCGGAGCATGGCTCGACGCTGGCGGCGGCAGGCAAGTGCACCTGATCGAAGCGGCGGTGCCACCCGATCAGGGACAGCACATCGCGTTCGAAGTGGCCGACATTGTTGCCACCGTTTCGGCCTTGCGGGCGGCAGGCATCGACGTGCCGGAACCACGCGTGGTGCCGGATCGACCGATCGTCAGACGTTCGTGTCAGACCCAGACGGCAACCGAATCGAGTTCACGCAACCCTGACAGACCTTCCGTCACTCGCGGCTTTGCGCTGCGCCGCCCGGAACGGGCATCTGGCGCTCGTGCGGAACGTGTCGAGGCGAGCGGTGAGAGCCGAGGCTGGGTGCACCTTGCCCGGGTATCGACGCGTCGCAGTTGAAGAAATTTTCGATTCTGTTGTCGCGCAAGTCGGCGGTTGGGATGCTTTTATACGGTGATGGGTCGGGGGCAACCAGACTTCGAGCGGTTCGTGGCGGAGGTGGAGCCGCCTGCGCGCCATGCGCTGGTGGCCGGGTTCGGTGCAGTGGCCGGGCGTCAGGCCGCTGCGGAACCGTTGGCCTGGCGAGGCAGAAGCGACCCTGATTGAGCGGCTAGTCGAGAACGGAGATACACGATGAGATGGTTGAGATCGGCAGGAGTCGCAGCGGCTCTGCTCGTGATGGCGGCGTGCGAGAGCGGGGGAGGTGAGACAACGACAGAACCCACCACAACCGCCAGCACCGACAACCAGCGCGCCCACCATGTCCGAGTCTCGAGGTGATCGAAGCCGGCGTCGCTGCGTTCTACTCCGGGGACGCGGATCGGGCCGCCGAGTTGTTCGAGCTCGCGGACCGCACCGACGACCAGATACGCGCCGAGTCTGCCTATCAGGCAGCTATAGGTGGGCGATTGGACCTGAACTGCACGGAGAGCGCGCCTGGGTCATTCAGCTGCGGAACGCCGTACCGCAACGCGATGACGGATGCGATCGGCGAAGGCGGCGGCCATGACCTGTGGCCGGTCGTGGTCGAGGACGGGGTGATCACGCAGTTCGGATTCACCGAGCACTCGGGAACTGCTGTATCGAGATGGGAACCTTCCTTGCGAGCGAGGGTCGCTTCGACGGTTACGAAGACTGCGTCTGCTGGTCCGTTCCCCGAGTCGTGCGCCACCATCCAAATGGAGAACCTCGACGCCTGGGCGGCGTGGCACGAAACGTTGGAGCCGGCAGACAGGGTGGAGGCCGTGGTGGAGTCCTGGTACGGAGGGGACTGTGAGGCGGCCGTCGTGCTGTCGTGGGGCGACCCCGATTGCTCGGCATCGTCCTTGCCGGCTCAGACGATCGCGTACGAGTCGATCCTGGGTGCACAGGTCTCCGTCGAGAACTGTGAGACCACATCAGGCGGGGATCACACGAATCTCTCATGCGAGGTGCATTACTCGAATGCCATGAACAGCGCAGTGGGCAAGCCGCCCTCGGTGACCGCCCGAGAGTTCGTCCTCATGTACGGCGTCTTGACGGCAGGGCCGGATGAAGCGCCCTGGTACGAAGTTGACTACCCGGAAGACACCGAGCTCCGTGACAGCTTCAGGCTGTTCGCCGAAGGGGGCGAACTGGCGGACGAGTACGCGGACGCAGGTTGCGCATCCGCACGCTCGCCCGAGTGCGCCAACCTCATCGTCGACAACCTCGACGCCTGGGCGACCTGGTACGAGACCAACGGCTGACCAAACCAGTTGACTGATCGCGGCGAGTAGTTACTCCAGTTGCTCGGCGTGATCTTGGTCGCCGTCCTCGTCGATCTCCGACAGGGCATGTCGATTCAGACCCTCTGACGCAGACCAGCCGCCGACGTACGGCTACTTGACCTGGAAGGTGACGTCGTCGGGGATGGCTGTGACAGCCGGATCGATCATGGTGCCTTCACGAAAGATCGATTCCAGGAAGGTGATGGCGAATGTGTTCGTGAGCTCTTTGACCCGCTCGATCGGCATGTCGGCCGGGGTGCAGCCCTCCTCGGCGTAGACGTCAATGGTGTCAAGGATCAGTTGGGGCACGCCAGGCAGCAGCGGCACGGCCTGCTGGTAGTCGCAAATGTCGGTGAACGACTCGTGCTGGGCGTCTTCTAGGTCGAGACGATAGCGAGGGGTGCTGTTCGACAGTTCCCACGGCCGATCGACGTTCGGCGTCGCCGGGGTCGTCTGGTCGTTCGTGCCGACCATGACGAGGCTCGGAATGGTGATGGAAGCGAGTTGCTCGTCGGTGAGCAGGCGGCCGGATCCATCGCCGGTCGCCGGGGCGAGGGCAATGATCGCATCGACCCTTGGATCGGCCTCGAACGTACCGAGGGCATTGGTGTGTCCGGAGGCCATGGCGTACGCGGTGAATCCTCCAAACGAATGCCCGGAGACTGCGATGCGCGTGGGGTCGAGGTTGGCGACGAAACCGGCGGTGTCGACGTTCTCTGGGTTCGTCATCTCGTCGATGACGGCCGCTACGTCCTGTGGGCGGTTCAGAGCGGTGACGTCGAACTCGGCATTCGTTCCCGTGAGCCGTTCGGTGACGGTGTTGCCGGTGTGGTCGGCTGACGCCACGATGTACCCGTTGCTGGCGATGGCCTCGGTGTAGCTCGAGGCGATGTACCGCAGGCCGCCGCTGCCGTGCGAGTAGACGACGAGCGGGTACGGCCCGTCGGGTGCAATGCTTGTCGCGTCGGCGGTGACTGCGGTCGGCGACTCGTAATACACACCGGGGCTATAGGTGTACTGATGGGCCGGGAGGCCCGTCGCATCGGTGATCGGGAACCACACATCGACCGTCAACGGCCGTTGGCGCGCCTCGTCGAAAATCGTGATGGTCTGCACGCCGACGTCGTACGGACCGTCCGCGATCGGTTCGAACTCGGCGAGCAGCGCTTCCGTTGTGGCTGGTGCCTCCGTCGTCGTCCGAAGCTTCGGTGGTGGCAGGTGCGGGTGTAGCGGCCTCTCCCTCAGTGGTGCCGGGCAGTTCTGTTGTGGAGGGTGCTTCAGTGGTCGCGGGAGCTGTTGTGGTTGCACCGCCCGTGGTGACGGTGGGGGCGGCATCGTCGGACCCAGAGCATGCAGCCACGAACGCGAGGCCAAGGCCGAGGATCAGCAATGTGGCGGCACGAGAGCTGCGTGGCGCGGGCGAGCGGGAGTTCATGGGGCCACTGTGGCAGGGTGCTGCCTCGATCCCTCACCTGGTAGCGACTCCGGCGTGGATTCGCAGGACTTGTTGCTCCGATCGGTTGCGACATACGCGGCGATCAGTCGAGTGCCCGAGACACGGTCTGTTGGGTGACGACGACTAGCCTGACTTCGTGCCTGCAGAGACTCATGTGAACCAGGGCCCGATTGGGCGCGACGAGATTTTCGAGATCGTCCGCGACCGACTGGCCGACATCTTGGAGATCGACCCCTCGACCATCAGCGAAGGTCAGTCGTTCGCTGACGACCTCGAGGCCGACAGCTTGGCGTTGATCGAATTGGTCGAATCGCTCGAAGAGGAACTGTCAGACCGCACGGTCGGGTTCCGCATCGAAGACGAAGATCTGGAAGACCTGAAGTCGGTGCGTGACGCAGTCGACTACGTGTTCGACCGCACCCGCTAACACGTGGCACTCGACGCACTCGAGGAGCGTCTGGGTCACCAGTTCAACGACCCCGCACTTCTCCGGCGCGCCATGTGTCATCGCTCGTGGGTCGCGGAGTCCGACGACTCCGACAGCAACGAACGCCTCGAGTTCTTGGGCGACGCGGTGCTTGGTTGGGTCGTTGCCGACTTGGTGTATTCACGTTTTGCCGATCACGGCGAAGGTGCCCTGACCGACCTTCGCAAGAGCGTCGTCAACGCCAACGCGCTCGCACACGTCGCAGTGGAACTCCAGATCGGTGATCATCTCCTGCTCGGCAAGGGGGAAGACGCCGCTGGCGGGCGCGAGAAGGTGTCCATTCTCTCTGACGCGATGGAAGCGGTGCTGGGGGCGATCTACCTCGACGGTGGCGTCGACAAGACGTTCCAAGTGATCGAGCGGCTCTTCCTGCCCCGGTTGGAACATGCCCTCAGCACGCTGCACCGGCTCGACCAGAAGTCCGCGTTGCAGGAACTTGCGGCTCTGCGCCAGTTGCCGTCGCCCGAGTACCGACTCACGTCGACCGGCCCAGACCACGACAAGACGTTCTATGCAGAGGTGCTGCTCGGCAGGCAGGTCGCTGGCACAGGTGTCGGGCGCTCGAAGAAGTCGGCCGAGCAGGTGGCGGCCGGGGCCGCCCTTGCCGTGCTCGACCTCGCCTGAAGGGGCCGGTTCGCATGCCCGAACTACCCGAAGTGGAAACGGTGCGCCGTGGGCTCGAGCGATTTGTGGTGGGCCGCCACGTCTCGAAAGTGGAGATAGGCCGCGAGCGAACCGTCCGGCGTACCTCGGCCCGCGAGGTCATCGACGGGCTTACTGGTACTCGCATCATCGCCGCCAATCGGCGCGGCAAGTACTTGCTGCTCCCGCTCGACAGCGGCGACGAAGTGATGATTCATCTGCGCATGAGCGGCCAGGTGCTGGTTGCCGACGTGGGCACCGAGCGGCCGCCACACACCCACGTGGTGATGCATCTCGACGCGCCCGAACAGGAAGCTGGGCTCGCGCCGAAGGAACTGTGGTTCGTCGACCCTCGAACGTTCGGCGAGGTGGTGGTGTTCGACCCCACCAACGTTGCGGTGGAAGTTCCGGAACTGGCGCTGATGGGCGTCGACCCCATCACCGACGGGCTGTCGCTGCGTCAGCTACGCGTCCTGTTGCGCGGCCGGCACCGGCTGATCAAACCGCTGCTGCTCGACCAGCACACCATTGCGGGCATCGGCAACATCTACGCCGATGAGATCCTCCACGCAGCCCGCCTGCGTCCCGACCGATTGAGCGACGAACTCTCGCTCGACGCCGAGCGTCGGTTGCACGCTTCGATCCTTTCGGTGCTCACTGCGGCGATTGAGGCCGGTGGGTCAACGCTGGGCGACGCGCAATACGTGGATCTCTTCGGCGCCGGCGGTTCGTACCAAGACGCCCACCGGGTGTACGGCCGAACGGGCGAGCGGTGCCTCACCTGTGGTGTCGGCTGGATCCGCCACACGGTGAGCGCCCAACGATCCACCCATTTCTGCCCCCGCTGCCAACGCTGACTTGGTTAGCCGAGGAGGCGGTCGGTCAGTTTGCCGACTTGACTGGGTTTGTCCCGCTTGAATTCGGTTCGGTCGGCGTAGGACCGCGGCTCGCAGTGCGGCGTTGATGCCGAGCCAGCGGAACGGTTCTGGTTCCCACCTTCGTGACCGGTGATTGACCCACGGGTATGTCGTGCGTTCCGTGTCGGCACCTGTGATCAGATCGGCCAGCGTGCGGCCGGCCAAGTTGGCGGCGGCGACGCCCTCGCCGACGAAACCGCCGAGGTGGCCGAGCCCGGTGTCACGGTCGAAACCGACCGACGGGAACCAGTCGCGAGGAATGCCGAGCACTCCGCCCCACAGGTGCGTGACCTTGGCGTCCGCCACCTGCGGCAGAAGCTCGTGCAACGAGGCAATGATGAGTTGGTGCGCCTCGGATCCCGACTCGACGGATGGGTCGATGCGTGAACCGAAGCTATATGGAGCGCCGCGCCCGCCGAACGCAATTCGGTTGTCGGCAGTGCGCTGACCGTAGATCACCAGGCGCCGGTCGTCGGTGAAAGTCTGGCGGCCGTGCAAACCAATCTCCTTCCAGACGTCATCGGCAATGGGCTCGGTAGCGATCATCAGCGAGTACCACGGCACCAGAACACGCTTGAGGCCGGGCAGGTCGCAGGTGTAGCCCTCCGTTGCCCGCACGACGATGGGCGCGCGAATCTCGCCGCGATCAGTTGTCACCGAGCGCTCGCTGATCGCAGTGGCAGCTGTGTGTTCGATCAACGAGACGCCGCGCGTTACCACCGACTCGGCCAGGCCGCGAACCAGCTTTCCGGGATGTATCGCCGCAGCATGGGCAAAGAACAGTCCGCCGCGGACCCCGGGCGACGCCATCATCGAGGTCGCTTCGTTCGCGTCGAGTAGTCGCATGTCATCGGCGCTGAAACCGAGCGACGTCATGTGTGCCACCTCTTCGTGTTGTCGTGTGAGTTGGGCGGCCGATCTCGCCAACCGCAACGCACCGCCCTTGGCGAAGTCGCAATCGATGCCCGCTGCGGCGGTGACTCGCCCCACTTCGTCGACCGCGTCGAACAGGGCTCGCATCAATGCCAACGCGCTTGCTGCGGCGCCCGCAGCGGCAAGCTTGTCGTACCCTGCGGCGAGCTCGCCGATGCACCAGCCGCCGTTCCGACCAGACGCGCCGAAACCAGCGAACTCGCGCTCGACAATTGCGATGCGCAGCGCTGGATTGTGGTCGAGAAGGTAGTGAGCGGTCCACAGTCCGCTGTAGCCAGCGCCGACGATCACGACATCCCACTCACCATTCAGATCGCTGTCCTTCACCTGCGCTCCATCGGGTGGACGGTTTTCTCGGCGACTTGGAGGGTCGCTGTTCCACAGCGAAGCGTCGGCGATCTTGGCGTGATTCATGACCCAGACCGTAGTTTTCGCACCTGCACGAGCCGATCGTCAGCGTTCGTTTCCGATTGTTACGTTCCGACCTACAGCTTGCGCCCCGTTGATTGAGGTGGCAGATTCACGGGCATGTCGTCGACAAACAGGTGGGCTCAGTGACCGACAACGTCGTCCAGTTTCAAAACGTGCGCAAGCAGTTCGGCGAGTACGTCGCCGTCGAGCAAGCAGATTTCTCGATTGCGAGGGGTGAGTTCTTCTCGCTGCTCGGGCCGTCGGGATGTGGCAAGACGACACTGCTGAAGATGATCGCAGGGTTCGAACAGCCCACTTCGGGTGCGATTTTGCTCGAAGGTGCCGACGTGTCGACGGTGCCTCCGTACAAGCGCAACGTCAACACCGTGTTCCAGCAGTACGCGCTGTTCCCGCACATGTCGGTGCTCGACAACGTTGCGTTCGGTTTGCGCTCGAAGGGCATGGGCGCAGCCGATGCACGTCGTCAGGCAGCCGAGATGCTCGACATCGTTCGTCTCGGTGAGTTCGGGAATCGCCGGCCATACCAGCTGTCGGGTGGTCAGCAGCAGCGGGTCGCGTTGGCCCGCGCTCTGGTGAACAAGCCGAGCGCGTTGTTGCTCGACGAGCCGCTGGCCGCACTCGACCTGAAGTTGCGCGAGGCCATGCAACTCGAGCTCAAGCGCATCCAGCGCGAGCTCGCCATTACGTTCGTGTTCGTCACCCACGATCAGGGCGAGGCGCTCACGATGAGCGACCGAATCGCGGTCATGAGCAAGGGGCGTGTCGAGCAGATCGGCACCCCCGAGGAGATTTACGACCGGCCGGCGAGCATCTTCGTGGCGGGCTTCATCGGTTCGGCCAACTTGTTACCGGGCAAGGTGAACGCCAGCGGCGCCGGCGTCGACCTCGACATGGGCGCGACGATCGACGTAGCGAGCACGAACGGCCAAGAGCCGGGTGCCGCGGTGACAGTGATGCTTCGTCCAGAGCGGCTCGAGCCCTACTTCGGCGAGTTGGCTCCAACGAAGTCGGTCGTTGGCACCATCAAGGAAGTCATCTATCAGGGCTCTGAGGTTGGCTTGATCATCGACCTCGACGACCGGACCGAGATCGTCGCCACGATCGAGCCCGATGACATGACCTCGCAGGTGGCCACCGGCAACCTCATCACGTTGTCATGGGTACCCGAGGCGCCCTTTGTCATGCCCGGCCGGTCTGCGATCGTTGGGGCCACCGGTACCGACGTCGACGAAGTCCAGGCCACCATGGACGGTATAGAGGTCGGCAAGAAGGCTGACGGAAGCGACGACGGCCCGAAGATCAATCGGCGCGCGTTGCTCATTGGTGTCGGTGTCGTCGGCGCCGGTGCGTTGGGTGCAGTCGTCTTGTCGAGCGTTGGCGGCAGCGACGACTCGTCAGGGTCAACGGAGTCCGAAACCGACGCGAGCGCCGGCGGCGGGATCGGCCAGGGGTCGTCGGCCGTAAGGATCATCAACTGGACGGAGTACATCGATATCACCGGCGATGGCGAGATCGGCACGGTCGACCGGTTCAGCGAGGAGTCGGGAGTAGGGGTCAATTACTCCGAGACATGGAACGACAACGAAGAGGCCTACGGCAAAGAGTTCGCCGCCTATCTCGACAGCGGCAACAAGGTGCCTTGGGACATTGCGTGTCCCACCTATTGGATGGCCGCCCGACTCAAATCCAAGGGATGGATTGCGCCGCTGCCGTTCAATCTGATCCCGAACTACCAGAACCTCGATCCTGTGTACCTCAACCTCGGTTGGGACCCAGGCGCCAAGTATCACCTTCCCTGGCAAGCTGGTTTCACCGGATTCGCCTACAACATCGACATCACCGGCCGCGAGTTGAAGAGCTTCTCCGAACTGCTGACGCCCGAGTTCGCCGGCAAGATCGGGTTCTTCAGTGAGATGCGCGACACCATGGGTCTGGTGATGTTGGCACAGGGCAACGATCCGGCCAACGCCACCGAAGACACGATGGACCAGGCGCTCGACACGATCGAGGAACTCACCAACAGCGGCCACGTGCGCCGCTTCACCGGCAACGACTACCTGGAAGACATCCAGTCGGGCAACTTCGCTGCGTGCGTCGCATGGTCGGGCGACATCGCCCAAGCCGAGAACCCGGCAGTGCGGTTTGTCTTCCCTGAAGAGGGTGCGATGTCGTGGTTCGACACGATGGTGATTCCTATCGACGCCGACAATGGGGTGGCTGCGGCGAAGTGGATGAACTACGCGTACGACCCGGTGAACGCGGCGAAAATCACTGCGTTTGTGCAGTTTGTCAGCCCGGTGGTCGGCGTTCGCGACGAGTTGGTGAAACTCGGCGGCGACGCAGCGGCGCTTGCAGATAGCCCGCTTCTGTTCCCCGACGACGTCACCAAGGCGAATTCGTTTGTCTTCGCTGAACTAGAGCCTGAAGTCGACCGCGCCGTCACCGAACGTTTCATCACGATTACGGGAGGCTGACATGGCGACAGACACCGACAACCGTTCGCTGAAGAAGGCCAAGTACACCCCGTACGTCCTGTCGTTCCCCGGATTGCTGTGTTTGTACCTGTTCTTCATCGTGCCGATGGTGACCCTGCTCAAGATTGCGTTGTCGGTCCGGCCAGACGCCAACAGCAACCAGCTCGAGTTCGCTTGGGAATGGTCGAATTTTTCCAAGGCTTTCACCGACTTCAGTGAGCAGCTCTGGAGGGGGCTGGGGTATGCCGCCATTGCGACCGTGTTCTGCGTCCTCATTGCCTACCCGATTGCGTACTTCATCGCGTTCAAGGCAGGGAAGTGGTCGAACCTCATGCTCGGCTTGGTGATGGTGCCGTTCTTCACGAGCTTCCTGCTGCGCACGATCGCGTGGCAATCGCTGTTTGCAGACACCGGCCCGGTGCTGTCGGTCGTTGACACCCTGCACCTCACCGGGCTGCTCGATGCGCTGCATATCACCACCGACGGCCGACTCATGAACACACCCACTGCGGTCATCGGTGGGTTGACCTACAACTTCTTACCGTTCGCGCTGCTTCCGATTTACGTCAGCCTCGACAAGGTGCAAGTGGGTCTGATCGACGCTTCGTACGACCTCTACAACAACTTCGCCAACACGTTCCGGAAGGTGATTTTTCCGTTGTCGCTACCCGGCGTGTTCGCCGCAACGCTGCTCACTTTCATCCCGGCTGCCGGTGACTTCATCAACGCAGCGCTGCTGGGTAACCCGAATACACCAGTCATCGGCGGCGTGATTCAAGCTCGCTTCCTCAAGGCCGGCGACTATCCCACCGCCTCGGCAATCAGCTTCGTTCTGATGGCCATGATCACCGCTGGAGTGCTGTTGTACGCGAAGTTCTTGGGAACGGAGGACTTGGCATGAGGCGCGGACCCGGAACCTACTTTCTGTATGTGTTCACCGCCCTCGGCATGGCGTACCTGTTCATTCCGCTGATCACGATCGCGATCTTCACTTTCAACGAGCCCACCACCAAGTTCAACACCAGGTGGGAGGGGTTCACCCTCGACAACTGGCTGCACCCGTTCCAAGAACGTCAGTTCACCGATGCGCTGATCGAAAGCATCAAGATCGCTTCCGTCGCTTGCGTCATCGCTACCTTGTTCGGCAGCCTCATCGCACTGGCGTTGGCTCGCTACCGCATGCACGGCGGGGCAGCGATCAACCTGCTGCTCGTGCTGCCGCTCACTACTCCCGAAATCGTCATGGGCGCTTCGCTGTTCACGCTGTTCTTCAACCAGGGTGTCGAGCGAGGGTTCTGGACGGTGGTGATCGCGCACACGATGTTCTGTTTGAGTTTCGTCACCATGACGGTGAAGGCGCGGCTGCGGGGCATGGACTGGACATTGGAGGATGCCGCGATGGACCTCGGCTCGCCCCCCATTCGTACGTTTTACAAGATCACCATGCCGATCATCGCCCCAGGCATCTTGGCCGCGTTCTTGTTGTCGCTGGCGCTGTCGATCGACGACTACATCATCACTTCATTCGTGGCCGGCCCAACCATCACCTTCCCACGTCGCGTCTTCGACTCAGCCCGCATCGCCTTGCCACCACAAGTGCACGTGTTGGCCACGATCATCATGTTGACGGCCATTGCGATCATTCTGCTTGCAACCGTGGGCAGCAACCGTCGCAGCGCACAGTCGAGCGAATAGTCGAGCGAATAGCGGGTCGAGCGCTCTTCGAGCGCGGCACCAACTCGCCGACCGGGCGCTAGCTTCCCGGGAATGAAAGGTTCCCCCCGACGACTTCTCTCACTGCTCGCCATCGGAGCGCTCGCCTTCTCCGCATGCGGTGGCGACGACGACGCAGCCACAGTGGTGTCCACCGCCGACGGGTCCGCCGAGAATTCCGCAACCTCTGCCGGAACTGCGGCCGCGGCCGAAGGTGACTCGGTCGTTGGCGATGCCAATTCTGAATACTGCAAGGCGGTCCGCGGCGAGATCGAGATGCCAGCTGATTTCGCTGCCATGGCCGGTGTGGACTTCACCGACACCGAAGCGGTGGGGGAGATGCTGGCAGACGCCGAGGCCAACCTCTCGCGAGCAGTAGACATTGCCCCCGAAGAGTTGCGGGCCGACTTCCAACTGGTGTTGGAGTCGAGCATGTCGATGATTTCCCAACTCGCCGAGAACGGCGGCGACTTCGGCAGTCTCGATGCATCAGACTTCGGCAATCCTGAGGTCGTTGCGGCCGGCGAGCGCGTCGAGGCGTACAACCTCGACGTGTGCGGCTACGACGACACAACCGTCACCACCGCTGCCGCGGTCGGAAACGGAACGTCGAGCGCCGCGATCGAAGCAATGTTGGCACCGCTGAAGGCAGAGCTGAATCTGACCGACGAACAGGTGACCTGCGTCAGCGACAAGCTGTCCAGTTCGATGGAGGAATCGGGGGCTGAGTTGGAAATGGCTGCGCTGATGGCCGTCTTCACCGAGTGCGGCATCAACCCGTCCGGAGGCTGACCGGGTCAGTGTTTGATCATGACGTGCTTGACCTCTGTGTAGGCCTCGAGCGCGTACATGCTCATGTCTTTGCCGTAGCCCGAGTTCTTGAAACCACCGTGAGGCATTTCCGAGATGATCGGAATGTGGTCGTTCACCCACACGGTGCCGAATTCGAGTGCTTTGGTGAGCCGCATGGCGCGGCCCACATCTGAGGTCCACACGCTGGCCGCCAGGCCGTAGTCGACGTCGTTGGCATACGCGACGGCCTGCGCCTCGTCGGCTGCCTGCTGAACGGAAATGACTGGGCCGAACGTTTCTTGCTGCACGATCTCGGCCGCCTGGTCAACGCCGATGATGACGGTCGGCTCCACGAAGAAGCCCGGCCGATCGATGAGCCCCCCACCGACCGTGACTTGCCCCCCGGCCGCCTTGGCTCGCTCGATGACGCCGCCGATGCGTTGCTGGTGTGCCAGCGACACGACAGGGCCCATGTTGGTGTTCGGATCTGTGGGGTCGCCGGTGACGACGCCGCGCACGGCTTCGGTCATCGCTTCGACGAACTGGTCGTAGACACCGGGGCCAGCAATGATCCGGGTGGGAGCGGTGCAGTCTTGGCCCGAGTTGTAGAAGGCCGTTGCCGTGAGGTTCTCGACTACGGCGGCAATGTCGGCGTCGTCGAACACGATGACCGGCGCTTTGCCGCCCAGTTCCAAGTGAACTCTGGTGAGGGTGTCGGCTGCGGTGGCGGCTACCGACTTGCCGGCGCGCACGCTGCCGGTGAGCGACACCATGGCAACTCGGGGATGCGACACGAGGGCGGTGCCGGTGGAGACTCCTTCGCCGCACACGACGTTCACCACGCCCGGTGGCAAGATGTCGGCCAGGAGCTCCATCAGTCGCAGTGCCGAGTATGGGGTGAGTTCGGACGGCTTGAGCACCACCGTGTTCCCCGCGGCCAGGGCCGGGCCCAACTTCCACGTGGCCATGTTGAGTGGGTAGTTCCACGGGGCGATGCCGCCGACGACTCCGAGCGGGTCGCGACGAACGTACGACGTGTAGCCAGCCATGTATTCCCCGGCCGCTTTGCCCTCCATGAATCGCGGTGCCGCGGCAAAGAATCGCCAGTTGTCGACCGTGAGGTCCATTTCGAACTCGATGATCGACACCGGCTTGCCGACGTTCTCGCTCTCGATGGCGCTGAGATCATCGATGTTGGCGGCGATCGTGTCGGCCACTTTGGTGAGGATTTCGCTGCGCTCGCGCGGGGTGGTGGCGGCCCAGCCAGGAAACGCCGCACGGGCCGCCTCGACTGCGTCGTCGATATCGGTGGCATCGCTGGAAGGGGCGGTGCCGATCGCCTCGCCGGTGGCCGGGTTGAGAATGACATCGGTGGCGCCGGAACGCGCCGGCTTCCATTCGCCGCCGATGAAGTTGAGCTCGGGCATTGATCCTCCAGATTGTTCGCGTCGCCATGACCACACAGAGATCTGCGTGAGGTCGCTCAGTCTGGCAAGCCGGGCGCATTCCGGCAAGCCGTCGATCAAGTGCCTGATCCGAATGCCCGGTCCAGATGCCCGATCCAGATTCTCGTGCACATGCTCGTGATGGCGGTCGCCGACTAGCATCGGCCAAGCGTGTTTCTGAAAGCTCTCACCCTCAAGGGGTTCAAGTCGTTCGCGGACCCAACCGTGCTGGCCCTCGAACCCGGCGTCACCGTCGTCGTCGGCCCCAACGGGTCGGGTAAGTCGAACGTGGTTGACGCGATTGCCTGGGTGCTCGGTGCTCAAGCACCCAAGTCGGTGCGTTCGCAGAAGATGGATGACGTGATCTTCGCCGGTACAGCGAAACGTCCGGCGCTCGGTCGAGCGGAGGTCAGCCTTACCCTCGACAACTCGTCGGGCCTGCTGCCCATCGAGTTCAACGAAGTCACCCTCACCCGAATCCTCTTTCGAAGCGGTGACAGCGAGTACGCCATCAACGGCGCGCCCTGTCGTTTGCTCGACATTCAAGAACTGTTGTCGGATGCCGGTGTTGGTCGCCAGCAGCATGTCATCGTCAGCCAGGGCCAGATCGATGCGGTGCTCAACGCGCGCCCAGAAGATCGCCGCGGCATCATCGAGGAAGCAGCCGGCGTTCTCAAGTATCGCAAGCGTAAAGAGAAGGCCGAGCGGCGCCTCGATGCGACCGAGGCCAACCTGTTGCGGTTGCAAGACCTGCTGCGCGAAGTGCGACGACAGCTTCGTCCGCTCGAGCGGCAAGCCGAGGCGGCGCGTCGACACGAAGTGCTCATCGTCGAACTGACTGCTTTGCGGATCTTCGTGGCTGGGCGCGAGATTGCCGCGTTGCGCCGCAAGCTCGAAGTCATCGCCATCGATCGCCAACAGGCAGGCGAGCAAGAGCGCGAGCTGAAGTCCCGCCTGGCGCACCTCGACACCGAGATCATGTCAATGGAGTCCACGTTGATGGCACGGGGCGAAAGCGACGTCACCGATCGCTTACGTCACGTCGAACAGTTGCGCGAACGTGCTCGCGGCCTGTCGGGAATCCTCAGCGAACGCAAGCGGTCCATCGAGCGCGACAAGGGCCAGCTCCTCGATTCGGGTGTGGTCGCCAACCTCGAAGCAGACGGTGCGAAGTTTCGTGACGAACTCGCTGAGGTGATCGAAGCACTCAGCCAGGTGGAGCCCGCGAGCGAAACGCTCAATGCTGAGGAGGAAGCGTTCCGGCTCGAGCGTCAGCGCATCACCGAAGCGCTCAGCGCGGACGACGGCGGCACCAAAGCCGCCAGCGCGGCGGCCGAGGTGCGCGGGGAACTGCGGTCGGTGCGCACCACAATGGAGCGCACCGAGAGCGAGCTGCGCCGCGCCGAGTCGCGCGGCGCCGAGTTACGTCATCGGCTGGAACAACTCGACGCCGAGACCGAACGCCTTCGTCACGACTGCGCCCAAGCGGAAGCTGTCGAGTCGCCGCTGGTCTCACAGATCGACGCCGCCGAACAGGCGCGTCTCGCGGCCGACAGCGAGTTTGAAGCGGCGACGTCGGCTCGCCACGTTGCGGCCGAAACAGTGTCGCACTGGCGAGCTCGCTCCGAGGCGTTGCAGCAAGCGATGGACGCTGCGCACGCACGTGCAGGTGCCGAGCGGTTGGTCGGAATCGACGGCGTGCTCGGCACCTTGCTCGACCTGGTCGAAATCGACGCGGGCTGGGGACCGGCCATCGAAGCTGCGCTCGGCGAAGCGCTGACAGCGGTCGTGGTCGACGGCCCAGTTTCGGCTCAACGGGCACTCGCAGAACTGCGCTCGAGCTCTACCAGCGGAGCCGTGCTCGCGGCCGGCCAACGCCACGACAGTCGGCGGCATCCCAACGTCGGTGAACCGGTGTTGCCGCACGTGCGTAGTGGACGCCCAGGTGTTTCCGGCTTGCTGGAACTCCTCATCGGTGGCGCGGTGCGCGTCGACGGGCTCGACGCCGCGATCGATGCTGCGCTCGCTCACCCCGAGTCGGTCATCGTCACTCCGGCCGGCGACCGATTTGCTCCGAACGGTTGGCGGGTTGGTGCCGCAGGGGGAGGGGCAACCGCCGCTGCCCTGGCTGACGCCCGTGACAATGCCAGCGAGGCCGCTCAGGAACTCGTTGCCGCTGATCACCATTTGGAGTTCGTCAAGCAGGCCCAGCGTGAGGCTCAACAACGCGAGGCTGAGCTCACCCGACAGCTCGATCAAAACGATGCACGATTCACAGCCGCTTCGGAAGGTCTGTCGCGGGTGCTCGGACAGCGACGCGAGTTCCACGCTGAACTCGAAGGTCTCGACGCGTCGATCGCCGAACTCGCTCGGCACCTCGGTGCCGAACGGGCTCGAGCCGACGAACTTCAAGCGTTGCTGCCGGCACTCGATGCGTCCGAACAGGCCGAGGCCAATGCAGCGAAGGCCCGGGGTGCGGCCCGGGCCGAAGTGGAAATGCGCGCCGCCGCCCTGGCCAAGAAGCGTCAGGAACTCGAGGTTCGCAATGCGGGTCTGCACGAGCGGCAGCAGTTCCTCGAAGGTCGCATCGCGGAGAACGAACGGCGTCTCGAAACCGACCGTGAGCAGCGGGCCGTCGCCGCCGACCAGCGGGTTCGCATCGAACGTTCGTTGGGTGCCATCGAGCGAATCGCCGGGCTGGTGGAATCGCATCGTGGCGTCATCGAAGCCGAGTACGAGTCGCTCACCGAGCAGCGGCGTCGCCAGAGCGACGAAGTGCGGGCGCTCAGCTCGCAGCTCGATGGTTCGCGCCGGGAGCGCAGCGAGTCGGAGAAGGCGCTCGACGAGCTTCGCTCTCGTTCTCATCGCAGCGACATCGACGAAGCCGAACAGAAGCTCCGCTTGGAGACGTCGATCGAGACATTGAGGCGTGATCTCGATATCGAACCGGGTGTTGCCGAGGCCGCGGAGTGTCCCGAGCTGCCAGATGGCGCAACCGCCGCCGGCAGAGCGCGCGAGCTCGACCGCGAGCTCCGGCTACTGGGGCCGATCAACCCGCTGGCGTTGGAAGAGTTCAACGAACTGCAGCAGCGCCACACCTTCCTCGAAGAACAACTCGAAGATGTGCGGTCAACTCGTCGTGACCTCAGCCGAGTCATCAAGGCGGTTGATCAAGAGATTCAGAACGTGTTCGCCGGAGCGTTCGCCGACGTGAGCACCAACTTCACAGAATTGTTCGCCACGTTGTTCCCCGGTGGGGTCGGCCAGTTGAAGCTCACTGCTCCAGACGATCTGCTCAACACGGGCATCGAAGTGGAAGCCAAACCGAGCGGCAAGAACGTCAAGAAGCTGTCGCTGCTGTCGGGTGGAGAGCGCAGTCTCACAGCACTGGCCTTCCTCTTCGCCGTGTTCCGCAGTCGCCCGTCGCCGTTCTATGTGATGGACGAAGTGGAAGCCGCACTTGACGACGTGAACCTGCACCGTTTCCTCGGGCTCATCGCCGAGTTCCGCCGCGACGCACAGCTACTGATCGTGTCGCACCAAAAGCGAACCATGGAGGCAGGCGACTCGCTCCTCGGCGTGTCCATGCAACCCGGCGGCTCGTCAAAAGTCGTCACCGAACGAGCCAGCACCGCCACCTCCCGCTGACCCGTGAAGGGATAGTGAAGGGATAGTGCCTGGCACTATCCCTTCACGGGTTTCAGGAGTTGTCGCCGCTTGCCAACAGCCAACCGAGATCGGGCGTCACGGGTTGCACGCTGACCCACGAACCGTCCACCCCGGGTAGCGTCTGCAACTTTTCACCGGTGGTGAAGGCTGCGTCGTTGGAGGCGATGACCCGTCGCTCGCTGTTCACCAGCAACGAAGGGCGGGGGAGCGTGCGCAGGGGCGGCAGGAATCGGTGCTCGAATCTCGACACTGCCACGTCGGCCCCGGCAACGCCGAGCAGCCGCCCGTTGGCAACGATGGGTTGCGAGAACGTCAGGATGTACACATCCGCGCAGGGCAAGTCGATGAGCGGGCCCGACACGAAACGACGACCATCGGCGACCGCGGCAGCGAACCATTCCTTGTCGTAGTAGTCGTAGCAATCTGGGGTACCGGGTTCGAGGTTGAAACTGATCCGGTCGTGTTCGCCCGACCGTTCCCGGTGCCACCACTCCAGACAACGCGGACCATCTGCGACCACACCTTCCACCAACACGAATCCGGCGCTTTCGAATGCGGGGTTGGCATCGATGGCTGCAAAGACTTCGGAGCGCAGCGCGGCGATGTCCCCGGTGAAGAACTCGGCGGATGCGTCTCCGCCAGTGACATCGCACCAGACCTCGACGAACCGGTGCGCAAGCGTCTCGAGCACGCCGAACAGCTCGTTGGCTGCGTTCGCGAGGGCCGCTGCTGCCTCGACCTGTGCTTCGCTCACGCTGTCTCCTCTGGGTCTGCAATTCGGGTTTGTACCAACCACCGTGTGGCCCGCTGAACGTGTGCTTCCGCAAGGTCTCGGGCGAGCAACCCGTTCTCGGTACGGATCGCCAGGGTGATTCGCGTCAGCGCAGCAACGGCGTCGCCGAGCGGGAAAGGGTCGCTGGTGGGGAGCCACAACAACTCGCCGGTTTCGGCCTGCATTCGCACCTCGGCTCGGGTGAGGCGTTCAGACTGCGATGCCAACGCGACCTCGATGAAGAACCGGCTGTGCGCTCGGCCTCGATCTCCTACGGTTGCCGCGTCAGCGAGTTGCTCGACGAGTCGGTCGAGGTTGTCGAGGTGTGCCGTCGATGCCCGAGCGGCAGCGAGCCGAGCCGAGGTTCCGGCCACGGCTGCCCACTCATCTCCAAAGTCCCGTAAGCCAATCGCTGATCGTTGGTGGAGGTTGCGGCGCAGGCGCGCGGTTGACGATTCGCTCGGGCCGCACACAAACGTGCCGCCCCGACGTCCCCGTCGAGTTTCCACCAAACCCTGCTCGCGAAGGGCCGACAGTGCCTCACGCAATGAGGCGGTGGAGACGCCGAGCTGGCTGGCAAGGTCGCTTTCACTGGGAAGTTGTTCGCCAGGCGCGAGCAACCCGAGATGGATCGCCTCAGACAGTTGGCGGCTCACGGTGGTGGGCACGCCGGTTGACGGCAACGTGGGCAGGAGCCGATGCACACGCGTCCTTCCCGGCATAAGTTCACCCTCCCACATCTCCGTGTTGACAACCCTTAACATCTGAGACTAAATGTTTTACGTCAGGCGATCCAGCCGGGCTGGCAATACCCAACAGCAACATCCAACGGGGAGCACAAGAACTTGACGAGTGCCGTTCAACTGGTTGGTGTGCGCAAGGCCTTCGGTGATGTTGTCGCGGTCGAACACGTGGATCTCGATATCGGCGACGGTGAGTTCTTTTCGTTGCTCGGCCCCTCGGGGTCTGGGAAGACCACGGTGTTGAGAATGATCGCCGGGTTCGACGAGCCCTCGGCTGGAGCAATTCTGCTGCATGGCAAAGACGTCTCGCACACGCCGCCGTACGACCGCGACGTCAACACCGTCTTCCAGGATTACGCGTTGTTTCCCCATATGACTGTTCAACAGAACGTGGAGTACGGGCTCAAGGTAAAGGGCATCAGCAAGTCCGAACGGCGTGCTCGCGCCGCCGTCATGTTGAACACCGTTCGGCTGGGAGAAATGGGCGGTCGCCGCCCCAACCAACTGAGCGGCGGCCAGCGTCAGCGCGTGGCACTCGCCCGAGCGCTCGTGAATCGCCCCAGCGTGCTGCTCCTCGACGAGCCGTTGGGTGCCCTCGATCTCAAGCTCCGCGAAGAGATGCAGACCGAGTTGAAACTCATCCAACGCGACGTCGGTATCACGTTCATCTTCGTCACCCACGACCAGGGTGAGGCGCTCTCGATGAGTTCGCGGGTGGCGGTGTTCAACAAGGGGCTCATCGAACAGGTGGGCACGCCAGCAGACATTTACGATCGCCCCGCCACCGAGTTCGTCGCCAGGTTCGTTGGCACGTCCAACGTGCTCGATTCGGCAACGTCGCAGCAGTTGCTTGGCGCCGCCGGCCCCCACATGCTTCGTCCCGAGCGCGTGTCGCTGCTGCTTGCCGGGCAGCCCGAACCGGTCGACCGAGTCGTGGTAACTGGCTCGGTGGTCGACGTGCATTACCTCGGGTCGTTCAGTCGAGTTCGCGTGCAGATCCCACAAGGGCCTGCACTCGTAGCCAGCGTGCCGAGCGACGAGCTCGCTGGAGTGAGTAACGGAACAGAGGTGCGGCTTGCGTGGTCGCACAACGCCACCTCCGCAGTCGCAACCAGCGCGTGAACAAGAACAGCCAGATCAACAACACAACCCAGATCAACAACACACCAAGGGGAGAACACTCATGATCAACCAACGAACGGCATCCCGCCGTCGTCGTAGTCAGCTCATCGCTGGCCTTGCCATCATCTCGCTCGTAGCCGCAGCCTGCGGCGACGACGACGAAGACGAAGCTGCGGTCACCACGGCGGCCGCAACTGCCACCACGGCAGCGGCCGAAGACACAGCTACCACCGCCGCAGCTGGAGACACCGCCACCACGGCGGGCGAAGCGGCCCCGGCCGGCGAAATGCCCACCGAGCTCGGCGAGGGTGAGGGCGAAGTCAACATCGTCGCCTGGGGTGGTTACGTCGAAGACGGATCAACCGACCCGGCGGCCGACTGGGTCACCGGCTTTGAAGAAGAAACCGGATGCCAAGTGAACGTGAAGATTGGCAACAGCTTCCGACGAAATGGTTCAGCTCATGCAGACCGGCGAGTACGACGGCGTGTCGGCTTCCGGCGACGCAACGCTGCGCCTCATCGCCGGCGGCGAAGTCAGCCCGGTCAACGTCGACCTCATTCCGAACTACGCAGACGTGTTCGACGACCTCAAGCTGCAGAAGCACAACTCGGTCGACGGAGTGCCTTATGGCGTGCCACATGGTCGTGGTGCCAACCTGCTGGTGTTCAACACCGAGTTGTACACCACCGCACCAGACTCGTGGGCAGAGATGTTCGAGCCCAGCACCGCAGCGCCCGGCGCAGTTTCGGTGTACGACGCACCCATCTACATCGCCGATGCAGCGTTGTACCTGATGAGCACTCAGCCCGAGTTGGGCATCACCAACCCGTATGCGCTCGATCAGACTCAGTTCGACGCTGCCATAGCGCTGTTGAACGTCCAGAAGGACCTCGTCGGTCAGTGGTGGACGCTCTACACCGACCAGCAGGCAGCTCTCGAAGGTGGCACCGCGTTGGTGGGCACCTCCTGGCAGGTCACCATCAACTTGGCAAAGGCGAGCGGCGCCACCATCGACGCGGTCAAGCCGGTTGAGGGTGCCACCGGGTGGTCCGATACCTGGATGATCTCATCGCAGGCGGCCCACCCGAACTGCATGTACATGTGGATGAACCACATCATCTCGCCCGAGGCGAACGCTGCCGTGGCCGAGTGGTTCGGCGAAGCGCCGTCGAACGAACTGGCGTGCGACCTCACCGCCGACCCCGAGCATTGCACTACCTTCCACGCAAATGACCCCGCGTACTGGGAGGACGTGTGGTACTGGACCACGCCGGAGGAGACCTGCCTCGACGGGCGCACCGACGTGAAGTGTGTGCCGTTCACCGAGTGGGTCAACGCCTGGAGCGAGCTGTGCAGTAGCTGACCGGATAAAGGATTGATCGAGGTACCACGAGTTCAGAGGACTGCTGAGCGATGTCGACGACAGCTTCGGATACGGTCGTCTGCACCGAAACCGGCGCAGACGCTTGCGAAGTCGTCGCCGACGCGCTCATTGAGCTCGTTCTTCCGCCGGCACCGACGCCTTTCCTTGGCGTCGGTGCTCGGCGGGCCCGTGGCCTGGATGCTCATCATCTACATCGGGTCGCTGCTGCTGATGATCATCTCAGCGTTCTACGAACTCGATTCGTTCACACAGAAACCTACGAAGGACTTCACGCTCGAGAACATCGACACAGCGTTCACCACGTGGACGTATGTCACCGTGGTGCTGAAGTCGATCGCCGTAGCGGTAGCCGTGACGGTGCTGTGTTTCGTCGTCGGATTGCCGACGGCGTTTTACATTTCCAAGGTCGCCGCGCCGTGGATGCGGCGCGGGCTCATCGTGGCGGTGCTGATGCCGTTGTGGGCCGGCTACCTCGTCAAGGGGTACGCATGGAAGGCCATGCTTCGCCCCAGCTCCGAGTTCGGCATCACCAAGAACGGCGGGTTCCTCGAGTCCACGTTCGGCTGGACGCCAGGCTTCGGTTGGGTCGCCGTCATTCTTGCGCTGTCGTACCTGTGGCTGCCCTACATGGTGCTGCCCATCTATGCCGGCCTCGACAGACTCCCCAACTCGCTACTCGATGCTTCCGGAGATTTGGGTGCCAGGCCCGGGCGGACGTTCCGCTCGGTCATCATGCCCATGCTGGTGCCGTCGATCGCAGCCGGTTCCATCTTCACGTTCTCGTTGTCGCTGGGCGACTTCATCACTCCCAACCTCGTCACCGAGGGCAAGGTGCAGATGATCGGCAACCTCATCGCTCGCACCCTTGGCGCTCCCAACCAACCCCTCGCTGCGGCCTTCACGCTGTGGCCGCTCATGATCGTCATCGTCTACCTGGCCGGCATGAAACGCCTCGGCGCGTTCGACAACCTGTGATGAACAGCTACTGATCATGTACGTCACCCGCCTCACACGCTGGTTCCTGCGGGGCTGGATGGGCTTCACGCTTGTCTTCCTGTATCTGCCATTGCTGGTCATCGTGATCCTCAGCTTCAACACCGCCACGTCATTGTCGTGGCCTCCTGCAGGGTTCACCACGTGCATGGTGGAGCGCCGCATGGGAGGCTGATGGCCCGCGTGAGGCGCTGCGGAACTCGGTGAAACTGGCGATGGTGGCGACGCTGATCGCGATGGTCATCGGCACGTTGGCTGCGTTCGGCATGCAGCGCTTCTCGTTCTACGGCAAGCAATCGGTGTCGTTCATGTTGATCCTGCCCATCTCGTTGCCCGGCATCGTCACGGCCATCGCGCTCCGCAACACGTTCGACCGCACGATCGAACTCGGGCTGGTGTCGTTCCGCATCGGCTTCGGATTCCAGTCGCTCGTCATCGCTCACGCCACGTTCTGCATCGTCGTGGCGTACAACAACGTCGTGGCCCGACTGCGAAGGTCGTCGCCGAATCTTCTCGACGCCTCGGCAGACCTGGGCGCCAGTGGCATGCAGACGTTCCGGTACGTCACGTTTCCGTTGATGCGGTCGGCGTTGTTGTCGGGCGGCATCTTGGCGTTCGCGCTCAGCTTCGACGAGATCGTGGTCACCACGTTCACCGCCGGTTCCGGCTACATGACCCTGCCGCAGTGGATCTTCGCCAACATCAGTCGACCGAACAACGTCCCCATCGTCAACGTGATGGCAACGGTCGTCATGATCGTGTCAATCCCGTTGGCCTGGCTCGCCCAACGCCTGGCCGACAAGGAATAGCTGCGGAAGTCTGCTGCTCACACCGAAGCCGCAGCGGGCTCATGGCTTCCGGGGCGCAGCGATAGCGTCGGGTAGGTATGGAATGGATCTTTCTCCTTCTTGCTGTTGCGGTGCTGGTTTTCGGCGTCGCAGTGGTCTTGCTCAACCGCCGCCGTCAAGCGTCGACCTCGGCGCCTGTTCGCCCCGCTCCGCGGCCCACCGCGCCACCGCCCAAGCCCGCCCGGGATGAAGACGTCACTGGCGACTCGGGCGACACGCTCGTCGCCGAACCCGACACTGACGTCCAGATCGAACAGCCGGTCGTCGAGGCGCCGGTTCGACCGGCGTCGCTGCGCGACCGTTTGTCGAAGGCTCGCTCCGCGTTCTCCGGAGCGTTCGGGTCGGTACTTGGTCGTTCGTCGATCGACTCCGACACCTGGGACGAACTGGAGGAAGCGTTGCTTCGGGCCGACGTAGGCCTTGCCGTTACCGACGGCCTGCTCGACGGCCTCAAGGCCAAAGTGAAGGCCAAAGAGATCACCGAGCCGCAGGCGTTGCTCGACGGTTTGCAGGCGGAAATGGTGGCTCGACTTGCAGGCTCCGACCGCACGCTGCGCTTCGAAGCGAACGGGGATGGTCAACCGAACGTGTGGATGTTCGTCGGGGTCAATGGTGTCGGCAAAACCACCACCATCGGCAAGCTCGCTCACCAACAAGTGGCCGCCGGTCGGTCGGTGCTGCTCGCCGCTGGCGACACGTTCCGTGCCGCGGCCGCAGAACAGCTCGGTACCTGGGCGGAACGCTCGAACGCTGAATTCGTGCGCGGCGCCGAGGGTGGAGACCCGTCCTCGGTCATCTTCGACGGCGTGGAACGCGCCGCCGCTCGCAACATCGACCTGGTCTTCGCCGACACGGCGGGGCGCCTACACACCAAGACCAACCTCATGGAAGAACTCCGCAAAGTGCGCCGGGTCGCCGAGAAGGGCGCCGGCACGGTGACAGAAACCCTGCTCGTCATCGACGCCACCACTGGTCAAAACGGGCTGACGCAGGCCAAAGAGTTTTCCGACGTCACCGATGTCACTGGCGTCGTACTGACGAAACTCGACGGGTCGGCGAAAGGCGGCATCGTGTTCGCCATTGAGACGGAACTGGGCTTGCCAGTGAAGCTTGTCGGTATCGGCGAACAGATCGGTGACCTCGTGCCATTTGTTCCGGAAGAGTTCGTGGCTGCCCTGTTCGACAAGGTGTAGGACAAGAATTTGATGGGTCGTCGGGAACCTACCGCTGGTCAGGTACGTCAAACGGTCATGACACCCACCACTTCGCCTGCCCTCCGTCGCAAGTTGCTGTCGCTGTCGATTGCGGCGACGCTCGCCGTTTCACTCGCTGCGTGTGGTTCTGATGATGGCAGCACCGCGGTTGCCCCACCCGCCTCGGTCGACAGCAGGTGCCCCTACCACGTTGCCCGGTATGCGCCCAGCCGTTCCGGTTCAGGTCGTGGCCGGTTCCGCTGGCGCCGGTAGCAGCGTTGGTGGCAAGCGTTCGGCAGAGTCGGCCTCTGCCGACATGGCTACGGCCGACATGTCGATGATCGCCCCGTACTTCATTTCTGAGTTCGTGCTCGGCGAGGGCTTCCCAGCGTTGCCGACGAACAACGTGGGTTTCGTTTTCGATGGAACGTTCACGCCTACCGACGAGCAGATCGCGGCGCTTGCCGCGGTCTTCGGCGTGGAGGGCGAGGTCGTCTTCACCGACCAAGACGGCTACAAGTCGTGGCAGGTTGGCCCGAACGATGGCACCGCCCCAACCCTCTACGTCTCGGGCGACGCACAAGGCAGCTGGTCGTTCAGCCCCGCATGGGATCAAGGCGGTGACGCTGCGGTGTCATGCGTCTACGTAGACCCAGCCACAAGCAGCATCGGGACCGTTGCAGGTGGTTTCGAAACGGCAGTCGTAGAGCCCGCCGCTGGCGGCGGCGTTGCAGTGGCCCCGCCGGACCAGATTTGTGACGAGCCCGAACCTCCCGTCAACGTTCCCAACGCCGAGGCAGCCGAGGCGAAAGCAACCGAACAACTCGCGGCGCTGGGCGTCGATGTGTCGACCCTGTCGTTCGACACGTACGCCGACGAGTGGAGTGCTTCGGTCACCGCCACCGTGAATCGCAATGGCTCGCCGACCGGCCAGACCTACTCGTTCGGCTACGGCGCCGAAGGTGCGTTGCAGTGGGCCGGCGGCTCGCTCGCCACACCAACTGAAGTCGGACCATATGAACTTGATCGACATCGACACCGCCCTCGCCCGTCTCGTCGAAATGAACGCGTGGCAGGGCGAGGTGTACCAGCCCGACATGTTGGCTGTCGACAACGTCGGCGCGGTCACCGATGTTGCCACCGAGCCAGCCGTCGGCACCGTCGTCACCGGCTCCGCTGTTCCTGGTAGTGAAGGTTCGGCTGGAGGCGGTGTGACCGGAAGCGAAGGCTCCACCGGCACCACGGCTCCCGAGTTCGCACCTCTCCCAACCGGTCCGGTCGTCGAGCCGATGCCTCCCGAAACGATTCCGATCGACTCGATTCCAGTCGAGACGTACCCCGCTCCAGAAGCTCGCACCGTCACGCTGGTCGATGTACAGGCTGACATGTGGTGGGTCTGGGATGTCGACAACGTGTTGTGGTTGTTGCCTGCATACCGGTTCATCGACACCGACGGTGGCTGGCATGTGGTGCCAGCGGTGACCGATGAGTTCCTCATCGAAGTCGAGCCACCCGTGATGGAAGTTGAACCAGCCGAAGAGCCGACCGAACCGGTCGAGGAAGTGGTGCCTGAGATGGATATCGCCATGTTCGAAGGTCTCGTTGGCCTCCCGATCGATGAGTTCACCGCCCAAGCCGAGGCGCTGGGCGCCACGGTGCGGGTGACCGAAATCGACGGTGAACCCCAGATGGCCACCCGCGACTATCGGCCCAACCGGGTGAATGTCGCCGTCACCACCACCGACGGCGTACAAGTGGTCACCGCCATAGAAAGCCTCGGCTAACGCGTAACGAAACGTGCCAGGCACGTTTCGTTACGCGGGCACGTCTGGTTACACCGGTAGATTTGCGTTCTCATGTTCGACAATCTTTCCAACCGGCTTGATGGCATCGTCAAGCGCCTTCGTGGCAAGGGCCGTCTCACCGAGGCCGATGTCGACGAGATCATGAAGGAGATCCGTTCGGCGCTCCTCGAGGCCGACGTCAACGTCACCGTGGTGCGCTCGGTGTGCAACCGCATTCGCGAGCACGCCATTGGCGCCACCCGTAGCCAGGCGCTCGACCCAGGCCAGCAAGTGGTCAAGGCGGTCAACGACGAACTCATTCGCATTCTCGGCGGTGAAACCCTCGTCTTGAAGTACGCGTCGAAGCCGCCGACGGTCATTTTGATGGCCGGTTTGCAGGGTTCGGGCAAAACCACAGCGACGGGCAAGCTGGCCCTCTGGTTCAAGTCGCAGGGTCGTCAGCCGCTCCTCGTTGGTGCCGACTTGCAGCGCCCTGCCGCGGTCGAACAGCTCCGCACGCTCGGCCGCCAGGTGGACGTGCCGGTGTACTCCGACCCCGAAGACCCGGTGCTCACCGCCTATCAGGGCGTTGAAGAGGCGAAGCGTCTCGGCCGCGATGTGGTCATCGTCGACACTGCCGGGCGACTTTCCATCGACGCCGCGATGATGGAACAGGTGCGCCTGATTTCCGGCGCAGTGTCGCCCGACTACACGTTCCTGGTCATCGACGCGATGACCGGTCAAGACGCCGTGCAAACCGCCGAAGCGTTCCACAAGACGCTGCAGATCGACGCCGTCATCCTCTCCAAGCTCGACGGCGACGCCCGCGGCGGCGCTGCCCTGTCGGTGAAAGAGGTCATCGGCCGACCGATTGCCTTTGCGTCGGTGGGGGAGAAGCTCGACGCATTCGAGCAGTTCCACCCCGACCGTATGGCCGGCCGCATCTTGGGCATGGGCGACATGCTCAGCCTCATCGAGCAGGCCGAGAAGGCGTTCGACGCTGACCAGGCCGAACAAGCAGCAGCCCGGCTCATGGAAGGCGAGTTCACACTCGACGACTTCCTCGAGCAGATGCAGGCGCTCAAGAAGATGGGCCCGCTGTCGGGCCTTCTCGGGATGATGCCGGGCATGCCGAAGGAACTGAAGAACGCAAAGATCGACGACGACGACCTCAAGCCCATCGAGGCGATCATCAGGTCGATGACCTACGAAGAGCGGGCCCGCCCGTCGATCATCAACGGTCCGCGCAAGGCACGCATCGCCAAGGGCTCTGGCACGGAAACCGCAGAAGTGAGCCGCCTCATCAAACAGTTCGGCGACATGCAGAAGATGATGAAGCGAATGGGCATGGGCGGTAAGAAGGGCAAGAAGCGTGGCGGCTTCCCCGGCCTCGGCGGCTTGGGTGGCGGCATGCCAGACATGGCCGAACTCGAAGCAATGATGGGCCAAGGCGGCCTGCCCGGCCAACCCGGAAAACCCGGCGCCTTCAACCCCCCCAAATAACTGACGAATGGGGTCAGACACCTCTCGTCAGATTTCTGACGAGAGGTGTCTGGGTGGGTTCAGGTGGTCGGTGCGCTGAGGCGAGTGTAGGTGTCGTTGGCGGTTTGCCAGTTGAGTGAGCGGCGTGGGGTGGTGTTGATGCGGTGCTCGATCCAGTCGCGGCGTTCCTGGCTGATTGCGTTGAGGTCGGTGCCGTTGCCGACGTAGCGACGCACCAACGCGTTGCCGTTCTCGTTGGTGGGGCGTTGCCATGGCGAGTTCTTGTCGCAGATGTAGATGTCGATCTTGCAGCGTTCCGCGAGGTCGGCCCAGTAGGCGAGTTCGAGATCCTTGGTCCCATGTCAGCGTTCTGCGTTGATGGGGTGGGATCCGGTTCGAACAACTGCACCATCGCGTCGAGCACAGCCGTGGCGGACTTGTTGGCGTGTGGCTTGCAGCCACAGTGTGCGGCTGGTCCGGTCGAACACGGTGATCAACGCGGAACGGTTATAGGCACCGGTGATCAGGTCGCCTTCGAGGTGACCGATCTCGGTGCGTTCAGCAGCGATTTGAGGTCGGTCGGCGATCGGTCGGTAGTTCCCAAGAGGGTGCGTGTGGTGCTTGTCGCGGTTGGTGTTGCGGTGTTTCCGGCGACGGCGGCCCAGATGCAGACACCGTCGGATGTCGCGGTCAGACCGCGCCGCTGATAGATCGCTTGATAGATGCACTCGTGAGAGATGAAGGCCACCAGGCCATGGGTGCCTCGGGCCAACTGGATCGCGATCGTCATTGGCGAGTCGAGCAGCGTGAGACGACCAGCGACGTAGACCGCGAGATCAGGGTCTGCCTCGAGACGCGACTGCTGGGTCTGCACCGTTCACGCTTGGGTCTGCACCGTTCACGCTTGGCACGACGATCCGCCCTGTCAGCTGTGTACTTGGCTCGACCACCGTTGCGGACGATTTCACGGCGGATCGTGCACGCCGGACGGTCCAGTTCGGCCGCGATCACCGGGTTCGACCGACCAGCACAGATCCCTACTTCGATGACGGTGCGTTCGCTATGCGACAACGCAACTCCTGGCATGATGAAACCTCCACCGGTTGGTGTTGTTGTGTGTTTGAGCAACAGGCATCATCGCCTGCCGCACACACCAACCGGTGGAACCCATCAAGGGCAACCACCCTCTGAACTCACCCTGACCCCATTCGTCAGGTTGTCGTGGTCGTTACCACTCGGCGCCTAGGGCTCGGTTGTCGTCGCCGCCTTGCAACTCGAAGGTGCTGAGAAGGTCGTCGAGTTCCGTGATCAACACGTCGAGGTGTTCTGGCTGGAAGACCAACGGTGGGCGCAACTTGAGCACGTTGGTGTAGCGGCCGGTCACCCCGGCGAGAATGCCCCGCCGACGAAGGTCGGTGGCGAGTCGCTTTGCATCGGCGTAGGCGATTGGTTCTTTGGTTTCGCGGTCGGCCACGAGATCGAGCCCCCAGAACAACCCGCTGCCCTGCACCGACCCAATGACGTCATGTCGGCTCGAGAGTTCGCCGAAGCCTGGTTCCGAACAACTCGCCGGTTGCCGTGGCGTTGGTGAGCAACCGCTCTTCGTCGATCACGTCGAGCACGGCCAGCGCCACCGCAGCAGAGACCGGGTTGCCGCCGAACGTGTTGAAGTAGTTGCGATGGCGGGCGAACTCGGCTGCGATTTCAGGCGTGGTCACCACGGCGGCGACCGGATGCCCGGCGCCCATCGGCTTGCCCATGGTCACGATGTCGGGCACGAGTTCATACCTCGTATGGCCCCAGAAGTGAGTGCCCAACCGGCAGTAGCCGGCCTGTACCTCGTCGGCGATGACTACACCGCCAGCGCTGCGAACGATCGCGGCGGCCTGCGTCACATACCCGTGGGGAGCAACGAGCACCCCGTTCGAATCCCAACTGGTGTCGATCATCATGGCCGCAGGGGAGTGCCCTCGTTCTACTAGGCCATCGATACCGAGCGACACTTCGTTCGCGTACGACGCAGCGTCGGTGTGCGGGCCTCGGTAGACGTTCGGGGGCTCCACGACCGCAAGCCAGTCGGGTCGCTCCGACGCAGGATAGGTATCGGTGGACAGCCTGCCCACCAAGTCTGAGTTGCCGTGGTACGAGCGCTCCGTCACGATTGCGCCGTGATTACCGGTGACTACACGGGCGATCTGCACCGCAAGATCGTTGGCCTCGGTACCGGTGCACACGAAGTAGCACACACCGAGATCGCCAGGGAGCATGTCGCCCAAGCGTTCAGCTAGATCCACCACCTTCGGGTGCAGATAGCGAGTATGCGTGTTGATCAGACCGGCCTGCTCGGCAAGCGCCGCCACCACCTTCGGATGCGCGTGCCCCACCGACGGAACGTTGTTGTAGCAGTCGAGGTATCGGCGACCGTCGGCGTCGAACACCCACACGCCCTCGCCTCGAACCAGCTGCACCGGTTCGTCATAGAACAGCTGATAGCTCGGCGCCAGCGCACGCTGCCGACGAACAATGAGTTGCCGGTCGTTCACTGCCGCTCCAGGGTGTTGTGAATGTGCTCGGCCATGCCGACACGTCTAGCGCCGCCCATCGGTTCAGACGGTCGATCACCCATGGGAGCGCTCGGCGTGCACCCTGGGCGAGATGGGGTGACTCGCGGATTTGGACCTCGATCAACAACACGTTCAACGCGACGCGGGCGAGTACCAGCTCGGGCAGTGCGGCGATCTCGTCATCGGTGAGCGGGTGGCGTTGGTGGTAGCCGAGTGCAAGAAGTGCGGTGACCTCGCCAGGATCGGCCTGATCAGGGGCGAAGCTCTCCGCGGCGATGGCCACGTCGGCTGCAACGGCGGTGTGGGCGATATCGCCGAAGTCAATGACCCCGGTGACCTCGTGCGACTCCGAGTTCGCTCGCAACAGGTTTCCCGCGTGCCCGTCGTTGTGGATGGTCTGCTGGCGCAATCGGGCGATCGTTGACGAGACTGTGGCAAGGCGGTCGTCGACCTGGTTCAGTGCCCGCATCGACTCGGAGCTGATGCCCTTACGAATCGCCGAATCGACCAGCAATCCGTTTCCGATGTCCCACGGCATGAAGTGATCGGGTACACGGTGGTCGAACGTGGCGAGCGCAGCACCTATCTCGCCGAGCAAGGCGCCAATGGCAACGTACTCCTCGGCCCGCAAGGTGTCGTCTGAATCGAACGTCACGCCAGGGAGATAGCTCACCAAGCGAGCCAGATGCACCTGACCCGCAATGTCGACGTTCGCCAACACAGCCCCTTCAGCGGTTGGCACCACACGACTGATGGGTATGTTCGGAGCCTCCCGTGCGATATGCAGCATTGCCTGGGTTTGCAACTCGATAGCCGCCGGCAGTTCGGTGCCGCTCTGTATCTGCAAGACGAACTGACCTTGCGGTGTCGCGACCAGCGAGTTGTTCGAGCGCTCGCCCGGCAGACCAACCAAGCTCCCGCTGATTCCCCAATGTGTGCTGAGGATCGCCGAGATGGCCGTATCGTCGAGGTCTGGCCGATCGAACGCAAACAAGCTCGTCACCCGCGAGGTTGTAGCACGGTCAGCTCAGATTTGCCACGTTCCGATTCGGGCGCCAGCCCGCTAACCTTTCGTGGTTCTCGTTTTTGATCCAGGAGACAAAAAGATGGCAGTCAAGCTGCGCCTCACCCGAGTCGGCAAGAAGAAGCAACCCCAGTACCGCATTGTGGCGGCCGACGAGCGCGCACCGCGTGACGGTCGCTTCATTGAGATTCTTGGGCATTACCACCCGATGCAAGAGCCGTCCGGCCTTGTGGTCGACAACGACAAAGCGGTGAAGTGGCTCAGCCAAGGCGCTCAGCCCACCGAGCGTGTTGCCAAGCTGCTCCAGATCTCTGGCGCAATCGACGAGTTCAAGGCCGCCAAGGCTGCTGCCAAGTGAGCTCGGCACCCACCGCTGCTGCGGTGCTCGAACACATCGTCAAGTCCATCGTCGACGACCCGACAACCGTAGAGGTCGAAGAGGTCGAAGAAGATGGCCGCCTGCGCCTCGACGTACGAGTCGGCCCGGGTGAACTCGGACGCGTGATCGGCCGTCGAGGCCGCACCGCCGCAAGTATTCGCACCGTCACTCGCGCCGCGGCGTCGAAAGACGGCGTAGAGCTAGACATCGAATTCCTCGACTGATCGTCAGTCGGGCCGGATTGCGCCGATTGCTGCGTTGCGGATCACCGCTCATTGCCGAAAGGCTGCTCGGGCTCCCGCGCCTTGCACTCGACACAATCTGACTCCGACTGACTTTGGTTTTCTGCGATGGCGAGTTCTGAGTTGTGACCGATCGCCGCTCAGATCTGACGACTCGACGCCGATCATGCTCTGTCGACTGCGTCGGCATGTCTGGCGAACCGAGTCGCCTTCAGGCAAACTGCGGTGACACGGCGCAGCCAGAGCAGCAACCGGCGCGATAGGGTAGTTGAGCTGATGAGCTGGTGCTGATGGGTTGTTGGATGTGGGGCGGGTGGGGCGGCCTCATGGGATCCGGGGGGATGTGTTCATCAATCTCACTACAGACCGCACCGAACGGGCTGCTGTTGGCAGCCGGCTCTTCATTGGCAAGAAGTGGATGACGATTCAGACTTCAGCTGCTTCGAATGGCCGCTGGCGTGTGCACTTCGAGGGTGTGGATCTGCGGGATTCCGCTGCTGCTCTCACTGGGCAGGCGATGTTTGCCGAGCCCATCGACGACCCTGATGTGATGTGGATTCACAAGTTGCGTGGCGCTCGTGTCGTCGACGCCGCTGGCGTCGAACGCGGCGTGTGCGTGGCTGTCATCGACAACCCTGCTGCCGACATTCTCGAACTCGACACCGGTGCGCTCGTACCGGCGACCTTCATCACCTCGTTCAACGCGGCCGAGGCACTCATCATGGTCGACCCTCCTGAGGGGTTGTTCGAGTTGTACGAGGAATAGGTCGATTCGTCGTGAGAATCGATGTGTTCACGCTCTTCCCGGCATTGGTCGACGGATTCTGCTCGGAAAGCTTGCTGGGCAAGGCTCGCGCCAGCGGCCTCGTCGATCTTCGGGTGCACGACCCCGCGAGCACACCAGCGATGTCCACCGCACAGTGGACGATGCTCCGTTTGGTGGGGGAGCTGGGATGCTGATGCGAGCCGAGCCGCTGTTCGACTCGGTCGAGGCAGCAGATCCGCCCCGGCCTCTCTTGTTGCTTGGCCCCGGAGGGCGCACATTCGACCAGGCGTACGCTCGAGAGTTGGCGTCGCTCGACGGATTCAGCCTGTTGTGCGGCCGCTATGAGGGCGTCGATCATCGGGTGCGTGAACATTTGGTGGACGGCGAGCTCAGCGTCGGTGACGTCGTGCTCAACGGGGGAGAGGTTGCTGCGTGCCTGGTCATCGAGGCTGTCACCCGGCTGTTACCTGGCGCCATGGGCAACGCGGACAGCACGGTCACCGAGAGCTTCGGTGACCGTGGCCTGCTCGAAGAGCCGCAGTACACCCGGCCGGCCGACTTCCGTGGACACCTCGTGCCCGACGTGCTCCGAAGCGGAGATCACGGCAAGATCAGCCGCTGGCGTCACGCCCAAGCGTTACACCGCACCATTTCGTCTCGACCCGACCTCATCGAGGCCCGAGGCGGACTTCGCGATGATGAAGTTGCACTGTTGGAAGAGTTCCCCGCAGTCCCCTATCCTTGACGAGCCCCATGCAATCGGTGCGGGGCGTGTTCAAGACCTCGTTCCGAGATATCTGAGAGTGACGCTATGAAATCGACTGACTTCATCGACAACGATTCGCTGCGCGATGACATCCCTGCCTTTGGCCCCGGCGACGAGCTGAAGGTTCATGTTCGGGTGGTCGAAGGCGGCAAAGAGCGCGTTCAGGTGTTCCAGGGCAACGTGCTCAAGCGCCAGGGCACCGGCTTGCAAGAGACCTACACGGTCCGCAAGCTCAGCTACGGCGTCGGCGTGGAGCGTACGTTCCCGTTGCACGCACCAACCGTGCAGAAGATCGAAGTCGTCCGTCGCGGCGACGTGCGTCGCGCCAAGCTGTACTACCTCCGTGACCGCGTCGGCAAGGCCGCGAAGGTCAAGGAAAAGCGCACTTTCTGACCGATCAGTCGCGCCCTGATCAATCCCGTCGGGCGCGCGGCCGGTGGGGAGAAGACCTGGCCGCAGCGCATTTGGTGCGAGCCGGTTTCGCAATTGTCGAACGTAACTGGTCGATTCGGCGCGCAGATGTGCGCGGAGAGATCGACATCATCGCTCGACGTCGTGACGATCGCGATGATCTGATGGTCTTCTGTGAAGTCAAGGCACGCAAGAGTTCGGGCTACGGCGGTGCCGCAGTCGCCGTGGATGCTGCGAAGCAAGAACGACTCCGGCTGGTGGCGCACTTGTTTTTGATCGAACGTGGTCTTGACGATGTCGATGTGCGTTTCGACGTGATCGCAATCAACGGAACCGAACTCACCCACTACGAAGCTGCGTTCTAGACGCTAATCCGTCGGGGTTTGAAATGCGTGAGGTTCGCCTAGCCTGCGCACATGAACGACCTGAGCAATATTGAGTTCGACACGATGACTGGCGACACGAAGTCGTTGGCCGACTTTGCTGGCGAGGTGCTGCTGGTGGTGAATGTCGCCTCGAAGTGCGGCCTCACTCCGCAATACGAAGGTCTGCAGGCGTTGTACACCGAGAAGCGCGAGCAGGGCTTCAACATCCTTGGGTTTCCTGCCAACAACTTCGGCGGTCAGGAGCCGGGTACCGACGACGAGATCGCCGACTTCTGCGACACGAACTACCACGTGACGTTTCCGGTGCTGTCGAAGATCAGCGTGGTGGGCGACGACCAGCACCCGCTGTACTCGGCGCTCACTGCGGCGATTCCCACCGCAGACGGCAACGAAGCGATGCGTGAACGGCTCCGCGGCTACAACATGACGCCGAATGAAGATCCCGATGTGGTGTGGAACTTCGAGAAGTTCGTCATCGCCAAGGATGGTTCGGTTGCCGGCAGGTTTGCCCCCGCCACCACACCAGACGACCCGGCGCTGCTGGCGACGATCGACGCAGAACTCGCGAAGTAACGCCGGTAGGCAAAAAACGCCCAGAACACCAGGGCGGCCGCCAGCAACAGCGCCGCCGCTACCAACGCGTAGTCGGCGGGCCGGGCGCGATACTTGCGATTCGGGTTGAAGCCCATGGCCAGCACCGTAACGGCTCGTCTGGCTCGTCAGCGATTACGGTTGGAGCGGTGCGAATGATTCGATCGGCGTTGGCGATGCTGGTCATTGCGATCGGTCTGGTGGGCAACACCCTGTCTGCCGTCGCGAGCACGCCGCCCACGACCGACCCGCCACCCAGCACTATCCCGCCGCCCACCGATCCGATCGAAGAAGACGGCGGGTCCACCGGCGACATCGACGAAGCTCCAACCGTGGTCACGCTCCCGATCGTGCCGGTGCCAACTGGGTGCACAGCTCCCGTGCAGCCGTTGGTCGTGTTCCTTGGCACCGTCGTGGAACGCGACGATCGCACAGCTCGGTTTCGCATCGACGATATTCGTGCCGGGGCGACCTATCCGTTCGGGGCGGTGAACGACGACGGGGATGAAGAAATCGACGTTCGCTACGGCCTCGATGTTCAGTACCTCGAAACGGGCGAACAGTATTTGGTCGGGGCTGTAGTCGACCCTCACTTGGGCTACCTAGTGTCTCGAACCAGTGAGCCAACCCCGAACTTCGGCGGCGATGAAGTGATCGGAGTTTCCGAGACTGACGTTGCGTGTCCGGATTACGAGGATCCCATGGTCACGCTGCACCCGGATGGCACGCCAGTCGAGGGGTCGATGCTCAAGCCGTTCTTCGATGCCAAGGTACGCATCATCGCTGCGTTCCTGGTGCCGTTCGGGTTGGTCGTGGCGGCGATCTTCGTGTTGGCCTCAATGCGCCTCAGCGTTGAGGGCGCCTATCGCAGTGCGACCAAACAACAGCGGCCCGCTCCTCGCTAGCCGCGATCACGAGCCGCTAGACGAATGCGGCTGCCGCGGCTCGCGCTTCGTCGAGGGCCTCTGCCCAATGCGGAATGTCGATTTGTTCGGCTGGCCCGTCTGGACGGCAACGCACCAGGACTCCTTGAGCGGGCGCTCGGCCGAGGATCTGCTCGAGTGCGATTGCGTAGGCGGCGAGCTGGAGGCGATAGCGCCGGATACGCGAAGTGCGTTCGCCATCGTCGGGCCACTGGTCGGTCTTGTAGTCGACGATGATGCCGCCGTCTGGCGTGTCGACGAACAGATCGATGTAGCCCTCGAGCACCCGGCCAGCGATGCTGGCGGCGACGAAGAGTTCACGGTGGTGAACGCCGGCGATCGCCTGCCGCACCACTGGCGCTGCAATGGCCGACCGGGCCAGATTGGCGACGGTGTCGTCCATGCCGAGAATGCCTTCGGCCGCACACTGGGCGGCAGCGTGCTCGCTGATGTCGGCGCCGCGATCGAGGTCTGCGTATTGCAGCACCGCGTGGACTGCTCTGCCGACGGCGGTGCCGTAGCGACCGCGCTGCCACGGCGGGAGGTCGAGATCGACCGGCTCTTTCTCGAGACCCGGGTCGGAGTCGATGACGTTGCCGGACGCGTGGACGCCTTCGGCGAGGCTCGTGGCGCTGATGCTGTTGCGACGAACCGCGTGCGCAAAGGCGCGCAAGCGCTCGTCGTTCCACTCGGGGATTTCGTTCCACGCAAGTTCCGGCACGACGGCGCGGTTGGGGACAAATCGAACGGCACCTTCGCCGAGATCGCGAGTGAGCATCGGGTTGGCGCCATCGACATCGTGCAGCAACTCGGCACTGGTCATCTTCTGGCGGTCTGTGACATTGCGAGTCTTGCGGTGGAGTGACACGACGAGATGATCGACAGCGCGAGTGCAGGCGACATAGAGCAGGCGTCGCCGTTCGGCGTCGCTCATCTGTTCATCGACGGGTTGGAACTGGTTGAACACGTTGTCGTGGAGCGTCGCCATGGTCCACGTGTTTTCGGGCCACACCACGCTGTACCCGCCGGCGCGTTGGGGCTGAGTGCTGAGACCGGCAACGATGGTGATGGGGAACTCCAAACCCTTTGCCGCATGGACGGTCATGATGCGTACCGCGTCGTGATCGTGTTCGGGAAGAATCGTGTCGGCCGCCCGCGCCTCGGTGGCTTGCAAGCCGGGCCCACGCCAGGTAGCGGCGCAGGCCGTGCCCGCCGGCATCGCTCCACGCCCGGGCCTGTTCGACCACGAACCGCACCCGACGCCACACGTCGCGAGCATCGACGTCGTCGAGCGCTGCGTCGAGCAGTCGGCGTTCGTCGACCAGTGCAGCAAGCAGATCGGCAGGAGTGGTGGTGATCGAACGGGCGGCAAGCGACTTCAGGTGTGTCATCGCGATCGCCACCGGATGTTGTTCGAGCCCGGCTGGTGGGGTGGCATGGATCGACCACACGCCACCGGCCACTTTCCACTGGTACAGGTCGACGTCACTGCATCCGTACAACGGTGAGCGCAGCGTCGCCCCGAGAGCGAGTTGATCGCTGGGGTCGTCGGCCGCTCGCAATGCCAAGAGGAGATGTCGGACTTCGGAAGTGACGTACACCACGGAACTGTTCTCGGCCCGGTACGGCATCTCGACCTCGCGAAGCGCGGCTTCGAGGGCTGGGAGAGGTGTTCGCGACGGAAGCAAGACGGTGATGTCGCCGGGGCGACATGGTCGCAACGTCGGTTGCCCATGCGCGTCTGTGTCGCCGACGAGCCAACCTTCCGAGAGTGCTGATTGCACGGCAGCCACCACGTCGCCGGCCTCGCGTTGGCGAATGACGTCGGCGCCACCTCTGCCCTCGATGTCTGCGTGGGCGGAGCCGCCGAGGATGGTGACAGTGCCGTGTTCGACGCTGCCGCGGCGGGCGACATCGAGCGGCTGGTACGCGGGTTGCGCATCTGGAATGAAGGTGATGGCTTCGTTGAACACGTGGTTGACCCAGTCGATGACTGCCTTCGATGACCGGAAGTTGGCGGTGAGGCTGGCGTCTTCCGAACCCAGCTGAGCGGACGCACTGAGGTACTGAGCGATATCGGCGCGGCGGAAGCGGTAGATCGACTGCTTCGGGTCGCCGACGATGAACAATCGCCCTGGGAGCGGCTTGAGGTCTCGCCAGTTCAGATCGTGTGCAGGATCGTCTGGCGCAGCCGTGAGCCGCACGGCGATGGCAAGCTGAATGGGGTCGGTGTCTTGGAACTCATCGAGCAGCACCCGCTGGTAGCGCGCGTGCAGTTCGGACCGAACATCGGCGTTGTGTGCCAGCAGGCGTCTGGCGAGCACCAACAAGTCGTGGAACTCGACGGTGCCGTCGGCCGCCCGGGCGACCGCCGACTTGAGCACCCAGTCGCCCAGAATCGCGCCAACGAGTGCTTTGCGGTATTCGTAGGCGGCATTGGTGATGCTTGCGATGCGTTCGGCCAGTTGGCGAGCGCGGTCGCGCAGCTCCTCGAGTTCGGCTTCGCTGCAGAACTTCTTCCAGTTTCGCCTTGTTGCCGCCAGCGAACGACCGCTTTGGCGCATTTCGCTACTTCGTCGAGCTCAGCAAGGCGGGCTGACAACGAGCTCTGAGCTTCGAGCGTGGCGGCCGCGCCGACCAGCTTGGCCAGGTGATCGATCTGCTTGTCATCGGGAGGGCACGCCGTGTTGGCGCAGTTGTTGGACTTCACGGACGACACCATCGACGGTGGCCGCAGTGAGTTCCCAAAGCGGTGGCTCGGAGAGGTCGACCCGTTCTTCGACCAGGTCCCAGTTGTCGTGAAAATCGTTCGCGACGCGACGGAATGCCTTGTTGATGCCGAAGTTCCGGAACTTGCACAGCTGCACGAATGACGAGCCACCGCTCAGCGCGCCGCCCGCCGGATTGGCTTCGGCGAGCAGACCGTCGAGCAGCTCTTCCCAGCGCTCGTCGAAGGCCAGGTTGCTTTCCAGTTCGTCGAGCACGGTGAACCCTGGTGGCAGGCCGGCTTCGATGGGAAACTCGTTGAGGATGCGACGGGCGAACGCGTGCAGCGTGCCGATCGGCGCGTGGTCGAGCCGATCGAGCGCATCGATCGAACACCAGCCCGTCGAGCGAATCGGTCCGGGTGGTCGCTTCCCGCTCGAGTTCGACTCGCAGCCGGTGACGCAACTCGGCAGCTGCCTTCTCGGTGAAGGTGATGGCTGCGATCGACGTGATGTCGATGCCAGTTGCGACGAGCGCGACGATGCGCTTCACGAGACTTGTGGTCTTGCCAGCACCTGCTCCGGCCTCGACGAAGAGATTGACGCGCAGGCCGGAGGTGTCGCCTGGGGTGGTGGTGATGCGGTCGCGATGCGCTTGATCGGCCGGCTGTTGCGGCTTGCCGCTCATGAATCTGCCTCGCCTTCGACGCCGGATCGGTCGTCGCTTCCGTCGGCCTCGGTGGCATCGTGTGGCATCGGCCCCGAACCAGCGGCTGCCGCGAACGTCGTCGCGTTTGGCCAACCATTCACGGTGTCGGTCGGCGGTGCCGAGTTCGTCTGGCTGGCAGTAGATGCACTTGGCCCAGAGTTGAAACCCCGGTGCGTCAGGTAGCGACGGGAACAGACCCGACTCGATGCCATCGACGACATGAGCAAGGTCTGAGCGACACTTGCTGCCAGACGTCGCCGGTGAAGAGATATCCGATGCGTTGGTAGCCGCCCCGATTGAAGAACGAATACTCGGCGCGAACTGGCGCCTCGGTGGCGCTCATGAGTTGTGCGGCGCCAGCGGCGTACGCAGGCAGTTGAAACAGCGTGCCCGCAGCCGTGGGGGAGTGTTCGTCGATGCCCTTGTAGTCCCCGACCTTGCCGGTCTTGTGGTCGACCACGAGCAGCTCGCCATGGGCGGTTCGGTCGACACGATCGATCTTGCCCTTGACTGCGATGGTGCGCCCGTTGGGCAAGGGCAAGGTGACCGAGCCATCGTCGCCGAACGACGCTTCCGAACTCACCACTGTGAGCCCGTGGTGGGCGACGAACTTGCTGTCGTGGTGGATCCAGTTCAAAAGGTCGAAGCGCATGTCGTCGCGTTCGACGACCCAAGATGCATCACGACCGGTGCGACCGGTGGCTTCGTAGTCGTCGGCGACCTCATCGAAGATGACGAGCAACCGGGCAACATGCAACTGGGACCAACCGCCGACTGGCTGCGGCAATGCACCGGCGATGACCTCGCGATGGAAGCGATCGAGCGCTTCATGCATGGCATTGCCCCGGTCGGCCGAGGAGATCTCCATGATGTCGCCCGGTTCCTCGACTGCGTAGATGCCGAGCATGTGCTTCATGAAATAGGCGTGCGGGCACTTCACCCACTGCTCGAGGTGGGTGGGGGCGATGGGACGTTCGAAGTGTGCCAGCGAGAGACCGGTGAGGTCGCCGTCGTACACGGTGAACGTGTCGGAGCGGCGCGCCGCTCGAAGGGCGAGCGATGCGGCGAGTATCGGGTCTGGCGGCGGCATCGGCAGCGTCGGCCTGGAGCACGTGGCCCGAAGCGCTGGCGAGCCGACGACGCAACCGATGCTCAGACTCGTGGACTGGAAATTCGGTGGAGAGGAGCGCGGCGTGGTGGCTGGGGAGCGTTTGTGTCGTCGGTGATGCCCAGCGGCGCGAGCCAGCGGGATGGTTCGCGGCTGCTGGTGGCGCGCAGGTCGCCGCGCTGGTCGCGTGATCACCGTGGTGCTAGCTGCGGCGAGTACCGACAGGAACTGGCGGTGCATGCGGAGCGAGATCGCATCAGACAGTTCGAGACCGGCGCGTTCTCGGTCGGTGTCGCTGATGAGTGGCCCGGACGACGGTGAGCCCGGCATGAGGCCCTCGGCCGCTCCCAGCACGACAGCCAGGTCGACGTCGAGCCCGACGGCACCTGAGATGGATCCGATGGTGACACCGGTGCCAATGCGACCTTGACGGCCGGGCGCCATGTCGAACTCGGCCGCGAACACCGCTCGAAACTCTGCTCGTGTCGCAGGGCCGCTGACTGCATCGAGCGACTTCAATCGTTCGAGCACTCGACTGGTGTGATCGAGCGCCATCTGCTCGGTGGGGCCGAGCGAGCGAATGAAGCCGATGCCGAGACGCTTGTTGATCTGGTTGGACCGACCAATCGGACCACTCATCCCAGCGGCGAGTGGCACCGCGATGCCCGAGGTCGCGCCGGAGGTCGGTGAGGAAGGTCAACAGTTCGGTTGCGTCGTCGGCCAGCCGGGACGTGTCTTCGCCACGGGCTGCGGCGCGTTCACGCTGGCCGGCGGCGTACCGGCTGAGGCGCGGCGCCCAATCGGAGTCTTTGGTGACTCCGGCATCGCGGCTGACGCGTTCCCATCGATGCACAGAAGAATGCCCGTGCGGCCCGCGCAGCGGTAGGTCGGCGAGCAGGTCGAACAGGTCGCGTCGGCGCAGGCCGCGCCGGTCGACGTCGAGCAGGTCGAGCAGGAATCGCGGTGCGACCCGTTCGGCCACGGTGGTGCCCGGCCTGCCGTTCCATTCGATGCCAGCAGCGTTGAGGTGATGCTCGACGAGGCGGGCGTACGGCTGGTCGATTGGCCAGAGCACCGCCATTCGTTGGAACGCCGTTCCGTGACGCGCCGCGTTGACCACGAGGCGAACGGCGTGGCGTACCTCTTCGTCAGCGTCGGTAGCCGAGACGAGCTGTGCTTGCGATGCTGCGCCAGCGGGCGGACGCCGGATGCGACACGGGAGCGCCGAGCGCAACGCACATGGCAGAGAGTTGGTTGTCGACCGCCGTGTCGCCCGTGGACGCAACGAGAACCTCGACGTGCGACTGGGCCGCCAGCGCCCGAACGAGTTCCATCTCGCCGCCCCTCAGCGCATGCGGCAGGAACATGACGATTCGCTGCAGTTGGGCGGGCAGCGGTTGTGTGGCGGCGACCTTGGCGGCCTCGGCGATGAGGTCACCTTCGTCGTACCAGTCACGCAACCGATCGGTGACCTGAGTTGAAATGTTGGCCGCTTCGCGACCACGCTTCGATGATTCGGCCAGTTTCAGTGGCGCTTCTGGCCCGGCCTGGCGAATTTCTCTGTGCAGGTCGCGCAACGCCACCACCGTCGACGGGTGCTCGGCGACTGCAGCGAATGATCCAGGACGGTCTCGTAATACCGCTTGCACTGCCAGGTCGATGATGGGGGTGGACATGGGCTGGCGCTTTGCTGCAGCAAGTACCGGCCCGCCGAGCACTTCGGCCACTCGGTACAGCGTGAGCATGTCGACCGCGGCAATGCCGCCATGCGCACCGAGGTAGCGGCGAGCGGTGACGCCGGTGGCGTTGGTTGGCACGACGACCGTGACCGGAGTGAGCGGGGAGTCGCCCTTGAGGTCGCCGAACCGTTTCGCCCAATCGCTCGAGCGCCACGGCGGGCGGAACGGCAACGGATCGAATGGGCATGGAGACGATGGTACGTGAGGGGTAAGACAGCCAAGGCAGGGCGACGCGACGTCGGGGCGGCTCGGGCAACGGTCCAGGCAACTGTCCAGGCAACTGTGTCACACCGGTTGGGCACTATGGGAGACATGCTCGGTGCCCATCAACCCGCTTCGTCGTCGCCGGCCACCACGGCTGTGGCATCTGCGACGTCCGTCGACTTTGCGGCGGCGGCGCGAATGCTCACCAGGGCGGCGCGGGCGAAGGGGCTCGATCGGCCCGAGCTTTCGTTGTCCCGCCGCGGTTGGTCGGGGTCGATCGCAGCATTCGCAGACGAGGCGATGGGGTCATCGTGTCGATTCGACTTCGCGGCCGTCCGTGGGTCGCGGTGCTCGCCGACATGATCGAAGGCGTCGTTGCCGCGAATCGATTGCAAGCGCCGCACGCAGACCGTCTGCGAGCAGAGTTGTGGGCTGTTTGTGGGGTCGACCCCGACGGTTCGGCTGACCCGACCATTCCATTCCCACCACTCGTGTGGCGTGATCTGTGGCCGAAGCGGTGTGCAACCGCTGGTTCCCAGGGCGTAACGTCATGGCGCAACCCAAGCCCGGGTGGCGGAATTGGCAGACGCGGGGGGCTTAAACCCCCCTCTCCGCAAGGAGGTACGGGTTCGAGTCCCGTCCCGGGCACCTTGCTCTGGCTGGAATGATCGAAACTCCATCATCTCCCAGACCGGTCTGAAATGACCCGAGCCATGGCCGAACTCGAACTGCGCCTCGACGGCCCGGACGCCAGCCGCCCGCACCCGGCGACGACCCGCTCGACATCCTCGCCGCCGGCCTCGAACATCACCGACCAGCGCACCATAATCGGCCAGAACCCAGAGATCCCGCAACGCTCAACGCCTGGAGCCGACTCCACTGGACGATCGATGAAACCCATCGAACCATGCCCCCGTCTGTACTCGGCAAGGACCAAACGCCGACGCCGCCCCACAGGCCCGAACTCGACATCAGCCTCTGACCATCACGCACCGCTCTGGTAGCGCCGATCGGCAGTTTGGCGCTACTCCGCTGCGGACGCAGCGACGCAAGCCAGCCAATGCTGCAGCGATCGACCACGCGGTGCCTCGGTCGAGCACCCGGTGAACATTACCTTCCTCGCGGACACGAATGTGCAGCGTGATTTTGTCTGAGTAGATCGAACGTTCCAGTAGCCCTCGTCATTCGAGTCGCCGTCTACGAATGCTCCGCTGCGTTCCAGGAGCAAGCGTGCCCTTCAGATTTGCATTCCTTCGTGAGTCAGCAGCCCCTATGGAGTGGGAATGAAGATTGCTGTGCACTCCCGTGTTGCAGCGTCACCACGGCATCGGCGGGTGTTGATTTGCAGGCCAGGCCGATCGGGGGCGTCTTCCCAGGGTCCGATGGCTGCCTCGGGCCGTCTCCGAACGAAATAGTTCCGGATAGATCGCCCGGGAACGGTGCGACTCGGAGCCGAGTCGAGTTGCCATACCAGGTGGTCACTGGGGTTGAGACGATCCGGAAGATCCCGTCGATGACGCACTGCGTCTGGCCGGCCGTCGTGACACTGGTGTTCGAGTTGATCGATATCGTCCCCAGAACATCTGGTATCGGAAATCCGACTGCGACAACGGGCTGGAAGAAGTTTGGAACAAAACAAGTCCGGCTGTCCGCGATCCGACGTGGCGCGGGTTGGGCAAGTTCAAGTTCGCCAACGGGTGCCGTTCGAGCGTGGCCAACTACGTCTTGACGTAGTAGCCGGCGACGTCGACGATCACGTCGACGCTTCCCGTCAGGTCGTAGATGTCAACGAACCCGCGCTGGACAGGTTGGTAGTGACGGCGTTTGGGGTGGGTGGTTGCCCGGGAGCCGGGTTGAGGTGGGACGCAAGCGGACGCAACCGTCGCTCCAGATCGTCAGGAAGGTCAACTCCGTGGCGCCGACTGCGGTTAATTTGAGAGAAACCGGCACGGCTTCACGTGGAATCGCAAACTTCCCCGCGCCTCATCCGCGTCATCCAAAAACTGGCGTTCGGACCGACACTCAGGGGCCGGCGTGTGTCCGCTATACGACACGGCGTGAGCGGTACGAACGTGGAGTCGACGTCCCCCGGCGCGGCGTCTGACCTGCCACGCTGTGGACGGCAAACATGCCCGCGGCAGCGACCGCTATTGTGCCAGCGAAGGTGGCTGATCTAGTGACGAGGCTCAAGTGTTGTGACATGGACTCCTCCTGTCCTGGTCCGTTGTCGCGGTCCGCAAACGTCCGACCGGCATCGTTGTACGAAGCCACGCGGCATTGTTATTGCTGAGCCTGAGAACCACAAGATGTGGCGCGGTCCTGGGCGTAGGGGGTGATCAGACTCGGGCGTTTCCGGGGCCGCTAGATGTGCATGTCGGGGAGGTTGTCCTTGAGGGTGTTCTGGGTTGCGGCTGGGGTTGACCATCCGAGTGCGCGTGGGCCGGTGGTGATTGTAGAAGTGGATGAACCCGTCGTAGGCGGTGGTCGTTGGGTGTCTGAGGTCCAGGGGCGAATGTAGGCCCATTCCTCGAGCAGGATCCGGTTGAAGCGTTCGACTTTGCCGTTGGTTTGGGTCGGCGGGGTCGGGTCTTCTTCACGGTGGTGCCGGTAGCGGTGCAGGCCCGGTGCCAAAGGCCTGATTTGTAGCAGGACGCCGTTGTCGGTGATCACTCGTTCGCAGCTAATCCCCGTGCACGGAACCAGGCGACGGCGCGGTGCCAGAACCCGACTGCGGTGATCGCTTGCTCGTTGCTCAGGATCTCGGGATCCAGCGTGTAGCCGGCAAGCAGGAAAACGTGCGTGCGGCCCGAGCGACCCAGTCGTCGGCCGACCAACGGCCAACCGACCCGAGGCGCCACGACGAGTAGTCGAGGTCGAACTCGTCGGTGAACACCGACCGGTACAACGCCCAATCGCACGTGTCGATCCCAGCCGTGAGAATCGGGCCATCACATCAGCAATCTCGTCCCTCACGTAACGGATGCTACGAGTCGGCCGATGGCCAGCATCTCCCAGCTTGCGTACCATCGAGACATGGCGCGATCGTCTCAGCCGAAGGAATCGCGGCACGGTGTGGAGTTCAGCAGCCTCGACACCGAGCTGGCAGAGGGCACAGGTGTGACGAAACGTGCACTTGTCGACTACCTCGATGCTGTGGCGAGCCTGATGCTGCCTGCACTTCGAGACCGGCCGCTGTCGGTGATTCGCTCCACGCGTGGTCAGGAGGCGTTCATGCAGAAGAATCTGCCGAAGCACGCGCCAGATTGGATCGAGCGGGAGGCGATGTGGGCCGAGTCGTCACATCGCAACGTTGACTACGCCGTGTGCAACGACGTGCGCACCTTGATGTGGTTCGCGAATCAACGGGCGGTGGAGTATCACGTGCCGCTCGTTTGCCTCGGCGATCTCGACGCGCCGACCCGACCTCGTGATCGACCTCGACCCGCCCGCGGGCGCAGGCTTCTCCACCGCAGCAAGTGCGGCACGTCATGTTCGGACGGCGCTCACCGAAGTGGGCCTCGATGCGGCGGTGAAGGCGAGCGGAGCAAAAGGCGTGCATGTGGTCGTGCCGATCGAGGGAGCATCGAACGAGGATGCCAGCGCCGCCACCCGTGCGATCGCGGCTCGATCGGAAGTCCTCGACCCCGGCGCGCTGACCACCGCCTTCTTGAAGGACGATCGCGGCGGACGCGTGTTCCTCGACGCCACGCGAGCGGATTGAACACGATCGTGTCGGTGTACAGCCCTCGCTTACGGCCGGGTGCGCCGGTGTCGTGGCCCGTAGCTGGGACGACCTCGACGGGTTCGACCCGCGGGACGTGACCATCGAGTCCGTGCTGGTACTGATCGATGGCTGCACTCCATGGGACGCAATCCTCCCCGCGCCGCAACGTCTGCCGCGAGCTCGTGGCCGAGGGCAACGCGGTTCCAATACCCAGGGTGGCGGCGATGCATGAAGGCAAGCGACGTCAGAGCAGCTCGCGGCGGAAACTGAAGCTTCAGGAACGGATAGATCGCTGGGTGCCTGATCCCCAGCGATGTCGCTGCAGCCGGGCGTTACTTGGGAATGCGGTTGAGGGCCGTGTTGACGGTGGCGACATCGTCTGGCGAGATGGTGGGGCCGGCGTATCCCAGCAGTGTTTTCAGACTCATGCGATCGATCATTTGCTGCACCGACTCGGGGATCTCGACGCCTTGCGCCACGTCGCCGTGTCCAGCGGCGGCCTTCTTCATCAAGTCTTCGACGAGTGGAGCAGCCTCGGCCGATCTCTTGATGTCACCCAGGGTGTCGTGCAGCGAGTAGTAGCCGTCGGGTGCGGGGAGTTCGACGTCGTCGAACCAGTTGGTCACGGAGTTCCGAGACAGGACGTAGTCGGGATTGGGGGCCTCGACCCGGCGGACGACGATGCTGTCCTCGAGGTCGCCGCTCCTCGCCGTGAGTCGGTGCTCGCCGCGGAGCGGTACCTCGGAATCGGAAGGCCCGTCGCCCGGCGACCGTGCCGACGAGTTCGTCGTCGCACCAGAGCGAGACCTCGTCCTGGTTCGAGTACACGGTGACGTCGGTGATCTCCTCGGTGCGGTCGACGTAGCGGCGGCCGGCCAGGTGCACGAAGGGCTCGGACGACCATGCCGCCTTGTAGGCGTAGAACGCGTCCTTCTTCACCGAGCGATCGAACGTGACGAGTCCCTTCTGGTTCCGCCCCGGGGTGCCACCCTCGTCGCGAGCGTCGGCGCCGAAGTCGGCCAGGTTCCACATGTAGGTGCACCACAGCCACGGACGCGCCTCGATCGTGTCGAGGAGGTGGTCGTGGTACACGCACTGGTACTGCTCGGTGTAGTCGCTGCGGTTCGGCGTGCTGGTCTGCAGCCGGGGGTTGGCGTCGGCGCCGTACTCGGAGAGCCCGACCGCGACGCCCGGATGTTCGGCGCCGGAACTTGTCGAGCCACTCGTCGTTGTCGCTCAGCTCGCCGACGTACCAGCCGTAGTACAGGTTGTAGGCGAGGACATCGGGCAGGGTGACGAGCGGGTGGTCCGTCTCCAGCATGAACAGGTGCGCCATCGCCGTGAGCCGCGTCGGGTCGAGCCGATGGGCGAGATCGTTCAGCTCACGGTGGGCGGCGACGACCTCCGGGCCGCTGCCGGTGAGGGTGATCTCGTTGGAGAGGCCCCAGCACACGATGCTGGCGTGGTGCCGGTTCTGCACGATCAGCTCGGTCAGCTGGTCGGTCGCGTTCCCGGTGGCGTTCGGGAGGAAGCTCGTGATCTGCGGGATCTCGGCCCACACGACGATCCCGGCCTCGTCGCACAGGTCGTAGAAGTACTGGTCGTGTTGGTAGTGGGCGAGACGGACCGAGGTGGCGCCGAGTTCCTGCACGAGCCGCAGGTCGGTCTCCATCATCTCGTGGGTGATGGCGTTGCCGACGCCCTCCCAGTCCTGGTGCCTTGACACGCCCCGCAACGGGTACGGCTCGCCGTTCAGGACGAACCCGAGGTCGGGGTCGACGTCGAACTCCCGGCAGCCGAACCGGAGGGTCACGTCGTCGATCGAGCTCGCCGTCGACGAGCAGCTCGGCTCGGGCCGTGTAGAGGTGACGGGTCGCGGCGGCCGTGCCACCGCCGCACCGTCTCGATCACGATGTCGGCGCGCGCCACGCCGTCGGATCACCGGCGCGATCGGCGGAGCCGACGCCGTCGATCGTGAACCGGACCGACGTCGCCGCCGGTCGACACGGGCCTCGAAGGTCACACGGGCGGTGGTCGCCGTCGAGATGCGGCGTCACCACCAGACCAGGACCGCCGTGCTCGTCGAGCACGAAGTGCTGGCGGCGGCACCGTGATCAGGTGGACGTCGCGGTAGATGCCGCCGTAGAACGTGAAGTCGGCCCGCTGCGGATAGACGTCTGGTTCGCGCGCGTTGTCGACGACGACGGCGACCGACGCCGTGTCGCCCGCGGCCTCGGGCAGCCTCGACCCGGAACGTCGAGTAGCCGCCGTGGTGGTCGCCAGAGTGCGCCGTCGAGGTAGACCTCGGCGGACGAGTTCACGCCACGGAACTCCAGCCATCGTTCGCCGTCGATCGGGCCCACGCGAACTTCGGGTATACGTCGAGCGACCGCGTCGGTAGTCGTTGCCACCGTCCTGCCCATCGATCGCGTTCCAGGTGTGCGGCAAGGTCACCGGCTCGGCCGATGTCGCCGCCTGGGTAAGCGGTGGCCGGGCAACAACCGCCTCCGGCACGAACACCCAGCCGTCGTTGAACAGTTCGGTTCGTCGAGAGGCTGCGGTGTCGTGGCTGTTGTTGTTGCTTGTGTGGGTCATCACATCTCCCTGATGTCTCGCTTCACCCTAATTGCCGTGTCGATGAACCCCGACTCTGGTCACGGTGGCATCTTCCAGTTCCACGACAAGTTCGTCCCCCCCGCGGTCGAGTCTCTCGCGTGATAACCGCCTGACGAGCACTTGTGTCGGCCATCCACCGTCATCGCTGGTCGTTAGCCTCTGCGTCATGACGACGAACATTGCGCAGGCACCGATGTGGGACCAGCGATACTCGACCGCCGAGTACCTGTTCGGCACGGCGCCAGCGGCGTTTCTGAAGCAGCATGCCGGCGGCCTCAGCCCCGGTTCGGAGACGCTGGTGGTCGCCGACGGCGAAGGGCGCAACTCGGTCTACCTGGCGGAACTCGGCCTGAACGTCACGGCAATGGACGTCTCGGAAGTCGGCGTCGGCAAAGCCCGTCAGCTTGCGGCCGAACGAGGCGTCACGGTCGACTTCCACGTTGCCGACATCATGAAATGGGAGTGGGCGCCCGAGGCCTACGACGTGGTGGTCGCCATCTTCATCCAGTTCCTCGATCCTCAGCAGCGAACCATCGTCTTCGAAGGCATGCAGAGGACGCTGCGTCCCGGCGGACGATTGCTGCTCCACGGATACCGCCCAGAACAGATTGCCTACGCAACGGGCGGGCCGTCGGACCCTGCGCATCTGTACGACGAGCCGCTCCTCGCCGGAGCCTTCGCCGAGATGGAGATCGAGATCCTGCATTCCCACGACACGAATATCGTCGAGGGCCCTGGCCACGCCGGCATGTCGGCGCTCATCGACCTCGTCGCGACGAAACGGTGATAAACCTGCGACGGACCCGAGCGAGCACGTCGGGAATGTGCGCTCCGTGGCGCTCGCCGCAACACAACGCACAATCCCTTGGGTGAACGGGCGGGTGGGTTCCGCTGGTTGTGATCGCGGCCTGAATCAGTGCGCGATACTTTGATCCATGCGACCGGCGTTGACGGTCCTGGGCATTGCCCTCACAGTTGTTCTGCTCGCACGCGCGTTGTGGAAGGGTCGGCGACCGTCAGTCGTTCGACGTCTGCTCGACGCGCTCCGCCCAGCGCTTCAACTGGCTGCGATCGCCGCAACCGTGATCATCACGGGTGTCTCCACCCCCGTTCCATTCGTCGCCATTGCCGTCGCGGCGGGATTGTGCCTCGGTGCCATTACTGGTGCCACCCTGGATCTGTCCATTCGGGGCACTCGAGTGATGGCCAGCCGAAGCGTCATTGGGCTCGGTGTTTGGTCGGTCGGGTTGGTGGCATCGCAAGTCGCTGGACTCGCCAACCGCGCCCAGTTGTTGCAGGTGGGGTCTGCGGTGGCGTGGTTCGGGCTGGCAACGGCGATCGGAACTTTCGTTGGGCGCGAGCCTGCGTTGCGAAAAACTCGTGCGTCACTGTTGTCGGCTGGCTGCATCGGGGCGTTCACCGTCACACTCGCGACACTTCTGTCCAGCGGCGCGGGAGACGACGCGGTTGCCTCGACGGCGCCGTCGGGTTGGACCCTGGTGGAGGTTCGCACCGAGGACATGACGTCCACATCCTTCACCACCATCACCCATGCGCCAGGAAGCATCGAAGCGACGGTCGACTCGGAGGGCGTCGGTGCCAAGTTCACTGCGACATACACCGTCCCTCCCAATCAACTGGTTGGCGGCGAGCAGGTGGTCCTCGATGTCACGGTGTCGAGCTTCACCAGCGGCGACCGCCAATACTTCGCAGCCCTCGACGTGATCCAGTTGTTGTCGAGCGGGTGGACGGGGGTCGCCGTGAACGCCACTGCCGAATGCGTCGACCCCATCGGCGATGCCCCGCTGTCGTGCACACCACCGATGGAGAACCTCGGCACATTTGTGTACGACGTACCGCCACCGACTGCCGGCGGCACGTTCGTGATTGGAGTCGGCGCACTCAATTGCCAGTGCGCCATGAATTGGATCTACGGCCCAGCCACCGCACCGCCCGTCGATTCGGCGGTGGTTCCCCCGGTTCCCGTCGACAGCGGTACGTCGACCGACGAAGCAGCAGGTGGCGCCGAGGAAGTAACGCCGGATGACGAAGACATCAGCGACGAGGAAGCACTCCAGGCTGCTGCGGCGGGCGCCGTGATCGCAGTGCTCATCGGACTGGTTGAGATGAGCGAGAAGACCGACCCCGTCGATGGTGGTTCGGATGGGGGTTCGGCCGCCAGCATTCCTCATACGCCTGCCGCAGAACTGCCTCCGCCTGCCACTGCCGACGACGTCCCTGGGCCAAACATTCGACCACCACCCGATCGGGCAGTCGTCGACGCGATCGCCGATCAAGCGATCCAGTTCGCGCAGGACGCGATCGGACCGTTGGTCGACTATGAGAGCGTCTACGACGAGATCCAGCGCCTGCGTGATCGCATCGCTCGCGGCGAGGGGCAGCCGGGCGACATGGAGTTGCTGGTGGCGTTACGCGATGCGTTGTGGGCGATTGGCCGGGCGGAGCGCGACCGCACGGTGTCGGCCGCCGCCAGCGAGGCAGCGGTGCTGGCAGCGCTGGAAACTGTGCTGGCCGTAGAGGCCGAGTTCGGCAAGGCGGCCGCCGGCACCTTCGGTCCAGCCAGTGCCGTGATCTACAGCGGATTTGTCGAGACGGTGGCCAATCGCGACAAGGGCATGGCGGCGGCGTTGGGGCATGGAGCGGTGGGCGGTGCTTCGGCGTTGGTGGGCACGCGGAGCGGGCCGGCGATCGACGGTCTCGGCTCGGCATGGAGTGCCTTGCGATCAGGGGTAGGCGGTGGCGCCCTGAACGCGGCGGAAGATCTCGGCCATCAAGCGGTCGACTCGGGTGGTGATCCCGCGGCGATCGACCTCAACCGCACCGCCGGAAGCGCACTCACCGGCTTTGTCACTGGCGGCGCGGGCGCTGCGGTTCGTCCCGGCGTACACGTGGAGGTCGACCAATGGGGGAAGACCCCGCCGCAGCCGAAGCTGCCACGAATTGTCGTCGAGCCTCCAGCGCCACCGCGCTCGCCCGTCGATCTCTCGCCGCCAGCGGGGGCGCCAAGCGCTTTGCCCCCGCCACCGCCTCGGATCTTGCCCGACACGCAGCAGGTGGCTCAGAGGGTCAGTACCGATCGGGCTCCATCTGACATGTTTCCCGACTCGCCGGAGTTGCCACCCGCCGCGTGTGGTTGCCCGGTGACGCGAATGGTCGTGTGCTCGATCCGGGTGGGAACCACCTCATGACGAGCACTCCTCAGGGATTGCGGCGCCCGACGGCACCGAAGTGACAAGAGTGATCACCGACGGGCGCGGTCGGCCGATCGGCTACGAGACCGTCGATGGTCGCCAGGTCATCAGCGCCGCGTCCGCAGCCGACCCCAGCGTTCGCCCCACTGTGGACGGAGGCAGACCCGCCGACCCCGACTCCCCGCCGCCAACCCGCCAGTAACGACCCGAAGGGATAGTGCCTGGCACTATCCCTTCGGGTCGGTCCATTCGCTGATGACTTCGAGATTGGTGAAGCTCGGCGGGCCATCGAAGATGTTCGCCATGATCGATCGGGCTTTCTCGAGTCGCTCGTTGCGGCGCGGGTCGTTCTCCCGCTCGCGAGCCTTCTCCTCGCTCTCGAAGACCACCAATGTGTAGATCTGGCTGGAGTCTTGTTGGTCGCGCAATATGAGCGCCTGAACCAGCCCAGAGCCGGGTTGCTCGGCCGCCTGGATCTCTTCGATCATGGCTGAGGTGTCCTCGCCCGGCTTCAGCTGCATCTGGATGAGTTGTGCCCACATGTTCGTACCCCTTTCGTCAGGTGTCGTCATCACTCGTGTTGGTTCATCCCGGCACGACGCCGAGTTGCTGCATGAGTGACAGGAGGTCGGCGACGCCCCAGTGTTCGCAGATCAGCCCGTCGTCGTCGAACCGCATGATGTCGATCAGCGGCATCGACACTTGCTTCCCGGTCGCCGGGACGCCCATGAACTCACCTTGATGCGTGCCGGAGGCGGTCACCCGGGCAACCGCTTTGTCGTCGCCGACGATCAGATCATCGACATCGAGGCGAAGGTCGGGGAATGACACGAACAGCATCCGGAAGTAATCGAGCATTCCATCCTTCGTGGGTGGAAGCCCCGGCAACTCTTCGCGCTCCACGAAGTCGTCTGCGACGAGCGCGGCGAAACCGTCGAGGTCGCCCGCACTGATTCGTTCGTAGCTGCTCCGCATCGTTGTTGCATGGTCCATCGTGGTCCTCCTGTACTCCGTCTGTACTCGGTGATCAGGTCAATCGGGTCGATTCAACCTTCGAGCACATCTTCGTCTTCATGGCCTTCGCACGCAATATGCCGCAGCGTCCGCGGTCCCGCGTTCGACGCAATATCAAGACGCAACATCATCTCGAATTCCTCAGCGGCGGCTCGATGCACATGGGAATCTGCGCCGATTCTCGTCTTGACGCCGACAGGCATCGGGAGGATGCTGGATGTGCCATATTCGACAACGGCCACCAAGGAGGTAGGTCATGTTCGTTCAAATCATCGAAGGTAGAACCGACAATCCTGAGGCAGTTCACAAGCGGCTGGAGATTTGGGAGCGAGATCTCATGCCCGGAGCAATCGGCTACCTCGGTTCCACGGGTGGGTGCACCGAGTCGGGTGATTGCATCATGATTGCGCGCTTCGAGAGCCGTGAAGCCGCCAAACGAAACGGCGATCGTCCCGAGCAGACCGCGTGGTGGATGGAGACGGAGAAGTGTTTCAACGGCGCCGTCAGGTTCCACGACACCGACGACGTGCAACTGATGACCCATGGCGATCTCGACAACGCACATTTCGTGCAGGTGATGGAAGGTCACTGCTCGGATCGGAACCGACTCGTCGAGTTCGAGCACGAGGCCGAACCGCTCCTTGCCAAGATGCGGCCGGATCTGATCGGATCCATCACGGCGTACTTCCCGGACAACGAGTTCACAGAAGTGGCGTACTTCAGTTCCGAGGCAGAGGCCCGTCAGGGTGAGAGTCGTGAGATGCCCAGCGAGATGGCATCGAAGTTCGCCGAGTGGGAAAAGCTGATGAAGGTGGATCGGTTCATCGATATCACCGACCCCTGGCTGGTCAGCGCCTGACCCACCCTCGTCCCGACGATCCTCGGTTGTCCTCTGCTAGAGCAACGTTTGGGCGAGGTCGAAGGCTTGGCGGGTGGCGAACACCATACGTCGGGGCGCGAACGCGTCACCGAGAATGTGAACCTTCGGGTGGGCGTGCTTGAGTTCACGGAACAGGGTGTCGTTGGGAATCGCCCCGGCAGCAAGGACCACGCTGTCGAACGGTCCGAGTGACCAACGCCGCGATCCGTACGTCGACGCAAGGGACAACTGACCGTCGCTGATGGCCGTGACTCGGGCCATGGGAACAAACTCGACTCCGCCGTCTATCAGACGGGCGAACATGCCCCCGTTCGAATACTTGCCAACGAGCGGGGAAGGTGCGGTGGTCTGGTAGATCAGCGTCATCGAATGCCCGAGCCCGGCGAGGTGGTCGGTCACCGACAGCGGAGCTGGGCCGTCGTCTTCGACGATCACGGCCACTCGTCTCCCGAGAAGACCCGGATCACGCAAAGCCGCGGCGGCGGTGTGGACGTAGGTGGCATCAACTCCAGGGATCGGCGGGATGCGCGGCGTCGCTCCAGTCGCCACGAGGACCATGTCGGGAACCGCGTCAAGGATTTCGCGCGACAGAAACTTCGTGGTTCAAGCTGAGTTCGACGCCGACCCGTTCGAGGCGGGCGGTCTGCCATTCGATCCACCGGCCGTACGTCGTGTTGCCGCGAGCGAGGGCTGCGATCGCCAGCGCTCCGCCGATTGCGGAAGCCCGTTCGAACAGCCGTACTTGGTGTCCTTGTTCCGCGCATTGAGCTGCGAACTCGCTGCCACCGGGCCCGGCGCCGATGACCACCACCGACAGCGGCGACCGAGTTTGTGTGGGTGCGCCATCCAGTTCGTGCTCGCGTGCGAATCGTGGGTTGACGCCGCACGCATATTTGAGGCCTTCGACCTGCTTGCGGTGGATGCACTCGTTGAGCCCGATGCAGGGCCGGTGGGGCACAGTGATGTTGCCGCTCGCCTTGGCGACGATCTCTGGGTCGGCCATCGTCGCCCGAGCCATGGCGACCAGATCGGCATGCCCGTCGGCCAGTACCTGTTCAGCTTGCTCGACGCTGGTGACGCGGCCGGCATAGACGACGGGAAGATTGGTCGCCTCACGCGCCCGGCCGCACAAGGAAGCCCACTGGAAGTCTTCGTACCAAGGAATCGGGATGTAACTCGGTGCATCCCAGTTGCCGCCCACGTCGAAGCTGAAGTAGTCCACCGTTCCGTCCGCGGTGAACGCCTCGACGAACCGCTGGCACTCGTCGATGCCGTAGCCGCCATCGATCATCTCGTCGAGATTGAGCCGCAGCCCGAACGTGAACGGTCTTGGCGCGAGTGCTCGGATTCGCTCTACGATCTCGACGAGCAGCCGACGTCGGTTGTCGAAACTGCCCCCGTATCGGTCTTGGCGGAGATTGGTCACCGGTGACAGGAACCACTGCACGACATCGTCGTGATTGGCGTGAATCTCGATGGCGTCTATGCCGGCGTCGATGGCGATTGCGGCCGATTCGCCGTATTCGTTGACGAGCCATTCGACCTCGTCGAGATCGAGTGCGTGAGCGATGCGGTGATCGGCATAGCCGCTGAAAGTCGCCGAGGGGCCGCTCGGCATTCCTCCTTGCTGCACCATTTGCGCCGAAACGTAGGCGCCTGCAGCGTGCAGTCGACGAGCGAACTCGGCGATTCGTATCGGATACAGCGGGTCGCGGAAGAAGCCGGGACCGTGCGAGCCGACCCCGGTGGGCTCGAAGCCGATAGGCAGCGGGTTGCGGACGAAGTTGGGGCCGCCGCCCAGCCACTGCATCCCTCCGTGAGCTTTCGCCAACCACAACGCGCAATGCTGCTCGAACTCAGCCTGGCTGCCGACCAAGTTCCCGTTGCCGCCGCCGTGAGTCGGCACGACCAACCGCTGGTGAAGGTTGAGCGTGCCGACCTGGATCGGACTGAAAGCGTTCGGGAAGTGATCGGTTGCGTTCATATGAGTTTGGGCCTCCGACTCGCTTCGATCTTGGTGCGGCGCCCGCTTTTGGCGCGGCACCGTGTTGTAGTCAATGTCTAGTAACTCGAGATCGCTTCGGTCAACCCGAAGCACAACCACTCGCCCGTCGCTCGGCAATCTATCGCTTGACAATATATCGAGCGGCGATATAGTTGGAGGAGTGAGTCCGTCTGACCATCTCCCATTGCCGCAAGCTCAATACCACGTTCTGGTGGCTTTGACCGCTGGTGCGCAGCACGGCTACGCCATCATGCACGCCGTCGAAGACTCGTCCGGTGGAGTGGTTCGCATGGGGCCGGCGACCCTGTACGGCACCTTGAAGAAATTGTGCGACACGGGACTGGCTGAGGAACTGGTCGACCGACCTGATCCTGATGGCGACCATCGTCGCCGCTACTACCAACTCACCGGGCTCGGCCGCGAGGTGTGCCTCGCCGAGTCTGACCGGTTGGACGACCTCGTCGTTCGCAGCCGGGTGAATCTTCGACCGAGGACGGCGTGACGTGGCCACCGGCGCATCGGTCTACCGGGTATTGGTGAAGATGTACCCACGCGAATTCCGTTCTGCGTACGGCGACGACCTGCAACAGGTGTTCGCCGACCTTGTGGCGCAAGACGGCGCTGCAGCGACGTGGCGCCGCACGGCAGTCGATCTTGCAGTAACCGTTCCCCGATACCGATTGGAGTCCCTCATGTCTTCTCGTCGTTCCACCGCCGTACTGGTCGCCGTTGTCGCCGCCCTCGGCGTCAGTGCCATGGTCACCTTCGCCTCCGGATTCGGAATAGCAGCTGTCGTGCTGCTCACTCTGGCTGTCGGCATCGCGGCTGCAGAGCGCAGCCAGCTCGCTCGCAGTCTTCGCTCGGCCGACACCTCCGATCGTCACCGTCGACTGGCCACCAGCGGGGTCTGTGCCCTCGTGGCAGTCGCCGTGCTCGGCGTGGGAATCGTCGATCTCGGCGGAGAGGATAAGTGGCCGATGAATCGGGTGCTCGTCTACAACGTGCTGTTCATCACGGCGGCGATCGCAGCGCTCGCGATGCTCGTGGGCGGTCTCCGTCGACCTCGGGTCGCCTGACATGGCGGCGCGGCGATGCCGACTGGCACGCCGCTGCGCCCCAGCGTCAGCGTCAGCAGCCAGCCTCAGTAGCCAGCCGTCTATGGACGGTCCTTGCGGCAGTCTTTGCGTTCACCGCAGCGTGCAGCTCGGACGAGCACCGCAACGTTGGGCAGCGCAATGGCAACCAACTCGACATGGACTGCTGCATCGTGTTCGAGTTCGAGGGTGGCCGGGTGACCTCCGGCACCGAACATTTCTCGACCTGCACAACTGGGACCAGTTCTGGTCCTGAGGCCGCACGCCCGGTGTAGCGCCGGTCGGAGCATCGCCTTCGACCGGCGTGAATCCGGCACGAATCACCCGAAGTGACTGTGGTCTCAGCCATGGTCTGACGGGTGAGAACGGCTGGCGACGATGCAATTCAGTGCATGCATGAGACGCTAGCATCTGATGCTATGACGACGACGCGGACAACGTTTACGCTCGATGAATCGGTGGCGGATGAAGCACGCCGCCTCGGTGTGAACATCTCCGCAGCTGCCCGGGATGGTGTCGAGTCAGCGGTGCGTGATGCGCTTGCGAAGGCCGACCGGGCTGCGTATCTTGCGCATCCGGAGCAGCCCGACGGATTCTGGTCTGCCGTCGAAGCGTGGGGCGACGAATGAAACGCGGCGAAGTGTGGCTCGCTGAGGTCGGCCGCAAGCGACGCCCCGTCCTGGTACTCACGCGCAGTGAGGTGCTGGATGTGCGAGCACTCGTCACGGTTGCCGAGATCTCCACGTCGGCTCGTGGCCTGGCGGCAGAGGTTCCATTCGACCATGGTGCAGCCGGGCTCGACCGAGACTCGGTGATCAACTGCGACGGCGTGCACACGGTGGCGCAAACCGTGCTCACACAGTTGGTGGGCGAGGTCGATCCGATCACCATGGGGCGGGTGTGCAGCGCTGTCAGTTATGCCTTCGGCTGCTGAAGACCCGCCGGGGTAGTAAGTTGCCGTCAGCTCAGGACGCTGGTCGACAGTGCCCGATGTGGGCGCAACGCAGGGGGTCCGGATGTTGCAGATGTCGATCGTCTCGTACGACGGGATGGGAGATGTTGCAGACGTCGATGCAGAGAGGAAGCGACGTTGCGGGTCGTAGCACCGCCAACTGACGCGGCCGAGCGAATCGGCTCGCTCGAGCCGCTGGGCTTTCCGACCGGCGAGCACCTGCATTGGTTACTCGCTTCGATCGACTGGTTACAGATATCGGCTGGCACGCGGGTCTTCTCAGAAGGAGAACCGGTCGACGGCGTGTATGTGCTGTTTGCTGGCCGATTGCGGTTCATCGTCGAGAGCGCGGCCACGCGGCTTGTTCCTTGGGAGCTCGATCCGGTGGCGGTGTTCGGAGAGGGTGCGCTGCTCACCGGGGAGGGACGGTCGCGAACCGCGATAGCAATGCGAGACAGCTTCGTGGCTCGCATTCCACCCGAGGTGTTCGCTGAGGTGATGGCATCGTCGCCCGAAGTTGCCATTGCCATGGCCCGTCGGGTCGCCAAGCGAACGATCTTTCCGGGTGTTGAAGAAGGACCGATTCGCCGCACTGAAGACACGATCTGCTTCGTGTCGAGCTCGGTCTCGACTGGCCGCCTTGAACCGTTCAGGGAGGCGGTGGCGGCGTCGATCAGTTCGCCGGGTCGAGTCGTCGCCGTGGGGAGCGATCGTGCGTCGGAGATCACCGAAGTCGTGCGGCACAGCGACCGAGTGGTCATCGCGGTCGACGCTTCGAATCCAGTCAATGTGGGTCCGCTGATCGACGTGGCGCTGCGCGGCATCGATCACCTTGCGGCCCCGATCATGGAGTTGTTGGTGATCGAACGCCTCGACGATGCGGGCGTGATGCCAGTGAGGCGTTGGCATGCGCCGCCGGGCTTCCGGAACCAGTTGCGTGTCCGTGAAGGGAACCTTGCCGACCTCAGACGGGTCGCGCGTCACTTCAGCGGCCGGTCGGTCGGCCTCGTGCTCGGTGGGGGAGGAGCGCGCGGGTTGGCGCACATCGGTGTGCTCAAAGCCCTCGACGAACTCGGCATTCCCGTTGATGCGATCGGCGGGTCGAGCATGGGCGCGATCATCGGTGGCCAGAGCGCGATGGGCTGGACGTGGGAACGAATTTACGACACCAACAGCACGGCCTGGAAGGATGCGCGGCTGCGCCTCGAGCTGACGTTTCCAACGGTGTCGCTGTTGTCGGGTCGACGTATGCGGCAACTGTTGGACGACACGTTCGGCGAGCTCAGGATTGAAGAGTTCCTGCTGCCGTACTTCTGTACGAGCGTCGACTTGTCAGCGTTCCGACTGGCAATCCATCGCGATGGTGACGCAGTGCAGTGGATTCAGGCGAGTGCGAGTGCGCCGGGTTTGTGGCCGCCCGTCGTCGACGACATCGGGCATCTTCACGTTGACGGGGGCCAGCTCAACAACGTGCCGACCGACGTGATGCGCCAGTCTCACGACGGCCCGATCATCGCAGTAGACGTGTACGCCCGCCAGTCCGAAATGACGGTCCGGCCTGGCTCACTGCCGCCCACCGGTTTGCGACATGTGTTCAGCCGGCGCTCACCCAGCAAGTTTCCGGGCATCGCCGAGATCTTCAACCGCTGTGCGTTGCTCGGGAGTCTCCAAAGTCAAGAGTTGGCCCGCGACTACGCAGACGCCTACCTCACGCCAGACCTCAGCACGATCAGCTTCCGCGCATTCGACAAGATCGAAGAAGCAACCGACATCGGTTATCGCTCCGCACTACATGCACTCTCGAACTGGAAGCCCAAGCACGATCTCTCCTAGTAGGTCCATTCCGATGAGCGGCGCAATGGAGGGAGCGACAATCAAGAACGCTGGTGAGCGACGTTCGTCCAAGAATCAGCTTCGGCCGTACGCTCGGCGCAATGACTTGGGGTACGTCTGACATTCCCGATCTCGATGGCGTGACGGCCATCGTCACTGGTTCGAATACCGGGATCGGGTTGGAGACCGCAGCGGCGCTGGCCGCTGCTGGCGCCACCACCGTTCTTGCGTGCCGAGACGTGGCGAAAGCCGAAACAGCGCGGGTCGAGATTCTGGGTCGGGGTGTCCGCGGGCCCGTTGAGGTTCTCCGGCTCGATCTTGCCAATCAAGCGCAGATTGCCGACGCCGCTGCGGAGGCGTTGGATCGCTTCCCGAAGATCGACCGGCTGATCAACAACGCAGGTGTCATGGCCGATCAGCGCGCCGAGACTGCAGACGGCTTCGAACTGCTGCTCGGCACGAACCACTTCGGGCACTTCGCTTTCACCGGCCGCATACTGCCGTCGATTCTCGCCGCGCCGAACTCGCGTATCGTCACAGTCACCAGCCTGTCGCAGAAGATCGGCCGTCTCCGCTGGGACGACCTACATCTCACGGACCGGTTCAAGCCGTTCGGGGCGTACGCGCAGTCGAAGCTTGCGAACATCACGTTCGCTGTCGCGTTGCAGAAGCGGTTGGCCGCCGCAGGCGAAGACACCACCTCGCTCATGGCACATCCAGGATTTGCCGACACCGACATCCTGAAGAATTTCAAGCGGCAGCCGAGCCAGTTCGAGCGCAGGCTGTCGGAGCGGTTTGTGCAGACGCCCGCTGAAGCTGCCCGACCGTCGCTGCGCGCAGCAACCGACCCGAAGGCCTACGGCGGAGAGTTCTTCGCACCAAGCCATCGGCTGGAAATCAACGGCCCGCCTGTTCCGGTGCGGCTGTCGCGAAGAGCTTTGGATGTCCAGGCCCAAGATCGCCTCTGGCAGGTCTCGGTCGAGCACACGGGCGTCGAATACCCACTCGCTGTGTGACGATCAAACGCCTGCACCATCCAGCCAATTCGTCGGCGAGGTGGTCAGATGGATGCGCTGGTGTAGAGGTGGGCGAGGACGCGGTTGGATACTTGGGCGATGACTGCGAGTTCTTCTGTGCTGACGAGGTCGATGAAGAGTCGACGTACGCAATCGACGTGGCCAGGCGCAGCGCCTTCGATCTCCTGACGACCTTGGTCGGTGACGGCGATGAAGAGTCCTCGCCGATCCGATGGGCACGACTCCTTCTTCACCAGCCCGCGGTCGATCATGCGCTTCAAATGGTGGGAGAGCCGTGTCTTGTCCCACCCAATCGTGTCGGCGAGTTCGTACGGACGCAGTCGCTCGTCGTCGCGGTCGGTCAACGCCACCAGGACGGCGTAGTCCTGTAGTGACAGGGAGGAGTCTGCTGCGAGTTGTCTCGACAGCTCGGATTCCAGCCGCATCTGCATGAACTGCAACCCGCGCCACGCCTTGGCTTCGTCGTCGTTCAACCAGTGCGTTTCGCTCATGAGAAGAATCTAGTTGCAAATGGTTGATTCGTCAACTATAGTAGTTGATATATCAACCAAGAAGTTGATCAGTCAACCACTACACCCCCTCAACCTCAACCAAGGAGTTCTCATGTCAACGATCACCACCAGCAACACACTCGCCGGATCGGCCGGGCTCTCGGGCAACTACAGCATCGACCCGACCCACAGCCGCATCGGCTTCGTTGCCCGCCACGCAATGGTCACCAAGGTTCGGGGCTCGTTCAACGAGTTCGCCGGCACGGGCACCCTCAACACCGAAGACCTGCAGCAGTCGAACCTGAAGCTCGTCATCCAGGCGGCCAGCATCGACACTCGCAACGCCGACCGCGATGGGCACCTCCGCGGCAACGACTTCTTCGACATGGAGACGTACCCCGAAATCAAGTTCGAGTCCACTCAAGTGGAACCGCTTGACGACACGAACTTCCGTGTCACCGGCGACCTCACCATCAAGGCGGTCACCAAGGCAATCAGCGTCGACTTCGAATACACCGGCAACGCAGTCGACCCATTCGGCAACACTCGGATCGGATTCGAAGGATCCGCCGTCATCAACCGTAAGGACTACGGAGTGAGCTGGAACGCAGCACTCGAGGCCGGCGGCGTGCTCGTCAGCGAAAAGGTCACGCTCGAATTCGAAGTGTCCGCAGTGCGTAACGTCGAAGTCTGAGAACGCACCAGCGAATCAGAAGTTCAGCAAAAGAAAGTCAGTCCGATGACCGTGTCACCTGTTCGCCTCAACCATGCCGTCCTGTACGTCGCCGATCTGGATCGTGCCGTCACCTTCTATACCGAGGTGTTCGGCATGGACCTGATCGATCGATCGAACAGAATGAATGCCGCCTTTCTGAGATTGCCGAGATCCGGCAATCATCACGATCTTGGACTCTTCGGAGTCGGGTCGGGTAGTGCATCAGGCCAAGGTTCGAGTAGCGGTGCAGGTCGACGCGGCATCGGGCTGTACCACTTGGCCTGGCAAGTCGACACCATCGATGAACTCGTCGACTTCCGACGCCGACTCATCGCCGCCGGAGTCTTCACCGGTGAATCCAGTCATGGCGCCACGAAGAGTCTCTACGGCGCCGACCCCGACGGCAACGAGTTCGAGGTGATGTGGATGCTCCCACGCGAGCACTGGGGTGAATACGCCAACGCAGGCGTCGTCGAACACCTCAACTTGGACGCCGAAGTCTCGAAATGGTCGGGAGTGCGAACCGCAGGCGTCATCGTGACGGAAGACGCCGAGAACGAGCGGATGAGCCCGCTTCACGAGCGTTGATTCGTATACCGGGTGGGGTATCGTTGAGGACATGAGCAAGACTCCAAGAAAGACCCTCGCGATCGTTGCAATCGGCCTGGTTGGGATGTTGACGGTAGGGGCATGCGGTGGCTCAGACAGCGGGTCGACGAACGCCACAACCGATGGCACGAATCCGGCCGGCGGTGCCGCAGCGACGGTGATCGATGTCCGCACGCCCGAGGAGTTTGCTGCCGGTCACCTGGCCGGTGCCGTCAACATCAATGTTCAGGCTGATGATTTCGACGCCAAGATCGGCGCCCTCGACCCCGAAGCGTCGTACGTCGTGTATTGCCGGTCCGGCAATCGCTCGGGTGTCGCCGTCGATCGCATGTCCGCGTTGGGCTTCACCCACGCCGTCAACGCTGGCTCGCTCGAGTCGGCCGCCGAGTCCACCGGCCTCGACATCGTCACCTAAACGTGTACGGAGTCGCTCGGTTCGACGTGAGTGTCCGCGAAGCAGCGCAGTTACTGCCCAGCCACCGGCCAAGTCGTTCAATTCGCTTGGGTGCCGTTCCAATATTTAACATTAGTGTCGGTTGCTCGTCGGCGGTCACGATGAGAGTGATAGTGCCGATGACCCGCGAGAGGAGCGTCAATGTCGACTGCCACACAAATCCCGTTCGTTGAGTACCTGGTACTCGACGATGGGGAACCCCACCTGGTGGCCAGTGAGTGCACCCAGTGCCGAGCCCGCTTCTTCGATCGGCGCAACGCGTGCGCCGGTTGCTTTGGAACTGACTTCCAGCAGGTCAAGATTGCGACCGATGGAGTGGTCCGCTCGTTCACGATTGTTGCGTTCGCTGCCCCAGGCGTGGACGTGCCGTTCGTCGCCGCAATTGTCGATTGCGACGGCACCAGCGTGCGCGGGAACGTCATCAACTGCCCGCCCGACCCCGAGCACATCAAGCTCGGCATGGCGGTCAAGCTCACTACCACATCGATGGGCTCAGACAGCGCCGGTGTCGAGGCGATCAACTACGCGTTCGAACCGGCCTGAAGAAGTGATGAAGCAGAGGAAGAGGAACAACGATCATGAGCAAGAGTGACGACATCTGGATCCTTGGGATCCACATGACCAAGTTCGGCAAGCACTTCGACAAGGACATCGTCGACTTGGGCTCCGAGGCGATCTTCGGCGCATTGGCCGACGGTGGAGTGACGATGGCCGACATGGGCATCCTCGCCGCAGGCAACCTGATGGGTCGCGGCAGCATCGGCCAAGATCTGCAGAAGCAGGTTGGCCAGACCGGCATCCCGGTCTACAACGTGTCGAACGCGTGCGCCACCGGCGCAACCGCGCTGCGCACGGCGATCATGGCGGTCAAAGCCGGCGAAGTGAAGATGGGCCTCGCGGTGGGCGTCGAAAAGCTCGCCGGTTTCGGCCTGCTGGCGGGCGGCTCTCGCGCCAACGACTCCGACGAGTGGACGCGTCAAGGTCGCCTGGGCGCTGTCGCCCCGATCGATGGCCGTATCGGTACCGAGACCATGCCGGGTGTGTTCGCGCAGATCGGGCAGGAGTACGCCCACAAGTACGGCGGCGTCGATTTCACGACCTTCGCGCAGATCAGCGAGAAGAACCACAGCCACTCCACGCTCAACCCCCTCGCGGCGTACAACACAGCAATGACCCTCGATCAGATCATGAACGACGTGATGATTGCGTACCCCAACACGCGGCCGATGTGCTCGGCCAACTGCGACGGCGCTGCCGCTGCGGTGGTCACGAATGGCGAGACACTCAAGACGCTCTCGCTCGAGCAGCAGCGGCGCGCGGTCAAGGTGTCGGCCTCGATTCTCACGAGTGACCCGTGGCAGGAGGCTTGCCAGGTGTTGCCCGATGTGAACACGCTCACCCGTTCCGCCGCCAAGCAGGCCTACGAGCAGGCCGGTGTCGGTCCGTCAGACCTCAACCTGGTCGAACTGCACGACTGCTTCGCGACGGCCGAACTGGTGCACTACGACAACCTGATGCTCTGTGAAGAGGGCGGCGCCGGCGACTTCTTCCGGTCGGGTGCCACGTGGCGTGACGGCAAGACGCCTGTCAACGTGTCTGGCGGCCTGCAATCGAAAGGGCACCCCATCGCTGCCACCGGTATCGCCAACATCTGGGAGATTTGCCAGCACCTTCGCAACGAGGGTGGGCCGCGCCAGATCGAAGGTGCCAAGGTCGGTCTCGCCCATGTCATCGGGCTTGGTTCGGCGTGCGGCATCCACATCCTCGAGAAGGCCGCCGCCTAGGCCACCGGTCGCGAGCATGCGGGTGACCCGCGGATGTGCCCCGCTGATTGATATTGCGGTTGACGTTGCCGCACGTGCCGACGGCTCCGGCCAACGGCACCGAGGTGCCCGGAGAAGTCGGCTATAACTGGGCCATGAACATGAGCGAGCACGTGTCTTGCCGACGCGATGGGCACGTGTTCGTCATCACGATGGCCCGTCGAACCAAGCAAGCGACCTTTGCTACTGAGGACTCGGCGGAGGGGGTGCGGTCGTTCCTGGAAAAGCGTCCACCGGAATGGAGGGCTCGGTGACTGTCGATGGAGCCGCCTTCGAATCGCTGCTCTTCGACGTGGACGACGGTGTGGCGACGGTGACGTTCAACCGCCCTGAGGCGCACAACGCCGTCTCGGTGGCGATGGTGGAGGAGATGTACGAGGTACTCCAAACCATTGCCGGGCGATCCGACGTGCGGGTGGTGGTGCTCACCGGCGCTGGCGATCGCTTCTTCAATCCTGGTGCGGAACTCGGCCAACGTTCGGTTGATCATCCACCGACAGAGTTTCCAGACCCGCGCACGATGCATTCGTGCGTCTTGCTGCGCGAGATGCCTCAGGTCACTCTCGCAGCGGTGAACGGCTCGGTGGCGGGTGCTGGCTTCGGCTGGATGACCGCGTGTGATCTTCGCGTCGCTTCCTCGACAGCGATGTTCGCAACGGCGTTCCTCGACGTCGGGGTGGCTGGCGATCTCGGGGTGCCTTGGTCGCTCGAACGAATCGTTGGCGGAGCGCGAAACGCGCGAACTGCTGTTCCTGCGCGGCAAGTTTGACGCGACCAAAGCGCTGGCAATCGGTCTCGTTTCCGATGTGTTCCCGGCCGAACGATTTCGCGAAAACGTCGATGCGGTGGTCAACCGCTTACGCAACGCACCGCCGCACGTGTTACGCACGATGAAGGCCAACATTCTCGACGCCGAACGAATGTCGTTCTCCGACTTCGTGGATGTCGAGACCAAACGCCACGTCGATCTCGTCTCCGGCCCCGACTTCCGCTCTGGTGTCGAGGCGTTCCTGCGTTCGCAACGAAGGCGGTAACGGCCGGTCGACGTCATGCGTCACATCGGCGGTGACGTGATCCCGGTTCAGAACGTCTTTGGGTAGTACTGACCTGGGTCGAGTTCTGCAACGTCCTTGTCGAAGCTGCCGATGAACGGCCAATCGGCTTCCGCGCCAGGCATTGGCACCTGCGTGAACATGCCCATCTCTCCGGGAACCTGTTCGCGCCCAATCAGCGACCATGCCTGACGCTTGTACGTCCAGTTCTCGGGCTGGAGACGGTGACACTCGTTGAAGTGATGAATGGCCGCGTCGCGGTGACCAGCGTTCCAGAGGTAGGTGGCGAGTTCGAAATGGGCGGCGGCGCCGGAACGCTCGACGGGATGCGGTTGGGAAGCTGCGATCACCTCGTCCTCGTCGAGCACGAACCGGCTGGCCGTTCCGAGCCGCGCCCAGTCGCGAAGGGCGTCGGGGTACGAATCCCGGTCTTGGCCGCCACGCAGCTGGGAGGCGATGTTGGGCTTCTTGGGCTGAACTGGATCATCGGCTGAAGCTGCTGCAGCTTGCGCTTCCTCCTTGGCCCGCTCGGCCATGCGTTGGATGAACGAGGCCGGGTACTCCGTCGGGCCTGGCCAGCCTGGCTCGGGTGGCCGGACGATGATGCCTTGTTCATCGATCCAGATGACGTTGGGAATGTTGACGACGCCAAACATGGCACCGAGTCGGTGCGTGGGGTCGAGCAGCGACGGATGCTCGGGGGCGGCGGCTTCGATGAATGAGCGCGACGCGTCAGCCCCGCCGAGTTCGAGTGAGACCGTCACGACCTCGACGCCGAGAGGATGTAGTTCAGTGCGGAGCGCCTGCCACCCGGGCAGGTCGAAGCGGCAGCCTCAATAGGGCGCCCAAGCGACCAGTACGACCTTCTTACCGCGCAAGCTCGAGAGCTGGAACGGTCGACCGTCGAGATCCGGGAGCACGAGATCCGGAGCGACCGCCGTGACGAGTGCACGAGACCCGATCGACTCTGGGCCCAGCGCCCATACGTTGTGGGCCGGTTCGTGCACGACGGCCATGCCCAGCCGTTCGGCGGCACCGATGAGCGAGTAGCCGTCAGGCAGCGGTACACAGACCTCGCCTTTGCAGGCGCCCTGCGGCTTGATCTCCCAGCCGGTACCAGCTGCGAAAGCCTCAGTATCGACATCGAGTGTGTTCAGGATCATGTGAGGCTCTTTCTAGATGGCGGGGAGGTACGGGGCGCGAGATCGTGCGACGTTGCGTGCGTGGTCCCTGGGGTCACCGAGTTCAGTATGCAGCGCGAGCAACAGCGTGTCCATTCGGTGATCACTCCGCGCTCGAATGTCTTCTGGCTCGTTCTTCGCCGCCGCCGGGCGCAGCACACGTCGAACGAGTTGACGAAAGTGTCAGACTCGTACCGAGCACTCATCGACAGACGCGTTATCGAGACCGCTCATCGCGCTTGGTCCGCCAGCGTGTTGTAGAGCTGAAATGCGCGCCGAAATCGTTCGGCGATTCGGTCGACATCTGGAATCTTGGTCGGGTCTGCCATCACGCCGATGTCGAACGACGAAGCGTTGCGTCTGGCGGTGAAGTTGAGAGCGCGGCCGCTGCCGAGCAGCGGCGCTGGATGGTTCGACCGCTGCGTGAACCCAGCGAAGCTGCGCACATGTTCTGGCCCGGGCACGTTCGAGACCGTGATGTTGCCCGGCGATGTGGCCCCGCCCGTGCTTCTGCGCTCGGCGAATCGTTGACGACGAACGAGCGGACCAAAGGGCGTTTCAGGCTGGTTGAGCAGGGCCTCATCGAAACCAGTACGGCGTCGCTCGACCGCCATCGACTGCTGCACCGCGCGAAGGCGGTCGATCGGACCTTCAAGATGGGTCGCAACGTGGGGGTGGATCGCGACGATTCGGTTGCCGAACAGCCCATGTTCCGGTCGCCGGTAACTGCGAGCCGAGTTGGTGGTGATCGGTTCATCTGGAACGCCGCCGAAGTCGAGCAAATGACCGCGCACGACTGTGCCGGCCAGCGCGAGGTACAGGTCGTTCACGGTCGCCCGCAAGTCATGGGCCACACGATGCAAATCGTCGAACGGCAGCGTGAGCGTGGTGTAGGCCCGTTGGTTGGACGTCGGCCCCGACAGAGCACAGTCGGGCGTGGGCGATCGTTGCAGTTGGGGATCACGCAGGGCCAACACCGCCGCTCGTCGTTGTTCGCGCAGCTCGTCGGCGAAGGCCCGTTGTTGGCGAAACTCGTTCAGCGACTCGCGCAGCCACTCGTGTCGTGAGGGCAACTCGGTGACGGATGCCAGTCGCACTACCTGCTGCTCATCGTCGGGGTCATCGGGGTCGTCGCTGAGGAGCCCGAGAAGATGTTGGAAGCCGACACCATCTGTGACGCTGTGGTGGACCCGGACGTACATGGCGATTCGAGCGCCGCCTTCAGAGTCGGTCACCGGGTGGATGATCTGAACAAGAAACGGTGGTAACGACATGTCGAGACGTTGCATCACGTGTTCTTCGACAAAGGCGTGGAGCGCATGGTCGTCCATCGGCGTGGTGGCATTGTGGATGACGACGTGCTGGTCGAGGTCCACATCGTCGGTGCGAACCCACACGTCGGAGTCGAAACCCAATGGGGCCGGGTGCAGGGTGCGCAGCAACGGCGTGCACCCGAGCCGATCGATGACGTGGCCGCGGAGTAGATCGGCGGCGTCGTGGCGGTGTGCGTCGGGAACGTCGAGCACCAGCAGCGAGCCGATGTGCATCGGCGTTTCGTCGCTATCCAGCAGAATCAGAAAGTGGTCGTCGGGGCGCAACTTCTCGAGTCGAAGTTGTTCCGGAGCACTCACCGGATCATCTTCACCGTTGCGGGTGCTGGGAAGCGAGTTCGGTGTGGCGGGCGAACGTTGCGAGGTACTCGTCGCGGATCTTGCGCTTGTAGAGTTTGCCCGCCTCCGTGCGTGGCAGGTCGTCGCGGAACTCCCAACGGCGGGGGACCTTGTAGCTGGCGAGGCGGTCTTTGCAGAATGCGGCGAGCTCGGCTTGCAGTTCGGCGCTGGCTGCGACACCGGCTTTGACCTGCACGAGTGCCATCACCGTCTCGCCCCAGTCAGGGTCGGGGATTCCGATCACGCCCGGCGTCATGGACCAACGGATGTTCGAGCAGGACCGCTTCGATCTCGGCGGGGTACACGTTGGTGCCACCGGTGATGATCATGTCTTTCGCGCGGTCGGAAATGAACAGGTACCCGTCGGCGTCGAGGTAACCCATGTCGCCCAGGCTGAACCGCTTGCCCTTGAATGCCGACTCGGTCTGCTCGGCATCGTCGTGATAGCTGAACCCCACGCCGTTGTCGAGGTAGATGTGGCCTACCTCGCCGATGGGCAGTTCGTTGCCGTCGTCGTCGAGGATCGCCAGCCGCATGCCCTTGATGGCGCGGCCCACGGTGCCTGGCTTCTCGAGCCAGCGGTGCGGTTTGGCGATGGTGGCTGCGCCTTCCATACCGCCGTACGTCTCCCAGATCACCGGGCCCCACCACGCCATCATCTGTTCCTTCACCGGGCGTGGGCACGGAGCCGCCGAGTGCACGATCGAGTGAAGGCTCGACACGTCGTAGCGATCGCGAACCTCCTGAGGCAGCTGCAGCAGGCGATGGAACTGGGTGGGGACCATGTAACCGGTGCGCACCCGGTGATGTTCGATCAACTGCAAGGTCCGCTCTGGATCGAACTTGGACATGACGACGAGCGCGTGGCCAACGTGGAGGCCACCCATGTAGTAGCTGTGCGATCCGCCGTGGAACATGCCGGTGGACACGAGCATCGGCCCGTCGAACGGCCGGAAGTCGAAAGCCCGACCGAACAGTGCGGCATCGTTGGCAACCTGACCAACGTCGCCGACAGGTTTCGGGCGCCTGATGCCTTTCGGCTTGCCGGTGGTGCCGGACGTGTAGACGAACAGGCCGCCGGGGGATCGGTCGTGGGGTTCCGTGCGCGGGTGGGCCTCGCGTGCTTCGCCGAGGGACGCAACGCCGTCGATGTGGCCAACGGCCAACACAGTGAGGCCGAGCGCAGCGGTGTCAAGGCCAGCCAGCAGCGGGGCGAAGCGCTCGCCGATGACGAGCACCTTGGCGGCCGAGTGCTCCATGATCGCGGCCAGCTCGTGGGCGGTGAGATGGGTGTTGAGCGGGATGAAGTGGTAACCGCCCTCCTGGCTGGCCAGCGAGGTCTCGATCAATGTGTTGCCGTTGTCGGCGATGACGCCAATGGCGTCGCCCGCGTTGGCCCCGAGCGACCTGAAGAGGTGCACCAACTGATGGGCGTCGCCAGCCAACTCACCGTAGGTGCGCGGACCATCGGGGCTCTCGACGATTGCAGGGGAGTCGGGATGATCCTCGGCGATCCACCAGAATCCAAGTCGGCGGTCCCACGGGTTCGACGGAGTGACGTCGCTCATCCAAAAATACTAACCCATTTAACGGTTGGAAGCTGAGCCGAAGAGTTGGCATTGGCCTAAATCTTCACCTATTTTGTGGCTGTGACTAGTTCTCGAGAGGCTCCTGTTGCAGCGATTGGCGACGCACCGGAAACGAGCGAAGCAACAGTCGAGGCCACTATCGGGGTAGAAGCGTTCCGCGCCGAGGTGCGCGCATTTCTCGAGAGCCGGTTTGAACGCCGCGACCCCAGTACCGACGACGAGCGCGAAGACATCATTTCACGTGCTCCCGATGGGCACGAAGCGCTGGTCGAGCGCGCCCGCGAGCTTCAGCGCGATCTGGCGGCTGCTGGCTTGTCGGGGGTCGACCTACCAGTTGAGTACGGCGGCAGAGGGCTGACCCACGCGCATGCCGCGGCGATCGCCGCCGAGCTGCGCCTGGTCGCCGCGCCGTCGTTGCGCCCGCTCGGCATTGGAATGCGCTTGGCCGCTGCGACTTTGATGGCATCAGGAACCGACGAGCAGAAACGTCGCTACCTGCCGCCGCTCGTACCGCGCGGAAGAACAATGGTGCCAGTTGTTCTCCGAACCCGACGCTGGGTCCGACCTGGTCTCATTGAGGTGCCGGGCGGTACTCGACGGGGACGAATGGGTGATCAGCGGGCAGAAGGTGTGGTCGTCGTACGCATCGCACGCCCACTTCGGGTTGCTGCTCGCGCGTACCGACCCCGATGCGGCGAAGCCGCAGATGGGGATCACCATGTTCATCCTGCCGATCGATGCGCCGGGCGTGTCGGTGCGCCCGCTCGTCGACATCACCGGCGGGCTGCACTTCAACGAGGTGTTCCTCGAAGGCGTTCGGTTGCCCGCCACCGCCGTGATCGGCGAAGTCAACAAAGGTTGGGGTGTCTCCCAGGGCACTCTCGGCGGCGAGCGCTCGGGCTACATGGGTGGTTCAGGCGGTGGCCGTCGGCTGCGCCAGCTCGTGGTTGCCGCGCGTCGAGCGGGCTCGCTCGACGACCCGGTGGTCCGCGACAAGATGATGCGCGTCGTCACCGCCGAGCGCGTGCTCGAATGGGTGCGCGACCGTTTCGTCGACGGCTCCCTGGCGAATGGGCACCCGGCCGCAGGGTCGATGATGAAACTTGCCGCCGGAACGCTGGAACAGCAATGCGCCGAACTCGTGGCCGACATCTGCGGGCCATCTGGCCTGGCATGGCTGCCAGACGACCGTGACGGAGACATCGTGAGTCACGATCTCAACGCCTCGCGCCAGGCGCGAATCGCCGGTGGCACCCACGAGATCCAGCGCAATCTGCTCGCCGAGCGCGTGCTGGGTCTGCCGCGCTGAGGCGCCTCATGGCAGCGGCTATGCGCCGCCTGCGATGGTGACCAGTTCGTTGGGGTCGCGTTCGCCGATGGTGTATCGCATCGTCGCTTGCCAGTGGGCGGTCGCCGCCTTCGACGTCGCCCCCGGTGATCAGGTTCAACAGCTTGCGGTAGCCGCGAACGCCGCGTTGCATGAGCGCCGGATCGACGTGGTCCATGTTCTTGGTGTAGTACGCCTCAACCATCTTCTGGAGGAGCACGGTGAGCGTGGTCAGAGTTGCGTTGCCAGAGCGCTCGACGAGCGTTTCGTGCACTGCCGCAGCCGCGAGACCGAACGCAATGCCGTCGCCTCGGTCGGCTGCGTCTGCCGCCAGTTCAATCGCAGCGGTCAGCGCTGCGAGGTCTGCCCGAGTGTGGTGACGGGCGAGTTGGCCGGCGATCTGAGGCTCGATCATCTGACGGGCAGCATCGAGGTCACCGACCGTCGTGCCCTTGATTTGCAGAGTGACGGCGAGCGCCCTCGCAATCGGCTCGACGCTGGGGTGTGTCACGAGCGGGCCGCCACCGCGTCCGCGTTTGATGGCGATGAGGCCCTGTGATTCGAGCACCCGAAGCGCCTCGCGCAAGGTGGTTCGGGCGACATCGAACTGCACCGTCAGTTCTTCTTCAGGCGGCAGTCGTTGGCCTTCGACGAGTTCACCGCTGACGATGCGTTGCCGAATCTGATCGGCGACGACTTCGTGAGCCTTTCGTGGAGCTGCAACTCCTGAAGTCGGAGCGGTCGGTCAGAGTCACCATTGGAAAAGAGTCTACGATTTTTGCATGGGACCCACGATCCACCGATCAATCGACACCGGCACCGACACCGTCAAGATCGAAGTGGCAGGTCGCGTGGGCATCATCACGTTCTCTCGACCCGAGAGTCGCAACGCACTGCACGACGACATGTTCGTCCCGATGTTCAACGCGATCGAGGAGTTCGTCGCCGATCCGTACGTCGGGTGCATCGTGCTCACCGGAGAGGGATCGGCATTTTGTGCTGGCGGAGACGTACGCCTAGGCATGGGGCGACGGTCGGATGGCAGTAAGCCAACCCGCGACGAGCGCATCGAGAACCTCGCCGCCAATGCGCGTTTGTCGGTGGTGCTGCGCGAGTCGCCGATCGTCACCATCGCTGCTGTCAACGGAGCGGCGGTAGGGGCCGGTATGGCGTTGGCGCTTGCCTGCGATCTGCGGATTGCAACTGCGTCGGCCAAGTTCATCGGCGGCTGGGCGCGGCTCGGACTCTCGGGAGACTTCGGCGGCCCATGGCTGCTGGCGCGCCGCATCGGTGAGGCGCGGGCGCTCGAAATGCTGGCAACCAACGCCACGATGGACGCCGACGACGCGCTGCGCCTCGGGCTCGTCGAGCGCGTCGTCCCAGACGAGGCATTCGACGATGCCTGGCGGGCATGGGCTGCATTGTTCGCCAGCAGGTCCAAGACGGCAACCGGCTACTTGAAGCAGAACTTGGACAACGCCTCGACCATGTCGCTCACCGACGCAATCGCAGTGGAGTCACGACTCCAGGTAGACAGCACTCTCACCGAAGACCACCGCGAAGGCGTACGCGCCTGGATAGAAAAGCGCGACCCAAACTTCCACCTATCTCTGCGTTTACTGGCCGAGGGGGAGGCCTCCGTCGACCCTGACGATGGCTCCGGTGGTAAAACTTGATGCCGGGCTTGCCAGGAACAGCGCTGCGCTGATGATCTCTTCGGGGCGACCGGGCCGACCGAGCGCGCTGGTCGGTTGATTCGCGGGCCTCGTCTGCCCACATCTTGGCGATATCGGTGAGGAACGGGCCGGGTGACAACGTGTTCACTCGCACCTTCGGGCCGTACTCGGCAGCGAGCGATCGTGACATGTGGTTGAGCGCCGCCTTCGCGCTGCCGTATGGCACGACTCCTGGCAGTGGCATGAGCGACCCTGATGACGTGACGTTGATGATCGAGCCGCCGTCACCGTCAGCCATGCGCTTGGCGACCTGTGAGGCCAGTCGGAATGGGCCCTTGAAGTTCAGGTTGACGACGCTGTCGAACAGGTCTTCGGTGACCTCGTGGCTCGGCATGGCCGGACCCATCCCCGCGTTGTTCACGAGAATGTCGATGCGGCCCCACTCGGCGTACACGTGCTCGATCATGGCGTCGATCGACGGCCACTTCGCTGCGTGGAGCTGGATCGCCATGGCCCGTCGGCCGAGCGAACGCACCTCTTCCGCGACCGTTTCGCAATTGTCGAGTTTGCGGCTGGCGATGATGCAATCGGCGCCACGCTCGGCGAACGCCTTCACCATTTGATAGCCAAGCCCGCGGCTGCCGCCGGTGACGAGGGCGATCTTGCCGGTGAGGTCGAAAAACGGGTCGGTCATGTGTGGTCCTGTCGGTTGGCGTTGCCCAACGAAACTGTTGATGAGTCGGTTGCCCACTGGGGGAGAGCCTCATGGCGTTCGTCGGCTGAGATCGTCATCGCCGAAAAGCGTAACCTGTTTTGTATGCCTGGCTCCCACGAGACGCCCGTCCACGAGTACGAGAAACGACAATTGAGTTCAGCGTTGTCGATCACGTGGCAACCATCACCCTCAACCGTCCCGAACAACTCAACTCGTTCACCCGGACCATGACCGAGGAGATGGTCGCCGTGTGGCAGATCGTTCGCATGACCGACGACATCCACGTCGCGGTGATTCAAGCGAACGGCGAGCGGGCGTTTTGCACCGGCATCGACATCAAGGCTGGCAAGTGGTGGGGTGACGACAACATTTGGACCCACGAAGACCCGGGGGTGTACCTCGGCCCTCGTGCGAACAAGGTGTGGAAGCCGGTGGTGTGCGCCATCCAAGGCATGTGCGCGGGCGGCGGCCAGTACTTCGTCAATGAGTGCGACATCGTCATCTGCGCAGACAACGCGGTCTTCTTCGACCCCCACGCCAACGGTGGCATCGTGTCGGCGCTGGAGCCGATCGGCATGCTGCAGCGCGGCGTTCCCCTCGGCGACGTGTTGCGTTGGGCGCTCATGGGCACCGAGGAACGAATCACAGCGGCGACGGCGTTGCGACTGGGGCTGGTGTCGGAAGTGGTGCCGGTCGACGAGTTGCGAGCCCGCGCGGCCGACATCGCCGAGCAGATCGCGGCCCGCAACCCCATTGCAGTGCAGGGTACCGTCCGGGCGATCTGGGAAGCGACCGAGATGACGCCCCACATGGCCAAGCAGAACGGCATGGCGTACACCCACATCGGCAATCCATCCGCCGCCACCCGCGCCGGAGCCGAGCGAATCAACCGCAAACCCCTCTTCCGCTGACCACATGGTGTCAGACACCTCGTGGTTCGTGACCACGAGGTGTCTGACACCTTGTGGTTCGTTGTGGTTACTCGGGTCTTAGGCGGTCGATTTCGTACTCGAGCATGCCGTTGAGGCTGTTTGCCGGGGGTCGGGGGAGGACGACTTCGCCGTGCTCTCTGCTGGGAAGCAGCACGACTGCCTTGCCTGGGCTGGTGACGACGCCGCGCTGGTTGGTGCAGCGGATCTCGACGTGAACTTCACTGCGGATGCCGTTCGCGGTCTCGGTCTGCACGCTTGTCGACCACCTCGCCGGTGAGCCAGGTGGTGTCGCCAATGAAGTTGAACCGGCGGTGTTGGCACTCGAACTTCCAGAGCCAGGCATCGTCGCCCATCCAGTCGGTGACGAGATGGCACAGCCACGTCTCACGCAGCCCGCCGTAGTCGTACGACGTGGGCAGGCCCAGCTCTTGAGCGCGCTCGGGCTCCCAGTGCAGACGCTGCACCGTGTCGGGAATGTTCAGGCTGTTGGGCGGGTACAACCCGGGGGCCTTCTTGCGAATCCGGTACTCGATGACGAAGTTCCCGGGTGGGGTGAGCTGCATGCCCCAACCCAGGTGCCACACCACGATGTTGGTGGTCTTGAGCGGGCCCTTCACTTTCGGGTCGACGACGTCGCCGATCTCGACGTCTTCGAAGTAGCGGGGAACGTTGCCGCGCCGAGTCTCAGACTCGTACATCGCGTCGATCTCGGCGAGTTGCTCGGGCGTGTACGGCTGCGGCTGATCGTGCTCTTTCTTGCGCTCTTTCGACGTGTGCCGCTCGGCGTTGATCCACGTGCCGCGTCGGACCGCGTGCAGCTCGCCGCGCTGGTTGGCGTAGATGAAGTCGTGCGTGACGTGGGCCGTGCGGCCACCGAACTCGCTGCGCTTGTCGGCGACGCCCACCTGTGCGCGCAGGCAGTTCAGCTCGTCTCCGAGCCGCAGCGGGCTCCACCACTCGAACTCCATCACCGCTTGGTACGAACCGAGGCCAGCGAACGGATCGCCCTTCAGGAGCGCCTTGTTTCTGCTGGGACGGGCCGCGGTGAGGCGTCGACGCCCATCGTGTACGGACCGAAGGTTGGAGGGCTGATCAACCCGCCCCAGCGGGTGCCGGCGGCATACGCCGGGTCGCAATACAACGGGTTGTCGTCGCCGTAGCCGAAGGCGAAGTGGCGCAGGCCGTCGCGAGACACCTCGAGGTTATGAGGCAGGTTCGGCAGCACTTGTGGCACGCCGATGCGGGTGCGCGAGCGCTCGAAGGCTTCATCAGTGAGGACGCCGTACAAGGAGTCGGAGGTATCGGTCACGTCAAGTCCGCACGAGGATGGGGTTCGGGGGCGCAGCCCCTGGTGTGTGCGGTGAGGATGCCGTATTGCGCGTCAGAGGTGTCGGTCATCGGGATGGTCCTTTCAGCTGCCGAGCAGCTCGATGGTGGCGCGGGCGTAGGCGTCGACACGTTTGGGCGACACCATGAACGAGGGAGGGGAATGGAACCGCATTTGTGGCAAGCGCTTGCGGGCGGCGATGCGGTCTCTGGCCTCAGCAGCTGTGCCGTAGATGGCGATTGCGTCGAGCATCTGTTGGGGAACTGCGGCCGCCATCCGGTCGATGTCTTGAGCGCGGAATGCGTTGCGGATCTCGCCGACGGCGGTATCCCAACCGTGAAGCGTCGTCAGGCTGTCGTACGTCTTGACGGTGACGTAGAACGCAATCATCAGTCGGGCGTCGCGTTCGGCGCGCCCTGGATCTTCGTCGTTGATCGCAGTGATGACCCAGCCCCATCGACGGAGCGACTCTGCGTCGCGCCCGCCTGCGGCTGCGCCGAAGGCAAGGTTCGGATCGATCGTTTCATCCCACCAACGGTCGGTGAACAAACCGTGGCCGATGATGCCGTCAGCGACTCGTCCGGCGACTTTCAACATTCCCTCGTTGAACGCTCCGAGCATGATCGGTACGTCGACCGGGCCAAGCACTGGCGCCATGATCGCTGCATCGATCGGGTAGAACTCGCCCTCGTGGTGCACCGGCACCATGTTCGGCGATGTGAGGTACGCGCGGATTGCGCCAACCATGTCGGCCATACGGCCGAGCGGGCGGTCGGCCGGCGCAGCGAACCAGTCTTGGTTCATGCGGTAGGTGCCCGAACCGAGCCCGAGGAACACGCGGCCCGGTGCCAGCTTGTTGGCGTGCCGCATGGCCGAAGCGTGGACGAACGGCGAGCGGGCGAAGGCGTACGCCACACCGGTACCTACCCGAGCGCTTGTGGTGGTGAGTGCCATCTCCGCTAGTGCGATATAGGCGTTGCGATCCGCGAACTCTCCTGCGCAGAACGCCTGACACCCAGCGGCCTCGGCGATCTGTGCCACTTCCGTTCCGGGCCAGGGCATTGCCCAGCCGGTCGTCGTCGTCGGCTGCACGCTCACGAGCGCCTCAGCTCTTTGAACGGGATGTCGTTGTCGTTGCCAGGCTCTCGTGGCAGGCCAAGATTTCGCTCGCCGATGATGTTGCGCTGGATCTCGTTGGTGCCCCCGCCGAACGACGGGGCGAATGCTGAGAGTCCTGCACGTTGGACGCGCCCGTTCTCTCGGGCCGACTCGCCGTTGAGCATGCCCTCGGCGCCGAGGATCGACAGCGACAGGTCGCGTGATTCGTGGGCCATCATCGCCAGGTCGAGCTTCATCATTGACCCATCGGGCCCTTTTCGACCGGACTTGGCGTAGTCGCGGGCGCGTTGGCCGTTGAGGCGGTACACCTCGCTGCGGGTGTGGTAGCGCATGACGCGATCACGCAAGACGGGGTCGTCGATCACGTCGAACTCCCGGGCGAGGGCAATCATCTTGCGCGAGTTGAGCAGTACTTCGGAGCGCTTCGTCGGGTCTTCCACGGCGTGCTTCGCTGCTTCGATCAGTTCGCCAACAGTGCGGCTGAGATTGCCCACCAGGGCACCAGCTTCGACCGTGACAAGCCCCCGCCCCTTGCCGGCAGCGGCCATAGAACGTTCGCTGGCGAGGGTGGTGCGGGCAACGTTCCAGCCGTCGTTGACCTGACCGATGACGTCGCTGACATTGACGCCGCGCCTCGGTGATGAACACCTCGCAGAAATCGGCTACACCGTTCATCTGTACGAGCGGGCGGGCCTCGACCCCAGGTTGGTGCATGTCGATGAGCATGAAGGTGGCACCGCGATGCTTCGGTTGATCGATGTCTGTGCGGGCCAGCAGCATGCCCCAGCCGCTGACGTCGGCACTGGAATTCCACACCTTCTGGCCGGTGACTACCCATTCGTCGCCGTCGCGTTGGGCGCGAGTGGCGATGCTCGCCAGGTCAGAACCGGCCCCCGGCTCACTGAACAGTTGGCACCACTGGGTCTTGCCACGCCCCATCGGGCTGAGGAAGCGGTGCTGCTGTTCGGTTGTGCCGTGCGTGAGCAGAGTCGGCCCGCCCAAGTTCGGTCCGATGCCGGTTGGTGGGCCAACCACGCCGGCACCCGCCAATGCTGTGCTGACGGCTCTGGCTTGTGCCGCAGTCGCCCCGAACCCGCCCAGCCCCTCGGGCCAGCTCGGGAAGGCATACCCGGCATCGAACAGGCGATCCCACCAGTCGGCCAGGGTCACATTCAATTCCCAGTTTGCTTCGAGCCACTCTTGGATGCGGTCGTTCACCTCGTCGGCACTGCGCATCTAAATAGGTTAGTATATTCTGTACGCGTTGTTCGAGCCCGAAGTTCCCCGACATCGGACTCAACACGCTGCGCGTCTACGGTGCGCGTATGAGCGACAGCGACCCCATCCTCGAACCGATCGCCGGAGCCCGCCACGAACAGTGGGCAGGAATGGAAATCGACGTGATGCAGGCGGGTGCTGTCCGGGTGAAACGGCTGGTCTACGGTGTCGGAGCCAGGTGGTCGGAACACGTCAAGCCACACGTCGGCACCGATCTGTGCATGCACGCCCACGTCGGGTTCATCGCCAAGGGGCGGCTTGCCGGTGAGTACCCAGACGGCTGCACGTTCGACTTCACCGCCCCGCAGGCGGTGTGCATCGAGCCCGGCCATGACTCGTGGGTCGTCGGTGACGAGCCGGTGGTATTGATCCAGTTCGACTTCGAGGTCGACACGATCGAGCGGCTCGGCATGCCAGAGCTTCATCGGCACTGATGCGGTGACCTCACGTCACCTCATCTCACCCCACGCGGTGTCTTCGTGAGTCGTTTCGTCGATCATGGCGGGCCCTGTTCGGTGAGGCGGTACGTGCCCACCGCGGTGTCGTGAAAGAGCGCCGCCCGTTCGGAGGCTGAATAGTTTTCGCTCATCAGGTCGAACGCTTTCCACAACGTGGCGTAGCTCATGGAGATTCGATCCACCGGGAAGTTGCTTTCGAACATGGCGCGACCGGGCCCGAACGTGTCGATGCAGAAGCGGACAGCGTCGCCCCAATAGTCGGCCACCTCTTCGGGAGTGGGAGGCGTGTCGTTGTTGTGCCAGGTGGTGCCGAACATCGGCATGCCAATGCCACCGACCTTGAGTACCACGTTTGGACAAGTTGGCAACATCGGCGAGCAGCGCCCGCCACCGCAGGTGGGTGGCCTTGCGGTCGCTGTACGGGCCAAGCGTGACCGGAGCCCCGAGGTGGTTGAGCACGATGGTCGCGTGGGGGTACGTCCGGGCAAGGGCGACCAGGTCGGGTAGTTGCGGGAAATACATCCACGCATCGAACGAGAGGTCAAGCTTCGCGAGCAGCTCGAATCCCCGGCGAAACGCAGGGTCGAGCAGCAAGCCAGAGCCCGGGTCGGGATTGCTCGTATGCAACCCGGCATCCCAAGTGGCCCGCTGACGAATGCCTCGGAAACGTCCCCGGCCAGCAGCAATGTGCGCATGCAGCAGTTCCTCGGTCTGCCCGCCGAGCCGGAGATCGCCCGAGCCGACGATGCCTTCCACAGCCCGACCAGCGTTCGCGACCACCCACTCGGTCTCGCCAACCCCGCGCAAATGCATGGGCCCGTCGTCGCGATACCAAGAGTCGCACTCGACAAATACTGTGCGCGTGACTTGCGGCACCGTTGCGAGGTCGGCCAGCAGGTCGGCGGGGAGATACTCCATTCCGGCGCGTAGCCAGAGATGGTGATGCGGATCACAGATTCGATCCGGAAGCGTCATACGAAGACCTTTCGATCGGGCGCCAACTTAGCGTGGGTGACGCTCGAGGATCGCCTCGCATGTGACGGCATTCGTGACCTCGTCGCCACCAAGCCGACGCCTCTCGACGTCCTAGTTCTGCGGGTGTACTCTCGCAGCGAGGGGTTTGAAAGGAGTTGCCATGGCACCGATGACTTCAGTCGCGTCGCTCTCGGCACCAGCGCACGTGCTGCTCGGTTCGGACGCAGTCGCTCATGTGTGGACCTGCAACGCCGACGGTTCACCACAGGTGTCAGTCGTCTGGGTAGTCGTCGAAGACGATGAAATCTTGTTCGGCTGTGATCGTGACAGTCAGAAGGCGCGCAACCTGCGTCGCAACCCGTCAATCGTGCTCTCAATCGAAGACGAGGTGCGAAACTCCACCGGCTATCAACGTCACCTCGTCGTGCGTGGCACCGCTCGACTCGATGATGGGCCAGCACCTGCGCTGATGGACCGGCTAGCTGCGAAGTACACCACGCTGGAACGGCATCCGCTGGCCATCCGTGACTCACCGACCGCCGTCGTGGTGACCGTTTCGATCGACCGCATCAGCGGAGTCGGGCCCTGGGTCGCTACTGGCTGAGCGTTCACCAACGGTGCTCGACTTCTTGCTCGACTTCTTGATGGATGTGCAGTTGGGTGCCCGGCCTAGCGCGAGGGTCGGTGCCACATGGTGAGGCGCTGGAGCCGGACGTATCCCATTGCTTCGTACACCGGTTGGCCGTCGTCGCTGGCAATGAGCACCGCCGGCAACTTCGGATCGGCGAGGGTGGCAGCCCACGTGAGCGCTGCGCCGTAGCCGCGGCGACGGTGAGCGGACGCGGTGGCGACCCACTCGACGTCGTTGACGCCGTGACCGATTCGGGCGCCTGCAGTCGCCACCGGCTGCTCGCCGACGTAGCCGACGAACAGTCGGATGTCACCGCCCAATACCCGAACGTCGGCGAGCGTGGTGCCCTTGGCGCCCGGCATGGGGTACCCGTCGATGAGAGTCGCCACGAAGTCGGCCAGGGCGGTGGCGTCGCTGACCTCGCGTACCTCCAAGCCCGAAGGAACGGGCGGTGGGTCCCCGCCGGCGGGTCGAAGCATGAGCGGTGGATGTCCCATCAGTTCGAGCCCGTAGCCGGTCAGGTCGGGAGTGGGAAACGCCGAGAGCAGCACGAAGTGCCGGTCAGGCGGGTAGAACTTGCCCATTGCCGACATTGCCGCCGGGAAGTCGATGTACTCGGGCGGCTGTAACAGCACGGCGGCGTTGTCGAAGAACACCGGTGACGCCGGGTCGGCAAGGGCGATCGCATCAGTGCGGAGCGAGTGCCCTCCTGCCAACTTGGCCATCGCTGCCGCACGATCTGCGCTCGCCATAACGAACCGGCGAAGGAGGGAATCGTCAGATGGGAGATCTTGCTCCCATCCGTGCGTGAGATGAGCGGACATGCCCACCAGTCTCGCCGTTCTCGGCGTGGCTCCCGCAAGTCGAGGGAAACGGTGTGGAGCAGATCGAGCCAGCGCCGTCGAATCGTCCGCAGGCCGACGGTCAGCTGGGAGTGGGGTGAATCCGCAGATTCTGGGTGGGTTCACCGCGCAGCACCCGCACGGCGAGCTGTCCGTTGGCGAGTGATGCCTCAAGCCCCGCGCCGAACCCGTCGGGTAGCTCGATCTCGCGTTCGTAGCCGCCGTACTCCCACTCGTGGATGGCGTAGTCGCGTGGTCCAGCACTGCGAAGTTCGGCACAGAACCGCACGGTGCGATCGGTGAGTTCGATGGTGACGTCATCGACAGTGACGGCGGGGAACGGTGCAACTATCACGAAGGCACCGGGAGTTACGTATGCGTTCACCGGAACTCGTTGGGGTTCCATGGTGCGGGCGGTCTCGGCCGTGGTGGCTCGAACTTCCTCGGGTGATGGACGTGTTGTGGGCACCGCGTCGAGGCTACGCCCACAATCCGAGCGTGTCGAGAGCGCGATCAGAACGCGTTGCGATGGCGTCGATGGTGGAGTCGTCTCCTTCACCGCTGAATGTCTTGATCTCGTCGACGACCGTTGCGCTGGGCCTGCGTCGACACCAGAACCGTCGCCTATCTGGCCAGGTTCCACAACGTGTTCGTCGTGTGCCTGACCAACTCTTCGCGCCGTACCGTGTCGGTGTAGAGCCGCCCGTAGTCCCATGAACGTTCGAGCGTGCTGAATGCGACGATGCCCATGGCGGCCGGGTCGTCGACCTGCTTGCCGGTGCTCGCGATGAGCGCTTCGCCCAGCATCTTGCTGTCTTTGAGGTGGCGCTTCATTCCGGCGAGTCTGATTTCTTCATCTTCGTGCGCGGCCTGGGTCCAGGCCAATGCGAAGCTTCCATGTCGGTCGAGCAGAACGAAGTACTCAGCCACCCAGGCGCGGAGCGCTTTGCGATTGCTGAGATGGTTGGGCAACTCTGCGATCATCCGCTGTGCCTCGTTGGCCGAAGTCGCGCCGACGGCACCCAATACCTCGCGTTTCGATGTGTAATAGGTGTAGAACGACGCTCGGGATACCTCGGCGACGCGCGCGATCTCGTCGATGGTGGTGCCCGAGTATCCGTACGTCAGGAAGACTTCTCTTGTCGCCTCGAGGATGCGGTTGATGGTTCGCTGGGCGCGGGGGCCAAGCTCGGCTGCGGGCTGACGGGTGGTCGTCAGCGTTCCGGTGTCAGTCGGCGCCATCAGAGCGGTGTTGGTGAGCTCGGCCATGTTTTGACGATACTGTCAGGTAGACATCGCGAGTGCACATCTCCTGTTGCTCGACGGCGGCTACATCGCGTCTGAGTCGCGCAGGAAATCAAGGACGTCGGGGGGCAGCATGTTGCCGTAACCGCCGCCTGGCCAGTTGAACCAACCCGAGCAGGCAAACGTGCCCCCGTCTGGGTGCAGCGTGGCGCCGGTGATGTACGACGACAGGCCAGACGCCAGAAACACGACCGAGTTCGAGATGTCGGTCGGCTCACCGACCCGACCCATGGGTATCGAGATCGACACGTTGAGCGGGTCGAGCATGGTATGACCGCTGACGTCGGCCCCACTGCTGAGGCCGAGCATGTTCGGCGTGGGCGTGATGTCTGGGGCGACGCAGTTGACACGGATTCGGTCGGGCGCGAGTTCGATCGACAGCGAGCGGGCGAAATGGGCGACGGCTGCCTTGGCCGCTGAGTAGACGGCGAAGTTGGGAGCGGCGCGGTAGCCCTCGATCGTGGTCAGGTTGATGATGCTCCCGCCCCGACCACCGGCGCGCATCGCAGGGATCGCCCGCGACGTGGAGTGCAACACCTGCGTGAGGTTGTACCTGATGAGACCCTCCCAGGCGCGCGAGCTCTGTTCACTGAACGGAGCCTTGAACGTGCCGCCCACGACGTTGACGAGGGTGTCGAGTCGACCCCACCGGTCCGCTGTTGCTGCGTACAGCGCGTCGAGCACGTCGGGTTCGCGTGCGTCGCCAGTCTGCACGATCGAGTCGGCGTCAATGGCGCCAAATGCAGAGGTGATGCGTTGCACTGCTGCCTCGTCACGATCTACCAGTGCGACGCGCACGCCGTTGGCAGCGAGGTCGAGGCTGATCGCCTCGCCGAGGCCGCCGGCGCCGCCGGTGACGATCGCCACCGTTCCCTCGAGCCCCGATCGCTCGGTCCACCAGTCTTGTGTTGTCATCTCATCGTCCCTTCGTTGGTGTTGTCACGTCGTTGGAAGCGTCGGTTCGGCACACCGCCCTCTCATGAGCGCGGAGTGTAGTTGACGCCCTCGTCAAGTGCGAGCTGGTGAGCTATTGTTCCCAGCGTGACTCACGACCAGACGGACGATCTGCTGGATCGTCTGCTCCCCGCCGCCCCGTCTATACGCGGCGCGCTGCACGAGCTACGTGAGGCAGCGCTCAACGGCGTCGACGGCGTCGAGCCGGAGCTTCTGGACCTCTGCCGGTCCCGGATCGCGTTCCTGATCGGGCTCGGCACGCCGACCGTTGAACCGCTGCGGCAGGATCGCACCCAGCGCGAGCGGGTGTGCGTCGACTTCACCGAACAATTCGTGATCGATGTCGCCGGTATCACCGACGGGCAAGTAGCTGCACTTGTCGCTCAGCTCGGCCCCGACGGTGCGACGGAGTTCGTTTACTCGCTGCTGGCGGTGGAGCAGCGACTGCGCATGCAAGCGATGTGGACCAGGCTCGGCTTGGCGGTTGCGTCGTGAATGACGGCGTGCCCGTGGCGCGGATCCCCGACGGACGTGTGCCCGATCGGCTGCGGGCGGCGATGGCGCAATGGCAGTCCGAGGTGCTCGCGCTCGGGTCGATCGACCCGGTCACCACCGAGTTGGTCCGGTTGCGAGCGGCCGACCATCACGATTGCCACACTTGACTCTCGATCCGCTCGGCAGTTGTCGTGCAGGACGCTCATGCGAGCGAGATCGTCGAGCAAGCCTTCGTGTCCGAGCCGGAGGCTCTCACCGAGCCGCACCGGCTTGCGATCGCACTGGCCGATGCACTCATGGTGCGTCCAGGCGACCTCGACGACGCAACGGTTGCAGCGTTGCGGGCGACCTACACGCCCGAGCAGTTGGTGGAGCTGACGCTGAAGGTGTTGAAGTTCAACACGCAGAAGATCCAAGTATCACTCGGTACCCACAAGTGGTTCTCCGCCGAGGATCTCGCAGCCGCGCGCTGGAACGTGGACGGAGCCTTCGTCGTCGCCGACTGACGAGCAGACCGACGAGCTGAGTCGTGGTTCCTTCAGGTGAACGAATCAGTCGGTCGATGTGATCTTCGTGGTGAAGGTCAGCAGATCAGCGACGTACTGGTCGGGCACCTCCATGGCCGCAAAGTGACCGCCGCTCGGCATGTTTTCCCAGTGCACGATGGGGTAGAAGCCCTCGGCCCACGCTCGCGGCGTTTGCGATACCTCTCCGGGGTACACGGGATGTCCGGTCGGCACGGTGATCGGGCGCTCGGGTACCGTTTGGCCGAGGGCAACCATCGCCTCGTGATACAGCCGCATCGAAGAATTGATCGTGCCGGTAAACCAGTAGATCGAGATGTTTTCCAGCAACCTGTCGAGTGTGAACACACTCTGAAGATCACCGCCACAGTCGCTCCACGAGTAGAACTTCTCGACGATCCAGCCGGCCAGACCAGACGGCGAGTCGGTGAGCCCATAGCCGAGTGATTGCGGGCGAGTCGATTGAATGGCTTGGTAGCCGGTGCCCGTGGCCATGGTGGCCTTGGCCCGAGCGTGAAGTTCGCGTTCACGGTCCGTCAGCTGAGAACGCAGCTCGGCCGCTGGCGCAGGAATGGGCAACAGGGTGAGATGAACGCCGATGACCTGGTCCGGGTAGTAGGCACCCATCCAGGACCCGATGATGCCACCCCAGTCGCCACCCGCAACGATGAAGCGGCCAAACCCCAGCCGATTCATCAGCTCGACGAACATGCCACTGATGTCCAACGGCCCGACGCCGAACCTAGTGGTGGGGCCCGAAAAGCCGTACCCGGGAATCGACGGCACGATCACGTGGTGCCGCGCCCGAAGCGGCTCGATCACGTCGAAGTACTCGGCCACAGAGCCGGGCCAACCGTGAATCAGCAACAGCGGGGTGGCGTCTGGCTCCTCCGATCGAGCGACGATCGCATGCACGATGGTGCCGTCGATGTCCGTGCGGATCTGCGGGTAACGGTTGCACCGGTCGGCCCAATCCTCAAACGAGAACCCATCGGCCCACCGATGACACAGCTGTTGTAGGAACGCCATATCGGTGCCGAGTTCCCACGTGGTGCCGGGGAGTTGATCAGGCCAGCGAGTGCGACCCAACCGCTCACGAAGATCAGCGATCTCGCTGTCACCCACCGTGAAAGTAAATTGGTGCAGCGTGGGGTTGTTGGTCATTCCAATCGATCTCCGTCCTACCTGAGGTTGACGGAACCGTCAACGCGCTCTGATGACTGATCGTACGCGACCCCCGCTCGGTGGCAGAAGCGGGCTCGGCGCGTTGTCGGTAGCGTGGCTCGCCTGGCGAAGAGCCTGGCGAATGCTTACTTCGTGGGTGTCGACGCCGGCGCACTTGCTGCGGTGACGACGTTCACGGGAACCTTGACGACTTTCGCGAGCTTGGTCGGTAGATCTTGCTTCAGCCAACGTGACAATCGGCTCGGCAATGTTGAGATGAGCACCTCGTCGAAGCCGCCGCGAGCCACAACCTCAGTGACGGAAGCCACTGCGTCGGTGGTGCCCACCTCGCCGGTGGCGGTGACCCCAAGGCCACGCAACCACTCCAGGCCAGCCTCCAACCGTTGAGCGGCAATCAATCGCTCGTCAGGCAGGTCGAAAATCGCCATGGTGGCCGTCCCGACCGCAGCCATCGCCGACGGTGGCGTTGGCGGCACCGGCACCAGCAAGTGGAAGGCACAGGCGCCGTCGGCCATACGTGTGGCTACCGCGTTCGAGAGGTCGTTGCCGCCGATGGTCTGGTTGGCGACGATGAGTACCTTGCGCATGCCCCAATCATGACAGCCCCGGACCCCGCAGCGATAGTGCTTGGCGTTGTCCCTGCGGAGCAGGTGGTGGCCGGGTAGCGGCACGAGGTTGTGTCGAGTTTGCGATTACTCTGCGCTGGATGCCCGAACGATGGTTTCGCCCCGTGAGGATTGCTGGTTGGGCAGGTGGCGGCCCGCGCGGTGGTTCCATCTTGCGGATGGAAGACCGCTGACGTGACGTCTCGCGACACCACTCCCGGCCGTCGAGTGCCGTTCGCCGGAGCGACGAACTTTCGTGACCTCGGCGGCTACCCCACGATCGACGGCGGCATCACCCGCTGGGGGAAGGTATATCGCTCCGACGGGTTGCAGTCGCTGACCGACGACGACATCGATCATTTCGAGCAGCTCGGGATCAAGGTGGTGTACGACCTGCGACGCGACGAGGAGCGAGCCGGGTTACCGAACCGGGTGCCGTCAGTCGGGCTGTGCATCATGACGCCGATCATCGAGGCTGGTGTCGAGTCGTTCGACCGCGCGAGCGCGGTGGCCCAACGCGATGGCGAGGCGCTGCTGCGCGGCATCTACGTCAACATGCTCGACCATTCGGGGAGCGTCATCGGCACCATGTTCGGTGGTCTCACCAGTCACACCGGCCTCCCGGCGGTCTTCCACTGCCACGCTGGCAAAGATCGCACGGGCCTCGTCGCAGCGCTGCTGCTCGAGGCACTTGGCGTCGATCGGGAAACGGTGCTCGACGATTACGAGCTCACCGCTACCTATCGGCTCCGCGAGCACGAGGAAAGCTCGTTCGCCCGGCTCGTCGAAGGTGGCATGGTGCCCGAGGCGGCAGCAGGTGTGCTCGGCGCGCCGCGTTGGGCGATGGCCGAAACCCTCGCTCGACTCGACGAGCGGTACGGCGGGATCGAGCCGTACTTGCTCGGCCCGGCCGGGCTCGACGATGTGACGCTCGAACGCCTGCGTGAAGCACTCGTCGAACCTCCGTCGCCGGCAGGTGCAGATCCGCGTCAGTAGATGTTTGCGGTGCCGCCGCCGTCTACATGGATGTTCACGCCGTTTACGAAGTCGGCCACCGGGCTCGCCAGATACACGACGGCATTGGCGATGTCTTCGGGTTGCCCGATCAGCCACGGGCATGCGCAGGTTCTGACAGCTGTTGTCAAGTTTGGTGCTGCCCGGCAGCGGGCGTCGATCTGCTGCGGGCTCGCGGAGACGAGAACCAAGCGCAGCGTTTAGAGTCGATTTCATGCGAGTTCACCTTGATTCGGAGATGTGCCAGGGGCACAACCGCTGCTATGCGTTGGCGCCGGAACTGTTCGACGTCGACGACTATGGCCAGGCCGTGCTCTTGGTCGACGGTGACGTACCTGACGAACTGCAGGCCAAGGCCCGCTTGGCCGCTGCGAACTGCCCCGAGTACGCGATCACCATCACAGAAACTGGCTGACATGACCGAGGTCGCCAACGACGACGAACGATCCACGAGCACCGTCAGCAGCACCGTTGCATCGGGGCCGACCGAGTACGTCCTGCCTACCGTCGGCGACAGCCCGGTTGGCACCCACATCTGGCAGCGCGTGCCGTACGACCCCGACGACTACGGCCCGGTCTCCGACTTCGCCACCGACTTCGACCACGCCGACCCGAACTACAACGTCAACGCTCCTGAGATCTGGAGAGACCTTCGTGAGTCGGGCTGCCCTGTGGCCCACTCGAATCGTTACGGCGGCATGTGGGTGCCCATCACACACGACACCGTGCACGACGTGGCGTACGACGTCGACCACTTCACGAGCCGCGCGGTCGTCGTCGCGGTGGGTCGCCCTGGCGATCTCGCTTTGCCCGCACCGATCGGTGCGGCACCGCCCATCACGAGCGACCCTCCGTTTCACGGCATGGCCCGGCGCCTACTCCTTCCGGCATTCGCTCCGAAGAAGATCGAACCATGGGAACCCGAAGTTCGTGTGCTGTGCCGGAGGTTGCTCGACGAGATCGGCGATGTCACGCCGGGCGAAACCGTCATCGATGCTGCGGTGCAATACGCGCAGAACATCCCGGTGAATGTCATCGGCCGAATGCTGGGCTTTCCGGAGGCTGACGAAGCGTTGTTCCGGAAGTTCGTGCACGATGTGATCGAACGAATCACGGAAGAACCGGGCACCCGCGACGGCATGGACGATTTGGGCAACTACATCTTGGCCCAGATCCACGACCACCGTCTGAACCCGCGTGACGACCTGACCAATTACCTCATCAATGTCGAGATCGACGGCCAACCGGTAGCCGACGACATCGCCGGCGGCATGATCATCCTGCTGCTCATCGCGGGCATCGACACCACGTGGTCAGCGATCGGCTCGTCTCTGTGGCACCTCGCTCAGCACCCCGATGACCGTCAGCGTCTACTTGACGACCCTGAGGTGATGACGTTTGCGCTCGAGGAGTTTCTTCGGGCCTACGCCCCCGTCACCATGTCTCGCCTCGTTGCCAAAGACCTCGACTTTCACGGCTGTCCGATGAAGAAGGACGACTGGATCTTGTTGCCGTTTCCGGCGGCCAATCACGACCCGACGAAGTTCGAGAACCCCGATGGGTTCATTGTCGACCGGGAGGAGAACCGCCATGCCGCGTTCGGGCTCGGTATCCATCGTTGCCTTGGGTCGAACCTGGCACGGCTCGAGCTCAAGGTGGCGATCGAAGAGTTCATCAAGCGCTTTCCGAGTTTCGAGCTCGCGGGTGTTACCCGCTGGAGCGTCGGTCAGATCCGTGGGCCACGCGAGCTGCCTATACGAGTCCTCGAAGTCGCCAACTAGCCGTTTCGTTCTGGCCGACCTGTAGGCGGTCGGATGGGCGGCTCGGACCAGCGAGGAACCAGGGTGAGCCGTGCTGGGGTGGTACGAACGCTGTCGGCTGCAGCGAGTTCACGGATGGCGCGTTCGATTCCCGCCCATACCGATGGTGGCGGTGATTCCAGGTGCCAATCGTCGTCGTGCAGAACCATTGCTGCTACTTCGGAGCCACCGTCGATGTTGGATGCATATGCGACGGCTCAGCCGGGCGAGACATCAACAAATCGGCGAACGCCCCGCACGTTCGCCAAGCCGGCACCGTCGCGAACCGCGTCGAGAGCGGTACCGCTGGCTCGGCTCGAGCTGATGTAGAAACGTCGCAGCGCGTTGGCCGTGACTTGTTCGGTTGCCTCGTCGGTTCTGAGTTGGCGGATCAGATGGTCTGCGCCAAAGCGAGTGAGGCGGCTCGGCTGATCTGACTGCGACGATCGTTCGCTCACGAACACCGGGCCGGCTCGGCGGCTGCCGACGCATCGTCGTACGGCATGGGAGCTCACGTGATCGAGCAGAATCCTTTGGGCCTTGCCACGGCGGCGGACGGTGATGGTTGTCGCCCGGTGCCTGCCCGAGAGGTCGGAAATGTCGAGGGCGAGGGCTTCGGTCACTTTCAGTCCATCGTTCACGAGCAGTTCAACGAGCGCCTCCAGCCGCGGGTCGAGCGCTGCAGCGACAGCGCGGCAGCTGGCAACCACATCTTCGGAAAGTTGAACGGTTGAGCTGGGGTCGCCGGCACCCACCTTCGGTCGATCCACGCCGTGCGCTGGGTTGGCCGACCTCAGCTCGCGCTCTACGGCAAAGTCGTAGAACGACGACAATGCTGACCAACGCCGCCGGATCGTCGATGCGCTGTCGCCGGCGGCTTCTCGAGCAGCTTGAAAGGCGACGAGCGTTTCAGTGCTGGCCGTCAGCGGGATTGCCCCTTCGCGAGCACACCATGAGCCGAATGCTTCGAGGTCAGATCGATACGCAGCGCGCGTGTTCGGTGAGTTCTGCGACTCCAACCAGCCGGCGACCGTGGCCCGCTGCAGATCGGAGGGTTGGCGCTCTCGGGGCATGGTTCGATGATGACATCGGTGTCTTGTAATGTCAACATAATCACTAGTTGACACTCAACATAACCGCAGGTATTATGTTGAGCGTCCGAGGACCACTCACAGGTCCCACAACTCACGAAGGAGTGTTGACATGTTGATCCAGACCGACCCGTTCCGCGACCTCGACACGCTCTTTTCGCGCCTGTCGGCCCGCCCTCAGCACAATGGGGGAGTGATGCCGATGGATGCGTTCCGGCGTGGTAGCGACGTGTGGGTCCACATCGACCTGCCTGGCGTCAAGGCAGAGAGCCTCGACATCACGATCGAGCGCAATCTGCTCACCGTCGCTGCGGAGCGAAACTGGCAGCGTCAAGAGTCCGACCAGCCGTACTTTGCCGAACGCTACCGCGGCAACTTCCGACGGCAGATCCAACTCGGTGACGGGCTCGACCTTCAGAGCCTCGAAGCCGACCTTCACGACGGAGTGCTCACCATCCGTATCCCGGTGGCAGAACAGGCCAAGCCTCGCAAGGTCGAAGTGGGCCAGAGCCGTCAGAGCGCCCCGGAAGCGATCGAGGCAACAGCCGCGGACGCGGTATAGCGGCACGACATAGCGACCCAAACAATCCCACAATCGAAAGCGCCCGCTGTCATCTCACTGATGGCAGCGGGCGTGCCGCGTTTGCCCTCTGGCCCTTTGTGCTGTTCAGCAGTAGCGTCGAGTTCAGCACAGGGAGAGAGGCGACTGATGGACTACCACGACGGGCAACGAGAGTTGCAAGATCGGTTCGACACGCGCCGACTTGCGGATCGTCTGGGCAGCGTGGCGGGCGATACGTTCGGCGAACAGTTGGCTTCGTTCATCAAAGCCCGGGACATGTTTTTCATTGCGTCAACCGATCTGGACGGCTTCCCCGACTGCTCTTACAAAGGTGGTGATCCCGGCTTCGTGCGGGTGGTTGACGACTCGACGCTCGCATTTCCGGTGTACGACGGCAACGGCATGTTTCGCACGCTGGGGAACCTCACGGTGAATCCTCGTGTGGGGCTGTTGTTCATCGACTTCGAGGCGGGAACCCGGTTGCGCGTCAACGGAGACGCGGCCGTCGACTTCGACGACCCGCTCGTGGCGTCGTACCAAGGTGCCCTCGGTGTGGTGCGGGTGAAGGCTCGGGCGATCTTTCCGAACTGCCGCCGTTATGTGCACGAGTACCGGAAGGCGTCGTCATCACCGTTCGTGCCTCGAGATGATGTAGACCCGCCAGTGCCCGACTGGAAACTCGACCCGTGGTTCGACGGCGCGCTCGCAGCGAACGACCCCGCCCATGACCAGCAGCGCCCCAGCGCGCCAGCCATCCCGCAGTTCTGATCGCAGCGTGTTCAGGGTTGCGGTTCACGCACGCGGTGACGTGTGGGCGAGGACTCGCTCGGTGCGATAGGCCACGCGGGGAACTCGACCACCACTGCGAGACCACCGCCGTCTGTATCCGTGAGCACGAGCGATCCCCCAGATGCCTTGGCGAGAGACTCGGCAATGGCGAGTCCGAGACCTGTTCCGTGGCCCGAGGTATCGGCGCGCCAGAATCGACGGGTCGCTCGTTCCTTGTCATCGTCAGAGAGGCCAGGTCCACGATCAGCGACGACCAGGCGGTGCGTGGTGGTGCCGGCCGCGACCAGGACATCAACGGTTGTGCCTGGCGGAGCGGCGTTCATTGCGTTGTCGATGAGATTGTCGAGGATCTGCTCGATGGCACCAGGAACCGCCGAGGCGACGACACCGGAGGCACTCGATGTGAGCGCGAGTTCGACGCCGGCAGTTTCGGCCAGGGCGCTCCACGTGTCGACTCGCTCGCTGGCGAGCGCCGCCAAGTCATTCGGACCCGGCGAGTCGTGCCGATCGGCACGAGCCAAATGCAGCAGGTCAGCGACCAATGTCGAGAGCCGAGTGATCTCTTCGATCGCAGCGTCGACTTGTGCGGCATCCGAGTCGGTCAACCCAACCTGGAGATTCTCGAGCCGGAGCCTGAGACCGGTGAGCGGCGTGCGTAGCTGATGGGAAGCATCAGCAACGAAGGCGCGTTGCTCGTCGATCAGCGCCGCGAGCTGTTCGGCCATGGTCGACATCGTTCTCGATAGTTCTTGCAGCTCGCGTGGCCCCGCAGTCGGGGAGCCCTCGACACTGAGGTCCCCATCCCCGAATCGTTTCGCTGTGTCGTTGAGACGACGGAGCGGGAGGGAAACGGATCGAGCGACGAGCCAACCTACGAGGCTCATTGCCGCAAGCACCACGACCGCTATCGCTCCAAGCCCCCACCAGAACCGGTGGACGCGTGCGTCCACCTCGGCGGTGTCGAGCGTGATGCGGAGAGCTCCGAAGACTGTGCCGCTGGATGCGACGGGAATCGCCACATAGAGCAATTCTGTTCCGAGCGTTTCCGAGGGGCGAGTGCCCGCCGCACGCTCGCCGCTGAGCGCCAACGCGATTTCGGGCCGCGTGGAATAGTCGCGAGGGGTGGATTGCTCGGTGTCCACCAGGGAGATTCCCTCGGCATCTACCACCACCACGCGCGCTCCGGTACGGTCCTGGTAGAGCTCAGCGGGGCGTGGATCGGGGCTGGTACCAGACTCGAGATCGTTTTCGTACATCGTCGCGACGACGGAAGCATCGCGTTCGACCGCAGACGTCAACCGTTCGAGTTCGCGTTGAGCGAAGAAGATTGCCATCGGCACTTCGAGGAGGACGAGCACCACCACAGTGATCGCGAGGTAGCTGATGATCAGCCGTCGAGTCACGACGCGTGCACCGGCGATTCCTGGGCTGTCGCCTCATCGTTCGGCAGCTCAACGAGGCGGTACCCAACCGACCGAACGGTCTCGATGAGCTCTGGTTGCAGCTTCTTTCGCAATGAGGCGACGTGTACGTCGAGCGTTTTCGTCGACCCCCACCAATGCTCATCCCAGACGTCGTGGATGAGTTGCTCACGTCCCCGCACTGCACCAGCGTCTGACGCAAGAAACACGAGCAGGTCATATTCCTTCGGGGTCAGATCGATAGGGCGGTCGTAGTAGGTGACCGCCCTGCTGCGACGGTTGATATGGAGCGGGCCAACAGCGAGTTCGGACAGCGCTGGTGTGAGCTCGGTCGATGAAGTGCGGCGAGCGACAGCCCGGATGCGTGCGACCAGCTCGCGAAATCCAAACGGCTTCACCACGTAATCGTCGGCACCGAGTTCGAGCAGTACGACGCGGTCGATCTCCTCACCTCTGGCGGACACCACGATGATCGGCACGCTGCTGGACTCCCGAAGTCGTTGGCACACGACGCGCCCTTCCAGATCTGGCAGACCGAGGTCGAGCAGCACCAAGTCGGACGGCTCAGCCGCCAGTGCTGCAGCCCCGGTGGCTGCAACGACGACTTCAAAGCCCTCGCGGGTGAGACCCTCAGCGAGCGGCGTCGAGATGGATGCGTCGTCTTCGACCACAAGGATTCTCATGGGCAGGATTCGCATGGACGTAGTGTGGCGTGCGCGTTCAGCGCCCAACAGGGGCGATTGTCACCTTTACCGAATGCTTGCTTTGGGCTGGCCGTCGGCTGGTGGATGGTTTCGTACCTTGAAGTCATGAGTACACAACAACCACAAAAGACAACGGGATGGTTCTCGGGTCCCACTCGATTCATCACCGTCGCTTCGATCGTCGCCGTCGGACTCGCAGGCGCAGCGGCGGTCAGCGCCAACGTCGGCATTCTCGATGCAGCCTCAGACAGCGACGTTGGCAACGTGTCTGTCGCGGGCGACCTCACTCCGGTGACGCCTCAGGTGGTTGACGTGTACTTGCCTTCTGACACATCTTCCACCACAACGAGCACCACCGTGGGCGCGTCGGCCTCATCGACGTCAACCACGGTCGGTCCGGCCGCCCTCGCGAACGGAATCCAGGAGTTCACAGTCGATTCCGCTGGCACGGTCGCTGTTGCAAAGACTGCTACTGGTCTTCGCCTCGAGAGTGTCACCCCAACCGCTGGGTGGAAGTGGAACTTGTCCCAGACCGCCCCGACCGAACTGATGGTCAAAATGACCAACGGTGTTCGGAATCTCGAGTTCGTGGCCATCGCGATGCCCGACGGGTCGATTGCCGCCAGTGTGAACGAGCCATTCGTGACGCAGGCAATCTCTCCCCAGGCGCCCCGGGTGACCAGCGACGACAACGGTGACGACGACAGCGATGACGACGCGTTCCCGACCACCGGCTCCACAACCACCCTCTCTTCGAACGACGACGAGGATGACGAGTACGACGACAGCGACGACGAGTACGAAGACAGCGACGACGAATACGAAGACAGTGAAGACGAGTACGAAGGTGGCGAAGACGATGACTGATCTGGCAACGGACTGGTCAGCCCCCGGAGCGCCGACCGTGACGCTGAGCACCAACACTGCCGCAGCGGATGCTCGACGGGAGCGGCTTGAAGAGTTGCAGCGCCGTCGAGCCAATAGCTCGCAGACGGATCAGCCGATTCCTGCCGCCCGGCCAGCGTCGTCGGTGACAGAACGGTCGGCAGCGCCGGCTCGGGCGACGCGTTCGCCTCGGGCCAGCGCGGCCCAGGGATCAAAAGTGGCCGCTGCCGGGTTCGGACTCGCAGCGATGCTGGGCCTCGTTGCGGCGATGGGGTTCAACAGCACCTCGTCGGCCTCGCAGCACCTTCACCGAACCCTGTGCAGCCGGTTCCGCCGGCACCAGTGGTGGTGGTGATCCATCCAGCTTTGACCCAAGCGGCGGTCGCCGCTGTGGGCACGGTTGGCACGACACCCGCCACCTCCGCTTCGCCGGAGCCGGAGGCGCAGGTGGTGGCTCAACCAGCGACTGCTGAAGTAGCTGCCGGACCAATCGTGCTCACCGCCCAGCCTGTGGTGCGCCAGGCACCTGCGGCTCAGGCCCCGCGGCTCAGGCTCCCGGCTCAGGCACAGGCCCCGGCGGCTCAGGCCCCGGCGCTTGCTGCTCCAGCACCTGCGCCTCCTGCACCAGCTGCTCAGACCAATGGCAGTCGTTGAGTTCCGCGGCCGAGTAATGGCCAGTGACCTGCACGTCATCGCTGTCGTCGTACCTGACGCAGCTGGCGGACAGGTCGACGGCTCGATTGCCGAGGTTGTCAAGTACCTGGATCACCTCGAACAGTGCTGGAGCAGGTTCATTCCCACCAGTGACATCTCGAGGCTCAACCGGCTTGGCTCGGAGGGTGGCGGTCGCCTCGATGTCGATGCCTCCACCATCGTCGTTACTCGAGAAGATGGTCGAGGGCTACGAGTTCACCGCTGGTCGTTTCAACCCGACCATGTTGCGAGCCCTGCTTGCGGAGGGGTATGCCGCAAGTCATGTCGACCCCGCCCGCCTCACCGAAGATCCCGGAGCTGACCCGACGTGGGGCACCCCATCTCTCTACGACATGGAGATCGATCCTTCGACCATGACGGTTGAGATTCCGGCAGGGCTGGCCCTCGATGCTGGAGGGGTCGGAAAAGGGCTGGCGGCTGACCTTGCCGTGGCACAGCTCCTTGCCGCAGGTGTCGCCGGCGCTCTGGTGGGGATCGGCGGCGACCTGGCCATGGCAGGCACAGCGGTGGACGATGCCGGTTGGCTGGTGAACGTCGAGTGGCCCGACCCGACCGAGGGTGATCTGTGCTCATTGGCCATCAGCGGCGGCGGCGTAGCTACTTCGAGCACGCGTTCTCGGCGCTGGATGCTCGACGATGTCGAGCGCCACCACCAGATCGACCCAACGACCTAGCGTTGCTCCACTGACAGATCTCGAGGCGGTGACCGTGATCGCGCCAACGGGATGGCTGGCCGAGGTGCACGCAACGCGGCCCTGAGCATGGGCAGTTCCGGCGTGATCGCGTATCTCGATGGCCACGGACTGAGTGGCGTCGCGTGCTGCAGCGCCGGATCGATACCCCGTGTGCTCGCAACCCCCGACGTCGCAAAGGCAATGGGCAGAGATAGTGCCTGGCACAATCTCTGCCGTGGGGTGGTCGCGCGATGAACCCTCAGTTCTGGTGGCATCTCACACGCGCCTCGGGCATCGTCGCATGGCTCATGCTCACGCTGTCGGTGATCTGGGGGATTCTGCTGTCGACCAAGGCGTTTCCCGAACAGCGGCGACCGGTTTGGTTGCTGTCGTTGCACCGTTGGCTGGGCGGCCTCACCATTTCGTTCCTCGCGATCCATATCGCCGCACTCGTTGCCGATAGCTACGTGGAGTTCGGAGTGGCAGACATCGCGATTCCGTACGCGTCCGAATGGAAACCTGGCGCCGTTGCGTTCGGGGTGCTCGCCGCCTGGCTTCTCGTCGCAGTTCAACTCACTTCGCTCGCAATGCGCCGCCTCCCTCGCAAATTCTGGCGGGCGGTTCACCTCACCAGCTATGTGGCGTTCTGGCTCACAAGCATGCATGCCGCCTTTGCCGGAACCGATGCCACGTCATGGTTGTACCGGGGCGGAGCGGTCGCGTCGATCGTCTCCGTCGCCTGGGCTCTGATGTACCGGGTGGCAAACCGACGAGCGGTACGACGGGCAGCCCGTGCTTCGGCGGACCGTGCTGTCATGGTTGAACAGCGGGATGGTGCGCTCGCAGACAGGTAGGCATCCAGGCCGCATACCCGAGCGGCCCGTTCACGGATTGCGAGCGTGATTGGTTAGGTTCTCTGCCTCGAAGGGCGGACCGCCCGGGAGTCGATGGTCGGAACGGCCACGAGGAGGAGCAAGCAATGAACGTCATCGTTGTCACCGGTGCTGGAAGCGGAATGGGTCAGGCATGCATCGACCAGGTGCGAAGCCTGGCCGACGTGATCGTGGCGGTTGACCTTCGCGAACCTTCCATCGATGGAACCGTCGGCGTCGCTTGTGACATCGCCGACCCTACGGCAGTCGCGGGTCTGGCTCAGCGAGTGGCCGAGCTCGGGTCGTTCCGTGGGCTCATCCATGCGGCTGGAATCTCGCCCACCATGGGCGACGCTCGGCGATTCTCGAAGTGAATCTGGTTGGCACTCAGCTCTTGCTCGACGCGTTCGAGCCGTTGGTGGTGGCTGGCAGTGCTGCGGTGTGCTTTTCGTCGAGTTCGGCGCATCAGTTCGGGCCGTTCCTGCAGCCGGATCAGTTGGCAATGCTCGACGAGCCGCTGGCGGCCAACTTTCTTGACGACGCGGCGGCTCTGCGTTTGCCGACAGCGGGCTCGGCGTACGCGCTCTCGAAGGTCGGCGTGATCCGCGCTGCGCAACCGTGCCAGCATCAGCTGGGGAGCTCGCGGCGGTCGGGTCACCTCGTTGTCGCCCGGCATCATCGACACACCGATGGGGCGCCAAGAGTTGGAACAGCAGCCGGTCATGCGGCAAATGGTCGAGAAGACACCGCTGTCTCGCCAAGGCAGGTCGGAGGAAGTGGCCGCCGTTGCGGCGTTCCTCATCTCCGACGCAGCGTCGTTTGTGTCAGGAACGGACGTGCTGGTGGACGGTGGAATGGTTCACGCATTCTCCGCCGGCTGACGGCCCGGTCGTGAGTGTCTGCGTGTGCTGAACCCTACTGATGGACTATCGGGTGGCAGGCGAGTACGGGTTGGCCGGAGTTCCGGCTGGCGACGTCTTGCACGAACCGATGAACAAAGTCGAGCTTGGTGCGCACCGGCTCGGTGAGCGTGAACGGGTACATGTCGCCGCGACCCATCGCGTGGTTGACGCGGTTGAACAAGCAGCGACAACCATCGCCAGTCGTCGAGCATCTCGGTCGTCGGCGCGCCCTGATACGAGGCGCGCGGTTCGATGTCGGCGTCGACGAGGCCATCGACACGACTGGCCTGCAGGACCAAACCGCCCGCAGCAGCCGTGCTCAGCGAGTCGGTGATGTGGAGGTAGTGGGCGAACGACTCGGCGAAGTCTTCCCACGGGTGCATGGTGGCGTACTCGGAGATGTAGGAGGCCTCCCAGCCGTCTGGAGCACCCTGCTCGTAATGCCGGTCGATCGCGTCGGAGTATGAGGCGCGCTCGTCGCCGAACAGCTCGCGGCACTCGTCGATCCATTCGGTCTGCTCGACGAGGATCCACTGGTAGTAGTGGCCGACCTCGTGGCGGAAGTGCCCGAGCATCGTGCGGTACGGCTCGCCGAGCTTGATCCGCATCGCCTCGCGGTAGTCGTCGAGCGTCTCGACGAGGTCGATGGTGACGACGCCGTTCGCGTGGCCGATCGTGACTCGACCCTGGCCGGAGTACGACGACAGCAGGTCGAATGCCAGACCGCCTTCGCGCTCGTAGTACGGCTCGACGGGAATCCCGAGGTCGGCGAGTTGCACGAGCAGCCGACGCATCACCTGTGAAGCGTCGGCAAGCTTCTCTAGAGCGATCGTGTCGGAGGCGTCGGGGCGTTGACGATTCAGGCGGCACGACATGCACCGAGCCGCTCCGGCGTCGTCGGCGACCAACCAGTTGCAGCGCCAGTCGCGGTTCGAACAAGGAATCCAGGTGCGTCCGCCGATGCTGACGCCGTCGTGGGTCGCCTCGTGCATCGTGAGCGAGGGCGGGTGAAAACCAACTGCCAAGCCGCATCCAGGGCAGTTGAGCGTCTCGAGAACGGTGAGATCGCGACATCGGGGGCAACGGGGCATCTGCACGGCGGCCAAGCTAGCAGTGAGTTCGCTCGGCCGATTCCGCTTTGCGTGTTAGCCAGCGGTGTCTGGTGCGTCGTCGCAGGCCAACAGCACCGAACAGTCGACCGAGTGCGCGATCGCGCTGGCGCTGGAGCCAACACGCAGTCGTTTCGTCCCCGTGAGGCCACGGGTGCCCATCACCACAAGGTCGGGTTCCAGTTCCTCGATTGCGGCGAGCAGTTCGTGAGTCGGTTGGCCCTTCTCGTCACGGCGGACGACGCGCGCTCCTGAGTCAGCAAACAACTCGGCTACCGAAGCGAATGCTCGCTCAACGTCGATGTGTCCATCGTCCACGGTGATGATCGTGACCTCGACATCGCGAACCCACGACATGCTGGCGAGCGTTGCTGCTGCGACCGTGCCGTGCGACGAACCGTCGGCGCAGACGACAGCCGAGAGTGTGCGACGGCCCCGGTGAGCAATCAACATCGGCGCGGGCGGGTGGGACATCAGCCACTCTGCAGTGCTACCGAGATGGAGGAACTTCGAGAAACCACGTCCACGCCGACCGACCACGATCAGGTCAGCAGGTCGCGAGAGCGCCAAACGTGGATCGATGTCGCCGGTCAGCGATGCGATGTGGGTGATCTGCGATTCAGCGAACGGAACTCGCGGATGGGTTGGGCTCCACGGCTCCAACTTGGCGTGCTCGTCGTGGGCCCGGAATGTTTCGGCAGGTGCTGCGGTGACAACTTCGACCCGCCAGTTCGGCCACTCGTGGCAATTGATCCACAACCATGCGAGGTCAGCTGATGCCGAGGAGTCATCGCCGAATACCAACAGTTTCGTCATCGTTGCTCCCGAGTCACTCATGGCCCAAAGAATACCGGGGCGGGAGGCATGTGATCAGGTGGTCGTCAGCCGGTGAGGGCAGGCGCCAGCGCTCGCCATTGTTCGAGCGCATGAGTGCCCTGGTCGGCCTGGAGCACTTGGATACACACGTGATCTGCTCCGGCGTCGCGGTGCGCTTGAACCCGCTGCGGCGATCGCGGCCTCGTCACCCCACACAACGAATGCGTCCACCAGTCGGTCGCTCAATCCATCCGAAAGATCGTCGTCGGTGAATCCGATCCGCTTCCAGTTGTTGGTGTAGTTCGGCAAGATCGCGTAGCCGGAAAGGTGTTGACGAGCGATCGTGCGGGCGGTGGTGGGGTCTGTTTCAAGCACGACCGCTTGCTCGGAGGCGACAAGCTTGTCTGGTCCCGAACGCGGCGCGGGCGTTGGCGGTATGTTCCGGCGTGACGAGGTAGGGGTGGGACCCAGCGGTCCGCTCGCCGGCAAGTTGCAGCATCTTCGGCCCGAGTGCGGCGAGCAGTCGATCTTGAGGCTTGAGCGGGATCGCGGCTTGGTCGAGCCCGTCGAGGTACTCCGTCATTCGTTGCAGCGGCTTCGTGTAGCGACCTGGCTCTGCGTTGTCGATCAGCAGCGAGTGGCTCACGCCGAGACCCACGAGAAACCGGTCGCCGTATTCGGCGGTCAGTCGGGCGTGTTCGGCGGCGGTCTGATCCGGAGTGTGCATCCAGATATTGAGGATTCCGGTGGCGACGGTGATCGACCTGGTCGCCCGCAACAGATTCTCGACCGCCGGAAAGAGTTCGCCCCCCACGTCAGGAATCCACAGCGCTGTATACCCGAGTTGTTCGAGTTCGGCCGCTACGTCCGCAGCGCTTGTTGGATCGCCGTAGCGGAGCGTGAACGCCCAGACGCCAGTGCCTGTGATGGATTGCATCAAGTGATTGTGCAACATCGACACCGGCGCTGCGGCATCGCGTTCACGTTGACAGAACAGTTTATTGATGTCAGCGTGTTGACATCAATATGACGATCTGCACGTGGGGGACCGCGGGCCACAACGAAATGGACAGTCACCATGATCGATGTCGCAGCACAAGCGCACTACGACCCGTACGACATCTCGACAAATCTCGACCCGTACCCTAACTTTCGGGCGCTCCGGGAGGAGGCGCCGCTGTACTACAACGACCAGCACGACTTCTTCGCCGTCAGCCGATTCGACGACGTCGAGCGTGCGCTGGTCGACAACGCCACGTTCATTTCAGGTCGCGGCGGTGTCCTCGAGTTCATCAAGGCTGGCTTCGAGATGCCCCCTGGCATCTTGATCTTCGAAGATCCGCCCACGCACACCATTCATCGGCGCCTCTTGTCGCGGATGTTCACCCCGAGACGGATGGCGGAGCTCGAGCCGAAGATCCGTGAGTTTTGCGCCCAGAGCCTCGAGCCGTTTGTCGGAACTGGCGGGTTCGACTTCATTGCCAACCTCGGTTCGCAGATGCCCATGCGCACCATCGGCATGCTGCTCGGCATTCCCGAGGCGGACCAGGAGGCAATCCGAGACGCGGTCGACGCCAGTTTGCGTACAGAGGCGGGACAGCCGATGGAAGTGAGAGAGGATTTCGGCACGCACGAGCAGTTCGGTGACTACATCGATTGGCGCGCCGACCATCCGTCGGATGACATCATGACCGAGCTGTTGAACGCGGAGTTCGAAGATGAAACCGGCACGATTCGTCGGCTGACCCGGGCCGAGTTGCTCACGTACATTTCGGTGGTAGCCGGAGCAGGCAACGAGACGACCACGCGGTTGATCGGCTGGGCTGGCAAGGTGTTGGCCGAGCATCCCGAACAGCGCCGTGAGCTCGTCGCCGACCGATCGCTCATTCCGAACGCCATCGAGGAGCTCCTACGCTTCGAGCCGCCTGCACCCCATGTGGCGCGTTACGTCGCAAGAGACGCGGAGTTCCACGGTCAAGTGGTGCCGGCCGGCAGCGCGATCCTGTTGCTGCTCGCGTCAGCGAACCGCGACGATCGCAAGTTCGCAAACGGCGACGCGTTCGACATTCACCGCAAGATCGGTCACCACCTCACGTTCGGTTACGGCATTCACTTCTGCCTGGGTGCGGCGCTGGCCCGCATCGAAGGCCGCATAGCGCTCGACGAGGTGCTCAACCGCTTTCCCGAGTGGGAAGTCGACCTCGCAGCGGCGCGCCTCTCGCCCACATCCACGGTTCGAGGTTGGGAGACCCTGCCCGCGATCCTGCCGTGAGCAATCTGCAAGTTGCCGCCGACCGGCAGCGGCGCCCCTACGACAGCACCTCGCGTCGGGAGCTGGCCGAAGACACGCGGCGTCGGATCTTGAGCGCTGCATCCGAGCTGTTTCGTGAGTCATCGATTCGAGACTGGCGGTCGCTCACCATTCGTTCGGTCGCCCAACGCGCCAAGGTCAGCGAGCGGACCGTGTACCGACACTTCGACAACGAACAAACCCTACGAGCCGCTGTGCTGCAGCATCTGGCGGTCGGCTCGGGCATCGATCTCGACAACCTCACGCTCGAGGCGGTCGCGGATGTGAGCGCACGGATCATCCGCCACGTCGCCGGTTACCCGGCCGAAGAACGAAGCCACACCGGATCCGGTGTTCGACCGCGCAGGCGGCCAGTTGCGGACATCCTTGCTCAACGCCGTTGCTGGGGTGGCCGATGGGTGGTCACACGAAGACCAGGTCATGGCTGCCGGCGTGCTCGATGTGCTGTGGTCGGTCGCCAGTTACGAGCGTTTGGCATTGCAGTGGGATCTCGACCAAGACGAGTCGATCAGAGCAATTTCGTGGGTGATCGGGCTGGTCGAGGAAGCGGTGCGCCAGGGGCACGTTCCTGTGCAGAGACTCGGTCCGACCCGATGAACCGTTGTTTGATATGAATCGTTGATGACGTTGACAATTTCGCATGCCATCGGGCCCTCGTCGCCACCGATCAGCGACACGACGATCGGGCAGATCCTGCGGGACGCTGCTGCCGCAGTGCCGGAGCGGCTGGCGATCATCGAAGGAATTGCAGACAGCGAACGTCGACGTCAATGGACGTACGCCGAACTCGACGCTCAAGCCGACCGTGTGGCGCGGTGCATTGCTGGCCCGATTTTCAGTCGGTGATCACATCGCCGTGTGGGCTCAGAACATTCCAGAGTGGGAGATGCTGGAGTTCGGCGTGGCACGTTCCGGAATGGTGCTGGTCACCGTCAACCCCGGCTACCAGGCAGCAGAGCTGCGATATGTGCTGAACCAGTCGAAGGCAACGGCGCTGTTCTGCGTCGACTCGTTTCGCGGCAATCCAATGCTTGCGACAGCCCTTGAGGTTCAGCCCGATTGTCCGTCACTGAGCGATGTCATCCGGTTCGCCGACTGGGATGCCTTTCTCGATTCCGGCGACTCATCCACCGAACTCCCGGACGTCGCGCCATCAGACGCGGTGATGATCCAATACACGTCGGGCACCACCGGCTTTCCCAAAGGGGCCCTGTTGCATCACCGTGGCTTGGTCAACAACGCCACCCACTTCATGCATCGGATGGGAGTCGAAGAGGGCAACGTCTACGTCACGATGATGCCGCTGTTCCACACCGCCGGCAGCGTGATGGCGGTGTTGGGGTCGGTGGCCCACCGCTGCACTCAAGTGCTGATGGACGCGTTCGAACCTGGTCTTGCACTCGAACTCACCGAGGAGTACCACGCCAACGCAATGCTCGGTGTGCCCACCATGCTCATCGCCATGATGGAGCACGAGCGGTTTGCGCACACCGACCTCTCCGCGCTCACCGCGGTCTGCTCGGGCGGCGCCCTCGTACCCGAACAACTCGTTCGCACCTTCGAGCGGCAACTCGGCGCGCCGTTCACGATCGTGTTCGGCCAGACGGAGTGTTCCCCGGTGGCGACGATGACGGCCCCAGACGACACGATCGACGACAAGTCGAGCACGATTGGTGCGCCGATGCCCCACGTAGAGGTGAAGATCGTCGACGTGGCGACTGGGGAAACCGTGCCCGTCGGTGTGGTGGGGGAGTTGTGCACCCGCGGATATCACGTGATGCACTGCTATTTCGACATGCCCGAGCAAAGCGCCGACACGGTCGACGCGGATGGTTGGTTGCACACGGGAGATCTCGCCGCGATGAACGATCGTGGCTACTGCAGCGTCGAAGGGCGATTGAAAGACATGATCATCCGCGGCGGAGAGAACATCTACCCCAAAGAACTCGAAGAGCTGTTGTTCGCACACCCGTCGGTCGGAGGGGTTGCCGTGGTCGGCTTTCCCGACGACAAATGGGGGGAAACGGTCGCCGCGTTCGTGCGCCCGGCGCCGGGCCAAACGATCGACAAGGCCGAGTTGTTCGCGTACTTCCGTGAGAACCTGGCACCACACAAGACGCCGCAACACTGGTTCGAAATCGAGGACTTCCCCCTCACCGGTTCAGGAAAGATCCAGAAGTTCAAGTTGCGCGAGCAGTGGCAAGCGGGGCTGTTCACCGAACTGTGACATGACAGTTGACATCGCGAGATCAGCGATCTCAGTCCGTTTCGTCGTTCAGCAAGGTTTGGGCGACTCGAGACGCAGCGTCGTAGCTGCGGGGGTGGCCAGTCATGGTTTCGAGGAACTCGTCGCGATTGATTGCGTAGAGCTGAACGTCGGTCGTACAGGTGACCGACGCCGTTCTCGGCACGTTGTTGAGCAACGCGATTTCCCCGAACGATTGGCCCGGACCCATGGTTCGTACAAATGCGCCGCCGCGTGTCACCTCGACGTTTCCAGCCACCACCAGGTAGTACCGGTCACCGAGGTCTCCTTCGATGATCACCCTGTCACCCTCATGCAGAAACTGCTCGTCGACGGTCACTGCGAGCCGTGAGAGTTCGGTCGCGGGAAGCTGTTCGAACACCGGGTCTGCCAACAGCCGATCGATGAACGCATCTGGAGGCGGTGCGACGTCGCCGCCGAGGTGTCGGAATCGGTAGGTCATCCAAACCATCGACAGCAGAACGGCGCTGCCGATGAGCAGCATTGCTGACGAGAGTCCGACGGCACGAACGACGAGAGAGACTGCGAGCGAGCCGATTGCCATCGACGCCATCTGAAGGCCCTCGCCGACGCCGAAGAAGCGGGCCCTGAATTCGTCGGGCGACAGTCGTTGCATCCCGACGGACGACGTGATGCGGAGCATGCTCTCGGCAACTCCGAAGACCAAGAACATCGCTGCCCCGACGAGCAGGACGTCTACCCCGCCGAGGGCGTAGAAGGCCGCAGCGAAGAGCAACCCGCTGGCCAGGAGATATGGGGTGATCCGCGCTCGGCCGATCAAACCGGCGGAAAGCACTGATCCGCCGATCGCTCCGAGGCCGGCGCCAACCCCGAGTACGCCAGCCTCTCCGCCACCGCCACCCAGCCGAGCCTCGGCGAAGAGCACCATCAACACGTCGATGACGCCGCGCGCCATACCACCGATCGACATCAGCACGACGAGCGCACGCACGGCGCGATCGGCGTTCAGCGCCGCGCAAGCCGTCGCTAACGGCTCCGAACACGTCACGAAAGTGAACGTCCCCGAACGGCATGCGTTCCCGCAACAGCCGAAGCCGAAGTGACGCAAGCGTGCTATTGGCCGTCGCCACGGCGCAGATGGCGAAGACGACAGTCGGTGAAGATTGAGAGAGCACGATGCCGGCTACCAACGGCCCGAACAACATGCCCACGTACTCGGCGAATCCGATGACGACGTTGGCTGCAACCAGGCTCTTGGGGGTTTGTGTGATCACGGGTAACAGGGCGCCGATGATGGGTCGTGTCAGCGTGGTCGATGACGCAGTCGCTATGGCTGCCAAGTAGGCGAGGAGGGGTTGACCAGCCGCCATGGCCATCGCGGTCGCTCCCATCGAAATGGATTGAGCTGCGTACCCGAACGTAAGCACTCGGCCGACTCGGAACCGGTCGCCGGCATACGCGGCAAGCGGTGCAACCAATGTCGCGGGTGCCAGTTGCACCATAGCCATCAGCCCTGCCTCGGCGACGCCACCGCGTTGGTATGCGTACACGATGATGGCCAGCCAGGTCGCATGTTCTGAGAATGCGAAGCCGACGAACGACACCTGCAGGCGGCGGAGTTGCGGATCGCGAGCGACGTTCCACAGCACCTGCGCGCGCCCACCCATTTGCCAAGTGTGACAGACACTTGCGTGCCACTCGGCCGAATTTCTGCGATCATGGATTGTTGGACCGATCGGTATAACTTGGGGGTTTTCCTCCTGCAGCTGAGTGAGACAGTGGTGGGTGACCGATGGAAGGGGACAGTCGTGGCGAAGCGATGGACACAGCGGCCGGAAGGCTCCACGTGGGGCGACTGGGGCGATGATGACGAACTCGGCCGCATCAACCTGATCACACCCGAGAAGGTGCTGCAAGGTGTACGCGAGGTCGAAGCCGGCGTGAGCTTTTCGCTCAGCCTTCCGCTCGACTATCCCGGCGGTTCGGCCCTGAACCAGCGGCGTTACCCGCCAATCTTGGCTCCCACTGAAGACCTCCAGGGCAACCCAGACACGTTCATCAACATCCACATGAGCGAGATGGACCCGCGCTACGTCGACGTGTGGGCCGACGACAAGGTGACGCTGTGGCTGCAGTACTCCACGCAGTGGGACTCGCTCGCTCACGTGGGTGCCGAGTTCGACGTCGACGGCAGCGGTGTCGAAGTGCCCGTGTACTACAACGGCTACCGAGCAGGCGTCGACATCGTGGGCCCGAAACCCGACGCTGCAGGCGATGGCACCGGCCACATGAGTTTCGCCAAGCACCTCGGGCTCGAGCACATGGCGTTCCATGGTGTGCAGGGGCGCGGCGTGCTGATCGACCTGGTCCATCATCTGGGCAGCGGGTGGAACGGCGTGGGCTACGACACGCTGCGGGAGATCATGGCGGCCGACAACATCGTGGTAGAGCCAGGCGACATGGTGTTGTTCCACACCGGCTTCGCCACCGACATCCTCGCCATGAATCGGGAGCCAGACCCGAAGAAGATCTTCCGTATGAACGCGTACCTCGACGCGACGGATGAGAAGTTGCTGGAATGGATCACCGACTCGCAGTTGTCGGCCCTGATCGCCGACAACTATGCGGTGGAGGGCATGTTGGGTCGCGATCCCGATCAGAGTCGTCACTCGTTCCTGCCGATTCATCACCTCTGCTTGTTCAAGCTCGGCGTGCCGCTCGGCGAACTGTGGTACCTGCACGAGTTGGCAGCGCTGGCTACGCGAACACAACCGCAGCCGATTCCTCCTGACAGCGCCCCCGCTGAGACTCCCCGGAATTCTCGGCTCCCCATCAACCCCCATCGCCACCGTCTAGTTGCGGGGGCGGCGGTGGTGGTCTGAGCTCCGTTTGGATGTCCCTGTCGTTGCTTTTGTACCGAGCGGTACGCAATACTGGGAAGCACGTTCGCCTCTGTCGCGAACCGGATTTTTGGCTCAGGAGGTAGCGACGCTATGACGATTGACACCAGCAAAGGTGCGACGACGTACGCCCCAAAGGCGGCTGACTCGATCACGCGTGACGACTTCGTCGTGTCGGCCGACGGGCACATCCTCGAACCGACCGACCTGTTCAAGACGCGCCTCCCCAAGCATCTGCGCGACATGGCGGTGTGGGAGGACGACTTCGAGATCGAGCCATGGGTGGAGGGTGGGGCGACCAAGTTCCGTCGGCTGCACACCTCCGGCTTCGAAGGGTGGACCGTTTCGCGCTATCGCCAGACGGGTGGCCGCATGCCAGAAGGTGATCCGGAACACATCCTGCAAGACATGGACGCCGACGGCGTCGATGTTCAGGTGATGTTCCCCAACCTGTCGCTCTTTGGCCTCTACACCGACCACCACGAGCTCTCCATCGCTCACGCCCGCGTGTACAACGACTACGTCAACGAGCGTTTCGGGCCATATCGCGAACGACTCGCGTTCACCGCCCCGATCCCGATGACCGACATAGCCGACGCCGTGGTGGAGATTGAACGGGTCGCAGCGATGGGGTTCAAGGCGGCGTTGCTGCCCGCCACTGCGCCGGTGCCGTATTACAGCGCCATCTACGACCCGGTGTGGGCCGCGATTCAAGCATCGGGAATGAGTGTGTTCGTGCACACGCAAACCGGCGGAGTCAAGGTGGACGACAAGGAAGCGATCACGCTCAAGGTCGTGATGGAGAACGCTCAGCAAGTCAATCAGCCGATGACCCAGAAGGCCGCCGCGAAGCGAATGATCACGCAAGCCGTCTACCAGCCGATCGTGCCCCAAACCCTCATTTGTCAGATCATCGGCGGCGGAGTGACCGAGCGGTTCCCCGACCTGCATTTCTCCCTCGTGGAGTTCAACGCCAACTGGCTGCCGTCGCTCGTCGGGCGCGATGGACAAGTGCTGGATCACCGGCATCGGTCAAGACGACGACTGGTGGCTCGGCGTGTGGGACGACGAACGTCCGCCCACCGACCAGCCCAACATGGCGCGGTCTGTTCAAGCTGAACGAGAAGTGGCCATTCCCGCTGATGCCGAGCGAATACCTCGAGCGTCAGTTCCACGTGTCGTTTCAAGACGACCCGGTCGCCGTCGCCTGCCGGCACATCGTCGGCGTGTCGACGCTGGTGTGGGGCAACGACTACCCCCACGCCGAAGGGACCTTCCGCAGCAGCCAAGAACTGCTCAACCGCCTGATGGTCGGAGTTCCCGACGAAGAACGCAAAGCCATCGTCGGCGGCACCCTCGCACGAGTCCTCGGATACAACGTCCCCTAGGGACATGTAGGCCGCTGAGCGGTCTGGGAGGCTGGTGATGCCTTGGATGAAGATGTCGGCGAAGGGAGTGCGACCTGCGACGCCGACAGGCGCCGGACTTCAGCCAGGAAATCAAGCAGGTGTCGGCGGACATCGGATCTGCCCACCGGTGGCCATGTAGGGCTACCCACTGATGGCCACTTGAACGCCGAGAGTGATCAGCCGCCGCGGACGTGATCGCTGCATATCGGCACTTCTGGGGCACTCCCAGACTTAGCGCAACATACGCTGCCGTTATGACGATTCCCCGGATTGCTCTCGGCGCCATCAACCTGGAAGCGCAGGATCCGGCAACGCTCGCTGCGTTCTGGGGAGCGGTCACCGGCGCCACGCCGTCGTCCGGCAGTGACAGCGTCTACCTTCCGCCGGCCGGTCCTGGCGGATTTGCGATGTTTTTCCGACCGATGACATCTCCCCGCCCCGAGCGCCAGACGTTCCACCTCGACTTGACCGTGCCCTGGGGTTCACGCCAACACGAGGTAGAACGCATCGTCGGGCTCGGCGCCACACACCACTGGGACGTTCTGGACGAGGTCCCGCATGTCCAGTGGACAACGATGACCGATCCCGAAGGAAACCTGTTCTGCGTGGCCGAGCATCCGCCGACGACACAGGACGCGTGAGCTGCGCGGCGCCGATGGCGCCGATGGCGCCGACAGGCGTCGCCCAGACCGCCGGCTAAGTGACATAGCCACGCGGCGGTTTACGGAGGGTGACGCGGCGGAATGCCGCTCATAACGCGCTGATCTCTCCGCCAAATGATCCGAACTTTGCAATGCGGTACCATTCAAAGTCATGGCGTCCACGCCACCCCCGCCACCTTTGTCGCCACCTCCCCCGCAGGCGACAGCGTCGACCAGCCCCAAGCAGATCAGCAAACTGGCCGTCACGTCGCTGGTCCTTTTCCTGCACCGCGATGGTCCTCTTCTTCTCCGCAATTTCGGTCTTTGCCGACAAGGTGTCGCTCGGCAACTGGATCAGCCTCGTTGCGCTCGTCTCGTTGCTGCTTGCAGTTCCGTTCGGCATTAGCGCAATCCCGGCGACCAGCCGCAACGGCCCACGCCGCGGACGGGCGCTCGCGTTGGTCGGGCTCATCGCCAGCTCAACGCTCCTTGCACTCATCACTCTGCTTTTAGTCGCGTTGTCAAGCGACGATTTCGCTTCTTGACGGTCGTCAGCCCAATAGCACGTATCGGGCGCAGAACCGGCCGTCGTGGGTAGTACACGTGTGTGGACGACGACGCAATGTGGATCACGATCGACGGCCGGCGCTGGAGGAGGACCGATCCCTCGATTCCGGCGACGTTTCGGAAAGAGCTCGTGGACGAGTTGATGTCGGCCCGACGTTCGGTCGCTGCGGCGAACCGTGCTGGTGATGCGGATCGCGTCGGGCTCCCGGCCGCGGGTCCAAGCAGCCAAGGTCGCCTTGGGCGAACGGGGCGCTCCGTGGTGGGACGAGCCCGACGACGAAAGGCTCCGCGCTCGTGCCGAGGCGGCAATCGGTGCGCTCGCTCGACATCGCCTTCCCGATCGCACGATCTGTCGGTCCGACGCCGCCCGAGTGATAGGTGGACCCGGGTGGCGCCGGCACATGGGCCCGGTGAGGTCCGTTGTCGCCGACATGGCCGACCGGCAGCTGATCGATGTCCTGCGGCGGGGCGAAGTCCTCGGGGCGGGCTTGGCACAGACCTGCTCGTCTGCGAAGTCGCGCCGAGACCGACACGCGTCTGACGCAACGGACACGCACAGCGAGAGCGTCCTCAAACGCCGGCTGACGGCGGTGCCGTTAGTCCCATGGGAGCAGGGCTTCCTCGCCGATCAAGGGAACAATGTTGACGTTGATCTCACGTGCCACGGCGCGGCGCAGACCATCCAGGAACTCAACGATGTCCAGTCCCTGTCCCCATTCTGCGTCTGGCTCTGCAAGCGTTATGGCCAGTTTCAGATTTGGTTCAAAGTGCGCAGGTGGCGTCGCGCCGTCAAAGTAGAACGTCGCAACTCTGTCCCCTGGCGACAGCGAGTTCAGGTTGAAGCTGTACGTCGGTGAAGGGTCTCCCTCATTCGACCCCCAGTAAGCGGGCATGTCGCGATCCAATGCGTGGACGACCGTGAGTAGCAGCCGATGCTTGTCGATGTTGTCGAGTCGCCCGACAATCCCCAGAGCGTCTGTTCGCGGGTCGTGGCCGTGCCGGGCCTCGGCGTATGGCTGCATCGCTTCGACAGCCGCCATGATGCCGGCATCCCTGATGCCTGGCTTGATGGTCAGGACACGAGGATTTCCGCGTTCGTTCGTCGCCGAGTCGTGAAGCGGGAACGCCGTCTCGCGTGTCGGCTGGCCGTTGTCAAGTACGACCAGTTGCCAAGCGACATGATCCAGGGCGCTCCGCAAGTTGTGGACGATGTCGCCTGTGACGGCTGCGATCATCGGGTCGATGTCAGGCACCCGTGTGACTCGGTACACCAACGTCGAAGGGTCGTGCTCGGACGGTGCACAGACGATCGAGTGAGTTGCCTCACTGGCTATTGAATCCAACCTGAAGCGTAGGTCTGCAAGGTGGTCCTTCGCGCGCCGCAACTTGACACGAACACCATTGAGACTCGCGGCCACCTTCGAATACTCGCGGAGCGCACACTTCCCCGTCAGCAACCGGGTGAGGAAGGTCCCTCTACTCGTATCCAATACCGCCGGCGGTGGGCGTATGGCGGTGGCGGCGCAGCAGACGATCGTGTTGGGTGGATGTCCCACGACTTGAGGAGGACAAAGTACCAACACTGCTCACCACCGACACTGCGGTCTGTACAGATGAACCGTTATGGTCGCCTGACGAGGCTCAGATGGCCGCTGCTGCGTTTCTGGCCCGCTACAACGGCCGGACGCTCGAGGCGTACCGCCACGACCTTCGCTACTACTTTCAATGGGCCAGCGACCAACACCTGACGGTACTCGACGCGACGAGAGCTCACATCGAGGTGTACCGCTCGACAATGGAACAGCGCGGACTCGCGGCGTCAACGATCGATCGGCGACTGTCGACCGTGTGCGGCTACTACCGGTTCGCGCACATCGACGGCCGAATCGTCTCCAACCCCGCCCAGTACGTTCGCCGGCCCAAGGTCTCACCCAACGAACAACACGCCTTGGACCGCGGTGAGCTCGGCAGGTTCCTGTTCACCGCCGAACACTTCGACCGAGCCCACGCCGCGCTCGCCGTTCTGCTCGGCCTTAACGGGCTCCGCGTGTCCGAAGCGTGCGCGACGAACATCGAAGGATCTCGGCATTCGAGCGGGGTCACCGCACGCTTCGCATCATCGGCAAAGGCAACAAGCCCGCCGTCATCCCTCTGGTCCCGCGGACCGCGCGCACGATCGATCTCGCCGTCGGTGAACGCCACGAAGGTCCGATCCTGCTGCGCCGCGACGGGCAACGGCTCGATCGGCGTACCGCACAACGATGGGTGCGATCCATCGGCAAACGCGCCGGGCTCGGCCACATGCACCCTCACATGCTGCGAGCAGCGTTCATCATGGCCGCCCTCGATGCCGGCGTCCCCCTCCGAGACGTGCAACTCGCCGCCCGCCACGCCGATCCGCGAACGACGACGATCTACGACCGACGCCGACAAAACTTCGACCGTCACGCCGCCTACGTCGTCGTCGCCTTCGTAGCGAGCGGCTGAGCCCGCTGCCTTACGCCGCAGGCGCGATGAGACGGGCGGCGAGCAGCGTGTTGTGGGATAGCGACTACGTCGTTGGGAGCACGAGCAACGCTTCGTCCTCGTTGCCGGCAAACCGCGTGACATCATCGAGGTGATCGCGCAAGACGTTGAAGATGTCGAGCGTCGATGCGTTCCCCATCCGCAACCAGACTGCCTTGGGCGGCGGACCATACAGAAATGCGAGCTGACGGAAGTCCGAGTCCTTCGACACGATCACATAGTCGTGTTCACCCGCCCACGACCAGATCTCAACGTCGGTCGCCGTGTCGAGCCCGACGTCAGTGACGTGACGACTGTCGGGGTACTCGACCGCGAGCTGGCGAAGCAGGTGCCGTGACAGGTTCTGGTCAAACAGAAGTCTCACGCCGGGGTGGCGAGACGACGTTCACGCATCGCTGCGAACTCAATCGCGGCCCGCACGTGATTGTCGGAGAGCTCGGGAAAGTCACTCACGATCTCTTCGCTGGACATGCCCGCCGCCAGATAGTCCAGCACGTCGTAGACCGCGATCCGGGTACCGACGAAGCACGGCTTGCCGCTGCGCACGCCTGCCCGCGTCTCGATCATCGTCGTCAACTCCATGTCCGCCACGATACTCCGCCGCCGCGGTCCCGGCAGGTGCCGCTAAACGCCGGATCTGCGGCGAGCATCGGGCAGTCGGGGCCTCGACGATCCGTCACGCAAAGCGTTTGCCTCGCCGACGGATCTGTTGGTTACCAGTCGGCAATTTGTGGTGGCCGCTCACAAGCAGGGTCTGACCCGTTCTTGACGGTCAGCGTGGCGAGCGTTCGGCACTCCGAATTCTCTTGGAAATTTTTGGTGCGTGGGCGGCCTGGAAACAGCGTTTGTTGTGTGCTCCGTCGGGGTCTTTTCTGCTCCCTCGGCGGGCCGCCTGACGTCGCGTTTCGTCGGTGAGATGAACGCTGAGATGCCGATCCGGAGGCCGCGGCGGGGACCGCTGGAAGTCGTGGCCGATGGTCGAATAATGCCTGCTAGATGGCGGTATTTGAGTTGCGTACGAACAATCGTTCGACTACGATTTGGCTATGGAATCCGCCACCATCGAGCGACCCGCACCGGGCGGTGACGAGGGCTCGTTGGAGCGGGTGACCGAAGGTTTTTTGGTCCTGGATGATGCTGGTTTGGATGCGGAGATTCGGGCGTTGGAGTTGCAGAAGCGTGCGGTCGAGGCTCGTTTGGCGGCGGCGGTTGCGGTGGCCGACCTGCGGTGCATGTTCGCAGTTGATGGGCATCGCACGATGAAGACGTACTTGCGGGCGACGTGTGATTGGCCCAGTGTTGAAGCTGATCGGTTCCGCCATATTGCGACCATGAGCAACTGGATGCCCGAGGTGGCCGCTGCTTGGTTCGAGGGTCGCATCGGTCATGCCCAGGTGTTTGAGTTCTCGAAGTTGTTCAAGAACCGGCGTGTCCGTCACCGGTTACCTGAGTTTGCTCCGACGTTGTTGAAGAACGCGATCGAGTTGCCGTTCGATGACTTCATGGTCTGCGTGAAGTCCTTTGTGAATGGGGCGGACCCTGAGGGTGCCCACGAGGACCGTGACACCGCGGTCGAGCATCGGAATGCTCACGCGGTGGTGAATGGTTCCGAGCTCGATGTTGGTGTGGTGGGTGGTGACCCGATCACGGCGACGGAAACGGTGAACATCATCCGCGAGTTCGAAGACATCGAGTTCGAAGCTGATGTTGCTGCACGTGCAGCGGAGTTCGGAGACGAGGCCGATCAGCATGATCTACCTCGAACGGCAGGTCAACGGAGGTTCGATGCGTTCATCGCAATGACCCGGGCGGCCAAAGCCCACCTCGACCAACTGAGAGCACAAGCATCGAAGTCCAACAACCCGGGCAGCGGTGAGTTTGTGGCCGATGATCTGGGCGCGGTTCGTGAAGCTGTTGGTCAAGCCGTTGCTCGTCTTGCTACGGGCCGTCGGGCTGGTGTGGTGAACGTGGTGATCGATCACGCCACCTACCGCAAGTTGCTCGCGGAAGCCGAACTGTTACCAAGACGGGTTGACATCAACGCTGACCTGGCGGATTGGTTGGGTCGACCAGATGATCTGATGAAACGCAAATGTGAGACCGCGGATGGTGTGCCGGTTCACCCACATGATGTGTTGAGGATGCTGCTCGATCACCATGTTCGCAGAGTCATCGTCGATAGTGATGGGGTCGTGGTGAACATGGGCAGGTTGCAACGGTTGTTCACTGGCCCCGCCCGTGAAGCAGCGAAGCTTTTCGCCCGGCGGTGCGAGCACCCCGGCTGTGACCTGCCGGCCGAGTTCTGCGAAGTCGACCACAACCTTGAATGGGCCGACGGCGGTGCCACCGATCAAGACAACGCGAAGGTGTTGTGCGGTCATCACAACCGTTGGAAACACATCAACAAGTCATCAATCCGGCGGGCGACCAACGGGCTCAGCTACACCATTCGCGCCGATGGCACCATCATCCTCCCGGTCGGCGCCACCGAACCCGACTTCGACGACCCCACCGAACGAGCACGAGAAGACCACCTCGCCCGAGAACGAGTCAGAGCACTCCGCCGCACCGCCTGAGTGCTGCCACTCTGGCTCAGTGGGCGGTGATGCCTTGGATGAAGATGTCGGCGAAGCGGGAGGCCACCTGCGAGGCAGACAGGCTGCCGCCGGATTTCAGCCACAGGTAGGTGTAGTTGTGCATGCCGAGCCAGGCGCGGGCGGTCAGCCGAGTGTCGATCGTGCGGAAGTCGCCCGACTTCATGCCTGCCTCGAGCACCGCTTCGACGCTGCGCTCGTACTCGTGGCGGCGGGCCCGGAACTCGGTGGCGTTGTCGCCGGTGAGCGCTGGAAAGTCGTGGAGAAATACCCACACATGGTCGGGATACTTCGCGATGACGTTCAACAGTTCGTCGCCCAGCATTGCGAGTTGTTCCGGAGGTGTGCCTCCCGCCGCCGCCACCCGTTCGGCGCCCTGCAGCACCTCGTCCATCACCCGGTCGTGGATCGCAACCAGCAACTGCTCTTTCGAGCCGATGTAGTAGTAGAGCGCGCCCTTGCCCAGCTCGTTCGCTTCGCACAGTTCAGCAGTGCTGGTTGCGTGGTAGCCACGCCGCGCGATGACCTTGGCCGACGTATCGATGACCTCTTCGCGGCGCCTGTGCCAGCGCGCACTTCGTGGCGTCACAGGACGTAGTTCTACTTCGCTCACTCCGAACGAGAGTACCGGATTGGACCGGTCAGTACGTGCAGCTGGGCTGCGAGCGATCGGTTCGCATATTGTTGGTCCAACCGGTCCAAAAAGCGTCCGTTCGGTGAGCTACGTTGGCGCCACCCGGCTTGGGATGCCAGCTCCACTCGTTCAGAAAGACTCGCGTGTCAGATCTTCAACACGAACCACCGACTACGGAACCTCGGGCGGCCGCTCCGTCACTCTCTGGTGACTTGAGTTGGCTGGGGGTACTGGAACATCACGCTGCTCGGACTCCCGACAAGCCGATCGCGGTACATGACGGTGAAACGGTGACCTACCAGGGAATGTTGGAATGGGCTGGGCGTATCGCCGGCGGTTTGGGTGACCGTGGGGTGGCAAGGGGTGACGTGGTGGCGTTGTTGTCGTACAACAGCCTCGAGTTTCTGGCGACCATCTTTGCCGCCAACTACCTGGGTGCCATCGCCATGCCGATCAATTGGCGGCTCGCCGCCGCCGAACTGCGCTACCTGCTCGAACACTCAGAAGCTCGGGTTCTGGTGTGCGATCGCGATCTGCTCGGTCTCGCGAACGAAGCAACGAACGGGCTCGATGGGCTCGCACGAGTCGTCGTTGCGGCAGGCTGACGCTGACAGGTGTCAGCGAACGGATGGGAGCGGTTCGGCGATGCTGGAAAGCGCGGAGACCTGCCGAACGGGCGCTAGTAGCTGGCGACGACATTCATCGGCTGATGTACACCTCCGGCACGACCGGGCGACCCAAGGGCGTCATGATCACCCATGCCAACTTGGCCTGGAAGAACTACGCCCACATCACCGAGTTCGGGTTCACGTCCGCGGATGTGGGGCTGGCATGCGGGCCGCTCTACCACGTGGGGGCACTCGACCTCATCACCACCACGATGATCGCGGTTGGCGCGACGACCATCGTCCATCGCGCCTTCGATGCTGCCAAGGTGGTTGACGCCATCGAACAGTCGAAGGTGACCGCAGTGTGGATGGCGCCGGCAATGCTGCGTGCGGTGCTCGACGAGCCGGGCATCGATCAACGTGATCTCTCGTCGGTGCGGGTCATCATCGCCGGCGGCGAGAAGCTGCCGATTCCTTACATCGAGCGGCTCCAACGCACCTTTCCGTCAGCTTGGCTTGCTGACGCGTACGGGCTCACCGAAACGGTTTCGGGCGACACGTTTCTCGACCGCAACAGCACGACTCGCAAGCTCGGCAGCGTGGGCCGACCGTGCCTGTATCTGGAACTCGACATCTGGGACGAAGACGGTGTGTCGGTGCCCGCAGGGGAGCGTGGCGAGATCGTCATGCGTGGGCCGAAGGTCTTCAAGGGCTATTGGCGCGACCCGGAAGCCACGGCCAAGGCGTTCGCCGGCGGTTGGTTTCACACTGGCGACATCGGCGTGAAAGACGACGACGGCTACCTCTACATCGTCGACCGGCTGAAAGACATGATCGTGTCTGGCGGAGAAAACATCGCAAGTTCCGAGGTAGAGCGCGTGCTGTACGAACACCCGGCGGTGCTTGGAAGCGGCAGTGGTCGGCACACCGCACGAGCGTTGGGGTGAGGTGCCGGTGGCGTTCGTGGTGCTCCGCGATGGCGTGGACGCGACGCCAGCCGAACTGATCGACCACTGTCGTCTGCAACTCGCCAAGTTCAAGGTTCCGACCGCCGTCACCATCATCGATGCCCTGCCTCGGAACCCTTCTGGCAAGATCCTCAAACGGGAGTTACGCGCATGACCGCTCATCCTCTGCGATTTGACGGGCGAGTCGCCGTCGTCACCGGAGCCGGTCGCGGCCTCGGCCGGGCGTACGCCCACCTGCTCGCGGCACGTGGCGCGAGCGTCGTGGTCAACGACTTGGGCAGTGCGACCGACGGCGCCGGCGCAGACGAAGGCCCGGCTCATCGGGTGGTCGCGGAGATCCTTGCCGCTGGGGGAGTGGCAAGCGCCGACACGAACAGCGTGTCCACCACATCCGGTGCAGAGGCGATCATTGCCGGAGCGGTCGAGCAGTTCGGCCGCGTCGACATCGTCGTCAACAACGCTGGCATCGTCCGATGGGCCGGCATGCCCGCCGCCGACGCCGACAACCTGCAAAGTCACCTCGACGTTCATCTGCTCGGCTCGTTCAACGTGTCGCGAGCAGCGTGGCCGCACATGGTGGCGCAGGGGCACGGTCGCATCGTCATGACCACATCTACCGGCATGCTCGGCCTGCCAGCGAACCTGTCGTACGCCGCGGCCAAGAGTGGGTTGATCGGTATGTCGCGCAGCATGCGCATCTCCGGCGCAAAGCACGACATCAAAACCAACCTCATCGCTCCTGCCGCCTTCACGCGGATGGGCGGTGCGCCAGCTTCGGACGATTCGCCGTCTGGCGCTGCGGCGGCCACGGCGAGCAACTCGACATGACGCCGGAGTTGGCGGCGCCGATGGTTGCCTTTCTCGCTCATGAGAGCTGCCCGGTCAGTGGCGAAATCTACGCCGCCGGCGCTGGCCGCTTCTCGCGGATCTTCATCGCATCGACCGAGGGCTACGTGCAAACCGATCGAACCCCGACGGTGGAAGATGTCGCCGACAACTGGGCATTGATCAACGACGAGACCGACTACTACGTCCCAGCAGACCTGATGAGTTGGTCGAAGTCGTTCACCAAACATCTCGAACACCTGAACACCTCAACGCCTGGTTCCGTCGAACGTGCCTCGCCTGAACAGGTCCGACCGAGGTCGCATGGACCTCAGCGCCGAACAATGTGGTTTCCCCTGATGCGGCAATTTCGGCAATGGGTCAGAATCAGTTCCAATCACTATGACGACATGGAGCTTTCGCAGCCGCACCCTCACCGCCATCGTCGCGGTTGCAGCCGTCGTGCTGCTCGGCGGCGTCTATGCGGTCGCCGTGGACGGCGGTGCGACGGGCTCGGTATTCGTTCCGATCTCTCCGGTTCGTGTGCTCGATACCCGTATCGGCGCCGGGCTCGCCAACCCGCTCACCAGCGATCAGCCGGCCACGCTGCAGGTCACGGGGTCGATCCCCACGGTGCAGCCCGGCGATGTGATCGTTGCCGGCGTCGCCGGTACCGGCCCAAGCGACAGGCGTCGTCACGAACACCACCGTCGTCGGGCCGACCACGATCGGTTTCCTCGCAGTTCGGCCAGGCTCTGCCTGGGTGAGCCGTCGACGAGCAGCATCAATTTCACGTCGCCCGGCGCGATCGTGGCGAACGCAGTGACGACGGAACTGCCCACCAGCGGGCCCGGCGCCGGCGCAATCCAGCTGTGGTTCCATGGCACCAGCCCCACCGCAACGACCCACGTGCTCGTCGACATCGTCGGCTACTACCAGCCTGCGGCCGTTGGCCAATCGCCTGGCCCACCAGGACCCGCTGGCTCCGGCGGTGGCGCCGGCCTACCGGGCGCGCCAGGGCCGGTTGGGCCTCCGGCGCAGACTGCCGCACGAGTTGGCGAGCCGATCTCGACCACGCTGCTCGCGGGCGCCACGCCGCTCACCTGGACAGCGATGGCGTTGGGCAATGATGGCAATCCGGTCGTTGTCGTCGCCGAGACGGAAGCGAATCGGCTCACGCAGTTGCATGTCTCGATCCTCGTTGCACGACCCATGTCGACACGGTTGTCGACGCGGCGCTTGACGGTCTGCCCGTGACCACGCAACCGGGTGGCTTCACGTCGCTGGCAATCGGAGCGGACGGCAATCCGGTCATTGCGTACCAATCTGATCGATCGATCAAAGTCGCTGCGTGTTCGTCACCAACGTGTGCCGGTGCCGGCAACCATCTCAACCGTGTTCGCCGGGCCAACCGATCTGGCAGTCACATCGATCGCGATTCGTCCAGACGGCACCCCGGTCGTCGCGTTTGGTGACTTCGACGGTGTCACCAGCGAGCTGGTCGTAGTGTCGTGTGCGTCGCCGACGTGCTCGACCAGCACCGTCACGGCGATCCCAACAGGCGCCAGCGCAACAGCGCCAGACGTGGTGATCGCCGACTTCGGGCCTGCCAGTGATTGCCTACACCGACGCAACGAACGGTGACCTCGAAGTGTTCAGCTGCACAACGGCCAGACTGCACGCGCTGGAGTGAACGCCACCGTGTTCGCCACCGGCGTCACCGGTTGGGAGCCAAGCCTCGAGATCGGCGTCGCCGGCAACCCAGTGATCGCGTTCCGAGATGGTCGGATCAACTCGGGTGTCGCAACTGCCGCAATTCCGATTGCACCGCGGGCGCCGACACTCGGGCCTTGGCGAGCTACACGGCTACTCCAGACCTGGCGTTGACTGCCAAGGGCAGACCGGTGCTCGCGGCGCGGCGCAAGTCTCCCGGCGAACTCCACGTCCTTTCCTGTGGCGATGTGGCATGTGCGCTTGCCGTCACCGATGTATGTCACGCCGCGGGTTTGACCGGTACCGGTGGCGCGGCGGCAGCCATCGTCATGGGCGACGATGGAAATCCGGTAGTGGCGTGGCCACGGTTGTCGGACAACTCGCTTCGTTTACGGCTGCGGCAACCCGATGTGCTCCCCGTTCGTAGGTGTTGGGTGATGAGATCGTCGTCGCTACTGAGCGTCGTCCTGCGGTCGGCCGTGCTGGCGGTGGTCGTGGCCTCTGGCGGTTTGTTGACCGCGTCCGCCGCTGAGGAGGCAGACGGTTCGGTGTTCGTGCCGATCGCGCCCGTTCGAGTCTTGGACACACGCATCGGTGCCGGGCTGGCGGATCGTGTTCGTGAGTGACAGCCGACGACATTGCAGGTCACTGGCGTTGTTGCGACAGTACAACCCGGCGACGTGATCTCGTCTGGCACGCCAGTTCCCGCGGGGGCAACGGGTGTGGTGACGAACACCACGGTCGTCGGGCCGTCGACCATCGGTTTCCTCGCCGTGAGGCCAGGCAACGCCACCGGAGAACCGGCGACGAGCAGCATCAACTTCACATCCCTGGTGCGATCGTGGCGAACGCGGTGACGACGGAATTGCCGACGAGCGGCCCTGGTGCCGGTGCGGTGCAACTGTGGTTTCACGGCACCAACCCAACGGCGACCACGCACGTGCTGGTCGACATCGTCGGCTACTACCAACCAGCTGGAACCAGCATCACGCCGATCCCGGGGCCGACCGGCCAACCTGGCGCTGCCGGCCCGGCTGGAGCGCCAGGGCCGCAGGGGTCAGGTGGATGCGATCGGCGTGCCGTTCCGGGATCAGGTGGTCACCGAACACCTCACCGATGCTCGTCAACCAGCATTCGTCGACGCAACGATCGGTGCGAACGGCCTTCCGCTGATCCTGTTCAACGACCGCCCGACCAATGCGTTGACCGTGCTGGCATGCGTCGACGCGGATTGTGCGGCACCGCCGATGGCCAACGTCGTGGCGGTCAACGGCGATCAACTTGCCAAGGCGTCGATTGCGATCGGTGCAGACGGCAATCCGGTGATCTCGTATCGCGACGCGGCGAATCAGCAGCTTCGAGTGGCAGCGTGCAGTACACCCACCTGCGCCGGCACGGCCACGTCTACGCTCATCGATTCAGGCAGCACAACTGGAGCGGAGTCATCGATTGCGATTGGCACCAACGGCTTTCCGGTCGTCGCCTACCGCCATTCCGTCGGCAGCAATTCGTCCTTGCGGCTGGCCGTGTGCCAAGCGGCCACGTGCGGCGGATCGCACACGGTTGTTCCGCTCGACACCGGGGTTGGCTCGTCGGCAAGCACGGTCAACGGCACTGGCACCGGATGGTTTCCGTCTGTGGTGATCGGGGCGACGGGCTCACCGCTCGTCAGCTACATCGACGGCAGCTACCTGTCTGCGGTCAAGCTCGCGGTGTGCGCATCGGCAGCGTGCGCGACATCGAGCCTGGTGACGATCGCTGCGGGCTCGGTTTCGATGGGCGCGAACGACATCGTGCTCGGCCCGAACGGAAATCCGATCATCGTCTACTGGAGCGGACAAACCACCGTCGTGATCTGCAGCGCCACGTACCTGCGCCGGGACGCCCCAGACGCAGTACACCGATCTCGGATTCGGTCCGTCCCTCACTGTTGGTGCCGCCGGTGGCGTGCTGGTGGTCGGCCGACCGTCATACACCGCGGCAGCAGTGGTTGCTTGCAGCTTCGGCTTCCTGCAGCACTCGTCGCCAGTTCGAGGTCGCAGCCGGGTTGTATGCGCCGGCGATCAACGTGTCGAACACGGCCATCGTCATGCGCGCCAGATGGCCTCCCGCTCATCGTTCTCGCGAACCTCGGGAATACGTTCGACGCTGACCCGGCGAACGACAACGGCACCATCCGCACCATTGCCTGCGGCAACCCGGTCTGCAGCCCGTACATCGAGGTCGGATGATGAAGTCGCTTTTCCTTCGTTCGTGCGTCGTACATTGCCGTGGTGTCTGGGGTCAGGTGGTTGTTGCGGGCATCGGCCGCCGAGGTGCCGGCAAGCGCCGGTTCCGTGTTCGTGCCGATCACCCCGGTTCGGGTGTTGGACACGCGCATCGATGCGGGGCTCGGTCGGCGCGTTGGTGAGCGATGTGCCGGCGTGTTGCAGGTGACCGGGTCGATTCCCACGGTTGGCGCTGGCGACGTGATCTCGTCGGGCAGCGCCGGTGCCGGTTGGCGCAACGGGCGTGGTGACCAACACGACTGTGGTTGCTCCTACAACGATTGGTTTCCTCGCCGTGCGACCTGGCAACGCTGCCGGGGAACCAGCAACGAGCAGCATCAACTTCACGTCGCCCGGCGCCATCGTGCCGAACGCGGTGACCGTGGAAATGCCGACGAGCGGGCCTGGCGCTGGCGCAATCCAGCTGTGGTTCCACGGCACGAACGCAACGGCCACCACTGACGTGTTGGTCGACGTCGTGGGCTACTTCTGTTCCAGCCCCCACCGGCACCACCCCCGGCCCCGAAGGGCCTGCCGGAGCGGTCGGGCCGACTGGTGCAGTCGGGGTCGCCGGGCCCGCCGGACGGATGCGCATCACCGGCGCCGAACATCGTGCGCAATCTGCTGCCAGCGGGCGCGGCCGTGATCGACGCAGCCATCAACTCCAACGACCTTCCGGTGGTGATCTATCGCGAGAGCGGCGTCACGGGCGACCGCATCAGAGTGCTCACCTGTGTCGACCCAGTGTGCGCGGGCGCTCCGATCACGGCGACGATGGTGGCGTTCCGCACGGGAGGACCCGCCGAGGTGAGCGCAACGGTCGGCCCCGACGATGTGCCTCGTGTTGCCTACATCAGCAACAACATCCTGTATGTCGTCACTTGCCTCAACCCGGCATGCACGGGCATTCCGCACAACAACATCGCTGCCACTATCACGGCGCCTGCGCCGTGGGCCATGTCTGCACCGAGCATTGCGGCGCTACCCAACGGCAACGCGGTCGTGTCGATCGCCGTGACCGGGGATCCGTTCGCGATCGCGCCTGCGCCGTATGGCAAAGTCACGCTCGTGAACTGCGGCAACTTCAGCTGCGGTGGCGGCGCCTCTACGTACACCGCCGTCCACAACACGAGCGACGTCAGCACGTCGAATGGCGAGATCATCATCGGCCCCGACGGCTTTCCCTGGTTGACGGTGTTCCGTGACAGCGACATGCTTCTACGCGATCCTCTACGACTGCAACGACACGTTCTGCACTCAACCGGATGCCACGACCATCGTCGAGGCGTATGGGCTGCGAATGCCGAAGATTTCGATCGGTTTCGACGGCACGCCGCTGCTCAGCTTCTCGTCGATTGCCAGTTCGGTCGGCGACGGCACGGCGGTGTGGTTCCACGGCGCACGTGTGCACGGCGACACGGTGTCTGGCAGCGCCGTGTCGCACACGACCACCGTCGATGGTCGCCCGATCATCTTCTACGACAACGGCCCCGTTCTGTACAGCGCAACCTGTGGTGACTTCGATTGCACGATCTTCGACCCGCCCGTCGCGGTCACCACATCCGGCAGCACCTGGCCGTTTCGGGGTCTCAGCGGCTACCCGGTGTTGATTCATGCTGACGCGACCGGCGTCAGTTTGATCGAGTGCGGCAGCCCGTCGTGCGTCGCGTCCTGAGCCATTTTCATCGGGAGTGGGTCGCCTCGATCTGGTTCTGTACCGATCGGTCTAATATGATCCAGGTATGGATTTCTCCTGACCGAGACCGAGACCGATCTCGTCGACTTGTGCCGCCAGTTCGCCACCAACGAGATCGCCGTGCGTGCGCCAGCTGCATGGGAGCGCGCGGAATGCCCGACCGATCTCATGCGGGAGATGGGTCAACTCGGTCTGCTCGGCATGTTGGTTCCCGAACAGTGGGGCGGAATCGGCATGACGACCGTTGGCTTCGTGGCCGCGTTGGAACAACTGGGTCACGCCGACCAATCGGTGGCGGCGGCGTTTCAGGCTCACGTCACCATCGGTTCGTTGCCGCTGTTGTTGTTCGGCAACGACGATCAGCGCGAGCGTTGGCTGCGGCCGCTTGCCGAAGGGACGGTGCTGGGCGCGTTCGGTCTGACCGAGCCAGATGCCGGCTCCGACACGCGTGGCACCACCACCAAGGCCGTGCGCACCGACGGCGGTTGGCTCATCAATGGGCGCAAGTCGTTCATCTCGAACGCCGGCACCGACATGTCGTTCGGCGTCACGTTGCTGGCGCGGGTCGACAACGGCGACGGTGACATATCCCGCTTCGGCAGCTTCATCGTCGAGAAGGGCACCGCCGGTTTCACCATGGGCCCGAAGATGCGCGGTATCGGCTGGAAAGGACTCGACACCCGCGAGTTGTTCTTCGACGACGTGTGGGTGCCAGACGATCAACTCGTCGGCGACCCGAACATGGGCCTCGGCCAGTTTCTCGGAACGCTCGAAGTGGGCCGCATCTCGATCGCCGCACTGTCGCTCAGCCTCACCCAGGCGGTGCTCGACCTGTCGCTCGACTACGCGAAGCAGCGCCAGCAGTTCGGCCAGCCGATCTCGAAGTTCCAAGCCATCCAGTTCAAACTGGCCGACATCGCCACCGAACTCGAAGCTGCCCGCTGGCTGACCTATCGCGCCGCGTACCTGCGTGACTCCGGCCAACCGTTCCTCAAGGAAGCGTCGATGGCGAAACTGAAAGCCAGCCGAGTCGCTGCGTGGGCTGCTTCGGAAGCGGTGCAGATCCACGGGGGAGTGGGCTACATGCTCGAATCGCCGGTCGCCCGGTTCTACTGCGACTCGAAGGTGCTGGAAATCGGCGAAGGAACCAACGAAATCCAACACGTGGTCATCGCCCGCCAACTCGGCTGCTGACGACACGCGATGCGTCTGGCACCGGCACCTGGCCGGTCGGCGGCCCGGCAACGATCGTTGGTTCAGGCTGCCCTGATCGCTCGGGCTCGTTCTCGGGCAATCGCATTCATCCGTTCAACTTCGGCGGGGTCTTCCGGCCCGTAACCGGTACAGCGACAGGAATCGAATTGTCGAGTCGGTTCGTGCCGGTCGGCGGATTCGCCAGTGTCGTTGGGAAATGTCGGCGGGCGGGCGCCGATGGGCAGCACGATGGTGCCGTCTTCACGGACGCTGTAGTGGTATCCGTTGGTCGCTTGTTTCGATTGCCATCGGTTGCGTGATTTGAACCGGTTGTGGGTCGAACATCGAGGTCTCGCGTTCGCTTGGTCGGTTCTGCCCCCGCCGGCCCATTCGATGTTGTGGTCGACGTCGCAGTGTTCGGCGGGCAGGTCGCAGCCGGGGTGATCGCAGGTTCGAGCGAACAACAGTGCTGCCTGGCGCGCGTAGCCGGTGAACAGCCGACCCATTCGGCCCATATCGGTGACCACACTGTTCGCATCGGTCACGACGCGGCGCACGTATCCGTCGAGCAACGCTCGGAGTGCGTCGTGTGGATGAATGGGGGTGCCGTCACTCATTTCGCATTTGCGATTCATGAGTGCTGCTGGTTCGGCGCCGAGTTCCCCGATCGCATCGCGGATCATGCCGGCCGGTGCCAAACCCGCCTCGGCGAGTGTGTGATGGAAGGTGTCTTGGTCGATGATGACGTTGACGACGACTTTCGCGATCGACTGAGTTCCAGCATCAGCGTCGTGTGTGATGGCGGCGCCGCCGGCACGGACGATACGAATGAACGCGTCGAACCGGCGCTGACCAGCGCTACGCGGCAGCTCGTGGTTGACGGCGTCGTCTCCGTGTTCGGCGGCGCGGGCGGCGACATCTGCGTCGAATTCTTGTTGGCAGGCGAGGTCGAAGATCGCAACGATCTCGGCAGCGGTGATTGGGTCGCCACCAACGGCGGCGACGTCGAGTTCTGCACCGTTGACGACCATGTGTGCGTTGCGGTGCTCTAGAGCGGTGTCGCGGTCGAGGTGGGTTCCGTCTTCGTCGGCTTTGGAGACGGCATACGCAACAGCGATCTCGAACTGTTTGAACAACAACTGCTCGGCCTTGAGCAGCAGCAACGGCAGCAACCGGTCGAACATGTGCCGCACCCGCAGGTTCGCATGAAACTTCTGTAACTCGCTCACTTGGGCGAACCCAGCTCAGAGCAGGTATCGCTCCACACCAGGCGCAAACATTGTTAGCCCGGTACCCGTGGTGACGAGTCGGTCTCGGAACGACCCGACCGCCCCCGAAATGCTGCGACGACGAGGCGGGAAACGAGGGGCTCGTGACGGCCGTGTGACGGCAAGAGAATCCAAAAGAACTCCAAAGATTTCTTGCTGTTGATGGGGGTTTCTTGTTGACGACTGCTCGGCGTGAGACCGCAGTTCAGGGAATCCAATATCGACGCAGCGAGACACCATCGATGTCGAGAATGTTTTCGAGCAGCCCGCCATTCGCCTCGATAACTCGTCGGGAGCCAACGTTGTGGTCGTCGCACGTCACTAAGACCGTTTGAACACCACCCGCTCGAGCCACGATGAGACTCTGTCGCAAGATCTCGGTGGCGTACCCGAGGCGTCGATGACCGGGACGAACGGCGTACCCGATATGGCCTCCCTGATTCAACAAGCGTTCGTTGAGATCGAAGCGAATCGATGACCGCCCGACCACGACTCCGTCGACTTCGGCCAGCAACCACGTCGACTCGACCCAGTCGACGTCGATCAAGCGACCATGCCGATGATCGTTGACCATTCTTAAGAACTCACCAAACCGCTGGCTCGGTCTCAAGAACGCAAACACGAAGTGTTCGACCTCGAGCTCGCTTGCGCGGTCAGGACGTCGGCTTCATCGCCAAGGCGCGGCGGTCGGAGACGAAGTGTTGACACTTCACCATCTTGTCCTCAGTTTGGGTACGGGTCGACAAGTAGGTATCGCGCAGCGACGCGGGGACCACTCACCGACTGTCCTTACGCCGGCCCGGCGTGCGCGGTCCGCAACGCTGGAAGCGATGATGTTGGGTGGACCGCTTGCTACGGGGCGGAGTAGCCGCCGTCTACCACCAGCGCAGAGCCGGTGGTCCATTTCGATGACGGGCTGGCCAGGTACGAGTACGCGCCGACCAGGTCTTCTGCTGCGCCGAGCCCCAACGGGTGCTTCGCGCCCATCGCGTCGAGCGCTTCTTGCGGAAGGCCCTCATGGATGGCTGAGATGAATGTGCCAGGGCACACGCAATTCACGCGGTATGCCCTCGCGGGCGTACTCGACCGCAGCGACTTTGGCCAGTTGAATCACCGCCGCCTTGGTGGCGCAATACGGCGCGGCGTGCGACCAGGCAGTGATACCGGCCACAGATGCGGTGAGGATGATCGAGCCCGAGCCTTGCTGACGCATGGGTGCCACGCCGGCCTTGATGGTGTTCACGGCGCCCATGAGATTGATCTGGATGACTCGTTGCCAGTCGTCAGTGGTGAGGTTGTGGATGCGACCGTTGGGCGCGAGCACGCCTGCGTTTCCCACGAGCACGTCGACGCGCCCGAAACGTTCGACGGCGTGGTTGACGACGGCTTCGACCTGGTCGAAGTCGCTGACATCAGCTAACACCGACTCGACGGCACCGGTCGGCGGAGAGCTCGTCGCGTCGACGCTGGCTTGGAGCGATGCCGCGCTGACGTCGCCCAACACGATGTCGGTGTTGAGTTCGCTTGCAAGCCGAACCGAGATCGCGGTGCCAAGGGCGCCACCGGCCCCAAGGACGACGACGACCCTGGTTGGCGTTGTGGTGGATGGACTGGTGCTGCTCATGTGAGGAGGTATCCGCCGTCGACGTTGAGCACCGTGCCCGTGACGAATGACTGAGGCGTCGGACGCAAGGAACAAGTACGCGCCGGCGAGGTCGGTCGACGTGCCCCAACGTTTGAGGGCCGTGTGTGACAGCACCGCTTCCGACAGTCGCTCATTGCTGGTCCAGCTGTCGGCCAGCGGCGAGTCGAACCAGCCGGGTGCGACGACGTTCACGGTGATGCCCTCGTCGGCCAGGTCGAGGGCGAGGCTCTTGGCCAGACCCACCAATCCGGCCTTCGACGCGCTGTACGCCGACAGGCCTTTCGCTGGGCGTTCACCCAGCACCGACCCTGTAAAGATGACTCGCCCGCCCTTGTTCATGACTCGCGAAGCGGCTCGGGCGCCGAGAACGCGCCAGTGAGGTTGACCTCGAGCACGTCTCGCCACGCTTGCGGCGAGGTCTTGAGCGGCCCCGCGAGAATGGGGGAGATGCCGGCGTTGCAGATCCACACGTCGACGCCGCCCCACTCTGCCACCGTGCCGTCGGCAACTTTCTCGTTGAAGTCTTCGTCGCGCACGTCGCCAGCGAAGATGATCGACGGCCCCGGCAGCACGCTGGCCAGCTCTTTCAGGTCGCGTTCGGTACGAGACACCAATGTCAGCTGGGCGCCCGCACGCGAGAACGCGTGGGCGATCAATTCACCCAAACCGCGTGACGCGCCGGTGAGCACCACACGCTTGCCGCGAACGTCTCCCACCTGGGGAAAAGTGTCTGGAATCTCGATCTGTTCCGGCATTGCCACTTCCGATTGGGTGCTCGCGCTGGGTTGGACCAGTCAGTACAATACATTCTGGCGCCGTGTTGGATCAATGTTGCAGACACCCAACAGTTCGGCCCGCCTGGCGAGACGACACGAGACGAGTACTTGTCGTCGACCGGTTCGATGGGCACACTTCTACCAGTCGGTCTACGTTTCCGGCCCCGATGCGATAGCCAAGGTCTCACCCCGAACGTTTCACCAGATACGTTCACACCCGCATGAGCGAAACCAACCGCGAACTCAACAGCGCATTCGATCACGACGCCACCAGCCGCACGCTCGAGACCGAGCGAGGGCCGTTGCACTTTCACGAAGCCGGCGAGGGGCCGCCGCTGCTACTCCTGCATGGCTCTGGCCCTGGCGTGAGCGGATGGGCAAACTTCCGCGGCAACCTGCCTGCCTTCGCCACACATTTCCGAACGCTGGTGCTCGACCTACCTGGGTTCGGCAAGAGCTACGCGTGCGATGAGAGTCCGCTCATGGCAGCCGGCCCAGCGGTGCTCGACTTCCTCGATGGCATGGCCCTCGAGTCGGTGCCAGTGGTCGGCAATTCCATGGGCGGAAATGTCGCTGCGCGTATCGCCTCCAGCAACCCCGAACGCGTCAGCCGACTGGTCACCATCGGCGGCGTCGGCATCCCCTTGTTCAACCCAACTCCAGCCGAGGGCATCAAACTTCTCGTGCAGTTCGTGGAAGACCCCACTCGCGAGCGACTCGTCACATGGATGGAGTCGATGGTGTACGACACCCGAATCCTCACCGACGAGTTTGTCGAGTTGCGCTGGCAGGCGGCCACATCGCCCGAGGCGTTGGCCGACGTGCGGCGAATGTTCAATTTCCGTGCCCTGGCTGGCATGCGCGACCAGAGTGCGTTCGCCGCCGCGCAAGTGGGTTCACTCGCCAAGATTCAGGCGCCGACGTTGATCACATGGGGTCGTGACGACCGAGTCACTCCACTCGATAGTGCGTTGATTCCCATGCGGCTCATTCCGAAGTGCGAACTCCACGTGTTCTACAACTGCGGACACTGGGCGATGATCGAACGTCAAGCAGAGTTCGAAAGCGTCGTCCTCTCCTTCCTCCTGCGCTGAACCTATGAGCGGGGAGTGACCACCAGCGGACGTTGGTACGACACGTCGGTGCGGTCGAGTGTGGGGGCGACACCCGCTTGTTGTGGTGGGGCGCCGCCGTCGCATGCCCCGTGCCACTCGATCACCACGACGCGATTGGCAATGCGCCAGTCGCCCTCGCGCTTTTCGAGACGGTCGACGTACCGACCACCGGTGAGCATGAGTTGGTCCGCGCCGTCTGTTCGGATGACGCTGAGGAAGTACGTCTCGGCGTGCGCCTCGTCGCCGCTTGCCCCGCCATCGAATTCGCCACTGAATTCGCCACTGATCGCCACTGAATTCGATGGTGAGGTTGCTGAGATGCCGCTGGTAGCCGGAATAGCCAGCATGCACTTTCTGGAGGAACGGCACGAGTCGGTCGACACCAGCGACGTACCCGGCGTGATTCTCGACCGCATCGGGGTGATAAGCCGACCGAAGCACTTCTTCATCTGCTCGGTCGACCCCTCTCGCGTACCGATGGATACAGTCGACGATTGCTTGCCGGTCGAGCAGCCGCCGAACCGCCACGACTTCGGTGGCGCTCAGTTGCTCAGTTGATTGCTCGATCCTCATGCGGGGCTCCTCAGGTTTTCGGCCGATGCTGCATCGTTTTGGTCCAAGCGGTACAATAATCGGAGATGGTGTGAAACGTCGAGATAGCGGTTCTTCGCTTTCCTGACGTCAGCACACTGTCGGCAGCATCGTCACACGAATGAGGGGGTCGAACATGGCAGCACACAACTCGACGCACGCAGTGAAGGCACATGGTGCCGCACTTGATGACTTCGACGCATTCGCGCCGGAACCGTCCGATGCCGACCCAGAGCGTCGATCAGTGCTGGGCAGAATCGCGGCCATCATGGATGCGTTCGACCAAGGCGAGCCGGTACTCACGCTCAGCGACCTCAGCATCGCCGCGAACCTGCCCAAATCGACGGTGCATCGCCTGGTCGAGCAACTTCGAGCCCTCGGTTGGCTCGAGCGCGACTGCCACAACGGCTACCGCATCGGCATGCGGTTGTTCGAACTCGGTGGCCTCGCCCCGCAGTACAACCAACTTCGAGATGCTGCGTACCCGCATCTCCACGCGCTTGCGGCGAAGACCGGCCTCGCGGTGCAACTCGGGGTGCTCGATCATTGCGAAGTCGTCTATCTGGAACGCATTGTCATCGGCGGATTCGAACTGCCCACCCGGCTCGGCGGGCGCATGCCAGCTCATTGCACGGGCCTCGGCAAGGCGATGCTGGCGTTCGACGACATGGCGGCTGACGTCGTGCTGGGGTCCACGCTGGCGCGCTACACCGACCACACCATCACCGATCCGGAAGCACTCCGCGCCAATCTCGCCCAGGTGCGGGCATCTGGGATCGCGTTCGATCTGAAAGAGTCCCACGACGGGCTCGGCTGCGTCGCCGCACCATTGCGCAATTCCGGTCGCGCAATCGGCGCGATCTCGGTGACGGGGCCGCTCATTCGGATGGAGTGGGATGCGATAGCGGAAGCAGTTCGGAACACCGCTGCCAGCATCTGGAACGCTCGGTTCGCGCCGGGTAAACCCGCCAGGAGCGACGTCGACGCAGCCCGTCGACATAATCCAGCACGTACTCGGTCATCGGCCTCCCGGGCCTGACCAACTGCTGCGGCGGCCCGTCTCGTTGGGCGGAACGCAACCATCGATCACGTCTCGTCGCCGCGGCATGATGACCACGTGAAAATGACCAATGGAGTTGACCGGTGGTGATGACTCGGGCGACTGCTGCCATCGTCGGGTCGGGCAACATCGGCACCGATCTCATGTTCAAACTCTTGCGGTCAGATGCGATCGATCTCCGTGCCGTCATCGGAATCGACCCAAACAGCGAAGGGCTCAAGATCGCCCGCGAGCACGGTGTCGATGCGATCTCGGATGGCGTCGATTGGTTGTTCGAGGGTGACCACGCCACCGACCTTGTGTTCGAGGCCACCTCTGCGTACGCCCACGTGCGCAATGCGCCGCGCTACCTCGCGGCAGGAATTCGGGCGATCGACCTCACGCCGGCGGCGCGTGGCCCGTACGTCATCCCGGTCGTGAACCTGACTGAGCACATCGACCAAATGAACGTCAACATGGTCACCTGCGGCGGCCAGGCAACGATTCCAATGGTGTACGCGGTGTCGCGAATCGTCCCGGTGCCGTATGCCGAGATCGTCGCCACCGTCGCCTCGCGTTCGGCTGGGCCGGGAACTCGCAACAACATCGACGAGTTCACGCGTACCACATCGTCGGCGGTGGAGGTGCTTGGCGGCGCCGTTACGGGCAAAGCGATCATCATCCTCAACCCCGCGGAGCCGCCGCTCATCATGCGCGACACGATCTTCTGTCAGATCCCCGACGACGCCGACGATGCTGACCGTGCAGCCATCGAAGCGTCGGTCGACGACGTGGTCGCGCAGGTGCAGCAGTACGTGCCGGGCTACCGCCTGCGGCAGCGACCACAGTTCGACCCTGCGTCCGACGGTCGACCTGGTCGAGTGGCCATCTTCATCGAAGTTGAAGGTGCCGGCGACTATCTGCCGCCGTATTCCGGCAATCTCGACATCATGACCGCCGCCGCAACCAAGGTCGGCGAAGAAATCGCGCGCCACATCACGAAGGTCACCATCACGAAGAACGCCAACATGAAGGACACGGTTTGATGCCGTACTCAGATCAACTCGACATTCGCATCACCGACTCGTCCCTGCGTGACGGCTCCCATGCAAAGGGCCATCAGTTCACTGCAGAGATGGTCCGCGCCGTCGTGGCCGGGCTCGATGGCGCCGGCATGCCCGTGATCGAAGTGACCCACGGCGACGGGCTTGGCGGTTCTTCGTTCAACTATGGCTTCTCGTTGGAGAACGAGCGCACACTCATCGCCGCTGCCGTCGACGTGGCCAAGCAGGCCAAGATCGCTGCGCTGATGTTGCCGGGGCTCGGAACCAAAGACGACATCACGGCCGTCGCGCGACCTCGGCGTGTCGGTGATTCGAATCGCAACGCATTGCACGGAAGCCGACATCTCCATTCAACATTTTGGGCTGGCACGCGACATCGGCCTGGAGACCGTCGGTTTCCTCATGATGGCCCACACGCAGACGCCGGAAGTGTTGGCGCAGCAGGCGCGGATCATGGCCGACGCCGGATGCCAATGTGTCTATGTGGTCGATTCGGCGGGGGCCCTGATTCTCGACCAGGTGACCGATCGCGTTGCCGCTGTGGTGGCCGAACTCGGGAGCGACGCCCAAGTCGGGTTCCACGGCCACGAGAACCTGGCGCTCGGCATCGCCAACTCGATCTACGCCTACCGCGCCGGGGCCACGCAGATCGACGGCAGCACCCGCCGATTCGGTGCCGGAGCCGGCAACACCCCCAACGAGGCGCTCGCTGCGGTGTGCGACAAGTTGGGCATTCGCACCGGCATCGACGTGTTGCGCATGTTCGACGTGGCTGAAGACATCGTTCGTCCGGTGATGGACGGCGAATGCGCCCTCGACCGACTATCGCTCATCATGGGATACGCCGGGGTGTACTCGTCGTTCCTGCGCCATGCCTACCGCGCCGCCGAACGGTATGGCGTCTCGGGCGCCGACATCCTGCTGGAATGTGGCGAGCGCCGTCTGGTCGGTGGACAAGAAGACCAAATCATCGACATAGCAGTCAGCCTCGCCAACGCCTCAACCTGACCAATCACCACAACGTGTCAGACACCTTGTGGTCGGTCTCACCATGACCACAACGTGTCAGACACCTTGTGGTCAGTCTTTCCAGATGTATTGATCCAGGCTTCGGTGGTGGTTGTAGATCACCATTTCCTGTTCGGTGGAGAGGTAGTGGCCCTTGAAGCTGGGGGAGTGCATGCCGACGGTGACGTTCTCGCAGTTGTCGAGATCTTGGGTGAGTACCTCTCCCACGTCGCCGTCGCGAAAGTCGTCGAAGTACTGCGGTTCGAAGTCTGACTTCTTGTCGTAGTCGGCGACGGGAATCTGTTCGAGCGAGAATGCCTCGAACAAGCATTTGTTCGGGTCGTTGTCCAACGGACGTGCCCGGTAGCCGATGATGCATCCCTGATTCGGCAACAGAATCGTGTTGGGGAAGACGTTCCAAGCCGTGCCAGCGGCTGCCCATTGCTTGGGAGTGATCGAAGACCAGTCGAGCCCGTCGGCGATGGCCATGTCGCGCAAGATCTCGAGATATCGCTGGCCAGCAGACTTGCCTTCAGGCAGCGGGTTGTTCCGTAACTCCTCGGCAGCCGCGATGCTGCGTTCGTTCTCCAACGCTTTCATGTCGCGTGCGATGTACTGCACGCTCGACGCCACCGACTCGCGATCGTCGGGAGCATCGGCGGTGCCCTTGCTGGCGGCGTTCTTGGTGCGGCGCGCTTCTCCGGTCGCTGAGTCGACCTTTTTCAAACCGACACTCGCATATCGGGCGAACTTGCCGTACACCGCGCTTGGCGCCCAGCTCCGATGCTCGAGCTCTTTGATGGTCGCGAGGTTCGAGTTCGACTTGTCCCACCTATGCAACTGCGGGTGCGTTCCTGGCACGTGGTACGCCTCGTGGAATGCGTCGAGGGCGGTCTTCCAGTTGCACGGAAGTGGCACACCCTTCATCCAGCGGTAGCGCATGTTCTCGAACTGAAACGGCGCGAAGATCTCGGGAATCGGGTCGAGGTACTCGAGAAGTGGCTCCGCAGAGTCGTCCATGTTGACGAACACGAAGCCGCCCCACAGTTCTGCCCGCACGGGTTGCAGCCCGAGATCTTCTTCAGATCGCTTCGGGAATTCGTCGGGGTCGAGGATGAGGCGGATCGAGCCGTCGAGGTTCCATCGCCACCCGTGGAACGGGCAGATGATCGAGCCGACGCGCCCGCGACCTTCGGCGAGCCGGGTGCCGCGATGGCGGCACGCGTTGTAGTACGCGCGGATCGAGTCGACCGACTCGCGAACCACCAGGATCGAGTGGGCGCCGATGCGGAACTCGACATAGCTGCCGACACCCGGAAGTTCTTCCTCGCGGCACGCCATCAGCCATGTGCGCGAGAAGACTTTGTCGAGCTCGAGTTGCATGAACTCGGCATCGATGTATCGACCCTTCGGCACGAAGGCTTCACCCAGCCGGTACTTCTCTGGCACCAGATCTTCCGGTACGTCTTCATCAGACCAGACGGTGTGCTGAATCTGTTTACGTTCCATCTCACCGTGCTATCCCAGTGGGTAGCTGCGCTGCAACACGGCGTCTCATCTGGCGGTATGCATTGCGGGTTCATCGGGATCGCATCTGAGATCCCCGCGTAAGCTGACGGTGTCATGCGAACGATGAGCGACCTGTTCCGCAATGTGATGCAACTTGCCTACGTCACCGACGATTTCGAGGTGGCGTGTGACTTCTTCGAGCAGACCATGGGCACCGTGTCGTGCTTGAAGCAGTACGGGTCGTCGCTCGGCGGAGTGGTGGTGGTCGACGGCGAGACAGCGGACGAGTGGCTCATCGACGTGGCGCTCGTCAACGCCGGAGCCACCAATATCGAGCTGATTCGGCCCATCAGCGGTTCGGTCGAGATGTACCAATCGGGGGTGCGTCCTGGCGCAGCAGCCACGTTCCATCACATCGGCTTCCGCATCGACGACTTCGACGAGGCCACGGCAATCATCGAAGCCAGCGGGAAGAAGTGGGCGCAGTACGGAGAAATGGCGGGTGCGCTGCGGTTCGGCTACGTCGACATGACCGCAGAACTTGGCCACTACGTGGAGTTCATGGACCTGCAACCGGCAGGAGCCAAACACTTTGCCCGCCTGGAAGCCAAGTCAAACGAACCGCGTGTCTGACTTGTCGTGTTCCCATTGAGCGGAACTGGTCTGGAAACCGCTGGCGTGGCGATTGGTAGGTTTGCGGCGGCCGGGTAAAGCCGCAGAGTAGGCCGATCGATGGGAGATCACATGGGAGTCAGTTCGCTCGGGTACCTGAGGCTGGAAGCGACCGATCTCGCCGCGTGGAAGACATTCGCTGGCGACTTTCTCGGCATGATGCCAGTCGAGGGCGGCGACGTCGATTCGCTCTACTTTCGCCTCGATCACTACCCAGCCCGTCTGGTTGTTGCACCTGGTGCCGAGAACAGAATGACCGCGTGCGGGTTCGAAGTGCTCAACCGACGTGAACTCGCCAACATCGTGACCGCAGTCGAGAACTCGGGAATCACGGTGACGCCCGGCACCGATGCCGAGTGCGCGGAACGACGGGTGAAGGGGTTCGTGGCGTTCGATGACCCAGGCGGCAACCCGGTGGAACTGTTCTACGGGCCGATTCTCGATCACGTGCCGGTGAACACTCCGAGTGTGAGCGCCTTCGTCACCGGCAATCAAGGGTTCGGCCATGTGATCGTGTCGTCTGAAAATGCGCAGGCCACCGTCGACTTCTACATCGACGTGCTTGGCTTTGTGGAACGCAACACCATGGGACGCACATGGTTCATGGGCTGCAATCCGCGGCACCACACATTCGGCGTCGCGTCTCGACGCGGACCCGGAACGCTGCTGCACTTCATGGTCGAAGTTGCCACGATCGACGACGTCGGCCTGGCGCTTGATCGAGCCGATCGGTTGGGCGTGCCGATGATGAACTCGCTGGGCAAACACACCAACGACCAGATGGTGTCGTTCTACGTGTATTCACCCGAGCGTTATGCAGTGGAAGTCGGTTGGAACGGCCTGCAGGTCACCACCGAAGTACCAACGTACGAGATCACCCAAGGCGCCTACTGGGGCCATAAGTTCACACCACCACCAAGCACACCACCAGGCGCACCACCAGCAAGCACAGCAGCGGGCCCCGCATCATGACGAGCCCGCATGTCGAGGCTGCAAAGCGCCTCATCGACGCTGCGGCAACCGGTATTCCGTGCGACCCGATCATCGACCTGTTCCCCAACGGCACCGTCGACGACGCGTACGACGTGCAACAACGGGTCATCGAACTGACCAAGCAGGGCGTTCGTCGGGTCGGACGCAAGATCGGGCTCACGTCGCGGGCGGTGCAAGAACAAATGGGCTGCAACACACCCGACTTCGGCGTGCTGTTCGCCGACATGGCGATTGGCGATAGTGAGCCGGTCGCCGCCTCACTGATGTTGCAGCCGAGGGTGGAAGCCGAAGTGGCGTTTGTGCTCAAAGATGACCTGTCCGACTATCCGGTCGTTGCGAGCGACGTGATGCGGGCCACGGATTTTGTCGTGGCTGCGATCGAAATTGTCGACAGCCGAATCCGCGACTGGAAGATTTCCTACGTCGACACCGTGGCCGACAATGCGTCGTCGGGCATGTTCGTGCTCGGCGGCTCGCCGCGGTCGCTGCGAGACATCGACGACCTTCGGTTGTGCGAGATGACCCTCACTACGGGCGGTGAGGTCAAGAGTGCTGGCACCGGTGCCGCGTGCCTTGGGCATCCGGTCAACGCCGTCGTGTGGCTTGCCAATGCTGTGGCCGAGCGCGGTGCACCGCTGCGCGCCGGCGAGGTGATCTTGTCGGGTTCGCTTGGCCCGCTGGTCACCGTGGAACGCGGGAACACCTACGAAGCAGTGATCACCGGTCTCGGCTCGGTCCGCGCCACGTTCGCATCAACAGGGAGATTCGGAATGAGCACCGGGCAAGACGGGAAACACGAGCAACCGATCAGTACGACGTCATCGTCGTCGGGTCGGGTGGAGGACTGACCGGCGCGTACATCGCTGCCTCGCGGGGTCTGAAGACCCTCGTGATCGAGAAGACCGAGTTCCTCGGCGGTACCACCGCCTATTCGGGCGCGGGTATCTGGATTCCAGACAATGCCGCGATCCGTCGCGCTGGCGTCGAAGACAGCATCGAGGCGGGCCGGGCATATCTCGATGCGATCGTCGGCGACGACTCACCGGCTGAGTTACGCGAAGCCTTCCTGCAGGGCGGCCCGGCGATGATCGACGAGCTGGAACAGAACAAGTGGTTCCAACACTTCCTGTGGATGGGCGTGCCCGACTACTTCCATGGTCAGCCCGGAGCGTTGGACGTGGGTCGCACGATCTTTCCGCGCCGTCTTCCAAGGTCGCTGCTCGGCGACCTCGAACCGCTCTTGCGGCGCCCGGCGTGGACCGAACGATGGGGCATCGATCCGGGAGAGAAGATGGCTGGTGGGCAGTGCCTCATCGGTCGGTTGTTACTCGCGTTCATGGAGACCGGCAACGGAGAGATTCGTGTCAATACCGGGCTCGACCAGCTCATCGTCGAAGACGGCAACGTCGTCGGGCGTGGAAGCCATCAGCAATGGCGAACGGGTGACGTTGCGGGCGACTCGCGGCGTGCTGCTCGCCGCTGGCGGTTTCGAACGCAACCGGGAACTGCGAGCCAAATACCACTCGCCCATCACCGACGAATGGACCATGGGCAGCCCTGGCAACACCGGCGACGCTCTCGCGGCCGGCGTTGCAGTTGGCGCGGCCACGGCGTTGCTCGACGAATCGTGGTGGACGCCGGCGATCGTGGTGCCGAACAACCGTCCGGCGTTCTTCACCGGTGTTCGTACTGGCATCTGGGTCAACGGCGCTGGCGAACGGTTCATGAACGAGAACTTGCCGTACGACCGTGCCGGGCATGAACTGAAGCGGCTGCAAGCCGAGTCTGAGATCCAACACGTTCCGGTGCAATGGATCTTCGATCAGAAACAGATCGACAACAGCGCCTTCGGAGTGTTACCGGTCGACCCGCCCGTGCCGGGTTGGTTCGACGTCGACGAGTGGCTGGCGGCGGGGACGTTGAAGCGAGCGGACACGCTCGAGGAACTGGCCGCACAGCTGGGTCTCCCTGAAGGAGCTCTCAGCAGGACGGTCGACCAGTACAACGGCTACGCGGTGAGCGGTGTCGACGAGCAGTTCCATCGAGGCGAGACCCCGTGGGACCGTTCGATTGGCGAGCGTGACTCGAACGACCCAACCTTGGTCGGCTACGTCCCGAAGATCCCGTCACCGGGGCCGAACTCGTGCCTCGTGCCGGTGGATCAGGGCCCGTTCTACGCGGTCGCAAATGGTCCTGTCCGACCTCGGCACCAAGGGCGGGCTCGTCACCGACGAACACGCGTGGGTGCTGCGCGACGACGGCTCGGTCATCAACGGGCTGTATGCCGCCGGCAACACGATGGCTCCGGTGATGGGCCGCATCTATCCGGGGGCCGGCGGCCCAGTGGCGTCGAGTATGACGTTCTCATACATCGCCGCCGTCCACATGGCCGAACCCTGACGAATGGGGTTCACCACCCCACGCCGCTCACTCAACTGGCAAACCGCCAACGACACCTACACTCGCCTCAGCGCACCGACGACCTGAACCCACCCTGACCCCAATCGTCAGGTGCCGGTTTGTCACGTTTTGCGGGGGATCCAGCCGTGGTCGTACCACACGGTCTCAAGGGTGACCATGGGCTCGGGCCAGGTTTCGATGTAGGTGACGCCTTCGGGCCCGGCAATCATCGTGTATGGGGTGCCCGGTTGGCTGATGAACTGACCGCCAGCGGTCACGACTTGGCGCTGCAGGTCGTCTTCGTCACCGAACTCGCCTCCATATTCAATGGTGAACTGGCCGCTCAGCACGATGATCAACTCGGGGATGTTGTGGTGATGGCGCGGCACCGTGAAGTTCGGGCTGCACCGCAAGCCATTCTGGTTGAACGATCGATCGATCTTGGTCGAGATCTGCATGCCCCCTGCAAACGTGGCCTCCATGTCGACCGGAGCGTCGCCGAGCGAACCACCGTCGTGCCAGAGGTACTTCGAGTACGTCTGCTTGACGGGCATGTCATTCCAGCCGATGTCGTCTACGAGGTTGAAGAAGTCGATAGCCACACGGTGATTCTCTCTGGTTCAGGTGAACCTGTCATGTCGAGCGTTCTGGTGGGTGGGATTGCGTGAAGCGCATCAACTGGTCAGCATGAACGGCCGGTAGCCGTTCTCCTCTGCCTCGTTCATGAGCTGCTGGAGCTTGCCGCGACCCGCCGAGTTGAGCAAGTATCGACGCGGCTTGCCGGGGATGTTCGAGCCGTAGTAGTAGCTCTTCGACCCGAAGAATGTCTTCGCTGCAATGCGGTCGACCATGGTCGACCAACTCGCTTCAGCCTCTGCCGAGACCTCGATGGCCCGCACCCCGTGGTCGCGGGCAAACACCAGCATGTCGGTGATGAAGTCGACCTGGTCGCCCGAGTAGCGCGGGTTGTTCCCTGCGCCCCCGTGAGGGCCGCCGGGATAGAAGAGGTTCGGGAATCCGGCGCTGGCGATACCGAGAAACGTCGTCGCCCCCTCTTTCCAATGTTCGGTGAGTGCTTGCCCACCGCGGCCCGTGATGCCCATCCGACTCAGCGCTCCGGTACCGAAGTCGAACCCGGTCGCCCACACGATGATGTCGAACTCGCGCAAACCGTCTGCAGTTTCGATGCCAGTTGCGGTGACGCGTTCCATCGGCGTTTCGGTGAGCGACACCAACGAGACGTTCGGCTTGTTGAACGCCTCGAAGTAGCCGGCTACGAACGGCGGGCGTTTTTGGCCGAAGAGATGATCCTTGGGAATCAGTCGGTCGGCCGTTTCCGGGTCGGCGACGATGCTGCGGATCTTCTCGGCGACGAACTCGCTCCATTCGGCACTGGCCTCGGGTGTGACGATGGCGTCGTTGTAGTTGCTGATCAGCTTGCCGAAGCCCGGCGTTCTCCACATCTTCTCGAAGAACTCCCATCGTTCCGCTTTCGAGTCGTCGAACGCTGAACGATCGTGGGGCTGATGGAGGAACCCCAGCGGCGACGCTTCGAGCGCCTCGCGGATGGCGCGGAAACCTGCCTTCAGTTGGGCCTGTTCCTCGGGGGTGATGGGCGCATTGTTGAGCGGCGTGCACCAATTGGGCGTGCGCTGATACACCGTGAGGGAAGCAGCCTGGTCGGCGACAGCCGGCACCAATTGCACCCCACTTGAACCGGTGCCGATGATGGCAACCCGTTTGCCGGTGAAGTCCACGTCGAACGTTGGCCAGAGGCCCGTGTGGTAGGACTCGCCGGCGAAGTCATTTCGACCAGCGACGTCGGGGAAGTACGGCACCGACAACACGCCGGTGGCCGCGACGACGTACCGCGCCGTGATGGCAGTGCCGTCAGACGACGTCACCGTCCACGTGTCGGCGCCCTCGTTCAAGCTCGTCGAGGTGACCCGAGCTGCCAAAGGTGATGTGCTGACGCAGATGGAACCGGTCGACGACATGGTTCAGGTATCGCTCGATCTCGGGTTGACCGGCGAAGTGTTCTGACCAGTTCCACTCGTTGAACAACTCGTCGGAGAAGAGGTAGCCATACGTGTAGCTCTCGGAGTCGAAACGCGACGCCGGGTAACGGTTCCAATACCACGTGCCGCCGACCCCGTCGCCGGCCTCGACCAGGCGCACCGAGAACCCGGCTTCCCGTGCCCGATAGAGCTGGTAGATCCCGACGATGCCAGCGCCGATGACGAGGACGTCGACATCGAGATCTGTGTCGGCGTGCGCTTCGTTCGAGTCGGTTGCTTCGGTCTCCGCGGTTAGCGATGGTTCCATGAAAGTGCCTGCCTCGTTCACAACGTCAGCACGGCCGTGTTGGTTTGCTGCGTTGGTTGGACGGGTGAATTGGAAGTGCGTTGGTTGGATGCGTTGGTTGGATGGCGGTCGCACAGGTAAGAGCGTCTTATCGGACCGTAGCAACCCCCCTCGGCACCCCGTTCGTTTCCTCGGTTGCATCATCCCGCACGGTGGTATGGCCAACTCGCCTGGGCTCAGGGTGGCGACTACCTTTGCCGCGATGACCGAGGCCGCGATGACCGACATAGACGCCGTCAACTTTTTTCGGGATCCGGAGATGGTCGACGATCCGTACCCATACTTCGAGGCGTTGCGTAACGAGTGCCCCATTCGTCGGGAGCCGCACCACAACGTGTTGATGGTGACGGGCTACGACGAGGCCATGGTGATCTACAACGACACCGCGAACTTCTCTTCGTGCACCGCCGTCACGGGCCCATTCCCGGGCTTTCCCGTTCCCTTGGAGGGATTGAGCGCAGATGAGATATCGGCCCTCATCGAAGAGCACCGTGACTCGTTGCCGATGAGCGACCAGTTGCCGAACATGGATCCGCCGGTGCACACCGACCACCGGGCCCTGCTGATGCGACTGATCACGCCGAAGCGCCTCAAGGAGAACGAAGAGTTCATCTGGCGCCTGGCAGACAAGCAGATCGACAAGTTCCATGCCGACGGCAAGTGTGAGTTCATCGGGCAGTTCGGTGGACCGTTCGCCATGCTCGTCATCGCCGACCTCCTCGGAGTTCCCGAGTCAGACCATGGTCGCTTCGAACAAGCACTCATTCGCAGCAGCCAAAGCGGCGGGGCGGTCGGCGGCACCAGCGGCGAGTCGATGAGCCATTCGCCGATGGAGTACCTCTACCAAGAGTTTTCGGCCTACATCGAAGACCGCCGCGCGAACCCCACAGACGATGTGCTCACCGGGCTGGCGTCGGCGACCTTCCCAGACGGCTCCACCCCGTCGGTGATGGACGTAGTGCGCATCGCCGCCAACGTGTTCTCGGCAGGACAGGAGACGACGGTGCGACTGTTGGGCACCGCTGTGCAACGCATGGGTGACGACGCCGAACTGCAACAAGCATTGCGCGACGACCGCGACCTCATTCCGAACTTCATCGAGGAATGCCTTCGCATGGAGAGCCCCATCAAGGGTGACTTCCGATTGGCGCGAGCCGATACCACCGTGGGTGGTGTCGATATACCGGGTGGGGCAACGTTGATGATGGTGAATGCAGCGATCAACCGCGACCCGCGTCGCTTCGACGACCCAACGACGTTCGACATCCACCGCGAGAACGCCCGCCAGCATGTGGCGTTCGGGCGCGGTGTTCACACATGCCCTGGGTCGCCGTTGGCTCGTACCGAGGCGAAGGTGTGCGTCGAGCGACTGCTCGATCGAACGTCGAACATTCGGATCTCCGAGGAGCACCACGGCCCGCTGGGTGCCCGGCGATACCACTACCTCCCCACGTTCATCCTGCGCGGACTCACCCACCTGAACATCGAGTTCACACCGGTATGAGCGCCGCAACATGAGCACGAGTTCAGTGTCGACAACGAGGTGTGCGCCGGCCACGGCAACTGCACTGCAATCTGTCCTGGCGTGTTCGAACTCAACGACGATGGATATGCAACGGTCATCGTCGAAGAGGTGCCGGTGGAGCTGGAAGCAGCCGTGCGAGCAGCGGTAGCCCAGTGCCCCGAACATGCGATTTCAATCAGCGAACCAGTCGCGAAGCAACAGGTTGAGGATCAGCGAATTCCACCCCTTACTCAGGAGGAGTGGGGCGATGCGGAGTACGCCGCGTTCGGCGCGATGCTCGGCATGCCAGCGGATCGGGTGCCCCGCGCCGGTTCTGATCACAAGTACGACCCGATGAAGTTCACCGTGGTGGGGGTGTTGGCGCAGCACCCAGAGTTGGCGCAGCGCTTCCTGAGGTACAACCGCTACCTGCTCACCGACTGCACACTCGACACTCGCTCACGTGAGCTCGTGATTCTGCGGGTGGCGATGAAGCGTCGCTGTACCTACGAGTGGGGCCAGCACGTGAAGATGGCGCTCGACGCGGGCATCACCGAAGGTGAGATCGACGCCGTGGCCCGAGGCCGCAACGACGAGTTCACCGGTGCAGAACACCTCATGCTCAAAGCCACCGACGAGCTGCTGGCCGCCAGCATCATCAGCGATGCCACATGGGCTGCTTTGAGCGCCGTGATGACCCGCCATCAAGTGATGGACTTGGTGTTCGTGGTCGGCACCTACGCACTGCTGGCCATGGCCTTCGAGAGCTTCGGTTTCACCCCCGAGCCAGGACTCGCCCCTAACGGCGACGTGCAAGGGGAGTCAGCGGATAGGTCGCTTGCTCCTTTCATTCCGCTGACTTCCCCCGTATCTATTGGGAGTGCCGCCCGGACAGTCTCGGCAGAGCCTCGCCTATCCGCTCGGCCTGCCAGGCACGTCCCGTTATCGTGCTTCACGCGCCGTTCGTGAGGAGAAACGGGTTGTCCCAACGGTCGCGAAACGTGACCTCGGCGACGGGTTTGCGCTTCATTGGGCCGTGATTGCCCTGTGGCCAGCCGACCGCTACAAGGGCTGCGAGGTGCCAGTCGTCGGGGATGCCGATGGCTTCGCGAAAGTCTTCAGGGTGGGGGAGTTGCCAGCCCGTGAGGCATGCTCCGAGCCCGACGTCTCGCAGCGCGAGCAGGAAGTTTTGAAGCGCAGGATAGATCGAACTGCCGAGCAACAGCGGGGGAGTGAGCGGCTGCTCTTTGACGCAGAACAACACCGCCACTGGCAGATGTCGAGCGTCGTCGTGGAGTTCCAACATGGCGCGTGCACTGCGAGCGCGCGGTCGAATCGTCGTCGGGCTCGGGTCGGCGAATGCCGTACATCTCCTGGGCAAGCCGGGCGGACGTCTCGGCGCCGTGGTGAACCGCTTCGCGTGCCTCGGGCGATTCCAACACGATGAATCGCCACGGCTGCTGGTTCCCGCCGGACGGTGCCCAAGTCGCTGCTTCGAGGCACTTGCGAGCAACGCGTCGTCGACGGGCTGGTCGGTGAATCGCCTGATCGATCGAGCAGTGCGCATCGCCTCGCGAAGTTCCATGCCGACATCGTGGCAGACGCCGAATCGGGCTGTTCGTTATGCCTTGGCGGCTTCTTCGACTTCCTTGGCCTGCCGCTTGGCGGCCGCCTTGATCGTCTCGGCCTCCTTGCGGGCGTCTTCGGGAGCCAGCACCGCCTTGGCGACGGCCTCGTTCAAGAGTGCTGCAACTTGGGCTTCCGTCGCGCAGCCCTGCTGCAACAGTTGGTTGCGGCGGGCGACCCATGCGACACCGAGTTCCGCACGCTGCGCGGACGAGACGTCTTCCCGAGCCGGGTTCAAGATCGTCTGTTCTTCTTCATTGGTGTGGTGGTTGACCGCTGTCGCAAGCGCTTCGAGTGCGTCGTCGTACTTCTGGGTGTCGGTGCCCCTGGCCTGTAAGAAGGACAGGAGGGCCTCGGTGATATCTGCGTGCTCTTCCTGGCCATGCTCTTCGAGATGACCCGAGATTGCTCGAATGCGTCGGAGCTGCGGGTACACCTTCTCCTCTTCGGCCACGGCGTGCGCGACCAACAATTCGGCGAGGGCGTATCGGACTGCAGAGCGATCGGTGTCGTTGCGACGGCAGAGCCGGAGTAAGTCTTCGAACCGCCGGTGGTCATCGATGATGAGTTCCAACACATCGCCCGACGTTGGCTGCAGCAACACAGTGTCGATCATGGTCCGAACACTGCCCCAATCGAGCTCGTCTCAAACCTGTTTGCCGCCTACACGACGAGGGCGCGGACGAGATATCGGTCGATGAACTTCCGATGTTCGTCGATGGTCAGCTCGTTCCAAGGCGGTGTGAGCAAGAGAAACGACACGGCGTTGATCCATCGAATCGTCTCGCGAACATCGAGGTCGGCATGGATCTGGCCATCGTCCTGCCACGAGTGCAACAGTGGCCCGAAGTGCTTCATGGCGGCGTCGACCGACTCGTTGCGGGCGGGGCTGAGCGCAGGGGCGGTGGCAACCAGCGCTCGACTGTCCGGTGAAAAGAGTGCTTCGTTGAGCGGGTTGCCTTTCACCAGCCTCACTGGCGCCAAGATCATCTCGGGTATCGTCAGACGTGCGTTCTCCGGGGATGGCAAAGTGCCGACGATGCGGCCGAGGGCTGCGTCGGTTCGACTGATCATGAGTCCGAGGATGAGGTCGTTGCGGGTTTGGAAGTATCTATACACCGTGGACCGCGAGACCCCCGCCGCTTGGGCCACGTCCGCCATCTGAATGCGGGTGCTGCCTTGGCGAACGATGCATCGCCCAGTCGCTTCGAGCAGCCGCCGTCGGGCCTCTTCGTCATCGAAGAGAGCGCTCTCGTCACCCCAGCGACGCGAGCTCCGTCGTGCAAGGAGCCGTCGGTGGTCACGTCGCAGATGATACGGCGCCAGCTCAGCGTGCTCGTTGGGAAAGGGCTGCGGCCAACGCAGCGATCTGAGCGTTGCCGGAACTCGTAGGCGACGGCAGCTTTTCCCGCACACCGCGTCGAATCCATGGAACGCGCCCGGGAACGGTGACGAGCTCGCACGGCACTCCGGCTGACCGAAGACGCTGCTGCGTAGGTCGATGTCTTCGTCGTGGAACAAGTCGAGCGTTCCCACGCCGACCCAGGCCGGCGCCAGCCGGTGAGGTCGTCGCAACGAGCTGGTGCGGCATGAGGTGCCACCTCAGGCGACCCCGGGGGTCCGCCCAGGTAGCTGCTCCACCCGTACGCGTTGGCCTTGTTGTTCCACACGCGCCGGTGCTGTGGCACGTTGTCGGGCCGTGCTGCAGTGCGGTCGTCGAGCATGGGGTACACCAGCAGCTGAAGAACTGGTGCCGGGTGACCCTCGTCGCGAATGCGTTGGGCGAGGGCGGCCGCCAAGCCACCGCCCGCGCTGGCACCGCCGATTGCGATTCGGGTTGGGTCGACGTCGGGTTGCTCTGTCAACCAGAGGTACGCCGCCAAGCAGTCGTCGAGCGCGGCTGGGTACGTGTGTTCCGGGGCGAGCCGGTAGCTGGTCGCGGCAACGGTGATCCCGAGCTCGGCGGCTACTCGCTGGCACCAACTGTCATCCTGTCGGGGAGTGCCGATGATGAGCCCTCCGCCGTGGATCCAGAGCAATGCGCCCCCGATGGGCTGTGCGGCTGATGGGCGATGAACTCGAACCGAGACGTTCCCGTTGACTGTCGTCACGACCACGCCTTCGGCGCTGACGCCGGGCACCAAACGCGTTGAGTCGACGAACCACTGGCACCATGAATCGATTCACTGCCGCTCCGGGCAAGAACCGGGATGCCGATCTAAGGTCCGGGTGGAAGGCGTCTGCGTTCCATCTCGACATGTGTGTTCGCCTCATTCGATCAAGTCCATCCTCACGCCCCAATCGATCGGTGTGACGGCGTTTCCGAGAAGCTACTGCGCCGATGTCGATCGCAAAGCAAGGCGACAGCTTCGGCTGCCACTTGGTCATGTGGCCGCGGTAGATTTCAAGACGTCGTCGACGTCAACGTCAACGTAACGTCTTGGAGGCTGCTCAGATGTCACGGAAGCTCGATTTCCCGGTGTTCGACGCCGACAACCACATGTACGAGACGCAGGACGCGTTCACCCGCTACTTGCCCGAAGAGCATCAGAATCTCGTTCGTTACGTGCAGATCAACGGCCGCACGAAAATTGCGATAAAGAACAAGATCAGCGACTACATCCCCAACCCGACGTTCAACAAAGTCGCTCCACCCGGAGCGCAAGAACTCGAGTTCCGGTTGAAGAACCCATCGTCGAAGACGAAGGCCGGCGACATCGAAGTCGCACCGCCGCCGAAGTCGATGGACGCCCTCCCGGGCTTCTTCGCGCCGGAGCCACGACTCAAGTTGATGGACGAGCTGAGCATCGACCGGGCGATGATGTGGCCGACACTGGCCAGCCTGTTGGAAGAGCGCCTCGCCGACGACCCGCGCGCCGTGCACACCGTCATCCATGCTCTGAACCGTTGGATGCTCGATGAATGGACGTTCAATTACGAAGATCGCATCTTCGCAACGCCGGTGATCGCGATGAACATCGTCGACGAAGCGATCCGAGAGCTCGAGTACGTGATCGACAACGGCGCGCGTGCTGTGCTCATCAGACCGGCGCCAGTGCCCGATTTCAATGGTCGCCGTCGGTCGTTCGCGCTGGAAGAGTTCGATCCGTTCTGGGACAAAGTTCAGCAGTCAGGTGTCCTCGTGGGCATGCATGCATCCGACGATGGGCAGCAGCGCTATGAGAACGAATGGAGCGGTCGCGACGGAGAGTTCCTGCCGTTCAACCACAAGTACAACGCATTCGACGCGCTGATTCGTTCCGACTACCGAGGCATCACCGACGTCATCACGTCACTCATCGGGCACGGCCTCGTCACACGCTTTCCCGACATTCGTTTCATGCCGGTCGAAAACGGCAGTTCATGGGTGCGCCCGCTCGTCAAGCGGCTCCAGAAGGTCTACGACCGCGCCCCCGGTCTCTTCGAAGAGGATCCGATGGTCGCGTTCAAGCGGTCGATCTATGTGCACCCGTTTCACGAGGAAGACCCGCTGAACCTTGTTGAGTTGATCGGCGTCGACAACGTGGTGTTCGGGTCCGACTACCCGCACCCCGAGGGGCTGTTCGACCCGGTGACCTGGGTCGACGAACTCGATGGATTGCCGGAAGTTGACAAGGCAAAGATCATGGGCGGCAACCTTGCCAAGCTCATGAAAGTCGCCTGACCATGGAGATAGCGCTCACCGAGGAGCAAGAGTTCTTCCGAGACACCACCCGCCGATTCCTCGCCGCCGAGTGCCCGATCTCGACGGTTCGCGAGCTCGCCACCGACGACGTGGGGTTTGCGCCCGAGTACTGGTCGAGCGGAGCCGAGTTGGGTTGGACGTGCTTGCTCGTTGCAGAACGTGATGGTGGTGGCAGCCTCACCGACAACGGTGTGGTCGATCTCGCGATCGTTGCTGATGCGTTCGGCCGAAATGTTGCTCCCGGCCCGCTGCTGCCGGTGAACGTGGTGGCCGACGCAATCTCGCGCCGGGGCAGCGAGGCACAACGCGCAGCCGTGCTTCCGGGCCTGCTGTCGGGCGAGTCGGTGGCGAGTTGGTGCGGATCCGAGTACGCCCTCGATACCAATGCCAGCGGGCCGATCGCAGCGTTGATTGGCGACACCATCGAGCTGTCTGGTGTTGCGGTTCTCGTTGAAGCCGCTTCGCAGGCCACCCGCTTCCTCGTCACTGCTCGTGCCGATGATCAGCTGGTTCAGCTGCTCGTCGATCGCGAAACGGCCGGTGTCGACGTCGAGGTTCTGCATGGTCTCGACGCTGTTCGTCGTTTCGGGCGGGTTTCCTTCAACGGAGTGACGCTGCCCGCCGACGCGATCGTTGGCGACGAGTCCACGGTCGCCGGCGATGTCGAGCGCCAGCTGCAGGTGGCAGTGGTCATTCAGGTGGCCGAGATGGTCGCCGCGGCCGAGGTGGCGTTCGACTTCACGTTGGAATGGACCTTCGACCGGTACTCGTTCGGTCGCCCGCTGGCTTCGTACCAAGAAATCAAACACCGTATGGCCGATATGAAGATGTGGATCGAGGCATCTCACGCGCTCGCCACGTCGGCCGCGCGTGCGGTGGAACATGATGACCCAACAGCGGCCAGGATCGTCAGCTCGGCAAAGGCCTACGCAGGTCAGTACCTGCCGACGCTGATGCAGGACTGTGTTCAGTTGCACGGCGGCATCGGCCTCACCACCGATCACGATCTTCATCTCTATTTACGCCGCGTCACTGTTGGTCGATCGATGTACGGGCTACCTGTCGATCATCGCCGCCGACTCGCGATCGCTGCAGCGGCCTGAGCGGAACAGGACTGAACAACATGACGAATCTCAACCTCGATGCTGACACCGAAACTTCGATGGAGTCGGTCGAAGACTTTGCCGCCCGAGCACGGGTATGGCTGAGCGACAACATGCCCAAGGCCACGAAGCACCGCGTCTTCGTGCACGGCGGTGACGAGGAGGAACTCGCCAACGTTCAACACGCCCGGAACCTGCAGCGCAAGCTGTTCGACGGTGGGTTCGCTGGCCTGTGCTTTCCGCGGGAGTACGGCGGGCAGGGCCTGACGCATGCGCATCAGCGCGCCTTCAACGCAGAGTGCGCCTCGTACGAAATGCCCTCGGTGATCAATGTGCCGACGTTCGTGCCGTGTGCGGCGGTGCTGTTGGAGTTCGGCAGCGAGGAACAGAAGCTTCGCCACATTCCCGCCATCTTGCGCGGCGAAGAATTGTGGATGCAGTTCCTGTCGGAACCGAGTGGTGGCTCCGATGTCGCCGGCGCGCTCGACCACTGCGGTGCGCGATGGTGATGAATGGATCATCAACGGTTCCAAGATCTGGACCACTGGTGCGTGGTGGTCTGACTACGGCCTCTGCTTGTTGCGCACCAACTGGGACGTTCCAAAGCACTCGGGTTTGTCGGTATTCATCGTCAAGATCGATCACCCCGACATCGAGGTGCAGCGCATCGAGATGGTGAATGGCTCGCGTGAGTTCTGTCAGGAGTACATGCTCGACTTGCGCGTGCCCGACAGCGCACGTGTCGGCGAGGTCGACGACGGTTGGACGATCGGCCGACGCTGGATGTTCCACGAGCGCAATGCGCTCGGCGGTGGGTCGCCGTACACCAGCGGGGCTCCGCATGGCCAGGAGGAGATTGAGGGCAGCGAGGACCCGCTCGTTCAACTGGCGCGTCGGACAAATCAACTTGATGATGTGCGAATCCAAGACTTGCTCGGTGAGGCGTTTGCGCTACGCGAAGCGGCAAAGGCGTTGAGCAGTCGGGTCGGCCAAGGCATGGCCACCGGTCACTTCACCGACGCGGCGTCGGGGATCTCGCGGCTCATGCATGCAGTCACGAATGAACGCATCACCGACATTCGTCTCGAACTTGCGGGGGCCGCAGCGGCGGCGTGGAGCGATGCCGACCCCGAAGCCGGTGTGGGCACCAGCTACCTAATGCGTCAGACGGGAAGCATTGGCGGCGGCACCACCGAGATGGCGCGCAACAACATCAGTGAGCGCATGCTGGGTATGCCGCGCGAGCGCACCCTCGACAAGGAAGTGGCGTTCCGCGACGTGCCGAAGGGGCCGAAGTGACGGCTGCAAAACAATGCTGGTTCTCACTCCACCACTGACCTCAGTTGGTCAGAATCGACCGTCAGCTTCTGCAACGTGACCGTTGCCAGGGCGAGTATCTGATGGTTGTTGCCAACGTCGACCAACTCCACTGCAAGCACGGAATGGTCGGCTGAGTCGCGAATCACACTGCACCGGGTTCGTGCCGGACCGGCCTTGACTTGTGAGAGAAAGTGCATTTGGAGATCGGTGGCGTACATTCCGGGTCGCATCGCCTGGGCCGCAATCTCCATGAGAGTGGCCTGGGCGCCGCCGAGAATGGTGCCGATGCTGTTCGCCACATAGACGGCGGGTTGCAGCTCCACGATGCCGGCGGTGGCGTCGATGACCCGCGCTCCCATGCGCTCGTACAACGTGCCTGCGGGCGGCTCGAAGTTCGGTTGACTTCTGACCGTGCCGATCGAGTCGACGGGTCGGTGGCGCTCGGCCCCAACCGCCGCACTTCCGGGGAGCCTCGCAAACGTGACGAGACACTTCGCCGCTAACGCCAGCTGTCCTGCACTGCCTCCGTCGATGCGCGCCCGCAACAAGTCATGGTCGAAGATCCCCTCGCCGTCGTACACGTTGGCGCCGACGATGACCACCTTCTTGCCGAGCCGAATCATGTGGCAGTCGACGACCACTGGTCCGTCGGTGACCCACTTCGCAAAGTGCACCGACAGTTCTTGCGTTGCGGTCCAGTCGGGCAGACATTGGGCCAGTGCAGGGTCGGAGGCGCCTGCGTCTGCGACCGTGGCGATCATGCCGATCGATGCATAGCCGGATGGCGAAACGACCGAGGGGTTGAGTGGTGCGACGACGATCGATCGATCCAAGGTGATCATCTTCGAGGAGAAGTTCATGTCGGCACCGAAACTACGAACGCCGGCGACCACACGAATCTTGTCACCGTCAACTGCGGTGTGAGCGCCGGAGTTCATCCCGCACACCGTAGTTGGCACGCCGTCGCCAAACTCGGGTCAACTTTGACATCGACGTCATTTGTTGACAAGGTACGTCCCGTTGCTACGACTTCGAAAGGACCGACAATGTCGGAATACCAGTACATCACCTATGAGACGCTCGACGGTGGCCAGATCGCACGCATCATGCTCGATCGCCCGGAGGCTCGCAACGCACAGAACCGCGGGATGCTCGTCGAGTTGCACGAAGCATTCCTGCGCGCCGAAGCCGACGACGAAGTTCGAGTGGTCATCTTTGGTGGCAACGGCCCGATGTTCACGTCGGGTCACGATATGGGGTCGAAGGTTTCGACCGAGGAATACGCGACCCATCCGTCGTGGCAGGTGAATGGCGGCACTCGCCAGGGCGCCGAGAAACTCATGCTGCAAGAGTGGCATCACTACTTCGAGAACACCCGCCGTTGGCGCAATCTGCGCAAGATCACGATCGCTCAGGTCCACGGGCCGGTGTACGCCGCCGGGCTCATGATCATGTGGGCTTGCGATCTCATCGTGGCGTCGGAAGACACCGTATTTGCCGACGTCGTTGGCACTCGCCTGGGAATGTGCGGGGTGGAGTACTTCGGTCACCCGTGGGAGTTCGGCCCACGCAAAGCCAAGGAACTCTTGCTCACTGGCGACTCGTTGTCGGTGGAGGAGGCGCATTCGCTCGGCATGGTGTCGAAGATCTTCAAGAGCGACGAACTGGCAGACCGCACGTTGGAGTTCGCTCGCCGCATCGCCCAACTTCCGACCATGGCGGCCCTGCTGATCAAAGAAGCGGTCAATCAGACCGTCGACAACATGGGCTTCTACAACTCACTCAACGCGTGCTTCACCCTGCACGAACTGAATCACTCCCACTGGGCTCAGGTCCACGACAATCGATACCCGATCGCTCAGGTCGAAGACGGGGTACCGCATTGGAAGGACGCGCCGCCCATCGTTCCGGCCGTCAAAGACCAGGTGCGATCACAATGACTGCAGAGACAACGACCGAGAGCGACGCGTACTACGACCCGTACGACGTCGACATCAATGCCGATCCGTACCCGGCATATCGCGCGACTGCGCGACGAGGCGCCGTTGTACTACAACGAGTCGTACGACTTCTATGCCGTCAGCCGGTTCGACGACGTCGAGAGTGGGCTGGGGAACAACGAGACGTTCATATCGGGGCGCGGCGGCATTCTCGAGATCATCAAAGCCAACATCGAGATGCCAAGTGGGATCCTGATTTTCGAGGACCCGCCAACGCACACGATTCACCGGCGGCTCTTGTCGCGAGTGTTCACACCGCGGCGCGTGGCGGAACTCGAACCCAAAATCCGTGAGTTCTGCGCACAAAGCCTCGACCCGCTGATCGGAACCGACAATTTCGACTTCGTCCGTGACCTCGGCGCTCAGATGCCGATGCGGGTCATCTCCATGCTGCTCGGCATCCCCGACTCCGATCAGGAAGCGATTCGGGACCAGGCGAACGAGAACCTGCGAACCGACGCAGGGGCTCCGATGGAGGTGGGCGAGGGCCACCTCGACATGGGTTCGCAATTCGCCGAGTACATCGATTGGCGCGCTGACAACCCCTCCGACGACCTGATGACCGAGCTGCTCCAGGCTGAGTTCGAAGATGAAACAGGCACGACGCGTCGCCTCCGGCGCGAGGAGATTCTCACGTATGTGTCGGTGATCGCCGGGGCAGGCAACGAGACGACGACCCGCCTCATCGGATGGACGGGCAAGGTGCTTGCTGAGCACCCCGACCAGCGACGCGAGCTCGTCGAGAATCGATCGCTCATTCCCAATGCGATCGAGGAGCTGCTGCGTTTCGAACCGCCGGGGCCGCACATCGCACGGTATGTCGCACGTGACGTCGAGTTGTACGGGCAAACAGTGCCGGCGGGCAGTGCGATGCTGATGTTGGTTGGCGCAGCGAACCGCGACGATCGCGTGTTCGACGAGCCAGATCGCTTCGACATCCACCGCGACATCCGCCGCCACCTCACTCTCGGGTACGGCATCCACTTCTGTCTCGGTGCGTCGCTCGCCCGAATAGAAGGACGCATCGCTCTTGATGAGGTGCTGAACCGGTTCCCCGAGTGGAGCGTCGACCTCGACAACGCGAGCTTGTCGCCAACTTCGACGGTGCGCGGCTGGGAGACACTCCCCGTTACCGTGCCGTGAAGTCGCGACCCTGACCGGCAAATCTCAAAGTCGATCTCGGGCATTGCTTGCCCTTCAACCAAATCGACTCGTGCCGTCGTCAGAGGTGTCGAGCAAGCGCACTGCAGGCCACGTCGCGCTTAGGTTTCGGCCCGTTCCGCGAGCCGCCGGCTGATCGAGCGTTCGACGTGATCCATGAGGAACTGCAAGGCGTCGGCCGGATTGAGCTCTAGCACTTCGCTGTGATCGGCTTCGTACACGAGATAGTGGCCGGGACGGAAGAAGTACACCTCGCCCGGCCCGGCGACCTCATCGGCGAGCTCGCTGTTTGGATACACACATCGCACCGTTCCCTGGAACACATAGCCGTAGTGCGGGCAGTTGCAGATACCGCCAGGGAGCCCTTCGTAGCCACCTTCTGAACTGGTCGGCGAGTTCAACACCGTGTATCCGATTTCCAGGTCGCCCCACTGGACAGATTTGAAGCCCCCCTGGCCGCACAGCGGCCACCGGCCGCCGCCGCCATCTGGGAGATCGGCAAGTTTGGACACCGGCATCGACAAACCTCCTTGTAGGTCGATGATGATCAGCCGTGTTGGCACATGACCTCATCGATTTCGACGTCAAGTTATACGACAGCAGTGCCGAGCGCTAGTGCCTCGGTGGCATGGCAGACCGATGGCCGATCGATGGCCGATCGATGGCTCGCCTGCTCGCAGCACAACCAATCGATCGGACTCGCCATGTTGAGCGATCCGTCACTAGCGTCACTCATATGGAGCAGTTGGGGTTCGTCGACACGACGTTTTTGGCCAACGAGTCGCCACGGACGCCGAATCATGTCTGCATGATGATGGTGTACGACCCGTCCTCGGCTCCCCACGGCAAGCCATCATTCGAGGAACTGTCAGCTCGAATCGGTGAGTGCGTCATCGGCCTACCGTCGATGCGCCGGCGACTGATCGCGCGTACCGTTTGGTCTCGCGCGGCCGTTTTGGGTTGACGACACCGATTTCGACCTCGAGTTCCATGTGCGTCAGTTGGCGCTGCCCCGGCCCGGTGACTGGCGTCAGTTTCGCACGCAGGTGTCGCGTCTGCATTCGCGACCGCTCGACCTCAGCAAGCCGCCGTGGGAAATCACGTTCATCGACGGCCTCGGAACTCCCACCTTTCCCGAGAATTCGTTCGCGATGGTGTTCAAGATGCATCACGCTGCGATCGATGGTCAGTCTGGTATGGAGTTGCTCAACACGATGCACGATTACGCACGCGACGCAGTGCACGAGCCAGTCGTCGACTCATGGGTCCCCGAGCTCACCCCCACGACGTTCGAACTGCTGACGCGAGTGGGTGTCGACGCGTTCGTCAACCCGTTCAACGCCACCCGAACTGTCATCCAAAACCTTCGCCCGCTCGCGAGCGAGTTGGTCCGGGGGCGTGGCGACGACGGAGGATCCAAGGGCAGCGTGCCGCGCACTCGATTCAACGTCAAAGTCGGAGCGCACCGAACGTTCGAAGATGTCATGTGCACTCTGACCGATCTGAAACTCATCAGGACTGCTGTGCCTGGGGCGACCATCAACGATGTGTGCCTCAGCATCTTCAGCGGTGCGATGGCCTCGTACCTCGACGAACTTGGCGAACGGCCCGAGGGGTCACTGGTGTCTGTGGTGCCCGTGTCGACGAGGACTCCCGACGACGTGTCCACGGGCGGCAATCAGATCAGCATGATGAGGGTGTCGCTGCACAGCGACGTGGCTGACCCGGTGGAGCGCATCGCTGCAATCAGTAAAGAGACCGCGCCGAAGAAGGCCTCGAAGAATGGCGTGTCGATGCCCGTGTTGCTCAACGTCGCGGAAGTGTTGCCGGGAGCACTCATAGGCGCTGCCACCCGTGCGGTCGCGGCCCTGACCGAACGAGCTCCGGTGTCGGCCAACACCATCATCACCAATGTGCCCGGCCCAATGGTGCCGCAGTACTTCTTGGGCTGCGAGTTGGTGCGTTCGAGCGGTTGTGCGCCGATCAACGACGGTGTCGGCATCTTCCATAGCGTGAGCAGCGCTCGCGGCGAGTTCTTGTTCAACTTCACGGCCGACCGCGCGATCATGCCCGACCCCGAACCGTACAAGCGGCACATCGAGCAGTCGATTGCCGATCACCTCGAAGCAGCCCGACGATTGGTCGACCCCGTCGGCTCGGCAACTGTAGCCGAGCCCACAGAACGCAACGAAATCGACGCGCTCGACCCGCGCACTCCGACGCGCAAGGCTGCCACCAAGAAGGCCTCGGCAACGAACAAGTCAGGAGTGTCGACCGACAGGCGGCTTCGCTCGGTTCCATCCCGCTGACGCGTGCGACGAATCCTTGTCAGCCGGCTCGTGCGGAAGGCGTGAACCGGATACGTATGCGGTCGTACGCCCGGGCGAAGGTTGCCGGCAGGATCTGTGGTTCCTCGGGATCGACGAGCTGCCAGTCGGGCATCCGTCGCAACAACTCCTCGAACATCACCCGAATTTCTAATCGGGCCAGTTGTGCGCCGAGACAGAAATGCGACCCGAAGCCGAACGCGACATGGCGGTTGTTGGACCGCGTGACGTCAAAGTCTTCGGGGTGGGGGAAGGCCCGCTCGTCGCGGTTGGCCGACGGATACAACAACAGCAACTGGTCGCCTCGGCGAATTTGCTGCCCGTGGAGCTCGTGATCTTCGGTTGCGGTTCGGCTCATGTTCAGTACTGGTGTAACCCAGCGTATGAACTCTTCCACGGCAGTCTTCGAGAGCAGCGTGGGATCGTCGATCAAGAGCTGGCGCTGGTGGGGCCTTCGGGCCAACTCGACGATGATCGAGCCGATCACCGTCCGCGTGGTCTCGGCCCCTCCGTTGAGGACGAGGATCACCTCATCGAGCACGTGCTTGGGTTCCACCCATCCTGAGTCACCCAGACCGAGATCAGATCGTCACGCGGTTCCACTCGACGCGCCTCGATGAGCGGCAACGTTCCCTGCACGAAATCGGTCATGACCTCGATGATTTCCGGGCTGGTGACATGCGGCGGTCCAGCAGGGTCGGTTTGGCCGGTGAGATGCATGACCTGCTCGGACCAATACCGCACCTTCTCCCACATTTCAGGCGGGTAGCCGAGGAGTTCGGTCACCATCTTCGCCGGTAACGGTGACGCGATCGCTTGGATCGCTTCGCAATAGCCCGCTTCGGCGATCTCGTCGAGCATTTCTGTGACCACCTGTCGGACCCAGTCCTCGTGGCTGCGCACGGCGCGTGGCGTGAAGCGTCGACTGACGAGGTTGCGTTGTCGCTGATGCACCGGGTCGTCGAGATTGATCATCGACAGGTCGGCGTGCAGATCGATGTGTGGTCGAGTGCCGGGGAACGACGAGTAGCGAGCACTGTCCTTCTCGACGGCGATCACGTCGTCGTAACGCGAGATCACCCAGAGCTTCTGGTGTTCATCCCAGTAAGCCGGTGCCTCATCTCGCAACCAGCGATACGCCGCCCACGGGTCGACATAGAAATCGGGGTCGAGAGTGTTCAGGCCGGCCGTGGGCCTTGGGGGTTCGACGAGGTCGGTCACGTTCCACTCCGGGTTGTGGGTGAGAGGCGATACACACGATCTGCGGTACCGGAGAACAACATCGAGCGCTCTTCGGCGGAGTGGTTCGCCGTGATGCGCTTGAACGCATTCCACAAGGCGTCATAGCTGAATCCTTGCTTGTCGACCGGGAAGTTGCTCTCGAACATGCATCGCTCAGGACCGAAAGCTTCGATCGCGACCTCGATGTGCGATCGCCACAGATCGGCAAGCTTGGCCGAGTCGGGCCTGCTGTCGTCGTCTAGGCCGAACCCGTAGATCGGCATTCCTACGCCACCGAGTTTCAAGACGACGTTCGGTCGTTGTGCAACCTCGCGGAGGTCGCGTTGCCACTCGTGGAGAATCGCTGCCCTTCCCGCAGGCGTGGCCTCAGCGGGCACCGGTCCGCCGAGATGATTGACGATGAATGTGAGCTCTGGCACCGCGTCGAGCGTGCTGGCGAGATCGAGGAGTTGTGGGTGATACAACCACACGTCATAGGTGAGGTCGCGGCGAGCGACCTCGCGGAGACCCGCTCGGTAACCGCTGTCGAGCAGCATGCCGGGCGTTGTCACTCGACCGGCGTGTGCGGTGGTGTCGTGCGCATCGAGCCAGACCACGTTGAAGCGCACACCGCGAAATCGGCCCTGGCCGGCTTCGATGTGGCCGTCGAGGGTGCGCGCCGCCTCGGCGGGTTGCATCAGGTTCGCCCAGCCGACGATTCCTGCGGCGACGCGGGTGTTCGACGGGCCGATGCCAACTGTGGGCGTGCTGCTGACGACGAACTCGGTTTCTCCAACCGGCTGAAGCGCAACATCGCCGTCGGGACGAAAGGACGTCATGCACTCGACGAACACCGTCGCTGTGATGTTGTGGCCCCGGCCTAGATCTCGGGTCATCGCATCGAGGTCGTAGGGGATTCGGTATCCCGTCGGCCAGAGGTGATGGTGGGCATCGACGATCTCGAGTTCGGGCTCGAGGATGTCCTCCGGTGGCCCGTCGTCCTGGTCGGTTTCGTCGAGTCGCATCGTTCCCCTCATCGATCACTGTGGATAGTGACCGGACGACCGTCGTACCAGTGGACCGACCAGCGGTGCGAGGACGCATCGAATTCGACTTCACGACAAACCTGCAGCTCGTCGCGTCGACGGAGCCTGGATTACGTTCTGCCGTCGTGGCCATCAGACCGAGGGCGCGGTCCCTCCCATGACTCTCGACGATCGCATCGCGCAGACGTTCCGCCAGATCGACGAGCGGCCCCCGCTGCGCTCGCTCGCCATTTTGCGTGCCAGGCTCGCCGCCGAACTCGTCGGCGATGCCGACGGCGTCGTGGCGACGTTGTCGCCGGGGTTCGAGGTCGTGTTCCACGCTGGTGCGCCGATGACGCTTGGTCGCGAAGCGCTCCGAGGGAGCATGCAGCAGCAAGCGGCCGACCGAAAGCTCACCTGGGTGGAGTTCGACGATCTCGTGGCCGACGACACGACCGTGGCAGGCAACGGCACCATCTGCACGCTGCACTTGACGGACGGACTGTTGGCCACGACGCCCATCGCATTCTTCGCACGCTTCGACGAGCAGTTCATGACTCACGAGATCGCGTTCGTGAATCCGGCCGCCACCGCCACCGAACAAGTTGCGCTCGACGACTTGCCGACCGTCGAGCACGCCCGCTCGCTCACCTGACAGGACACTCCCGAACCATCCCGCGCTACGGCACCAGCACAGCGCGGCCGACGATGCGACCTGCTTCGAGGTCGTCGAACGCCGTGATGCCGTCTTCGAGTGGATACAGCTGGGTTTCCACCGCCAGCTTTCCCGCGCTGGCGAGTTCGATCACGGCCTGTTGATCTTGGCGGGTTCCGGCGTACGAGCGTCGTACGTCGACGCCCCACGGCAACGTGGCGACTCCCGCGGCCTCGTACATGAATGATCCGCCACCGATGCCCGTGAAGCGAATCGCACCGTCGGGGGCGATGATCTTGGTGGCCAAGGTCACCGTGGGTTGCACCCCGACAAAATCGAAGACTGCGTCTACGCCGTGCCCGTCGGTCATCTCGCGGAGCGCGCCAGCCGCGCCATCGTCGGAAAGCAAGGTCTCGTCGGCGCCGTAGGTGCGTGCCAGCTCGAGCTTGTCGAGGGCGTTGTCGACGGCGACGATTCGAACACTGCTGGTGGCTCGCAGGATCTGAATCGCCACGTGGCCGAGGCCGCCAGCGCCGATGACGACTGCAGTGGAGCCAGGGTTCAAGCGCCGCCGGGCGCTCTCGATTGCGTGGTATGCCGTGAGCCCGGCGTCTGCGAGCGGGCCGGCCGTGCGAGGGTCAACTGTGCCGAGTTTGTGCAGATAACGAGACGGCACCACCATGAATTCAGCCATGCCACCGTCGGTGCCGAGCCCCGGGCACGGGGGAGACCCCATGCTGGTGAGGCAGGCGTTGTCGCGCCCTTCCAGACACGCTCGGCAATACCCGCACGCCCACACCAGACCTACCAGCACCGGCTCACCCTCTGCGAAGCCGCGAACCGCCGAGCCGCACCCGGCGATCCAGCCGGCCGTCTCATGTCCCATCGTCAACGGAAATCGCGGCCATCCGGGCATGTGCAACACGTGGACGTCGGAATGGCAGAGCCCGACGCCGGCCACACGAACGAGCACATCGTTTGGGCCTACGTCGGGAGTGGGTACGTCGTGAATTCGCAGCTGCCCGACTGCGATGAGTTGCAATGCGCGCATGGTGAGACCTTTCCGCGGCTCGTTCGATCGCCGTGCGCGAAATCTAGACCCATGTCGATGTCGATGTCGACATCGAGATCGACTCGTTCTCGGGCTTCGTCACACGCGAAGATGCTGGGCCATGGACATCACACCGTTTCAAGCGTCTGGTCGGGTGGTCATCGCTGCCGATCCTGAAGCGCTCTACGACTTCATCAGTGACATGCCGCGGATGGGGGAGATCAGTTCCCAATGCCTGGGCGGGGAGTGGCAGAGCGACACCCGCGGAGTGGGTGCAGAGTTTCTCGGCTCCAACCAGCGCGGCGACAACAAGTGGCAGGCACTACAACGCGTCAGCGTCGCCGACCGCCCCAGCGAATTCGCGTGGGAGAACATTGGGGCGAAGGGATGGGAGATTCCGATGGTGAGATGGGGATACACGTTCGAGCCGGTCGAGGGCGGCACGTTGGTGGAGGAAACGTGGCGGATTCTCCAGAGCTATTCGGCACTCGAGGCCTTGCCCGACGACAGTCGCGCCGGTATGCCTGGCTACATGGAGGCAGACATCAACGCGACCCTCGCGAACTTGAAGTCACTGTTCGAGTCGACCGCAGCGAATCAAACCGCGGCGAATCAGATCACGGCGAACGGGTGACCGACATGTCAGATCAGCAGCGAATCTCCGTCAGCATCGACGCCGGTCAGCCGACCCACGACGTCAGCCCTTTGTTGTACGGGGTGTTTCTCGAAGAGATCAACTTTGCCGGCGTCGGTGGCATCTACGCAGAGAAGATCCAGAATCGCGCCTTCATGGACCCGCGCACCCCGCCGCGCTGGCCAGCAGCGTTGCCAACGCGGACGGCGGGCCGGTTCGGCACGGCCCTCGAACTGAATGGCGATTCCGACAACGCCAAGGTGGCGCTGCCGACCGGCATCGTCGAGGATCTCACCGATTTCACTGTTGCGGCGTGGGTGTATCCCACCAAGGCCGAAGGTTTCGCCAAAGTATTCGACTTCGGCAACTCTCAGACCGGCATCTTGTTCTACAACCGAGCTGGCGAACACATGTCGCTGGCCCTGGCCAGTTCGCCATACCTCGGCGACGGCGCCGGGCCAGGGCCTTCGTACGTGATCATGGTCGACGGCCAGAAGGAGTCGCTCAACGCTGCCTGATGCGTTGCCCACCGGCGAGTGGACGCACCTAGCGGTGACCCTCGGTGGCGGCACCGGTCGACTGTACGTCAACGGGGAACTGGCCGAGGAAAAGACGGGTCTGCAGCTCAACCCGTCGATGATGGGCCACACGCGGAACAACTGGATCGGTGCATCGCAGTTCACGTTCGACCCGTTGATTCACGGGCGCGTCGACGAGTTCCAGATCTTCGACCACGCGCTCGACGCAGCAGAGGTGAAAGCGCTGAGCGCCTCCGCCGACGGAACCAGCGGTGGCGGCAACGTCGCGTGGTATCGCTTCGATGAAGACGGTGGCGCGACCGTGAACGACTCGTCGGGTGCCGGTCGCCACGGCCAAGTCATAGCTCATGCGTCGGCTTGGCAGCCCGTCGCAGACGCGGGGGCGTCGCTGATTGCAGAACTCGACGATGCCCACCCGCTGAACGACATGCTCACGCGGTCGATGCGACTCGACATCACAGCGCTCAGTCCCGGGCAACGTGCCGGTTTGGCCAACTCTGGCTACTTCGGTGTGCCGGCTGTGGCCGGCCAAACCTGCCGTGTCTCTTTTTGGGCCAAGGCGGCCGAAGCGCTGGCTGGTCCTCTGACGGTTGGTATCGAATCAAGTGACGGGAACCGTTCGATCGTGTCGGCGGAAGTGAGCGGCATCTCCACCGGCTGGCAACAGTTCCACACCACCTTGGAGATCCCATCTGGCGCGGGAGACTCGGCCGACAACCGGTTCGTGATCGGCCTCGACCGACGCCACGAATCGAGCGGCGAACCCGCCGACGCGACGATCTGGCTCCAAGTCGTCTCGGTCTTCCCGCCGACCTACAAGAACCGCGAGAACGGTCTTCGGGCCGAACTCGTCGAACATCTGCGGGCGCTCAAGCCGCGCTTCTTCCGTTTCCCTGGTGGCACCTACGTGCTCGGCCACACCGTCGACACGCGGTTCAAGTGGAAAGAATCACTCGGATCGATCTCGCAACGCCCTGGCCACGACAACGATGTGTGGCGGTACTGGAGCGACGACGGTCTCGGGCTCCTCGAATACCTGCTGCTGGCCGAAGACCTGGAAGCGACACCCGTGGTGGGTGTGTACCCCGGCCTCAGCGGTGGACGACCGGTGCCACAAGACGAGTTGGCGCCGTTCGTGCAAGACGCGCTCGATCTCATCGAATACATGATTGGCCCGGTCACCAGCGAATGGGGCGCGCGCCGGGCCGAGGATGGTCACCCAGAACCATTCGAGACTCCCATCGTCGAGATCGGCAACGAAGACTTTCTCGGCATTGGCAACACGTACACCGAGTACCGCTACCCGATGTTCTACGACGCCATCAAAGCTTCGTACCCGCAGGTCAAGACCATCGCGACCATGCCAGTTCCCGATCACCCGTGCGAAATTCGTGACGAGCACATGTACCGCGCACCAGACGTACTGATCGCACGCGCAGAGGAATTCGACAGCTACGACCGCAACGGTCCGCAGATCTTCGTGGGAGAGTGGTCGGTGATCACCGGCGTCGGCAACAACGCCACCGCCAATCTCGGGGCAGCAGTTGCCGAAGCCGCGTTCATGACGGTGCTCGAACGCAATTCGGATGTCGTAGCCATGCAGTGCTACGCGCCGTTGTTCGCGTTCGATGGACAAACGCAGTGGAACCCAGACCTGATCGGGTTCGATCACCTGGGCAGCTATGTCTCCCCGTCGTACTGGGCGCAGCACATGTTCGGCCTGAACATCGGCGACAAGTACTTGCCGGTCGATGTGTCGGCCGAGGGTTTGTATTGCTCGGCAACGCTCGACAGCAAGACAAGCCGAGTGTTCCTGAAGATCGCCAATATCGCCGACGCCGCCAGGTCGCTCACGATCAACATCGGTGGCTCCGATGCAAGCGAAGCCACGATTCTCGTACTCACGGGCGATCCGGAGTCACGCAACGGCCTCGACAATCCGCATCGGGTGGCGCCGTCGACCGGCACTCTGCATGGAGCCGACGGCACGTTCGAGTACGAAGCGCCGGCTTGTTCCGCAACGGTCGTAGTCCTCTAGTCCCCGCGCAGCAGTTCTAGGTGCCCGTCTGGCGACCAGTCAGCGCGTCTGCACCGCAGCGGAACGAACAGCTTTCATTCGTTCCTCGCTCGGCCAGATCGCACCGTTGTCGATTTCTTCGGTGACGCCGAGGTCGCGCAGCCCGATCGGAGTCATCATCTCGAGCCCCCGAGCCATACCGATTGCTCGCGGATCGTTCCAGTGTCCGTCGTCGCACAGCATCGAACCGATCAGCTGAATCACGTTGACCTTGAACACTTGCATTGCTCGATACCAGGAGCGGTGGAGGACTTCGATTCCAGTCTTCTCTTCGTACCGAGCGATGAACTCGTCGGCGGTCAGCGACGACGGTCTGCTCGTGATGCCGACCGGGATGGCCCACAACAAGTCGAGATACCCCACGTCGGTTAGCGGGTCGCCGATCGAGACCAGTTCCCAGTCGTATACCGCTGAGACTTGGTCGCCGTCGAAGGCGAAGTTGCCGGGCTTCGGGTCGCCGTGCACGAGCGTGACGCGCTGGGCATTGTTCGGGCTGCTGTCGTCGGAGCTCATCGAGCATCCGCTCGAGAGCAGGCAGGGGCCCTTTCTGGACACGTCGCATCTCACCGGCCCAATGGTCGAGCTCGCGGTCGAGATAGTTGTGCCCGTCGCCGAAGTGTTCGAGACCCATGGTGGATACGTCGACCAGGTGAATCGCTGCGAGTTGGTCGACCAAGCTTTCGCACATTCGTCGAAGTCGACCCGGTTCGGCCTCCATATCAGGCGGAATCGGTTGCTGCTCCCACACCTCGCCGTCGAGACGTTCCATCACGAAGAACGATCGACCGAGCACCGTGCCGGTCGGCTCGATCCACAGTGCTCGCGGCGCCCGCACCTCGGTGCCGTCGAGCGCCTTCAGCACGTCGAACTGGCGCTGCAGATCGTAAGGCTCGAGCAGACCGGGCTCGGGAGGACGTTGGCGAACGACGACGCCTTGTCGTTGCTCGACGCCGCGAGTGCGCGACGCCAACGTCAACAGGAACGTTTCGGCCGAATGACCCACGTCGACCGCGTCGAGCCCCTCCACCCACACGTCATCGGCGTCAGGAAGTTGCTCGGCGAACCACACTGCCAGTTCGTCTGCCAGGTTGGCGTTGGACGGGGCGGTCACATGTAACTCGTTTGGCGATCGGTGTCGGCCGTGAGCCCAAGTTCTGGCCAGACCCCAGAGATCATGCTTTCCATGATCCCGTACCCGACGGCGTCGCCCTCCCGAACCCGCACCGGAGTATCGCGGAGCTGCCCGAGCTGAGGGAGGTGTTCGTCGTCCCAACAATCTTTGATGAACTCGCCGTCGAGATGGAGCGGCCCGCGCCACGATCCGTGCTTGTGACCTGCCCAGTCCCCGTAGCCCGCGGTCTTGAGGAAGAACCCACAATCTCCCAGTTTTTCAACTTCGATCACCCGCTCCGCTCCCGACTCCATGGTGAGCACGAGTTCACCGTCGCGGACGAAGCGTGTGTGCGTGTCGTAGTTGATGCGTTGTTCGACGCTGCGGACTCGCTCTTGTCGTCCGTCTGCCTCGTTGATGAACGCTGATGAGTAGATGCCGGCGTGGATTGCCGTCTCGTAGAACGTCCCGTCGGGACGTTGGAAGAACTGCGGCGACCACTTGAACTGCGACCGATAGCCGACCGGTACCTGTTGTAGGCCAGGAATCACATCAGTCGGCGTCGCGCCAATGGCCTGGCGAACACCCCACGAATGATCTCGGTATCCGAACCACTCGTCAGGTTTGACCTCGTGGGTCTCGCCTTCGATGGTGAGAGTCCCCGACACCCAGCCGCCCTGGTGGTACCGAATGACGTCGACTTCGACCCGACCCGTACGCTTGTTGCGAGTGAGGTTGCGCTCTTCGAAGAACGGCACCGTGACACCCGTGAGCACCAGGTCGAACGAGATCGGCTGCACATCGTTTGGCTCGAGCACGAACCGCACCGACTTCAGCGGGTCGATGATCTCGTAACGGATCGGACCGACGGACATTTGTTCGGGCGCGGACTCCAGCTCGCGGCTCCCCCGCACCGTGATCTGCTGACGGCCGCGCGACACGCCACCAAATCCGTCGAGCACGCCGCGATTGGTGTACTTGCCGAGGCCGAAGTCGACCTGAAGCGATCCGTCGATGCTGGCCATCGAGGCCCAGATCTTCTCGGTCCACGCGAGGTCGCTGTGCGAGATCGTCGCGAACGTGTCGATGATTTGATGGTTCAGCCCCTCGTCTACGCCAAGCAACGAACCGATGCCACTGACAGCCATGATCTCACTCCAACTCCGGGCGGACGATCGCCCGCAACCCCAAACCCGAATCCTAAGCCGACATCGAAGTCAGTCTCAAACCCTTCAGCCAACCTGAAATCGGTAAGTCACCGCATCGTGCTGTCACTTCATGGCGGTGCATTGATCTTCCTCTGCGGCGAGGCGTGCGGGCGAACGGCCGCTCGGACCATTCCGGTCCAACAGTCGGTCAGCAAACTGTTGATCAGTTCGGTCACCGCTGGGTGACGGAGGTCGTCAGACGCCCTCCGCCCGTTGCTGACGATTTCATGGCCCGACGGTCATGTGCTTCACTTGTACCGACACACCGCGACCCTCACGTCACCGGCAACAGACGTTCGCGTGCCTCCACTTCAAGCCGATCAAAGGAACCTCACATGTCATCGATCCACGTTCCGGCCCGGGACATCCCGGTCCCTCGATCGCTGAGCCCTGCGGCACAGGCGGTGCTGAGCGCCGTTCCGCCGCTCGAGCCGGTCACGTACCCCGCCGGCGACGACCTAGATGGTTGGCGCACGCTCGTCGCCGCCAACGACGAACGAATCATGGCGATGTTGGGCGGCATGTCAGGTCAAGACATCGATGCCGAGCGCCGCGAGGTCAACGGAGTCGGGGTCTATGTCGTCACGCCGCCGGGTTTCGTCGACGGCGACGACCGCATCGTGCTGTCGCTTCATGGCGGTGCATTGATTTTCCTCGGTGGCGAGGCGTGCGGACGAATGGCCGCGATCGCGTCGTCTGGCACAGGCCTCAAGACGTGGGGAGCGGATTACCGGATGCCCCCCGACCACCCATATCCCACACCGCTCGATGACTGCGTGTCCGTGTACAAGGCGCTGCTGGACGAGTGTGGAAACGAACGGGTCGTGGTGTCGGGTGGGTCCGCCGGCGGCAACTTGGCGGCAGCGCTCGTGGTGCGTGCCAGAGACGAAGGGCTGCCGCTTCCCGCTGTGGTCGTGTTGTCGACTCCCGAGGTAGACCTCACAGAGTCCGGTGACTCGTTCAGTACCAACCTCGGAGTCGACAACCAGTTGCGGCCCCTCATGCCGGTCAACGAACTGTACGCCGATGGTCGCCCACTCGATGAGCCATATCTTTCGCCGTTGTTTGCCGAGCTCGCCGGATTTCCACCAACGATCCTGACGACCGGAACGCGCGACCTGTTTCTGTCGAACACGGTGCGAATGCATCGGGCGCTTCGCAAAGCGGGCGTGGTTGCAGAGCTCCACGTCATCGAGGCTGGCGGCCATGCCGGCTTCATGGGCATGGCCCCAGAAGACCATGAGGTAGCGGCCGAGGTGCGCGCGTTCATCGACCGGTACTGCCCACCTCGTCACTGAATATTGGGGCGGGGGATCTACTCAGCGCGACTCGTTGTGCCCTGTCTCACGCACCGACCATCACGCACCGACCATCACGCACCGACCATCACGCACCGACCATCACGCACAGGGATAGTCACACAACTTGCCGTCACCACGGTGAGCCCTGACTGATTCAGGCGGGACTCGTGCTCGCCGTGGAGAAGAAGCTCCGCTCGCTGCTCTTGAGCTCGAGTGGCCCGCCGGTGACGCGGAACGAACCGCTCAGCGCGTGGTCGTCGGAGTTCGTGCCGAGGAACACGCTGGTCACGCCCGCGTCGACCGGAAACCCGCCACGCGCGTTGGAGTGTCCCAGCTGACGAGCAGAGACGGTGAACGTGATCCGCTGTGACTCGCTCGGCTCGAGCTGGACGCGCACGAAGCCACCGAGTTGTTGGGCGGGTCGGGTCACCCCGGGGGTCTGGGTGCCGAGGTAGAGCTGGACGACCTCGGCGCCGGGCACCTGCCCGGTGTTGCGCACCGTTGCCGAGATGATGACGTCGCCGGCGGGTTCTGTCACCTCGGGCGTGATGGTCAGGTCGGTGAGCTCGAACGTCGTGTAGCTCAGACCGAAGCCGAAGGGGAATTGCGGGGTGGCCGGGCCGTCGATGTAATGCGTCCCGAACGGGGTATGGCTGCGGTAGCCGCTGGCCCAGCGCTGGTGATGGAAGATCGGCAGTTGGCCCTGGTGCCGCGGCATGGTGTAGGGCAGCTTGCCGCTGGGGTTCACCTCCCCGGCGATGACCCGGGCGAGGGCCGAAATCCCGCCAACGCCGTTGTACGACGCCGAGATGATGGCGTTGGCGTCGAGCAGCGCCGGGGGAAGTACGTACGCGCGGCCGTGGACGACCACCGCGATCGTCGGCTTGCCCAGCGCGGCGACTGCGTCGATGAGCCGCTGCTGCACCGGTGGAAGGTGGATGCTCAGCGAGTCGCTGGCTTCACCCTCGGTGCGGTCGCCCACGAACCAGGCACTGGCCCCGCCCACGGCCAGGATGACCACGTCAGCATTCCGGGCGGCGTCCACGGCCCGATCGAACGACTCGGCGTCGAGTTCCATCATGATCCCAGTGCCGGGTTCGACTGTGACGGTCGCACCGCGCGCCTCGATCTCCTCGGACAACCCCTTGACGTCGTACTCGCTGCGCGCCCACTCCTCCTGCGGCGGTGGAGTCTCGCCCGAAGTATCTCCTTCGGGGAGGTAATCGTCGATCCCGACCATGTTGTTGAACCCTCCCGACGCCATGAACACACCGACTGCCCGCGCCGCAGGGAAGGAGTAGGCCGGGTACTGAAGCGCCGCCGCGTTGGCGTGCGGACCAACCACCGCGATGTTGGCGCCGTGCAGCGCCAGGGGCAGTAGCCCGTCGTTCTTCAATAGTGTCACGCTACGTTCAGCCATCTCGACTGCGAGCTCTCGACCCTCGCCACGAACCGCGTCCATGTCGATGGTCTCCGCCGCGTACGGATTCTCGAAGAGCCCCAGCTCGAACTTCGCAGTCAGTAACCGCATCGCAGAGACGTCGACCAGTGCCTCGTCGATCCTGCCAGCGCGGACCTCCTTGGCTAGGAGTTCACCGTAGGACCACGGTGAGGGAAGCTCCAGGTCCAGCCCGGCCTCCAGGCCCAGCCGCGCCGCCTCCGCCGCGTCCGCAGCCGCGTGAGCGCGGTCGACCACATGCTGGAACGAGATGTAATCCGAGGACACGTAGCCCTCGAACTCCATGGTCTCACGCAGCAGCACGGTCAAAAGTTCGTAAGAGATCGCCGCCGGCACCCCGTTGAACTCGGAGTACGTGTTCATCACCGAACGTAACTTGACCAGTTGGATGGCAGCCTCGAACGGGAACGCGAAAACGTCACGAACCCGCCGACTACCGGCCTCCACATTCGCCGAGTTGAGCCCGCCCTCCGACGCGCCGTAGCCCATCAGGTGCTTGCCACAGGCCACCACTCCCGTGGACAGATCCTCACCCTGCAAACCGCCGATGTAGGCCACACCGAACGCTGCGCACAGGTAGGGGTCTTCGCCGTAGGTCTCGTGGACTCGACCCCATCGAGGGTCCAACGACACGTCCAAGGTCGGGCCGAGCGATTGGGTCAGGCCCAGCCGCCGCATCTGACGTCGCACCAGATCACCCATTTGCCGACTCAGCTCGGGCGACCACGTCGCTGCGACCCCCGTCTCGGTGGGGAACACCACATGCCCTGGGGCCTGCGTGCCGGCGATGGCCTCGTTGTGCAGGACAGCGGGCACACCGAGGCGTGTGTTCTCCACGAGGTAACGCTGGATCTGATTGACCTCATCGGCGATTCGCTGCGGCGTCGTACCGCCGGTTGACGTGAGCGGCGACACCTGCCCGATCCCAAGGCCCAGCACCGCGTCCACCGTGTCGGCCCGCAGCCGACCTGCGGCGAGCACGGACTGCGGCTGAATGCAGGTCAACTGCTGGGCTTTCTCCTCGATCGTCATCTCACGCAGGAGAAGCGCAGCCCGCTCCCGAGGGGACAGAGTCGCGTCACGGAAGGATGCGGTGTCAGACATGTTGGGTCCCCTTGTATTTGATGGTTGTCAATGATGACACCCAGGCGGTTGCGTGTCCGGGTCGACGCGGCGGGTGTCGTCCCGGCCCGTATTCATAGCCGATGTCGATGCCGGCTTTCAACCTCGACTCGACACCGACGTCAACTTCGAATATGATCCGCCCATGGTCGCAACAGTGACATCGTCGGTCCCATCAGTGAAGGTGTTGCGGTGACGGGGAGCTATCTCCGACCGGGTTCGGTGGAGGAGGTGCAAGCCAGTCCGAGAGGCAAGAAAGTCGGCGCGTTTTTCGACCTCGACGGCACTCTCATCGCCGGATACTCCGCAAAGTTTCTCGCCCAAGACCGGATGAAGAGCCGCGAGTTCACCGCCACCGAACTGCTGCGAACCTTTTCGGTGTTGCTCACCGGTGGCGTCAACCAAGACTCGTTTGCCGCCCTGCTCGAGATCGGTGCTGAAGGCTGGCGTGGCAAGAGCAATGACGAACTCGACGAGATGGGCCAGCGCCTCTTCGACAAGAACGTTCGCGAGCTGATCTACCCAGAGATGAAACAACTGGTCGCGGCGCACCAAGCGCGTGGCCACACCGTGGTGCTGAGCTCATCGGCGTCGAGCTACCAGGTCGAGCCCGTTGCTCGCTTTCTCGGTATCGACCATGTGTTGTGCAACCGGATGATCCTCGATGATGACGGCACACTCACCGGTGCGGTCGAGCGGCCCGTCATCTTCGGCCCTGGCAAAGCCGACGCGGTCAAAGCATTCAGCGCCGAACACAAGGTCGATCTGGCAAAGAGCTACTTCTACGCCGACGGTGACGAAGACGTTTCGTTGATGTATCTCGTCGGCAACCCGAGACCCACCAACCCAGGCAAGAAAATGGCCAAAGAGGCCGAGCGGCTCGGCTGGCCCGTTCGTAGCTACACGAGCAGGGGTTCCAACCCCGAGCGCATCGCGCGGGCGGTGGTCGGTCTGGCCGCTGGCGCCCCGATCATTACGCTCGGCGTCGCGTTGGGCGTCGTGAAGCGCGACAAACGCAGCGCAATCAACTTCATCTTTCAGCAGTGGCCCGAAGTCATGCTTGCGACTGGCAATGTTCACATCAACGTCGTCGGGGAAGAAAACGTGTGGGCGCAACGCCCCGCCGTGTTCTTGGTCAACCATCGCACCACGTTCGATGGCGTCGTCGCCATGAACGTCTTGCGGAAAGACTTCACCGCCGTGGCGAAGGCCGACATCGTCAAGGTGCCAGTCGTCGGAACCGTTGGCCGCATGCTCGACGTCGCGTGGGTCGATCGTGAGAACACCGAGAACGCCATCGCTGCGATGAAGCCGCTCGAAGAGCTCGTTGCGAAGGGCCTGTCGGTGTTGATCGCGCCGGAAGGTACGCGCACCGAGGCGGACGAGATCGGCCCGTTCAAGAAGGGCGCGTTCCGTATCGCGATGGCTGCCGGCATTCCCGTGGTGCCGATCGTGATTCGCAACGCTGATGTCATCGGTGGTCGGGGGGCGCTCGCGCTCCATCCCGGCACAGTTGATGTGGCAGTGTTGCCGCCGATCTCGGTCGCCGACTGGGTTCCGGAGGAACTCGGCGAACGGGCCGAAGAAGTTCGTCAGATGTACATCGACACTCTGAAGAACTGGCCGTCCTGAACAACTCGAAAACAGCCACACACTTGGGGGAATATCTAGCCATGGCAACAACTGAACCACTGGCACCGCTGCCGGTACTCATTTCCAATCACGCGCGGGCTACGCCGAACGAGGTTGCGATCGAGTCGATCTCAACCAACGAACGGCTGACCTGGCACGACCTGGACCGCAACTGTCGCACTTGGGCTGATGCGCTGCATGGGCTCGCGGTCGAGTCGGGCGAATACATCGTCACCATGATGCCCAACACTCCCGAAGCCATGTATGCATGGCTGGGATGTGCTTGGCTGCGAGCAACCGAGGTGCCGATCAATACCGACTATCGGGGCGAGTGGCTCACGCATGGCATCAACAACTCGCGGGCTCGGCTGCTCGTCACATCACGCCAGTTTGCGCCGGCGATTGCGTTGGTCGCCGACAACCTGCCGCACCTTCGCATCGTCGTCATCTACGACCTGAAGGAGGGTGAGGACGAAAGTGGGCTAGCCAAACACTTCCGTGTACTCAACGGACGAAGAATTCTTCGCCGATGCGACACCGAGCTACGACTTGCAAGAGCCGAACTTGTGGGACGTGATGAGTGTCATCTACACGTCGGGCACCACCGGGCAGGCCAAGGCGGTGCTGCAACCGTGGGGTATGCAGGAGCTGTCGCGTTTGCTGTTCTCGCCGCCGGAGTTCGAGAACTGCGTGTTCTACGGCTTCTGGCCACCGTTCCACACCTTGGGCAAATCGATGCTGTTCGTGCCGGCTGCGTTCGGTGGCAAGCTGGTGCTCCGCGACAAGTTCAGCATCACCGACTTCTGGGATGACATACGCAAATACGACTGCACAGGCGCGTACGTCGTCAGCGTCATCGCAAGCTTTCTCGCGGGCATGCCCGAGCGCGACGACGACGTCGACAACCCGCTGAAGGCCGTGGTCATGGGCCCTGTCATCCCCCAGGTCGACGATTTCAAACGTCGGTTCGGGGTCAACGTCTACACCACCTTCGGCAGCACAGAAGTCGGGAGCTGTCTCTACTCGATGGGTCGCGACGTCACGAGCGAGAACTTTCAAAGCTGCGGTCGCGTGCTTCCAGATTCTCCGGTCGAAATCGCGATTGTCGACGATCACGACTACCCGGTCGGGCCTGGCGAACCCGGCGAACTCATCGTCCGTCCGAAGGTCCCGTGGTCTATGAACCTCGGCTATCTCAACATGCCCGAGGCGACCAACAGGGCATGGCGCAACGGGTGGTATCACACCGGTGACGCATTCATTTACACCGAAGACGGGGAGTATTACTTCGCTGATCGCGCCAAGGACTACATCCGCCGACGCGGCGAGAACATCTCTTCGTTCGAGGTGGAACAGGCCGTGTGCTCGTTCACCCACGCTCAGCAGGCGGCAGCCGTTGCAGTTCCCTCCGAGGTGGGTGAAGACGAAGTCATGGTGTTCGTTGTGCCGGTGCCCGGGTCGCCGTTTGATCCAAAGGAGCTCGTCGACTACTTGGTCGACCGCATGCCGAAGTTCGCGCTGCCGCGTTACGTCGAACAGGTCGACGAACTCCCCACGACCCAGGCAACGTTCCGAGTGCAGAAGAACAAGCTGCGCGAGCGCGGTCTGAGCGACAGAACGTTCGACCGGCTTGCGCCTCAAACCGTCTGACCGACATGGCAGCAACCGATCCCAACCCGCTCCTGGCCGGGCTTGAAACGTGGTCCGACACGATCAACGCGGCGGACGCGATGTTCTTCAAGGGCGAAGACGATCCGCGCACCCGCGGCACCGGACATCTGATCTACGTGCTCGACTCGATTCCCGACTGGGATCGATTCGTGCGGGTCTGGGATCGTGCGAGTCGCTTGCTCCCACCGATGCACAAGCGGGTAGTCAAGCCGTCTGGTGCCGGTCGATTGCCTATGTGGCAGGACGACCCCAACTTCGACCTGAACTTTCATCTCCGTCGAATCAGCGTGCCCTCGCCAGGAACTCTTCGCGAGGTGTTCGACTACGCCGAAGTTGACGGCATGACTCCCCACGACCCCGGTCGTCCTTTGTGGCAGGTCACCTTGATGGAGGGCCTCGACGGCGATCGGGCCGCAGTGCTCATGAAGTTCCACCATTCTTGGCTCGATGGCAACGCCGTGATCCAACTTGGGATGTTGTGCTACGACGCGGAGCGTGGGGGAGATCTCGACAAGACCATTCCGGAGTTTCCCGAGCGCGTTCGACCGCGGCATCGCTCACCGGTTGAACGCGTTGTGGGCATGCCAGCCGATGTAGTTCAACGCGCCGGACGCATGGCCGGCGACGTGGGTCGTTTGGCAGCGCAGGTGTTGTCCGACCCGGCAACGACGGTCAAGCAGACGCGCGAACTGGTCGAGTCGTTCGGCCGTCTCGTCACGCCGGTACCAGCCAAGCCCTCTCCGATCATGCGCGGTCGCAGCCCGAGGTCAAGATTCGAAGTCCTCGATATTTCGTTTCCCGAGCTTCGCCAGGCCGGCAAGGCAATCGGGTGCACGCTCAACGATGCGTACCTCGCTGGGGTGGCCGGCGGGTTCCGTCGATACCACGAAGAGCTCGGGTCGCCGGTGGAGGTCATGCCGATGGGCATGCCCATCAGCACGCGCGCCGACGGTGACACGGCGCTTGGCAACCAGGCTGCGGCCACGATGATCGCGGCACCTGTTGGCATCGTCGACCCGGTCGAGCGAATGAAAGCATTCCATGGGTTGGTGCTTGCGGCGCGCCACGAGCCGGCCATGGATGTGCTTGCCGGTGCAGCCGGAATTCTCGTGCACCTGCCCGACAGTTTGATGAGCGGGCGTCTGATGGAACTCGTGAAGGTCGACCTCGGTGTCAGCCAGGTGCGGGGAATGCTCGATCCGGCATACCTGGCCGGTTCGCAGATCATGCGTGCGTACGGCTTTGGCCCACACACAGGGCTCGGGGCATTCGTCGGCATGATGACGCACCTCGATCAATGCTGTATCGGCCTGCACCTTGACCCAGCCGCTGTCACCGAACCAGCACTGCTCGTTCGCTGTTTGCAGGAAGGCTTCGATGAAGTCATCGCTGTCGGCCAGCAGGCGGCGGCACCGGCACGTTCATCCCGGCCAGCCAAGCCCGGAACCAGCAAACGGAGCACTGGCAAACCGGGTTCTGGCACACAGGGCACCCGCAAACGACTCGTTGACGCATGAGCATCGGGCGGCGACTCCACCTCCAGCGCGAAGCCAACGCCAAGCGTCGCTCGATCATCGCCGAGATCCGAGACGATCCACGTTTCGTCCAAGGCCTCGATCGGATCGCCCGCGAGGGCGACCTCAATCGTGAACGGGTCACCGCCGACGCAGCGAAGTATCTGCACGAAATGGTGTCGGTGCACAGCCAGGCATTCCCCGACTTCAACCTGTTTTTGAGCCGCATCGCCGACAAGGATTCTCTGCGCAACGTGTTGCAGTGGAACCAGCCGGTGGTCGACGAGCTACGCGACGTCAACGCGACGATGCCCCTCGTCATGATGACTGCTCACCGTTCGTACCTGGATTTCGTCGTGCGCGTGCCGTTTGGTCGACAGGGCTTCGAACGTGAGTTTCGATTTGCCGGTGCCAATATCGCGTTCTGGCCGATGGGCCCGATCGGCCGTACCGTCGGCATCATCTTCGTGCGGCGAGGATTTCGCGACCCGGTGTACTCGTTCGTCATGCGCCAGTACGTCGGGTACCTGGCGTCTGAACGCGCCAGCTTTCTGTGGGCAATCGAAGGTGGTCGCACTCGCACCGGCAAACTGCTGCCCCCCAAGGCTGGGTTGCTTGCGTATCTGGCTCAGGCGTATGCCGACGGGCGCGCCCCTGATGTTGCGCTCGTTCCCGGCACCGTGGTGTACGAGTACCTCAACGAAGTCTTCGAGTATGCCCGGTACGGGCGCGGTGCCACCAAGCGCGGTGAGAGCATGTTCAGCTTCGTGTCGTTCTCACGGCAACAACGCAATGTGCCCAAAGACGCTCGGATCAACGTCGGCCTTGGGGCACCGGTTTCGCTGGGCCGTTTCGTCGCTCGCGGCGCATCGGCCGACGAGTTGTCCACGGGCATCACGCTCGCCGCAATCGAGGTGTCTCGGCGGATCGACGCGGCAACGCCGATCACCCCGGTGGCACTGGTGCTGCTTCCGTTGTTGGCGGGTGCGAACGTCTCGATGACGGCCGACCAGATCGCGGCAGACCTGGCCCCGACACTGCGTCGCCTTGCTCGTCGTGGGCTCACGGTGGCCGCCCCCGGCGTGGGGTCGCAGCGTGACATCGAGCGCGCGCTCGGGTTGATGGAAACCCAGGGCCTGATCGTCAGCACAGGCGCCGGCACCGATCGCTCGTACCGGGTCGTGCCCGGTCGCCACGTCGAGGTCTCGTACTATCGCAACTCGATCGTGCACTTCTTCGCCGTGCGCTCAATCGCCGAACTTGCGTTGCTTCGCTCCACATCGGCCATCGACGGTGCTCGAGTAGCTGCATTCTGGGAGGAAGCCGAGCGGTTGCGCGACCTGCTCGAGCATGAGTTCTTCTTCCCTGAAGCGGACGGGTTTCGCGATGCGATCCGGTCGGAGATCTCTGCGGATGCCGCCGATTGGGAAGCCACGCTCGAAGACCCTGGCACCGGTGACCGAGCGCTCGACGCAATGGCGCCGTTTGAATCTCCACGGGTGTTGGCTCCGTTTCTGGAGGCTCACCGACTGGTTGCCGACGAGCTACGACGTGGCGGTGCCAAAGCGATTCCTGACCAGGCGCGATTCGTTGCGGCGTGCTTGGCACGGGGCCAACTCGATCTCCACGTCGGCAGGGTCAACCGTCCCGACGCGGTGTCGCTCCACATGTTCGAAACACCGCTCACCGCGATCAAGGCCCGCGGGCTCTTCGCGGCCGACACAGACGTGCAGCGCAACCAGTTCGCCGACGCAGTGGACGCGGCAGTTCGTGATGTGGGCGCGCTCGAGGCGCGGACACATCGAGGGCTCGTGAGCGAATTCGCTCGTTAGCTAATTCGCTCGACAGGGGTGCCGACAACTCCGTTGCTTCGCAAGATCTCGTCGAGTCGATCGTTGAAGTCGGCCGACTGGTAGATCGTGAGGTGACCCCTCGGGTACCAGGTGATTTCGGGCTGGTCCCAGTGCTGCCAGAGCAGCACCGCGCCTGCCGGGTCGGCGACGTGGTCGCCAACGCTGGCCATGATGTAGCGATCTTCCTTGGGCAACAGACATGGGCGGCTCAGGGGCGACACGATCTGGTGTACCTTCGCGGAACGCCAGTCGTGCACCTGCCGATGCAGCTTGCGTTTTGAGGGCAGCGACGGCTCGACGGCGCGCAACGAACCCGCAAGGTCGGCATTGGGCACCACGGCGAGAGCGAATGTGAGATCGCGCTCCATGGTCACGAGCAGGCTGGTCAGGTATGACCCGAGCGAGAATCCGTAGACACCAATGCTTGGTGCCAACTGATCACTTCGGAGCCACGACAGGAGCCGCCGAATATCCCAGACCGCCTGTGTGAGACCGAGCACATTGTTCACCGGATAGACGTTCGACACGAACATCTTGCTCGGCGTGAATCCAGCGGTTCGCTGCGCGTGCAGGGGCAACACCGGCATCAGGATGTTGACGCCGAGCTCATGGTGGAGTCGTCGCAGGCGATACGTCTCGAGGTCGCTGACTCGCCCGAGACCTGAGCCATGGAGGAACACGAGCCATGGTCGGGGCGCGCCCGGATGGCGCAGCATGTTCGCGTAGGCGAACTTGTTCTTTTCGAACGATTGCCAACGATCTGCGCCGGGCTCACCAGGGTGCGGCTGATAGAGGCTCTCGAACCGAAGCACCTCGACGGGGCCCTTGCGGCGCTTCTTGACCGTGATGTCGACCTCGGTGAGTGGCGGCGGGTCGACGAAGTAGCTCGACGGATCGTCGATCCATCCTTGTGCGTCGTAGTACAGCACCGCCTCGTCGAGTTCGGCCGACGACAGGTGATAGTCGCCTGATGGCATCACGGTCGACAGCACCCGCATCGCCCCTACGAACGTCTGGTCGAGTGCAACCGCTCCGGCGAGCGAGGCGCTGGGGCGTGGGGCAGGAACACCTGGGATCAGGGGCTGGTTGCTGCGTCGTGCTTTGCCCGAACGGGCGGCGAACGCGGCGCCGCCAGCTCCGACTCGGGTGAGCCCGACGATGGCAGCGATCGCAGCAGTTCGGCCCAGAACCTTGGTTGCACGTCCCATCGAACCAGCATAACCGCTGATATCGACGTCAATGTAGAATCGAAGCCGCTGTAGAATCGAGCGATGGTGAAACTGACGATCCGTCCGCTCGCGAGCGGTTCCCTACCACCGCACATGACCGCGACCGTTGCCAGATCAAGCGACGCAGGCAATTCGGTCACGCTGCCGGCGACGTACACAGAAACAGAGTTCCTCGTGGTTGGCTCCGCTCGCACCTACTCGGGGCCGGTGACTGGCCCAGTCACCACCGATGAGCACGAACACCCATATTGCACGCGTGTGCTGGTTCGCGCACCAACTGACGCGGGGGAGTTCAGTGGGCGGGTGGTCGTCGAGCCGTTCAACACCTCAGCGGGGCAGGACGTCGACGTGATCTGGGCGAGGACGAGCGACGCACTCGTTGCCTCCGGCGACGGCTGGGTGGGCGTGAGCCAGCGCACCTCTTCTGAGACGACGCTGAAAGCACATGACCCACAGCGATATGGGATGATGTCGATACCGTCCAACGACCTCGCCTGGGACATCATCGCCCAAGTCGGAGCGATCGTCCGTGACCCGGTGGACGGGCCATTCGCCGGTCGACCGGTTGCACACGTGTATCTGGCCGGCTACTCCCAAAGTGGCGGCGACACTGCGACGTTCGCGATGTGCTTCCATGACCGATCACTGCTCGACGATGGTTCGCCGATTTACGACGGGTACTTTCCGGCGTCGCATTCGGGAAGCTTCACCCAACTCCAGTCGGGCCAACGCAACCTTCCGTCGTTCGAGACGACGCACATGCAAGCTGTTGCGGTGCCGGTCGTCGCCATCGAGACGCAGACCGACGTGCAAGGTTTCAAGGTGTCGCTGCTCGACGGGCGGGAATACACCAGCCCGGGTTCGGCATGGATCCGTCGCGACGACAGCGACGCGCCTGGGGACCGCTATCGCCTGTACGAACTGGGTGGTGCCCCGCATGCATTTCGCGCGCCAGGCTGCGAAGGAACGCCCTCCACATTTCCTGCGTCAGCCTTCATTCGGGCTGCGCTGGTTCGGCTGTTTCGTTGGGTCGAAGACGGAGTCGAGCCACCGGCAGCGCCACGCCTAGAGTTGCTGGAGCTCGGGCCCGTGTCGACGGTAAAAGTAGATGAGTTCGGCAACGCCGCCGGGGGAGTGCGGTCGCCACATCTCGACGTGCCACTGGCCAACTACCTCGTCAACTCGTCGCCCGGCGGCCGGTGCATCCTCGTGGGGCAACAAACGTTGCTGCCGTCAACCGAACTTGCCGACCGATACGGCAACGTCGGCGAATACATGGCGGCATTCTCTCAACGTCTCGACGAAACGATTGAAACTGGGTACCTGTTGGAGGCCGACCGAGCCAACGTCCTCGCGACGCAGGCGTCGCTGGCCGAAGAGGCCTTCAACTCCTGACAGCTGTGCGACGACTCTGCTAGACCGGTTTGCCGTCGATCAGTTTTTCGAGCACGGTGAACGAGTCGAGTGCTTCGATCGAGGCAACGACGCGTTCCACGCCGACCCGAGTGATCTCTGGGTCTTGGGCCTTGTCGCCGGCTTCGGAAGCCGCGACAGCCGACCCGTAGAAGTCGGTGAGACCCGCTCGGTACAGGTTCCATTGGTGTTCCAAGTCGACGGCGATACCGGCCGCGTCGAGCAGCCCGACGTAGCGTTCCACCAGCCCGCGCTCGATCGTACGGAGCAGCGTCGGGTCGATTGACGCCGTAGCGAAGTACGACACGTCGCGAATGCCGCAACCGGCTCGCGCTACCTGCCAGTCGATGAATCCGGCCTGGTCACCTTCGAAGAACAAGTTGCCAAAGTGTGGATCGCCGTGCAGAACCGTTTGTGGTTCGCTGGCCCAGAACGCGTCGATGGCGTCGCTGCGCTCGTACACCATCTTGCCCTGCTCCTTGATCGGGTCAGGCACCAACTGAGCGGCTTCACCCTTCATATTGCCGAGGAATCGGCGGCGAACGACGTTGCCGACTGCCATGGCCTCTGGCGAGAAGCGGGTGACGAGCGGAGCGAGGTCGCCGCGGAAGCGTTCGGTGTTCCAGAAGGCGGCGTGTTGTGCGGCCATGGCGTCCACCACGGATTCTGCCTCGGCCGCTGACACCGGATCGCGAATGTCGCGGAACAGCGCCGTGGCCGCCAGATCTTCGAGCAACATGATGTTGCGGCCGCGCCGCACGTCGACGCGGGCGGCGTAGCACTTCGGCATACGTACCGGGAGTTGGCCACCGAGCGTTTGGTAGAGGAACACCTCGCGTGTGCCGAGGCCCATCACCAGCATCATCATGCGTTGCTGGAAGCTCCGCGGTGTGAACTTCAGGAAGACATGCTCGGGCAGGTCGACGTCGTCGTCGGAAACGACTGCGAGTCTTGCCCGTGCGGCCGTGCCGGAGTCTTCGGTGACGACCGACACCGAGCGGATCGCTCCGCGGCGAAGTTCCAAAATTTCTTCCAGCCACTCTGGTGTGACTTCTCCAGCGCGCAGGGGAACGGCGGCCCCGCCGGGAACGACCTTGTCGAGCCCGGCCCGCATGCCTTCACGAGCGACGAGGCCAACGCCGCGGGCTTTCAACAGCGCGCCCATCACTTGCCCGCCAGGAGCTCGGTGAGCAAACCAACCGAATCGAGGTCGGAGATCGCATCAGTGGTGCGTTCCATCGCTCGTTGACCAATATCGATCGGCTGCCACTTGTCACCCATCGCTCGAGTGGTCGTGCAACCGGACCACGAGTACACGGCGAACAGGCGGTACTGGTCCCACGCGGTCTTTTCGTCGAGTGTGACGCCGCGCTCAGCGAGGGCGTTGCGGTAGCGCGTGATCAACGCTGCGTCGTGCTTGCGGCGAACGTCTGTGGGCAGAGAGTTACACATGAAGTACGCGACGTCGCGCATGCCGGGCAAGGTGGAGGCGATTGCCCAGTCGTAGAAGCCGAGGCGACCGGTGCCGTCGATGAACAGATTGCCGATGTGATTGTCGCCGTGGACGAGGGTGCGCTCGCCCTGGCGATACAAACCGTGGATGTCGGCAAATCGGGTGACGTAGAACTCGCCGAGTTGAGCGAACGCCGGTGGCATGTCGTCGGCAAATTGCTCGAGCGCTGACCGCATGATTCCTGCAGCCCGGTTGGCGGTCTCGGCGCCTTTTTCGTTGTTGCGGAAGCCTGCGGCGACTTTCAACCATGGGACGTCTTGATTCCAGTAGGGCGCGTGCAGCAGCGCCAGTTCGTCCATCAGCATTTCGGCGATCTCGACAACGTCGTCGTCTTCGGCGCTCAAGAAGCGTGACCCGGACGCGTCGAGGTCTTCGAGCACCATGATGAATGAGCCATCGTCGTCGTCGAACTCGGAGTGCCACACCTTTGGTGACCGCACGGGTAGGTCGTTGCCGGCAGCGGCGTAGAGCCGAGCTTCAGCCACGCCCATGCCAACGCCTTTCACGAACTCGCGTTGCTCTGGAGTGAACGGCTGCAGCTTCACGAACAATGTCTCGGGAATGTCGGCCGAAGTCGTGATTCGTACCTTCGCGCGCCCGGTCGTCCCGGTATGCGAATCGGCGAGTTCGACGGCGCTCACATCTGCGTCGAGAATTTCGCTGAACCATTGCGGCGTAAGCTCGTCAACGTTCGATGGAATAGTCATCGCGGCCTCCCCTTCGACGAACTTCGTGAGTTCGTCTCACCTCAATATTGATACTGACGTCAAGTTAGCGTACGTCGGTCATGCCGACCTACTCGGAGGATCCGATGCACGAGCTACTGGGCCACAAATGGCTGGGACGATGACGAGTACTTCGGAGGCGGACCGTCCAACATCTCTGTTCACGCACGGCCATGGCGGCACGCTGGTGCCGACGCCGGCGGCTGGCGGTCCGTGGCGTCCCGGTGTGTTGCATGGCGGAGCGGTCGCCGCGCTGCTCGGAGGTTTGCTCGACGATCCAGCGCAGGTACTCATGCGGGTGGTTGTCGAATTGCTCGCACCAGTGCCGAACGCCCCGCTCTCGGTTGACGTTGGTCCGACCGAAGGTGGTCGGCGAGTGGTTCGGCAATCGGTCGAGCTGTCCGCCGGCGGCCGGCCCGTGGCGCGTGCGTTCGGGCTGCGGATGCGTCGGGATGACATCGAACTACCTGAAGCGGCAACGGCGCGTCGCGTTGTCTTTGAACCCAGCGCCGCCCCACCGCTTGAACGAGCAAACAAGAGGGCTCGCGACACCGTTGGACACGACAGCTTTGACAGCTTGGCCATGGCGGTTCGATGGGATGACCCGATGCCCGAGGCGCCCCATCCTCGTCGGTATTGGATGAAGCTGCTGCTCCCCGTTGTGCCACATCGGCCGCCGTCGCCGATCGAAAATGTGCTGGCGTGCGCCGACTGGTCTGCGGCCATCTCGTCGCAACTCGACTTTCGGGAGTGGACGTTCATGAACGCAGACATCGTGGTCAGCATGAGCCGTCCACCGATCGGTGGTTGGGTTGGTGTGGAAAACGATGGCTTGATCGGGCGAACAGGCACGGCGCAGGCCCTGTCGAACCTGCACGACGCAGATGGCCAGTTTGGCCAGTCGAGCCAGTCGATCCTGATCGAACGACGTTCGACGTAACACCTGGTTACGACGACTGGCTTAAATCGACGTTAGTGTCAAAATCGACTACTTTTCCTTGCATGAGCATCTCGAGCTTTCCGTATCAAGACGCATCATTGGCAATCGATCAACGGGTCGACGACCTCATGAGTCGCATGCGTCTCGAAGACAAGGCGCCCCAGATGTTCCACCCGATTCTGGCGTACGGTGACTTCGACGGACCCGGCCTGTTCGGGTTGCCGTCGCCGCGCGTCCTCCTTGACCGACGCATCACCCACTTCAACGTGTTGCAGGCACCGTCGGCCCGCGAACTCGCGGACTGGACGAACGCGGTTCAAGAGTTCGCCCGCCAGTCACCTCTGAGTATCCCTGTCACCTTCTCCACCGACCCGCGGCATTCGTTCAGTGACAATCCCGCGACATCGATGTTGGCCGGTCCATTTTCGCAGTGGCCCGAGATGCTGGGGTTCGGCGCGTTGGATGATCCAGATCTCGTGGAACGGTTCGCAGACACGATCCGACGTGAGTATCTCGCAGTTGGCATCCGTACGGCGTTGCACCCCCAAGTCGATATCGCGTCCGAACCGCGCTGGTCGCGGACGAGCACGACGTTCGGTGCGAGCGCGGAAGTCGTCGGCCGCCTCGGTGCCGCCTACGTTCGCGGTCTGCAGGGTGCTGCCATCGGCCCCGAGTCGGTGTCGGCCATGGCCAAGCACTTTCCAGGTGGTGGCCCGCAGAAAGACGGAGAAGACCCGCATTTCTCGTACGGGCGCGAACAGGTCTACCCGGGTAACAACTTCGAGTACCACATCGAGCCGTTCAAAGCGCTCATCGCTGCAGGCGTATCACAGATGATGCCGTACTACGGCATGCCCGTCGGCACCGAGTACGAAGAGGTTGGCTTCAACTTCCACAAGGAAATCCTCACCGGTATCCTGCGCGAACGGCTCGGTTTCGATGGGATCATCTGCTCAGACTGGGGTGTCGTGTCGCGTCAGTTCTGGGGAGTGGAAGATCTCACCGAAGACGAGCGAATGATCAAGTCGATCAACGCCGGCGTCGATCAGTTCGGCGGCGAGACCGAGCCGGATCGCTTGGTCCGTCTCGTCCACGAAGGTCACATCACCGAGGCGCGAATCGACCAATCGGTGCGCCGTCTGCTGCGCGAGAAGTTCCGTCTCGGGTTGTTCGACAATCCTTTCGTCGATGCCGATGCGGCCGACGCTCTGGTGGGCGCCGCCACTGCTCGTGTCGAAGGTTTGACGGCGCAGGCTCACGCTCAAACATTGCTGAAGAACGAGGCCGGGGTCGCCCACCTTCCATTGAGCACCAGCCTGCGCGTGTACGCCGAGGGAATCGACCGGCGGGTGTTGCGCCGCTGGGTGGAAGTCGTCGATACACCAGGGGAAGCCGATGTGGCTGTGCTGCGTTTGGTCGCGCCATGGGAGATCCGCGGCAACCCTGGCGAGCTGGAGAATTTTTTCCACGCCGGCTCACTCGACTTCCACGCCGAAGAACTGGAACGCATCAGGGCGGTCACCCAAGCGGTACCGACCGTGATCGATGTGTACCTCGACCGGCCCGCGATCGTCGCCCCGTTCGTCGATCAGGTCGACGCACTCATCGTGAACTTCGGCGCATCCGACGATGCATTCGTCAAGGTGTTGTTCGGCGAACTCGAACCGCTCGGCAAGCTTCCGTTCGAGTTGCCGTCGTCGATGGCCGCGGTCGAGGCGAGTTGTTCTGATGTGCCCTGCGACACCGAGAATCCGACGTTCGCGTTCGGGCACGGGTTGCGCTACGACAACTTCACGCCCATCACGCCGCCCGAGCGCGAGTACGACGACTCCGACGAGGTGCGGGGTCGGTGGGATCTCGATCGCTCACCAGTGGGCGACATTCTCGACGACGCCGAAAGCAGCGCGATCATCGGTCGCCACATCCCCGAGTTGATCGGCAACCCGATGCTGTCGATGGCCCGCACTATGAGCCTGAACTCACTACTCGACATGGCCGCCGCCAAGGTCGATTCGAGCGTCATTTCGGCCCTGCGAGCCGAACTCGAAGCCCTCGACTAGCGAGCTGTGAACGGGTTGGCCGTCAGCGGCGCTGGAAGTTCGGCGCGCGCTTTTCCGCGAACGCGCGTGGGCCTTCTTTGGCGTCGTCGGACACGAACACTCGGCGGTTGCGTTCCACCTCGGCGGCGAGCGCTTCGTCGTCGCTCATTCCCGACGATGTGCGCAGGGTTTCGAGGATTGCCTCCACGGCCAGCGGACCGTTCGCGCAGATTTGATCGGCGAGTTCGAGCGCTTTGGTGAGTGCCGCGCCGTCGTCGACGACATGGCCGATCAAGCCCATTCGTTCCGCTTCGTCGGCGGTGATGTGGCGGCCGGTGAGCAGGATCTCCGCGGCTTTCGTGTAGGGCACCTGGCGGGGGAGTCGCACGGCCGAACCCATCGTGGGGTACAGCGACCAGCGCGCTTCGGAGATACCGAATCGAGCACTACGGCCGGCGACACGAATGTCGGTGCCCATGAGGATCTCGGTGCCACCAGCGATGGCGACGCCCTCGATTGCGGCGATGATCGGCTTCATCGGTCGGTCGATTTCAAAAAGCCGCGCTCGACATATCTCGGGTCGTCGATGCGGCGCTGGGTGAGATCGATCGAGCCTTCCTCGTCGGAGTCGCCTGCCATCTGGCGGAGATCTGCCCCCGAGGAAAAGTTGCCGCCGGCGCCGGTGATCACGATGCACCGAATCGCGTCGTCGGCGCCAGCCTCGGCACACGAGTCGGCGATGATCGCCAGCATCGTGCCGGTGAACGCGTTCATGCGCTTCGGTCGGTTGAGGGTGAGCTGCATGATCGGGCCGTGCCGCTGAACTATGACTTGGTCGATGATCTGGTCGATGACTTGGTCGACGATGACTGGTTCCATGGTTGGTTCCTTCAGTGAGCTGCGACGGTGACTGCTTGCACCATTTCGGCTGGGCGCGAGTCGTCCGGACCCGGTACCGAGCGCGGTGACGGGCCCGGGTCGGTGGCGAGGTCGGCGAGGATCTGTCTGTGGGCGGCTTGGCAGCCGATCTCGTTGCGGCCGAGGACTACGTCGGTGAGACCGGCGGCGAGGCCGATGCCAGAGCGTTCGAGCACGGGTGCGTCTTCGTCGCGAATGACGGCTTGCATCGCCGGTGCGAACGCTTCGTAGAACTCGCTCACGCCTTCGTCAGACATCGGTTGGCGCGACAAGATCGTGTATCGAATGGTGCTCTCTCCGGGAGTCTTGCCGGGATAGAACTGCAACATCTCCCCGCCCACGACGGATGTGGCGATGACCGTGCACGGGTGGATGTAGTAGATCACCACCACGTGCTGGCCCTCGGCTGGCTCTTCATCGGTGCCGATGGCGAAGGTGGGCACGCCGAGGCGGTGATGGCGGCCGATCTGGTCGAACGTGACGATGTTGGCGTAGGTCGACAAGCCCACCATGGAGTTTCCGTGCACGTATGGGAAGTGGTACGTCTCCATGAACGCTTCCAGCGCGCACTTCCAGTTGGAATTGAGTGACACCTCCATCTCGGCCGCGACATCGTGGTGGTAGCCCCACGAGTCGAGTTCGGCATCGAACGGGCCGAGATGCGCATCGAGGTCGAGTGCGCCGTTCGGGTCGCGGAGTGCCCAGATGTAACCGTGGCGTTCCTCGCTGGGCAATTCCACGAGGCCACGTGTTGCGGTGTCGATGTCGTTGAAACCTTCGCGCCCTGGAATGCCGACGAGTGCCCCTGTCGTGTCGTACGACCAGGCGTGGTAGCTGCAGGTGAGGCGGCGAGTACACCCCGACCCTTCGGCAACTTGTGCGCCGCGATGGCGGCAGACATTCAGAAAGACACGGAGCGCGCCCGTCGGCGCCGCGAATGACGACCACCGGTGTTCCCATCAGATCGAGCGCGCGGTAGTCGCCTTCGTTCGCGACCGACGCGCTCGCCATGACCAGTAGGGGTGCTGCGAACGTCGTGCGCAGCTCTGCTTCGAGAATCGCCTGGCTGGTGTAGTGCGCGTTGGGAATGATCATCGTTGATGGAGCGAGGTCTCCAACTCCGGCGCACGCAGCGGCGTGCACTCGGGGGATCAACTCTCGTGCAGGGGTGGGAATGGCGGTCTTCACGATGTCAGGACCTCTCTGTGAACGTTGATTCGTGGCTGCACGCTGGGTGCAACCCAGCGATGGAGGTAGCGGCGAAGTTCGGCTGCGTCGCGGGGTGGATGGGGCGGGTCGACCAGCAACGACTGCAGGGTGCGCAGCATGTGTTCGATGAGTTCTTCTTGTTCAGTTTCACTGAAGCCCGCTTCTGTCCAGTTGATCGACGAACGTTTGAGCAACTCGCGTCCGGTCTGACGGGAGAACTCCGACGTGAACCCGCGGGCGAACGCTTCGGGCCGACCAGCAGCGAGCATGATCGTGAGGTGCGGGCTGCGCGGTGCGATTTCGGCCGCTGCGACGATGCCTTCCACGACCCATGCCGCAGGGTCTTCGATGCCGACGAGTCGTGCGGTGAGTGCGTCGATGAATGCGTCATTCGCGCGCAGCGCCACTGCAACGAACAGGTCGTCGGTGCTGGGAAAGTAGCGGTAGACGGTTGGTCGTGTGACGCCGAGTTCAGCGGCGACGTCGGAGATGGTGAAGCCGGTGGGGCCGGTGGTGTCGAGGCATCGCATGGCCATGGTGACGATGCGTTCTCGCGCAGCCTTCTCATTCGCTGGCGGGTCCCCTGCCCAACCGTGACGTCTCGTCATGTCGAATACAATACACGAGATCAAAACATGTATTGTAAGTTTTGACGTCGATGTCGATCCCATATCGTCGACGCCGTATTGTTTGATCCCTGTTGGCGACGACATCAGACACACCACTTATCGCACCATTCCTGAACGATTTCTGAGGGAGCCCCATGACGAGGTTCGTTGAAAGCACGATCACGTTTCCGTACCAGCGGTCGCTCGGCCCGGTGACCGGCGCGTTCATGACGGCGCTCACCAACAAGCAGATCTTGGGAACCCGCAACGGCGAACAAGTCCTCGTGCCGCCGATGGAATGGGATCCTGCCACAGGCGCCGAACTGCCGATGGACCTCGTCGAGGTGGGCCCGGCAGGCACGGTCGACTCGTGGACGTGGGTACCGGTTCCAACCGAGCAGCATCCGCTCGCTACGCCGTTCGCGTTCGCGTTCATCCGACTCGACGGCGCAACGACGCCGTTGTTGCACGCGGTCGATGTCGACGGGCCCGACGCCATGTCGGTGGGCATGCGGGTCGCTCCGAGGTGGCGTGGCACCCGCATTGGCCACATCACCGACATCACCGCCTTCATTCCCGGCGACACCGCGGAGGTCTATGGCGAAGACGCCGGCCCCGCCGAGGCACCGGTGGAGATGATGGAGTACATCGCCACCGTCGATTACCGCAATCCGGTGCCGGTCATGGCCGATCGGTACCGCGACGCCTCGCGCCAACACCGTCTCATCGGTATGCGTTGCCCGGTGTGTGCGCGGGTGTTCGTCGGCGGCGACCGCCCGCAATGCCCCATCGATGCAGTGGAGTTCGGCCCCGAGACCGAGGTCGAACTCTCAACCAACGCGACGATCACCAACTTCGTGGTCGTCACCCCGGTTGCCTATCCGGGCCAGACGAACACCGAGCAGTTCGCGGCGGGTGTTCGTTCTGCTCGACGACTCCGACGTGGTGCTCAACTATCAACCGGTGATCGATCTCCCCGTCGAAGACGTGCGCGTCGGCCTGCGGGTCACAGCCGTGTGGGCTCCAGCCGATTTCGACGGTGAGACCTACAGCGGCACCGGCCGCCCTCAGGGCAGTTTGCTCGGTTGGACCCCCAACGGCGAGCCAGACATCGACGACCCCGACCTCGTGAATCGAGTGTGCTGATGAGTTCCACCAAGCTGATGAGTTCCGACATCGCGGTGATCGGCTGGGCCCACACACCGCTCGTGCGTCAGACCGATTCCACCGAGACCCAAATGGTGATGCGGGCGATCACCGATGCGATCGACCCACTGGGTCTTACCCGGGCCGATATCGACTTCACCTGCCTCGGCTCCTGCGACTACATCACCGGGCAAGCTTTCTCGTTCGTCTTCAACCTCGACGCAATCGGGGCCTGGCCACCCAAGCGCGACTCGCATGTCGAGATGGACGGTGCTTGGGCGCTGTACGAAGCCTGGCTCCGCCTGCAGGAAGGCGACATCGACATCGCCGTCGTCACCGGGTCTGGCCGTTCGTCCACCGGTGACCCGTCGCTCATTTATCCGATGGAGATGGACCCATACGTCCTCGCACCGCTCGGTGTCGACCTGATGACCTTCGCTGCGTTGCAGGCGAACGCGTTGATCGCCGCCGGCATTGCCGACGAGCGCTCGATGGCTGAGGTCGCCGCCCGTTCACGTGGCGGCGCCACCCCCGACGAACTGCTCACCCGCGACTACATCCGTCAGCCGTTGCGAATGCACGACGTGCCGCCCATCACCGACGGCGCCGCCGCCATGGTGCTTGCCCGCGGCGACCGTGCCCGCGAACTCGTGGAGCGGCCGGCGTACATCACGGGGTTCGACCATCGCACCGAGGGTCACAATCCGGCATTCCGGCGACTCGACGATTCCCCGTCGACTCGCATCGCGGCGCGGGAGGCCGGGCTCGGCACAGGCCCAGTCGAAGTGGCCGAGCTTCAGGCGTCGTTCACCCACGAAGAGCTGTTACTCCGCCACGTGTTGGAACTCGGCGACGACGTGGTGGTCAATGCGTCGGGCGGGTCGCTCAAGGCCAACCCGATCATGGCGGCGGGCCTGTGCCGGATCGGCCACGCGGCCGATCACATCTTCGGCGGCGGCAGCCGTGCCCTCGCGCACGCCACCAGCGGGCCGTGCATGCAACAAAACCTCATCTGCATCCTGGAAGGCCAGTCATGAGACCTTGCGCAGTCGTTGGCGTCGGACAGACGCATCACAAGGCGCGGCGTCGCGACGTGTCGTTCGGTGGGCTCGTACGCGAGGCCGTCTTCCGGGCGCTCGAAGATGCCGAAATGACCATGGCCGACATCGACGCGGTGGTGCTGGGCAAAGCACCCGACCTGTTCGAGGGCGTCATGAAGCCCGAGCTCTACTTGTCTGACGCGCTCGGCGCCGTCGGCAAACCGATGTTCCGCGTGCATACAGCCGGTTCAGTCGGTGGCACCACCGGCGTCGTCGCGGCGTCACATGTGCAGTCCGGCAAACATCGCACCGTGCTCGCCGTCGCGTTCGAGAAGCAGTCGGAAGGCAACGCCCAGTTCGCACTGGGCAGCGGGAAGGGCGCAGCGCTCGGCGCTGGCGGGTCATTTGCCCCGTTCGTCCGCGCGTACATGCACCGCAGCAAAGCACCCGAACACATCGGGTGGAAGGTGGCGGTGAAAGACCGCCTCAACGCACTCAAGAACCCCTACGCCCACCTGAAGATCGAAGACATCTCGATCGACAAGGTGCGCAACTCCCAGATGATGTGGGAACCAATTCGCTATCTCGAGTCCTGCCCGTCGTCTGACGGCGCGTGCGCCGTCATCATCACCGACGAAGACGGAGCGCGGGCGGCGCAAGCAGCCGGCCGGATGCCAGCATGGATTCTCGGCACGTCGTCGCGCAGCGAGCCACTGAGCTTCGCCGGGCGCGACCCGGTGCGACCTCAAGCGGGCATGCAGTGCGTCACCGACGTCTACCAACAAGCCGGCGTCACCGAACCGCGCAAGCAGATCGACACCGCCGAGTTGTACGTGCCGTTCTCGTGGCTCGAGCCGATCTGGCTGGAGACGCACTTCCTCGCAGAAGAAGGCGAAGGATGGAAGATGGTCGACGACGGCACGACCGAGCTCACCGGCGCGTTACCCATCAACGCGTCGGGTGGAGTGCTCTCGACCAATCCGATTGGCGCATCGGGCCTCCTACGGTTCGCGGAAGCGGCCAACCAGGTGCGCGGACGAGCAGGGGAGCACCAAGTGGCTGGTGCCAACGTGTCGCTGGCAATGGCGTACGGCGCGCAGAACCAGTACTTCTCCATGTGGATCGTGGCCAACAGCCTGCAACCGTTCGGCTGAGGTCAGGCCGGCTGTGACGAGGACCTTCCGATGACGGCTGGGGTCATACTCGGCCAACGAGTCGGGCCATTCGAAGCATGCGTCGACACCGAGTTCCTTCAACGTTATGCCGACGCCACCAGCGATACGTCGCCGTTGGCACGGGCAGGCCAGTCGGTGCCGCCGACCGCTCTCGTCACACAGATCTGGGAGGCGCAGAATGCCGGGCGTACGGCGCTAGTGCCGGATGAACTCCAGCATTCCGCGACGGGAGGTGTGCACGGCGAGCACGACATCGTCATCCACCGCCCGATCCTGCCTGGGGAGCGGCTGCGCACGTGGGTCGAAGGCCATGGTGCTCGTCCAGCGGGCCGCAACTGCCTGGTGACGTTGCGATACACGACAGTAGACGCCGCAGGCGATCTGGTCGCCGAGCAGTGGTGGACGACGGTATACCTCGGCACGTCGTGCGAGCCGATCGGGGACCCGACGCCTGACCACGCATTCGCCGACGACGCTCGAAATCGCCCGCTTGGGGCGTTCGTGAAGCAGGTTGACGAGCACATGGCCACCCGATACGCAGGGGTGTCTGGCGACTGGTCGCCGCACCACTTCGACACCGCTGCGGCTCGTCGCAGCGGTGTCGATCGAGTGTTCCTGCATGGTCTGTGCACGATGGCGCTGTGCTCCCAAGCGGTGACCGACGTCGTCGCCGACGGTGACGCGGTCTCGTGTGCGCCGAGTAGCAGTGCGCTTCGCTTCGCCGACTTTTCTCGGCGAGGAAGTCATCGTGAAGTTGTACGACGTGGGTCCAGAAACGGTGGCGTTCGAGGCGACGTGCGCGGGCGCGGTCGTCGTCACCCACGGCCGGGCCGAGCTGCGCTCGGCGTCATTGTGACGGCCGCGTCGGCGGCGTCATCGGCGGAACCGACGGTTGGCACCGCCGACGCCGGGCGGCGAGTTGCGCTGCTAGATCGGCGGGCGTGAACGTGGGGGCCGAATCGGGCAGGTGGTCGCGGATGTCGGCGAGATCGACGAGTACGGCGGTGACGGTCGGCTGACTGGTTGACCCGATCCAACGCGCGGAGCTCCGAACCTATAGGCCTTCGAACCTTCCCTTACACACGCTGCGGAATTGCGCACTCGGTGGTGCATTCGATGGGAATCGTTGCGCCGACGGGCAGTTCGGCCTGTATCGCCACGCGGGTCGGCTCGAAGCTGATGAGGCCGGCGATGGGGCCGCTCTCGGGGAGTGGATTGTCGTAGCTCCACGCTGCGTCTTCGATGATCGTGTCACCGACCACGGCGTCCCAATAGGTGGACCATCCCTTGTAGTTGCAGTACGAGGTGGTCTGGGAGCGGCGAAGCAGGTCTGTTCGCACGTGCTCCGGGCTGACGTAGAGCTTCGGGCCGAGGGCCGTTTCGAAGCAGATCATGGTGTCATCGGTGTCGACGATCGTGGTACCTGCCACCTCCACTCTCAAGCGGCGGTTCGTCGGCCGGTAGTCGACGCGGTGATATGGATTGGGCGGGTAGTGCACGAGTTCGCGCCCTTCCTCGAGCCACGTGTCGACAGCGTCCCACGGGACGACGACGAAGCCGGGAGCCTCCGGCTCGGCAGCGCTCGGCAGATCACCTACTGCGTCGGCGGGGAAGGCGTAGTGGAGTGGGTGTCCGGCGCGATGGACGAGCACCGCGCCCTCGGTGTCGATGACGGTTTGGCCGTCTTTACGTGCCTGGATACGGCGAGGGTGCGGCTCGACAAAGACGACGGCGTCGGGTATCGGCGCCGAGAACCAGCCTGCGGGATCGTTGCCGAGTGGCCCGCGTGCGGCAGTGAGGCTCATGATGCGACCTCGGAAGCCATCGCCAACTGGGATACGCGACCCGTTTCCGCGGAGAGCCGACGGCCGATGGCGTCGACCTGCCGCGCCGAGGTGGAACCACCTGGGTGCACGGCCACGTTGAGCGCAACCCGCCCGCGGTGGTCGAACACCGGAGCGGCGATCGCGGTCACGGGATCGACGAAGGAGTCGGCCTCCAGGACAATTCTGGTCAGGTCGGCCAGGGTCGAGTTGATCGCGCGGCGCACGCCAACGGGCAGTTGGTCTTCTCGCAGCATGACCATGAGCTGCGCAGTCTGGGCATACGTGGCGTTCATACGCTCCACCGTATAGCCACGTTGCCGGGTGACCGTGATGAGCTCGTCGAGGCGACTGACGAGGTCGGCGTCGTCGCCGGCGCCCCACTCGATCCATCGCCGGCGCTCGGGCTCGGCAGCCCAGGAGGCGAACCCGAGCCCGATCGGCGCTCCGAAGGGCACCCGATCACCCGGGGAGGCGACGATCTCACTGTCTCCTCCTTCGAAGGCGATGATGACGATCGAATCGGCGACCTGTTCAACGACGGTGACTGCGTGCCCGAGTTCCTTGGCGAGATCGATCGCGCAAGCACGTGCGGCGACAGCCAACGGCCGTACATGGTCGGACTTGGCGGCTGCGATGGCGAGGGCAGGGCCAAGAGTGAAGGTCCGTTCGATCTGATCGCGGATGACCCAGCCGCGATCGCACAGTGTCGTCAGGATGGCGTGAGCTGTGCCTTTCGTGAGGTCGAGATCGCGTGTGAGATCGGCGAGGCGCAGGCCACCCGGCTGCTCCGCCAACCGCTCGAGAACATCGACCACTCGGTGCGTGGGGGGTGAAGTTGACGTCGACATCAGATTTTCCTTGACGGGGTCATGTTGAAATCTTAGAGTGTCGAATATATGAACACAAGTGTTCAAATATTCGAACAACCGACGCCAATACGTGCTTTTGCCGAAGACCCGAGGAGCTGGGTCAGACCTACAAGACCGTGATGTGAAACCGATGGAGCAACGATGACCAGCATCCCGATCGAACAGACATGGCGGCCTGAACCCCGCCCGGAGTGGGCGCGTCGATTCAACCGCCTCGGCACCACGCTCGGTAACCTCGAACAGGCGATTCCGCTCGACGAGGCGTCGCTCACCGAAGCGGCGCGATCCATCACCGGTCTCGAAGACTTCGGGCCAGAGGAGTGGCGGGAGCCGTTCCAGATCCTGCTCGCCGACCTCGCTGAACACGCCCGCCTCAACGTGATCGGACGACTGCTCGCCCGACGCGACATCGTGCACTCGCTCGTGGTGCGGCTGGAGATGGCAGAGACCGAGAAGCAGCATCCCGAGATCCTCGAACAGGCCATCTTGGCCCCGGTGGTCATCACTGGCATGGGCCGAACCGGCACGAGCATCCTGTACGAGATCATGGCCCAGGATTCGCAGTGGCGGGTGCCGACGGGTTGGGAGCTCCGCCGGCCCTCGCCGCCACCGCAGGCTGAGACCCGCTACAACGACCCGCGCCTCCTCGAAACCCAAGACGATCTCGCATTGTGGTACGACGTGGTGCCGGAGCTGATGGGGATCCACGAGACCTCGAGCGAAGGAGCAGACGAGGATGTTGTCGGCGTTGCGCACGAGTTCGTCGCCGCGAGCTGGTCGGCGTTTCACAAGGCGCCGAACCTCGACATGTACATCGCCATGCAAGGCGCCGAGCAGACGTATCGGCACCACCGACGGATGTTCCAGCACCTCCAGTTCAAAGCTCCCGGCCGATGGCTGTGGAAAGGCCCTTCCCATCTGGGCGTGCTGACCTCTCTCTTCGGACAATATCCCGACGCCCGGATCGTGATGACCCATCGCGATCCGATCAAGGTGCTGCCGTCGACCGCCAACCTGATCGCGACGCTCAGGTGGCAGCGATCAGACGTTGTCGACCACCTCGAGTATGCGCAGGCGCTCGGCTTTGGGTTGCCGTTCCTGTTCGACATGGTGGCCAATCAACGTTCGTCCGGCGAGCTACCCGAAGACCGCTTCACCGATGTGAGGTTCGCCGACCTGATGAGCGACCACATCGGAACGATCGAACGCGTCTACGACGGTCTCGGCGTCGAGCTCACCGACGACGCTGCCGAGCGTATGCGCACCTACATCGCCGCCAAACCGAAAGGCCGTCACGGCGGTGGGGCATACCGTTTCGAAGACACCGGCCTCGACCTGGCCGCGACCCGATCACAATTCGCGGCGTACATGGACCGCTTCGACATTCCCGAGGAGAAGTGATCATGGCCACCACAGACCTCGACGTGGCGTGGAGCGACTTTGCGACCCGCCTGAAGGTCGCCGGCGAGCTGATCAGTGGCGAAGAGTACAGCCAGGATCCGCGCCTGCGTGCCGAGGGCTACCGCTACGTGGCACGCCTCCTGGCGATGGCATCGCAGCTGTACCTCGAGTTCTCGAGCGCGAACCAGCCGACCTTGTTCCGCTACGGCGACGACATCACCACCTTCGGCGCCACCAACGTCGATAACCAGTACCTCCGCGCCTTCGTCGATCCGACTGGCACCTACCGTCTGACGGGCAACGTTGCGGGCGCCAAGGAGATCCTCTTTTCGGTGCAGGACGGCGAGTTCATCTACGGCAAGACCGCCGTGCTGGCCGAATGCTCAATTCACGAGTTGGCCGCCGATGAGAATGGTGAGCTCGACCTCATCCTCGGCGGCCCCGAGCGCACAGGGAACTGGCTGCCACTCGGTGACGACGCGACGTACATCAACGTCCGACAGTTCATCGCCGACTGGCAACACGACTCCATCGCTGAACTGTTCATCGAGCGCATCGACGAAGCCGGCGAGGCCGAGCAGGTGACCACGGGGGCAGTGGCGGCGGCGCTCGACCAGATCGCGAGGTGGGTCGAGACGAGCGTCCCCCTTTGGAACTCCTACTCGAAGATGACCTTCGAGTTCACACCAGTGAACGAGCTCGCCCCGCCGAGCAAGCCCGCAGGATCCGCTGAGAACATGCTCCATGGTGGCACGCAGTGGAATCTCAGACCCGGCGAGGCGCTCCTCATCGAACTGGAACAGCCCGACGCGACCTACTGGTCGTTCCAGACCTACATGCCCGGTTGGTTGCAACCGCTCGATTTCGCGAACCGGGTCACGAGCATCAACGACGCCCAAGCGCACATCGACGATGACGGCAAGATTCGCATCGTCATCGCGCACGAGGACCCCGGCGTGCAGAACTGGCTGGATACCACCGGTCTGCCGCAAGGTTTGGCCACGTACCGCTATGTGCGTGCGACCGTTGCTCCTTCGCCAGCAGCGAGAGTGGTCAAGCTTGTGGACCTCCGAGCGGAGCTTCCCCCGTCGACCCCAGAGTTCGGACCGACCGACCGCAGGCTTCAACTACGCGCCCGCAAACAAGGCATCGCACGGCGATTCCACCGATAACGCGGCCTGGTAGACCGAGTTCCACGCGCTTACGCTCCGGTTCACTCGTCGCAATCGCTCCAGCGCGACACGAATACACTCGTCACTGATTTGGCCAGCCCAGGAGAACACGATGCGTCTTCACGACATTGTCGAGTATCACGGTCGAGACCGTCCCAATGCAGTGGCACTGCGCGACGGTGCGCGGGTGATGACCTACTCAGAACTCGATCAGTTGGCAGAGTCGTTCGCCAATGGGTTGGCGTCGGCCGGCCTGGGTCCTGGCGACCGATACGCGGTGTTGTCGACGAACTGCCTGGAGTACTTCGCTTGGTATTTCGGCGCCGCGAAGATCGGCGCGGTGACCGTGCCGCTCAACCCCCGGCTGGCACCGACCGAGTGGGCGTACGTGGTCAACGACAGCGGCTGCCGACTCGTGGTCGCCCGAAACGACCTTGTGGATGCGATCAACTCGGTGCGTGCTGAGCTGCCGGCGGTCGAGACCTTCGTGGCGGTCGGTGCAGCGTGCGCGGAATGGGAGACGTGGACAACGTGGCTCGCCAGCTCCCCGGTCGGTGCCCGGCCGGATGCGCTCGTACGGCCCGAGGACGCGACAATCCAGATGTATACCAGCGGCACGACGGGGCGGCCGAAGGGCGCGATCCTGTCGCAGGGTTCCTTACTCGCCTCGATCACCCAGCTGCTGGTGCCGACTACCCATCTGGCGACGGGTTGCATGCACGTGGTCGCTCCGCTGTCGCACGTGGGCTCCACGATGGTTGCGATGGTCTACTTGCTGGCGGGTGGCAGCGTCTACGTGCAGGACATCTTCGACCCTGCAGAAGTGGTCCGAGTCCTCGACGAGGAGCGCATCACCTGCACCATGCTCGTTCCCGCCATGATCCAGGCGTTGCTGACGCTGGTTCCCGACGTCGCCGAACGCTCGTTCCGTGATCTCAAGTTGGTGGGTTATGGAGCCTCGCCGATCACCCCCGAGCTGCTTCGTCGCGCGATCGAAGTTTTCGGGTGCGACTTCTTCCAGGGCTTCGGCCAGACCGAGGCGTCGGGTTCGGTGACGTTTCTCACCGAAGCCGACCATCGTCGAGCCATGGCCGGTGCCGAGCATCTGCTCAAGTCGGCCGGGCGCGCCAGCATCGGCACCGAGGTGCGAGTGGTCAACGAGTTCGATGAGGAGTGCGCGCCGGGCGAAATCGGCGAGATCATCGCCAGCGGCCCACAGTTGATGACTGGCTACTGGAACCTGCCGGAGGAGTCAGCGAAGGCGCTGCGCGGCGGTTGGCTCCACACCGGTGACGCCGGCACGATGGACGCCGAGGGCTACGTGTATGTCAAAGACCGGATCAAGGACATGATCGTCACCGGAGCTGAGAACGTGTACCCAGCCGAGGTGGAGCACGTTCTGCTTCAGCACCCGATGGTCGCCGACGCCGCCGTCATCGGAATCCCGGACGAGCAATGGGGTGAAGCGGTGAAGGCGTGTGTCGTCTTGCGACCCCGGACCGGCGGCACGGATGTCATCGATGTCGACGACATCGATGACATCGCGGGCGACCTGATTGCGTTCTGTCGAACTCGCATCGCCGGCTTCAAAGTGCCCAAGAGCATCGATTTCATGGATGTTCTGCCGCGGAATGCCAGTATGAAGGTGCTCAAGACCACGCTGCGGGCTCCCTATTGGGAGGGCCGCACCCGTGGTGTGGGCTGAACCAATACCCGAGAACGACGCGACTGATGAGCGACGGGTTCGTGCGCACTGCTGACCTCCTCAACGGTGGGCCAGCAGCACGCACCTCCAGCCGTGATACGACGCGTCAGCCGAGCGAGAGGAACTCGCCGACGTCGAGCACCTCGTGGCTGACGGCCTTCCCGTCAGCGTCGAGCACGCCCTTGAGCAACTGCGTCGTGCAAATCGCCGGCGCGAAGTTGACCGCTCCGGCGCCACATTGGAATGTGACGCCACCGCCGAGTGGCAATGCCACCGGCTCGGGCATCGTGCTCATTGCGGTGGCGACCGACGGGGCGTCGACGGCGCTCTCGACCCCTGTGAGGGCCCGAACGAACGCAAGGGTGCCGACGTAGGCGAGCTGTGCCGAAATGTTGCGTGTGGTGTCGGGTGCATACGTGTCCATGACTGCGCTGTAGGTCTGGAACTCGGGGTCGGTCGGGTCATCGGTGGCGGACGAGAAGCTGACGACGCCTTCGAGGCCTCCGGGAATGCCCGCGATGAGGTCGGGGGAGGGGGCGGAAACCGATCCCACGATGGTGCCCTCGAAGCCGAGTTGCTTCATCGCCTTGATCGCGTTGATCACGAAGGCGTCGGTGCCAGCGATGGAGAACAAACCCGACACCTTGAGCGATCGACGCTTGGATCTGCGGCGTGACATCGGCGACCTGAGGTGAGATGTTGACCAGATCGAGGGTAACTCCCGCCTGCTGGTACAGGGGCGTGGCAAGAGCAGCGATCGGGCCGGTCGCAGCGGGAACGTCGATGATGACGAACGCCACGTGATCGACACCTGCCTCCTGAGCGAGCGGTATCGGCGCGCCGATCGCTGCGACAGGATTGGTGAGAACGAACGCTTCCGGGTTCGTGATGACTCCACCGGCGGCGGACGTGGTGATGATGAACGGAATGCCCGATTCGTTGATGGTCGTGAAGAAGGCTTCGTCGTTGGCGATCGACCCTACGATGACTGCGGCGACGCCGTCGTTCACCATCTGCACGGCGCACGTGGTCGCGCCTGCTGGCGTGCCCTTCGTTTCACAGGTGCTGGTCTCGAGGACGTGGCCATTGAGGCCGCCGAGGTACTCGTTCGCGTAGGAAACAGCCGCCTCGGCTGAGTCGATGCCCTGCGAGTTGTCGATGGCATCGGTCTGTCCGTCGACCACGACTCCGATCTTGATCGGCGTGCCGGTCGCCGCGTTGGGAGTGCCGAGCGGGTCGGCCGGTGCGGTTGTCTCGGTGGATGCCTCAGTGGTGGCAGGAGCCATCGTGTCAGCGGTGGTGGTAGCGGTACCGTCGGTCGTGGTAGCGGTCGAGTCTGTCGCCGCTGCTGTCGTGGCCGTTGCTTCGGTCGTGGCGGTGTCGGCGGTGGTCGCCGTCGCGTCGTCAGCAGTGTCGTCGTCGTCGCCGCAGGCAGCGAGCGCGAGCGCTAGCGCCGCAACGCTGGCGATGACGGCCTTGCGGCGGCGAGTGGTATGTGTGCGCATGAATCCCCCGGATTCTTATTAGTGGACGGAGCGTATACTAACTGGCTGAAACCGAAATGTAAAGGTTCGAGCGCGGCGAGGGGCGTCAGTCGCCCGCATTCGCAAGGGCAGCAGATCCGTAGTGGGCTTCGATGAGCTTCCATGGATCGGCATACTGGCCGCGTCCATCGCTGATGAGCTGCTTGGCGGCAGACCGACGCATCGCGAATCGGATCACGGGCCCGAGCACGGTGTTGATCATGCGACGTCGGCCGAGTGCGGCGGCGATGTCGTCGATCGTCTCCTGCCAAGTGTGCTGCTGGAACTGCAGGAGTGACTGTGACTCGGTCGTGTCGAACCAATCGGTGAGGAACCAACCGTGGTCGTCATCTGGGTCACCCGGAAGTGATGTGGCGGTGCCGAGTCGCCCGATTCCCATGGCCTCCATGACGGCGTCCATCATCTGCCCTTGCCGGAGTACGTTGGTCTCGTCGCCAGCGATCATCAAGATCTTGCCGTTGATCTGTTCGGCTCGATCGACGGCGTTGGCAAATGCCAGCGCCACATCGCGTGCATCGACCATGTGGATGCGGTTGTCATACGGCACTGCCCGTGCAAGTACTGCACCCTCGTTGCCAGTGGCCTTCAACACGCTCGACGACAAGACCCCACCGAGTCGCAGCGTCGCATGTGGCAGCCCGCTGCTGGCCACGATGTGCTCGGAAGCGACTTTGTGCTCCCCGTAGCAGTCGACCGGATTGATGGGGGTCTGCGCGTTCAGTCGGTCGGCGTGGCGGTGCGGGTTGCGTGACCCGTACACCGCGCTGCTCGAGCACTCGATGAACATCGGCGGCTCGTCGAGTGCGCAGGCCGCCTCGACGAGGTGTCTCGTGCCGTCCACGTTGACCCGTCGTGCTTGAGCCGGGTTGCTGTAGCACGCCGGCGCCAAGATCGCAGCCAGATGGACGATTGAACTTGGCCGATGCTTGGCGACGAGAGTGGATACTGCAGCTTCGTCGAGCAGGTCGACGAAAGCCGGCACCAACGTGCCTGGTCGAGCCGACCCCGAGGCGATCGCGTCGGCGACCGCTTCGGTCGATGCGTTTCGGACGTCGAGCCCGATGACCGTGCGCCCACGGTCAAGCAACAACTCGGGTGAGGCGCTGACCCACCTGTCCGAACGCCCCGCTGACGAGGATGGTCATCGGACGGTTCATCGATTCAGTTGCGGTGTCGTTGTGTTCGGTCATCGTGGTTCAGGCGCTTTCTGGATCGTGAGCCCATTGATGAGGATGTCGGCGAGCCCATCGGCGCGGCTTGCCCCGGCCGGCTCGCTGCGGCTGAGTGATTGATACAACACGAAGCCGAGGAGTGCGTCAACGGCAGCTTCGAGATCGGTTCCCGAACGGAGTTGGCCCGCTCGTTCGGCGTGTTCGAGACGCTGCAGCAGCCTCTGCCGGTGCGGCATCGCCAGCTGATCGTAGATTCTGTCGGCGTCGGAGCCCTCGGCGGCGGCGGCCGTCATCGCTCGAACAAGCGCCAACGAGGTTGGATCGGCGAGAGCCTCCACACTCGCGCTCAACCATGAACGAAGGTCTGCCGCAATGTCTCCCGAGTCGGCCAGTTGTATCGGCGGATCGCCGACGTAACCAGACATGGCGGCCTCGGTGACGATGGCCGCCTTCGATGGCCACCACTTGTAGATGGTCTGTTTGCTCACCCGGGCTTCGGTCGCCACTGCTTCGATCGTGAGCTGTTCGTACGAGCCCGCGGACAATAACGTGCGGGTGGCCTCGAGGATCGCATGATGTCGAACGACGCTGCGTGGTCGGCCGCGAGGTGTGATCTTGCCCTCTGACGTTGCCGGTGTCGAGGCGGCAGCGGTAAACCTACCGAGGGCTGGACAACCGAACTCATTGTCGTTACTATACGCATCGTCCAGTTATTTGGAAAGCTCAGCCAGAGGCGGGGGACGGGAGTGGCCCGACCGGCTCGGCCTTCACCGGGGGTACATCAGGATGACACATGTCAACGACAGCGCACTCTCCCTCGAGGAGGTCGAGGCGCGTTACCAAGCCGAGCGTGCCAAACGCCTCCGGCCGGACGGGCTCGCCCAGTATGCAGACGTGCGCCGGCTCGACGGGGAACTCGACAGAGATCCGTTCGTCGAATCTCCGCTGGTGCGCGACGCCGTCGACGAGGAAGTCGACGTCGTCATCGTTGGTGCCGGCCTCGGCGGTTTGCAGGCCGCAGCACGGCTCGCCGAACAGGGCGTCACCAACGTTCGCATCATCGACAAGGCAGGCGACTTCGGCGGCACCTGGTACTGGAATCGATACCCGGGTGCTGCGTGCGACATCGAGTCGTACATCTACATGCCGTTACTCGAGGAAACCGGTTACCTCCCCACCGAGAAGTACGCCAAGGCACCCGAGATCTTCGCTCACTGTCAGCGCATTGCCACGCACTTCGACCTCTACCCGCACGCTTTGTTCCAGACCGATGTGACCGAACTCCGGTGGCTCGACGAACTCGGTCGCTGGCAGGTCACCACCGACCGCGGTGACCGCATCCTTGCCAAGTTCACCGTGGTGGCCGGCGGCATCCTGCACCGGGCCAAGTTGCCGCGCATCCCCGGTGTCGAAAAATTCCGTGGTACGTCGTTCCACACGAGCCGCTGGAACTACGACTACACCGGTGGAGACCCGTCTGACGCAATGGCCGAACTCGACAAACTCGCCGACAAGCGGGTGGCGCTGATCGGTACCGGAGCCACCTCGGTCCAGGTGTTTCCGCGTCTGGCCGCGAGCGCACAGCACGTCTATCTGTGCCAGCGCACCCCGTCTGCTGTTGGGGCGCGCGACAACCGGCCAACCGATCCTGCGTGGGCGAGTAGCCTTCAGCCCGGTTGGCAGCGCGAACGCATCGAGAACTTCACACGAATGGTCTCCGGCGACAAGGTCGAGACCGACTTCGTCCACGACGGCTGGACGGAAATTTTCGGCCGGAATCCGAACGCCATGGGGTTGACGACGATCGAAGAACGCCAGATAGATCTCGAAGCGATGAATGCCGTGCGATCGAGGGTCGATTCGATCGTGCATGATCCCGCCACCGCCGATGCCCTCAAGCCGTGGTATCCGCAGATGTGTAAGCGACCGGCGTTTCACGACGAATACCTGCAGGCGTTCAACAACGACAACACCACGCTGCTCGACACCGATGGTCAAGGGGTCGAGGCGATCACCGAGAATGGCGTGGTCGTCGGTGGCGTCGAGTATCCCGTGGACTGCATCATCTACGGTTCGGGTTTCAACGCCGAGCCGAGTCACACCTCACGATTCGGGTTCGAGATCTACGGACGCGATGGCGTGAGCCTCACCGATGCCTGGGCAACCGAAGGGCCGGGAACCTTGCACGGGCTGTTGGCTCGTGGGTTTCCAAACCTCATCCAGTTCGGCATGCTGCAAGGCGGCATCGCCATCAACTTCTCCCACTTGTTCGGTGAGCACGCGGTGCACGCCGGATGGTTGATTGGGCATTGCCTGCGCGAAGGCATCGCCGAGATCGAGCCGACGGCCGAGGCGCAAGCGGCCTGGCTCGGCGTGCTCTTCGCCAACCTCGGAGCGCAGGCGATGTTCTTCGCTCAGTGCACCCCGGGCTATTTCAACGCAGAGGGTGGGGGAGTGCCCGACCCCAACGCCAACATCGAAGCGTTGATGAAGGGCATTCCGTTCTTCGGCCCAACGATGGACTACTTGAACATCCTGAAAGACTGGCGCAGCGCCGGTGACCTCGCCGGGCTCGAGACCAGTGCTGGCGCCACCGCAGGCGACTGAGCACTATTGCCCAATCGCGTCGCGGTCACCAATCCCGATCACCCACCGAAACCATCGACAACAAGGAGAGACCACATGCCACATTCCCGACCAGAAGACTTGCCTGCCGGTGGCGGCGGCCGTTGGCCATTCGCCGGTGAGATGTTCCGCACCGTGCAGTGGGGCGACATGGAAGTCGGCCTCACCACCGTCGATGCCCCGCTCGACTGCACCGAGTCGTACAAGCTGGGCGGCATGCCCGGCGGTGTGTGCCCGTGCCCGCACTACGGCTACATCTTCAGCGGCACGATTCGCGCCGTGTACCCCGACACCGACATGCCCGACGACGTCGCGACCGAAGGGGAGGCGTACTTCTTTCCTGCCGGGCACGTGCTGATCTACGAAGGGCCCACCAAGGCGCTTGAAATCAACCCCGCATATCGCGCTCACCCAATGCATGGACGCGATGGGCAGGTCGGCCGAGAAGATGATGGCGATGTACATGGAGGGGCTCGAGCAGGCCGACTGATCTGCCAAACGTGTCGCCCACCGCGCGCGATGTCGACGAGAGCCTGACGATCATCCTGATCGACCACGACATGCATCTCGTCCTGAACCTGTGCGACGCAATCTACGGTCTCGACTTCGGGAAGATCATCGCCCATGGAACCCCGGGAGTCATCGAGAGCAAACGTCCACAACACCGACCGTTCCTGGCAGCGCGGTCGGCGTCGAAGTCGACGTACGACAAACCGAGAACATCGCGGTCCACGTGACGGAGCCAACCCGCGGGCGATAGGGGCCGAGCTGCGTCGGTGCAATGATTCCCACCGAATGCACAAGCGAGTGCGCAATTCCGCAGTATGGGTAACAGCCTGGGTAATGGAAGGTTCGAATCGACTGTAAGTTCGGCTGACGCCTGCGTTCCACCGGAACGATGCTGGCACTACAAGAGAAATGGACCCGCAGATGACCGTTGATGGTGCGCATTGGACGCCGCGATCTCGACCGACGTGGGTACACACCCTCAACACGGTGGGCACCGACATCGGTGCAGCAGCGGTGGTTCCGCTCGACGAAGATTCATTGCTTGACTCGGCACGCGCGGCGGCCGGGCTCGACGACTTCGGCGACGACGACGCCTGGCGTGAGCCGTTCGGGCTGTTGTTGGGTGACATCGAAGCGGCGAAGCTGACGCTCACCGGACGTCTGCTGACCCGGATCGACATCGTCAAATCGCTCGTGGTGCTGTTGCAGCTGGCTGCCACGGAGAAGCTGCACCCTGAGATTCGGGAACTTGCCGTTGTGGAGCCGATCTTCATCACCGGCCTCGGACGAACGGGATCGAGCATTCTCATCGAGCTGTTCGGCCAGGACGACGCGCTGCGCCCGGTGCTCGGATGGGAGTATCGCCACCCCTCGCCGCCGCCCGAATCGGGGCACCCAGACCCGACTCGCATCGCAGCCACCGCCGCGGAGATCGCGCTGTGGGAGGAGGTCATTCCGGAGCTCTCCGCGATCCACGAGACCACCGTCACCGAGCCCGACGAGGATTCGATGGGTCACATGCACACGTTCGTGTCGGGCATCTGGACAGCAACCCACCACGCCCCGAACCTCGAGGCCTGGGTTGGCGCCGATGGCGGGAAGCTGGCGCTCCGGTTCCACCGTCGGCTCCTCCAGCACCTCGGGTGGCGGAAACCCGGGCGATTCATCTTGAAGAATCCCGGCTACTTGTCGTGCCTCTCGAACCTGTTCGCGGAATTCCCCGACGCGCGAATCATTCAGACGCACCGTGACCCGATCAAGGTGTTGGCTTCCACAGCAGACATGCTCGCCACCGTCCGCTGGCAGCGGTCGGATCACGTCGATATCGAGGCGATGGTCCAGCGGATCGCATTCGGCTACCCGTTCCTGCTCGACATGGTGACCCAGCAGCGCGAGAGCGGCCAGCTGCCGACCGATCGCTTCGCCGACATCAAATACGCCGACCTGATGACCGACCACGTCGGTGCGATCTCGAAGGTCTACGCGCAACTCGGTCTGGAGCTGCGAGACGACACTGCAGACCGTATGCGTTCGTACGTCGAATCGAAGCCCAGGGGTCGCCACGGCGATCGCTCGTACAGCTTCGACGATCTCGGCCTCGATCGCGCCGAGATGCGCCAGCGTTTTGCCGCCTACATGGAACGCTTCGACGTTCCCGAGGAGCAGTGATGACCGAGCCCACAGCTGGGTCCACAGCTGAGCTCGACCGCGCGTGGTCAGTGTTCTCCGATCGCATCAAGGCAGCAGGCGAGTCGATCGTCGGGCCCGACTTCCCCGATGATCCCCGCTTGCGGGCCGAGGGCTACCGCTATGTGATGCGGCTTGCCGCCCAAGCGCACTACTTGTTCGTCGAGTTCGCTGACACCGTTCGACCGACGTTGTTCCCACGGGGCGGCGACGTGTTCGCGTACGGTGCGACCAACGTCGACAACAACAACTATCGCTGCATGGTCGACCCCGGCGGCGTGTATCGAGTGACCGGGAATGTCGGCGGCGTCCGCGAATTCATTGCGTCGGTCTACGAGGGCGAGTTCGTCTTGGGCAAACCGGCCGTCCTCGCCGAAGTACAGCTCTCGGGGTTGCACGTCGACGCGGACGGCATGCTGGAATTGTTCCTCGGCGGGCCCGAGCGGCCTCGAAACTGGATGCCGCTCACGCCCGACTCGACGTACTTCGGGGTGCGCCAGTTCATCGAGGACTGGGAGCATGATCCGATCGCCACACTGCACATCGAGCGCCTCGACGAGATCGGGCCCGTCGAGAACCTCACGCCGGAGTCGCTCGTCGATGCGCTGGACCAAGCCGCGACGTGGGTCGAGGCGAACGTGCGCGTGTGGAACCTGTACTCCAATGGTGCCGAGGAGCGCACACCGGTCAATGGCTTCAACCCGCCTGCATACGCAGACGGCGGTTCCAACGCCATGGCGCACGGCGGAACGATCTGGCAACTCGAATCCGAGCACACGTTGGTGATCGAAATCGATCGCGCCAACGCTTCCTACTGGAACATCCAGAACTACGTGCTCCACTGGTTGCAACCACTCGACTTCATCGATCGGGTCACCAGCTTCAACTCCGAACAGGTGCACGTCGATGTCGACGGCAAGGTTCGCGTCGTGCTCGCCCACGCCGATCCCGGTGTGCAGAACTGGCTCGACACATCCGGCCTCGCCCGCGGGATGTGCTCCAGCGCGTTGGATCGGTGCAACCACTCAGCCGACCATCACCGCTGTACTCGTCGATCTCGCCAAGGTATGCGACCACCTACCGGGTTCGACCCCCACGTTCACGCCCGCCGATCGGGCGGCACAGCTCGCCGCCCGCCGTCGCGGTGCCAACCGTCGGTTCCGCCGATGACACCTGTGACGACCACCGCTGAGGTCCACAGCTGGTTCGACACCCTGTCGAACTGGGGGCGTTGGGGCGACGATGATCAGCTCGGAACGCTGAACCACATCTCGCCGGATGCTCGCCGGCGCGGTGCCAAAGCGGTCCGCCACGGTGAGAGCGTTTCATGCGCCTGGGACCTCGACACCGCCACGTCGGCGATCCAGCGGTCGACCTTCGCCATGCCGTTCGTCGCCGAACTGGCCCGCTCCAGCGGTATGGAATTTCCCGGCAGCCACGACGAGCGATGGGGTGTGGCATCAGAGACGCTCAGCTTTCAGTTCCACGGGGTCACACATACCCACTTGGACTCGCCGGCGCACATGTTCTGGGACGGTCTCATGTACGGCGGACGCTCTGCCGACCTCGTCGACGCAACGGACGGCGCAACGTGGTGCGCCGTCACCGCCGCAGCCGACGGCCTCGTGACCCGGGGAGTGCTGTTGGACATTCCACCGGTTCGCAACGTCGGGAAGCTCGGGCCTGGCGACGGAGTGGGCCCAGACGACCTCGAGGCGGCGGAGCGGCGTCAAGGGGTTCGTGTCGAGCCTGGCGACGCAGTGCTCCTGCGAACCGGCGACGGAAAAGACCGACACGTGCGCGACGGCTCCGACCCGTCTCAGGCCGGCTGGCATGCCAGCTGTTTGCCGTGGCTACACGATCGTCAGGTCGCGTACATCGGCGCTGACACCGCCAACGACGTCCAACCTTCCGGCGTCGAGGGCGTCTTCATGCCGATCCACTCCGTTGGGCTGGTCGCCATGGGTCTCTGGCTGGTCGACAATTGCGATCTCGAATTGTGCGCTGCAACGGCCGAACGACTTCAGCAATGGGACTTCTTGCTCACCGTCAGCCCTATTCGATTCGTGGGCACCTCGGGCAGCCCGGTCAACCCGATCGCCACGTTCTGATCGCGATCGAACGTCTCAGGCGTGCACGGTGCTCGACGCAACTCTGCCCGTCCGTGGGTGACGACGAGGGCAGCGGCGCTCACCCAATGCATGGACGCGATGAGCTGGTCGACCGAGAAGATGATGGCGATGTACGCGGAGGGATGCCCTCAGCCGAGTAGGGACGGAGCACATCAACCCAGGCCGCATAGCCTGCGCCGTTCAGGTGGAGGTGGTCGGCGGTGAACTCGTCTCGCAACGCGCCATCGGCCGCCGCGAGGGCTGGCCACAAATCCACGTAGGTGGCGCCAACGCGTTCGGTGGACGTGGCATATCGACGGTTGAGTTCGGCGATGGTCGACACCATCGCCTTCGTCCGCGGCATCACGCTGTTGACGAACAACGATGCGCATGGCGCCGCGTCGCGGATCGCGCCAACGAGGTCGTCGAATTGTGACGCGATGTCGTCGACCTTGCGTGACGTCCCCATGCCACCGAGGTCATTCGTACCGATCAGTAGCGAAATCGCCGTCGGATCGTTCAACGCCGTCCCGAGGCGTGCTCGAACTCCCGCGACGGTGTCGCCGCTGATGCCCCTGTTGAGCGTGGGAAGTTCGGGGAACCAGCCGTCCCACGCACCTTGATCGGTGATGCTGTCGCCGAGGAACACGATTCGACCTGGCGGGGGCGAGATTCGTTCGAACTGCGAAACCCGCATCTCGACGCCGCGCCGGATGATCGGTCGGACGACTGGTGCGACGAGTGCTTGGATGTTCATGCTGGTCCTCGCTAGTTGACGAGGCGGTCGGAGCCGGCCCAATAGCGGGCGCGCAGCGCTTTCTTGTCGGGTTTGCCGACCGGGGTGACCGGAAGGGAATCGACGAGGTCGATCGACTTCGGCGCGTGATGCGAACCCTTCTGGTCCTTGACCATCGCGGTGATCTCGTCGATATCTACCGTCGCGCCGGGGCGTGGCACGATCACTGCTTTGACCGCTTCTCCCCATTTGTCGTCGGGCACACCCACCACGGCAACTGCAGCGACTGATGGGTGCATCGAGATCACGTCTTCGACTTCTCGGGGGAAGATGTTGAAACCGCCCGACACGATCATGTCTTTCGTACGGTCCACGATGGTGAAGAATCCGTCGGAGTCTTCACGGCACACGTCGCCCGTGTGGAGCCATCCGTCGCGGAGCGCTTCGGCGGTTTCCTCTGGCTTGTTCCAGTAGCCGAGCATCACGAGCGGGCCCTGCACACACAGTTCGCCGGGCTCGCCCTTATCGACCACTTTGCCGTCTTCGTCGAGCAGCGCGAACGCGAACCCATGGAACAGCGCGTCCGCACGTGGCCAAGCGGGCCAAGTCATCGACGATGTGTTCTTCCTTGCGCAATACGCACACGGTCATGATTGCCTCGGTCTGCCCGTAGAACTGGAAGAAGATCGGGCCGAGCTTCCTGATCGCCTCTTGGAGGCGTGCCGGCGACATGGGAGAGGCGCCGTAATACACGGTCTCCAAACTCGACAGGTCGGTCTCGGCGAACTTCGGGTGATCGAGCAAGGAATAGATCATCGACGGGACGAGCATCATGGTGGTGATGCGGTGGCGCTCGATCGCTTCGAGCACCGCTCCGGCTTCGAACGTGGGCAACACGAACATCGACCCACCTTGCAGTTGGATCGGGACGAACAGCGAAGCGCCCGCGTGGCTGAGCGGCGTGCACACCAGATGGCGGACCTCGTCCGGCCACTGCCAATCCGAGACTATTGCCTGCACCATCGCCGCGCTCCCGCGATACGTGGCCATGACACCCTTCGGGCTGCCGGTCGTGCCGCCGGTGTACGCCAGTGCAGCGAGATCTTCAGGCTCTACCGGGGGTCGTACGAGTGGTCGTGGCCCGAACCGACCGGCAAGCGCGATGAGATCGGTGCCGACCGAAGACGGGCCGTACGACAAGAGGCGCAGGTTGGGGAAGCGGACGGCGAGTTCTCTCGCAACTGCGTCGAACGACGGATCGAAGAGAAGCGTCTCGATTGCCGCATCTTCGAGCACGTAGGCGTGACCGTCGACCGAACCCAGCGGGTGCAACGTGGTGTTGCGGGATCCCGACACCATCACAGCGCCCATGGAGAACAACACCTCGACGCGGTTCTTCGACAAGGTGGCGACACCACGTCCTACCAGCATTCCTTGAGCTTCGAACGCCTGCACGTAGCGGCTGATCTCATCACGCATCTGATGTGAGCTGAGAATCTCACCGTCGATGTGAACGGCGGGCCGCTGGCCGTTTCGTTCCAGCGCAGCGATGAGCAGATCCGGCAACAATTGGGGGCGAAATAGGTCCGACAACGTAGGTGTCCTCTCGGGCGGCGCGACGAACGCGCCGGGCTAGCCGAGTTAAGTTGATTTGACGTCGATATCGAAATGGTACGTAGCGACTCATCCAGTTACGGCATACCGTGCGTCATGACTGGGACATCGCGACGGCGACGGTCGGCAGGAAGGTGCGCTCCGACGGCGTCAGGATGCGCCGTTCCCCGACGACTTGCAGCGAACCCTCGCAGCGATGATCGTCTGATGAGGTGCCGACGAACAGATCGATCCGGTTGGCCTCGACAGCGACTTGGTGATCTAGCCCGCTGAATGCGAACTGGTCGGCTGATAGTCGGAACGTGACGGTGGCAGATGCGCCGGGTTCGAGTTCGACCCGCGCGAAGCCGGCGAGCTTTTGCATGGGCTGGGTGACGACAGCAGCGTTGACCCGGGCGTAGAGCTGCACCACTTCGGATCCGAATCGGTCGCCGGTATTGGTCACCGAGACGGTGGCCTCGGCGATGCCGTCTGTGGCGATCTCCCGGTGAAACGTCGAAGTCGGAAAGGTCGAACGTGGTGTAGCTGAGACTGACCCGAACGGAGTACTTCGGCTCGGATGTCATGTCGAGGTACTGCATTCCGCGGATCACGGCGTGTCGGCGGTAGCCGCTGTCGGCCCGCTGGTAGTGGTAGACCGGGAACTGCCCGCCGTGTTGCGGGATGGAGTAGGGCAGCTTGCCGCCTGGGTTGACCTCGCCGTAGAGCACCCGGGCGATGGCGCCGGCGTGCCGCCCTGCCCGCCGAACGACGCGACGACCAGCGCACGAGCTGCGAGCACGCTTTCGCGGCAGCGGATACGGGCGGCCCTGAATCAGCAGCGACCACGCACGCGTGCCGGTCGCTGCAACGGCGTCGGCCAACTCGCGTTGCACTGCTGGTAGCGCAACGTCGGCGGTATCGGTTCCCTCGCCTTCGGTGCCACCACCGATCGCCGCGCTGAAACCCCCCAGCGCGAGAACGACGATGTCGGCATCTCGAGCGGCGGCCACTGCACGCTCGAACGCATCGGCGCCGAGGCGAATCCCGGCGGCCCACAACCCGGCTCGATGGCGACGCTCGCGCCGGCAAGTTCACCCACTTCCTCACCGAGTGAACGGATGCCGTACCGCAACCGCACGTAGGCATCGGTGTCCAGGTCGATGGTGTCTGCGGGCCTTCCTTGTCGGCCCGAAATGCCTCTGTGCCTTCGAGGTTGCCGAGGCCGCCCGATTCCATGAACCGGTACATCTCGCGGCCGATCGGGTGGGAATATGCCGCAAACTGCTGCTTCGCCTCGTGGGCGAGTGGGCCGACGACGGCAATCTTCACGCCTGGTTTGAGCGGCAGCACGCCGTCGTTCTGGAGCAAGAATCACGCTCCTGTTCTGCCAGCGTGACGGCGAGATCGGCCCCGTCAGCAGTGAGCGGCGTGATGTCGTATCGGGCCTTCGGGTGCGTACGGCTGCTCGAAGAGACCGAGTTCGAACTTCGTCGTCAGGACACGCATGACCGACGTGTTGAATTCCTCCATCGGCACGCGGCCCGCCTCGACCTCGGCGGCGAGGACCTCTCCGTAGGCCCAGAGATACGGCGCTTCCAAGTCGAGCCCGGCGTGGATTCCCAAGCCGGGCGACGTGGCCGATGTCGTCCGCAACCAGTGATCGATCGAGCGCGTGTTGCAGGGCCATGTAGTCGGCGATGACGAAACCCGTCGAAGCCCATCTCGCCTCGCGAAGCAGATCGTTCAAGAGTTCGCGGTTCACGCCGGCGGGAATGCCGTCGACGTCGCCGTACGCGCTCATGACAGATCGCAGCCCAGCTTCGTTGATGGCCGCCTCGATGGGAAAGGCAACGACGTCGCGAGTGAATCGGCGCCCCGCCTCGAACGAGGCGGCGTTCGAGGCCACCCAGCCCGAGCCCGAAGCCCATGAAGTGCTTCGCTGTGGCGACGCACGTCCGGTGGACAGATCGTCGCCCTGCAGCCCGCGCACGAACGCGACCGCGAAGGTCGCTGCCAGGAGCGGGTCTTCACCATACGTCTCATGAACCCGTCCCCACCGTGGGTCGAAGGCGATGTCCATCACCGGCGACAGGGCTTGGCGGATAGCCGAGCCGCATCATTTGGGCGCGGACGATCTCGGTCATCTGCTGCACGAGGTCGGGCCGCCATGTCGCTGCCAATGCGATCGGGGGTAGGAAAGATCGGGTGTTGCGGGGCGACGACACCGTTGAGGGCTTCGATGTGGAAGAGCGCCGGAATTCCCAGTCGGGTTCGCTCGACCAAGAACGTCTGGATTTGATTGATGGCACCTGCGAGTCGTGAAGGGTCTTCGGTCTGGAGCGGCAGCATGCCGCCTATTCCGGAGGCGATCGATGTGTTGTGCCGCCTCTTCGACGAGTTGACCGTCGCGCAACATCAGTACCGGCATGAGACATGTGAGCTGCCGCGACTTCTCGAGCACCGTCATGTGCTCCATCAACAGCAGCGCCCGCTCATCAGGTGTGCGCGTTGTATCCAAGTATCCGCTGGTGTCACTCATCAGTCCCCCTAGTTCTTGACGTCGATATCAAAATCCGAGTTGACTTTAGCTTGGAGATGACTCCGTGTCACGCCCTGAAATTTCCGGATGCTCGCGGAAGGTTTCGAGAGGTCTCGGAGGTCGCGGGGCTCGGAGGCGGACCGAAAGTCGCATCGTGCTAGGGTTCGCAGTACCAATCGTGATATCGAAATCACATTGATCGAATCGGAGTGTCCATTCATGAAGGTCGATTTGGGTTCTCTGCGGCGGATGCAGGCAACAGCAGCCGGAGTACCTCGCACTCTGGTGCACGCTGGCGGCGCGCACCGGCAATTTCGTGGTCCGCTCCGCACGGCCTCTCGCAGGGGCCAAGCCGGAATCATCCAGAACTACCCAAGCCGAGACCGACTCTGCCCAGATTGGCATCGGTCTTCCTCGAAGAACTTATGCTGATCGGGGCGGCCGGAATCGACAAGCGCATCCACGATGAGGTCGAGGTTCGGCGCATCAGTGACGACACCGACATAGCGCTCGGCACTATTTGCAGAGAGCGGGTGGCTCGACAGCCCGGCTGGCTACCACCAGAGCGCCGACGGCTCCCGAAACGTTCACACTGACCCCAGCGAAGTTCTTGTGTAACCGTTATGAGCGCCTGGAGTTCCCGAGTGATTATGTGCCCACGCCAGGGCTTCCCGGAACCGATCGCTGGCTCGCAATGGAAGCCAACCGGACCGTGCACGCCTATGTGATGGAGCACCGTGATGGCAAGCCGCGACCGTGGCTCGTGTACCTCCACGGTCACGCCATGGGCCGCCCGATGGACCTCACCGTCGGAGACGGGGTGTATTTCTATCGCGACCTCGGCTACAACATCATCGCTCCCGTGTTGCCATTGCAAGGGCCGCGAAGCGGGGAGGTCAGCATGGTGTCGCTCGACTGGGTGTCGAACGTGCATGGGTTGACTCAGGCTGTGTGGGACGTGCGAAGGTGTCTGGCCTGGGTTCGCGCCCGTGGTGCCACCGACATCTCGATCCACGGCATGTCGCTCGGTGGGTACACGGCAGCGATGGTGGCCAGCCTCGACCCCGACCTGACGTGCGTGGTCGCTGGTGTACCGGCAGCGGCGATCCACTCGCCGCTCACCGGTGCGCTCACGCGGAACCCAGCGGTGCGCCGAACGATGGAGCGCAGAGGCATCATCGATGACCGAACTGAGTTGGTCCATCGGGTGGTCACCCCCACGGCCATGCCGTGCCTGCTGCCGAACGAGCGCCGGTACATCTACGCGGGCCTTGCCGACCGAATGTCGACGCCGGGTCAGGCCTATCAACTTTGGGAACATTGGGAACAACCCGAGGTGTTCTGGAGCCAGTCATCCCACATGTTCACCATGATGTCGCCACGAGTCCGAAACTTTGTCCGAGACTCGGTCACGAAAAGCGCCGACGGCGCTGCAGTGGCACGGCGCGCGGCACCGGTCGGGGGCAAGCCGAAGGCAGTTCGACCGACGACCGCGACCAAGTCGTCAGCCAAAGCTTCGGCAAGAACTCCTGCCAAACCCGCAACGAAGTCATCGGCTGGGCCGTCAGTCAAGACCCCAACGAAGACCACAGCTAAGACGCCAGCAAAAACCACAGCCAAAACCACAGCCAAAACCACGCCAAGACCACGACCAAGACGTCAGCCAAGCGACTGCCGGCCAGAGCCACGCCAACGGCTCGGAAATCCGCCGGCCGGAGCTCACGTCAGCTGGCGAAATCCTCGTTCCCGTGCCCTGACCAGCAAAGCTTGAACAACGGAAAGGAGCTGACCCGCGATGATTCGTAGGGACTTTGGACGCGACTGGTTCGTCACATCTGAGCGAACGGGAGGCAAGGTCGGCCCCGTCACCGTTCCGTATGACGCAATGTTGTTCGAGCAACGAGATCCGAATACGCCGAACAATCACAACACCGGCTTCTATCCGGGTGGTGTGTACACGTATTCAAAGACATTTGTCTGCGCCACTCGACTGGGCGGGAAAGTGCATCTTGTTGGAGTTCGAGGGCGTGTATATGCGGTCGGAGGTGCGATCTGAACGGCCATGTGGTCGGCGGACGCCCGTCTGGATACGCGCTCTTTCACGTCTCCCTCGACGAGCACTTGAAACTCGGCGGCGACAATTTGGTCGAGGTCGTGGCCAACAACGATCAACAACCCAACAGCCGCTGGTATTCGGGGAGCGGCATCTATCGGCCAGTTCATCTGCTCGTTGGCAACCGAGTACGGATTGTTCCGCACGGGATGCGACTGACCACCTCGTCAATTGTGGGAGGCGCCGCCGAGGTGCACGTAGCCACCGAGATCGCGAACGACGGTGACGATCGACACGAGCTGACCGTGCGGGCGGAACTCTCGGGGCCAATGGGCACTGTTGAAGCATCAGGCGACGAGGTCGTCGTGATCGAACCCGGTCAATCGATCACAGCCAGTCAACGATTCACGATCGAGGCCGCATCGTTGTGGTCTCCAGAATCACCGAATCTCTACACGGCCAACGTTGAGTTACGCGGCGGAGACACCATCGTCGACTCAGAAGTCGATCAGTTCGGCATCCGAACGGTCTCCGCCGACGCGTCGAGTGGGCTCAGAATCAATGGCAAGTCGGTGAAACTGCGCGGTGCGTGCATTCATCACGACAATGGTGTCATCGGTGCCCACACGCTCGACGTCGCCGAAGACCGACGAGTCAAGCTGCTCAAGGCGGGGGGCTACAACGCAATTCGTAGTGCTCACAATCCGGCGTCGGTGGCGTTGCTGCGGGCCTGCGATAGACACGGCGTGCTCGTCATGGACGAACTCACCGACACCTGGTGGCGTCCGAAAGTCGCCCACGACACATCGGCCGAGTTCGCCGAGTGGTGGGAGCGAGACCTTGCGGCGATGGTGGCGAAAGATGCGAACCATCCGTCGGTGATCATGTACTCGATCGGCAACGAGATCGGCGAGACCGCGACCGAGCGCGGCGTACAGCTCAACCGCCGCATCGCCGACCGCACCCGCCAACTCGACTCCACCCGGCTGATCACCAACTGCATCAACGGCTTCCTCAACCTCATCGGGCCGAAGGATGACGCGAAGCTCGAAGCCAAAGCGGCCAAGGCCAAGGCCAAGGATGGCGGCGCGGCGCCGAACAAGAACCTCATCGTGGTGTTGAACTACCTCCTCGCAGTACTCGACACGGTGATGCCGTACATCGTCCGCCTTCGGGGAGTCGACAAACACACCCGCGATGCGTATGCGGCCGTCGACGTGGCCGGGTACAACTACATGCCAGGCCGCTATCGCAATGAGCCGAGACGTTACCCACACCGCGTCATCGTCGGTAGCGAAACCAACCCCAACGCTGCAGTCGAAATCTGGCAAGAGATCGAGCACCTGCCGCACGTCATTGGTGACTTCGCGTGGACCGGCTGGGACTATCTGGGCGAAGCAGGATATGCCGCGGTCGTGTACAACCAGCGCCGCCAAATGTTCGCTCCGTGGCCAGGCCTCACCGCCGGTATGCCGAACTTCGACATCACCGGCCTACGCCAGACCCAGTCGTATCTCAATGCGATCGCTTGGCATCTCAACGCCGGTCCTCATCTGGCAGTGCAGCCCGTGAACCATGCTGGAGAAAAGCGACACTTCCGAGCTGGTCGCACCGACTCGATTCGAAGCTGGAGCTGGGAGGGGTTCGAGGGCACCATGGCCACGGTGGAGATTTACGCCGACGCTCATCGCGTGCAGCTGCTCCTGAACGGCAAAGAGGTTGGCGCGTCGTCGGTTGGTGGCCGCCGACCGTACCTCGCCGAGTTCACCGTGCCGTACGAGGCCGGCGAGCTCACTGCAGTCGCTTACCGATCCGATGGCACCGAAATTGGGCGAGACACCCTCTTGAGCGCGGGGCCGGAGCTATGCATCACAGCTGTCCCAGAGGTTGCTGAGCTCCGAGCTGACGGGGTTGACCTGGCATACGTGCCGATCGAGCTGACCGACGCAGCAGGCGTGCTGCGGCCGCTTGCCGACCGGCACGTCACCGTCGAAGTATCTGGCGCTGGCACCCTGCTCGGGTTGGGAAGCGGCGAACCGATCTGTGATGAAGGATTCGTGAGCCCAAGCCACTCGACCTACTACGGACGAGCGCTCGCAGTCGTTCGCTCCGGCCACGAACCCGGTGTGGTGGCGATCCGAATCAGCGCAGATGGCTGCCCCATCTCGGAAATCTCGATTCCGGTGCGATCACCTAGCTGAGCACTGGGCCCCCGCTACGGTCTCACCTTCGCAGCGCCGTGCTCGAACCGGCCTGCGAACACACGTGCGTCAGTGGCTGGCTGAGCCGAAGTAGGCCGCTTCGAGAATGGTTGGGTCGCTGCGCAGCTCGGCTGCCGAGCGATCTAGCACCACTTGGCCGTGCACCAAAGCGACGGCCCGGTCAGCAACCTCCAACGCCAGCCCAACATGCTGTTCGACCAGCACCACAACAGCGTTGGTCTCGTCGGCAATCTGGCGAACCATCGGCAGCAGACCTTCCACGATCACCGGTGCGAGCCCCATGCTCATCTCGTCGATGAGCAGCACTCGCGGCTTCTGCATCAGCGCCCGGGCGACCGCCAGCATCTGTTGCTCACCGCCCGACAGGTTGCCGGCGGTTACCGAGCGGCGAATCCGAGACTTGGGAACAGGTCGATGACCTCGTCGATCGACGTGCCGTGTTTGCCTTGGGCTGCCTTGAGATTCTCGATCGACGGTGAGCGTGGTGAACAACGCTCGATCATCGGGCACCAGCACCACACCGAGTTTCGATGCTGTTGCCGGGCGCCCGCCGGGGAGCTCGTGCCCGTCGATCGAAATGGTGCCACTCAGCCCGGGATGAGCCCTGCGATCGTGGTGAGCAAAGTCGTTTTGCCCGCACCATTGGGTCCCAACACGGCGACCACGGTGCCAGCGTGCAGCACTGAGGTCGAACGACGGAACGATCGTGATTGCGCCGTAGCCAGCCTTCAGATCCGCGGCACTCGAAGAGAGAAGTCGAGGGTGTGGTGTTGTCTCATGACGCTTCCTCCGGGTGATGGGTTGATCCGAGATATGCCGACATCACGGCAGGGTCATTCATGATCGTCGCTGGTGGCCCGTAAGCGATGATTTGGCCGAAGTCGAGGACATAGAGCGCGTCGCACAGGTTGAGGACGAGGTGCATGTCGTGATCGATGATCAGGATGGTGACGCCGCTGTCACGGATCTTGCGCAAACGGTGTCCGAGCCATTGGCTCTCCACGCTGTCGAGGCCTCCGGCCGGTTCGTCGAGCAACAGCACCGTGGGGTTGCCGACCAAGGCTCGTGCGATCGACACGAGTTGACGACGGCCCTGCGACAACTCGCCGACCGGCCGGTCGGCTACATCGGCAAGGTCGAGCAACTCAAGCGTCGCCTCGATGGTGCGCGGTTCGCGCTCGGTCGCCGCGGCCCGACCAACCACGATGTTCTCGGTGACCGTGAGATCCTCGTACAACTGCGTCTGCTGGAATGTACGTCCGAGCGATTTGCGCACTCGACGATACGGTGCGAGACCGTCGAGCGGCTCGCCCATGAGACTGACGGTTCCTTCAGACGGCGTGAAGCCGGTGAGCGCGTCGACGAGCGTGGTCTTGCCGGCGCCGTTCGGCCCGATGAGGCCGACGATCGTTCCCGCGCGCACTTCGATGTCGACGTTGTCGACAGCGACGACACCTCCGTATCGAACCGACACCCCGTTGGCCTAAGGAGTACTTCCCCACCGACCGCAGGAGGCAGCGCCTCGAGCGGAGCCGGAACGTCGAGCTCCTGGATGACTTCTTCGGGCATCTGCTTGGCGCGGCGGTTGGCAAGCTTTGTATGAATCGGCCCGACGATGCCTTCGGGGTTCTGAACCACCGTGAACACGAGCACCAGGCCGGTGACGACGCCATACCAGGAGCCAAGGCTGAAGAGCTTGTCGGAGAGCAGCGCACTCAGGCCGCCAGCGGCGAGCATGCCAGCGAGAATGCCGCCAGACACGCTCGTGATGCCGGATATGTAGGCGGTGCCGAACAAGCCAAGGCCGACGAGTGCGGTGAACGAGTCGAAGGTGACACCTTCTTGGTAGTAGCCGAGCATCGAGCCGCCGAGTCCTGCGATGAACGAGGCGATCGCGAACGCGATGATCTTGACGCGCACGACGTCGAGACCTGCTCCGGCGGCGGATCGTTCGTTGGCGCGTACTGCGAGCATCGCCGAGCCGAGATGGGATGTGCGTAGCCACGCGACGCCCGTGGCTACTGACGACGAGCACGATGAGGACGAGCAGCGCCGAACTCGAATTCGCGGGAACTCCGCGACCACGCGAGCCCGCAGATCGAGCCCGAACAGGGTGGGACCCTCGATCGGCTTTCCACTAGCGCTGACATAGTCGGGGTTGTGGAACCACAGCGCCTCGATCATGACGCCGAACGCGAGCGTGACCACAGCGACTGGTAGGCCCCTGATGCGCAGCGCCGGCAGGCCGACCAGGACGCCGATCACCATCGCGCCGAGAGCTGCCACGCAACGGAGCGATCGGGAACGGCACGTCGTAGCGGGTTGTCAGCGGGCCGAGGATGAATCCGGCCACGCCGGCGAGAGTGAGCTGGGCGAGCGAGATTTGCCCTGCATAGCCGGTAACTACAACCATCGACAGCGTGATGATGCCATAGATCATGCTCGTGATGAGGGCCGCACGCCACTGGCCAGACAACGCAACGAGCGCAATGAACCCGATGACCAGGCCGCCGCCGGCGGGCGGACGAGACCCGTCGGGCGGGGCGCGCGCCCGAGCGTTTGGGCAATGACGACACCACGACTTGGCAGCGGCTTCGCCCGTAGTACCAACACCACCAGGATGAGCAGCATCGGGATGAGCTCGTTGAGCCCTGAGGTTGGGAGCCAACCATGTTGCGCTCTGAGCAGCACCATTTCGGATTGCAGCATGCCAATCGCCAGACCTGCGAGCACCGCGGGGACCATGGCGTTGAATCCGCCGAGGATCGCCGCGGCAAGGGCCGGCACGATGAAGAGCGTGTAGCCGAGCGGGGTGAGCGGAACGATCGGCGCGATGAGGATGCCTGAAATGGCCGCAACGGATGCGCTGATCATCCAGTTCGACGCAGCGATTCGTTCAGGTGAGATACCGCTGACATAAGCGCCCTTTTGCGTCTCAGCGGCGGCCCGCGTGAGCAAACCGAAGCGCGTGAAGCGATACGTCGCCGCGAGCGCCAGCGTGATCGCCACGATCGTCAAGGCGAACCAGATCCGGTCGCTCGAGACGAGGACACCGCCGATTTCCCAGTTCCCAGACGGCAGGATGGGTGCGACCGAAAGGGCAGTGGTTCCAACCCGCACCGTGAAAATTCCGGTGAACAGCACCATGATGCCGAGTGAGGCGACGGCGTTCGCGACCGGAGGAGCGTCGCGAAGCAATCGAAATACGGAGACATACAACAGAAGGCCAACGATCGCGGACAGACGCGACGGCGATCAGAGCAGCTGGCCAGAAGCCGAGTTCACCGCCGATGTCGACCGTCTTTGGCAGGAAAGGCAGCGGGATGAAGAGCTCGCCTTTACGCAAGAAGGCGTAAAAGTATGCCCCGAGGAGCGACATCGAACCGACCGCAAAGTTGACCACACCGCTACTGCGGTAGGTGACAACCAGGGTGAGGCCCAACGCCGCGTAGACAGCCCCATTCGCCAGTCCGAGCAATAAAAAGATGAAGTGTTGATCCATGCTTCCCCTCCGAGCAGGAAACGCATGGTCCGTCAACCCGTTGCGGGCTGACGGACCATGCGGTTATCTGAGTAGTTGTTCTAGTACGCCTCAGCCGAGGACAAGGTACTCGCTGACGTCGAGCACCTCGAAGTCATGCGCCACACCTTCGGCGTCGAGCGTCGACTTCAGAACAGCGCCCGTGCAGATCGCTGGTGCGAATGACACCGGTGCGCTACCGCACTGGAATGTGGCCCCGCCACCGAGCGGCGTCGCAATCGGCTCTGGCATGGCGCTGAACGCTGCGTTGATCGAGGCGGCATCGACGGCTGCTTCGACGCCGGTGAGTGCACGCAGGAAGCCCATCGCCGCGATGTAGGCATTCTTCGACGAGATGTTGGTTTCGACACCGTCGGCGTACTTGGCCATGATTGCCTCGTAGAGCATGAGGTCAGGATCAGTGGGATCGTCGATGACAGAACTCAAACTGATGACCCCTTCGAGTCCGCCGGGGATGCTTGCGACCAGATCAGGCGACGGACTGCTGAACGGCGCGATGATTTCCCCTTCGAAGCCCAGTTGCTTGAGGCCTTTCACCCCGCTGGCCATGAACGCCTCGGTTCCGGTGATCGCAAACAGGCCGGTGCCCTGCGCCAACTCGACCTGCAGCTGAGGGGTCATGTCGGCAACCTGTGGCGAGACGTTCACCAGGCTGAGATCGACGCCCGCGGTCGCGAACATTGGGGTTGCAAGTGCCGAAATCGGGCCGGTCGCGGCCGGCACGTCGATGATGACGAACGCAGCTCGGTCGACGCCAGCCTCCTGCGCGATGGGAATCGGGGCAGCGATCGCGGCGACGGAGTTCGTGAGGACGTAAGCGCCCGGCTTGGTGATGACGCCACCAGCGGCCGATGTGCCCGTGATGTAGGGAATCGACGATTCGGTGAGCGCCGTGAAGAACGCCTCGTCCTGCGCCATGCCGCCGACGAGCACTGCCTGCACTCCGTCGTTGACCATTTGCACGGCACAGGTTGTCGCACCAGCAGGCGTGTTCTTGGTCTCGCACTCGCTGACCTCGAGTGGGTGGCCGTTCAGCCCGCCGAGAAATTCGTTGGCGTACGCAGCGACAGCCTTGACGGTGGCGATGGCCTGAGAGTTGTCGATGGCATCGGTTTGGCCGTCAGCGACGACTCCGATCTTGATCGGGTCGCCAGTGGCAGGGTTCGGAGTGGCGAACGGGTCGTCTGACGCTTCGGCCATGGTGGTGGCGGTGTCGTCGCCTTCGGCGACGGTGGTGGCGGTGTCGTCGCCTTCGGCGATGGTGGTGGCGGTGTCGTCGCCTTCGGCGGCGGTGGTGGCGGTGTCTTCGGCGACGGTGGTGGCGGTGTCTTCGGCGACGGTGGTGCCGGTGTCGCCGGCAGCGGTGGTTGTCGTTGCTTCGTCATCGTCGCCGCAGGCTGCGGCGAGGAGCGAGAGCGTGGCGATAGTGGCGAATGCGACCTTGCGGCCGCGATGAGTGCGTGTATGCACGGAACCCCCCTTGAGGTGGATGGCATGGTGTTCGTCGGACGACAAACGTTGAAACCGACGTCAATGTAGATATTGGCGAGAGCAATTGCAAGGGTGAGTTCCAAGTTCCTTGCTTCACGTCAACCATTGTCCATCGAGCGAAGCTGGCCTGAGGGCACTCATGATCGGTTCCGCAACGGCATCGGCGACCGCGGAGCCCACGCTGTGGGCGAGCGCGCGGTGCCCGTCGTCGCCGGGATGAACGCCGTCAGCCAGCAGATCTGACGTGAGGAGATCCACACCGGGTACCAGCGTGACGAGATCATCGCCGATCGAGCTCGTGCTGTCTTCCATCGCCAACCGAAGGTCGTGCAGCGTCGCACCGACCGCGTTTGGTGTGTGCTCGGCGTCGGGTCGAACCACCGGACTCACCACGATGATTGGCGTGTCGGGGTGGCCAGAGCGAACGACGCGGAGGAAGGCTGTGGTGATGGCGTGCATCATCGCTGCGGTGTGCGGTACTCGCGACCAGCAGTTGGTGCCCCACGCCAGCGAGATGACTTCGGCCTCGAGTCGAGCGATGTGCTCGGCGCTGGCGATCTCGCCTCGGGCAGCGCCCGCGTATCCCATGTTGACGACATCGAGACCATGGGCTCGGCCCGCGACCGCGGGCCACGCGTGAGCGGGGCCGGCGGAAATCCAGCCCTCGACGATCGAGTCGCCGTAGGCAACCCATCGCGGCTGCAATGGGGCGGGGGCGAGTTCGCCGTCGACGGCCGAGATGTTGGTGATCGTCGGCAGCATCCCCTCCGGCAGGTACACGATGGCCCGGTCGTCGTATTTTTTCGGTCGCTCGTGCTTCGGTCGTTTGTGCTTCGCGGGTGATCGGTGCCAAGCAGCAGTCGCACTACACCAGCGCCGAGGTCGGCGGGCTGCTCATCGACCAACTCGCCGGAACGCCACACGCTGAACGTCCTACCGGCTCCGACACCGCGGTATCCGAACTGGTCGGTGACGGTGACGTAGCTGACGTCGATGGCAGTCGCACTTCCCAGCAGTTCCAGTCGCACGCCGACCGGCAGCCGGGCGACGTCGCCGATGTCGCCCGGTAGCCGACGATCAGCCAGGTCAGCACGCGGATAGGGAACGTCTTCGTACGTCGGCCACGCCACGCCCCGGAGGTACGGCTCGACAGCGCTTGACCGAGAGATGCTCAGCGGGCGCCCATCTCGAACGGGAACTTCACGCTCGCCCCGCCATCGACGACGAGCGTTTGCCCGGTGACATATGACGACAAGTCGGACACGAGGAACAACAGCGCCGCGGCGATTTCCGCTGGCTCACCGACACGCCCCATGGGGACCTGCTTGCCGAGCAACTTCATCGTCTCTTCGCCGCCTTGTTGGGCGACACGCGGCGTGCGTATCGAGCCGGGGGCGACCGCGTTGCACGCGGACTCCGGACGGGCCGAGCTCGACCGCGGCGGACTTGACGAGTGAGATGAGCCCCGCTTTCGCAGCGCCGTACGCGGCGTGCCAGGCAGCGCCGCTGAGCCCGGACACTGACGCAACGAACACCATCGACCCGCCGCCACTGGCGGCCATGGCTTTGCCGCCACGCTGCATGGCGTATCGGGCATGGCGCAACACGATGTCGAAGTGCCACTCCCAATCGTCGTCGCTGATGTCGACCAGCGGGCCGTAGCGCGACATGCCGATGATGTCGACGACGCCATCAATTCTGCCGCGCTCGGCGGCATCGGTGAAAAGTCGGTCGGCATCGGCCGGGCTCGTGGCATCGCCAACCCACGCCATGCCTCCAGTTTCCTCGGCAACATCGTTGGCCAGATCCCCGTCGAGGTCGACGCACAGCGGGTGCCCGCCAACTGAGGCAACGGCATGAGCGGCTTGCCGGCCGATGCCCTGGCCGGCCCCGATGACGATGACGTTGCGGCCATCGAGTCGCAGGAGTGACCCGTAATCGGGAACCGTGGTGCTGTCCGTTCGAGTCACGGTCGCAGCTCAGTCGATCGCTTGCTTGAGTTCGTTCATGTCTGCTGGCGTGATCTTCCGGCTGGTCGGAGTGACCTCGGCACGGATACCGACCTTTTCGAGTTCGGGAATGATCTTCGTGCCAAGTAGCTCGATCGTTTTCATGATCGACTCGTGTGAGAGATGGCCGAACTGCACGTAGCAAATGAGTTGGTCGACGCCTAGTTCTGAATACTTCACCATCTTCTCGAAGCACTGGTCTGGGTCGCCGACGATGATCATGTCGGCATCGCTGAACTCCCGCGTGTTGACCTTGCCTTCCATCACCGGCTTGAGTAGCGGGAACGCCTTGTCGCGTTCGGCTTCCGTAGTAGTGCGGCAACTCCCACTCGAGCGTGAACGAAGCGAGGTGTTGGTACCACCACTGCACCGCCTCCCAGATGCCGTTCGCCTCACACTCGGCCATCGAGTCGGCGCAGTGCACGAGCGTGTAGGCGGCAACCTTGTTGGTCGTGACTCGGGTGATCGGTGTGGGGTTGGCGGCTGCCTCGCGGTACTGGCGGATCTGGTCGGCCATTCGCTCGAGCGGCTGCATGATCGAGAACGACAGCAGCCCCAGGCCCTTCGCCCCGGCAATCGCGGCGCTGTCGCCGGAGGTGGCTGCCATCCAACACGGGGGATGAGGATCCTGCACCGGTTTTGGAGTGACCATGCGGCGCGGAAAGTCCAGGTACTTGCCGTGGAACTCGAAGTACTCCGACTCCCACATGCCCACCACGGCTTCGATCGCTTCCTCCCATTGCTCGCGGCTGGCCGCGCGGTCGACGCCGAACGCGGTTTGTTCCATGGGAGTCGACCGGCCGGTACCCCACTCGATCCGGCCGTTCGACAAGATGTCGGCCGTCGCCACCTTCTCGGCGACTCGCATCGGAGGGGTGAACGCGTGGGGCATGAGGGTGACGCCGAAACCCAGCCGCAGGTTCTCGGTGATCTGGCTCAGAGCGCCGATGAGCACCTCGGGGGCCGGGCAGTGTGAGCGCCCTTCGCGGAAGTGGTGTTCGACGTGCCAGCTGGTGTGAAAGCCCATTCGGTCGGCGAGCTTGATCTGCTCGAGCACTTCGCGGTATTTCAGCTGCTCCTGCTCGCGCTGCCCCCATGGATGCGGCTTGTCACCCCACGGCTTCGGTACGTCGATCTCATACAACAAGTCCAACTTCATGGCTGGTGGCCCCTTTTCAACACGTTCGCCGTGCGCGTCGAACCATAGACCCGTTCCGACGGCGATGTCGATATCTGCTCGCGGCGGTACGCGACGAGACAAACGAGAGGTTGACGACCCCACCTACGGGGTGTAGGTTTTTAGCTATGGTTGCAAGGGTGGGCGTGAGTCCCGAAGCCGTGATCGATGAAGCCGCGGCCATCGTCGACCGCGACGGCAGCGAGAAATTGACGATGTCTGCGCTTGCCCGCCAGCTGCACATCCAAGGGCCTTCGCTCTATCACCACGTTGGCAGCGTGGACGAAGTGCTCGGCGAAGTGCAACTCCGCGCACTCACAGATTTGGCATTCAGGTTGCAGCGGTCTGCTGTGGGCAAGGTCGGCCCCGATTGTTTTCGATCGCTCGCTGTCGAACTGTGTGCCTTTTCCACCGAGCACCCAGGTCTGTACATGCTCACCCAAAGCAAGCCGTTCGATGCCGAACGTGCCATTCATGCGAGTGCACCGCTGATTGCCACCCTCACCGCAGTCATCGAATCGTTCGGCGTCGTGCAGCCCCCGATGGAGCTGTTGCTCGCGTGCTTGGCGCCGCTCCACGGCGTGCTCGCGCTCGAGCGAAGCGGCGCCATCGCCAAGCCAGAACTACGCGCCGCCGTCTATGAGCGCGCCACCAACCTCGTCATCATGATGCTTGAAACAGAAGGACAGACATGACCCTTGAAGACCGAATCGACCTCGTGAGTGGAGAATTCTGGGGCCGCAATCCCGAAGAAGAACTCGCCTGGCTGCGGGCCAACGCTCCCGTCTGGCGCGACGACAAGAACGAACTGTGGGGCGTGGCAACGCACAGTCTCGTCAAGTACGCCTCCACGCACCCGAAGATCTTCAGTAACGCTCAGGGGATTCGTCCCGAGCATGCCGCGGTACCCAGCATGATCGACTCTGATGATCCGGAGCACTTCCAGCGGCGACGTCTCGTCAGCAAGGGCTTCACGCCGCGCCGCGTGCGTGACCAAGAAGTGGCGATTCGCAACACGACCACGGCGCTCATCGATGCTGCCATCGAAAAGGGTGAGTTCGATCTCGTTGGCGACCTCGCCGCATGGCTGCCACTCATCACCATCGGCGACCTGCTCGGCGTTGCTCCGCCCGACCGCGAGCAGCTGTTGCACTGGAGCGATGACCTCATGTGTGCGCTCGGTTCCCCCGACCCGGCACTACGAGAGAAGCAAGTCGTGGCCGCCAGCGGGTACTTCGAGTACGCCTCGGCGGTCATCGCCCGGCGTCGCGAAACTCCCACCGACGACTTGATGGGCGTGCTCGTCACGGCCGAAGTGGACGGCGAACAACTGACCGATTTCCAAATCCTGTACGAATCGATGCTGATCCTGATCGGCGGTGACGAGACCACGCGCCACGTCATGAGCGGCGGCGCCTATCAGATTCTCAAGAACCGCGAACACTGGGACGCGCTGCTGGCCGATCGTGCCCTGCTACCCGGTGCCATCGATGAGATGCTGCGGTGGGTGAGCCCGGTCAAGAACATGGCTCGCTCGGCCACCGAAGACACCGTGCTCGGCGGTCAGCACATCCCTGCCGGCGACCAGATCCTGCTGCTCTACCCGTCGGCAAACCGCGACGAGACCGTGTTCACCGACCCGTACACGTTCGACATCCGGCGCAGTCCGAACGAACACCTCGCGTTCGGCCACGGCTCGCACTTCTGCCTGGGTTCGAGCCTCGCGCGCCTGGAGTTGCAAGTGGCCTTCGAGGAACTCCTCGAGCGGATGCCCACGCTGGAACTCGTGGATCTCGCGGAACCGACCCGTCGGCCCGCCAACTTCGTCGGCGGATACGAAACGATGCCCGTTCGTGTCGCCTGATTCAGGGTCGCCCGATTCAGGGTCCCCTGAACTGCTGGTCGACGACCACGGCCGTGTGCGGGTGTTGACCCTCAACCGGCCACACGCACTCAATTCGTTCAACGAATCGCTGTACGACGCGACGACCGTGGCGCTGATGGAAGCTGCGACACACCCGAACATCGCGGTCGTCGTGCTCACGGGCACGGGTAGAGCCTTTTCGGCTGGCACCGACGTGGCCGAGATGGCGGCGCGCACCAAAGACCCCCAGAACTTCACTCCGGGAAAGTTCGGCTTCCCGGGCCTGCTCGACGAGCTCATCGCCTTTCCCAAACCACTGCTGTGTGCAGTCAACGGCATGGCGCTCGGCATCGGCGCCACGTTGTTGGCGTACGCCGAACTCGCGCTGATGTCCAGCGAGGCGCGTGTGCGTTGCCCGTTCAGCGATCTCGCGGTAGCTCCCGAGGCTGCGAGCTCGTACCTCTTTCCGTTGCTCTTGGGGCGTCAACAGGCGAGCTGGATGCTCATGAGTTCCGAGTGGTTCTCGGCCGAGCAATGCGTCGAGATGGGGCTGGCGTTTCGCGTCATGGAACCTGACGAACTGCTGCCCGAGACGTTGAGGTTGGCGCAGGTGCTTGCCGGAAAGCCGATCGCGTCGCTCGTAGAGACGAAGCGCACGATCGTCGCCGCCCAACGCGATTCCATTCAGGCAGCACGCGAGCGTGAAAACGTCGCCTTCCGACGACTCATGGGATCACCTGCGAATCTTGAGGCGTTCGCGGCGCTCGGCGCTCGCAGAACCCCCGATTTCGCGTCAGTCGACTCGGCGAATCCGCCAAACATCGAGTTGCACCGAAACGACTGACGCGAATCGACCGTCGGGGTGCGTGTTGCAGCGGAGCGCCAGTTGCCGCGTCAACGGTTGGGATGACATTGGGACGCCACTGTGGGGCATGATGGGATGATGAACTCGACCGACTCCATCGTCGAGGCCACGGTGCGCCCGTGCGGTTTCGAAGCTGTTGCGCGTTGGGGTCAGCAAGAAATTGCCAGGAGTTCGCGCGCGCTCCGGCTCGACGCTGGCGGTCAGCGGCCGACGATCTGGTTTCCTTGGGGCGATGTTCGTCCCGACCTGTTGACATCGGGTGGCGACGAGCAGTGGAGAGGCGGCGAGGTCGAGCGTTTCGACATCGTTGGCCCGGTGCCCGATGACGAAGGCCCGTTCACATGGACCGCCCGGCTGAGCGACGAGACGGGTGGCTCGGGTGTCGTACGCCGCGTCATCACGCCACCGGTCGGTCTCGGAGCGTTGGCTGGGTACTGCACGGTGGATCACATGCGAGCTCGGGTAGAGCTGATCGACGCCGTTGAGGGAACAGACCCACGCGACGTCACGACGAAGCGGTTCCCGCAACTGGGGTGACACCTCCGACTTGGTCGCGATGCTGGGCGAGGGAGCAATCGTACGAGATCAGACACGCCCGGTCGTAGAAGCCAGCCAGATACTCGGTCAAGCCATCGTTGCTGCGATGCGCCACGATCCTGGGCGACGGGTGGTCTCGGCCCAACTGCTGTCGTTGCGGGCCGCCGACCACAATCAACGAATGTCGTTCGAGCTCGATGAGCTGAATCACGGCCGCACGTTCTCGTCGATGGTGGTTCGCACGCTTCAGGGCAACCGGCTCTGCGCCCACACCACGTTGCTGCTCGGTATCCCGGCCGATGATGTGGTGAACCACGTCGAGTGCACCGAGCCTGTGGCAGGGCCGTATGAGTCAGTGCCGTACGACATGGGAGTCACCGGCCGCGACCTTCGAGTGGTGGACGCGGCATACACCGACGACCCGGATGCGCCGACCGGCCCGCCGATCATCGACGCATGGGTGCGATTCCGCGACGTGCCCGACGATCGCGCGATTCACGCCGGGCTGCTCGCGCAGTTCACCGGTCACATGAGCATCGCCGCGGCGTTGCGTCCGCACGCAGGTATCGGCCAGGTCGAGGCGCATCGCACGATCTCCACGGCCATCAACGCGATCAACATCTCATTCCACTCCGACATCCACATCGATTCCTGGGTGCGATACCGGCATCTCGCCACCGTTGTCAACGACGGGATGGCCCACTCGGAATGTCGTGTCTACGACGAGAGCAATGCGTTGCTCGCGTCGTTCACCGTCGACGCCATGATCCGCCCGCTCAACCGGCCGTCGCCCGATGACCGAACAGCGCTCTGACCCGCTTTCAATGCCAGGGAGGCTCTGATGCAGAACACTCACGACGAGGATCAAGATCTTGGGGTCGGTGGCCCGACACCGTCCGTCATCGACAGCGTGGAGGAGATCACGCCCGAGTGGTTGACTGCTGCCTTCAGGCACGGAGGACGAGATCTCCACGTGGCCGAGGTGCGGTCCGAACGAATCGGCACCGGCCAGATGGGCGCGACCTTTCGGGCTCACCTGGTGTTTGACGGTGCGTCAGGCCCAGATTCGCAGGGCCCAGCGTCGGTGGTGGTGAAACTCGGCGCCGGCGACGCGGCCACTCGCGCCAAGATTGCCTACGGGTATCGGGTCGAGGTGGGATTTCTCACTGAGGTGGCAGGTGGGCTCGACGTGCGTCTGCCCGAGTGCTACTACGGCGCGATCATCGATGACAGCACACAGTTCACCGTGGTCATGGCCGACCAGGTCGGCGCGGCGCCGGGGGTGCAGGTGGAGGGGTGCTCGGAGGCCGCGGCCCAAGCTGCGATCGACAATCTGGTGGGGCTGCACGCGCCGCGCTGGAACGACGCGACATTGCTCGACCACCCTTTTTTTGGTCGACCCAGCGAACGACGCGCAGCGGCGGTCGGAGCGATGACGGTCGTTGCGGCAGAAGGCTTCGTAGAGCGGTATCGCGACCAGCTCACCGATGTAGAGCAAGGTGCGCTGGTTGCGGCGGCGACACGAGTCGGCGCGTGGATGACGACGCGATGTGATCCGTTCACGGTGATTCACGGTGACTATCGGCTCGACAACTTGCTGTTCACCCCTGATGGTGGGGTGGTCGCCGTCGACTGGCAAGGTGCATCAGTCGGGCCGGCGCTTCGTGACGTGGCGTACTTCCTGTCGACCTGCGTGGAACCGGAGCAACGCCGCGCCACCGAAGATGCCCTCGTCAAGCGATACCACGCGGGGCTCATCGCTGGCGGCGTGACCGACTATCCGTTCGAACAGTGCTGGGACGACTACCTCCTCGGAATGTTTCAAGGAACCCTCGTCACGATCGGCGGCTGCATGCTGGCGAGTGGCGAACGCAGCGACAGCTCAGATCAGATGTTTCTCGCGATGGCCCGCCGATCCACCGCTGCGATCATCGATCACCACGTGCTCGACCTCATTCCCGCCCCGTAACGACGCCCGCCCGTCAGCGCCCGGGGTTCGGATCGAGCGCGTCGAAACGATTTGCGGGGCGAATGGCTCGGTAGGCCTCGACAACGGGGGCCAACTGGCTGGGTGAAGCGCCGTGCATGATCACGCCGTCAACGCCGAGGTCGAACTGTTGGAGCACGCGGGCGGCGCATCGGTCGGCGCTCCCCGTCGCTGACGGCTCCAACCACTCGTCGGGCAGCAACGTCGCGATGTGTTCGAGCGTTGCCGTGTCGGCCTTGTCGTCGATGGCCCCACGGAACGATGACACGACCGTGTCTGCGCGAAATCGAGCCAGTACTTCCGGGTCCCAGTCGTTGGTCTTGACGAGCAAGTCGCCGTACCCCTGGAGGTACGAGGCGAGGCGGCCGACCGTCTTCTTGAGCCGAATGTCGTCGGGCAGCCCGTCGTGGACGGTGGCATAACACGACCAGATTCGCACGGCATCAGGGTCGCGGCCGGCCTGCTCGGCGGCGCTGCGGACCGTCTGAACACACCGGGCCGTGGTCTCATCGGTAAAGAAGGTGTGGAGCACCACCATGTCCATCACGCGCCCGGCGAGTCGCAGCGAGTTCGGACCGAACGCGACAAACCCGATGGGAATGTCTTCGTCGAACGTCGTATCGAGGACGAGTGCGGGGAACTTGCCTGCAGGCCCATCGTGCCCGACCACCACTTCCCCGTGAAAGAGCCTTCGCAGCAGGTGCACGAAGTCTTCGAGTTGATCGGTCGTAACTGTTGGGATACCGAATGCTTTGAACATCTTGTCGATGCCTCGGCCGAGACCCAGCGTGAAACGCCCGCCGGAAAGTCGGTGCATCGTGGTGGCGAACGACGCAGTGACGATGGGATGGCGGGTGTTGTGGTTCGTGGCGGCAGTGGCAATCCCCAACGTGCGTGACGACGCGGCGGCAGCGCCCGACAGGGTGACAGCCTCTTTCACGCTGAAGCGCTCGGAAATGAACGCGCTCCCCATGCCGAGCTGCTCGGCTTCGGGCATCTCGTCGAGAAGTTCAGCCGGAGATTTGGGAGCGCCCGCGAGGGTGTAGAACCCAAGTTCGTTCATCGGTGCCTTTGAAAGGTTTGTTGCGTTCATGTTGTCTCCGACTCGGCTCAGCCGGTCCAGGGGGTCAGGTCGGGGTAGCGGAGGTGCTGGGCGCCTCCGTCGACGAACAAGGTGGTGCCGGTGACGAGGGCCGCGTCGTCGGACAGGAGGTAGGTGACCCCGGCGGCGATCTCATCTGGTGTTCCGTAACGACCGAGGAACGTGTTCGACTCGTATGCGCCGATCATCTCGGGTGCCCGCCACATCGCCTCGGTCGCAGGTGTGCGCACCAACCCTGGCGCCACGATGTTGACGCGAATGCCCCGTGGGCCAAGTTCGAGCGCGGCGGTTTCGGCGAGCGCTGTGACACCGGCCTTGGCTGCTCCGTAGGCGGCAACTCGCACGGCGGGGAGTTTGGCGCTGATGCTCGACATCGCAACGATGGAACCCGGGCCGGTCATCGCCCGTGCAGCAGCTTGGATGGTGAGGAAGGTGCCGGTGAGGTTGAGTGCGATCACGCGCTGCCAATCGGCAAGTGAGTGATCGACGATCGCGGCGCCGGTGCCGCCGCCAGCGGAAGCAACCGCCAGATCAAGTTGACCAAAGTGTTCGATCGCTGTTGCGGCGAGCAGCTCTGGGCCGTGTTCGTCGGTGACGTCGCACCGCACTCCGATGCAGCGCCCGTGGGCGGAGCTCGTGAGATCTGCGAGTTGCTGTTCATTGAGGTCGCCAACGACCACTGAACCGCCGTCGGCGAGGATCCGGTTCACGACGGCGCGGCCGATGCCAGATGCGCCGCCAGTGACCATTGCGACCTTTCCTGTGAACCGACCAACCGAACTGCGCGCCGACCCGCCGGTGGGTGATGGTGCAACCGAAGAGTCGTTCACGGGAACAACCCTACGTTCGACGGCCACGTCGGTTCATGGCCCGAGCGCTCGACGGTTGCGCGAATTGATTGCACGTTGGTCACGTCGAAGTGCTGAACTGCTGCCGCATTTCGGCCCAGGTGTCGGCATGTTCGTCGGCCGCTGCCGACATACGACGCAGCCGATCTACTTGACCGCCGACGATCTGCATGCCGAACGAGGTGCAATTGCGGAACTCCAGCACGACGACGCCCTCCGGCCCAGCCTCGTAGGCGTAGGGTGCGTCCGACGGTACGAAAAAGCCATCTCCGGCGTGCAGCGTCTGTGACCCCATCGAGAGCGAACCTCGCTCGACGTAGTAGAGGCAGTCGCCGTCATGGGTGTGGCGGGGGAGCACATAGTGAGGCCCGAACCAGGCCCGCACCAAGCTGAATGCATCGGGCCCTCGCCCCGGAACAGCACCGCATCGGTGCCGCCGAGCGCAATATCTGGATTACGCGGCCCATCGCCAGCGATGATCGCTTGGTCCGCCGCGTCGAAGACCGGGAACGACATCGTCCCTGATTCGAACAGCCCGGGTGCGCCGGCGCCCCGGAACAGTTGGATGCCGCGCCGTGCTCGCCCTGTGGTGGCGTCTTCGGTGGTTTCGGTCATCTCGCCCCCTCGGTGTGAGATTTCGTGTTGTTGCGTGTTGTTGCGTGTTGCAAAGTCTCGGCGAATGAGCGATCCGTCTCGCCGGCAACGCCGACATCGATGTCGATATTAGCTCTCTCGGCATGCCGATGGTACGGTTCGGCCATGGCGAATCGAGTCTTGGCAGACGATCACTTCGACATTCTCGACCTCCTCGCCCGCTACTGTCTGGCGCTCGATCGCGACGATGTCGACGCGTGGGTGGAGTTGTTCACCGAAGACGCCTCGTATGAGGTGTACGGCCGATCGTTCGACGGACATGAGGGTTTGCGCAAGATGATGCACGCCGCGCCCGGCGGGTTGCACCTCGGCGGTGTGCCGGTCATCGAAATGATCGACGCAAACCAGGCGCGCACCACCCAAAACCTCTACTTCGTGCCCTCTGACGGCGCTCCAGCTCGGTCTTCGCTCTACACCGACGATCTGCGCCGAACCGCCAATGGGTGGCGTATCGCCCGGCGTCGTTGCGAATTCATCACCGCTGAAGGCATCCGCGACCGGCCATAGTTCGTGAACGATCTGAACCGCAAAGATCGTGAACGTGGGCTTGGTCGCAGCGCCCTTCTGTAGAGCAGCTGACCGTCATTATGTAATATTGACATCGAGGTCGGAAATGGGCGAGACTCTGCCGGATGAAACTTCGGACCCCTATTTCGCGAGGGCTACGTGTGTGCGTGGTCCCGTGCGTCCAGCAGGTGTTCCGCTGATGGACGTTCGTTTGTCCGCAGAACAGGTTGCGCTTCGTGACATTGCCGCTCAGGTGGCCACCCGGCACGGCTTGCACGCCGTTGCCGACCTCGACGACGAGGACCGGCGCAACAAGTTGGAATCCGCTGTTTCAGACGCAGGGTGGCGCGAGCTGCGAGCCGATGACGGCTCTGGCCATCCGCTGGCCACCGGCGTTGAGGTGGCACTCGTCGCGGAGGAACTCGGACGCGGTCTGGCAGACGTGGCGTACTTCGGTCCGGTCGTGGCGAGCGAACTTCGCCGACGGGCCGGTGCCGAATGGTCTGCCGAGGCGGAGACAGTGATGCTCGACAAGTCGCTCGAATCGTTCGCCGTGGTCGATGACGCCCTTCCTCCGGGAGCCGTGGCGATCGATGCGGCCGCGGCATCTCGTGCCGTGGTGCTCGCCCGCGACGGCGACAAATACGTGCTCGCCGAGGTGGCGATCGCGGGCGGCACCGGGCATCCCGACCTCACCCGACAGACTGCGACCGTCGATGCGTCCGCAAGGCCTCGCGAGTTGGCCGGCGCAAGCCCGTTGTCGGGCGACGAGGTTACCGGCGCGATTGCATTCGGTCTCGTCGTCGCCTGCGCCGACCTCGTTGGAATCATGCGTGGCACGACCAAGCTGGCAGCGGACTACGCAGCCGAACGACGCCAGTACGGTGTTCCCGTCGGGTCATTTCAAGCCGTGCAGCATCTGCTCGCTGACGCATTTGTGGCCGCCGAGGGTGCCGCCAGCGTCACCTTGCATGCGGCGTGGGCGGTCGACGCGCTGGACCCGATCGAAGCGCTGGCGGCCGCGGCGGCAGCCAAGGCGTACTGTGCTCGCGCCAGTCGTATCGTCTGTGAGACGTCGATTCAGGTGCACGGCGGTATCGGCAACACCTGGGAATGTCTGGCGCATGTGTTCCTCCGACGGGCACTGATCTCTTCGGAGTTGTTGGGTGGAGTCGGTGTCAGCCTCGACCGGGTGCTTCGTCACCGCGGCATCCAGCAACCAGAATTGGTAGGCCTACATGGACTTCGGTGACTCACCGGACGAAGCAGCGTTTCGCGTTCGGTTGCGATCGTGGCTTCGTGACAACACCCCAAAGCTGCCAGCTTCGTCAACTGACGATGCCTATTGGGCTGGCATGGCGACATGGCATCAGTCGCTGTACGACGCCGGGTTCTTCGGTATGTCGTGGCCCGTGGAGGTTGGCGGGCACGCTCTCCCACCGGTGTACGAGGCGATCGTCGACGAGGAACTCGCGGCCGCGTCTGCGCCGCCGCGTCCCGGCGTCGGGTACCTGGTGCAGGGCGTGCTGCGTCACGGCAGCGATGACATCAAGCGGCGTTTTCTGCCCGGCATTGTGAGCGGACGTGATCGTTGGTGCCAGGGATTCAGCGAACCCGACGCAGGTTCCGACCTCGCCGCGCTACGCACCCGCGCCGAACTCGACGGCGACGAGTTCGTGCTCACCGGACACAAGGTCTGGACGAGCTATTCCGATGATGCCGACTGGTGCATGGTGCTTGCGCGTACCAACCCAGATGCACCGAAGCACAAGGGAATCTCGGCCTTTGCGCTGCCGATGCGCCAGGCCGGAGTCGAGCAGCGTCCGTTACCGATGATCAACGGTGTCACCAAGGAATTCGGTGAAGTAATTCTCGACGGCGCCCGCGTGCCGGCCAACAACATGATCGGTGAACCCGGCGAAGGCTGGGCACTTGCGATGACCGTCGTGAGTCATGAGCGCGAGCCGGGCGAACTCGGATACGTCGCCCGTTACGACAAGTTGGTCACCGAGATGAGCAAGCGCGTCGCTGCCAATCCCGACGACTTTGGCCAGGAACAAAAGCGTGACCTTGCATGGGCCTTGGTCGAAGTGGAAACGCTGCGGCTGCACGTCAAGCGTCGCTTGTCAGATCGTCTCAACGGCATCACACACGGCACCGAAGGGTCCGTCGACAAGCTGCTCATGACCAACACGGAACAGGCGGTCGGGCATGCATCACTGTCGATCGGTGGGCTGGGGGTACAGGGCGACGACGACACGTGGCTCAAGGTGTACCTGTACAGCAGAGCGCAAAGCGTCATGGGTGGCACATCGCAGATCCAGCGCAACCTCATCGCGAGGCGCCTGCTCGACCTGCCGACCTAGCATGCGGGAGTCGGTCAGTCGCCCGATGACTTCGGCGACGAAGTGAAATCGCACGAGTGAATCGCACGAATGAGACCGCACGAATGAAACCACACGGAGCCGTGATCACGGGTATCGCCGAGATCACCCCGCGCCGTGACACCGGTGACGACACGGTGATCGGGATGCTCACCACCGTCGCCGACGCCACGGTGCGCGACGCAGGGCTGACGTTGCGCGACGTCGACGGTTTGGTCGTGCACGACACCGGAATGGCGATGGGCGCCGTGGTGCTCGTGGAGATGCTCGGTATGCAGGCGAGCTTCGTCGACCGAGTCGATCACGGCGGCGCAACGGGGGCGGCGATGATCTCCCGCGCCGCCATGGCGGTGGCGAGCGGCATGTGCACACGTGCCTCTGCCTCACCGCTTCCACCCGATCGTCCACCCGGCACGGATGGGCGCGGTCGACCTCTCACCGGCGGCAGAGTTCGAAGCGCCGTACGGCGGCGTCGGCGCCAACTACGGGTACGCGATGATCGCCACCCGCTACCAGCACGAGTTCGGCGTCACCTCCGAGCAGATGGCTGAGGTGGCGGTGTTCCAGCGTGACAACGCGATGGCGAACCCGGACGCGATCTTCCACCGGCAGCCGATCAGCGTCGACGATGTGCTCGCCTCGCCGATGATCGTCGACCCGTTGCATCTCCTGGAGATCGTGATGCCCACTGGTGGGGCGGCCGGAGTGCTGGTCACCCGAGCCGAACGGTGCAGCGAAGCGCGGCATCCGCCGGTGCACGTGATTGGGGTGGGAGAGCACGTCAGCCACTGGTCGGCAACCTACGCTCGCGATCTCACCACATCGTCGATCAAGCCATCGGCCGATCGGGCGTTCGCGTCCGCCGGCGTGACCCGGTCACAGATCGGCTTGCTGTCGATCTACGACTGCTACACGATCACGGTGCTGCTCACCTTGGAAGACGCCGGGTTCTGTCCCAAGGGTACGGCGGGCCGATTCGTTGCCGAGCACGACCTGCGTTGGGATGGCGATCTGCCGGTCAACACCCACGGTGGACAACTCTCCTACGGCCAGTCGGGGATCGCCGGTGGGATGAGTCATGTCACCGAGGCCGTGCGCCAGATGCAGGGCCGCGCCGACGGTCGCCAGGTCCAAGACCTTGCGTTCTCATTCGTCCACGGCAACGGTGGGATCATGGGCGAGCAGGCGAGCCTGGTGTTGGGGATGGAGGCATGACCACCAGCCGTCCCGTGCCTCAGCCGTCGGCGCTGACCGAGCCGTTTTGGAGCGGGCGGGGCGGGGTGAGCTGCAGGTGCAGCGCTGCACTGCGTGCCGTGCGCACATCTTCTATCCCGCGTTACCTCTGCCCCGTCTGTGGTTCGCTCGACCTCGCGTGGGTACACGTGAGCGGACGGGGCACCGTGTTCACCTACACCGTCGCCCGTCGCGCAACCCATCCCGGTCTGGCGCACGAGGTGCCGTACGTCATTGCCATCGTCGAACTCGACGAAGGACCGAAACTCACCACCAACATCGTCGACATCGACCCCGACCTCGTTGACATCGGCATGCGTGTCACGGCCACTTATCGCCACGTCGACGACGGTGTGGTGCTCGTCTGCTTCCGACCCGACGACGGAGTGCCTCGATGACCATTCTGCGTTGGACGTGTCCGCCCGAGCGGGCCGCCGAACTGATGGGTCCCGGAGCGCCGTTCGAGACGGTGGTCGACGCAGCGATGGGTGCGCAACACGAAGTGTTCGTGCGGCGCCAACCCCATCTTCGGGCGCTGCTCGTCGCCGGAGCAGCACAGTTCGGCGATCGGCCGTATCTCGTGCACGACGACGGGGTCGTCACGTTCGGCGATGTCGAACGGCTCGTCGCGAATGCATCTGCGGTCTTGCGCGACGGGTACGGCATCGGGCACGGTGACCGCGTTGCCATCGCGTCCGCCAACCGATTCGAGTACGTGATCCTGGCCTGGGCGATTCTCTCGCTGGGCGGTGTCATCGTTGGCCTGAACGGATGGTGGACCACCGACGAGTTGGAGTACGGCATCGACCTGACGGAACCGAAGCTGCTGATCGGAGACGCACCCCGGTTGGCTCGTGTCCGAGGCCGAGTCGGAAGTCTTCCTCGTGTCGACTTCGACGAGGTTGCCGGCGGCTGGTTCGATGGCGACGCAGTGCTGCCCGACGTACCCATCGATGAGGACGACCCGTTCGTCGTCTTGTTCACGAGCGGCACCACCGGGCGGTCCAAGGGCGCTGTGTTGACACATCGCAACAACCTGCACTGGATACAGTCGATTGCCTTGCGAACCGCAGCGCGCGGCGTGGCCCCCGCCGAGTCGTGTGAGATCGCCGCGCTGCCGTTGTTCCACATCGCCGGACTGAACTGTCAGGCGATCTCATCGGTAGCAACGGGCACCAAGCTCGTGTACCTGCCCGAATCGGGTCGTTGGAACCCGTCGGAGCAATTGCGCCTCACGGAACAACACGGCGTCACGACGTGGCGGCTCGTGCCGACCCAAGCGTGGCGCCTGTTGGAGTCACCCGACGTCGACTCGTACGACGTCTCCAGCCTCCGTTCGATCGTCGGTGGCGGTTCAATTTGGTCGTTGCAGCTCCTCGAGCAGCTGGCTGAGAAGTGGCCACACGCCCGGTCGGGATTGATCGTGGGTCTGGGCATGACCGAAACGAACGGTACTGGAACGAGCGCGCTCATGCCCGACCTGCTGACCGCGCCCGGGAACGTGGGGGGTCCGCCGCCGGCCGGCGAGGTTCGAGTGTGCACGCCCGGCACTGACGTCGAAGTCGCCGACGGTGAGATGGGCGAGATGCAGATCAAGAGCGCTTCGGTGTTCGTGGGCTACTACGGCGACGACGCCGCTACCGCAGCAGCGCTCGGCGCCGATCGTTGGTATCGCACCGGTGACTTTTGTCGGGTCGACAGCGGCCGGTTGCTGATCGAAGGGCGACGGTCCGACCTCATCGTTCGCGGCGGCGAGAACATCTACCCGCGAGAGATCGAGGATCGGCTCCACGAGCACCCCGAGGTTGCCGACGTCGTCGTGGTCGGCCGCCCCGACCGTGTGCTGGGCGAGGAGGTTGCCGCCATCGTCGTGCGTCACCCTGGTTCCTCGCTCGACGTCGATGGGGTCCGGCAGTGGGTGGGTGCCACGTTGGCGCCGTTCAAGGTGCCCGTGCATGTGGAGTTTCGTGACCGTCTGCCCCGGAATGCCACCGGCAAGGTCATGAAACATCGACTTGGCGACGGCTCAGACGTACCGCACGCCGAAGACTGACCGTTAGGAGCCGAGCGGGTAGGCGAGGCTTTGCCGAGCTTGCCCGGTTGGCGACGCCCATGGATACGGGGGGAAATGAGCGGAATGAAAAGGAGCGAAGCGACCTATCCGCTCATCCCCTTAGCGCCTGGGAAGGTTCATGGTCATCGTGCCTTCTGCGTGGAGTCCGAGCCGGTTCGTGGCCGTGACGTGTAACTTCGCCACCCCAGTGGTTGGTTCGACCTGGAACACCCGTGGTTCGATGATCATGGTGTCGTACGGGTAGTTGGGAACGCCGAGGCGAATCTGGGCCGACCGCCACACCACGTTGGGGCCGAGCCAGTTACCGATGCGTGCGGTGAGCAACCCGATCGTCGTGTGGATGTTCATGAACACATCGGCGGTGCCGCGCTGTTGCGCCGCGTCGCGGTCGTGGTGCGCCTCGAAGAAGTCCGACGTCGCCAACGCCCCGGCGACGATCAAGGTCGTGGTGACCGGTACCGGGACCGTGAGGAGTGCGAGGCCGCTCTGCAACTGATCGACGAATACGGTGCCGAGTTGGTCGCGGTCGGGTTCGGGTTGGTCGTCGATAGGTATATCAACTGCCGTGTTCGGCGGATCGACAACGGCCGGACGTGTGCGTTGGTCACCGGCGCCGGGTCGATATTTGAGCACGCTGAACCTGGAGGAGCCGACCGACTCATCCTCGCTTCGGAACTCCTGGACGGTCGTGACGAAGCGGCCAGGGCCGAGACCGGTGGTCTTGGTGGGCGATACCCCTTCGAGGGTGATGGTGGACGTCAAGACCTCTCCCAACGAACAAGGTCGATGCTGAGTGAGTTCGGTCGACACCGCCACGGCCGCGGTGAATCCCTCCTCGTCGAGTCGTGCGAACGCTGCACCGAGCGGGTCGGCGGTGCCGCGCCGGTACGCCTGGCCGGGCTTGGTCCACACGTCCAACATCGCCAGCGGAGCGATCACCCGACCGTGTCGCGAGCGTTGTGCGACCGACGCGTCCGTGTGGACAGGATTGGTGTCGCCCATCGCGTCGCACCACCGCCTGATCGTCGGCAGATTGATCGGGTCGCGGGCGGAATGAAACTCGACCGCTGTTCCCACGTCGAACTCGGCGTTGCTCGACACGTCATCGTCCCAACTGGGTGCGCAGCTCGTGTTCGTCGGGGTCGGGCCGGGCGGTCATCGCCCAGTAGTCGACCAGGCGCCATGGGCTGAGCACATAGACCTTGCCGTCGGCGGCCTTGTACCACGAGTGCTTGATGCTGTCGTGCGCCCATGCGGTGGTGGCCAACTCGGCTTGGAGCCGTTCGACGTAGCTCTCGTACGCGGCGACGGTGGGCTCGATCGAGGTGGCACCGGGTTTCTGGATCTGCTCGATGCACCCACCGATATAGCGCATCTGGCATTCCGAATTGAAGATGATGCTGCCGGCATGCGCAAGGTTGGTGCCGGGACCGTACATCATGAACAGGTTTGGGAAGTTTGGCACACTGATGCCGAGGTACGCGGTGGGTCGCCCGCCCCAGAACTCCTCGAGCGTGCGGCCATCACGCCCGACGATGTGCATCGGCGACAGGAATTCGTTGGCGCGAAACCCGGTCGCCATGACGACGACATCGACGTCGTACCGTCGCTTGTCGGTCACGATCCCGTGCTCGTCGAATCCTTCGATGTCGTCAGTGATCAATTCCACGTTCGGGCGCTGCAAGCACCGCAGCCACGAGCCATTGTCCTGCAACATCCGCTTGCCCATCGGCGGGTAGTCGGGGGTGACCTTTGCCAACAGTTCGGGATCGTCTCCGACTTGGTCTCGGAGATACTGCACGAGCACTTCGCGGCGTTGCGCACTCAGGGCATTCGCCGAGTGCGGGAGGCCCGGCCAGTCGGGGTCGATGCGAATCACGTCAAGCGCCTTGTCGCTCGATTGCCAGAGCAACATGAAGCGGTACCACCGTGAAAATCCGGGGAGATGTTGCATGGCCCACACGGTGCCCGGGTCGACAGCGTCGTGGTAGCGAGGGTTGGGGGCCATCCATTGAGCGGTTCGCTGGAACACGTACAGCTGGTCGACTTCGTCGGAGATGGCGGGTCCGAGCTGGAATCCGCTCGCACCAGCTCCGATCATCGCCACGCGCTTTCCGGCGAGATCGACGTCGGGGCGCCATTGCGCTGAGTGAACGACCGGCCCCGAGAATCGTGCGAGGCCGGGGAACGCGGGGACGAACGGTCGATTCAGCTGACCGACCGCCGAGATCACCACGTCGGCCGTCGTCGTGGACAGGGTGCCGTCGCTCGATCGCATAGCGACCCGCCAACAGGAACTGGCCTCGTCCCAGTCGAGCCGCTCGACGGTGGTTTTCCATCGCACCCGATGCTCGAGTCCGTGGCGATTCATCACGTCACGGAAGTACGCGTGGAGTTCTGGTTGCTGCGAGTAGAAGTGACGGAACCCCGAATTGGGCTCGAAGGAGTAGCAGTAGTAGTGATTCGCGACATCGACCCGGCAGCCGGGGTACGTGTTCTCGAGCCAGGTGCCTCCGACATCGTCATTCTTGTCGACGATCTCGAAGTCGATGCCTGCCTGTTGGAGCCGGACGCCCGCCAACAATCCGGATTGGCCACAGCCGATGACGAGTACCGAAAGCCGACGGTCTGACGCAGTGACTGCGGCGAGTCGACGGGGGTCGGTGCCGGCGAGATCCATCTCCTCGGCGAACATCTCGGCGTAGTCGTCCGCGACGGGCTCGCATGCGATCCAGTCCATGATCTCCCGGGTGAGTGCTTCGTCGGGGATGAACGGGCCCGGGCAACCGGCATCTCGATATGCGATGATCTCGCGCAGGGCCTGTTCCCGAATCGCGTTCCGCTCGTCGTCGTCGAGAGCGCCCTGAAACTCGTTGATGATGAACTGCCTCGGCCGGATTGGGCCGCGGACGACCGACGGATTGCCGGTGAGGTGCACGATGGCTGCAGCGAGAACGGGAACACTCACGTCGCGGAGCGCTTCAGCGATCGTGGCGTCGTCATCTGTGATCGGGGAAACGGACTCGACCCCATGGGGCGTTCCGCTCCTCATCGCTCCGCTCCACTTCTCTCGGCTCGGTTCGCTCACGCGCATCGAATCGCGTTGGCCACGACGCCGAGCGCTGCCCGGCTGCCGGGAAGACGGTTCTCGGGAAACGTGACGAATCCATGAATCTGACCTGCGAAGACGTGAAGACTGGTCGGCACCCCTGCCCGGATCAAATGATTCGTATAGGCGAGACCCTCATCGAAGAGCGGGTCGCAACCGGCGAGCACCATGGTTGTCGGTGGCATGTGGGCGACGTCGGCCAGCAGGGGGCAGACGTCAGGATCGAGTCGATCGTCCGGTGTGGGCACGTACATCTCGACAAACCATGCCAAATCGCTGTTCGTCAACGGCCACGCGTTGCCGTGCGAGGTGTGCGAGGGATGGTCTTGGGTCGTGCCGATGGACGGATACGCCAACACCTGATGTCGAACCACGTCGCTGTGGGCATCGCGGAGTCGGCGAACGGCCACCGTTGCGACGTTGCCTCCCGCCGAGTCACCAAGGACGACGAGTCGGGTGGGGTCACCGCCATGGTGCTGTGCGTGGTCGGCCCCCCAACGAATTGCGGCCACAGCATCATCGACTGCCGCAGGCCACGGACATTCGGGGGCGAGCCGATAGTCGACGGACACCACGACACATGGGGCTTCGTTCGCAAGCCGACGGCAGAACTCGTCGGAGGTGTCGAGGCCGCCGATCACCCAGCCACCTCCATGGAAATAGATCACGGTGGGCAGCGCGCCTGGCGATGTTGGTCGGTACACGCGTGCGCCGATGGGGACCGGTGCATCGATCACGATGTTTTCGACGGATGCGACCTCCGGCCCGACCGGACCGTTGGCGCTGTTCTCCAACAGGTAGTGCCTGGCACCCTCGACACCGCGTTCGCGCAGGGTGGGCGGAGCGGCGGACACGACCTGTTCGACCAGGGCACGGACGGCTGGATCCAGACGAAAGTCGGTTGCGTCGATGCGGTCGAGACTATGCGGATGTCGATATCGACATCAAGACCGCCGAGAATGTCGCGCCGCGACCGTCGTCGCTCAGCGGGTGGGGAGACCGAGGCCGCGCTTGGCGATGATGTTGCGCATCACCTCGGAGCTTCCACCAGAGATCGTGATGGCCCGCGACCACAGCCATGAGTCGGCCAGTCGCTCAGCGGCGGCAAGTGCGACCGGCGGCAGGGGAGCGTGCGCCGCGGCCAGTTCGCTGCCGTACGCCGAGATTCGCTGGTACGTCTCGCTGTGCAGGATCTTTGCGATCGGCGCGTCGCTCGCTCGCTCGCGGCCAGCGAGCGACCGCTCGACATGGCTGGAAATGAACGCTTTGGCGGCCTGTGCTTGAGCGGTGAAGTCGGCGAGCCGCGCATACGCCTCGTCGCGCGACAGCCCGGCTGATTTCGACTGAAGCAGTTCGTTGATGAGTGCGGCGAGGTCGTCGAGCAGTAGGTCGTGCAGCACCACGTTCCCGCCCACCCCGAAGCGCTCGATCTCCAGCCCTGACATGGCGACTCGCCACCCGTCTCCGACGGGGCCGACGACACTGTCGGCGTCGAGCAAAACACCGTCGAGGAAGACGTCGTTGAACTCGTGTGCCCCGCCGATGCTGAGCATCGGCTGCACGATGAGTCCTGGCGCGTCCATTGGCACTGCGAACGCGGTGATTCCCGCGTGGCGCGTGCTGTCGGCTGACGTGCGCAGTAGTGCCAGGCCCATCTGTGCCCAATGGCCGTCGGTGGTCCATGTCTTCTGGCCGCTCAACAGCCACGTGCCGTCGTCTTGCAAGGTTGCCCGCGCCTTGATTCCCGCGAGGTCGCTGCCGGCGTCGGGTTCGCTGAACAGTTGGCACCAGATGTCGTCGGCGTTGCGGATCCGTGGGAGGTAACGATCTTTCTGCTCGTCGGTGCCGAAACTCAACAGCACATGGCTCGCAAGTTGTACTTGGTCGATCGGACGCGGCGCCCGTGCCCGGATCAGTTCTTCGGTGACGATGAGTTCATGCAGCGGGTGATGATCGGCGTCGCCGCCGCGGTCGGCTGGCCATGCTGCGCCCAAGATGCGCTCTGAGTACAGCGTGCGATAGTACGTGCGCAACGCCGCTTCTTCGGCGTCGCTCGTCGGTGCCCGATGACCTTCGCGTGCGGCACCGGGCGCGCTGTCACGAATCACCTGGCGAGCGTGCGACCGGAACTCGCGTTGTGGATCGCCGTCGAGCGACGGTTCGGGATCGCCGCCGGTAATCAGGTCGCCCTGTCGTGTTGCAGGATGCTGCGGTATGGCAGCGTCGACAGTTGCTCGGCGGAGCGCATGGTGCACGGGCCACTCCCACGTGAACCCGAGACCACCCGAGAGTTGGATGCAATCATCGAGCGCACGCGGCACACGGGCAGACGCGTACGTTTGCATGGCGCTGACCAGCCGGCTCGCGCGCGGTGAATCGATCGCGATCGCGAGCGCCGAGCGCTCGACGAGCGCGGCGACCGCAGACTGGAGCACTTCGATGTCGGCAAGTCTGTGCTGGATCGCCTGGAAGCTTGCGATGGGTCGCTGAAACGCCTCACGGTCGACGAGATGTTGGCGCACGACCGAGGCGCTGCTACGAAGTGCGCCGAGCGAGTCGGCACACGTGAGCAGCGTCGCGGCATTCGCGATTCGTCGAGCAACGTCGGCGTCGAGCAGCGTTGCCGACGCCTGACTGAAGCTGACGATGGAGACGGCGCGCGTGGTGTCGAGACCGCTCTCGACCGTGTGCCGGTTGCGCTCATCGAGGTGGTCGTCGGTGCGGAACGTGACGGCCGCCTGTGATCCGTCAACGACTGCGACGGCACCGTTTGGATCGAACACGACGATGATCGTTGCATCGCCGTCGCCGATCATGGTGGCGGTACCCGAAACCAGTTCGCCGCTGAGGTCGAGCGGGCGGGTGCACCGAGCGACCGCTCCGGATGCGCCGCCAGCTACGAGTTGCTCCAGTTCCGCCACATAGTGATTCGTGGCCGCGGCGGCCGACGCAGCGATCAGGGTGGCCAGCACTGGTAGGGGTGACAGCGCTGCGCCCGCTTCCGCGGCGACGACGCTGGCTTCGAGTGGCAGCCATCCGCTACCACCGTGCGCTTCGTCGGTGAGCAACCCGAGCAAACCAAGTTCGCCCAACGACTGCAAGGTTGCTTTCGGGTCGTCGAAGAAACGCTGCACAGTGTCGCGCAACATGTCGAGTTCGTCGAGACCGGCGGTGTCAGTAGTGCTCATGGGCTCACTCAGATGGATTGTCGGGCGAGGTCGGCGGCCCATCGATAATTGGCCTTGCCGGCGGCAGATCGCTCGATGCCGTCGACGATGATCCACGCCTTGGGGAGTTTGTAGCGGGCGATGTGGTCCGCTGCGTGCTCGGCGAGGCTGGCGTCATCGGCCGAATCGACGCCGGGGTGTTCAACTGCACGATCGCGACGACCTCTTGCCCCCACCTCTCGGAGGGACGTGACGTCACCACGACATCGCGAACTGCGGCGTGCGATGCGATCGCCGCTTCGACTTCCTCGGCAAAAATCTTCTCGCCGCCAGAGTTGATCGTGACCGACTCGCGGCCGAAGCAGCTGGATTGTGCCGTCTGCAAGCCAGGTGGCGCGATCGCCGGGAACCGACATTCGCTCTCCGGCCACAACTGGGAAGGTTGCGGCGGTCTTGGCGGCGTCGCCGAGGTACCCGAGTGGAATGTTGCCACCGGCCTTCGCGATCCAACCAACCTCTGACGAATCGACGGGGAGGATGCGGTCGCGCTCGGCAGAGATGACGACGGAACCTTCCGTTGGCGCGAACTTGCCAGCGACTGGCTCTCCCGATGTTGCAGTGGTGACTTGTAATCCTTGGCCGCCGCCTTCGGATGAGCCGAGCGTTTCGATGATCGAGAGTTGCGGCACATGCTCGAGCAACGATTGTTTCACCGAGGTGGTCAATGCGGTACCGCCCGACAGCAACACCCGCAGGGACGACAGGTCGTACCCGCCCGTGGCCACCGCATCGACGATTGGTCGGCCGAACGCGTCGCCGACGATCTGGAGATAGGTGATGCGTTCGCGCTCGATCACTCTGCACAGGTCGTCTGCGTCGAAGCGGGCGACGACGTCTTGGATCACGACCGTGGACCCGAGATTCATCGACATGAAGGCGGTCCAGTGGCCAGCGCCGTGCATGAACGGTGCGGCGGCGCAGGCGATGTGGGGTGCTTGTGGTTTGGCTGCCTCGGCGAGTTCGGCCAATGAACCCCACGCAGTTCGCGCGTCTGCGGTGATCGACCGCCCATCGCTGTCATGTAGATGTCGCTGTGACGCCACAGCACGCCCTTCGGGTTACCCGTGGTGCCGCCGGTGTAGACGATGTAGAGATCGTCGGGCGACCACGTGTCGGCCCAGTCAGGCAGGGTGCTCGGCGCGGCGGCGAGTGCATCTTCGTACCATTGGGCACCAGGCAACAGCCCGTTACCAGAGTCGTCGGCGACCTGTATCAAGACACTGAGGTGGGGCAGTTCCGGCAGTACCTCGGCCAGGTTCGGCGCGAACTCGGAATGAAACACGATCGCCTTGGCGCCGCTGTCACTCAGCACGTGCACCATCTCCTCGGCGACGTATCTGTAGTTGACATTGACCGGTGCCATGCGTGCCTTGAACGCCCCGAGCATGGATTCGAGATATTCGTTGCCGTTGTACGCCAGGATCGCCAGATGATCGACGTGGGATTCGTGCCCTGCGAAGCCGTCTCGATTGGCGGCATGCGCGCCGAGCCCGTGACCGTGCAATACATGGGCAAGTTGGCGAGTGCGCTTGGTGACATCGTCAAAGGTGAGGCGACGATCTCGGAAGACGATGCAGTCGCGATCGGGCACGGCGGCCGAAACCGCTTCGTGCACAGCTGCGAGATTCCGATGGGCGAGTTGATCGACGGCGAAATCTTGGTCCAACGTCATCGCCTGCCGCTTCCAAGACTGCTCTGATCGCGACGCCGACATCTCATACAAAGGCGAAGGCTACTCCGTTTATCGACGTCGGAATCAACTCGCGATCTGCCCGGCGCGTAGAGTGATGGCCCATGGAGTTGACGTCTGACCGGCGTGCGATTGACCCGGCCATGAGCTGGCGGAAGCACTACCGAGCGCAGGGGTGGTGGCGCACCGCTCCGCTTCGAGATGGCCTGGAACGGATTGCCGACATCAGCCCAGAGCGGATCGCCATCATCGACAACGATGCGTCCTACACGTATGGCCAGTTGACGGATCGTGTGGAGCGGCGGTCGGCTCGTTGCTCGCCGTCGGCCTGCAGCCAGGCGACGGCGTCGTGATCGTCGCGCCGAACTCATTCGCCGCCGTCGCCGCGATCCATGGTGTCATCCGAGCCAATGGCGTTGCACTGGTGATCGATCGTCGTTGCGGGGCTCTCGATCTGGCGAACGCGGTCACATCGAGTGGCGCAACCATGGTGATCGTGCCTTCGGCGTTGCGCGACAAGCTGGCCGTCGCAGAGCAATCGGTGCAGATCATCGACCTCGAGTGTCTGGGCGACGGCACGCCGGTGACCGATTGGGTCAGAACCCGATGTCTCCGAGGCCCGAGTCGTGGTGTTCACGTCGGGTACCACCAGCCGCGCCAAGGGCGTCGTGCACTCGTTGGAAACGATCGGTGCGGGCATACGTAACCTGGCGACGATCATGAACTTCACCGACGACGAGCGGCCGTTCCTGTCGACCCCCATAGGCACCGTGACCGGCACGATGCAGGTGCTGATGGCAACCGTTGGTGGAAGCATCGTGTTGGAGGATCGATTCGACGCCGGCAACTCGCTCGACCGGATCGAACATCATGATGCCACGGTGATCGGCGGGGCACCGGTGATCTTGGAGATGCTGTTCGACGAATACGCGAAACGTGGCCTGACCTCGTCGTCGCTGCGACGAATTTCGCTCGGTGGCACCATGATTCCTCGGTCCGTGCTCGAGGTCGCGATCGATCGCTTTGGCATCGAACCGACGCGCGTCTACGGCTCGTCGGAGATTCCAGTGCACACTGCGAGCACTCCGACCGATTCGGTCGAACAGCGCCTGTCCGACGATGGCCTCCCGTTGGCTGGTTGCGAATGTCAACTCGGCGAGGAATTCGAGGGTGGCCACGAACTCTTGGCACGCGGGCCCAACCGATTCCTCGGCTACCTTCACGTCGACGACAACGAGCACGCGTTCGTCGACGGTTGGTTTCGTACAGGTGACTTGGTCGGCCAAACCGACGGTCGGATCAAAGTTCTGGGGCGGCTGAAAGACGTCGTCGCCCGCAAGGGTCTCAAAGTGTCGCTCGCCGAGGTCGACGAAGTGGCTCGCAACATTGCTGGAGCGACCGAGGTCGCTGCGTATGGCGTGCCAGATGACGAGACCGGCGAGCGGGTGGCGCTCGCTGTAGTTCTGGATGTCGGCGAGATCCTCGAGTACGACCTCGCGGTTGCCGTGCTCACCGAGCGTGGCCTCGCACGCGGCAAACTCCCCGAAGAGATCGTCACGTGGCACGAACCTCTCCCGCGCAACCCTGCCGGCAAGGTCGTGCGTGCCGAACTGCTGGCCCGCGCTGCGGGGCGCCCGACAACGATGGCGCCGCGCCTGGCGACGTGATCGTCGGGGTGTGGAGGAACGGTCACGTAGGCTGGGGAAGTGACGGATCCTGCGCCCAAATCCAATGCCCCCGGAGGCGCCGCGAAGGTGGGGTGACGCAAGCGCACTGTTCGACGAGGCCGAAGCCCGCCGGCGATTGTTGGAGGCGACTGAGCGGTGCATTATTCGCAAGGGCAGCGTGCAGATCCAGGTGAGCGACGTCGCCAACGATGCGGGCGTTTCGAGGTCAACGGTGTATCGCTACTTCCAATCGCGTGCCGAACTCATCCAGGCCCTGATTGTCAGCCGAACTGACGCTGCGTTCGGTCGGCTTGCGGCGTCGCTCGCCATGCCTGACGACGCTCGTGCGACGCTGCCGCACCTCGTGTTGGAGCCGGTCGGTCTCGTCAAGGGCAATCCGATGAACGAAGCGCTCTTCAGCCCCGAAAGCCGGGCGCTGATGGTCAGCGAGTTCGGTATGACCGCTGACCCGAGTGGCGATGTGGCGTTCAAACATTTCGGGCCGATGTTCGAGCGGTGGCAGATCACGGGACAGATTCATGCCGATCTCGACTTGCGTCGAACAGTGAGCTGGGTGACTGCGATGTCGTCAGTCTTACTCACGCCGCCCTGGGACACGTTGAGCAGAGACGAGCGACTCGTGTTTGTAGAGTCGTATCTTGTTCGTGCATTGATCGTCGGCTGACGGGTTGCGGCGTCAGCCGGCCCGGGTGCGACTACGGGCGTTCGCTGGCCGCGAGGCCGATGGCGTTGGCCCACAGCAAGGTGAGCTGATCGATGCTGTGCATCAGCCCGAAATCGGCGTACCCCTGGACGAGCGTCATTTCGGCGAACTTGGCGATCATGCCGCCGAGCGTGGCCGCGACGAGATCGGATCAGATCGAGGATCGGCGAGACCTTGCTGTTGGAGGTTGGCCAAGTTGGCCGAAAGCAATTTCCCGAACTCGCGTTGGCGCTGTTCGCGCACGGCGTATACCTCGGCGTCGTAGCGCGACACCTCTTCGATGACTTTCATGATCTTGGCTTCAGAGCGGTACGCCTCGAGATACGCGGCGTTCGCCGAGCGGATGCGCTCGTACGCGGTGCGCGACCCGTTGGCTGCCGCTGCGTTGCGATCGATGCGTTGGGCGACCGTGGTCATGCTCACTTCTTGCTCGAACGCGACCTCGCGAAAGATCTGTTCCTTCGACTCGAAGTAATGGTAGAACGCCCCGTGGGAGATGCCAGCTTCGGCGACGATGTCGGAGATGCGGGCGTTCAGAAAGCCCGAGCGCTCGAACACGACCTTTGCTGCTTCGAGGAGTCGGGTACGAGTTTTGCGGCCCTTCTCGGAACGTGGCCCAGAGTTGATGGATTCGGACTCGGCGTCAATTTCTATTTTCGTCAAAGTCGATCTCCTGATCTGGGCTTGCACCGGTTCGTATCTTTGGCCTGCGTGCGCCGCAAATGCGTCATGGCGATGCTAGCAACCACAGCGTGCGATGATCGGTCTTACCGCTCGCTGCAGTATTATCGACGTCGGAATCGAATTTCAAAGGACGAATCTGATGGGAAATACCCTCAATCTGGCGCTGGCGATCGAACCCCGTGGTGACGACATTGCGATCGTGGGTGCAACTGGCCCAGACCGCCGAACGGCTTGGCTATTCGTCACTGTGGACCGGTGAGGCGTATGGCCTCGACGCAGTGACACCGCTGGCCTGGCTCGCTGCTCACACCAGCACCATTCACGTCGGTACGAGCATCATGCAGATTCCGGGTCGTACGCCGGCAATGACCGCGATGACCGCCATCACCATGGCTGAATTGTCGGGCGGTCGCTTCCGACTCGGCCTTGGTCTGTCAGGCCCGGCCGTGGCCGAAGGTTGGCATGGCCAGCCGTCGGATCGTCCGCTCGGTCGCACCCGCGAATACCTCGACATCGTGGGGCAAGTCATAGCTGGCGACAAGGTGTCACTCGACGGTGCGAGCTACCAGCTGCCCTACACCGGAGTCGGTTCAACGGGCGCCGGTGGTCGGCTCCGTCCACTCGCGAAGACCGCCCATCACATTCCGGTCTACCTCGCGGCGCTCGGTCCGAAGAACGTCAGCCTTGCGGTCGAGGTCACCGACGGGTTGCTGCCGGTGATGTGGAGCCCGACCAGTTGGTCGAAGGTGTACGGCGGCGATCTGTTCGACTCGGCGACGAGCAGGTTTCGATATCGCCCCACGGGTATGGGTTGCGCTGGGTGAAGACCTCGCAGCCTGCCGCAACAAGGTTCGCGATCACATCGCGTTCTACCTCGGTGCGATGGGCCCGATCGGCAAGAACTTCTACGCTGAACTCGTGCGACAGTACGGATACGACGACGTCGTCACCCAGGTCGCAGAGGCGTACGCCGAAGGCCGCCGAGCGGAGGCGTCGGCGTTTGTGACCGACGAGTTGGTCGACGAGGTCGGGTTTGGTTGGGCCGCGATCGCACGTGGCGGAGCAGCTCGATGCATGGCGTTCCGGCCCGGCACGAACGTTGATCGTGGACGTGACGACTCAAGCCGATCTACAAACATTGGCCGAGCTCGCTCTGTAGAGCGGTAACGATCATGACAGATCTCGCTGAGTCCTCCATCCGTCGAACCTTCGCCGAATACTGCCACCGGATCGACGGTGGAAGGTTCGACCTGCTCAAAGAGCTCTTCGTTCCGGAAGCGCGGTTGGAGGTACTCGGTGAGGTGATCGAAGGTCGAGATGCCATCGTCGCCTGGCTGGAGGCCGCGTCACCACCGCACCGTCGCGGCAAGCACCACTGCACGAATTCGGTGATCGACGTCGACGGGGAACATGCTGTCGCTCGCTCGGACTATCTGTTCGTTCGGTATCAGGGCGACGCGCTCATCGTGGGCAGCACCGGCGGTTACACCGATGACCTGGTGCTCAGCGGCGGCATGTGGCTGTTTGTGCGTCGTCGTATTCGCTGCCTCATGCCACCGGTCCGGTAGCGGTCGAAGGTCAGGGGCGCGGTTCGCGGGGGAGTCCGAGTCCGCGCTCGGCGATGGTGTTGCGCTGGATCTCGTCGGTGCCGCCGCCGAGTCGTAGCCCCGGGAGCGAACAGCAGGCGGTCGAGCCAAGGTTCTGAGATCTCGCTGTTCGCCAAACCGGAGGCGCCGAGGAGCGACATCGCGTCATTGGCTGATTTCCGTGCGTGCTCGCTGTACATCAGCTTGCCAATCGGGCCGGCCGCGTCACTCGGGGTCGACCGGAAACGGGCGGTCGTGAGATCGAGAATCCATTCGCGGGCGTGTGCTCCGGCGACGAGTTGGCGGACGCTTGGCTCCTCGGTGCGGCCGAGCTGCCTGGCCAGCGCTATCAGCTGTTGAGCTGATCGGGCGCTCGTGCCTCCGCCGATCGCGCTGCGCTCACTCGCCAACATCGTTCGCATCACCGTCCATGCGCCGCCGGGCGTACCGATGAGCGCGTCGGTCGGCACGAAGACGTCTTCGATGAAGACTTCGTTGAAGTGATACGCGCCGTTCATCTGGCGCAGCGGCCGCACTTCCACGCCAGGTTGTGACATGTCGAATGCGAGAAACGACAGGCCCGCTTGGCGCGGAGCATCGCGGTCGGTGCGCGCCATGAGCAGCGCGAAGTTGGCGCTGCCGGCGCCAGAGGTCCAGACCTTTTGGCCCGAGACCAACCATCCGCCGTCGACCGGTTTGGCGATCGTGGAAACGCTGGCCAAGTCGGAACCAGCATCTGGTTCGGACAACAGTTGGCACCAGCTCTCGTCGCCGCGCACGATCCGTGGGAGGTGCCGAGATCGTTGCTCGTGCGTTCCGTACTGGAACAGCACCGGCGGTGCCATCTCCAACGCGATCGCCAACGCCTTGGTGGACACGCCGTAGGCGCTCTGTTCTTCAGCGATGATGTCGTCTTGCCAACTCGGAGCCCCGCGTCCGCCGTACTCCGTTGGCCATGAGCGGCAGGCGAGCCCAGCGTCGAAGCGCCGCCGCTGCCAGGCGCGGGTGACTTCGAGCGCGTGGCGCTCCTTCTCTTCATACCCCTCAGCGGTCGTGGCGCTGACCAAATGAACCGATGAAAAATCGTCCGGGGCACCCTTGCGCGGGGCGTTGGCGTCGAGCCAGCGACGCACACGCGCTCGAAACTCCGTGCGATCGTCGGTGTCGAACTGTGACGGGGTCAGACCTTCGTTTCGTTCATCGCTGACCGATCTTGAGCACTCGGGCGGCATTGTCGCGAAGGAATTTTGGCCAGACATCATCATTGAATCCGACCTCGGGCATTTCGCCGAAAATGCGGTCGAGCGACAAACCCATCGGGAAGTAGCCGGCGTACATGATCCGATCAGCACCGCGAGTGTTCGCGTAGTCGACAATTTCTCGCGGGTAATATTTCGGAGCGAACGCCGAGGTGGAGTAGTACAGGTTCGGCCACTTGATCATCAGCTTTACGGCGAGATCCACCCACGGTTCGGCACCATGGCGCATCACGAATACCAGGTCTGGGAAGTCGTACATCACCTGGTCGATCAGCTCGACTCGTTGCGGCTTCGATGGTACTCGCGGGCCCGCCATGCCGACCGTGACGAACACAGGCAACCCCAGCTCGACGCATTTGGCATACAGCACGTAGGCCAGTGGAGCGTCGATCGCGACCTGCGGATTGACGCCATGCGGCATGAACGCAACGGCGCTGAGTCCCCACCGCTCGTGCACGCTCATCAGCTTCTCGATGCCGCGCATGCCGTCGTTGGGGTCGACCGTCCAAGCGCCGCGGAAGCGGTCGGGGTGTTCGTGCAATGCCTGGCCGGCGAGTTCCTCATTGAGCGTGAGGCTGATCAGACCGACCTCGATGCCGTGGCGGTCCATCTCGCTGAGCAGCAGGCTGACCGGGTCGTCGGTCGTGGCATCCGGTACGTCCTTGAACATGTACGACGCAGGCATCACCATCGACTCGCGCGACTCATCGTCGCGGAGTTGAGGACGAATCGCCGCGTACACGCGGTCGGAAGGCTGCGGGATTCCGATCAAGGTGTCGACGACGCCGACCCCGAAGTGTTGGTTGACGATCATGACGTCTTGGCCAATTCGAACTTGCAGTCAACCGACCGGACGCCGTTGACGAACGCGCTGTCGGGCACGGTCGGTTGACCGACTTCAATCCCCTTGACCCGCGTGGCGAGTTCACGAAATACAGACATCAACTGCGTGCGGGCGAGGTTTGCCCCCAGGCAGAAGTGCGGCCCGCCACCACCGAATGCGATATGCGGATTCGGGTTGCGCGAGATGTCGAATCGCCACGGATCATCGAAGATGCGTTCGTCACGATTGCCTGATGGATAGAACATGACCACGTGGTCGCCTGCACGGATCGGTTGCTCGCCGATCATCGTGTCAGCCGTAGCGGTCCGTCGAAATGTCATCACCGGTGTCGCCCAACGCAACACTTCCTCGACGGCACTGGGGAGCCACTTGTCAGGATCGCTGCGCAGCAATTCCCACTGGTCTGGGTTCTCGGCGAATGCGGTGATGCCGTGGGTGATCGAGTTGCGGGTGGTGTCGTTGCCAGCGCTTCCGAGGAGCACGACGAATGCACCGATCTCGTCGTTGGTCAGCCGCTCGCCTTCCACCTCGGCATGGACGAGGGCCGTCAGCAAGTCATCGGTGGGGTGCTCGCGCCGTTGGGTGGCAAGTTCGGAACCCAACGTCGTAAGGGCGATGGCTGCCGTGAGAATCTTGGTGAATGGGTCGGGATACTTGGCCAGCAACTCTGGATCGGATCCTGCGATCATGAGGTCAGCGTCCTCGCGGAAGCCTTCACGTTGCTCGATCGGAACGCCGAGCATTTCCGAGATCGTCCACAATGGCAGGCGCATCGACAGGTCACTCACCAAGTCGATCGTGCCGTCTTTCGCGACTGCGTCGGCGACGATGACGATCGCCTGTTCCTGAATCTGCTTTTCGATCAGCGAGACCTGCTTGGGGGTGAACGCGCGGCTCACCAAGCGGCGCAGACTCGTGTGCCGAGGTGCGTCGGTCATGAGGAACGAACCGAACGCCTCGTTGTATTCCTGGGGGATGTCGCTGAATCCGACCCCCTTGCCGCTGCAAAACTCCTCCGATCGGCGACTGACATACACGATGTCGTCGTACTTTGTGGCCGCCCAGAAGCCTGGGCTGCTCGCAACTGTGCCGAATTCGATCGGTCGATGGAAACTGATCGTGCGTCGAGCGCGAAGCTCGGCAAATGCCAGATCGCGTTCCCGTGGTGTCTGTCGCCAGAACCCGGTGCTGGAGATGTCGACGGGGTCGCAATCGCGGTCCATGGTCGTACCTTAGTATCGACGTCAATATCGATTTTGAATCGGTGGTCGACCGAGACGCGACAGAGGATTGAACGGAGCATCAATTGAGAATCGGTCTGAACTCGACGGGGACCAACCATGGAACGCTCGACCGACTCGTCGCCGAGGCCCGTCAGGCGGCAGAGGTAGGCCTGCACTCGATCTGGGTGCCGAACTACTTCGGAATGGAGGCGCTCACGTGTCTCGCCATCGTCGGGCGTGAGGTGCCCCAACTCCGTCTGGGTACGGCGGTCGTGCCGATCTACACACGGCATCCGTTTGCGATGACTCAGCAAGCGCTCACCACGCAGGCTGCGTGCGGCGGTCGCTTCACGTTGGGCGTTGGCGTGTCGCATCGCGACATCGTGGAGGGTGCTTGGGGCCTCAGCTACGAGCGGCCGGCGAGCGCGATGGAGACGTACCTCGAATCGATGAACGCCATGCTGCATCCGCCCCAGGCGGTTACAGCGACACACGCTTCGAGCATGCAGTGCGCGTCGAGGTGGTGCCCATTCCGCCGAGCGTCTCTGGGGCGACCGATTTCGACATTCTGGTTGCTGCGCTCGGCCCCCGCATGATCGACATCGCCGGGCGGCTCGCCGATGGGGTGGTGCTGTACTGCGTCGGACCGAACGGAATCGCTTCGACGCGGCGAGCGCTCGATGAGTCGGCGGTCGCAGCGGGTCGCAAACGCCCCCGAATAGTCGCTTCCTTCCCCGTGTGCGTCACCGACGACTCGAGCGGGGCGCGCGCGACTCATCGCCCAACGTCTTGCCGCTGTCGACTCGTTGCCGTCGTATCGCCGGTCGCTCGATGCCGAGGGTGTGCGGAGCATCGCTGACCTGGCACTCGTCGGAAGCCCGGCGGAGGTGCGCGCCGGACTCGAGCTGATGGCCGAGCGCGGTGTCACCGAACTCTCCGCGATGATCATGGGCTCAGAGCGGGAAGACACCGATCGGACGCTGGTTGCCCTGGGCGAAATGGCAGCGGACTTCTGAGGAGCTCAGCCTGTCGGCAGCAGTTCTGCAGCCAATCGCTTCGGCGTCCGCGATGAGTTCGGCGCGGTCGGCTTCCAGCAGGAAGCCCTCGGCGATGATTGCGTCGAGGCTGGCGGTGAACTCCTCGACGTACGCGTCGGCGTTGCCGTACATCGTCTGCGAGTTGGGCGCTCGGCAGATTGGTCTGGTTGCCGCCGAGTTGGCACAACGCCCCTGGGTCGGAGTGGACGGCATACGTCGCGAGCGGAACGTCGAGTTGCGGCGAACGAACGCCGCCGATCGCATTGCCGAACTCGTCGACGTTGGCCTTCGACACCACGTCGATGATCTCGAGATCGATTCGGTCAGCCTTCGGCGGCGCAACGCCTTCTTCGGCCCAGGCGAACAGGCAGCGCAGTCGCTGCCCGCAGGTATGCCGTACGGGGGAAGGATGACCCGTCGCCGTCGCAGTCGGGGATCTGATTGACATGCGGGGCACCACTGATTTCGTACAGCCGGTACAGGTCGGTCGGGTCGTCGCTGTCGTCGCGGCGCACGGAGGCCGAGCCAGGGTTCGTGTACACGAACTCAGGAGTGATCTCCGCTTCGAACCCGTGCACGTCGGATTGGGTTTCGATGTCGACCACGGGCACGTCGACGGGGTTCATCGCGGAGAACTCGAACGGTGGCAGTGCGGCGAGATCCGATTTGAGGACGGTCAAGCTGGCGGCATGCGCCGCTGGCAGGTACCCGTCGTAGATGGGGGAGTCGTCATCCATGCGAGTGGTGCTGTGAAACGCCGAGAGGAATGCTCCGGTGTCGACGCCGTTCTGTGAGTAGCCGCCCATATAGACATGCTCGACCGTCAGATCGCTGAGCGGGCTGGAAGCCGCACCCTCCTTGGTGACGCCACCGATCTGGCGCAGGATGTCCCAGGCATAGTTGTTGGTAGGGAGGTTGATCGTGGCATAACGCGCGGGGTCGAACGCGGCCAGGCTCACACCCGACGCGGCACGGTGGGTGACACCGATCCACGCGTCGCCGTTGGCTTCGAGCAACGGAGCGATCTGGGCATACAACGCGTCACTGTCTGCTCCGCCGCTGTTGTTGAATGGCTCGATCATCACGCGGCCGCTGAAGTCGTCCGGGTTCGTTGGCCGTCGTACGAGCAGGCGGGTGGTGTACGGATTGCCCTCACTCTCCACCTGGGGTGTGTCGGTCGGGTCGCCGAGATACACGTTTGCGACGCCCGACATGACGTATTCGGTCTCGGTGTAACTGGGCGACATCGATGTGAGTTCATCGACTTCGGTTTGGCGCGGCATGGTTGCGCTCGCTTGGGCGATTCCCGCTCCGGCTGGCACCGGGGCGATGATGACGCCACTGATGTCGACGGCGCTCTTCGCCGGTGGTGCCGGCGCCTCGGTGGTGGGCGGAGCGGTGGTGGCGGGCGCCGTCGTCTCGGGGGACGTCGTTTCGGGCACCGTGGTTTCGCGGTGCCGTCGTGCCAGGCGTGGTCTCTGCCGTCTCCGTCGTGGGTGCTGCAATGGTTGTGGCGTCGGCGTCGCTCGACGTGTCGTCTGGACGAGTCGCTGGAACAGGCGGCGAAGATCGTCAAGGCGACGATCAACACGATGGCGGTGCGGGGCAGATGGCGGTCGGGAACGGTGCATGAAGGAATCCTTGATCTGAATGGATTGTGGGCGGTGGAGTTGCCGTCAGGACTTGCTGCGCACCGCCGGTCCCCCGACCGGTTCGTGTATGAGAAGTGGCGTCCTGCGATACTGACGTCGACGTCGAAAGATGATCGAACAGTAATGGAGAAGTTGTGAGCGCACAAACTGACGCACGAGCCGACTCGGTGAACCGGTGGAACCTCCGCACCGTTCCGGCCGAACTCGTGGAGCGATACCAGGCCGACGGCACGTGGAGCGGTGAGTCGCTCGGCGCACTCGTGTCGCGGAGCCTCACCGAGATGAGTGACCTGGCGTTCGCCGTCCATTCCGACGTTCGGCCGTACCGTGGCACGATCGGCGACGTCGATCGAACGGCACGCGCCTTCGCCGGAGCACTACGCGACCAGGGCATCGGGCCGGGCGACGTGGTGTTGTTTCAGCTTCCCAACTGGGTCGAAACCGCCACCATTTTCTGGGGAGCGGCATACGCCGGGGCGATCGTCGTACCTGTCGTCCACTTCTACGGTGCCAAAGAGTTGGCGTACATCGTCGAGGTCACGAAGCCGGCCATGGTGATCACCGCGGACCGGTTCGGCAACACCGATTACCTGGCTGGATATGCCGAGATGCTCGGCGCGGCGGGCGCGTCGTGGTACGTCGTCGGCGACACGCCGGCTTCGGATCTGCCGGCGGGGGCAAAGTCGTTCGACTCGTTGTTGGACGCGGAACCCGTCGACGGCCCGGTTCCGGTCGACCCGTCAGAGCCGGTCGTCATCGCATTCACCTCGGGCACCACCAGCAACCCGAAAGGTGTCATCCACTCGCACAACACCATCGGGTTCGAGGCGCACCAGCTCACCGAACTGAGCCTCATGGATGCACCGCCGTCCATCACCGGTGCTCCTGTGGGGCACTTCATCGGCATGCTGAACGCGTTCTTGTGCTCGCTCATCACGCAGAAGCCGATCAATCTGCTCGACGTCTGGAACCCGTCGGTGGTGTTGCGACTGATGAAAGACGACGGTCTCGGTATGGCCGGCGGTTCGGCCTACTTCGTCACCAGTTTGATCGACCACCCCGACTGGACCGACGAACACCTCGCGAACATGCCATACGCCGGCCTGGGCGGTTCGCCGGTGCCAGCGGCGTTGACCGAACGTCTGTCGAAGATGGGCATCAAGGTGTTCCGGTCGTATGGCAGCACCGAACATCCGTCGATCACCGGGTGCACCACCGATGACCCCGAGCATCAACGCAATCTCACCGACGGCAAGCCGATGCGCGGCACCGAGGTGCGGCTCGACGAAGAGGGCCAGATCCTCACCCGCGGGCCGGAGTTGTTCGTCGGTTACATCGATGCAGAGCAAACCGCGAAGGTGTTCGACGACGAGGGTTGGTATCACACCGGCGACATCGGCCGATTCGATGACGATGGCTGCCTGTCCATCACCGACCGGCTGTCAGACGTGATCATTCGCGGCGGCGAGAACATCTCTGCCCAGGAAGTCGAAGAGCTGCTGCTTCGCATTGACGGGGTCGCAGAGGTAGCGGTTGTTGCGGTGCCCGACGTGAAGTTCGGCGAGCGTGCCGCGGCGGTCATCCGGGTTCGGCCTGGTGGAGAACTGCCGACGCTCGACGATGTTCGGGTGTTCCTCGGAGAGGCCGGCCTCGCGAAGCAGAAGTGGCCAGAATCCATCGTTGAGGTGGTCGATTTCCCCCGCACGCCGTCAGGCAAAGTGCAGAAGTTCGTGTTGCGCAAGCAGCTCCGCGACGCGGCTGGCTGACGCCCGCTCAGACCGAACTGGCTGACGGGCGAGAGCGACGGAAGTGTCGCTCTCGCCTGATCAGCGAGCTTGATTGGTGCGTACGGCGCTCAGACGGAGACCGTGAGGTCGACGTTCATGAGGCGCGCCAGGTTGCCGCCCATGATCTTGGCTTGTAGCGGCACGTCGAGGTGCGCGATGGCGTCCATGTACGAGCGAGGGTCGGCGAGGCCTTCGGGGTGCGGAAAGTCTGACCCGAAGAGCACTCGGTCTTCGCCGAGCAGCTCGGCCATGGCGCCCAAGTCTTCTTCCCAGAACGGGCTGACGTGCACGCTGCGCTTCACGATGTCGACGGGGTTCTCCTCGAACGACTGAGGCTGCTTCTTCCACAGATCTTTCATCGATTTGAGGAGTGGCTCCACCCACGACGCGCCGTTCTCGATGACCGCGATCTTCAAGTCGGGGAACCGTGAGAGCGCCCCGTGACAGACCATCGACGCAATCGTGTCTTCGATGGGTCGCCACATGCTGAACGAACGGAACGGGTTCGGTTTGAACGGAAGGAACTCGCTGCTGCTGCCATTCCAGTCGTTGGCGTAACGGTCGTAGCCGCTGTCTGACGAGTGGAAGCCCACGAGCACGTCGAGTTCGACGACCCGCTTCCAGAACGGGTCGAACTCTTCGAGCGCCATCGACCGCGAGCCGCGTGCGCCAGGCACTGGCGCTGGACGGATCAACACGACTTTTGCGCCGCGCTCGACGACCCACTCGAGTTCTTCGATCGCCTTGTCGACGATGGGGAGCGTGATCACGGGCGTGGAGTAGATGCGGTCGTCGAAGTTGAACTGCCACGTCTCATACATCCACTGATTGAGTGCGTGGACGACCGCGTGAGTCGCCTCGGGCTCATCGCGGAGTCGCTCTTCGAGCAGGCTTGCCAGGGTGGGGAACATCAAGGTTCGGTCGATGCCCTGCTCGTCCATCAACTCCAGGCGTGGCGCTGGCTCGCGGTAGGCGGGTGGTGCCACGATCGGGGCGCCGAAGATCTCGCGCATCGACTTCCCATCAGGATTTCCCTTGCGGTAATAGTCCTCTTGGGCCCCCGGCCGAGCGACCTTGTTGAACGTGGGGTTCGGGATGTATTCGCTGATCTTGCCGTTCACCGCGATCTTCGTGCGGCCGTCGATCTCGACGTACCGAATGGCGTTCTTGAACTCGTCTGGCAGAAACTTGGTGAACGCCTCTGGCGTCTCGTACATGTGGTTGTCGGCGTCGAAAATGGGAAGATTCATGTTGCGTCCTCTGTAGTGGCGTTGAATGTTGAAGATCGTGGAACGGCGAATCGAGCGAGCGTCCGTAGCTTCAATACTATGCTTTTCGATATCGGAATCAATATTCGAATCAGCATCTGGTCACGGTCCGAGTCACCATTTGGTTCACGATCCGATTCACGATCCGATTCACCATCCGAGTCCCGCATACGAATCATCATGGGATCGACCGAAGGGCACCAACGATGACCTCCACGAACGGCAACGACACCGTTTTGAGCAATGCGCCAGCGTTTGTGAACGTGTCGGCGGTTGGCGATGTCGCCATCGTCACCCTCGATGACGGCAAGGCCAATGTGTTCTCTCGCGCCAACATCGCGGCAACGCAATCGGCTCTCGACGCGACGGCAGACGCCCGAGCCATCGTGCTGACGGGTCGCCCCCGCATGTTCAGCGCTGGGCTCGATCTCAGGGAGGTGCAAAGCGACCCGTCGACGCAGCGTGCGTTGCGGAACGAGTTCATGCGTTTGGTGTTGCGGGTGTTCGTCAGCGAGACACCAGTGGTTGCGGCATGCACCGGTCACGCGCTTGCGGGCGGGGCGGCGTTGCTGCTCGCAGCTGATCGGCGCGTAGCGCTGGAAGGCGACTGGAAGATCGGGTTCAACGAGGTTGCGGCTGGCGTGCCGCTGTCTGGGGCGTTCGTTGAACTCTGCCGCTACCGAATGGCAATGCCATGGTTCGAATCGATCGTGGTCGGCACGGTGTTCGATCCGGTCGAGGCCGTCACCGCCGGCCTGGTCGACGAAGTCGCGGGCGACCCCCTCGCCGCGGCGCTGGAAACGGCCGAGAAGTTCGCCACGTTCAATCGTCGTGCCTTCAGCGCTACCAAGACCTTCGCCCGCCGACCGGCAGCAGCATCCATGTCCGCACTGCTCGACGCATCCGAGGCGCGGGGGAGCTAGCAACCACGTCGGGCCTCAATATCGATGTCGGAATTGAACGTGGCTACAGTCGTGTACGTGACTGAATCCAACGCCGTCCTTACCATCGAACGCGACGAGTCGATCGCCATCGTTCGATTGAACCGGCCCGACGCGCTCAACGCTGCCAATGACGAACTGCATCGTCGCCTTGCCGAGGTCTGGCTGGAACTCGCGCGCGAACCGGACCTCGGCGCGGTGGTCCTGACCGGGAACGGCCGGGCGTTTTGCGCCGGCGGCGACATGGGTGTGCTCGACCGAATGAATCGAGACACGGCATACCGCGACGCCACGCTGCGCGAGGCGCGTCAGATCGTTGAACGTCTCGTGCAATTCCCGGTGCCCATCGTCGCTGCGGTGAACGGCCCCGCAGTGGGTCTCGGCTGCAGCTTGGCCGGACTCTCCGACATCGTGCTGATGGAGGAAAGCGCTTACATGGCCGACCCCCACGTGTCGGTGGGCCTGGTGGCGGCCGACGGGGGAGCGCTCACATGGCCCGCAATGATGAGTTTGCTCAAGGCGAAGGAGTACCTGTACACCGGCGATCGAATCCCGGCCGCGGTCGCTGTCGAACTCGGCATCGCCAACCGAGTCGTTGCAGACGGAACGAGCGTGGCGGAGGCGACCGCACGTTCGCCAAGCGCATCGCCGCCCAGCCGAGCCAGGCGATCGAAGCGACCAAGAAGGCGCTGAACAAGACGCTCGAACGGGCCGTCCACGAGGTGCTCGATTTCGCGCTCGCCGCCGAAAGCATCTCCAGCGCAAGCCCCGAGCACCGACGCATCGTCGATGGATTTCTGAAGCGGCCGTGATGGACGGTCGCGACTGGGTCGGGCCGCTGGTCGAGCATCAGTTCGCACCGGTTGCCGGTGGTGGAATCGAGCCGAGTGCAGAACCGCCCAAGGCTGCCAACCCAAAGTTGATGGCCCTGGGTGTTCGCGTCGTGCCGGCATTCAAGCATGTTCCCAAGCCATTGATGAATCGAATGGCCCGTGCGGCCCAGCGATCAACCGAGCCGCTCGGCCGAGGTCGCCCAACATGCCACGGTGGCGATGGAAACGCCGGGCGGCGTGCCTACCACATGGATCGCACCCGAACTCCGCAACGTCGGGGCCATCGTCTTTCTGCACGGCGGCGGCTACTCGGCCGGCCCCGACGACGGGCACTGGCGCTGGCTGTGCGACGTACAACGTCGCTGCGGCGTCGCCGCCGCGATGGTGCTGTACAAGATGCCGCCCGACCATCCATTCCCGGCCGCGTTCGACGACGCCGTCGGAGCGATCGAAGCGATGGTCGAACGACGGCACGCTGCGACCAGGGGAGTGGATCCTCGGTGGCGACAGCGCTGGCGGAGGACTCGCCCTGGCAACCGCTCAAGCGTTGCGTGATCGTGGCGGGCCACAGGCGGCCGGCCTGCTCCTCACCGCTCCATGGGTCGATCTGGCGATGGAACATCCCGACATGGTCGCCGACCAACGCCCGAAGTTCGTGATGGGACGAGAGATTGCTGAGAATGGGCGCGGAGCGGTACGCCAACGGCGTGTCACTCGATGATCCGCGGCTGTCGCCGATTCACGGCGAGATGGCCGGTCTTCCGCCGGTGCATCTCAATGTCGGTACCGAAGACCCATTCCTCGCCGACGTCCGCCGACTCCGCGGCATGCTCGAACGCGCCGCGGTCGATGTGACGTACATCGAGCAACTCGGCGCCGGCCACTGCTATCCGCAACTCGGACGGCAACGCCGAAGCCGAGTGGGCGATCCGTTCGCAGGCAGCGTGGATCAGTGCACGCCTCGCACCAGCAGACTGACGATCCCCGCAGCCGATCGCTCGGAAATCCTCAGCCGAGAAAGAATCTGCCGCCGTCGCAGACGAGGGTCTGGCCGGTCATGAACTTCGAAGCGTCGCTTGCGAGGAACAGCATCGGGCCGACGAGGTCTTCGGGATTGATGCCGTGCTTGAGGGCTTGTGTGGTCTGCGCCCGTTCCTCGATGATTCCGAGGTCGGTGGATCCCATGATTCCGATCGCCGCTTGGGTGGCAACACCGCCAGGGGCGATCGCATTGACGCGGATGTCGTATGCGCCGACTTCGAGCGCAAGGTTCTTCGTGAGTCCGATCAGCGCGGTCTTCGACGTGCCGTAATCGAGCATGTACGCAAGGCCGAACGCGGCGATCGACGTTTGGTTGATGATCGAACCGCCGCCGCGCTCGCGCATGTACGGCACCACTGCCTTGGCGCACAAGAACGGCCCTTTCACGTTGACCGCCAGCGTGCGATCCCACCGATCCGGGTCGATGTCGAGAAACTGGCCGCCGCGCAGGCTGGCAAACATCGCCGCGTTGTTCACCAGGATGTCGATGCCACCGAACTCGGCAACCGCACGCTCGGCCATCTCTTCTGTGGAAGCTGGGTCGGTGACGTCTACCCGCTGAAAGACCGCTCGACCGCCGGCGGCAGCGACGGTTGCCGCCGTGTCGCGGCCTTCGTCTTCCAGTACGTCAGCCACCAGCACGCTGGCACCGGCTTGTGCCAGGCCTTCAACGTACGACCGACCGATCCCGCGGGCGCCGCCCGTAACGATCGCCACTTTGCCTTCAAGATTGCTGTGCATCGATACCCCCTGGTAGATGGTCTCGACCGTTGAGCCGAGACGTGTCTCGAAGCTACCCGGTCGATGGCACCGAGTTCCTGTCGGTGAGTGTTCCGCCCTGCGCCAGCTCGATGATCGATCCCGAGCGGGGAGCTGGTCCCAGAAGCAACTAGAGTTGAAAGCGACGTCAATTACGAAAATTATGAACATTACGAAAGATGGTCGGTGATGGGAACTCAAGCATTGAATTCGCAGCGCTTGGCGAGAGGTGACGTGTGAGCACGCAACGCACCTCTGGGCCACTCGACGGCTTCAAGATCGTCGATCTCACCGAGAACATGGCCGGCCCGCTGGCCACCATGATCCTTGGTGACCAAGGCGCGGATGTCATCAAGGTGGAGTCGTTACGGGGCGACCAGGTGCGACGACTCGGGTCGGGGAGTCCTGGTCTCGCCGCCTATTTCGCCAGCCTCAATCGCAGCAAGCGTTCGATTGCCATCGATCTGCAGAACGACAACGGCCGAGCGATTCTCGATCGGCTCATCGACGGCGCCGACGTGGTGATCCAGGCGTTTCGACCCGCTGCTGCAGCGAAGTTGCGCGTCGATGAAGCATCGATTCGTACTGCTGATCGACAACGTCTCGTGTATTGCGAAATCATCGGTTTCGGGCGCACGGGCCCGCTTGCCGGTCAGGCGGTCTACGACCACGTCGTCCAGGCGTTATCGGGTCACGCCGCCCTGCAAATCGACTCCTCCGGCAATCCTCAGTTGATTCGCCAGGGGATGATCGACAAGGCCACCGGGTTGTCCGCTGCCCAAGCGATCACCGCCGCCCTGCTGCGGCAGGCACGCACGGGAGTGGGTGAGTCGATCGAAGTCACGATGCTCGACGTCGCCCTCGGCTTCCTGTGGCCCGACGGAATGATGGGCCACACCGCGCTCGAACCAGAACAGCTCGGTCCGCCCGCCTCGAACAGCTATCGGCTCACCCCGACCGCCGACGGGCACGTCGCCATGATGGTCGTCACCGAGGCCCAGTGGAACGCGCTGCATCCCGCGCTCGGCCTCTCCCCACCCGATGGCCGGGGGCATCCAGAGCGGTTGCGAGAGGCACGCCAAAAGGTTGCAACGATGACGAACGATGAGGTGGTGGCGGCGCTCTCAGCACATCAAGTCCCGTGTGCCCCTGTCGTGGCGCTCGATGACGTCGCCGATCACCCGCAGGTCGTCGCTAATGGCAGCATCCGAATCGTTGAGCACCCGGTACTCGGCCCGATTCGCCAAGTCGCACCGGCGCCCACGATGGAAGGTGTCGATCCCGCCCGCCTGCGTCATGCGCCCTTGTTGGGTGCGCACACCCGCGAGGTGATGCTCGAGCACGGCTATTCACCCGACGATGTGGCGGCCTTGCTTGACACTGGGGTCGTGAGTGAGCCCGCAACAACGAGCAACTCATGACGCCAGCGGTAAATTGACTCTGACGTCGAAAGTATGAAAACGTGCAACGGTTCTTTCGGTGGCTGAAGTGTTCAGACCTGACAGGTTCGGACCTGTTCAACGTCGGTGTCTCCTGCCCATCCGATTCACGAGCAAAGGAATCTACGAGTGAAGCCAACCTTGACCGATGACCAGGAGTTCTTTCGGGCGACGACCGCCAAGTTCCTCGATGAGTTTGCCCCGCCGCAAACACTCCGCGATCTGCGCGACGACCCGGCAGGATTCGCCGCCGACTACTGGCGGCGCGGAGCAGAACTCGGCTGGACGTCATTGCTCGTCTCAGAAGCGGCCGGCGGCGGCAGCATCAGTGGGGACGGCCTCGTCGATCTGACGCTCGTCGCCTACGAGTTCGGCACGCATGGCGCCCCGGGCCCGTTGTTGCCAACCAATCTCGTTGCCGCTGCGCTGAGCGCGGCCGGCGGCCACAGCGACGTGCTCGACGAGCTCCTCGCTGGCACCGCCATCGCCGCATGGTGTGGGCCCGACGACATCAACTTGCCCAAGCCATTCGACATCAGCATGCGGGTCGACGGCGACGAACTCGTGCTCGACGGCGCTGCTCGACCCGTCGAAAGCCGCTGGGGTCGCGAGTCATCTGCTCGTCACGGGCCGCACGCGCGGCCGGGCTGACCCAAGTACTCGTACCTACCGAAACTGCCGGGGTGGGTGTGGTGCCGATGAAATCGGTCGACCTCACCCGGCGCTTCTCGATCGTCACATTCGACGGCGTCCGGGTGCCGGCGGCGCAGGTCGTCGGTGAAGTTGGCGACGCTGCAGCGGCCGTTCGCCGACAGTTGCAATACGCACTCGTGCTGTGTGCCGCTGAGTCGGTTGGTGCCATGCAGCGCGCGTTCGACATGACGCTCGAATGGACTTTCGACCGCTACTCGTTCGGCCGTCCGCTGGCGTCGTATCAGGCGATCAAGCACCGCATGGCAGACATGAAAGCGTGGCTCGAAGGCAGCCATGCAATCACCGACCAAGCCGCCATCGCTGTCAGCAAGTCGTCCGCGTCAGCCGACGAACTGGCACGCGTGGCGAAAGCGTTCGTTGGCGAGTTCGGTTCGGAGCTCATGCAGGAAGGGGTGCAGTTGCACGGAGGCCTCGGGGTCACCTTCGAACACGACGTGCACATCTTTCTGCGTCGACACACCATCGACCGAACACTGTTCGGCACGCCCGCACATCACCGTCAGATGATCACCAACGTGTTGACCCAAGGGAGCGCGGCATGAGCGACAAGACTGCCGATGATCAGCCGATCGAAGATGTTGCCGAGTTCCAGGCTCGGGCCCGGGAATGGATCCGATCGAACCTGAAGCACGTTGGCCCCACTGCGGTGACGCTGCGCAACAAGCTCACCGATGAGGAAGAACTTGCCGGGGTCGCCCGCGACCGCGAAGTGCAGCGGATGATGTTCGATGCCGGATTCGCCGGCATCCGCGTACCGAAGGCATACGGCGGCCAGGGTCTCACCGCCGCTCATCAGCAGGCCTTTCAGACCGAACTGGTCGGTTACGAATATCCCACCCGCCTCCAGTCACCCACGTTCTCGCCGATCTTTGCGGTGTTGCTCGACTTCGCGACCGAAGAGCAGAAGTTGGCGCACATCCCCGCGATCTTGAAAGGCGAGGAGATCTGGATGCAGTTCCTCTCCGAGCCGAGCGGGGGTTCCGACGTGGCTGGCGCGCTCAGCACCGCGGTACGCGACGGTGACGAGTGGATTCTCAACGGGTCGAAGATCTGGACCACCGGCGCGTGGTGGTCCGACTGGGGGTTGTGTCTCGCTCGCACGAACTGGGACGTTCCCAAGCACCGCGGGCTGTCGGTGTTCATGCTGCCGCTGCACCAACCAGGCATCGAGGTCCACCGCATCGAGATGCTCAACGGCAACCGTGAGTTCTGCCAAGAGTTCATGTCTGACGTGCGCATCCCCGACAGCGACCGCGTGGGCGATGTGAACGAAGGATGGACCGTCGGCAGCCGTTGGATGCATCACGAACGGATGTTGTACAACTCCCCGTACACCACGGTTCCCGCTGGCAGTTACACCGGGGCGTCGGGCGAGATGGCTGCGGTCACCGTGGCCCGCGAGGCGGGCCGACTCGGCGACCCGATCGCCCGCGACCTCATCGCCGAGGCGCGGATCTTGTTCCAGGTGCGTGCAGCGATGGAGGTGCGACTGGGCGAAGGCATGCGCGCCGGCACGATGTCTGACCAGTCGTCGGCCATCGGCCGCCTGTTCGGAGCGATGGCGTCAACCCGTGTCACCACGATCAACTTCGAAATCGCCGACGGGTTCGGCGGTACGTGGGTTGCCGACGACGGCGAACTGGGCGAGCGCGGCACCGACTTCATGATGCGCCAGGCCGCAGCGATCGGTGGCGGCACTACGGAGATGGCCCGCAATGTGGTCAGCGAGCGAGTACTGGGCATGCCCCGTGAACTCACCCACGACAAGAACATGCCGTTCCGCGACGTGCCCCGAAGCCGCTCGAACTCATGAACCTCGAACACGTGAACAACAACGCCGCAGAGCAGAAGGACTTGACCCATGACGGTCAGCGGCAAGAGCATCATCGTCACCGGCGGTGGCACAGGCATCGGGGCCGCGTGCGCTCGCCTGCTCGTCGACAGCGGCGCATCGGTCACCATCTGCGGGCGCACCGAGTCGACACTCCAGAAGGTCACGAACGACATCGTGTCGCAGGGCGCGGCAAGCGGTTCAGACGAGGGCGGACAGATTCACTACGTGGTCGCCGACGTCACCGTCGAAGCTGACGTGGAACGCGTCGTCGCCAGCGCGGTCGATCAGTACGGCGGGCTGCAAGGGTTCGTTGCCAATGCCGGCGGTGGCAGCCGCCCCGCGCCGTACCATCTCGCCTCCGTGAGCGAGTTCATGCGGGTGCTCGAACTCAACCTGCTCGGCACCATGCTCAGTGTGAAGCATGCGATTCCTGCCCTGGCCAAACAGGGCGGGTCGTTCGTGGGCATGTCGTCGATCGCCGGACACTCCACCCATCTTTGGTTCGGTGCGTATCCGGTGGCGAAGGCCGGCATCGAGACGATGATGCGAAACGCGGCGGACGAATACGGTGCATTCGGTATCCGCTTCAACTCGATCCGCCCCGGCTTCATCACCACCGAGATCATGGAGGGCGTCGCGCCGGGCACCCCCGTGTACGACAGCTATATCGAGAACACGCCCATGCGGGGCGTGGGCGAACCCCTCGACGTGGCCATGCTGGCCCGTTTCCTGTTGAGCGACGACAGTCGCTGGATCACGGGCCAGGAGATCGGTGTCGATGGCGGCCATACGCTTCGCCGCGGACCTGACTTCACCCCCTTCGTCACCCGGCGCCGCAGCATTGCTGCGCGGCGAGATGTAGCGAGATGTCCCGTTTCCCTGAATCCTGAATCCTGAATGCCTGAGGAGCCAATCTGATGAAGACCCGAGCTGCTGTTCTCCACGAACGCAACACACCGTGGATGCATCGAAGAGATCGAACTCGATCCGCCACGCCACGGCGAAGTGCTCGTGAAGATCGTCGCCACCGGCCTGTGTCACTCCGACGAGCACGTGGTCACCGGCGACATGGCAGGTGCCACTGCGGGCTTCCCGTTGGTCGGCGGCCACGAAGGTGCCGGAGTCGTGATCGAGGTGGGCGCCGGTGTCACCGACTTGGCGGCCGGCGATCATGTGGTGTTCGGGTTCGTGCCAGCTTGCGGACGTTGCGCACCGTGCGTCACCGGCCATTCCAACGTCTGTGAAACCGCTGCCGCGTTCCCGAGCGGCATGCAGATCAGCGACGGCACCGCCCGCCATCACCTGGCCGACGGAACGGATCTGCGGCTGATGTGCCTGCTCGGCACGTTCGCCGAGCACACGGTGGTCAACGAAGCGAGTTGCGTCAAGATCGACAAGAGCTGGCCGCTCGACAAGGCGTGCCTGCTCGGTTGTGGCGTGGTCACCGGCTGGGGTTCATCGGTGTACGCCGCCGAAGTGAAGCCTGGCGAGTACGTCGCCGTCGTGGGTTGTGGCGGCATCGGCATGAATGCGGTGCAGGGTGCCCGCATGGCCGGAGCGCGAGTCATCACCGCCATCGACCCGGTGGAGTCGAAGCGAGAAATCTCCAAGAAGTTCGGCGCAACCCATGCGTATGCGTCGGTTGACGAAGCGATCGCCGGCTCGGGCGACGCCACGTGGGGTCGTGGCTACGACAAGGTCATCATGGCGATGGGGGTCGGCGACAACGAGGTGCTCGCCAAAGCCTTTTGGCTGGCTGGTAAGCGGTCGCGAATCGTCGTCACCAACATCCATCCCACGCATGAGCAGTCACTCCAAATCCCCGGGTCAACGCTGACGCTGTTGGAAAAGCAGTTGGTTGGCACACTTTTCGGGTCGGGCAATGTGCGTTTCGACATCCCGCGTCTCTTGGAGTTGTACACGCAAGGCCAGCTCAATCTCGACGACCTCATCACGCAGACCTACACCCTCGATCAACTGAACGACGGATACGCGGCGATGCGCCGTGGCGACAACATCCGCGGGCGTGGTGATCCTCGACGAGGACTATCTCGCCGGCGGTTCGTGATGGTCAAGTTGTCGATTGGTACCCCGATCGTCACCATGACGCCGGGTTGGCACTCACCGTGGGAACCCGACGGAACGATTGACGACATCGCTCGGATCGCCGCCACCGCCGACCAACTCGGCTATCACCACATGACGTGCAGCGAGCATGTTGCCCTGCCGCACGCCGAGCTCGCCCGCCGCGGGGCACGTTACTGGGATCCGCTGTCGACGTTTGGATTTCTCGCCGCCCGTACGCAACGAATCAAGTTCACGACCAGCGTGTTGGTGCTCGGCTACCATCATCCGCTCGAAATCGCCAAACGGTACGGCACCCTCGACAAGGTGAGTGGCGGGCGCCTCATTCTCGGTGTGGGGGTCGGCTCGTTGGAGCAGGAGTTCGAACTCGTCGGCGCCTCGTTCGCCGATCGTGGAGTGCGCGGCGACGACGCAATGAAGGCGTTGCGAGCGGCGTTGTCGCAACCGATCCCCGAGTACCACGGCGAGTTCTACGACTTTGCCGAGATGGTCGTCGACCCGTGCGCGGTGCAGGCTCATGTTCCCTTGTGGGTCGGCGGCCGGACGCTGCGTTCGTCTGCGCCGTGCCGTGGCGCTGGGCGACGGCTGGTGTCCGTTTTCGGTGGCGCCCGCGCAAGCCCGCGAATGGCTCGATCGAGTGGACTTGCCGGCTGGTTTCGAGGTCGTGCTACCACCAACCGAGCGCCTCGACCCGATCGCCGAGCCCGACCGTGCGCGAGAAATCTTGGCCTCCACCGAAGCAGCGGGGGCGACGACGATCGCGATCGGAAGCGAACCGAAACCATCGAGGAGTACCTCGAATTCCTCACCGCCCTCGCCGAGTTGCACGAAGGAGAGGTTGTCGCATGACTCAGCACGGTCGCCCCGAAGGAATGTCCGACCTCGAATGGGTCGTGGCCATCGAAGAGATCAGACAGCTCAAGGCGCGGCCGCGATCGATACGCCGATGCGAACGACTGGGACGCCTATCAGTCGCTCCACGCGCCCGGACCACGTCTCCCACAACGATGGGCAAGATCCGTGGACCTCGTCGCAGGAGATGATCGACAACGTCAGTCAAATCATGACCGGCATGATCACGGTGCATCACTCCTATGACCCAGAGATCATCTTCCTCACGCCGACCAAGGCCCGTGCGATCTGGGCCATGACGGGCGGCATCGTCGCCGATCAGACGACTGGGTCGGCCGACGCCGCAACGTGGAACGCGAACTACGGCTACTACTTCGAGTCGTACGAGAAGCGCGAGGGCACGTGGCTGTTCACGAGTCGCCGCTGGCACAACTATTTCGGTATGGGCTCCGACGGGGTCCGGTTGCCGACGCATCATCCGCGCGGCGCCGACGCCTTCGACGACGAGCACTTTTTCCGCAAGCCGTAGGTCCGCGGCACTTGCTGCGGCGGCGAACGAGTCGACGGTTTGCCCTTGACGTTGATGTCGAAATTCGTGGTTGGCCCTTGCGCATCTGATCCAAGATCAGACATAATGGTCAATATGTCGCATGGGGTTGCGGTAGCGACTGTAGCGACGCGCTACCTGAGCGAGGGGATCCTCCACATGTCCACGTACGACTTGGTGATCAAGAACGGAACCGTCATCGACGGTCTGCGCACTCCGCGCTACAAGGCCGACATCGGCGTAAAAGACGGGAAGATCGCGCGCGATCGGCCGATCTCGCCGAGGAAACCGCTGATCGGGTGATCGATGCCGACGGCAAGGTGGTGGCGCCCGGATTCGTCGACCTCCACACGCATTATGACAGCCAGGTGTTCTGGGATCCGTGGTGCACGATGTCGGGTTGGCACGGCGTGACCAGCGTGGTCATCGGCAACTGTGGGTTCGGGTTTGCCCCATGTAAGCCCGAAGACCGCGATCGTGCGATGTTGAGTCTCGCCCGCAACGAGGCCGTGCCATTGAAGACGATGCAGGCCGGCATGCCATGGGATTGGGTCACGTATCCGCGAATTCCTCGACAGCGTCGACCGCACCCCAAGGGTGTCAACATCATGTCGTTCGTCCCGCTCGGCCCGCTCTACGGCTACGTCGTCGGCATCGACGAGGCCAAGGAGCGTCGCGTGCACCGACGAAGAACTCGACACGATGTGCGAGACTGCTCGTGCAGGCCATGGAAGACGGTGGCTGCGGCATGAGCGCCCAGATCATCGGCGACGTCGGCAACGTGCAGCTCGACTTCGACGGCACCCCGATGGTCACCGACATGATGACCGAACGCGAAGTTGCCGCCTTCTCGACGGGCTATGGGTAGCTCGGTCGCGGCGTGTCCCAGATCACCGGGCCGATGGAGTGGGCCGAAGTGATGGCCCGCGAGAGCGGCCAGCCGGTCATCTGGAACGCCTTGCTCGCCGACGGAGCGCTGAACCAGCACGGCAAGCAGGCGATGTCGCACCGCGACGCCATGAAGCGTCTCGAGTATCTGAACGAGGAGGAAGGCGTGCGCGTCTTCGCCCAGGCGCTCACCACCAACTTTGCTTCCGAGTTCACGCTCGAGGACTACAACCTCGCCGACGCCATCCCCTGTTGGAAGGAAGCGTGCCTCGGCACGTTCGAAGAGAAGATGGTCAAGTTCGCCGATCCGGTTCGTCGCGACGCCATGAAGGAAGATCCACGAAGAGCGCGGCGGTCTGTTCGGCGCCGGCTACGTCGCTTGGGCGAGATCAAGGTCCACTGGATCTCCAGCGACGTGCCCGAATCGCCCGTGAAGCTGAAAGACACGCTACGAGGGATACACGATCGGCGAGATCGCCGAGCGCGAGAACAAGCACGCAGATCGACGCGTTCCTCGACGTCGCTGTCGCCGGCCAGCTGCAGGTCGGCTTCGCCACGCCGTTGCTGGTCACGCCGACCGAGTCGATGAAAGAGATCGCCAACGGTTCGGTGTCGCTGCCGGGCGTCAGCGACGGCGGTGCGCACACCAAGTTCGTCACCACGGGCCGCTATCCCACCGAGATGCTTGGCGCTGTGGGTTCGCGAGCACGGCATCATGTCGCTCGAAGACGCTCACTGGCGGCTGTCGGCCTACCCGGCCGCGGCCGCTGGTTTGAAGGGCCGAGGCTCGCTGACGGTCGGTCTCGCCGCCGACATCATCGTGTACGACCCGCACACCGTCGACAGCCTGCCGATCGAACGGCTGCACGACTATCCGGCGGGCGAATGGCGCATCGTGCAAAAGGCCGTCGGTTACGAGCACATCATCGTCAACGGTGAGGAGACATTCACCAACGGCGAATGCACGGGTGCCACCCCTGGGCAACTGCTTCGCCACGGAACTGCCTGATGGAGGGCATCGCCGAACATAGCACCGAGTTCACCACAGTCTTCGATGCCGACAACCACTACTGGGAACCCAGCGACGCGTTCACCCGTCATCGCGATCCGAAGTTCCTCGATCGGGGCGTTCGAGTCGTCGAGGAGAACGGTCGGCTCTCCTACTTCATCGGCGACCAACGTCATCCGATTCTGCCAGGGCCAGGCGATGTCAACGGTCGCCCCCGTCCCGGGCGCGCTGTACGACTATTTCGCCGGCAAGTCCGACAAAGCAGCGCTCGGCGACGAGCTCACCTCGGAGAATCCGGCCGAGCATCCCGAATGGTTCAACCGCGATGCCGCGGTTGACATGCATGGACGAACAGGGTGTGCGAAGCCGCCTGGATGTTTCCCTCGCACGGCGTGTGCATGGAAGGCCCCATGCAGCCCGACATCGAAGCGTCGATCGAGATCATCCGGGCGTTCAACCGGTGGATCGAAGAAGACTGGGGCTTCGCATACCAGAACCGAATCTTCGGCGTGCCGTTCCTCACCTTGTCCGATGTCGACATGGCGGTGTCCGAACTCGACTGGTGCCTCGAGCGCGGCGCCCGCGTCGTCAGTATCCGCAATGGCCCCGCGTTCACAGCGGTCGGGCACCCGGTCGCCCGCCGACCCGATGTTCGACCCGTTCTGGGCGCGGGTGGAAGAGGCAGGTGTCGTCGTCGCACCGCATGCCGGTTTCGAAGATGGATACCGTGCTGTCGAAGACGTGCTCGCATCAACGTGGGGGTACAGCACCACCCGCAAAGTCAGGCGACACGTCGGCGTTGAACCTGTTTGAGCCGTTTGTCCAGATGCTGATGAAACACCGTCTGGTGCAAGACTTCGCGGCCGTGCTCGTTGGGCACAAGTTGTTCGAGCGGTTCCCGCGGCTGCGGGTTGCCTACATCGAGAACGGTGGCACGTGGGTCGCCGAACTGCTCCACAAGCTCGAGGTGCTCGGCGGCCAGAATCCAGGCATGTTCAAGACGTCGCCAGTTGAACAGTTCATCGAGCATTGCTGGGTCGCACCGTTCGTCGAAGACAGCGTCGAGGAACTCGCGTTGCATCTGCCGGTCGACCGAATCCTGTTCGGATCCGACTGGCCGCACGCCGAGGGAATGGCTGTGCCGAAAGACTTCCTCGCCAAGGTGCAGTCGTTCTCCGCCCGACGATCAGCGCCGGATCATGGTCGAGAACGCCCGAGAACTCGACGTTCACCTGACCGCCGGTCACAACAGACCTCCAGCACGAGATCGGGCCACAGCCCGATCTCGGCTGCGGAACGTCAGAGTGAGACGATGTTGACACCGGCGGTACCGGGCGCGCCGTAGAGCTGGGCGTAGCCGACATTGGGTTTGCCGGGTACCTGGCGGTCGCCCGCTGTGCCGCGGAGCTGGTGGACCAGTTCGTACACCTGGCGTAAGCCAGAAGCGCCGATCGGTTCGCCGTTGGCGATGAGACCGCCGTCGGTGTTGACCGGCAGCGGGCCATCGATATCGGTGGCGTGCTCGGCGAGCAATCGTTCCTGGTCGCCGTCTTTGCAGAACCCGTTCTCGGCCATGTGGATGATCTCGGCACCTGCGTCGGTGTCTTGCAACTGGATGACGTCGACGTCTTCCGGGCCGACACCGGCTACCTCGTAGGCCGCTTTGGAGGCATCGACGGTTGGCGCAGGCGCAAAGGCGGTGGGCGTGGACGGGCTGTGCACTTCGAACGCCCCGAGACGGCGAGTGCGAACCTCCGAAGCGCGGAGGTAGATCGGGTTCGCCGTGTAGCGGTGGGCAATGTCGGCGCGACACAACACGATGGCGGCCGCGCCTTCGTCGGGGGCGCAGAACATGTACTGGGTCAGCGGGTCGTTGACCATGCGGCTGTTGAGGATCTCTTCCTCTGACAGCGGGTTACGGCGGAAGGCATGGGGGTTGATCGACCCGTTGCGGTAGTTCTTCGCGGCGGCCTTCGCGAGGGTCGCGGGTGTGATGCCGTAGTCGTGCATGTAGCGCTGGATCTTCATGGCGAAGAACTTCGTGGTGAGGAACAGGCCGGTCTCGCCGTACCACGACGGCAGGCTGTAGTGCACCGGGTCGGCGGCGAACGCGCCAGGAGGTGCTTGTCCATGCCGATCGCCATGCCGATGTCGTGCTGGCCGAGCCGGATCGTGTTCGCGGCTTGTGAGAGTGCGCTCGCGGACGTGGCGCAGCCGTTGTAGACGTCGGTGAACGTGATGCCGGTGAGACCCGAGCGTGTTGACGATGGCGTCGGGGTTGTCGACCTCGTAGCTGCCACCGAATGCGAACTGAACATCGGTCCACTCGGCGCCGGCGTCGGCGAGGGCGGCGCGCACGGCAAGGTTGCCCATGTCGATTGCTGACTTGCCGGGGTGTCGACCGAACGGGTGAAGCCCGACTCCGATGATGGCGACGTCATTCATGAGGAACTCCCAGTGTTGGTGGCTGCAGCGGGTTGGAATGCGTAGGTGACGAGCGTGTTGCCGTCGTCGTTGGTGCCGAACGGGATCACGGTCAACTCCACCGCTTCGCCGATGACGGGGTGCGGTCGCCGAAGACCGGTGAGGCGGCGCCTCTACACGAAGCCCTTCGGGCAATTCGACGTAGCCGACGAGGAACCGTTCGAAATCATCGCCGTCAGCGCCGACGTAGGGGGGTGACTTGGGTCGGAACTCCTGCGACGTCCACGTCCACAGCTCGCCATGGGTACTCAGCTGGACCGTGTCGAGTGCCTCCGACGAACAGCCAGGGCAACCCGCCGTCACGGGAAACGTCAACGTGCCACACTCGGTGCACTTGGAGCCAAGCAGGGCGGGAGCGTCTGAAGGCCACACGAACAGGTCATCGGAAACGGGTATCAGGGAAGGAATTGACATCGGCGTCAACCCTAGGGCGTGACCATCTGTCGTTGCGAACCGACGCTAACCGTGTTTTGATTCTGGCATCGAAATCGAATATTCTGATGGTGTGCAAACGGACCGTTGGATCTTCGACTTCGACAACCACTACTACGAGGCTGAAGACGCCTTCACGCGCCATCAAGACCGGCGGCTGCGCAATCGTGGCGTGCAAATGGGCCGACATCGACGGTCGGCGCAGGCTGCTCGTTGGTGGCAAGATCAACTCCTACATCGCCAATCCGGTTTTTGACCCCGTGGCGAAGCCCGGGCGCTCTACGAGTGGTACCGCGGCAACCCGCATCAGCACCAGATCGTTGAAGCGTTCGGCGACCTCGAGCCGATCCGGCCCGAATACCGCGACCGTGATGCCCGCATCGCAGTGATGGACGCACAAGGACTGGCCGGAACCTTGCTGTTTCCCACGCTCGGGGTTGGCATGGAAGATGCGCTCAAGCACGACCCCGAGGCGTGCAGCCTGGTTCATGAATCGTTCAACCGTTGGCTCGAAGACGACTGGGGCTACCACTACCAAGGTCGCCTGTTCGCGGTGCCGTGCATCCCATTGCTCGACCCGGTGTGGGCTGCGGGCGAGCTCCGGCGGGTCGTCGACCTCGGTGCCGTCGCCGTGAACGTGCGCTGTGCTCCGGTGCCCGTTCCCGGTGGCTTCCGCTCACCGTTCGACCCGATCTACGACCCATTCTGGGGGCTGGCGGCCGAGGCTGGCATCCCGATTGCGACCCATGCCGGCGTCGAGGGGTACGACGCAATCGTGCAGATGTGGGAGCCGGGCGACGGAGAAAGCTCGCTGTTCCGCTCGCCGCTGCGCGGCATTGTCACCAAAGGTCGCGCTGTCGCCGACTTCTACGGTGCGGCGGTGTGTCACGGCATCTTCGATCGCTTCCCGAGCCTGCGGTTGGCGTCGGTGGAAAACGGAGCGTCCTGGGTACCAGAACTGTTGCACCGACTCGATGACGCGGCAAACCGAAACCCCGGAGTATTTCGCCCAGCATCCCCGCGAGCAGTTCGGCGAGCACGTGTGGATCACCCCGTTTTGGGAAGACCACATCGACGAGTTGGTCAAGGATGTGCGGTCCGACCGTCTCTTGCTCGGGTCTGACTGGCCCCACGCCGAAGGCGTTCGTGCACCGGCCGACTTCGTCACCGAGTCGCTCCACGGCTTGAACGAAGTCGAAGTTCAACGTATTGCCCGCACCAACGCACTCGACGTGTTGAACATCGACATCAACATCGACTGAATCCACTGAGGGGCTGCGCTCGAATCTCGACTTCGACGTCGAATTGGGTTAAGGTGCCGATCGTGCCTCGGCTAACGCCGTGCATATACTTCGACGAATTAGAGTCTCCGGCCACCGGGGGTCGGTGGCTGGCAGCTCGAAGTCGCCGCTCACACAGCAGGGGGGAAGCACGCATGCTAGGTCTGATCATTCGTCGGCTCTTGGTGTTGATTCCGATGATGCTGATCGTGTCGGTGTTGATCTTTGCGTTGACCTCCCTCGTTCCAGGTGATCCCGCAGTCACCCTTGCGGGCGGCATCGATGCCCGCCCAGAAAGCGTGGAGGCAATCCGCGCCGAACTGAACCTGGACGATCCAGTGGTGACGCGGTACCTCTCGTGGCTCGGCGGGGCGCTCACAGGAGATTTCGGTAACTCCTTGTACTCCGGCAAGCCCATCCAAGAAGAGATCGGCAACGGCTCCCCGTCACCATGGCGCTCGGCGCGCTCGTCTTGGGAATCGCCCTGGTGGCGTCGATCGTGATCGGGGTGATCGGCGGCCTGCGACCCGGCAGCCTGATCGACCGAGGTCTGCTCTTCCTGACGAGTGCATTGATCTCGATGCCGTCGTTCTGGGTTGCGATGTTGTTCGTCGTGTTCTTTTCAGTGAAGTTGGGATGGTTTCCGCCCTTTGGTTACGTGCCGTTCCGCGAGAGTCCGTCGGGTTGGCTGGAGCATTCGATCCTGCCGGCGGTCGCGCTCGCGATGGCGCCGATTGCCGTGCTCGCGCGTCAGCTTCGCAGCGGTCTCGCCGACACGATGCAGACGGCCTACGTTCGTACCGCCTGGGCCAAAGGTGGCGACACGAGACTCGTCGTGATGGGCCATGTGTTGCGGAACTCGGCTGGCCCCTACGTCACCGTCTACGGCCTACAGGTTGCTGGCATCATCGGAGGCACGGTGTTGATCGAACAAATCTTCAGTATCCCAGGCATGGGTACGTACCTGCTCAGTGCCGTCTCGACAAAGGATCTACCGGTTGTGCAAGGTATCGCGATGCTGTTCGTGGTCATCACCGTGATGGTCAGCCTGATCGTTGACATCGCCTACGGCTACCTCAACCCGAAAGTACGGGTCGGCTGATGGCCGCCGACACCAAGTCTCGCTCTGTCGGCCATGTGCGTCGCACGTGGCTTCGGTTCCGTAAAGATCCGGTCGCCATGACGGCGTTGATCTTCCTCATCATCGTGTGCCTGGCCGGGATCTTCCACAGCTGGATCGAACCGTATGACCCGCATGAGCTGCGCACGGGTGAACCGCTGAGTGGCCCAAGCCTCGATCACTGGCTCGGCACCGACAACTTGGGACGCGACATTTTCAGTCGCCTGCTGGAAGGCGCGTACGTCAGTATGCGTTTCAGTATTCTCACCGTCTCGGGTGCGCTGCTGGTTGCTACACCGATCGGCTTGTTCTCCGGGTATGTCGGCGGGCGGATCGACATGGTGATCATGCGAATCGTCGACGCGATCATGTCGATTCCCGGTTTGGTGTTGGCGATTGCCATGGTGGCGGTACTTGGCACCAGCCTCACCAGCGCCGCGATCGCCATCGGCGTGGCCATCGTGCCCGGATTCATTCGACTCATACGCGCCCAGACATTGAGCGTCAGGGAGGAGACCTATATCGAGGCGTCGAGTTCGATCGGCACCCGGACTTCGAAGGTGCTCTTTCGACACGTCTTCCCCAATATCTTGACGGCGCTCGTCGTACAGGCATCGATCGTGTTCGGTGTCGTGCTGCTCGCTGAGGCCGGCTTGAGCTTCCTTGGCCTCGGTGCTCAGCCGCCCACAGCGAGTTGGGGAAAGATGGTGCAAGACGCCAATAGCTATCTCCTCACCAATCCGTGGCAGATCGTTCCCGCTGGCATGGCGATCACATTGAGCGTGTTGGCATTCAGTCTTGTCGGTGACGGGCTGCGCACTTCGCTGGGCGGAACGACGCCCGTGCGCAAGCACGGCCGACTCGGCCTCACCACCGTCATCGTCCTGAGGCACCAACTACAACCACTGTAGCGGCGAACGTGCCAGTATTGGCGGTCCACGATCTGAAGGTCGACTTCGCAACGCCGGCTGGAGACCTGCGCATCGTCGATGGCGTCACGTTCTCCGTCGCCCAAGGCGAGACCGTGGGGTTGGTCGGCGAGAGCGGGTCTGGCAAGACGGTCACATCGCTGGCGATCATGCGTCTCCTGGCATCTCCGCCCGCAGCGATTCGTGGTGGCTCCATCCTGTTCGAAGGTCGTGATCTGCTGGGTCTCTCGTTCGAAGAGATGCGGCGCTTGCGTGGCAACGACATCGCCATGATCTTTCAAGACCCGATGTCGAGCCTCAACCCGTCGATGACGATCGTCAAGCAGATCGCGCAAGTCGTCGAGTGGCACGAAGGCGCCTCCAAGAAGGACGCTCGTTTGCGTGCGATCGAGGCTTTGCAGCTCGTTGGCATCTCGTCCAAGCGGGCCGACTCGTACGCTCACGAGTTCAGCGGTGGAATGCGGCAACGGGCCATGATTGCCCTGGCGCTCGTGTGTCGGCCAAGACTGCTGATCGCCGACGAACCGACGACCGCTCTCGACGTCACTATTCAGGCTCAGGTACTCGAGTTGCTTCGTGAGCTGCAAGCTGAGCTCGGCATGTCGATGATCCTCGTCACGCACGACCTCGGCGTGGTCGCCGACAGCTGCGATCGCGTCGAAGTGATGTACGCCGGTCAGCTTGTTGAGAGCGCCAGCGTGGGCGACTTCTTCCGCCAGCCCGGACACCCGTACGCCGAAGCACTACTGCGATCCATGCCCCAGCGCACCGAGCGCGGAGCGACGTTGCACACGATTCCGGGTCAGGTGCCCCAGTTCCATGAACTCAGCATCGGCTGTCGATTTGCCGGGCGCTGTAGATACGTCTCCGCCGAATGCACCGCGGCGCCAGTCGAGCTGAGGGAGCATGGCGCTGATCGGCGGTCGCGTTGCATTCATGTCGACAAATCGGAATGGGTGGAAGCATCATGAGCGACGGCCCGAAGTCGACCGCAACACCGGTGCTCACGATGGATCGCGTCACCAAGGAGTTCCCGGTGCGCGACGGCATCCTGAGGCGCGTGCGACGTCACGTTCACGCCGTCAGCGAAGCATCGATTACGGTCCGACCAGGTGAAACGCTCGGACTCGTCGGCGAGTCGGGGTCGGGGAAGTCGACGCTCGGGCGTCTGGCGCTCGGGCTCATCGAGCCGACGTCAGGCGATATCCACCTCCGCGGGAAAAACATCGTCGGGCTCTCGCGGGGGAGATGCGTCCGTTGCGACGGTCGGCGCAGATGGTGTTTCAAGATCCGTATTCGTCGTTCAACCCCATGGTGCCGCTGCGAGTGAGTGCGGGCGAACCAATCGACGTCCACGAGAAGCTCGATTCGAAGACACGTGCTGATCGACTCGACGCATTGGCTGACCAGGTTGGGCTGGCTGCCCATCACCTCGATCGCTATCCGCGCGAACTCTCCGGCGGGCAGCTCCAACGGGTTGCCATCGCCCGGGCGCTCTCGGTCAATCCGGCGCTCGTGGTGCTCGACGAACCAGTCTCCTCGCTCGACGTGTCGACCCAAGCACAGATCATCAACTTGCTCGAGTCGCTGCAACGCGAGCACGATGTCGCCTTCTTGTTCATTGCCCACAACCCGGCGCTCGTCCACCATACGAGTCACCGGATCGCCGTGATGTACCTCGGCGAAATCGTTGAGATCGGCGACTCCGGGCAGGTCTACCGAAACCCGCGGCACCCGTATACACAGGCGCTCTTGTCGGCCGTAGCGGTGCCTGATCCTGACAATCGGATCGCTCGAAATCGTATTGTGCTACGCGGCGACATACCTGATCCCACCGCTCCGCCATCAGGTTGCCGATTCCACACTCGTTGCCAACATGTGATGGATCGTTGTGCGACCGAGGTACCAGCCGCAGTGATCACCGACGATGGCAGCACGGTTCGATGCCACCTGGTGAGTGGGACCCCGGTCTCGGTCGGGGTCGGACCGGCGGTTGTTCGATGACGTTCTCTACACAGCCAGTCTCAACACAGCCAGTAACCCAGGTGCCAGAAGGCGCTGCAAATCAAGGAGAATCCATGAGACACAGTACGCAGGAGATGACGCCCCGACGCCGGGGTTCCACGCGAGGTCGGGCATTACTTGCCTCAGCTCTTGCAATCTCGGTCGTGCTGGCGGCATGCGGGGATGGCGACGATGATGCTTCGCCGACCACCACTGCTGCGGACGGCGCCGACGAGGCGACGGCCGATGATCAGCCCACTGAGACGACGGTCGCTGAAACGTTGCCAGAGGTCACATTGGCGCCAGCGCCAGAAACCACCGAAGCTGCACCGTCGACGACTGCGGCGGAGGCCGAGGTGGACATGAGTGATGTCGATCCGAACGGCATCCTGCGAATGGGCACGGTGTTGGTGTTCCCGGCGGGCATTCACAACGATCCCATCAAGTCAGCCGTCAACGCCGACCGCGTGTGGATGTCACTGGTCTACGGCACGTTGCTGCGTCGTACGCCCACCGGTGCCATCGAGCCATGGATGGCCGAGTCGTTCGAGATCGTGGACGATCGCACGATGACCATCGTGCTTCGCGATGGCATCACGTTCGCCGACGGCACGCCGTACGACGCCGAGGCCGTGAAGGCGGGCTGCTGCGCACGTTGAACGAGGCCTCCGAGCCCACGATTGCCAGCCAGTCGGTGGCGTTCAAGAGCCTCGCCGACGTCACGGTCGTCGACCCACTGACCCTCACGATTTCGCTCAATGAACCACAGATCGGCGAGTTCGCCGTGGCGATGACCGATCGCGAAGGTGCGATCGTGGCACCCAGTCAGGTGGCCTCGGCGCCGGATGAAATCGATACCAATCCCATCGGTGCCGGCCCCTACAGCATCACCGAATTCTCCGACGGGCAGATCGTCGCACTGACGAAGAATCCCACCTTCATCGACAGCGACAGTTGGCTGCTCGGCGGCATCGAACTCATCCACGTCGCCGACGGCGCCTCGATGGTGAACGGGCTCCAGACCGGGACGATCGACATGGTCGCGCAAGGGATCCCGGTCGTCGACGCTTCTCGTCTCGAAGGTGACGCATGCCTTCGAGATCCGTTCGCTCGCCAACGAGTCCGCCTACATTGCGCTCAACCTGTGTACGACCAAGGCACCGCTCGACAACCTCGACGTCCGCAGGGCGATGCAGCTGGCGATCAATCGCGACGACCTGAACGACCTGGTCTACATGGGTCAGGGTCAACCGGCCTACACCTTGTGGCCGCCAGATCACGCGTACTACAACCCCGACGTCGAACCGACGATTGCCTACGATCCCGACGCAGCGCGCGAGTTGCTTGGTGGGCAAACCGTCGATGTCGACCTTGCCTTCATCTCGGTGTTGCCGGGCCACGACGTGATCTCGGAAGTGTTGCAGTCGCAACTCGGCGACGTTGGGTTCAATGTCAACATCGTTGCCACACAGGATCCGGTGGCGGAATTCATCACACCGCAAAGCCCTGGCGCATTGCTCATTCCTGGTTCACGCACCGGTGCCGACAAGTACATTCGCGTGTTCGGCGAAGGCCAAGTGCAGACGTTGTGTGGTGGCGTTCGCCAGGACATCGTCGATCTCGTCAGCCCGGCCGCGGTGCTCATCCCCGGTGACGAACGCGCCGCCGACATCTTCAAGGCGGCCGACGCGGCAGTTGCCGAAGGGGCGTACTTGATTCCGTTGATGTGGACCCCGGTGCTGGCTGCGTGGAACACCGACAAGCTGGGTGGTGAGCAGGTGCTCACCGGGTCGACGCTGCGATGGGAAACGTTCTACGTCAAGAAGTGACGTGACGTCGCTCAAGACGTTCAGCGAGTCATGACGCCACGGGGTGGCCCAGGATCCTCTGGGCCACCCTGTGTCACTCTCGATGTGATGTTGACCGATGTGGTGTTGACCGATGTGGTGTTGACCTGGGTGTCGTGTCAGAAGACGAACGGAGCCCCGTTGGCCACCCGTTCGCGTCGGGTGAACCCGAGCAACACCGCCCGATCTCCGTGCAGTGCTCGGGCGGTGGTGGTGAGATATCGCACGGCGACGTCGATCGCCACTGTGGGCGGGTCGACCTGTGCGCCGACTCCCACCAGGAGATCGTCGGCATGCGTCAGCAGTTCCACCACCCGTGACGCGAGATAGTCGCCGAACGGCACCGCAAATGGGCCCATGGCGACGGCCTGCGGAACTCGTTCATCCAGACGGCTAGCCAGCTGGTGCAGTCGGTCGTCAAAGCTCTGGCAGACAGCACTCGGCCCCCAGTCGCTCACACGTTGGCCGTCGTCTCTCACGGTGGCGTGCACGTCGTGATCGAGATCGTCGGGGCCGTTGACCCGCGGATAGTCGGGCAAGCCGATGACCGGCTGGAGCGATTCGTCGATCTGGTCGTCGAGATGCAGGTCCACCCGACGCACGATGAGGTAGACGTGACCGGCCACCGCACCAACCGTCATCGAGGGCAAGGTGCTCGGCTCGGCCCAGTTCGCGGCAACGCCAGGATGTGTCAGCGCGCCACGCGCGGTCTCCGCAGCGGCGAGGAAGGCGGGGATGGCATCTTGCGACGAGATCATCGCTTCCAGTAGATCACGCGGTCGGTGTTCCGGCCGGGTTGGTGCCGTGGAGTGGAGTGTGGAGTGGACGTGTGGAGTGGTCGCGTTCAGAATTGTGGCGTTGTGCAGGCGTTCTGCCCGGCAGCGATGGGCCGTCTCTGGTCTTGCAGAATTCAGAATCACGTTCTACATTGTCAACAACACGACGCGGGCCGGAGTCGAGGTCGACCTCGACCAGCCGCGGCAGAAAGGTCGATATGGAAACATCATCAGCACAGACCCAACCCGACGCGGCAGACGGTCGACCAACCGTTCGAAGGGGTTCGCATCGTCGAACTCGCGCAATGGGTCTTCGTGCCGGCGGCGGGTGCCTTCCTCGCCGACTGGGGGGCAGACGTTGTCCGAATCGAACGCCTCGACGGCGACCCGTATCGCGGACTCGCCACCCAGGGCATCGGGTCCGACAGTGGTGGCGTCAACCTGTCGATGGCGTTGGTCAACCGAGGCAAGCGTTCGATGGCGCTCGACCTGCAGACCGAGGGCGGGCTCATGTGCTGCACAAGCTCCTGGAAACGGCCGACGTGTTCCTCACCAACCTCCGCCCAGGCGCACTGCGGAGGCTCGGCCTCGATGCCGACCAGTTGACCGAGAAGTATCCGGCATTGGTCTACGCCCGCGGCCACGGCTTCGGAGCACGCGGCCCGGACGCCGACATGCCCGGGTATGACGCCACAGCGTTCTGGTCGCGTGGGGGCATGGCGCACATGCTCACCCCCAGCGATCGACCCGACCCGATCGGGCAGCGCGGTGCCATGGGCGACCGCAACGCTGGCATGGCGCTGGCGTTCGGCATGTCGGCGGCGCTGCTCAAGAGGTACCGCACGGGCAAGGGTTCGGTCGTCGATGTGTCCCTCCTGGCAGCAGCGATGCTCACGCTGTCGTCAGACGTGCTCACCGCGTTGCAAGGTGTCGAACCACCGAGAGCGGGCCCATCGGGCGCCGGGCCGAATCCGCTCGTCAGCATGTATCGCACGAGCGACGGCCGTCACGTGCAGTTGGTCTTCCTGCAGCCCGACCGGTACTGGCCCGGGCTGTGCGAGGCCCTCGGCCGCCCCGACCTCGTCGCCGACGAGCGGTTCGCCGACATCACATCGCGTGCCGTCAACGGCGACGCCTGCCGTGCCGAACTCGACCAAGAGTTCGGCCGCCGTACGCTCGACGGAATGCATCGCGGTGCTGTCCACCCTCGATGCACCGTGGGCCCCAGTGCAATCGATCCCCGAGTTGCTCAACGATCCGCAGGTCATTGCCAACGACTACATAGCTGAAGTCTCCGAAGACGGTTTTCCGACGTACCGCTTGCCGAACGTGCCGGTGCAATTCGACGGGCTGCCTGCCGACGTGCGGCGCGCGCCCGAGCATGGCGAGCACACCGAGCTGCTACTGCTGGAACTCGGGTACGACTGGGAGCAGATCTCCGAGCTGCAGGCTGCCTCGGTGATCCCGTGAGCGCGGAGCGTTTGCTGCCCGTGCCCGACGAGACCTCGGCGGGATACTGGTCGGCCGCTGCGGATCACGTGCTCACCGTCGCGCGATGTTCGGTGTGCCACGCGGCGACCATGCCCCCGGATCTGGTGTGCCCGACGTGTCACACGACCGAACCCGATTTCCAGTTCGTGCCGGTTGCCCCTCGAGGCACGATGTGTTCGTGGACCATCACCCGCCAGGCACTGCTCCCCGGGTTCGAGGTGCCCTTCTTGTTGGTCGACGTGCAACTGGACGATGCGCCTGAGGTGCGGATGATCGGCCGCCTGCTCGATGGCGTCGACGCGAAGATCGCGCTCGGCGCGGCGATCGATGTGGTGTTCGAAGATCTCACCGACGACATTTCGGTACCTGCGTTCAGCTTGGCGTCCAACCCATGAGCGGAGCGCTGGTTGCACGCGACCAGGTTGCCATCGTCGGGTACGCCCACAGCATGGTGGAACGGCATTCCGATCGACCGTTGGGGCTGATCACGCTCGACACCGCTCGCGCGGCGATCGCCGATGCCGGGCTGAGCGTCGATCAGATCGACGGGTTCGTCTGCTCGACGCTGTTTCCCACCGCCGGAGATCACGCCATCCAAGACGGCGTGAGCACAGTCACGTCCGGGTGGCTTGCCGAACGGCTCGGGGTCGACCCTGCCTACGTCGCCGGATTCCAGGGTTTCGGTCAGATTCCTGGCATCGTCGCCATGGCCACCAATGCCATCGCGAGCGGTGCCGCCGATTATGTGCTGGTGCACCGAGCGTTGCACAACCCGACCGGCAAGTATCACGGCAGCGCACTTCGGGCCGCAGGCGGCGGCATGCAGTGGACTGCTCCGCAGGGCTTCTTCGGGCCGATGGCCATGATCGGCCTCACGTACAACGAGTATCTGCAGCGGTACTCCGCGAGTCGCGACGCCATGGCGGCCGTCGTCGTGGAAGCGCGCAAGAACGGTGCGCGTATCCCGTGGTCGTATTGGCACGACAAGCCACTCACCGCCGAGGAGTATCTCGCGGCACCGATGATCAACGACCCGATCGGACGCCTCGACTGCGACCTGCCGGTCGACGGAGCAGCCGTGTTCATTTTCACCTCGGCCGAACGGGCCCGCGACCTGCCCCATCGGCCGGTGCTGGTGAGCGGCTTCGCAAGTTCGATGCCAACGCGTCGCCGACTGCCGTTGCATTGGCCGCTCGACGACATCATGCAAGCCGGTACAGCCCTGGCCGATCGGCTGTGGCGAAGCGCCGGTATTGGCCCAGGTGACATCGAACTACCGCAGCTCTACGATGGCTTCTCGCCATTCGTCTATCTCTGGCTGGAAGTGCTCGGGTTGTGCCCGGTTGGCGAGGCACATCGCTTCGTGCAAGACGGCAACATCGACAGCGACCGCCCGGGCGCCTTGCCAGTGTTGTCAGGAGGAGGGGCGCTCGGCAACGGGCGAATGCACGGCATCCCGCAAATGTTGGAGTGCTATCTGCAATTGTCTGGGCGGGCCGCCGAGCGCCAGCGAGCCAACGTGTCTGTTGGTCTTGCCTGCCATTCGTCGCCGCATCTCGGCGGTGCGGTGGTGTACCGGTCCGCCGAAGGGTAGAGGGCGAAGGAGACGACGTGAGCGAACCAGCAGAGAAGCTCGACACCACTAGCTCGTTGGCACTCACGCATGCGTTCAGCGCTGGTTGGCCAGAGCGTGCCGCCGCACGTTCAGGAGCAAAATCCCGCTCGGGCCGTGCCAGTCGGCCCGCGCAACGCGTGGTCGACGCCGCCTGCCAGATCAGTCTGGAACGGGGCGGAGAGTTCACGATTCAGGAGCTCGCCAAGGAGGCGAGCGTTTCGCTGCAGACGTTCTACCGCTACTTCGCCGGACGCGATGAAGTCGTCCTCGCGGTGATCGAACATCGCATCGCTCAAGCGTGCGAGTTCCTGCGTTCCGAGTCCGTCCATATCACCAACCCGGTCGAGCGAGTCCGCTGGTATGTCGAGACCACGTTGCAGCTGTTGGGCATCGGCGGGGTCACCGCCACTCGCAAGTTCTTCGCCGCAGAGCGCTACCGACTGCAACAGCTATACCCCGCCGAGATCGAGCGCGCCGTGGGCGCCTTTTCTGCGTTGTTGGCGCCGGAGATCAGGGCGGCCACCGAAGCTGGGCAATTGCACTCCAGCGACTCGGAGCGCGACGCCCGGTTCGTCACGCAGCTCGTCGTGTCGACATTTCACAACTACACCTTTTCCTCGGAGCCGCCGCCGCCGAACCTCGCTGCAGACGTGTGGGAGTTCTGTCTCACGGCGCTCGGCGGTTATCGCGATGCAATGCCTGACAACACGCTGGTATCTCGTCGTTCGTCGAAAGCTCGTATCAAGCGCTCGCGACTCGCGGCGATCTTGACCGGCTCCGACAACTAACCGCCGAGGCAACTACGAGCCGAACTCTGACGCCTGGGCGCCATCACGGTAGGCGTACTCCTGGAGCGCCGGTACCAGTTCGTCGAACAGGCGGTCGATCACCGGCCTTGGGTCGGCCCCCGCTGTTGCGGGGCTGAACACGAAATGGCGGGCGCCGGCGTCGTAGAACGCCTTGAGTTTGTCGAGCACCTCGGCAGGCGTACCGGCGGCGGCCACGTTGTCGACCATCGCTCGAAAGTCCTGGTCGTACGTGCCGCCCATCGAGCGCGCCGCTTGCTCGCGCGGCTGCATCTCCGTCATCGTCGACGTTCACGAAGACCCAGACATACCAGTTGAACGGGCGTTCGGCTGACGGCCCGATGTCGCGACCATGTTCTGCTGCGATGGTGTTGACGGTGGCAACCGAGGATGCGTAACGACGCGGCGAGTACAGATAGGGAAACCAGCCGTCGCCCAACGTCGCGGCACGACGCATCGCCGCCTCGGATCGCCCGGCAACGACAATCGGTGGGCCGCCAGGCTGCTTGGGCGCCGGATGGATACGAACGTCTTGCATCGGGTAGTACGGCCCCGGGTGAGAGATCTCCTCGGCGGTCCACAGGCGTCGGATGAGTGGAATCATCTCGTCGGTACGGCGCCCTCGTTCGGTGATCGGGACACCGCAGGCTCGAAACTCTTGCGGATATTCGCCACCTACTCCAACGCCGACGACGAGTCTCCCGCCGGTCGAGTGGTCGAGGTCGGCGAGTTGCTTGGCGATGATCGCCGGCGGGTACAGGGGCAGCAGCAGGATCGACGAGCCGACCGCGACGCGTTCGGTGAGAGCTGCCAAGCGCGACAGACCCATCATGGCCTCGGGGCTGGGGTTGCGCGACGCCACGTGGCCGCCGACCCACATCGAATCGATCGGAAGTTCTTCCAGCGACTCGATCGATGCGCGGCTGCCAGCTGCTACGACACCGAACTGAAGGGGAGCGTTGTTCATCAGTGGAGCACCTCGCTGTAGTTGGCCAGTTCCGCCGGTGTGATGCCCAGAGCTTCACGGAGCACCTCGGCGGTGTGTTGTCCGAGCAGCGGGCCCGGGGCTGTGATCGGGCAAGTGAGATCAGAGAAGCGCCAGGGTGCCCGCATGACCTGGGTGACGCCGATCTCTGGATGATCGACCGTGGTGAACAGATCGCGTGCCGCCAGATGCGGGTCATCCGCGAGCGAATCGAACGTCATCACTGCCATGGCGGGCACGCCCGCCGCTTGCGAGTGTGGTGAATGCGACGCCCGGTGACTGTTGTCGTGTCCAACTCGTGATCGCAGTGTCGATTTCGTCGCTGTGTCGACGGCGATCTGACACGCTCGAGAATTGCTTGGCCCATTCGGGCCGACCGAGCACCGCGCACAGGGCGTGCCACTCGTCGTCATTGGTGGCGGCGACGGCAACCCACCGGTCGGGTTCGGCAGTGGGGTAGACGTCGTGTGGCGTGTGGTCGCGATGAAGATTGCCCACCCGCGAGTGCCACTCCACACCGAGCCCGTGCGCCAGCAGCGCGTCGGGTGCACTGGCGATGACGACTTCACGTGACGCCACGTCGACGTGCTGGCCGCGTCCGGTCTGGGCCCGGTGCAAGAGTGCGGCGAGGATGCCGACCGCCATGGCATTGGCGCTGCGGTAGTCGGTGGACTCGCCGACCTCGGTGGGCGGGCCATCTGGATATCCGGTCTGTTCCGAGAGCCCGCCGGTTGCACCGAACACGCTGGCGACTCCGGCCATCATTGCCTCGGGCCCGGTGGAGCCGTTCGCCGATGACGAGACCACGATGAGTTCTGGTCGTTCGGCCAACAATGTCGGTGCGTCGAGCCCGAACCGTGTCATCACGCCAGGCCGGAAGTTGTCGATGACGACGTCGGCCCACTCCATCACCAGTCGGCGCACGAGGGCGCGGCCGTCGTCGGCCGACATGTCGACGTTCACCGAGCGCTTGTTGAGATTGAGTTCGTTGAAGTTCGGGGAGCGGTTGATGCCGCCGTAGTCGGCCATGAAACCGCGGCGCGCGGGGTCTGGTCGTCGGCTCGATTCGACCTTGACGACGTCGGCACCGAGCAAGGCGAGCAGCAAGGTGGCATACGGCCCTGCCGCCGCCCAGGTGAAGTCGAGCACACGTACGCCTTCGAGTCCACGGCCAGGCGGCAGCGTTGGCGGCGTGCTCGGCTGCGAGTGCGACGGCGAGCGAAAACCGCTGGCGGAACCCAACGTTGGTGCCGAGGTCGGCGTTGGAGGCGAATCCGACATGGAGTATGGAGGCCCAGGAATCTTCAGCGTGCCGCCGCGTCCGTCGTCGACCGTGCTGAAGAATCTGCGCTGTTCGAGTTGTTCAGACGCCAGCAAATCAGCCGGCTCGGCGTACGCCCCAACCGGCGAGCCGAGGGCATTGAGCGCCGCGACCACCTCCGCCTTTGGTCGGGCCAGACACCATGCGGCGAGTGCGGCCCCGGTCTGCTCAGGGTGCTGCGCTCGCGCCTCTGCCGTAGCGACGAGCGGGTCGTGGAACTCGACGTTGTCGGGTGCGTCGGCCAGCTGCTGGATCTGTTGCGGTGCGATGCCCACGAGTTGCACGTATCCGTCGCTACACCGCAGCATGCCGCCGATGCCATATCGGTTGCCGGCCCGCCGTATCGCCACGCCATCGTTGGTGAAGCGACTCAGCCGGGTTCGATTGAGCGTGAGTTGCGACTCTTGCACCGATACATCGATCGTTTGCCCGCGCCCGGTTCGCAGGCGGTCGTAACACGCACCAAGAATCGCGACGGCAGCGTTCCAACCGGCGTCGAAGTGGGCGATGTCGCCACCGAGTTGGATCGGTGCTCGCTCGGGGAACTGGGTGAAACTGTTGCCGCTCGGCAGGATCGAGCCTTCCCCGCCTGAGTGGAACTCGATCAGGTGGTTGGTACCGAAAATCGGAGTACGGGCCGGTTGCGCCGAACGGACGAATTGTCGCGACGATGGTGTGGTCGGCGAAGGGGCCGATCTCGGCGAGTCGTTCATCGGTGAGATCGGTCACGATGACGTCAGCTGCGGTGGCGAGTTCTCGCAACCTGGCCACGCCCGCTTCGCTGTCGTCGATGACCACACTCGCCTTGCCGGTGTTCAAGTAGATGAATCGGCCGCCGGGTTCAGTTGGGTCGGCGTCGGCTCTGCGTGGTGGCGACAATCGGGATGCGTGGCCGCCTGGTGGCTCGACCCTGACCACGTCGGCGCCAAGATCAGCGAGCACCTTCGCGCAGAACGCAGCGGCGGTGCCCTGCGGACAGATCCAAAATCTTCCAACTCGACAGCGTCATGATTCCCCTTGTTGAGTAGTGGGCATCTGGTTCGGGTTGGAGACGATGCGCTGAGGCTGGCGCGAGTGCCGCAACCGCTCCGACCCGAGGTCGACGACGTTGCGATAATACATTTCGATCATGGTGAAATCGCATTCTGATCGCGAGCACGAGGTAGTGCCGTCGACTCTCGCGGAGGTGCTCGATCCCGACCTGGTTGCAGTGGGCGCTCGACGACATCTCTAGCACCGATGAGATCGTGTCGGTCACTTCGACCGGAAGCTCGAAGACCCTCGCCGACAAAGCTCGATTCGTGGTCGAAGTGGTCGATGCCAACGGTCAGCGCCGCACCCGGGCGTACTGCGTGAAGGCCCATTTCGACGACGGCCCGAGCACGTTGGGGCCCGAAGCGAAGTTCTACCGAGATCTTGCGCCGCGCCTCGACATGCGCATGCCACGTGCGTACTACTGCAGCCGTTGACGACGACGGTCGGGGTTTGATCGTGATGGACGATGTGGTCGGCAACGGTGGGCGATTCCTGGGCGCCCACGAGCCGTATTCCGTCGAAGTCACCAGAGACAGTCTCGGGCAGTTGGCCCGCTTGCATGCCGCCACTTGGGACGACCCGCGGCCGGCGGGCTGCGACTGGCTGGCACCGTCGGTCTCTTTGTTTCAAGGCATTTACGACGAATCGCGCCTCGCAGTGCTGCTCGCAGACGGGCGCGCCGAGGGTCTGGCACCCGAGTTGCGTGACCCGGCTCTGTTGAGTGCTGCGATGACCCGCACCGCAGAACGGCCGCAGATGTGTGTGGTGCATGGCGACACGCACTCGGGCAACGTGTACCTCGACGCCGAGGGCCGAGCGTGCTGGCTGGACTGGCAGGTCACCCAACCGGGTCACTACTCGACCGACGTCGCGTATCACCTGGGAACCGTGCTCGACATCGACACCCGGCGGGCCCACGAGCAGGACCTGTTGCGTCACTATCTCGCCGAGTTGGCAGGCCAGCTGGCCGGCAAGGTCTCGACGCACCGTCGTTCGACGAGGCGTGGGACTTCTATCGTTCCGGGTTCTCGTTCGGATATTTCTTGTGGGTGATCACGTCGATCAGTTCCCGCGAGGTCGTGATGATTCACATGCCTCGGCTCGGCGCGGCAATGGCGGATCACGAGACATACCGTCGTCTTGGGCTCGCCGTTTGATCTTGGACTGGACGGCAGGTAGAACCCACTATGTCGAAAGCGAAATCCGATTCTGATTTTGACTGGCGCGACGTGGTTGGCCCTGCTAACCTTCCTCGGGTCAGGGGGCATCAGCGCCGCCTGTTCCCATGTCTGGAGAATGCGTCGAACCGATTGTTTCGACGTTTGGAGAGGTTCATGACGAAGGAATTGATCGACGGGTTACGGTCGTACGTCGCGGGGGAGTGGGTCGCGGCTCAGCAAACGTTCGAGGTCGTGAGCCCGGTCGACGAGACATGTGTCGCGTTGGCCGGTGAAACATCACTCGCAGATGTCGAGCGCGCAGTTGCCGCGGCTCGTACGGCTCGTTCGACAACGGGGTATGGGCGGATCTGGCCGCCTCCGAGCGCGCCGTTCGTCTGCGTCGGTTCCTCGATCACGTGGAGAGCCGCTCTGAGGTGTTGGTCGACACGATGATCGCCGAAGCTGGGCAGACGCGCATGTACGCCCAGTTCGCCCAATTGATGATGGGGCTCACACTTGGCCGCTCCACGATCGACCTCTACGCGTCCATCCCGCACGAGGACTACAACCCGGTGCCTGTCGACGAAGTCACCCGTGGGCGCGTGGTGCTCAGCGTGCGACGTTTCGAGCCGATCGGTGTCGTCGCCGCGATCACTCCGTACAACGGCGCGTTGATCATGGCGTTCCAGAAGCTGATTCCGGCCCTGATGGCCGGCAACTCGGTCATCCTGCGTCCGAGCCCGCTCACGCCTCTGTCGTCGTTCGTCTTCGGCGAGGCCGCCGAGGCGGCCGATCTCCCTGCTGGCGTGCTCAGCGTGATTGCAGAGTCGGGTGCGGCTGGGGCTGAACTGCTCACCACCGACCCGCGTGTCGACATGATCTCGTTCACCGGTTCCACAGCGGTTGGTCGCCAGATCATGGCGCAGGCCGCGCCAACGTTGAAGCGGGTGTCGCTCGAACTGGGCGGAAAGTCGGCTCAGATCTATCTCGACGACGCTGTCGACAAAGCTGCGGCCGGAGCGGCGTCCGTGGTGGCGATGACGTCTGGTCAGGCATGCGTCGCGGCGACCCGCATGCTCGTACCGAACGCCAGAAAAGACGAGGTCGTGCAGGCGGTCAGCGGCATGTACAGCATGCTCAAGGTCGGCGACCCCAACGACCCGTCCAACCAACTCGGCCCACTCATCAACGCCGCCGCCCGCGAGCGTTGCGAGCGCTACGTCGCCCTTGCCGAGGAAAACGGTGGCAAGGTCATGTTTGGCGGCAAGCGCCCGGATGGTTTCGACAAGGGATTTTGGTTCGAGCCAACGGTGATCGACGTGCCCGACAACTCCAACCCGGCAGCACGAGACGAGATCTTTGGCCCGGTGCTCGTCGTGATCGGTTATGAAGATGTTGACGACGCCGTTCGCATCGCGAATGACAGCCCATTTGGGCTGTCAGCGCAGGTGTACAGCGCAGATGTCGCAGCAGGTACCGCGGTGGCACGCCGCATCCGATCGGGAGCCGTACAGGTCAACGCCGGGGTCTTCAGCGCTTACGCGCCCGGCGGCGGCTACAAGCAAAGCGGCCTCGGTCGCGAACGCGGCATCGAAGGAATTCGTGAGTTTCAAGAAGTGAAGAATATGAGCATCGGCGAATTGGCCCGATGAGCAATCCAACAGCAACACGCACCGCCGTCACACAATGGAGGATTCCATGACATCTGAACTCAATCTCGACTGGCTGATCTCGGTCGACGATCACATCCTCGAGCCACCGACGCTTTGGACCAATCGCGTCGCTGCAAAAGATCGCGAACGAGCGCCGCACATGCAGACGATCGACGGCGTGGAGTATTGGCTCTACGACGGCAAGAAAATGCCCAGCTCCGGCCTCAGCGCTGTTGCCGGCAAAGCGAAAGAGGAGTTCAGTCCCGAGCCGCTGCCGTACTCCGAGATGCGTCCCGGTTGCTACGACCCAGTAGCCCGCCTCGACGACATGGATCAGTCGGGCGTCTTGGCGTCACTGTGCTTCCCCACGATCACCCGCTTCTGTGGTCAGTTGTTCATGGAAACGACCGATCGCGAGTTCGGCTTCGAGTGCCTCCAGCATTACAACGACTGGCTCATCGAAGAATGGTGCGGCGCCGCGCCGGGACGCTACATCCCGCTGATGTTGATCCCCATGTGGGATCCGCCGCTCGCCGCGAAGGAAATGGAACGTATGGCGGCGAAGGGTGTCACCGCGTTTGCCTTCTCCGAGAACCCCGAGCCACTCGGGTTGCCCACCATCCACGACCCCAATCGCTACTGGGATCCAGTGATGTCAATGGCCAATGAGACCGAGATGGTGGCATGCATGCACGTCGGTTCGTCGTCCACTCTGCCGTCGATCTCGAAGGATGCGCCGTTCATGGCCAACCTCACCTGGGGCGCCATGCGCACCTCAGGCACCATGTTGGCCTGGCTGTTCAGCGGGATGTTCGAAAAGTTCCCGAACCTGAAGATCGCGTTGTCAGAGGGCGAAATCGGCTGGATGCCGTACTTCCTCGAGCGCGCAGAACAGGTCGTCGACAAGCAGCGCTACTGGGTGTCGCGCGGCCAGACGTTTGCCGGGCATGCCACCTCGAATCTCGATATGGACAACTTCGACATCCGCGAGTCGTTCAAGAACCATGTGTTCGGCTGCTTCATCGAGGATCACCACGGCGTGAACAGCCTGTCGGAACTGTGCGAAGACAACATCATGTGTGAGACCGACTACCCGCACTCCGACTCCACCTGGCCAGACTGCATCGGCACCGCGAAGCGTGTGGTCGGCCATCTGCCCGAAGAAGTGCAGTACAAGCTGCTGCGCGGCAACGCCGAGCGTCTCTACCGGTTCACGCCGGCCGACGTGCCAGCTCGCGTTTCCGCCTGATCTGTCACCACATGTCGTCTGAATTGATTATTTCGATCGATCGCGAACTGTGCATGGGCTCTGGTCTCTGCGTCGTGTACGCGTCTGGCGCATTTTCGCAGGATGGCGAAGCGAAAGCGATCGTCATCGACCCCATCACCGCTGACATCGGAGAAATTCAGTCCGCTGTCGAGGCGTGCCCAACAGGCGCACTCAGCCTCTCAAACGGCCTCTCAAACGAAGGAGTGTGACATCGACATGCTGCTCGATGGCAAGAATGCAATCATTACCGGCGCCGGTAACGGCGTCGGGCAGGCAACCGCCCTCATATTCTCGAAGGAGGGAGCCAACGTTGTCGTTGTCGACCTCGACGGCGCGAAGGCCCAAGCCACCGTCGACCTGATCGAGGCTGCCGGAGGCAAGGCGATCGCCGTGCAAGCCGACGTGTCAAACGACGATGATGTTGCAGGGTTCGTCGCATTGTGCGTCGAACAGTTCGGACGGCTCGACATCATCTTCAACAACGTCGGTATCCCGACTCCGCGTCTTGGAATGACGTTCGAGGAGCATACCTTCGCCGATTTCCAGCGGTTGATGGGCGTCAACTTCGGCGGCGTATTCCTCGGGTCGAAGCACGCTGTGATCCAGTTCAAGAAGCAGGGTGACGGTGGCGTGATCCTCAACACCGGTTCGGTGGCCGGCCTCGTTGGCTGGGGCGGAGCGGTGTACGGAGCGACGAAAGGGGCCGTGCATCAGCTCACCAAAGCGGTCGCCGTAGAGTGTGCTCCGTTCAACATTCGCGCGAATGCAATCTGTCCCGGTGCGATGCCCTTCACGGGTTTCATGGCAGCGGGTGGGCTCGCCGCCGAGGGCGAGGTACTGAATCAGGTAGCAGCAGCTGCCGGCTCCGGGCATCCGCTCGGTCGCCCCATCACTGCGGAGGACTGTGCGCGAGCAGCGGTTTTCTTGTGCTCCGATCAGGCGAAGAACATCACCGGTGTGCTGGTGCCAATTGACGGAGGACACGTCGCACGATGAGTAACCACAACGAACTTATGGCCGACGACCTACGGTCGCTCGAACGCGAGCAGATCCGCGAGCTGTTCGACCTACGCAGCAGCTACAACGCGCACGCTGGCGGTCACTACACCGAAGACCCGTATCCGATCTGGAAGAAGCTGCGCGAGCAGGCGCCAGTCCACCCGGGCACGCTGCATGATCTCACGGGCTGCACCGGCAATCCGTCGTTCCACGGCTTGCCGTATCCCGAACGCCAGCATTTCACAGCGTTCACCTACGCAGCCTGCGACGCGGCATACCGCAACGACGCGGTGTTCTCGTCATCGCCCACCCCGATCCCAGGCCAAGAGAGCGACGTCGGTCTCGAGTCGATGATGATGAACAGCATGTTGATGATGGGTGGTTCCACCCATCGCCGCTATCGCAGCCTGGTGCAACCGTCGTTCGTACCGGCGAAGGCCCAGTGGTGGATCCAAAACTGGATCGAGCACACGGTTGAGGTGCTGGTCGATGGCATTCGTTCCCAAGGCCACGCCGAACTCAATGTCGACTTCTGTGCGAGTATCCCGTTGCTCACCATCACTGGCAGCTTCGGCATCCCTGTGTCTGAAGCGTTGGAAGTGCGCCGCTCGCTGTATGACCCAATGAAGGTCATCGGCATGCTTGCGCCAATCGTCGCGGCGCGCCGCGTCGAGCCCCAAGACGACCTCATCACGATCCTCGTTCAGGCTGAACTCACCGACGAAGACGGCACCCGGCACGAGTTGTCCGACGTCGAGATCTACGGCTTCATCTATCTGCTGCTCATGGCCGGTTCTGGCACGACCTGGAAGCAGATGGGCATCACGATTGCCGCGCTGCTCGAGCGGCCCGAACTGATGGACGCCATTCGTGAAGACAAGACGGTCTTGCGTGGCGTCGTCGAAGAGTCGTTGCGCTGGATGCCCACCGACCCCATGTTCTCGCGCTGGATTGCCGAAGACATCGACTTCTTCGGGGTCCACCTGCCGCAAGGCTCAGTGCTGCACCTGGGCATCGGTTCGGCGAACCGTGACCCAGAGCGCTGGGAGAACCCCGACGAGTTCGACCCGTATCGTCAGTTGAAGCCATCGTTCGGCTTCGGCGGCGGGCCGCACGTGTGCCTGGGCATGCACGTCGCCCGAGCCGAAATCCATGTGGGCGTCCAGGCGCTGTTGAAGCTGCCGAATCTGCGGCTCGACCCCGATGTCGACCCGCCCAAGCCAGTCGGATTCTATGAACGTGGAGTCACCGAGATTCCCGTTCTGTTCGACGTCTGAAGAAAGTATGAACCATGTCTGAAAGCACCCACGTTCAACCCGATCTCACGCTGCTCGGCCCAAGCCACATCAAGGCTTATCGAGAGACGGGCGGCGAGGTTGGATATCTCTGGAACGGCGTTCCGTCGTTGCTGCTCACCGTCACCGGACGGAAATCAGGCGACCAACACACGTCGGCGCTGATCTTCGCTCAAGACGGCGACGACTACTTGGTCGTTGCGTCGATGGGTGGCGCCCCGATGCATCCGCAATGGTTCCTCAACATCGAGGCCAACCCCGATGCTGAGATTCAGGTGAAAGACCAGATCTTCTCCGTCACGGCCCGAACTGCCACCGCCGAGGAGAAGCCGCGCTTGTGGGGCATCGTCACCGACGTGTGGCCGAACTACGACGTCTATCAGTCGCGCACCGAGCGCGACATTCCGGTCGTCATTCTGTCCCCAAAGAACTAACGGCGAATTTCAGCGAGCGCGCTCGAAGCGCTCGGTGCCCGACATCCGCCGATGTGGATTCGTCCTCACTTTTGACGTCGATGTCAATACTGAGTTAGGTTCATACCGACGAAAAGGGGACTCACATGATTCGTGTTCGCGCTGCATTTTTCAGCCTGACGCCGCCCAGCCCGCCCGACGACGACGGCAGTTACCTCCGGTGGCACCTGCTCGACCACATGCCTGAGCAATATCAGTTGCCCGGCATTCAGTTTGCACTTCGATACATCGCTGATGGGGAGTACCCGGCACATCGCATCGCAGCCGAGGGGCCGATGGTCAATGTCGGCAACATGGTCAACTATCTCGTCGGCGACCCCGTGCAAGAGACACACGACGACTTCATGGTCCTCGGCGGACGGTTGCGTGAGATCGGCAGATTTCCCGAGGTTCGGCCGGGCATCCAACTGCGCATGCCAGCGCTCTTGAGCTGGCACGCGTCGCCAAAGGCCCTCATCTCTGCCGAGGTCGTCCCGTTTCGCCCCCACCGCGGCGTCGTGGTGATCATCGAAGAGCCGGTCAGCGATGATCACGACGAGTGGCTCAAGTGGCTTCACACCGACCACTTCCCACGGATGCTCGACACGCCTGGCACCGCCGGAGCCTGGATGTATGGCTCCACGTCGACGTGGAAGCTCAACCCGGCGACCCAAAGCGACACGCCGCAATACACCACGGTCGTGTATCTCGACGACGATCCATTGGCAGTGACCGCAGCGATTCGCCCGTTCATCGAAGAGCGCTGGGCGTCCGGTGCCGTTCGCCCGCTGTTCGCCGGCCCGTTGCGCACCATGATCGACTGGGAAGCTTGGCGCTGACATGACGAACGAGGTTCAATCGCTCGAGGCGCGAGTTCAGCGCCTTGAAGACGAGAGTGCAATCAACCGACTGATCATGTCGTACGGCCCTGCCGCCGACGCCGGAATGTCTCAGTTCGCCGGCGACCTCTGGTTGGAGGATGGCCTGTACGACTGGGACGCCAACGGGGAACCTCATGTTGGCAGCGCCGGAGTCGATGCGATGTTGCAGACCGCCGGTCATCGCGGTCTCATGGCGGCAGGCGTGGCCCACTTCGCTGGCCCTCTGATGCTCAAGATCCACGGCGACACCGCCACTGCGCTCAACTACTCCATCATCATGCGTCGCGAAGAGGACCGCTTCTATGTCTGGCGAACCAGCGCCGTGCGATGGGATCTCGAGCGCACTGGCGGCGGCTGGCGAGTACGCCGCCGCACCAACCGTTTGATGGATTCGTCGGGTAGCGGTTTGCAGCTGCTCGGCAACTCACTCCAGGAACTCTTCGAAGCCGAACTTTCCGAAAGGGAAACGACATGACCGGACAGCTACAGGGCAAAGTTGCCATCATCACCGGAGCGAGTACGGGGCTCGGCCCGGTCATGGCGAAGATGTTCGTCGATGAGGGTGCCAGCGTGGTGCTCGCGGCCCGTCGAGAAGACCTCGTCCTCGAAGCTGCTGCTGCTGCAGGCGGGCGCGCGATCGGTCTGAAGGTCGACGTCACTCAGGAAGACGAAGTCGTTGCCATGGTGAGCCGCGCAGTTGAGGAGTTCGGCCACGTTGACATCATGTGCAACAACGCCGCCGCGCCGGGAACCGACACCTGGATCTGGGAGCAGACCCTCGAGAACTGGAACTCGACGATTGGCATCGATGTCACCGCCGCCATGTTGTGCAGCCGCGAAGTGCTCAAGCAGTCGATGATGGAGCGCCGCTCGGGCGTCATCTTGAACTTCTCATCGACGGCGGCGTACAACGGCATGGTCCGCAAGACACATTACGTCACCGCCAAAGCGTCGCTGCGGGCGTTCACCAAGGCAGTCGCACTCGAGGTCGGCCCATACGGCATCCGCTGCAACTGTGTGGTTCCGGGCAGTATCGACACCGAGCTCTGGCAGAACTGGGTGAAGCGCACGGCCGCCGAGAAAGGCGTGGACTACGACGAACACCGAGCCGCGATGTTGCAGGGCGTCGCCCTCCGCGACATCTCCTCAACCACCGACGTCGCGAATCTGGCGCTTTTCCTTGCCAGCGACAAGGCTCGAACGATCACCGGCCAGTCGATTCCGGTCGACGCCGGCGGATACATGCAGGGCTAGGCGGCGACAACATGGGCGATGTCATGAGCGGTCCGGTGAGCAACGTCGAGCAGCTTCGCACGAGGGCGAACGCGCAGCCCGCCGACGTTTGCTACGTCCACCTAGCGTCCGACGGAACAGAATTGGCGGTCACTTGGGCCGAACTGCAGCAACGATCCAGTCAGGTCGCGTCAGCATTCGCGGCGCGTGGTGTTGGTGCGGGCGATCGCGTCGGCTTAGGAGTTCGAAACTCACCCGAGTTCGTCTTTTCCGTTTTCGCTACGTGGAAGCTCGGCGCGGTGCCGGTACCGGTGCGCTGGGACGTTCCCGACTGGGAACTCGATCGCCTCAAAGAGGTGGTCGATCCAAAGGTCTACATCGGCACACCCGACCTGGAGTGGATCACCGCCACGGCAACCGATCCTGTCCACGAGTTTGCCGATGTGGTGTCGCCGAACAATCACGGCATCTGCAGCAGCGGGTCAACCGGCACACCCAAGGTGATCCTGTCGCCCGGGCCGGCGATGTACACGGCTGCCGCGGGCACACCCATCGCTATGGCATTCATGCCGGTCACCCGTCCGCAACGGATACTGGTGCTGGCACCGATGTATCACGTCAATGCGTTCGCCACGTTGACCAGCATGCTGGCCGGTGACGTGTTGTTTGTGCTTGAAAAGTTCGATGCGGCGCGCATCGTCGACGTGATCGAGCGGCATCGGATCACGACGTTCACTGCAACACCGACGATGTTGCAGCGTGTCAGCGACCTTCCAGGCGTCGACGATCGCGACCTGACCAGCATCGAGTGGATACTGCAGGGCGCAGCGCCCATGCCACCGTCTTTGGTCCATCGCTGGGCGGCGCTCATCGGTGGAGAGAACTTGATCATGGTGTACGGCGCAACTGAAGCGCTCGGTCTGACGGTGCTCACGGGAACTGAGTGGATGACTCACCAAGGCAGTGTTGGACGCGGCTTTCTCGGAGCTGAGGTACGGATTCTCGACGATGCCGGCAGCGAGGTTCCGGTCGGCGAGATCGGCAACATCTTCGTTCGGTCGCCTGGTTACCGCCCGGCCACATATCTCGGCAAAGCGCCGCAAATGCACATGACCGCCGACGGCTTCGGCACGGTCGGCGACATGGGCTACGTCGATGCCGACGGGTACCTGTATCTCGTAGATCGCCGCGTCGACCTCATCCTCACCGGTGGTGCCAACGTCTTCCCAGCCGAGGTCGAGGCCGCGCTCATCGATCATCCGAAGGTCGCCGACGTCGTGGTCATCGGGCTGCCAGACCCCGAGTGGGGACAGCGCGTGCACGCCATCGTCGCCACAGCCGATCCGCTCGACCCGCCGTCGTTCGAAGAAATGCGGGCATACGCCAAACAACGTCTGCTCGCATACAAGGTGCCCAAGACCGTCGAATTCGTCGAGTCGATTCCGCGCAGCGAGGCGATGAAGGTCAATCGCGGTCGCCTGATCGAGGAACGCGCGCGGTAGCCACTGGGCCGGTGTCGGCTGGCTCATCGTCCCCTGGCGCTCCATCAGTCGTCTTGCGTTTCCACTTGAGATGCGCCTCGTTCAAAAGGCGAGTGGCTACGACCGCATCATCGTCAATGGTGTCGCCACCTTCAGGGACGGCGAATGCACCAACGCCACGCCGGGCCGTCTGCTTCGCCACGGAGCTGACTGACGTCGTCGCCAGTCGAGTGCGTCATGGGCCCCGGACCGACTTCGGTGACGAACCGCAGCTTCACAAATATCGACATCGACGTCGACATGCGATATTCTTCGTGAGGTCCAACGTCTGTTGGCCAGGAACAGGGGGAAGTTATGCACGATTCCATTCGGGTACCGTCGCATCCGCGCCGCGGTGGTGGCCGTCGAGCGGCGCGCACCAAGGCGTTGATCGCATCCGCCATTGCTGTGTCTGTCGTGTTGGCGGCCTGCGGTGGCGACGACGACGACGCAACGCCCACTACCGAAGCAGCGACGGCCACAACGACCGAAGAAACGACAGAAGCAACCGAAACCACGGCGGTCGCCAACACAACCGAAGTCACATTGGCACCCACGACATCGGCTGTGGCGACCACGGTTCCACCGACCACCGCTCCTGCGGCCGAGGTCGATCTGAGCCAAGTCGATCCTGACGGTGTGCTACGGGTCGGAAGCGCTTTGACCTTCCCGAGTGGCATTCACAACGACCCGACCAAGTCGGCTGTCAACGCCGACGAAACGTGGATGCGTCTCGTGTACGGCACCTTGTTACGGCGCACACAAACAGGCGGCATCGAGCCTTGGATGGCCGAGTCGTACGAGATCGTCGATGATCAAACGATGACCATCGTGTTGCGAGACGGCATCACGTTCCCCGACGGTTCGTTGTACGACGCCGAAGCGGTGAAGGCAGGTCTCCTGCGGACCCTCAACGAGGCGTCCGAGCCGACCATCGCCGGTCAGAACTTGGCGTTCCGAAGCCTCGCCGACGTCACGGTGGTCGATCCACTAACGCTCACGATCTCGCTCAACGCACCGTCGATTGGCGAGTTCGCGCTCACCTTGACGAGTCGTGAAGGCGCCATTGTGTCGCCAGCTCAGGTTGCCTCGGCACCTGAGGAGATCGACCTCAACCCGGTCGGTGCCGGCCCGTTCATGGTGACCGAGTTCAAGGACGCACAGATCGTCGCGCTCACCAAGAATCCGGACTTCATCGATTCCGATCAATGGTTGCTCGGGGGCATCGAGTTCATCAACGTGGCTGACGGTGCCTCCATGGTCAACGGTTTGCAGACCGCCGCCCTCGACATGGTCCTCACCGGGTTGCCCGTGGTGGATGCCTCCCGCATCGAAGGCGACCCCGCGTTCGAGATTCGCAATGTAGCGAACGACACGTCGTACACGTCGCTCAACCTGTGCTACACCAAGCCCCCGCTCGACACCATCGACGTGCGCCGGGCGATGCAACACGCAATCGACCGTGACGACCTCAACGACCTCGTCTATGAGGGGCTCGGCCAACCGCACTTTGCGCTGTGGCCACCGGACCACGCGTATTTCAACCCCGACATTCAGCCACTCATCGACTACGACCCCGAGAAAGCAATCGAGTTGCTCGGTGGACAAACCGTCGACATGGACTTGGCGTTCATGACGATCTTGCCCGGCCACGATGTGATCGCTGAAGTCTTGCAGGCACACTTGCAAGCTGTGGGCTTCAACGTCACCCTTGTGCCGGTGCAGGATCCGCTGTCGGAATTCATCGTTCCTCAGAAGCCCGGAGCTTTGCTGATCATCGGGTCTCGTACCGGTGCCGACAAGTACAACCGTGTGTTCGGGGAAGGTCAGGCTCAAACGATGTGCGACGGAGCTCGCCAGGACATCATTGACCTGGTGGCCCCTGCAGCGGTGCTGGTGCCAGGTGACGAGCGGGCCGCCGATATCTTCCAGACGGCCGACATGATCGTGGCTGAGGACGCACTGATCATTCCGCTGCTTGTCACTCCGGCGCTCACCGCATGGAACCTCGACAAGCTGGGTGGCGAACAGATCTACACCGGAGCTGGAGGCGTGCGCTGGGACACCTTCTACGTGAAGAAGTGATCTCACAAGAGTGAAGAAGCGGGGCCGCCTGAGCAATGCTCAGGCGGCCCCGCTTCGCGTTCGTGGGTGTATGAACGATCCGGGTTTCCGGTCAGCCGGTCAGCCGGTCAAGGTCACGCGTGGCGTAGCGGCGGTGCGCGTTGTCTTCATACAAGATCACTTGCAACGCCGCGGCGACGGTCCAGTCTCCAGTCGGTGACTTCGCGCACAGGCTGGTCAAGCTCTCGTCGCTGGCAGTTGCGAAGGCTGATCGAGCCATGGCTCGCCGGTCGTTGCGGGCCACCATCACTTCGTCGAGTGTGGGTTGCGCGTCGAGTGTGAGCCCGGCGGCCATGCCGTTCGCGTGGGCTGGCGGCACGCCGAGCGGATGAAAATTCGCAGGGTTGCCCAACAGGATGCCGTTGATCCACGCGTCCGTGCCGAAGACGAGATGGCGCACGGTTTCGAGGTACGACCATTCACCGTCGACGCGCTCGTTGAGGAGCGTCGGATCGAGCGTGCTGGCAAACGCCTCGACTTCGCTCCAGAGTTCGGTACTCCGCTCAAACGCGGACGCGAGACCGGCCGCATCGTCGGCGAAGAGTCCCTCGGACGCGAGGGTCGCCGCTGCCCCGTCATCAAGAGCCATGTTGAGCGGCGCGTGGACGACGACCATCAGACCGGGATGTTCATCAGGCGGGCCAGGTTTCCGCCCATGATCTTGTCGCGGGCAACGTCGGACACATGATCCAGCGCACTCATGTAACTACGTGGTTCGGCCAGCCCTTCAGGATGCGGATAGTCCGACCCGAACAACACGTTGTCTTCGCCGACGACCTCGGCCAGCGCACCAAGATCCTCTTCCCAGAACGGGCTGATGTGGATGTTGCGCTTGAACACCTCGATCGGGTGTTCAGGAAAGGCTTTGGGGTGCTTCTTGTAGCCCTCGATCAGCTTCTCGAACAGCGGTCGCACCCACGTGCTGCCATTTTCGATGATGGCGACTCTCAGTTCTGGGAAGCGGTTGAGCGCGCCGTGCAGGATGAGCGAGCCGACGGCGTCTTCCACCGGGCGCCAGGTGCTGAGCATGTTGAACGCGCTTCCGCCAGCGAACGGGAGCATTTCAGTATCGCCGCCGTTCCAATCGTTGGCGTACCGGCTGTAGCCGCTGTCCGATGAGTGCATCGCGACGAGGATGTCGTGTTCGACGACCCGCTTCCAGAACGGGTCGAACTCGGGAAGTGCAAACGAACGACTACCGCGGTAGCCGGGTACCGGGGCGGGCCGGATGAGCACGACCTTGGCGCCGCGCTCGACAACCCAGTCGAGCTCTGCGATGGCACGCTCGACGATGGGCAAGGTGATCACCGGTGTGCTGAAGATGCGGTCGGCGTAGTTGAACTGCCACGTCTCGTACATCCATTCGTTGAGCGCATGGATGACGACATGGGTGGTGTCGGGGTCGTCGCGCATGCGCTCTTCGACGAGGCTGGCGAGTGTGGGGAACATGAGCGTGCGCTCAAGCCCTTGTTCGTCCATCAACTCGAGCCGCGGTGCTGGTTCGCGGAATGCCGGAATCGAACGGATTGGTTCCCCGAAGATCTCGCGGCGGGTCTTTCCTTCAGGATTGCCCTTGCGGTAGAAGTCTTCTTCGGCACCCGGACGCGCGACGACTTCGAAGGTTGGGTTGGGGATGTACTCGCTGAGTTGGCCCTTCACAAGAATCTTGGTGCGGCCAGCGATCTCGACGTACTGGATGGCCCGCTTGTAGCGCTCGGGGAGGAACTTCGTGAGCGCCTCTTTCGTCTCGTACATGTGGTTGTCGGCATCGAAAATCGGTACGTGCATGGGAGCCCTCGTTTCGGGGTTGTGGTACTAAGTCAACCATAGATGACGTCGAAATCGAAAACCTAGGTTGAGGGTGACGGCGGTGTGACGCGCCTGCGAGACTTGGGTATGCAGGTGGCACCGTTATCAGGAAGCCCTCATCAGCGAGTGGTCGGCACGGTCGGGCGAGCCCCGGTCAATGCCTTCGTACTGGCATCAGATTCGTTGCGCATCGAGGTGTGGGATCACGGCGCTCGCCTCGTAGAGGTGCTCGCGCCGGACCGTCACGGGCACAGCACCAACGTGGTGTTGCGGCACCAGACGATCGACCAGTACGTCAGCCCGGGCCACGCCTACTTCGGTGCCACGATCGGTCGCTACGCAAACCGAATCGGTCGCGGGCGCATCGAGGTCGGCGGCCGTCGAGCACCAGCTCGACGTCAACGAGGGAAGCAATCAGCTCCACGGAGGCCCAATCGGGTTCGATCAACGCATCTGGGACGTTGTCAGCGTGTCACCCACGGCTGTCTCGTTCCGCCTGGTCAGTCGAGCGGGTGATCAGGGTTATCCCGGCACCGTCACCGCTGGACGTGACCTATTCGGTGATCGGCTCCGAGATGACGATCGAGACACAGGCGGTCACCGACGCCGACACCGTGTTCGGCACCACCAATCATGCCTACTGGAACCTGGCCGGAACAGGCACGATCGCCGATCACGAGTTGCTCGCCCCGGCCGACAGCGTTGTCGAGGTTGACACCGAGTTGATCCCTACCGGAAACCTCATTGCCGTCGCCGACACGCGGTTCGACTTCTCAGTGGCGACGTCGCTCGGCAGCATCGTCGAATCTGGAGGGATCGATCACTGCCTCGCGGTCGACGGAGGTGACGTGTTCGCCCAGCTGACCCATCGCGGGTCCGGCCGCGTACTGACGCTGCGATCCAACCAGCGCGGTTTGCAGGTGTACACCGGGCAGTACCTCCCCGAGCCGTTCTCCGGCCTGTGTCTGGAACCGCAGGCCCTTCCCGATACACCAAATCAGCCGCACTTCGGGTCGTGCCTGCTCCGGGTCGGTGATACCTACCTACATCACTCGAGCTATCAATTCGGAGTGATGGCTGCAGGGTGAAGCGGATCGAGTTCGTCGGCTGATTCGACGTTGAACTACGTTCGGCGTTCAACGGGGTTCGGCCAGGCGGAGCGTCGGGCACGACGAAGGAGGTGGACACATGGTGGCGACGCCGAACAACGTCGAGGCGGTCGAAGGAACACCGATGTGCTCCATCGCGCAGGAACTGCCGACGATGGCGGGCGTCGAGGAGGAGTGGTTCTTCGGCGGCACCGCCACCAGCTACCGACTCGTTGGCGGCGGTATCACATACGCAAGCGACGGTCGATGGTCGGTCGAGCCTGCGGATCGCCGTCGGTTCCGCACACGTATGATCGTGCTGAGGCCAGCTGAACCCTCCCGATTCAACGGCACGGTGATCGTCAACTGGAACAATGTCACGGCCGGTGAAAGCTTCGAGCGGCCGATGGTCGCAGCGAGGCTTGTGTCAGATGGCTTTGCCCTCGTGGGGGTTTCGGCTCAACGTGTAGGGGTCGAGGGAGCCGGTGACAGCGGGCCGTGGCTGCCGTCACTCAAGACCGAGATGCCCGACCGCTACCGAGCACTGGAGCACCCGGGCGACGACTTCTCGTACGACATCTTCACGCAGGCGGTGAGCCTCCTCGGCCCCCGACGGTCCACCGACCCAGACCCGTTACGTGGCCTGTCCGTTCGCAAAGTGATCGCGACCGGGGGGTCGCAATCCGGGGCGCGCCTCATGACATACATCAACGCGGTGCGACCGCTCGAGTCGGCGATCGACGGATTCCTCGTGACCGTCATCCCGAACACGCCGTGCGCACTCAACCACGAATCGGCACCGGCTGAACTCCCACAGGCGTCCGGTCCGAACCGGTTCGACATGCTCGAATCTGGTAGATACCAGTACCGAGACGATCTGGCGGTGCCGGTCATCGTGCTGAACTCTGAGTCCGAGGCGAGCAGCTGCTTCCCGAACATCCAGCCCGACCTCGATCACCTGCGCGTGTGGGACGTCGCCGGTACCGGGCACGCGGGGGTCATTCCTCATGGTGATCCAGGAGTGGCCGCCATCGCAGGCATCCCCAGGTCGGAAGTGTCGTTTGCCCCGGCGAAACGAGGCGCGATTCATGCGCTGCATCGGTGGATCGAGGACGGCCTGGCGCCGCCTTCGCAGCCAAGAATTGATCGCGACCCCGCAACAGGATCGTTCGTGCGCGACCAGGTCGGCAACGCAGTCGGCGGAATCCGATGGCCGGAGTTGGAAGCCCCGTTGGCGACACACCGCGGTGAACCCGTGCCGGGCGGTGCGCCGTTCTGGCTCGGGTTGTCGACACCGCTCCCAGACGATGCGATACGTGCGCTCTACCCCAACCGCGAACACTGGCTCGCCCGCTACCGCGCCGCGGTCGATCATCTGGTGGCCACACAGGTGATCGTGCCGGCCGACGCCGACGAGATGATGGCGCGTACCGAGTTGATCTCACTGCCGATGTGACGCGCGGTACCCGCGGCCAAGCGACGACGCGAATTCGACGTTGATGTCAACATTTGCTACGTTGGCCCTCGAACACAGGGAGGGACATCATGACGATCATCGATGCAGATAGCCACTTCCACGAGCCGCTCGACTGGCTCGAAGTGACAGCGCCACATCTCGCCCAGCAGATCGCGCCGCCGATGTCGTTCTTCGATTTCATGCGGTTCGGCAATGCAGCGGTGATGCCGCAGGTGCCCGAGGAACTTCGTCCTGAAGACCCCGCCGACTTGATGCCGGATTCGTTTCGCTTCCTCATGGAACGACTGAGCGCGCTGCAACCGTTGCAGTTCAGCGCGGTTGGCGACGACCCCTCGTATGCCGGGAAGGCTCGGGTGCGCGTGCTCGATGACGCAGGGATCGACATCCAGTTCCTGAACTTCACCTATGCGTCGTGCGCCACCGCCCGCGCCATGCAAGCAGGGAGACGTGACCTCTTGCCCGACATCGAGAGGGCCTACAACACGTTCACCGCTCAGCATGGTGGCAGGTCATACCGATCGACTCATCCCGGTGAGCCGGATGTACATGGCAGACATCGACTGGTGCATCGCCGAGATCACCCGTATGCGCGAACTGGGCAGCCGGGCGTTCTGGGTCACCCAACATCCCACCATGTCGCTCACCCATCCCGACGTCGACCGGCTCTGGTCGGCGGCCGAAGACCTGGGCATGATCGCCTACGTTCACGTGTTCTTCAGCCGCCCGGCGCACCCGGCACACCCGAGCTGGGCCAACAACGGGCGCGGCGTCGCCGCGTACAAGGAAGGGTTGGTGCCGTCAGACTCGTCGATCGACGTGAAGAACTTCTTGAACTCGATGGTGTTTGACGGCGTGTTCGAGCGCCACCCGAAACTCAACATGATCATTGCCGAATGTGGACATTCGTGGTTCCCCGCCATGGCGCACGAGTTTGATGTCCGCGTCCAAGGGGTCGGTGCTGATGGTGGCAAAGAGGAGAGCTTCTACCGGTTGCCGTTGCTGCCATCGGAGTACTTGGCGCGGCAGGTGAAGCTCAGCCCGCTGGCCGGTTTCGTCGACATCGGCCACGAATACTTCGGTATCGCCGACATGCTCGAACGACTGCCCGACCCCGACATGTTCGTGTTCTCCACCGACTACCCGCACCTTGAAGGCCGGTACGACGCGAAGAAACTCTACGACGACATGCTTCCTGACGACCCCCACATACGCGCCAACTTCTATGGGGAGTCGATGGCGCGGGTGCTTGCCAGTTGACGCAAACCACAGCGACCAAGGAGCTGACATGACCGATCACCACTGGCATCGCCGACATCACCACCGTGTTCGATGCCGACAACCACTATTGGGAGACGAGCGACGCGTTCACTCGCTATCGCAGCCCCGAGTTCGCCGATCGGGGTGTTCAGGTGCGCACCGTCGACGGGCGCTCGCGGTACATGGTCCATGGTGAGTTGCACCCGTGGATCCCTGGCCCGGGAGACGCCGAATCCGCGGCCCGAGCCCGGCGCGTTCCTCGACACGAGCGGCCGTTCGATTGCCGAGATGCTGCAGTCGATGGACCCTGCTGAGCATCCCGAGTGGTTCCACCGCGATGCGCGGTTGCCGGTGATGGACCAGCAGGGCGTTGAAGCATGCTGGATGTTTCCGTCGCAGGGCGTGTGCATGGAAGGCCCGATGCAACCTGATGTCGAGGCGATCCTCGATATCTTCCGTGCGTTCAACCGGTGGATCGACGACCAGTGGGGCTTTGCCCACCATGACCGCATCTTCGCGGCGCCCGTATCTCACGCTGTCGGACCTCGATTCGGCTGTCGCCGAACTCGAGTGGGTGCTGTCGCGCGGTGCGCGCATCGTCGCGGTTCGACCCGGGCCGGTGTTCACCACCCACGGATGGAAGTCGCCGGCCGACCCCGACTTCGACCCGTTCTGGGCGCGTGTCGCAGAGTCGCGGGTGGTCGTGGCTGCGCACCCGGGGTTCGACGACGGTTACCGAGATGTCGAAGATGCCCTGGCCCGGGCGTGGGGCTACTCGAGCCGGCGCAAAGCGGGCCCGGTGTCGTCGTTGAACTTTTACGAACCGGTGGTCGCCGCTCTGATGGACCATCGGCTGATCCACGACTTCATGGTCGTCATCACTGCTCACGGTCTGTTCGAGCGTCATCCTGGGCTGCGATTTGCCAGCATCGAGAACGGTGTGGGGTGGGTGCCCGGTGCGATCGACACGCTGGCACGACTGTCGGGCGACGGAATGATGAACAAGGGCTCGCACCTCGTCGACCAGTTCTTCGAGCACGTGTGGGTCACGCCGTTCACCGACGATGATGTCGCCGGCTTGCTCACCCATGTGCCGGCGGAGCGGGTGCTGTTCGGCTCTGACTACCCCCACGCAGAGGGCTTCGCCGAACCCAAGCAGTTCATGTCGTTGCTGGGCGGTGTCTCTGCCGACGATCAACGCAGGATCATGCGCGACAACGCCCGCGACCTCATGCGCGTCTAGCTCGAAGCAGAACGACTGTGCTCAACAAGTCAGCGGTTCAACCGCTCGTGGCGAGCGTGCGTGCGAACTTCTGGAGGTCGGCCGCGAGCAGGTGGGGTACTTCGAGCGCTGCGAAGTGGCCGCCGCGTGGCATCTGTGTGAAGTGCACCAAGCGAAACCAGGCCTCTGCCCGTTCGCGCACTACGGGCATGATGTCGCCAGGGAACTCGACGACGCCCACCGGCACGGGGCCGCCGCGCACTGGCGGGAGGAGATCGACGCCAGAGGCGTTGTACACCCGCACGGACGACGAGATGGTGTTCGTCACCCAATAGATCGTGAGGATCGCGCACAGGTCGTCGCGTGAGAAGACGCTGTCGAGGTCGCCCTCACAGTCGCTCCATGCTCTCCACTTTTCGATGATCCAGCCGGCCATCCCGACTGGGCTGTCTGACAACCCGTATCCGAGAGTTTGCGGTTTGGTGCTCTGGATCGCCACGTAAGCACCCTCCGCCGCGTACCAGCCGGCGGCGTGCTGGACGTAGTCGAGTTCGGCCTGGGTGGGCGTTTCGGAGATCGTGTGGCTGCCTTGCAGATTCATGACATACATCCCGATCAGCCGATCTGGATGGCCGTTGCGGAGTTGCTCGGCAACTCCCGAGCCAACGTCCCCGCCGCAGACGACGAAGCGGTCGTACCCGAGTTGCGTCATGAGGTCCGCCATGATGTCGGCCATCGCTCGAGTACCGACGCCGGTTCGTCGTGGCGCTGACGAAAACCCGAATCCGGGTAGTGACGGGATCACCACATCGAAGGCGGGAGAGCCGTCGGTGAGGAGCGGGACGAGTTTGAGGCACTCGTAGAAGTTGCTCGGCCAACCGTTCATCACCAGAAGCGGGATGCCGTCGCTGCGCTCGGTTGCGCGTGCATGCACGAAGTGGATGGTGTCCTCACCAACCTCGGTGAGGAACTGTGGGTACTCGTTGATCTTGCGCTCGCTGGCACGCCAGTCGTACCCGTTCGCCCAGTAATCGCAGAGGCCCCGCAAGTAGTCAGGTTCGGTGCCCAACGACCAGCCGACGTCGTCGATCTCGCTCGGCCATCGTGCGCGAGTCAGCCGGTCGCGAAGGTCATCGAGCGTCGCATCGTCGATGGAGATGGTGAACGGGCGAATCGGCATCGACGTATCAGTCGAAGAGTTCAACACTCTCCGGATACGTAAAGCCCACGTTGCTTCGCCCGAGGGTCGGTTCGATGATGTTGAAGAGGAACCCGGCGTCGAAGCCCAACAGACTCAACTGTTCGTCGGTGAGTTCGTCGAGCACGTCTTGGCGGAGGTTCATCGCGAACAGTTCGCGTTGACGAATGTACGGTGCGCAGTGGTACCCGTTGAGATGGATCCGGACCTCGCCCGACGTGTTGACACCTTCGGAATGCCAGGTTCGACCTTCGAAGATGAACGCTGTGCCGGCTGGTACCTCCATGTACACGGCCTGCTCGAGCATTTCGGGAGCCTCCACGCCATATTGCCCCATGGTGGGCGAAGGAATCTTGTGACTTCCGGGCACGACCATCGTGCAACCGTTCTCCTTGTTGAAGTCGCTCAGGCAGAAGAACACGGTGCACACGAGCGGGTAGTCCTGGTGCCCGTTCGCCCACTTCTGATCGGTGTGAAAGTGCGGCTCGGTGAGGTGTTCGTCTCGGTGCTTGAACTTTGCGCCAGTGGACGACAAGAGGTACTTCTGCGACCGACCGTGTGCAGCGATCGGAGGATAGAAGCACGGGTCGAACACGTGCTCGAACACCTGGTGGACCTCGTCGGTTGGATCGATCATCGCCCGCCACACAGCGCCCTTGTTGAGCAGATTGAACACTCGGGCCGTCGAGGTCTCGCCGGTGACGTCGAGGGTGGTGCCAGCGAGACGCGCCTCGCCTCTCGCTTGCTCGTAGAGCCGGTCGACCATGGCGTCGACCGTGTCTTTCGACAAGGCATCGGCGATGATCGCGTAACCGAAGTCGTCCATGTCGCGCTTGGCGGCCTCGACGTTGCGAGTCGGCGCCGGCAACTGCTGAGTACTCATTGTGGATTCCCCTCATTCCAGCCGCCTCGTGCGACTCCCACACGAGACTCTAAACGGTCGCTGGCACGCGACACAATGAAATCTTTGTCTGATCTCGACCGCCCGCATCCGGCATCATGACGTGGAACAGTTGGCGGCGAAGCGTGTAGTCGTCGAGGTCGGCCACGAAGTGGTACGATTCGCCAATCCGCCAATCCGCCAAATTTTCACACAGCTGAGTCCGCCGCACGCCTCACTGTGTCGATGTCGGCGCCATGGCGGCGAGTTCCTCGAGTGCCGAGGCGCCGTCGAGGTCGACGAAGGCGGCTGCGTAGCGTTCTGACAGAGCGAGTGAAACCTCGAATCGCTGCCAGTCGGACGCAGCGGTGACGAGCCAAATTGCCAACCCGTACGAGGTGGACGCCCGGTAGCGGAGCCATACCTCTTCAGCTGAAGGTAGTTCGCCGTGATCGACCGTGAGGGCTTGTCGGTAGTCCTCGACCAGGTCACGTTCATTGAGGCGACGATCCTCGACCGTGCACGCGCCCTGCAAGAAGTATCCAAGGTCGATGGAAGGATTACCGCGCCGTACCACCTGCCAATCCAGGAATCCGACGTCGTCGCCGGGCAGGACGTAGGTGTTGCCAATATGTGCGTCGCCGTGCAGCAGTGTCTGGCCGCCGGTCGCCAGCGTCGCGACGAAGGGCACCCAGACGTCGCGCATGATGTGTTTGCCGGTGAGGCTTCGAACTGCAGGATCGATGGCATCGCCGACGCGTGCCAGACCGATGTCGATACCTGCCGCCATGCCTCGCCAAGCAACGAACGGCTCGATCCACGAGAGCTGCGGGTACTGCTCGAATCTGTCGCCCCAAAACGCGCTGTGTAGTCGGGCGAGATTCCGAACGCCGCTGCGAACCTGGTTGACCGTCATGGGACGCGTCGCATCGCGGGGGTCGCCGCCGCGCGTCAGGATGTCTTCCATGATCATCATGAAGTCGAGGTTCGGCTCGTCGATCACGGTGTAGTACACCGTTGGATGGTCGAGCGGCAGCGTCACGCCCGAAGTGAACAGACGCGGCTCGTGGAACACCCCGCCCGTACTGGCGTTCACTGCGGCGTGGTCGCGATCAGACGCCTTCACGAACACCGTTGGGGGGCCGGGTCGGCCAACGTACGACAGTGCGAGTCGTGCTCGACGGTTGGTGCCGTCGTCGCGCAAGAGCACGGAGACCTCACTCACCTCGACACCGGGGAACGAGGTCGCGAGAGCCGCCGTCATCCAAGCGGGAGTGATTGAGTCCCAGTTTTGCGGAACACCCGCATCCGCATATGTCATGCCGCCACCCTATTCCGGCATCGTTCACCGATCGCAACGTGGCAGGTACCGCCTGAGCCTCTCGACGACTCGGTCACGAAAGGGCCGGAAACACGGACGCGTGTACTATCGACGTCAACGTTGAAAACGAAGGGGAGTCATGACATCGATCCTGCAAGGGGTGCGGATACTCGAGGTCGCGGAGCACACGTTCGTGCCAGCAGCGTCCGCGCTGCTCAGCGACTGGGGTGCCGACGTGATCAAGATCGAGCATGTCGAGCGCGGTGATGCCATGCGAGGTCTCGCGTCTTCCGGCATCGCCGTGATGGGCGGCGGCGTGCACGCACTGCTCGAGCACTCCAATCGCGGCAAGCGCAGCCTGGCGGTGGATCTCACATCCCCCGACGGGTTGGAGCTGTTGTACAAGATCGCTGCGACGTCAGACGTGTTCCTCACGAACAAGCTCCCGTCGGTACGCACGAAGCTGGGCATCAGCGTCGAGCAGCTACGCGAGGCGAACCCCGACATCATCTATGTGCGTGGTACCGGGCAAGGTGAACGTGGCCCAGACGCCGACAAGGGTTCGTACGACTCGCTCGCATTCTGGGCGCGGTCCGGTATCGCCGTCGGCTGCACCCGACCCGAGTACGACGGTCTCACTGTGGGGCCGCCCGGCCCAGGTTTCGGTGACTCCATCGGCGCCATGACGATCGCCGGCGGAATCATGGGCGCACTTTTCCACCGGGAACGCACCGGCGAAGCGACCACGGTCGATGTGTCGTTGTTGGCGACCGGCATGTGGGCGATGGGCCAGGCGATCGGGTTGTCGTTGGCGCTCGACCGTCCGTGGATTCCGGGGCCAAAGGCTCAGATGACCGCCAACCCGCTCACGGGAACATATGAAACCAAAGATGGGCGCGGCATCGCACTGACCTGTCTGCAGGCCGGCAAATACTGGGCGCCGATGTGTGACGTCATCGGTCGACCAGAGCTCGCGACCGATCCGCGCTTTCACGATCACGCAACGCTCCTGGCGAACAGCGGCGAAGCGGTCGCAATTCTCGAGCAGAGTTTCGCCGAGCGGGATTACGAGGAATGGTGTGAGCGATTTGAGGGCTTCATCGGCCAATGGGCTCCGCTGCAGCACACCATCGAAGCGGCGAACGACCCGCAGTCGGTCGCGAACGGATACATGCAACCGTGCGAAACGGCCGACGGAATTCCGTTCCGAATGGTGGCCGCTCCGGTGCAATACAACGAGGAGCCAGCCATGCCGGGAAGGGCACCGAACTTCAACGAGCACGGCGACGAAATCTTGACGGAGCTGGGGCTCGATTGGGATGCCATCATCGACCTCCGCATCCGCGGCGTCGTTGCATGAGTGACATCTACTACGACCCGTTCGACATCGAGATCGACAAAGACCCGCACCCCGTGTGGCGCCGCATGCGCGAAGAAGAGCCGTGCTGGTACAACGAACGCCACGACTTCTTTGCTGTCTCTCGTTTCGAAGACGTCGAAAAATGCATGATCGATTGGGACACCTACCGCTCTGGCAGAGGCTCCACGCTCGAGATCATCAAGGCCAACATCGAGATGCCATCAGGCATCATCTTGATGGAAGACCCCCCGGTACACGATCTGCATCGCGGTCTGCTGTCACGGGTGTTCACGCCCAGAAAGATGAATGCGCTCGAGCCGAAGATCAGGGAGTTCTGCGCGCGAAGCCTCGACCCGCTTGTTGGCGCTGGTGGTTTCGACTTCATTGCGCATCTCGGTGCCGAAATGCCCATGCGAACGATTGGCATGCTGCTCGGCATCCCCGAAGAAGACCAAGAGGCGATTCGCGACAAGCTCGACGAAGGTTTGCGCATGAAAGGCGACGGGTCGGAAATGCCCAGCGCTGGCGACTTCATGGCTGGTTCGATGGGAATTTTCGGCGACTACATCGACTGGCGGGCCGACAACCCGTCAGACGACCTCATGACCGAGCTGATCACAGCCGAGTTCGAAGACGAGCACGGCGTCACCCGCCGCCTCACCCGCGAAGAAGTGCTCATCTACGTGATGTTGCTCGCCGGCGCCGGTAATGAAACCACCACGCGACTCATCGGCTGGGCCGGCAAGCTGCTCGCCGAGCATCCAGACCAGCGTCGCGATCTCGTTGCAGATCGGTCGCTGATGAACAAAGCGATCGAAGAGATCCTGCGTTACGAAGCGCCGTCTCCGGTGCAGGCCAGGTGGGTCACCAAAGACGTGGTCCATCACGGAGTTGAAGTTCCCAAAGACTCGGTGATGGTCGTCCTCAACGGAGCGGCAAATCGCGACGACCGTCGATTCCCAGACGGCGACAAGTTCGACATTCGCCGCGACGACGGCAACCATCTCAGCTTCGGTCACGGCATCCACTTCTGTCTCGGCGCAGCCCTGGCCCGTTTGGAAGGGCGGATCGCGATCGACGAGGTGTTGAACCGGTTCCCCGAGTGGGACGTCGATTGGGACGGAGCCGTGCAGGCGCACACCCCCCATGTTCGCGGCTGGGACAAACTCCCCGTCTTCACGAAATGAGACGACGATGTGGTCGTGCCCAGACCGATGATCACGCCTTCACCTGATCGTTCGTCAGCGAGCCCAACCGGCCGACTCGACGGCATGGTAGTTCTCGTGACGGGCGCTGCCCGCGGGCAAGGGCGGGCAATCGCCGAACGAGTTGTTGCGGCAGGTGCTCGGGTGATCGCCGGTGACGTGCTCGACAGCATTGGCGAGCTCGCAGAGACGATGCCGGATCACGTGCACGCCGGTTTGTTGGACATCACCGACGCCGACTCGTGGCAGAGGTTGCTCGACGACGGGCTCGCGCGCTTCGGCCAACTCGACGGCCTGGTGAACAACGCCGGGATCCTTCGCCAATCGTCACTGCAACGCGAGACGGTCGAGGATTTTGAACGGCTGTGGCGGGTGAACTGCTTGGGCGCGTTCATCGGCATGCAGGCGGCGTTGCCGGCCTTACGGCAGAGTTCCCACGCAACCATCGTGAACACGTTGTCGACGGTGGCGATCACGGCGTGGCCGGCGCACGGCGCGTACGCCTCGTCGAAGTGGGCGCTGCGCGGGTTGACCAAGGTTGCAGCGCTCGAGTTCGCTTCACACGGCATTCGGGTGAACGCCATTGTTCCCGGGCCGGTGCTGACCCCGATGGTGCTCTCCGACGGTGATCCAGCAACGGCGGCCCAACTCGCCGCAACGCCACTCGGCCGCGCCGGTGTGCCAGCCGAGATCGCTGAGGTGGCGCTCTTCCTGCTGTCCGACAGCTCGTCGTTCATCACCGGCGCGGAAATCGTCGTCGACGGCGGTCAAACTGCAGGCACGGTGATGGCCCGACTCTGAGTTGACAACAGGTACGAGGAGTGCGGTGAGTGGTGACTCTTAGCCGGTTGTGGGTTCTTTGAGGCCGATGGCGTTGGCCCAGAGGCGACTGATCTGATCGACGGCTGTATCGAACTCGAAGTCGCCCCATCCTTCGACCAACCACAGTTCTGCGAAACGGCCCACCATCGATCCCAAAGCAAGCGCAGCAATGCTGGGATCGATCGACGAATCGACTGCGCCGATGTCCTGCAAGCGTTGTATGGTCCGTTCGGCGCGATCGGCAAAGTGTTTCTGGCGTTTCATGCGTGCATCGTTGACGAAGCTGTCGTATCGCGACACCTCTTCGATGACTCCCATGATTTTGCCGTTCTCGCGATACCGCTCCAGGTAGCGGCGGTTGGCATCGGTGATCCGTTCGAGTTCTGTCCGATCCGCCGAAGAGGACTCGGTCCCTTCGCTCGGCGCGGTGAGCAGCGCTTCTTGCGCTTCGGCGACCTCGCGGAATATCTGTTCCTTCGATTCGAAGTAGTGGTAGAACGACCCGTGCGACAAGCCGGCCTTTTCAGCGATGTCGGAAATGCGAGCTTCCAAGAAGCCGGTGTCTTCGAAGGTCGTCTTTGCTGCGTCGATCAATCGGGCGCGGGTGAGTTCCCCTTTGCGGGATCGCGGTGTTGGTGCGGGGACTTCGGTGACGGGTTCAGGGTGTGGCACGTTTGCTCGCTTTCCGTAAGGCCGCGCGGCGGTTTGTCCTGGTGGGTGAACCCAGGGAGGGGATGGCGCTCACGGCAAGAGCCGCTCGAGCGACTTCTGATCGGTGGCGGTGAGGGGCTGGAGCGGTTGACCTTTCGCTGGACGCCACAGCAGCTCGGTCCCCGTGCGCCAGGCCTCGCGACGCAGCAGCGACTTATCGATTTTCATGCTCGCCAGTTTCGGCAGCTCGGGTTCGATACGGATGAACGAAGGCGTCCACTTTGTGCCGAGGTCTGGTTGGCGAGCCAAGAAGTTGTCGAATTCGACCGGGTCGAGGGTGGCGTCCCCATGCAACTCGAGACCGGCCATCACTCGGTCACCGACTGGGTCGTCTGGCACGGCGTACACCGCAACCGAGCGGACCTGCGGGTGGCGGGCAATGATGGCTTCCACCGGCGCCGCCGAGAAGTTCTCGCCGTCGACTCGGAGCCATTCGTTGGAGCGCCCAGCGAAGTAGATCCAACCCTCAGCGTCTCGGTAACCGAGGTCGCCCGACCAGTACTGGCCGTCGCGAAACCGTTCGCGGGCTGCAGCCTCGTTGTTGTAATAGCCCTCGAAACCTCCGGTGGGCTGGGTTTCGACGATCTCGCCGGTCGCCTCGAGCAGGTTCGTCAACCGACCCTCCGCGTCGACGTGAATCGGCGGGCATTCAACTTGGGTTTCTGGATCGAGGATCTTCACGGTGGGTGATGCCTCGCCGAGCGAACCTGGCGGCATGGCCGGGTCGCGTTTGATGATGATGACGCCCTCGGTTGACCCGTAGCTGTCGCGAACGACGCAGTCGAACCGCTGCGAAAACGCCGTGATGTCTGCCAACGATGCTTCGTTGCCGACCGCAAGTCGCAACGGAATGTCATGGTCTTCTGGCGACTCGGGCACAGAGAGTATGTAGTTCAGTACCTTGCCGGTGTACGTGAGCATCGTTGCGCCGTATTCACGAACGTCGGGCATGGTGCGCGATGCGGAGAACCGGGTGCGCGTGGCGATGGGAATCTTGGCACTGAGTGTTGCCGCCCAACCCGTGAAGAGCGAACTCGAGTGGAAGAACGGCAACGGTGAGTACACCACATCGGTGTCGCCGAGTTGGGCAATCGACGCCACGTGAGCGCCGGTTCGAGCGAGTCGACCTTGCGTGCAGCGCACAGCTTTGGGTAGCCCGGTTGAGCCAGAGGTGAACACCAACAACAACAGATCTTCGGGTGTGATCGGTTGACGCGGCCCGGTGAATTGCGGCGCGTTCGCCAACTGTTCCGCGTACTCCGGATGGTCGACGACGAACACTCGGTCGGCCGGTACCGCTAACGACGGCAGATCGATCAAGTTCGCGAACTGGGTGGAAGTGACGAGTACCTCACAGTCTGAGTGCTCGATCAGTTGGGCCAGTTGAGTCCCTCGGTAGGTGGAGTTGATGCCCACGACGACGCTGCCAGACAGGGCCGCACCGACGAGCCAGAACAAATAGTCGGGAGTGTTGTCGAGCAGCACCCCGATGTGAGGTGGGCGGGTTGAGTCGTGCACCGAATTGAACAACGCGGCGCGACGCTGGCCCTCCACAATGATCCGGCGAAAGGTCCATGCGCCGTTCTCATGAAGGAACCCAGGCCGGTCGTCGTCTTGCAGCGCCAACAGCAGTTCGTTCGCGGTTGATGACATTGACGTCAATGTAGATCGTGGCCGGTCGGCTTGGCAATCCATTGTTGACGACGGTGTCGAATTGGCTAGCGTGCGGAACGCACATCCCCCTATACAGCAGAAGAGCAGGTCGTTATGGAGTTCACAGGAAGATCCGCAATCGTGACCGGCGCCGCAGGTGGTCTTGGCGCCGCGACCGCACGTCATCTCGCCGTACAAGGTGCCGGAGTGGTGATCATGGACGTGTGGGGTGAAGGTGCTGAGGCGCTTGCAGCCGAACTCGGTGATCAGGCCGTGGCGGTCGCTGGTGACACGAACGATGATGAAGCGGTGCAGGCAGCGATTGCCGCGGCAGCGACGGTTGGAACGCTGTCGTTTGTGGTGAACGTTGCCGGTGGGGGTATCCGCGGTGCTGGTCGAACGCTGGCGAAAGATGGCACACCTCACGACAAGTCCGCGTTCATCGACACGATGGCCATGAATGCCTTCGGTACGTTCAACGTCACCCGGCTCGCCGCAGCGGCAATCTCCGCCAACGATCCGACTGAAGACGGGCACCGTGGCGTCGTGGTGAACGTCGGTTCACTGGCAGGCCTCGAGGGGCAAACCGGTCAACTTGCCTACGGGGCGGCGAAGGCTGCGATCTTGGGCATGACGCTGCCGCTGGCACGCGACCTTGCCGCCGTTGGTATTCGGGTGTGCGCGATCGCGCCCGGCACCATGGGTACGCCGATCATGATGAGCGCACCGGAAGCGTTGAAGGACAGCCTGGTGGCGAGCATCGTGTTCCCGAAGCGCATGGGTAAGCCCGAGGAGTTCGCGCTGCTCGTCGAGTCGATCATTCGCAACGACTATCTGAATGGTGAGAACTTCCGCCTCGACGGAGCGCTTCGCTTTCCACCGAAATAGCGACACAGATTTCAACACGTCGGCTCTTGTCCACCCGGGTCGGCAAGATGCTGGGCAGAACGCGTTGACGGCTAGGGTCAGCTGACTATGTGTTTCGATGGAAACACGGCATCCAGCCTTCTGCCTGGAGCTGGCAGAGCTGCGACCGTCGTCGGGGACGTTCCCAAGAGATGACTCTGCTCATCTTGTTGCACCTTGTGCTTGGAATCGCCGGGCTCATTTGGGGCGAACGTCTCGGGCGGCGAGCGTTGTTCCTCGGGGTCGTCGGCCCGCTGGCAGCGACCGTCTGGCTCCTTGCCGTCCTGCCGGGTGTCGTCGACGGTGAGGTGCTCACCGAAGACGTTGCGTGGATGCCGTCATTAGGCGTTGACTTCAGCCTTCGGCTCGATGGGTTCGCGGCGCTGATGGTGTCGCTGGTCTCGGGTATCGGCGTTCTCATCTACGCGTATGCGTACCGGTATTTTCCGCCGCAAGGCCCAGCGCTCGGCAGGCTGGTCGCCCTGCTGACGTTGTTCAGCGGCTCGATGTTCGGGCTGGTCGTGGCGGACAACTTGTTGGTGCTGTATGGATTCTGGGAGCTGACGTCGATCACGTCGTTCCTGTTGATCGGCAACAACAACCGTGATGGGCGCGCCCGTGCCGCAGCGTTGCAAGCCCTGCTCATCACGAGTGCCGGGGCGCTGGCCATGCTCGTTGGTTTCATCGTGTTGGGCCAGGCCGCCGGCACCTATCGGTTGAGTGACATCTTGGCGAACCCACCGGGCGGCGACGCCGTGACGGTGGCCTTGGTGCTGATCCTCGCGGGCGCTTTCACCAAGTCGGCGCAATATCCGTTCCACGGCTGGTTGCCCGGAGCGATGGTGGCGCCTACGCCGGTGAGTGCATACCTGCATTCGGCCACGATGGTGAAGGCCGGGGTCTACCTTGTCGCCCGGCTCTCGCCAGCCTTCGTGGACGTTGGCCTGTGGCGACCCCTCGTGGTGACGGTGGGTCTCGTCACCATGATCGTCGGCGGCGCTAGGGCGCTGCGACAAAACGACCTCAAGCTGCTCTTGGCCATGGGTACGGTCAGCCAACTCGGGTTCATGACTGCGGTGTTTGGGCTGGGCACACCGGCAGCTATGGAGGCGGGCTGCGTGCTGGTGCTCGCACATGCCTTGTTCAAGGCAACCGCGTTCATGGTGGTTGGCATCCTCGATCATCAATATGGCACTCGCGACATTGCCCTGCTACCTCGACCCGGAGCCGGGTGGATCTTGACGACGGTGGCCACCGTGGTGGCGGCCGCATCGATGGCCGGCATTCCGATGTTCGCCGGGTTCATCGCCAAAGAGGCAGACCTCGCGGCGTTCGTGCACGAAGAAGGGGTCGGTATCTCGATCGCGCTCGTGGTGATCGTGGTCGGTTCTGCCTTCACCGTGGCCTACAGCTTGAGGTTTGCTCTCGGCGCTCTCGGACGACTGAACCCGACACCGGCAGCGACGCCGGCGGTGCCGAATCCTCCAGCGCACTCGTTCGTCGCTCCCGCGCTGCTCCTGGCAGGAATGACAGTGCTGTTCGGCATCGTCCCCGGCGTGCTGGATCGTTTCATGAGCGCTGCGGCGGGCAGTCTCGACGCAAGCGCCAGGGGTGTACACCTCGCTTTGTGGCACGGATTCAACCTGCCGCTGCTGCTCTCCGCGATCGCAATTGCGAGCGGTGCCGCGCTGTACGTTCTGCGGCAACGGGTAGATCCGGTTCTGGCGCGAGCCCAGCCGACAACCGGAACCTCCAGCGTTGGTTACCACGCGTCGCTCCGAGGGCTGAATGCGCTGTCGAACCATGTCTCGCGGGTGGTGCAGTCCGGTTCCTTGCCCGTATACCTCGGTGTCATTCTGCTCACGGCAACGCTCATGCCTGCGGCGTTCCTCATCACAGGCGACACGCTCGGCCCCTGGCCCCACCTCGTCGACCAGTGGACCCACATACCTGTGATTGCGGTCGCATTGGGTGCAGCTGTCGCTGCGTCGCTGATCCACCGGCGATTCACCGCCGCTCTGTTCCTCGGCGTCGTCGGTTACTCCATGGCTGCGCTGTTCGTCATGATCGGCGCCCCTGACCTTGCACTCACCCAGGTCGGCATCGAATCGCTCAGCACCGTCCTGTTCGTGTTGGTGCTGAGGCGGCTACCCGACCGCTTCGACACAGCGGTGCCCTGGTGGCGCAAGTCGATGCGCATGGCTGTCGCCGGCACCGTTGGCCTGATGGTGTTCGCATTCGCGCTCTCCACAGGTGCGCAGAAACCCGACACTGTCGCCTCGGATGTATATATCGAACGGTCGCTGCCGGATGGTGGTGGCAAGAACGTCGTCAACGTGATCCTGGTCGACTTCCGCGGGTTCGACACGTTGGGCGAGATCACGGTGCTCGCCGCCGCTGCCATCGGTACCGTCGCCCTCGCCCGAGCTGGTCGCGCGCGTGTCGCCTCGCGGTCTTCGGAGCGTTCGTCAGTCCCTGCAGTCGTCACGCCCGAACCCGTGTTGGTCGCCCGGCTGCCCACCCTCGACGTCACGATTCGAACAGTGTTCACGGTGGTGATGGTGGGCTCGATCTACCTGCTGTTCGCTGGACACAATCAACCAGGCGGCGGGTTCGCCGGGGGCATTGTGGCGGGCGCTGCTGTCACGTTGCGGTACATCAGCGGAGGTCTGCCCGAGGTTCGCAAGATCTCGCGAGGTCGCCCCTGGCGCGTCTTGGGCATTGGCGTGTTGATGGCCAGTGTCACAGCACTCATTCCGCTCTTGTTCGGTCAGTCGGTTCTGGAAGGCACCTACTGGGAATTTGACCCGCCATTGCTGGGGCACGTCAAGCTCACGAGTGCGTTGCCGTTCGACATCGGCGTGTACCTGGTGGTCGTTGGTCTCGCGCTCATGATGTTCGAGTCGTTTGGCGATGATTCGGCCCCGGTCGACCAGCACGCAGCGACCGAAGCACCCGAACCGAACGAGCCCGGTCCGACGGTGGCGACACCAACTGTGATGGTGCCGCAATGAGCGTGCTCATGGCCTTCGCCGCCGCGTCGTTGTACACGATGGGTACTTACCTGCTCTTGCAACGCAAGCTCTCGCGCATCATCATCGGCTTGGGCCTTCTCACGCACGGCAGCAACATCCTGCTCATCAACGCTGGCCGACGCGGGCTGCCAGCATTCATTGGGCAAGGCGACCCGAGCGAGTTCGGCGATCCGCTTCCTCAAGCCCTGGTGCTCACGGCCATCGTCATCAGTTTCGGTACGACGGCGCTGCTGCTTGCGCTCGCATACCGCAGTTGGTTGCTGTCGGACGACGATGAGGTGCCCGACGACATCGAAGATGGGCTCCTCGCCCGCTATGTCGACATCGAGGTTGCCGACGAGGAACTGCTCGCTGATCGGAAGCAGCAGTCGTGAGAGTTGTGCGCTGATGAGGGTCTTGCTTCCGCTGCCCATCGTCTTGCCGATTTTCGGTGCTGGGTTGTCGATCTTGGGCGGCAAGTCACGCATGTTCCAGCGTGCAGTCAGCCTCACCGTGCTCGCAACGGTCACGGCGACTGCGGTGGCACTGCTGGTTGTGGTCGACCGCGACGGAATCACCGCCACGCAGGCAGGCGACTGGTACGCGCCGGCGGGCATCACGTTGGTCGCCGACCGACTGTCGGCGGTGATGCTGCTCGCAGCGTCGGTCGCCCTGCTCGCGGTGTTGGTGTTTGCCATTGGTCAACCTGGCGCCGAGCGGAACCATGTGGGGTTCCAGTCGGTGTACCTCGTGTTGGCCGCTGGTGTGGCCGGAGCGTTCCTCACCGGTGACCTGTTCAACTTGTTCGTCGCGATCGAGATGATGCTCACCGCAAGCTACGTCTTGATGACGTTGGGCGGTCGCCTCGAACAGGTGCGATCGGGAATGACCTATGTCGTGATCAGCCTGGTTGCCTCGGCGCTGTTCCTCATGGCTCTCGCGTTCACGTATTCATCCACGGGAACGGTGAACATGGCCGACTTGGCCGGACGCATCGACGACTTGCCCCAAGGCCTGCAATCCGGATTGGCGGCGCTGTTCCTTGTGGTCTTCGGAATCAAGGCGGGCCTCTTTCCACTGTTCTTCTGGTTGCCCGACAGTTACCCCACCGCGCCCTCACCGGTGACAGCCATCTTCGCTGGCCTGCTCACCAAGGTTGGCGTGTACGCAATCCTTCGTACCCAGACGCTGCTGTTTCCAAACGATCTGCCCGCATGGCTGTTGATGACGGCAGCCGCGTCCACGATGCTCGTTGGTGTGTTGGGCGCAATCGCTCAAGACGATCTCAAACGTGTGTTGTCGTTTCTCATCATCAGCAGCATCGGCTACATGATGATGGGGCTCTCGCTCTTCACGGTTGCGGGCATCGCCGCAACGATCGCATACACGGTGCACCAGATCGTGCTGAAGACTGGGTTGTTCCTGGCAGGCGGCTTGATCGAGCACTCGGGTGGGTCCAGCCGACTCTCACGACTTGGAAACATGGTCCACACGGCGCCGCTGGTAGCGGTCGTGTTCTTGGTGCACGCCATGTCGTTGGTGGGTATCCCGCCGCTGTCGGGCTTCACCACCAAGTTCGCATTGTTCGACGCAACCGCCGACGCGGGGGAGTGGTGGCTGCTCGGCGTCGCCGCTGTGGTGGCGTTGCTGACGTTGTTTTCCGATGGTGAAGATCTGGATCGGTGCGTTTTGGGCCAGTCCGACAGGAAGGCAACGAGGTCGTGGTCCGGCCGGTGCTCGCCACCATGCTCGTGCCAACGGCGGTACTTGCCGTCGCCACCATCGCGCTCGGTCTCGCAGCTGCACCGCTCTACGACTTCAGCGTGCGCGCATCACAAGATCTGCTCGACCCCTCCGGCTACACCTCGATGGTGTTGGAGAGTGCCGGAAACTGATGATGAGATCGTTCGTGAACGGCGTCGGAATCGTCATCGTATGGATGCTTGCATGGGGCTCGATCTCGATCGCCAACGCGCTCAGTGGTGTCGCGGTGGCAGTGGCCGTGCGTTGGCTTGCCCCCAGGCCGCAGCAGCGCTCCGGATCGTCACAGGTGCGGCCCATTCCAGCACTGAAGTTTGCCGCGTACGTCGTATGGCAGGTGGTGCAGTCGAACCTCATACTGGCTCGCCAGGTGCTCATGCCGATGTCTCAGCTGCGACCGGGGGTGCTCGCAGTTCCGTTGCCGCCCATGTCAGACGGGTTGCTCACGACCGTGGTGAACATCTTGGCTCTGACGCCCGGAACCGTGCCGCTGTCATCGAGCAATGGTGGCGACGTGTTGTACGTCCATGTGTTGCACATGACCGACGCTGAAGAGTCGCGCCGCCAAGTGCTCCAACTGATCGAATTGGCCAACGCTGCGATTCGCGAGGTTGCTACGTGATCGCAGTCATCTACGCCGTGTTGGGCCTGGCGTTCGCAGGATTCACCTTCCGCTTGGTCCGCGGCCCGACGCTGGCCGATCGGGTCGTGGGAATCGACGGCATGTTGGTGTGCGGGCTGAGCTTCATCGTGGTCAACGCCATGGATACCGGGCGTGGCTCGTTCCTGCAGGTTGCCGTCATGATCACGTTGGTGAGTTTCATCGGCACAGCCGTCATCGCTCGCTACATCGAGGGTCGCGTCGACTCGGGGGCGCTGGACGATGCCTGACATCTTTGGTCAGTCGTTGGCGCTGCTCGGCGCAGTTCTGACGCTGCTGGCAGCGATTGGAGTCGTGCGGTTTCCCGATGCGCTCACTCGCATGCATGCGCTGACAAAGGCGTCGACCGTCGGCTTCGCGCTGGTCGCGCTGGGCGCTGCGTTCACACTGCACACGGCCAACGACATCACCTCTGCGTTGTTGGCAGCGGCGCTCCAGATCATCACGCTTCCCGTGGCGGCGAATCTCATCGCGCGATCCGCTTATTGGTCGCACGGCATCGAGCGTGCCGACGACACCGTCGACGACCTCGCCGACGCCGCCGAGCGTCAAGAAGCGATCGAGTAACCGCTTCGAGAGCAGCCGTCCGAAGGGCTATCGGTAGCATCGCCCGCGTGACCACGGATCTGCCAACACCTCCTGTCGACGAGTATTTCGACGCGCCGTACATCGATATCGACGAGTGGCGTGACACGCCGGTGCGGCACCGTTATGTGCACGGCGGCTTCGCGAACGCCGAGACGTTCTTCTCGATCTATCTACCACCGGTAGACGCCTACGAAGGACGGTTTTTCCAGCACATCACACCGGTTCCAGACAGCGAGAACCTTGCACAGTTCGCCACTGGCGAGCGCGACAAGATCGGCTTTGCCATCGCGAGCGGAGCCTATTTTCTTGAAACGAACGGTGGCGGGCAGTCGGGAACGCCGGGCTCGTCGGTCGACCCCACCATCGCGGCCTACCGTGCCAACGCGGCGGCGGCGCAGTACTCGCGGCATCGTGGCGGCGGAAATGTACGGCGATCACCGGCCGTACGGGTACGCGTACGGGGGGAGCGGCGGTGGATTCCGAACCATCGGTGGCGCGGAGAACACCACGGGCGTGTGGGACGGCGTCGTGCCGTACGTCATCGGGTCACCCATGTCGATTCCGAACAACTTCACGGTACGACTGCATGCGCTGCGATTGCTGTGGAACCGTTTTGATCAAATCATCGATGCCGTCGAACCGGGTGGTTCCGGCAACATGTATGCCGGGCTCGACGCGGACGAGAGCGCCGCGTTGCTCGAAGTCACTCGAATGGGTTTCCCGCCCCGGTCTTGGTTTGCGTACCGGACCATGGGGATGCACACGTTTCCGTTGCTGTATGGCGGCATGCGCATGGCCGACCCAACGTACTTCGACGACTTCTGGTCGGTTCCTGGATATCTCGGTCACTCGATGCCGGAATCGCTGCAGCGTGACATCGTTCATCAGACCTGTGAGATCGTCGCGACCGTCAACGAGTGGGAAGCTCATGACTTGGGTCTGGAGTTCGGGCGGCAACCGGGCCAGTCGAGGGGTGGTGTAGACACGGCCTGGCAGGGAGCGGGCGAACCAACGGTCGTGCCGGTCGCAGTGCGGCTGTCCGACGTGCCCGACATCCCGGTTGGCGGCGCTGAACTCGTCATGATGTCGGGTGCTGCCGGAGGTGCTCGGATCAGCCTGTTGTCGGTGGCTGGACATGTCGCCGTGTTCGGGCCGGCCGACCAGGCCGTGTTGGCGCGTGTGCGGGCCGGTGACACTGCCGAACTCGACAATCGCGGCTACCTGGCGGCCCAGACCTATCACCGCCATCAGGTACCGAGCGCCGACTTCGCCGTGTGGGACCAGTTTCGCAACGACGACGGCACGCCGATCTTCCCCCAACGTCCGCTCATCCTCGGGCCATTGTTCGCGGCAGCAGCGGCGGGCACGGTGCAGACCGGCAAGTTCGAGGGAAAGATGATCGTTGTCGAGGCGCTGCTCGATCGCGAGGCCGTGCCTTGGCAGGCGGACTGGTATCGCTCGCGAGTGGTCGAACACCTCGGGCATGAAGCTGACGACCACTTCCGCTTGTGGTATGTGGATCATGCGCTCCACGGCGACGACGAGATTCAGGAGAGCCCCACCCACACGGTCAGCTACCTCGGCGTCTTGCACCAAGCGTTGCGCGACCTGAGCGCATGGGTGGAACGTGGCATCGATCCGCCCGCCAGCACCTCCTACGAGGTTGTCGACGGTCAGGTGATCGTGCCCATCGACGCAACCGACCGCCGCGGGGTGCAGCCAGTTGTAGCGGTGACTGCCAACGGTGGCTCGTTGGCTGAGGTCGCGATTGGCGAACAGGTCAACTTCCGGGCAGTCGCCGAAGTGCCTACCGGGTGCGGTGAGGTGGTGAGTCTGGAGTGGGACTTCGACGGGTCAGAGACGTTTGCTGTTGCCGAAACCTTGGTCCCGGCTGCCCAACTGGTCATCGACCGACAGTGCTCATTCGATGCGCCCGGCGTCTATTTCCCGACGGTGCGAGTTGCGGCGCAACGCAACGGTGACGCAACCACGACCGTACGCCCGCCTCCAGAATCTGGCGAGGGCCCGAGTGGTCGTCCACCAAGACCTGTAGGGATAGTGCCTGGCACTATCCCTTCGCTTGCTTAGCTGGGCGGCTCGCCCTGCCAGATCACTGTTTCACCGTCTGGATCTGGACGTGCGGTGAAACGTCTGCCGGTGATCGCTGACACCTGCAGCGTGATCCAGCGTTCCCGGTCGGCCTCTATCAGAGGATGCGGGTCGGGGAGCTCGTGTTCGCCTGGCATCCCGCGCAGATTTCCGCGGGCGATGACGCTCCACGCCGTGCCGGTATTGGTGACAGGGTCGAGCGCGATCTCGTCGAGTTCCAGGGAGGCCAAACCTTCATACCCGCCGAGAATCGAGTCGGGCGAGGTGCGTACGACGAAGTGCAAATCGTCGTTGGTTCCGACCAACTGATAGTTGACGGGAAGCGCTACCGGGTAACCATGATCGATGACGCAGATGCGGCCAATCGATCGCGAACGAAGCAGATCAGCGCATTCCCAAGCGGGCAGCTCAACCCGTTGAGTGGTCATACGGGAGTCTAAGCAGAATCATCGGGTCGGTGACGAGGCGCCGTCGCTGACGTCATCTGCTCGCACCACGACGACCGGGATCGAGCAGCTGTCAAGGATGCTGTTCACAGTCGAGCCGAAAATTCGGGCCTTCAGCCCGCCTCGGCCCCGCGAGCCGACAACGAGCAGATCGCCGTCACGAACAGTTTCGAGCAGCGCGGATGTTGCCGTTCCTTCGACGAGCATGCCCGTCACGGTTGCCCCGCACCGCTCGCGCGCCGCAGTGACGGCCCGGACGAGAGTGGTGTCGGCGTCGATCTGGGTGATCTCTTGAGCTCGGGTCGATTCGGCGTTGCTGAGGGCGTACGGGTACGTCCACCCATGCACGAGCACCAGTTCCACGCCGTGGAGATCCGCCTCGTCCGCCGCCCACTCGACGGCAAGATCTGCGGCGCCTGACTCATCTACGCCCACCACGATTCGGTCGGGGTTGCCCCGACTTGCGGCACCCCGCACGACTGCCACCGGCGCAGGGCTGTGGCGTACGAGTTGACGAGGCGTGGTGCCCAGCCAGAACGCCGTCGCCCCTTGGTGGCTGCTCGACCCGACGACGACCAAGTCGCCGGCGGATACGTTGGACAGCAGCGCGGTCGCGGCCGGGCCTGGCGGCACATCGGAGGTGAACGTCACAGTCGGGAAATCTTCCCGCAACGTCGTTTGGATTTTCACCAGGCTTTCCGTTGCCGCATCCCGAATGGATTCGTAGGCGGTGCGAACTCCCCATCCGAGCGAGGCTTCGGCCACTCCAACCGGTAGTTCGAAGCACGACACGAGACGCAACGGCACCTGACGAACCCTGGCCTCGTTCGCTGCCCACATCACTGCCTCCGCAGAGCTGTCGCTGCCGTTGTACCCCACCACAACTTTTCCGGACACTTTTCGGGCGACTTTTCCGCTGACGGTCTTTTCACTCATGCCCTGATGATCTCGGCACCTGAACGGTGGCGCTAGAGCACAAGTTCCCAACGTCACGACCAAGCGTCATCGGGTCATGCCGGCAGGGTACAAAGTCATACATGGTTGGGTCTGTCTCCCCTGACACCGTTATTCGGATTTCTCTACGGTGATGAAGAGGAACACCGGATCAATTAGGAGATCACAATGACCACCGAAACCATCGCCCAGCCCGTCGGCGCCAACTCACAAGTCCATCCAGAGGGTCAATCCGCTGAGCCAGTCGTCGAGTTGAAACGCCGCCAGATCGACAAAGTACTTGTTGCGTTCGGCCTGGTCGCGACCGTTGTATTCGTCGTAGCCGGCGGACTTCTCACCTGGGGTTACACCTTCGCTGATGACTACGTGACCGACGAGTTGACCTCGCAGAACATCAATTTCCCACCGGCTGAAGCCCTGACCGAGGAAGGTCGGACCGACCTGTTGGAGTACGCCGGTCAGCAGGTCACCACCGGAAAGCAAGCCGAGGCCTACGCCAGCTACATTGACGGCCACCTCGAAGGTATCGCCGACGGCCAGACCTACGCAGAGTTGGGTTCCGTGGAACGGGCCGCCAAAACTGCGGTGACCGATGCGACTGAGGCCGGAGCGCCGCAGGCGGAGATCGACGAGTTGCAGGCCACTGCCGACGACATCACCAATCAGCGCAACACCCTGTTCAAGGGTGAGACGCTTCGTGGCTTGCTGTTGTCAGCTTACGCTTGGTCAACAGTCGGCATGATTGCCGGCATCGCCGCCATCGGGGCGTTCATCGCCGCCGCCGTCATGGCAGTCCTCACCGTGCTCGGAATCGTCCACTACCGCAAGGCTGCTGCCACGCACTGAGCTGCATTGACAATGCTGCGTTCATCATCCCGCAACGTGCCCGGCCCGAGTGGCCGGGCACGTTCGCGTGGAATCGACGAGTACCCTCCCACCCATCACCAAGTTCAGCGAACCGAGCCCGGCGTGACGGCTCGGCGTATCGCGGTGCTGGCACCCATTGCGTGGCGAACTCCACCTCGTCACTACGGCCCGTGGGAACTCTTTGCGTCGTTGCTGACCGAAGGTCTGGTGGCACTCGGTCATGAAGTGACCTTGTTCGCCACCGGCGACTCGATCACCACGGGTGAGCTTCGCAGCTGTGTGGCCCGAGGGTGGAGCGAAGATGCGACGATCGACGCAAAAGTCGCAGAGTGCAGCCACATTTCCCAAGTGTTCGAGGCGGCAGCCGAATTCGACATCATTCACAACGGCTTCGACTTCCTGCCCCTCACGTACAGCGCGTTGGTGAAGACGCCAGTAGTGACGACGATCCACGGGTTTTCGTCGGAGCGAATACTGCCCGTGTACAAGAAGTACGACGCCACGAACACCTACGTCGCCATCAGCGACGCGAACCGTCACCCAGACCTCACCTACGCCGCGACCATCCATCACGGCATCCCCGTGGACGCGTTTCACACCGATGTCGAGCCCGGCGACGGCTTGCTGTTCTTCGGTCGAATCCACCCAGACAAAGGGACCGCCGAAGCAGTTCGACTCGCTCAACTCTGCAACCGGCCGCTGGTCATTGCTGGGATCATTCAGGACCAGCGCTACTTCAGTGACGAAGTCGAACCCCATCTCGATGAACGGGTGCGTTTCGTCGGCGCAGTGGGTGCGTCAGAGCGGCCTGCCACGCTGGCGAGCGCTCATGCGCTGGTGCATCTCATCAACTTCGACGAGCCGTTCGGTTACAGCGTCGCCGAGGCGCTCGCCTGCGGCACACCTGTCATTGCGCACAACCGCGGATCGATGTCGGAGCTGATCATCGATGGCGTCACCGGGTTTCTCGTTGACGATCTGGCTGGTGCTGTCGAAGCGGTCGCAGCAGTCGAGCGGCTCGACCGAGACGAAATTCGAAGCATCGCTCGCGAGCGATTCGACGTGTCTCGAATGGTTCGGGAATACGCCGAGTTGTACGAACGTGTGCTCGTGGGCGAGGCAACTGCGTTCCCCAGCTGAATGTCCCGGCCGGTGTTTGGTGGCAGCCGATCATGGGTATGGTCTCACTACTTGGAAGTGTCGCCTCGTTTGGGCAGGACAGCCGTCTGCGAGCTGTTGCCCCGTGCAGGCTCGACGTCGCGACCTTGATGACCTCAAGGAGTCGTAATGCCCACCCGCTCACGCAACCACCTCACAGCTGCACCGATCCGGCGCATCGGCCTGATCAGCACGTATCCGCCACAAGTTTGTGGTCTGGCGACGTTCGCCGCGGCCCTTGCCGGCCAGTGGCGCCTTTCTGGGAACCGCGTCGACGTCGTTCGGGTGGACGATGGCCCTCAGGCTGCTGTCACGTCAGCGCCTGTTGGTCCAGTCGGATCGACCAGCACCAACACCAGCAGCGTTCTGGTCAACGGCGTCCAGCGGTCGATCCGTGATGCTGCTTCGACGTTGTCGCGGTGCGACGTCGCAATGATTCAACACGAATACGGCATCTACGGTGGTGCCGACGGCGACGAGGTCGTCACGCTCATGCGCGCCTTGACGGTGCCATCGGTGGTGACACTTCACACGGTGCCGTTGCATCCGACCGACCGGCAGCGGATGCTGCTCGAGCAGATTGTGTCGCTCGCCGACCGCACTGTCGTGATGAGCAAGACAGCGCGAGATCGCCTCGCCACGTTGTATTCCATCGACCCTCGCAAAGTTGCCGTCATACCTCATGGCGCGTCGGCCCCATCATTGGCCTCAGTCGACGAACGCCGCTCCGCGACGCCCAGCCCCCAGCTCTTGACGTGGGGCCTGATCGGACCGGGAAAGGGTATGGAGCATGTCATCGATGCGCTGGCCCTCCTTGCCGCCGACGACGTGCGACCGAATTACACCGTCGCAGGCGTCACGCACCCGAAGGTGCTCGCCCAGTTTGGCGACACGTATCGAGAATCTTTGATACAGCGATCCGTGGAGCTCGGAATCTCCGAACAGGTGACCTTCGACGACTCGTACCGCACTGTTTCACAACTCATGCAATTCGTTGCCTCATCGCAAGCGGTCGTGTTGCCGTATGACTCGCGTGACCAGGTGACGTCTGGAGTGCTCGTCGACGCGATCGCGGCAGGTCGACCGGTGATCGCGACAGCGTTCCCACACGCCGTGGAACTTCTCAGCAGTGGCGCTGGCATCGTCGTTCCACACGGCGACCCAGCCGCCCTCGCCGCAGCGATTCGATCGGTTGTCACCGATGCTGGTGTTGCCGAGCGCATGACAGCTCACGCTGCCCTACTGGCACCGTCGTTGGCTTGGTCGTCGGTCGCCGATCAATACTGCCGGCTCGCCGACAACATCATCGCTGGCAATACATCGGTCGCGATATGAGCAGTCTCATCGACACTGGAACGATCATCGACAAAGGGTTCGAGCATCTCGACAGGTTGAGCGATGCCCGGGGGCTGTTCGAGCACACGCTGGGCACCGTCCGACGCGAAGAACACGGCTATTGCACCGATGACAACGCCAGGCTGCTGCTGGTGGCGAGCCGTGACTCCGATGTGGTGCGGGCGCGCAGCTTTGGGCGCTGTTCATTGAACTTCGTCCGCGCTGGTGTGGATCCCGACGGTCGGGTTCGGAACCGCATGAATGTTGCTGGCGTCTGGACTGATGAGCCTGGAACCGAAGACTGCTGGGGAAGAGCGGTCTGGGCACTGGGTTTCGCAGGGGCTCATCACACGGATCCAGCAATCAAGGCTGAGGCTCTGAGCGGATTCAACGAAGTGGTGCAACAACGTTCGCCGTGGTCGCGGGCGATGGCGTTTGCCGCGCTCGGCGCAGCTGAGATCGTGTCGGCGGACTGCCATCACGGGCCGGCTCAAGCGCTGCTGGTCGATGCTGTTGACGTCATTCTGGGTGACGAGGTCGGTTCAGATGATTGGGGTGGGTGGGCGTGGCCCGAGCCGCGGCTTCGCTACGCCAACGCTTCGCTGGCCGAGGCGGTCATCGCTTCAGGTGCTGTACTCGGCAACAGCGCCGTCCTCGATACCGGACTCAAAATGCTTGGTTGGCTGCTCGCGTTGGAGACCGCCTCTGGGGTCTTGTCCCTCACGGGTGTGTCGGGTCGTGGACCTGGAGACGTGTCAACCCAGTTCGATCAGCAGGCAATTGAGGCCGCTGCGATGGCCGACGCCTGCTGGCGAGCCCATACGGTCACCGGTGACGACCACTGGTTGGACGGAGTCGACGCAGCCGAACAGTGGTTCCATGGGCGAAATGACTCCAAGCAAGTCATGTACGACGACTCGTCCGGCGGCGGCTTCGACGGGCTGGAACGCCACGGTGTCAACGAAAACCAAGGTGCGGAGTCGACACTTGCACTCGTCGTCGACCATGCAGCGCGCACGACTTGTCTCGTCAGTGCGCTGATGACGCCACCGACCATCACTGATACGGGAATCAGGCTCGCGCCCGACCTGAGTCGAGTCATCACGCGCTTCTTCGTGCCAGGTCGGGAAGATTCTGGTCCGGGTGACTCTCGTGCCGACGCCGGTCGTCGAACGGATTCTTGCGCTGGACGAGGCAACCGTGGAGGAGGCGATGGCTTCGATCGACGAGCGATTCGTCGGCCGTCACGTCGATCTGCACCGCGAGTTCCTCGCACATGCCGACCTTGTCTCGTCGCGTGTAGGCGACGAGGTGCGAACTCTCGGCTGCCCGTCGGTTGCTGTTGGGGGCAAGCTTCACGCACGAGTACTCGATCGAGGGGGCTGCGTTGTGTAATCCGTCGGCGGTGCTTCATCCGGTGCAGGACGAATCGGGGGATGCGGCCTTCGTGATGAGCGTTCGCTGCATTGGCGAAGGGCATCGCTCGTCAATCGGTTTCCGCACTGGCACCGTCACCGCCGGTGGCGAGGTCACGATGCATGAACCCAGCAGGTTCTGCAGTACGACGAGCGGCGCAGCTCGGGACGCATCACCGGTCGGTGTTTCATGCGCGTCTCGACGAACGAGGCGACGACCACGAGAATGCTGCGGATGTGCTCGATTCGCTGCCATCGACCTTTTCCGATGCACAACTCGACGAGGGCATCTCGAATCTCATGGCAGACCGGGCCACCCGACGGCACACCCGTCAAACGGCCGCCAACCTGCGCGAGATCGCCCGATCGTCGTACTCACTCACGTTTCCGGAGAGCACCGAGCTCTCGGAGCGAGTCTTGTGGCCGCACGCACCGTCTGAGAGCCATGGCATGGAAGATGCGCGGTTCGTGCAGTTCACGGCTGACTCCGGCGAGCGCTCTTACCTCGCGACGTACACCGCGTACGACGGCCACAACATTTCCCAGCAGTTGTTGACGACGGACGACTTCGTGTCGTTCAGTTGTGCACCGATGGCTGGGGCGGCGGCGCTCGGCAAGGGACTTGCAATCTTTCCTCGAAAGATTCGTGGAAGTTACGTTGCGCTCTCGCGATCGGATCGCGAGACGAACTCGGTCGCGTTCTCGTCCGACCTTCGATGCTGGCCAACTTCGACGACGATCCAGGTCCCGACCCAGCCGTGGGAAGTCCTTCAGCTCGGCAACTGCGGCTCGCCGATCGAAACCGATCGGGGATGGTTGGTGCTCACCCACGGCGTCGGCCCGATGCGTACGTATGCGATGTCGGCGATTCTGCTCGACCTGGACGACCCGAGTCGCGTCATTGCGCGATCGACCGAGCCGCTCCTCACACCGACACACACCAATCAAAATGGCTACGTGCCCAACGTCGTGTACTCCTGCGGAGCATTCGCCCACAACGGCACACTCGTCATCCCGTACGGCGTGGCTGACCAAACCGTCGCCATCGCCACAGTGAATATCGACGACCTGCTCGACGCCCTCACCTGAGTGGTGGGCGGGCAGCGCCTTGCAGTCAGGCGACGCCGACCGCGTTGCCTGCGTGGCAGATGCACCGACTCTCACCGACGATTTTGTGCCGGTCGACCAGTTGATCGCCTCCGGTTGATCGAGGTCGTTACAGCTCGGGTGGGCTGAGCCGCTCCATCAAGCCGCGGCGAGGCTTCTTCGCTGTGCTCCCGGTTCCGTCTGCTTCGTCACGGTCGGCGTGCAACACATAGGCGGCGACGACCCCGCCGACGGCGCCGAACAGGTGCCCTTGCCAGGAGATGCCCGGGGCTGGGAGCACTCCCCACAGCACGCCGCCGTACACCATGAAGGTGAGCACTCCGCCCAGCAGGTACCAGATGTTGCGAGCGAAGATACCTCTGGCCATGAGGTAAGTGAGATAGCCGAACACCAAGCCGCTGGCACCGATGTGAATGGTGTTGGTTGGCCCGGTGAGCCACGTCCCCAAACCCCCAACCAAGCCGACGATGACGGTAACCGTCGCGAATCTCTTGGCTGTACCCAATGCGATCGCTCCGCCGAGCAACAGGAAGGGGATGGTGTTGGCAATGAGGTGGCCAAAGCCGCCGTGGAGGAACGGGGCGAAGAGAATTCCGTCGAGACCCCACAGTTTGCGAGGTTCGATGCCGTACTGGTCGAGCCGACCATTGGCGATGGTGTCGATGATCTCGATCAGCCACATCAGAGCGACCATCACGACCACCGGCATCAGGCCCAGCGTGACAAGCGGTCCCTTTTCGTCACCGGACGGCGGGGGAGTACTGCCGGTTGCCATTCCCCATCTTGCCAGTTGACTCTTCAGACCTGGAACGTTTGTGCCCTCCTGTGCAGGAGAACCGCTCAGCCCGCTGCGAGCGTGAGCACCCTGCGCGCTTGGGTGGCGAGCGGCTCGTCGACCATCTGGCCCTCGAAGTCGATGGCTGCGATGCCGCGGGCTGACGCTTCCTCGTACGCCGCTACCAGGCGGCGGGCGCGATCGATCTCGGCTTCGGTCGGAGTCCAGGCCGAGTTCGCCAACTCCACCTGGTTGGGGTGAATGCACAACTTGCCGCTGTATCCGAGGGCGCGTGCTTCGGCCGCCTCGTGGGTGAACCGCTTGTTGTCCCGGAAGTCTGTGACCACTTGGTCGAGGAGCGGCACCGTGGCCAACCGCGCTGCCACGGCCACCGCGCCTCGGGCGTACACAACTTCGGCATTGCCGGGCGTTCTCACACCACCCATGTCAGCGATGAAATCCTCGGCTCCGAAGTATCCGGCGACGACAACTGGGTGGGCGAGTACGGCCCTCGCATCTGCCACACCGAGTGCCGTTTCGATTCCTGCCAGCACGCCCAGATGCCCGAGGCCGGCAGCCGCGAGGGCTGCGGCGACTCGGTCGAGACCGGCGACGGACTCGGCCTTGGGCACGATCACGGCTGCGAGCGTGGGCAGCAACGCCTGCGCAACATCATCAGCGAACCATTCGGTATCCACTGCGTTGATGCGCACCATGACCGCACATCCCTGATCTACCAATCCTGGCGTGAGTTCCCGGGCGTTGTCCCGCGCCTCGGCCTTTGCGTTGGCGGGCGTCGCGTCCTCGCAGTCGATGACAACGGCATCGGCCCCGCGGCCCGGCAACTTGGCGATGAAGTCGGGTCGCACCGCAGGTACGAACAACAGGGAGCGCATCGGCCCAACAGGTGTGATGTTCATCCGCCCATCATGCCGCGTCGCTGGGGGTCAGACCCCCAACGATGTCCATCGCTGGGGGACAGGCACCCAGCGACGAATTCAGGTGGCGACGATGGAGCGTTTGGCGACTTCTTCCAGCATGACTTCGGTGGCGCCGCCGCCGATGTTGAGGATGCGTGCGTCGCGGTACATGCGCTCGACCGGGGTTTCACGCATATATCCCATGCCGCCGTGGAACTGTAGGCAGTCGTACATGATGTGGTTGATCGCCTCACAACCCCACGCCTTCACTCCTGACATCGCTTTCACGTTGTCGGCCCCGGCGCCCATGACAGTGTCGCCCAACCAGGCTGCGTGGTACATCGCGGCACGAACGGCGTCGAGTTTGGCTTGGTTCATGGCCATGCGCTGTCGAATCGCGCCCAAGTCGTACAGGTGACCGCCGAAAGCTGGGCGTGACTGCGTATGTTCGAGCGTTTGATCGATAGCTGCCTGCGCCGCGCCCACCCCCATGCCCACCAAAACCATGCGTTCGTTCTGGAAGTTCTTCATCGTCTCGTAGAAGCCACGGTGCACCGTGCCGAGCACGCTGCTGTCTGGTACCCACACGTTGTCGAGCACGAGCTCAGCGGTGTCGCTGCAGAGCCAACCGTGCTTGTGGAGTTTTTTGGCAACACTGAAACCTTCAGTGTCGGCGGGCACCAGAAACATCGTGATGCCGTACTTGTTGCCGGGGTCGGTCTTGGCGGCGACGATGGTCATGTTGCCGTAGACGGCATTGGTGATGAACGTCTTGGTGCCGTTGATGCGCCATCCGTCGCCGTCTTTCACTGCGGTCGAACGAATCCCGGCGACGTCGGAGCCTGCGTCTGGTTCGGTGACGCCGATGGACAAGATCGTCTCGCCCGAGAGCACGGACGGCAACCACTGGGCCAGTTGTTCGGCCGAACCCGAGTTCACCAGGTGCGGGCCCGCCATGTCGGTGTGTACCAACACGGTCACGTCGAATCCGCCGAACGTGGAAGCGCCCAACGCCTCGGAGAACGTGGCGGACGCGAGCATTCCCAGGCCGAGCCCGCCATGTTCTTCTGGCACCCGCAGGCCAAGCATGCCGAGGTCGCCCATCTTGCGCAGCACGTCGCGGGGCACCTTGCCCGCTTCTTCCCATGAGTCGCCATTCGGCGTGACCTCTTTCGTCACGAACTCGACTGTCTGGTCGTAGATCGCCTCGAGCTCGTCGGTCATGTAAATGTTGCGATGCGTCATGGTTGTCTCCTTTCCCGCAACCACGAGGTGTCAGACACCTCTTGGTTCAGGTTGTTTGGTCGTGACCAAGAGGTGTCAGACACCTCTTGGTCATTCGTGGAAGGTGATGAGGACTTGTTTGGAGGAGACTTGGTCTCCGGGGGCAATGCGGACTTCGTCGACGATGCCACCACCTGCGGCGGCGAGGGAGTGCAACATCTTCATGGCTTCGATCACCACGACCACGGCGTCGGTGGTGACTGACTGGCCGGGCACGACATGGACTTCGGCCACTACACCTGGGAACGGCGCCGTGATCGCACCGGCGACGCCCGCAGCATCCGACGGGTCAGGCGCCCACGCTTCGCTGCGTTCGAGCACGACGAACTCGTGCGGGAAACCTTCATGCCGCACACGCACGCGGCGGCGCTGCACGTCGACGTTGCCGGTGATTGGTTCCAAGTTGCTCCGCGTAGGGAGGTCGGCCGGATTGATCTCGTGGGTCGCGCCGTCGAGCGCGCGGAGGATGACGGGGGCCGCTGTTCGGTGAGGCGTCAATCTGAAGCTGCCCAGACTCCACGGGCTGTGCGGTTTCGTGGTACGGCTGAATCCGTGGTCGAGCATTTTGAGGTCATGCCAGATCGATGCGGCGGCCGGCGCGGCGAGCGCTGGATCGGCCGGCACATTGGTTTCGTCGAGGAATCGTGTCGTCACTCGACCAGCAAGCACGGGCGGCTGGTCGACCAGCCATCGGTGGAACGGCGCGGTGGTGACAAGGCCACCCACACGCAGTCCGTCGAGTGCATGGCGCAGCGAGCTGAGCGCAGCGTCGCGGCTTTCGTCCCACACGATCAACTTGGCGATCATCGAGTCGTAAAAGGGCGTGACTTCGTCGCCCGGGCGGATCGCCGCATCCCACCGGTATCGGCTCGTTGATATCGGGTCGGAGGTCGCGTCCCATTGGTGGGTGATGTCGGTCACCCGGCCGATTTGCGGGGTGAACCCGGTGGCTGGATCTTCGGCGTTGATTCGAGCTTCGAACGCGTGGCCGGTGAACGTCACGTCGCGCTGGCTCAGGGGGAGCGGTTCTCCGATGGCGGAGTTGATCATCAGTTCGACGATGTCGAGGCCGGTGACTTCCTCCGTGACTGGGTGTTCCACCTGCAATCGGGTGTTCATTTCGAGGAAGAAGTAGTCGCCGGTGGCGTCGTCGACGATGAACTCGATCGTGCCGGCCGAGTCGTAACGCATCACGTTCGCGAGCTTGATGGCAGCGTCGTGCAGGCCGGTGCGGGTGGCAGCTGGAAGGTTCGGTGCTGGGGCCTCTTCGAGCACTTTTTGGTAGCGCCGCTGCACGGAACACTCGCGTGTTCCCAGATGGATGGCGTTGCCGTGCTTGTCGCCGATGAGCTGTACTTCAACGTGGCGAGGACGCTGGATGTATCGCTCGACGATCATGGCCCGATCGCCGAACGACCGCTCAGCTTCGGTCGCTGCCTCGGCGAGCGCGGCCGCAAAGCCAGATGCCTCATGCACGATGCGGATGCCCTTGCCGCCGCCACCGGCAGCGGCCTTCACCAGGACCGGATAACCAATGCGCTCGGCTGCGACTGCGAGGTCGGCAGGGTCTTGAGACTCGTCGTAACCGGGAATGACGGGTACCCCGGCCGCCACGGCGATGCGGCGGGCTTCGATTTTCGAACCCATTCGCTCGACAGCCTCTGGGTGTGGGCCGATCCATGCACAACCGGCCGAGACGACGGCGCGGGCGAAGTCGGCGTTCTCTGCGAGAAAGCCGTAGCCGGGGTGAACGGCATCGGCCCCGGTGTGGGAGATGGCGGCAAGCAGCCGCTCCTTGCTGAGGTACGACTGCGCCAGATCGGCCGGGCCGAGCCGAAACGATTCCGTTGCCTCAGACACGTGCCACACGTTGGCGTCGGGGTCGCCGTACACGGCAACGGTGGTGTGCCCCAGCCGGTGAGCGGTGCGGATGACCCGCCGCGCGATCTCCCCACGGTTCGCAATGAGTATCTTCACGTACTCACCCCACGTGGTCGAGCGCGTAACGAGACGTGCCTGGCACGTCGCGTTACGGCTGTGGCGGGCACGGTCATCACATCCGGTACACGAGGGGTCGGGACGGGGGTGCGTCGTCTTGTCTTGCGGCTACCGCGAGACACAAGCCCAACGCGTCGCGGGTATCGACGGGGTCGATGAGGCCGTCGTCCCACAGGCGCGAGGTGGCGTAGTACGGGTTCGATTGGCGTTCGTACTGCTCGCGTACTTCGGCTCGCAGCGCGGCAACGTCGGCTTCGCTCGTGTCGGCGCCCTTCATGCCCGCCAGACGAATGTCGACCAGCACCGTCTGCGCGGTATCAGCCGACATGGTCGCAATCCGCGAGTTGGGCCATGCGAAGAGAAAGCGTGGGTTGAAGCCGCGCCCGCACATGCCGTAGTTCCCGGCTCCGTAAGCCCCGCCGGTGAGCACGGTGAAACGAGGCACGGTGGCGTTCGCGACAGCAGCAACCATCTTCGCGCCGTGCTTGGCGATGCCCCCGGCTTCAGAGTCGCGGCCCACCATGTAGCCACTCGTGTTCTGGAGAAACACCAGCGGTACCCGACGTTGTTCGCAGAGTTCGATGAAGTGCGTTGCTTTGAGTGCCGATTCGGAAAAGATGATGCCGTTGTTGGCGATGACGCCGACAAGGTGGCCCCAAATTCGGGCGAACCCGCACACGATTGACGAACCCCAGTCTGGTTTGAAGGCCGAGAATCTGGAACCATCGACCAAACAGGCGATGACCTCGGTGGCGTCGAACGGAATTCGATCGTCGGCAGACACGATGCCGTACAGGTCGGTTGCGTCGTATGCGGGAGGCTCGGGTGCAGCCCAGTCGACCCACGATTGGCGGTCGTCGATGTGGCGTTGCGCGGTGGTCTCGCAGATCTCCCTGAGTTTCCCGTATGCCTCGCGTTCAGAGCGGGCGAGGTAGTCGCTGACTCCGGAGGTGTACGTATGTAACTGGGCGCCACCGAGATCGTCCGCCGAGATGATCTCTCCCAGAGCGGCCTTCACGATCGGCGGCCCACCGAGGAAAATTTGCCCGATTCCGTCGACCATGATCACTTCATCGCTGAGCGCCGGCACGTACGCTCCGCCGGCGGTGCACCCGCCAAGGACCACGCTGAGCTGGGGCAATCCCATCGCCGAGAGCCGCGCTTGCCGGTAGAACGATCCGCCGAAGTGATCTTTGTCGGGAAAGATCTCGTCTTGCAACGGCAAGAACGCGCCGCCCGAGTCGACGAGGTAGATCACCCCGAGCATGTTCTCTTCGGCGATTTCCTGCGCTCGAACGTGCTTCTTGATCGACACAGGCAGCAACGAGCCGCCTTTCACGGTGGCGTCGTTGGCGATGAACACGTACGGCGCGCCGTGAACGATGCCGATGCCGGTGACAATGCCTGCGCCGGGCGCCGAATCGTCGTATTGGCCGAACGCCGCCAGCGTGGAGAATTCGAGAAATGCGGTGCCCTCGTCGATGACCATGTCGATGCGGTCGCGGACCATGATCTTGTCGCGAGCGAGATGTCGTTCGATCGATCGTTCTCGGCCCGCTCCGCCCGAGATCGCAAACTGCTGTCGTTCGTTCAACGTCGCGACCAACTGCTCGTTGGCTGCGGTGTTGGCGGTGAACTGAGCTGGAGCCGCGGTCGAGTTTGCTGACGATCGGTCTCATGCTGCGACTCCGGTCCAGAACTGGCGTGTGATGACCGCAGCGAAGTCGTCGAGATTCCCACGGGTTCGATCGAACCAATCGACCGAGGAGTTCATCACCCCAAACAAGGCAAGCCGAGCGAGGTTGATATCGATGTCGGGAGCCATTTCGCCAGCACCTTGAAGTTCGACGAAGAGCTGCGTCCATCGCGCCTCGTAACCGTCGCGAAGTTTGACGATCTCTTCGCGAATTGTTGCCGGAGCGGTACGGAAGCTGGTGACGTGTACGGCGGTGTACGGCCCGTTCTCGTACAACGCTGAAAGGTGGGCACGAACGTGGCCCGCAACCCGGTCGGCGGCTGCGTCAGCTGAAGTGGCGTCTGATGAGCCGGCTGACGCAGCCTCGGCTTCGTCGAACGCCACGTTCATCACGTCGATACCACGACGCAGGATCTCGGCGAGGAGTTCATCCTTTGAAGCGAAGTGGTAATAGAGCGACCCAGCCTTCATGCCGACCGAGTCTGCAATGTGGCGAAGGGATGTGCCCTCGTAGCCGTGCACGAGGAACGAAGCTGCTGCGACATCCATGATGCGCTCGCGCCCGGTGGCTTCCGGTGGTGTGGAGCGAGTGACAACAGCAGACATGCAGGCGTCAACCTACCTAACGACCGTTAGGTAGTCAAGTCCAAGCATGTCTCACTCGGGGAGCGGGACCCAAGGTTCGTGATCGTTCGGGACCAGCGGGAATCTCTGGGCGATCCAGTCGGACTTGGCGGCTTCGATGCGCTCGGGGTCGCTGTGAACGAAGTTCCACCAGATGTGTCGGTTGCCAACGGGTTCGCCGCCGAGCACGATCAGCCTGCCGCGGCCGGTGATGGTGGGCCGTGCCCCTCGTTCGATGACCGCAAGGCGTTGATGTCTCAGGCGATGGCCTTCGATGGCGATGTCGTCGTCAATCGCCAGGACTGCGCGTTCGGGGTGTGCGTCGTCAAGCACCAAGGTGCCGTCGCCACCCAGATTGACCTCAGCGAGAATCATCGGTGACGACACGGCCACCGGTGACTCGATACCCCAGGACGTGCCGGCCAACATGCGGATGCGAGCTCCGGTGGCCGACTCGACCGGCAAGTCGGCTGCTGCGCAGTGAGCGAAGGTCGGTTCGACATCTTCAGCCCCGTCTGGAAGCGCCACCCACGTCTGCAGTCCGTGGTGCATGCGGGTCGTCGTTCGGTCGCTGGGATGGCTGCGTTCGGTGTGGCAAACACCCCGGCCGGCGGTCATCCAATTGATCGCTCCCGGTTCGATGGTTTGCACAGCCCCGGTGGAGTCGCGGTGGACCATGCGGCCAGCGAACAGATAGGTGACGGTGGCGAGACCGATGTGGGGATGTGCGTCGACATCCGGCGCCTTCGCCTGGCAGCAGCGTGTCGGGGCCCATGAGGTCAGCGAAAATGAACGGTCCGACGGTGCGACGTGCTCGCCATGGCAACAGGCGCAGCACCTCGCCGCCGCCGACCGGGCGCACCCGGGGTTCGATCGTGAGTTCCACCACAGCCACGAAGTGATGGTACGACCTCTCGCTCGGTGGCGGGAACGTGGGCGGAGCAAACCCTCCAATCATCACCCCGATCGTGATGGCTGACGTCGTGGCTCACCGAGGCGGTACGTTCGACGCATGACACGTCCGCATTCTGGAAAGTGGTTGGAAGAACTGGTGCCCGGGCTGGTGATTCAACACGCGATCCGGCGCACGATCACCGAGTCAGACAACGTGTTCTTCACCTCGATCACCATGAACCCGGCTTGGATGCATCTCGACTTCGACTACGCCGAACGCGAGACCGAGTTCGCCAAACCGCTCGTGAATTCCATGCTCACGGTAGCCATGGTGATCGGTATCAGCGTTCACGAAACAACACTGGGCACCACGGTTGCCAACCTCGGCTTCTCGGAGGTGGCCTTCCCCGCTCCCATGTTCCACGGCGACACGCTGCATGTGGAAACTGAGGTGCGGGCGAGTCGCGAATCGAAGAGCCGCCCCGGCCAAGGCATCGTGACGTTTGAACATCGCGGATTCAACCAGCACGACGTACTGGTCTGTCGGGCGGTACGCGACGCCTTGATGCTGCGGTCTCCAACCGCAATCATTTGACCCCAGTTTGCCTGCGGCGAGAACTCGACATCCGCTTGACGGAAATGGTATTCTCTCGCCATGGGGTATCTGAAGCGGCCGCGCCACCAATCGGGCGACGAAATGGCAGGTGACAGGTGACGAACTCGCTCGAACGCTCCCGCGCCGACATCGAAAGTCGGCCCGAGTATCAAGCCGCAGTGGCCGCTTTGGCCGAATCGCTCGGGCGTGCCCCCGGAGATGTCCTGGCCGAAGCTGGTCGAGCGCTCACCGAAATGCGCAGCACGCATTCCAAGCGCATGGTGTCGACCTGGACCAACGTGTGCGAGTTCTTCGTGCGGGGGTACTCCGAGATTCGGTGTGAGCCAACTCAGATCGAACAGCTTCGCGATTTGTGCCAACGCCAGACCGTCGTGTTCCTGCCGTCGCACCGGTCGAACCTCGACGGCCCCGTGTTGTCGCTGATGCGCCGCCAACAAGGGCTGCCGCCGGTGATGTTGTTCGGCGGACTCAACATGGCGTTTTTTCCGGTCGGTGATCTGATGCGGCGACTCGGCACCATTTACATTCGCCGATCGTTTCAGAACGACCCGGTGTACAAGCTCGCCCTCCGTGAGTATGTTGCCCACCTCGTACGCAACCGGCAACACCTCGAGTGGTACATCGAAGGAACTCGCACACGAACCGGCAAGCTTCGTCCGCCGAAACTTGGGCCTGCTCGCCTACGTTGCCGATGCGCTGGCGGCCGAGCCCGATGGCGACGTCGCCTTGGTTCCGGTCTCCATCGTGTACGACCACCTGTTCGAAATCGATGACATCGTCGCCGAAAATCAGGGACGAACAAAGCAGGCGGAGAACGCGGCCTGGGCGATTCGTTCGCTGCGAGCGCTCAATCGTCCGTCGGGCCGAGTGCACGTTGGCTTTGGGGAGCCGGTGCAACTTCGCGGAATGCTCGACGAGAGTCACTCCGAAGACGAGCGCCGCCTCAGTCTCACAAAGACCGCTTTGGAGGTGTCGGTTCGCATCAATCGGGTGACGCCAATCACGCCGCTCGCACTGTTGGCGCTCACCATGCTCGGCAGTCGCGACGTCGCGTTGACCATCGAAGAAACCGCTGCCGCGGTCACCGACAGACTTGATGCTGTGCGTCACCGAGGTTTCCCGATGACCGACGAGGCCGCGCTCGACACTGAACTCGGGGTCGCTGACGCGTTGAGCAAACTCGTTGACCGAGGCATCGTCACCGCGTACGCAGACGGGCCCGACCCCGTGTATCTCATCGGGGCGGAACAGCGACCCGAAGCTGCGTACTATCGGAACTCAGTCGTTCACTTCTTCGTGATTCCTGCCATTGCGGAACTGGCGTTGCTGGCATGCGCTCACGACGGCGAGACGGACCGCGAAGCTCGGCTCATAGCTGAAGCCCTGCGGCTGCGCGACCTGTTCAAGTTCGAGTTTTTCTTCTCCGAGCGGGCTGCGTTCATCGCCGAACTCGAAAGCGAACTGTCTGGCCGCGACGCCAACTGGCGTTCGACGATCGCCGGTGGCGGAGAGCAAGTTCGATTGCTGCTGCGCACGTCTGGCCCGCTGTGGGCCCACTTGGTGATACGGCCATTTCTCGAGGCGTACAGCGTCGCGGCGAGCCAGCTCACGCATTCGTCGCAGACAACCCTCGACGAGAAGGCAACGATCAAGCGGAGCCTCGCACTGGGCCGTCAGATGCTGTTGCAACGTCGAATCATCGGCCCCGAATCAATCTCGGCCGAGCAGTTTCGAACATGTCTCGACTTGGCCGGCCACCGCGGGCTACTCGATGGCATTGCCGGTGAGGTTCGTCGTAAGCGGGAAGAGTTCGCTGCCGAAATCAACGACACCATCGTGTTCGGCCAACGAAATCGAAATGCTGTCGCAGAGTGCGGCAACGGTCGCCTGCATCAGCCAGCGACCGAACATCACACTGCCGCCGCTGAAGCTGTGCGTACCGGCGGCTAACGCGAGCGTTGGGAATGCGGGCTGACACGTCGCGGCACGCCGCCACGAACACCGCCGGATATTCGGGGTTCGACGACGCAATGTGGTCGTCGTCGAACTCGAACACCGTGGCCTTGATGAGCCGGGCGGTCTCGAGTTGGGCATCGAGCGACAAGGCCCGGTCTCGTACCGTGGCAACGACCGCTGTGGGTACGTCGATCTCTTCGATCCATTCCGAAGCGTCGTAGCTCGAACCTTGGTTGGCGGCCTCGAGAATCATTCGGGCGTCGTGGCGTTGGCCTTCCTTGGTCACCCAACCCTTCACGGACGCCGGCGGGCCAGTCACCGCCCAGGGTGACACGAACCTGATGCCGTGCTTGGGCATGACGCTCGCGAACGCGTGGAGAAGCGGATGGCGGCCGCTGCGTAGTTCAACAGCTCGCCGAAGAAGAATTGGCGCCGCGGCCGGGAACGAAATCGTGCGTCGTCGAGCACAAGATCAGCCCCGCCACCAGGTGTGGGTGCCGTCGCCACAGCAGTTGGCTCACCGGGCCGCCGAGCGAGTATCCCGCCACGATGACCGGGCCGACATCGAGCGATTCGATCAGCGATGCAAGATCATCGGCGCAGTCGGTGAGGCTGAATCTCGCGTTCGATCTGATGCCGCGTCCGTGACCTCGAAGATCTGGAGCGACGACGTTGAACTCGGCCGACAATGGTTCGAACACCCGATACCAGTTCATGCCGCTCGTTGCGAGCCATCCGTGCACCAAGCAGCACGGTCGGTGCACCCGTCGGGCCATTCACCAAACGAACAAAGGTGCGTCCGCGGCCCGGAAGCGTGACGTAATGACCTGCGGGCATGGCCACATTCCCTCCGCCAGAGTCGGCGAGGCTCTGCGGTTCCCGATGAGGTGGCCTCAAGGCGGTGCCCCCGATAATGTTCTTCTCATTCACTGGAAACTAGATTATCCTAACACGATAGTGGACAGAGACTTGGAGACGAGAATGGCAACTGGAACTTCCGCAGATCATCCCGAAGCAAGTGAAGGCCCAAGCGGTGAAAGGGGCAAGCGCGACCTCATGGCGATCGCGCGAACCGCGGTCAGCTACGGCGGGGTGTACCCGTTCATGCTCACCGCGCTGGGGGTCGGGGCGGTCAACCGGCGGCTGAGCACCGGGCTCGATTTCATGATGTCGTCGTATCCAGACTTCGCGCTTGCCGCCGGCGGCGTCGACATTCGGGTCACCGGCGAAGAGCGTCTGTGGTCGCATCGGCCAGCCGTGGTCATCTTCAACCATCGCAACATGATCGACGGTCTCATCGTCGCTCGATTGCTGCAACGCGACTACACCAGCATCGCCAAGCAAGAGATGGCCAAGGCGCCGCTCATCGGCACCGTCGGTCGCAAGGCGGGTGTGGTCTTCATCGATCGCGCCGACACCAACAAAGCCATCGAGTCGCTGCACGGCGCGACCGAGGCGTTCAAGAAAGGTAAGTCGATCATCATCGCTCCTGAAGGCACCCGCCAAGATGGAGTTCTGCTCGGCCCGTTCAAGAAGGGTGCCTTCCGACTCGCCATGGAGGGTGGAGTGCCGATCGTTCCGATCGCGTTTCACAACGCAGAGATCATCCAGCCTGCCAAGGGATTCCTCATGAATTCCGGCACCGTCGATGTCGAGGTGCTCGAGCCGATCGACGTGAGCAAGTGGACGGTCAAGACGCTCGACAAGCGAATCGCCGAAGTACACGCCAATTTCTTGTCGGTGCTCGAGCGCGGCGCGATTACTCATGACGCACCCTGATGACGCACCCTGACGGCCTGACCGCCACCATCGACAGTGCGCCGGCAGGCCCTTCCGTTGGTGCCTTCTTCGACTTCGATGGCACGCTGCTGGGCGGCTACTCGGCAATGATCATCACTGGTGCGCAGCTTCGTCGCCGCGAGTTGAGCCCAATCGGACTAATGCAGACAGCCATCAAAGGTGCCGTCGCCATGAAGTCCGGCGGCATGGAACGAGCCATATCCGACGGCATGTCATCAATGGCTGGCAAGCGCCACGATCAGTTGGTCGAATCTGCAGTTCGTGATTACTCGGCGCACCTCGCGCCGCGTATGCACTCCGAAGCGTTGGCAATTCTCGCCGCCCACCACCGGCTGGGCCACACCATTGTCATTGCTTCGTCAGCAACGAATTACCAGATCGAGCCGGCTGCCCGGGCGCTTGGTATCAAGCACATCCTCTGTACGCGGGTCGAGATCGACGACCGAGGCGTGGCCACCGGGCGAGTCGACGGGTCCGTGTTATGGGGGCCACGCAAGGCCGCAGCGGTCGCGGAGTTCGCGGTGGAGCACGGCATCGATCTGGAGAACAGCTTCGCCTATTCAGACGGTTCCGAAGACCAGGCCATGTTGGAGCTGGTCGGGCATCCCGCCGCCATCAATCCCGGCAAGGTACTCACTGATCGTGCTATCGAGAGCGGCTGGACGATCCATCGTTTTCCAGCCGCAAGCGGGTCGGACTCGGAGACATCGGCCGCAGCGCGTTGGCAGTGGGAACGGTTGGTCCGCTGGCCGTTTCAGCTGCCGGCATCGGCTTGGTTCGCCGAGACAAACGCGCCGCGACCGACTGGTTTGCACGGATGTGGCCGGACCTCGCATTGTCGATCAACGGCGTCACCATCAACGTCAAAGGCGAAGAGCACCTGCACGCAGGCGGCCCCGTCGTGGTGGTGTTCAACCATCGCACGTTGCTCGACGAGCTCGTCGTCGCTCGGCTGCTTCGCCACGACTTCGTCATGGTGCTCGGCGATCATTACTCCTCCGAGCGCGCCGTAGGTGCGATCGGTCGGCGCCTCGGCGTGGTCATCGACGACAACGATCATGTGCGTTCTTCCACCGCCGTCGCCGAAGCGGTCGCCAGCGGACGTTCGGTCGCATTCGCTCTTCCCGAGTTCCCGCCGGGGTCGATCGACGTGGCCGGAACTGGCGCTCGCGCGTTGCGGCTGGCCCGCGATGCGGGCGTGCCGGTAGTGCCGGTCATGGTCCACGATGCCGGCGACCTGCAACGCATTGCCGGAGTGTTGCGATCGGGCACGGTATGCGTCGACATCGGGCCGCAGATACGGTCGGAGACGCTCAGCGACGACTTGAACGGTGCCCGCAAACAACTGGCGCGGGCGCTGCGTCCGCTTCACGTTGCCGCTGCAGCCGCGAAACGCGAAGCGTTGAATCGTCGATCCGTCGATCCGCCAACGGCGACGACCATAACTTCGCTCGCCATCTGAGGCGCGGCCACGGTTCACCCGTTCAACTGATTGCGTCGGGATGAGGAACTGTGACCACGCGTAGATCCTCGATGCCCGTGAAGTCTCGTGGGTTCACCGTGTACAGGCTGAGATCATTGCTGATTGCGACCGCAGCGATCAGTGCGTCGTATGCTCGCGGAGCGGGTTTGCGGCCAGCACTTCGTAGATCAGCGGCCACGCGCCCGAATGCACGCGGCGGCGGCAGCGTCGAACGGGATCGGGTTGAAGTCTGCTTCCGCCTGCTGCAACTGAGACTGACGGGCAGACCGCACGGCTGCATCGCTAGAAAGGTGGGGGCCAACGCTGAGTTCTGCCAGGGTGATCGACGAAATCACTGGTGCAATCGGCAGCTGGGCCGGGTCGCGAAGGAGAGGCAGCAGGATCACTGTTGATGTGTCGAGTAAGCCCGCCGCCTCGCGTGTGGCCGTCATATTGAGGAGTCCAGCACATCGTCGAGGTCTCGTCGCAAGAGCTCGGGATCCACGTGGGGTACGTTGCGCCAGCGTTCCAGGAGCGTTGTGGCGTCGAGGTCCATTCCACGAACCGGACGGAGTTCGGCCACTGGCTTTCCGGATACGCGTGACGATCACCGACTCACCTGCAGCGACGCGATCGACGACCTCGCCGCCGTGGTTGCGTAAATCCCGAATCGTGACCGTGGTCATGGAGCAAATGTATCACCGCGTGAGACATACGCTTCTACGGGCCTGGATCCCAGGCTTCGTCGGCCCACGTCGCGACCGTTTCCGGTGCCACGTCGTAGGTCCATTCGTGGCTGCCCGAGCCCACGGCGATCGGTGCTTCCAGTCCAGCCGGCTGGCACCGGGAAGCACAACTTCAGCGGTTGTGTTCGGCGGGACCACTGCGCGCAACGTGAGTTGCTCGCCGTCGATCTCCCAGCTGCATTCGGCGATGCCGTACGGGGTACGCAATCGAGACGACGCTGACGTGATGCTGTGGCCGGGTATCGGTGCGAAACGGATCTTGCGGTAGCCGGGCTCGGCCGGGGCGAGCCCGCCGACGATCTCGTGCATGAACTGCGCTACCGCGCCAAACGGCGTAATGGTTGAACGACGTCATGTCGCCCTGGTTCACCGAACCGTCGGGCAACATGCTGTTCCACCGCTCCCAGATCGTGGTGGCGCCCATGTCGACTGAGTACAACCACGACGGGCAGCGACGCTGGGTGAGCAGCCGGTATGCGGACTGCACGTTGCCGATGTGCGTCAACGCGTGCAGCACCAGCGGTGTTCCCACGAACCCGGTTGCGATCGTGTATCGCCACGATTCGACCGCCTTCGAGAAGTGCTGAGCGACGAGTTCGGCGACCTCCGGGTCTTCGATCAGCCCGAACTCCAGCGCCACTGCGTAGGCGGTGACCGAGTCGCTCATCGCTCGCCCGTTGGGTGTGATGTATTCCTGGCGGAAGCCTTCGCGCACCTCGGCGGCGAGTTGCGCGTACTCGTCGCGCACGTCGTCGAGGCCCAACAAGCGCTGCGACATCGCTGACGATCTGTGCGGAACGAGCGAAGTACGCGGTGGCGACGAGCCACGGATCGGTCTTGCCCATGAACGGCGCTTCCGCGGGAGCGTTCGGGTCGAGCCAGTCGCCCAACTGGAAGCCGTTGGTCCACACCCGATCGGCGCGCGCGTCGGCGGCGACGAAGTCGACCCACGCGCGCATGTTGGCCAGTGTGTCGCCCAACACGCCCAAGTCGCCGTACGCGGTATGCAGCGCCTGCGGAACGATCGTGACGGCATCGCTCCACGCGGCGCTGTGCGAGAGGAATGTCTCGACGTGCGGGATCACGACCGGGACGGTGCCGTTGGGTCGCTGCTCCGCACACAGGTCGGCCATCCAATTGCCCAGCATGCCGGCGGTGTCGTAGAGATACGCCGCCGTTGGTGCGAATACTTGCAGGTCGCCGGTCCACCCCAGCCGTTCGTCGCGCTGCGGGCAATCGGTGGGCACGTCGAGGAAGTTGCCGCGCATGCCCCACACCACGTTGCTGTGCAGTTGGTTCACCAGTTCGTTGTTGCACTCGAACCAGCCGGTGCGCTCCATGTCGGAGTGCAGCACGACAGCCACGAAGTCGTCGGGGTTCAACGCTCCCGGCCAACCCTCGACCTCGGCATATCGGAAGCCGTGGAACGTGAACTCGGGTTCGTAGGTTTCCGCGCCGCCACCTCTGAGTGTGTAGTGATCGGTTGCTTTGGCGTTGCGGAGTGGCCGGTAGGCAGGCTCTCCATGCTCGAGTACCTCGGCGTGGCGGAGCGTGACGGTGGTACCCGCCTCGCCGCTGACCGTGAAGCGCACTCGCCCCACGAGGTTCTGGCCGAAGTCGAGCACCGTTCGTCCTTCGGGAGTGGTGATGACCTCCTGAACGACGCGTTCTTCGACGCGGCGAACCGGTGGGCCCGGCGGAGCAACGAGTGCTCCCACAGCGGGCTCGAACAGCTCTACGTGCGGCCACGCGACGTCGTCGAAACCGGGCGAGTCCCAGCCGTCGAGTTCGAGTCGAGCATCGTAGGTTTCCCCGTTGTACAGATCGCTCGCCAGGTACGGGCCGGTGGCGGACCGCCATTGATCGTCGGTGGTGATGCGCTCGGTGGATCCGTCGTCGTAGGTGATCTCGAGTTGGGCGAGCAGACCGAGACGTTCCCCATAGACATTGCGGTACATCTCCCAGCTCGAGATAGCCGCGCCACCAGCCGTCGGCAACGATCGCGCCGATGGCGTTGGGGCCCGCGACCAACAGCTCGGTTACGTCGTGGGTGTCGTACCGCAAGCGGTGGCTGTAGCTCGACCAACCCGGAGCGAGCACGTGATCGCCCACGACGTGGCCGTTGAGGTGCACGCGATGAACACCGGCCGACGTGACGTACAGCCGCGCGCGCTCGATCTTGCGATCCCCGACGGAGAATTCGCGACGGAAGAGCGGCGCCGGGCCTGCTTCGGTGAGCGAATCGCGCGTTGGCAGGCGTGATCCACGATGCAGCCCAGTCGTTCTCGCTCGAGGAGTCCTGTTTCGAGCACCAGCGGCGCGCTCCAATCGGATTCACTGCCATCGGCGCCCCACACGCGAACGCGGACGGTCGCTTCTTGGTGCGAGCGCAGCGGGTCGGCTGGCCAGGCGACGAGGACCGAGGCGTCGGTGCTCACCGTGCCTGTCGAGGCTCCGTCGACCTCGACTTCGTAAGCGCTTTGCTTCCAAGGCGCGATGATCGGTCGAGGTGATCCAGCTCAGTCGAGGAGTTGCTTCCCCGATACCTAGCGGTCGGCCTCGGTGGTGTTCGACCCGCAGGTCCGTCACGGTGACTGTGCGCGGTGGCCGCTGTGTTGTCGGCATTCATTCGGTGGGTTCCTCGTGCTGTGGGTGCGGTTGGTAGGTGCGGGTCTCGACGTTCGCGGCGATGATTCGCCTGGTGTCTGCGAGTGTGTTGGGCACGACACCGTGGACGCGTGCCTGCGTGATGACGTTGCCTAGGGCGGTGGCCTCAACCGGGCCGGCGACGACAGGACGCCCAGTGCGGTCGGCGGTGAGTTGGCAGAGCAACTCGTTGTTCGAACCGCCGCCCACGATGTGGATGACGTCGACCTGGCCGCCCGGTCGGCCGGCGAGTTGGGCGGCGGTGGCGATGGTCGAGGCGTAGGCGTCGGCGAGCGAGTCGATGACACAGCGGGTGATGGCCACCGGATCGTTCGCCAACGTCTGCCCGCTTCGGGCTACCGCGTCGCAGATTCGGCTTGGCATGTTGCCCGGTGGAATGAACTCGGGGTCGTCGACGCTGACGGTTGGCCCACCATTGGGGAGCGCAGCCGCCGCTGCGAGCACCGCTGTGAGGTCGACCGGTGTGCCCGACTCGTTCCATTGGCGCAGGCACTCTTGGAGCAGCCAGAGCCCGCCCACATTGCGCAAGAACCGGGTGGTGCCGTCGAGTCCGGCCTCGTTCGTGAAGTTTGCCGCGCGGCTGGCTTCGGTGATGATCGGCGCCGACGTTTCGAGCCCGACGAGCGACCAGGTGCCGCTGGCGATAAATGCAAAGTTGCCCGCTGTTGCCGGGACTCCGGCCACGGCCGACGCCGTGTCGTGAGACCCGACGGTCGTGACGACCGTTCCTGCTGCAAAGCCGAGCTGCGATGCCAGGTCGGCGCGGAGTTGGCCACGAATGCAGCCGGGTTCTTCCAAGGGCGGGAATCGATGCGGAGGTAACCCGAGCGTAGCCATGACCTTGGCGGACCACGTGCGGTGCGCCACATCGACGAGACCCGTCGTCGACGCGTTGGTGTACTCGGTGCGGAGTTCGCCGGTGAGCCAGTACGCAATGAGATCGGGCAACAGCACGACGTACACGGCGCGCTTCCACAGGGGGCCACTCTCTTCGGCGGCCAGTTGGTAGACGGTGGTGAAGGGCAGGTGCTGTAGGCCGTTCACCAGGTAAAGCTCTGCGGCCGAAATTCGGGCATGAACTCGCTCGATCACAGCTGCAGTTCGATCGTCGCGGTACGCGATGGGCTGGGCGAGCAGGTTCCCTTCGTGGTCGAGCAACCCGTAGTCGATGGCCCACATGTCGATACCAATCGACACCACGGTTGGGTAGCGCCGGGCGAGTTCCGCAAGGCCGACGAGTACCTCGGCGAACAGGCCTTCAATGTCCCAACGCAGGTGCCCGTCGATCTCGGCGACCCCGTTCGGGAATCGGTGCACTTCGTCCAGTTCGATGCTGTCTGCCGTCACCACGCCAGCGATGACGCGCCCGCTCGACGCACCAATGTCAATCGCAGCAAACACCGAAGCAGTCATGGCCGCCCACCCGTCAGAGAGTGCCGTAACGAGACGTGCCAGGCACGTCTCGTTACGGGTTGCTCGTGTCGGCATGTCGGTCAGCGGAGGAAGGCGGCGGCGACGCCGGAGTCGACGGGGATGTGCAGCCCGGTGGTGTGACTGAACTCGTTGGAAGCAACGGCGGCGACCGCGTTGGCGACGTGTTCTGGCAACACCTCGCGCTTCAGCAGGGTGCGCTGAGCGTAGAACTGCCCCAAGTCGTCTTCGGCCACTCCATACACAGCGGCGCGCTGGGCGCCCCAACCGCCAGCAAAGATGCCGCTGCCGCGCACGACGCCGTCTGGATTGATGCCATTGACCTTGATGCCATGCTCGCCCAGTTCCGCCGCGAGCAATCGCACCTGGTGCGCCTGATCGGCTTTCGCCGCGCTGTACGCAATGTTGGCTGGGCCCGCGAATACTGAGTTCTTCGACGAGATGTAGATGATGTCGCCGCCCAGCCGTTGGGCGATCATCGCTTTGGCAGCGGCGCGTGACACGAGGAAGCTGCCCTTCGCGAGCACGTCGTGCATGAGGTCCCAATCGGCGTCGGTGGTATCGAGCAGCGTCTTCGAGATCGACAGACCGGCGTTGTTCACCACGAGGTCGACGCCGCCGAACGCCAGCACCGCAGCGTCCACTGCTGCTTGCACCGCGGCCGAGTCGGTGACGTTCGCGGCGATTCCCACGGCGACATCGGAGTTGCCGATCTCGGCCGCGGCGGCTTGGGCCTTCTCGAGGTCGAGGTCGGCAATCACCACGCAGGCGCCATCAGCCGCGAGGCGGGTGGCGATGGCTTTGCCGATACCGCTGGCGGCGCCGGTGACGAGGGCGATTCGGCCGGCATGCGTGCGGGGCTTGGGCATGCGTGCCAACTTGGCTTCCTCGAGCGCCCAGTACTCGATGCGGAACTTCTCGCTCTCGGCGATTGGTGTGTAGGTCGAAATGGCTTCGGCACCGCGCATGACGTTGATCGCGTTGATGTAGAACTCACTGGCAACTCGGGCCGTTTGCTTGTCTTTGCCGTACGAGAACATGCCGATGCCCGGTACGAGAATGATCGCCGGGTCGGCCCCACGAATGGCGGGGGAGTCTGGCTCAGCGTTGCGTTGGTAGTAGGCCTCGTAGTCGGCCCGATAGGCGGCGTGGAGTTCGTCGATTCGGGCGACACAGTCGTCGAGCGGCGTGTCGGTGCCGATGTCGAGCACCATCGGTCGCACCTTCGTGCGGATGAAGTGGTCGGGGCACGAGGTGCCGAGTCCGGCTAGGCGGGGGAGTTCCGTGCTTGCGAGAAACTCGAGCACCACGTCGGTGTCGGTGAAGTGCCCGATCATCGGGCGATCGAACGAGGCGACCGCACGCAACGAGGGCGCGAGCTCGGCGGCGCGCTCGTCGGCGGGCCTCTGGTTCCAGCGCTGCTCGTGCGGTTACCGGAGGGCCAAACGGTTGTGGCTTGCCATTGGCATCGATGTATGCCTGAGCGGTGGCGATGATCCATCGCGAGTTCGCTTCCGCCTCGTCGCTGGTAGCGCCCCACGCAGTGATGCCGTGCCCACCAAGGATCACGCCGATGCACGACGGGTTCGCATCATGAATGGCAGCGATGTCGAGGCCGAGCTGAAACCCTGGCCGACGCCAAGGAACCCACAGCACCTTGTCGCCGAAGATCTTGGAAGTCAGCTCCTCGCCGTCGACCGACGTGGCGAGTGCGATACCGCTGTCGGGGTGGAGATGGTCGACGTGGGCGGCGGCGACGAGACCGTGCATGGCGGTGTCGATCGACGGCGCGGCGCCACCTTTGCCGTGGCAGCAGTAATCGAACGCTGCGACCATCTCGTCTTCACGCTCGACTCCGGGGTACACGTCGACGAGGGCGCGGAGCCGGTCGAGGCGGAGCACCGACAACCCAGCTTCGGTGAGGGTGCCGAGGTCGCCTCCGGAACCTTTGACCCACATGAGTTCGACCGGAGTTCCGGTGACCGGGTCGGTGTCGACGCCTTTGGCCGACGTGTTCCCACCCGCATAGTTGGTGTTACGTGGATCGCTTCCCAACCGGTTCGACCGATCGATCAGTTGTTGTACCACTTCGAGCGTCATGTCAGGCTCCCCAGCCGGCTTGGTTGCCGCCAACTCGGTCGGTGGCGATGCGGTCGGCGTAGCCGCTGGCGAGGTAGGCCTGAAGTGGGTTGCCAGGCAGGCCGCGGCTGGAACGCCAATCAGCGAGGTCGGCACGCACGTCGGTGTAGAACGCGTCCATCAATACCTGATTGCCGCCGAGCACATCTCCTGCTTGTTCGGCAGCACGCAGCTCGTCGCGGTCGACGAGCAGGGCCCTTGCCAGCATTTCTTGCACGTTGAGCACAGACCGAATTTGGCCGGGGATCTTTGCCTCGATGTTGTGGCACTGGTCGAGCATGAACGCCACCGTGCTGTCGGCGCCGTAGCCGCCTCCGCGCACCACTTCGAACATGATGCGGAACAGCTGGAACGGGTCGGCCGCCCCGACGATGAGGTCGTCGTCGGCGTAGAAACGGGAGTTGAAGTCGAACGAGCCGAGCTTGCCGAGACGCAACAACTGCATGACGATGAACTCGATGTTGGTGCCGGGCGCGTGGTGGCCAGTGTCGAGGCAGACCACGGCGCGGTCGCCGAGCGCGACGCACTGGGCATACGAGGTTCCCCAGTCGGGAACGTCGGTGGCGTAGAAGGCTGGTTCGAAGAACTTGTACTCGAGCACGAGGCGCTGGTGTTCGCCGAGACGCGCATACACCTGCGCCAGCGCGTCGGCCAGACGGTCTTGGCGATCTCGAAGGTCACCTTGGCCCGGGTAGTTCAAGCCGTCGGGCAACCAGATCTTCAGGTCGGTGCTACCGGTCTCGTCCATGATGTCGATGCAGTCGATCATGTGCGCGATGGCCTTGTTGCGCACTCGCTCGTCGACGTGACACAGGCTGCCCAGCCGGTAGTCGTCGTCTTGGAAGGTGTTCGAGTTGATGGTGCCCAAACGAAGGCCGAGATCGGCCGCATGCTTGTTCAACACGCTGAAGTCGTCGACTCGGTCCCACGGAATGTGCAGTGCAACAGACGGGGCGAGGCCGGTGAACTGATGCACCTGGGCCGCGTCGGACAACTTCTCGAACGGGTCTCGGGGCACACCCGGCTGTGAGAAGACCTTGAATCGGGTGCCCGAATTGCCGAACGCCCATGAGGGGAGTTCGATTGCCAACCGCTCGAGTTCCGGCGCAATGTCATTGAAGCTTTTCATCGGTGGTCCCCTGTTCGTTGCGTCCACGGCCGGCTGCTTCTGGAACTCGGTGTGGCAGATTTGCCTTCCGCGCTATTCTCGCCTCGTGTTATCTAATGTGATAATCTACAATTGTTATCACGTCTCGGTCAAGCGCTGGCGCAGCAATTCAACCTTGCACGCTCAACTCGGGGAGCACCTTCGACATGAACCAACCCCAACCCAATCTCGCGACAGAAGAGCGCCTGCGTTGGCTCGCAGAACGGTTGCAAGCCGACGGCTCAGTCACCATCGTCGACGGAGCGGCCGCGCTCGATGTGAGCGAGATGACGATTCGCCGAGATCTCCTGGAACTCGAGGAGCGAGGTATTGCGCGACGGGTCCGGGGCGGCGCCATGCCGGTAGGTCCGCAACCCTTTGCAGAACGGAAGGGGACCCATGCCCGCGCGAAAACTGTCATCGCGGCGAAGCTGTTGGCACTCATTCCCGCCACGGGCACCGTGGCGTTCGACGCCTCGTCGACGGTGATGCGAGCTGCTGCCGGGCTCAGCGGCGCGCAGTCGTTGACGGTGTTGACCAACGGTCCCGACACGTTTCAAGCATTGCAGCAGCGTCCTGGAATTCTGCCGACGATGACCGGGGGTTCGCTCGACACGCGTACCGGCAGCCTGGTCGGCCCGCTCGCAAGCTGGAGTGCACGACAGCTTGCGGTGAGTCACTTCATCACGTCATGTGCCGCGCTCGACCCGGTGCTCGGTGCAACCGAACTCACGTTGGAAGAAGCCGACGTCAAGCGCTCCATCGCCGCTGGCGCCGGCCAGATCGTGTTGGCCGTCGACTCATCAAAGCTCGGCCACCGCGCCGAAGTGGTGACGTTCGACTGGAGCGCCATCGACATGCTGGTGACCGAACTCGACCCAGCGAACCCGCTCCTCAACAAGTACCGAAAGCTGACCACCCTCCGATAACGCCTGGTGCCAGGCCCGACGCGTTACCGGAGCTGCTCAGTCGGCGAAGGCTGGGAGGACCTTTCTTCGAACAGCTTGAGGCTCTTCCAGGCGATCTCGGGGGGCATGCCTCCGCACAGCGGATGGAACATGACGAACGGGAATGGCGCGGCTTTGGCTTCTTCGATCAGCTGCTCCGGCGTGATGACGCGGTACTGGCCGCTGGCGCGAAGTGCCTCGGCATCTTTGACGATCGAGTACGGCGCGGCCAGGTTGTCTTGGGCGATCCACGCCCCGTAAGCGTTCGTCTCGTGCATGAAGTACGGCGACATCTCTTCCCAACCTGCCTCCGGATCTTCGGCCAAGGCGATGAGCACGTTGGGGCTCATCATCGTCGGGCCAGGGTCGGGGCGCCCGAGCAGTTGCACCTCGTCGCGGTAGAACTCATAGATCTCGGGCAGTGACGGGATGAAACCCAGCTCCAGACGCGCTGCCCGCCTCGCAGCGACTTCGGTGCTGCCTCCCAGCGACAAGCCAGGCCCGCCCGGCCGGAACGGTGGGGGAGTGATGTGCACGGTGCGCCCTCGGAACTCGAACGGCTCGCCGGCGAACGCCGCTCGGAGCGTGGCGATGGTTTCGGTGACGATCTTGCCGCGGTCGCCCATGGGCACGTCGTACATGGCGAACTCTTCATGCACGTACCCACCGGCCACCACAACGTCGACACGACCCTGGCTGATGATGTCGAGCGTGATGAGGTCTTCGGCGAGCCGGATCTGGTCGTAGAACGGGGCGATGAGAGCTGCGATCATGAACCTGACATTCGTCGTGCGGGCGGCCATCGCTGCGAGCATGGGAATGGGGCTGGGCAGGTAACCGTCGGGCGACGTGTGGTGCTCTGACACCGTGATGTTGACGCAGCCGAGTTTGTCGGCCCATTCCGCCATCTGCAGTGCAGTCTGGTACCGCTCGGCCATGGTGGTGCCGCCGATCGCCGGGTTGCGGAGATCGAAGCGCATCGCGAAAAACATCATCGTGTTGGGTCCTCACTGTTGATCGTTGTCGGCGGCGAGCGTGTCGCCGATTTCGGTGGTGGAGCCGACTACTTCACATCGAAGAGCCTGATCGGCGGTGTCGGTACTGTCCGCGTAAATACGGTTTTCGTGCGCGGAAACGTCATTCTACTCGGCACCGCTTGGAGCGGGAAAGTCCACCATCAGCGCATCTCGTCGACGGTTGACGGTCAGGAAGTGGCTCGCGCCATGCCGACGCAGGTGGTTGCGAGGAAATCAACTTCGTCTGGGGTGGGACTGGTGGCCTGCCAGAGGTGGTCGTGCAGGCGGCCGACCACGGCGTGGGTGGCGACACGGGCGGCGAGTTCTGGGTTGGTGCTGCCCATCTCGGTGAATGGTTCGACGAGGAGTTCGCTGAGCATGGCATTGGCTCTCGACATGCCAAATCCATTGGCCTCGGACACGCGCTCGGCGTTCCAGATCACTGCGATCGTGGTAGCTGCGATCTCTGGGTCGATCGCTTGTGACAGCACACCGTCGATCCACGTGGCGACCTTCTCTTCGGGTGTCGTTGCCTTCGACAACTGATGCGTGATGTAACTCGCCAAGCGCTGGGTGCCGTCTTCGAGCAAGCGCCGCGACGAGGTCATCCTTCGAGGCAAAGTGCCGGTAAAAGGCATCGTTCGACAGCCCGGCGGCTGCCACGATGTCGGCCACCCGTGGCCGCGAAGTGGTTCCGCACTTGCGCATCGTGTCGAGCGCACCTTGCAGCAGGCGCTCGATGTCGTCTTGGTACCCGGCGACTCGTGGGCGCGCTGCTCGCTCTGCAAGCTTGGCAACAACGGAGTTGTCAGTCATGCACGCCCCTGATGCCGAGTCGTCATGGTCGAATTCTTACCACAGATGGAATTCTGCTCACACAGATTGACATATCATTATTTCCAGAATACTATTCTGAAACAGCGAAAGGGGGTTCCACATGGCGTGGGATTTCGAGACAGATGCCGAGTATCAAGCGAAGCTGGACTGGGCAGACCAGTTTGTGCGCGAAGAAGTCGAGCCGCTCGACATGGTGTTCGGCGACCTCGTGTTCACGCCGCCGTCGCCGCATCTGAAGGCGCTGATCGATCCGCTGAAGCAGCAGGTGCGCGACATGGGTCTGTGGGCGACGCACCTCAGCCCTGAGCTCGGCGGGCAGGGTTACGGGCAGGTCAAGTTGTGCCTACTGAACGAGATTCTCGGGCCGCTCGAACTGGGCGCCGGTGATCTTTGGGTGCCAGGCGCCAGACACAGGCAACGCCGAAATCATCGCTCACTACGGAACTCCGGAGCAGAAAGAGCGGTATCTCAAGCCGCTGCTCGGCGGCGAGATCTTCTCGTGCTATTCCATGACCGAGCCGCACGCGGGCGCAGACCCCACGCAGTTCACCACGTTCGCCGAGCGCGATGGTGACGAATGGGTCATCAACGGCTGGAAGTACTTCTCCTCCAACGCCAAGACCGCCGAGTTCCTCATCGTCATGGTGGTGACGAACAAAGAGATCAGCCCGTACCAAGGCATGTCGATGTTCCTCGTGCCCACCAACACGCCGGGCGTGAACATCGTTCGCAACGTCGCCCTCGCTGGCGAACCCGACGAGCATGGTTCGCATGCGCTCATCCATTACGACAACGTTCGGGTGGGTCTCGACGCCGTTCTCGGTGGGGAAGGTCAGGCGTTTGCGATTGCACAAACTCGCCTCGGTGGCGGCCGTATTCATCACGCCATGCGCACCATCGGGCTGGCGCAACAGGCGATCGACATGATGTGCGAACGGGCGCTCAGCCGTTACACCGCTGGCAGCATCCTGGCCGACAAACAGTTCGTTCAGGGCTACATCGCCGACTCGTACGCGCAGCTCGCTCAGTTCCGGCTGTTCGTGTTGTACACGGCATGGACGATCGACAAGCACAACGACTATCGCAAGGTGCGCAAAGACATCGCCTCCATCAAGGTGCTCATGCCCGGCGTGCTGCAAGACATCGCCAACCGCGCCGTGCAGATTCACGGAGCTCTCGGCGTGAGCAACGAGATGCCGTTCTTCCGAATGATCCTCGGCTCGAACGTCATGGGCTTGGCCGACGGCCCGACCGAGGTCCACAAGGTCACCATTGCGCGTCAGGTGTTGCGAAACTACCGGCCGAGTGACGACCTCTGGCCGACGACGCACCTGCCCAAGCGGCTCGCCGCTGCCAAAGAAAAGTACGCACATGTACTCGACGCCAGCATCGAAGCCAACACCGGAATGGGGAACCAATGAGCGCACCGAGAACACAGATCGACGCCGATCGAGATTGACATCGCCAAGCTGACGGCATGGATGGACGCCGAAGGGCTCGAGGTTGGTGCGCCCGTCGAGGTCGGCTACATCTCGGGTGGCTCGCAGAACGACATCTACGAAGTCACCCGAGGCGAGCATCCACGCCGCGTTGCGCATCCCGCCGCTGACGGCACCCGCTGCCCGCGACGAAGGGATCATGCGCGAATGGCGCATCATCGACGCGTTGCGCGGGTCCGACATTCCGCACACACCCGCCATCGCCGCATGTGATGACCAGACGGTGCTCGGGCGTGCGTTCTACATGATGGGTTTCGTCGAAGGGTGGTCGCCCATGTCCACCATGGGCAAGTGGCCCGAGCCGTTCCTCAGCGATGTCCAGGCCCGACAAGGGCTTGCGTACAACTCGTCGAGGGTGCGGCGCTGATGTCGAGGTTCGACTGGAAGGCGAACGGGCTCGAGGGCCTCGGCCGCCCCGACGGTTTCCACGAGCGACAAGTCGATCGTTGGACCGAATACCTCAATCGAATCAAGGGGCGTGAACTGCCCGGCTTCGAAGAGACCGCCACATGGCTGCGCGCGCACAAGCCGATCGACTACATCCCCGGCCTGATGCACGGCGACTATCAGTTCGCCAACGTGATGTACCAGCACGGAGCGCCCGCGAAGTTGGCCGCGATCGTCGACTGGGAGATGGGTACCGTCGGCGACCCGAAGCTTGACCTGGTGTGGGTCGTCCACTCCGTGGCCGGAAGACACCAGCAGCGGAGAAGGAACGGTTGGCGGTTACGTCGACATGACTGACCTGCCGTCACGCATGCAGGTGCTGCAGCATTACGTCGACGTGTCGGGCCGTCAGGTCGACGACATCGATTACTACTGCGTGCTCGCCAAGTGGAAGCTCGGCGTGATGTTGGAACAGAGCTTCCAGCGCGCCAGCACCAACCCGAAGCTCGTCGGCGCTTCGGCCCATTCGTGCTCGATCTCATGAAGGGCGCCGCCGACCTCGCCGAATCCAGCGACTACCGAGGCTGACGGGTTGATGAGCGTTCGCGCAGCCGTCTGCCACGAATACGGCACTCCTGATGTCGTGGTGGTCGAGACGGTCGAGGTGCCCTCGCTCAGCCCTGGTCAGGTGCGTATCGACGTGGCGGTGGCAGCGGTGAACTACCCCGACGTGCTGCTCGTCGCGAACAAGTATCAGATCAGTGCTCCTGTGCCGTTTGTACCCGGAGGTGAATTGTCGGGCGTCATCGCTGAGGTGGCCCCCGACGTCACCGGGTTCGACGTGGGCGGCCGGGTGGCGGCGACGATGATGGTCGGCGCGTTCTGCGAGCAAGTGGTCGTGTCGGCCGGGTCGATTCGGCTCGTACCTGCTTCGCTCGACTTCCGAGTTGCCGCCGCGGTCGGGGTCGCTCACCGCACGTCGATGCACGTGCTGCGTTCGGTCGCCAAGGTGCAGCCCGGTGAAGTCGTTGTCGTGCTGGGTGCGGGCGGGGGAGTGGGGTTGGCTGCCGTGCAACTGGCTGCCAAGTTCGGCGCAACCGTCATCGCCGTGGCGTCATCCGACGAGAAGCTGCAAGCTGCCGCCGCCGCGGGTGCAACCCATCTCGTCAACTACCGCACTCAGACCATCCGCGACGAGTACAAGCGCGTCGCTCCGCAGGGCATCGATGTCGTCATCGATCCGGTGGGCGGCGAACTGGCCGAGCCCACGCTTCGTTCCATGCGGTACGGCGGGCGGTTCGTCACCGTTGGCTATGCGTCGGGCGAGGTACCGAAGATTCCGCTGAACCTGGTGTTGCTGAAGGGCATCGCCATCGTCGGGTTCGAGTTCCGCACATTCGTTACGAACGAACCGGAGGCGTACGACCGCAATGAAGCCGAGTTGTCGGCTCTGGTGGAATCGGGCGAGATCGTACCGCTCATCGGAGCGTCGTTTCGGCTCGACCAAGTGGTCGATGCGCTCCGCCTCGTCGGCGACGGGGCTGCGGTTGGCAAAGTCATCATCGACATGGCAACCTGAGCCACCACGCAGCAACCACGATCAGGGGACAACGACAATGGCTGAACAAAAGCGGGGTCGCAAGATTGCGATGACCCCCGATGAACTCAACGCCTATCTGGCCGAACAACGCACGTGTCGGGTGGCCACGTGGGCCCGAGCGGGGCGCCGAACGTCACGCCGTTGTGGTTTGTGTGGGATGGGTCATCGATCTGGCTCACGTCGATCGTTGCCAGCCAGCGGTGGACCAATGTCATGCGCGACAACCGGGTGAGTCTGTGTGTCGATTCGGGAGATGGTTTCATGGAGCTGTGCGGCGTCGAAATCGACGGCACCGCCGAGGCGGTGGGCGAAGTGCCACGAACTGGCGAACCGAACGACGAACTCGTCGAACCCGAGCGCCTGTTTGCTGACAAGTACGCGGGCGGCACGGTGCATCACGACAACCGTCACGCCTGGCTGCGCATCACGCCCACCAAGATCGCCAGCTGGGACTTCAAGAAAATGAACCTCGGCTGAGGTCGTAGCCGTAACGAGACGTGCCTGGCACGTCTCGTTACGCGTAATCCGCGGGGGTCCACTCGTCGAGCCAATCGAGGTACGCGTTGTCGCCGTCGAAGCGGATCGGTAACCAGACGTAGTCGGCGATCGAGGTGTCGGGGTCGGTGAACTGTGGCGGTGCTGCTGCAAATGCGGCAGCGGCCTCTTCCTTCGTGCTGAATCCTGAGTCGGAACGGTTGGACACGTTGGAATGCTCGATCGGTAGCCAAGGCAACCAACGGTCGGCCATGGCGATGTACAGGTCGTCGATGGTCGGGTGCTGGAACACGCATGACACCTGCGACCGATACGACGTGCCGAACATGTCGCCGGGGTGCGGGTCGCCCTGCAACGTCCACGGCCCGTGATACGTGGGCGCCGTCGCCACCTGCGACTCGTTCGGGAAGTATCCGGTGGTGCCCGACGTGATGAGGTAGTGCAAGGCCGTTGCGAACGAAGTGCGCCGGAGCTTCACGTACCGCGGGTGGCTTCACCAACGGAAAGTGCGTGGAGTAGTAGCCGGTCACGTCGGTGTAGTCGTCAGTGAGGTCGGCGCAAATCAGCTCCGAGTGCACACGTTCGAAGTAGTAGTACGCCTTGCCATCAGACGGGTCGATCACCAGGTCGAAGTCACCGGCGTTCATGCCGAGCGGTCGGAATTCGACATTCACTTTCGTGTACGGGCCGAGCAGGCGGTCGGCGGTGAGCACCGTGGAAAGTTGGGTGTGCCCCTCGCCCATCACCTTGATCCAACACACGTATTTCTCAGTCGCCGCGTTGAAGATGATGTGCGGTCGATCCATTTGCCGTTCGGGATGTAGCGGCGAGGTCGGGTCGTCTTCATCGGGCGGGATGATCAGTCCCAGATCAGTCCAGTTGCACAGGTCGGTCGACGAGTAGCACCGAACGCCCCAATGCCAGAGGCCACTGCCCGTCCTGGTGTGCTCCTTGTTCTCGCCGTACCAATAGAACGTTTCGTTCTCGTACAACATCGATCCGCCGTGGGCCTGAATGCGATTCCCGTTGGTGTCGAGCCAAGTCTGGCCGGGATGAATTGCGTCGTACTTGTCGCCGACGGTCATGGCGCCTTCATTTCGAGTCGGGCGAGAGCGGCGATGAACTCGTCGAACGGGGCGTCGAGAAACGGGCGGCCCTGAAATCTCGTGAGCAGGTGGTAGCCGCCGAGAGCTGCCATTCGCAGAACGAACTCGAGGATCGTCAGCCCAACTCGCGCCGCTGCTCGACGCCAGCAATGTGTCGGCGATCGCATCGTGGAGTTGCGGCACCCGGTCGCCCTCGGTGAGCATCAAGACGAAGAGACGATCGAATCGGCGCAGGTGCGCTCCGATCATTCGCAGCGCGTCTTCGGCGGTGTGATCCTCTGGCAGCTCGGCCCTCGCGACGTCGATTGCGGCTCGCGCAAGTTCGGCTTCGCGCGTGACCGCGGCCCGCAAGAGTTCCTCCTTCGAGGCGAAATGGCGGTAGAAGCTGCCGGTGCCGGCGGCCAACCCGACCTGCTGCTCGATCATCGTGATCGTGGTGCCTTTGAACCCGTGTTCGACGAACAGGTCGAGCGCCGCGTCGAGGATCCGGTCTCGAGTCTTGCGGCCGCTTCGGCGGTTTCGGTTCGGTCGGTCATGCGATCGATTGTGCCGTCGATTCGATCGAATGCAAGGATATGCTTGCAATTTCGTCGACGCTGTGCGAGAGTGCGCTATGGGGACAATCGGGATCGCATCACTGGATCGCCGAACACGCTGCGACGCGAGAAGTCCGCGTCGTGTCACCGGGCGAGTTCTTCTCGACGGAACTGCCGGCCAGCATCGCGTTGCACGGCGCACTGGTGGCACAAGGGCTCGACGGGGCTCGGCGCTCCGCCGCTTGCCATCGAGGTGGCGAGCGAGCGGACGCAGTGCGTGGTCGATCGAACGAAGTCGGCGACACGGTGGCTGTGCGCGACGGAATCGTCGACGGCGCCGTCGTGGTGACGCTCGACGAAGCAACTTCTCCTCGTGGGCGCAGCAACAGCGCAGCTTCAACGGCATGGCAGTGGTGCGTGAACTGAACTTCAGGAACGGCGACATGCGGGCGGTGTCGATCTGGGACTCGTTGTGGATGACGTTGCTCGAAGGGTGGCCAGCAGTCGACGAACAGTTGACGTTCATTGATCGCTGGGGAGCGCCGCTCGACCTCGACGCATCGTTCGGCCCGAACGACGACCCGCTCGACATCGCCCACTTCCTGAGGGAGGCTGGCTTCCTGCGGCTGCGCGGATGGCTCGACCCCGAAGACCTCGCGACCGATCTCCGACGACATGGATCGTGCGTTGCCGACGTACACCCAAGACGATGGGAAGTCGTGGTGGGCGCGTCTCGCCGATGGAACCTTGCAATGCGTGCGGATGCAGCAATTCCTCGAACACTCGCCGACCACGCAGGCTCTGCTCGCAGTGACCGTTGGGAACACCTGAGACAGGCGCTGGCGGGCGACGATCAGCTGGAACATCCGGACTACGAGGTTCGCAACATCGAAGCGCTGGTGAAGCCGGTTGGTGTCGTGCAAGGTGCGTCCGATGTGAACTTTCATCGCGATTGCCATCTGGGGCGTCACGCCTACAACTGCTCGGGCATCAACGTGGGCATTCCGGTCACTGCCAGCGGAGCCGACAACGGCCAGCTGCGCGTCGTGGCCGGCTCCCACCGTGTGGCAATTCCGGTGGAGATCGCGCTGACCGAGCCGTACTTGCCGATCGCCGCCTTGCCCACCCAGCCCGGTGATCTCACGGTCCACTTGTCGTGCACGCTGCACGAGGCAACGCCACCGATCCATTCCACCCGCAAAGTGATGTACTCGGGGTTCCGGTTGCCCTCACGCTTCGACGGCCCGAGCCCCGGAACCGCCGAACTGAGCAACGTCCGCGAACGAGTCTTCAAAGTGTTACTCGCCGACTGACATCCCGTTCTGTTTTGCGTTTGGCCCTAACGGGTGCGGCCAACCGCTGAGTGGAACGGGTTAGCGCGGGGCGGCGGTGCTCTTTCGTACGACGAGTTGGGGGGCCACGCCGGTCGCTTCGGTTGACTCGCCGGCGATGGTGGCCAGCATGAGATCCACACAACGTCGACCGAGTTCCTCGTGATCTTGGCGAATTGTCGTGAGCGGCGGATTGAAGTATTCCGAGTCACGCATGTCGTCGAAGCCGACCACGCTCACGTCGCCAGGCACCGATCGGCCAGCCTCGTGCAACGCGAGCATCAGCCCCAGAGCCATCTGGTCGTTTCCGGCGAACACTGCGGTGACATCGTGGTCTGCGGCAAGCTGTCGGCCTGCCGCATATCCGGACGCCGCGCTCCAATCGCCTTCCACGATTGGCTGACGCTGCGCTCCGGCCGCATCGATGGCAGCCTGCCAGCCGGCAACGCGGGCGCGGGCGTCGACCCAATCGCTCGGCCCGCTGATGTGGTGGACCGTACGGTGCCCGAGGTCGAGCAAGTGTTGCGTTGCCAGGCGAGCGCCAGCTGCTTGGTCGATGCCGACCCGCGTGGTGAGGCTGAGGTCGTCTGTGGTCACCACGATCGGTACGTCGATGTGCAGATTCGCCACAGCGTCGATTGCCGCCTGCACCGGCGCAATGATGATGATGCCCTCGACGTGCGCGTCGCGGAGCCGATTGACAGCGCCTGTCATCGTGATGTCGGTCACTTCTCCCAGCGACTCGAAGCTCAACAGATGACCGGCGACCCTGGCCGCCAGCGCGACGCCGAACAGCGTTTGCAATGGGCCGAACTGGGAGGTGTCGACGCTCACGACTCCGAGTTGGCGCGACCGACCTCCCGCCAACATGCGTGCCGCCAAGTTGCTCCGGTAGCCCAGGTCGGCAATCGCCTGCTCGACTCGTTCACGAGTCGCCTTCGACACGTTTGGGTGATGGTTGATGACTCGCGACACGGTCATTGGCGACACGCCAGCTCGGTCCGCCACGTCGCTCATGACGATGCTTCGCCCGTTCCCTCGGTCGATGCGTCGATCTCCCGTCGGGCCGCTGCTGCTCATGCGCGACGATCTACGGATTCAGTCGGTGGGTCTTCGGTGATCGGCACTCGTTCACAATCCGCCGGCAAGGTGATGCCACGCTGCGTTCCAGCGCAACTCGTTGCGGAATGACCGGGGGGTGGTGTCCGCGTCGATGCATGCCAGCTCCACGCCGGCGATCGTGGCGAAGTCATCGAGCGTTTCCCGATCGACGGCCGACGTGTACACGGTGTGGTGTGGGCCGCCCGCCGTGAGCCAGGCGGTGGCCGCTGTGCGCAAGTCTGGGTGGGCAGCCCACACGGCCCGCGCTACCGGAAGTTTGGGCAGCGGCTCGACCGGAGCGACAGTGTCGATCTCGTTGGCGACCAGACGGAACCTTCCGCCCAGATCGGCCAACCCGACAACGATGGCCGGGCCGGGTGCGGCATCGAACACCAGCCGCGCTGGGTCTTCGCGCGCACCGATTCCCAATGGATGCACTTCGAGTGACGGCTGGTCGGCTGCGATGGTCGGGCACACCTCGAGCATGTGGGCGCCGAGGGTGAGTTGAGTCCCCTCGCCGAGGTGGTAGGTGTAGTCCTCCATGAAACTGGTGCCGCCCGGTAGCCCGCGCCCCATCACCTTCACCGCCCGCAGCAGGGCAGCGGTCTTCCAGTCTCCTTCGCCGCCGAAGCCGAAGCCGTCGGACATGAGCCGCTGGCAGGCGAGACCCGGAAGTTGACGCAGGCCACCCAAGTCTTCGAAGTTGCTCGTGAACGCGTGGAACCCACCGTCGTCGAGGAACGAACGTAAGCCAGCTTCGATCCGCGCTGCCTCACGGACGGAGTCGTGGCGAGACCCGCCAACCTGTAGGTCGCTGGCGATCGTGTAACTGGCTTCGTACTCGTCGATGAGTGACGTGATCTGGGCGTCGGTCACGTCCGCGACGGCATCGACCAGGTCGTTCACGCCCCAGGTATTCACCGACATTCCGAACTGCATTTGGGCGGCGACTTTGTCGCCTTCGGTGACCGCGACGTCGCGCATGTTGTCGCCGAACCGGGCGAGGCGCAGGTGCGACATGGCATGCCAACCGGCCGCAGCCCTGGCCCAACGTCCGACTGACGCGCAAACGACTGGGTCGCTGGTGTGACCGAACACAGTCTTGCGTTCCAGGCCGATGCGGGTTTGCATGAACGCGAACTCACGGTCGCCGTGCGCCGCCTGGTTGAGATTCATGAAGTCCATGTCGATGGTGGACCACGGCAGTTCTTCGTTCGCCTGGGTGTGCAAATGAAGGAACGGCTTGGCGAGCGCCTGCAGGCCACCGATCCACATCTTGGCCGGTGAGAACGTGTGCATCCAGGCGATGACGCCGACGCAGTTGTCGTCGCTGTTGGCGTCGAGACAGACCCGTCGGATCGCGTCGGCGGTGGTGAGCACCGGCTTGGCAACGACTCGAATCGGAATCACGGAAGCGTCGTCGAGCGCGCTTGACACGACTGCTGACTGGTCGGCCACTTGGCGCAACGTGTCTTCCCCGTAGAGCGACTGACTGCCCGTGAGAAACCACAACTCCATATGATCGAATGAACTGGATGAGTTGGTAGGCATCTTTTCTTTCACTTCTGCCCGTAGGCGTTCTGGTACCGGTGGTACAGGCTGGCGACGTCGTCGGCAGCGATGGGGATGGGTGTGCCGAGTTGGCGGGCGAGGTGCACGGCTTTGCACACGTCTTCGACCATGACAGCGGCTTTCACCGCGGCCTTGGCGGTGGGGCCAACGGTGAAGGGCCCGTGATTCTGCACGAGAACAGCCGGACTGTTCGAGTTGCCGAGCGCGTCTACGACGAGGCGGCCGATGGCATCGGTACCGATCAGTGCGAACGGCGCCATGGGGATGTCGCCGCCGAATTCATCCGCCATGGCGGTGAGCACACATGGCACCGGTTCGCCGATGGCAGCCCACGCCACGGCAAAGGGGGAGTGGGTATGTGTGACCCCGCCGACGTGGGGCATGTGGCGGTAGACGTATGCATGCGCCGCCGTATCGCTCGACGGCCCGAGCGTGACCGTGTTGAGTTCGGGTACGACATTGCCGTCGAGATCGCACACGATCATGTTGTCCGCTGTGAGGTCGTCGTAGCTCACGCCGCTCGGTTTGATGACCATGAGGTCGGCGCCGGGAACGCGTGCGGAGACGTTGCCGCCGGTCCACACCACCAGGCCCCAACGAAGCAATTCGGCGTGCAACTGGCACACGTCGCGACGGACGTCTGCGATGGTTGCCTTCATGGTTTGATCAACGGTCATCAATTCTCCTCGCGTAACGAGTCGTGCCTGGCACGTTTCGTTGCGGCTTCGTTGCGGATGGCTCGGAGTTCGCGCATCAACGTCGGCTCCAAGCCGAACTGGTCGTGGAGCGTTTGGTAGACGGCGAACAGTCGGTCGTAGGCGTCGGCGTTCTCCTCGTCGGGCACCCAGACGTCACGCTCGAGCGAACTCATCGAGTCGGCGGCCGCGACGATGTTCGGAAAGAGTCCTGCTGCGACAGCGGCGTGCATCGCCGAGCCGAGCGCTGGAGCTTGCCCCGAGCCGACGATGTGCAGTGGGCGGCGCAATACGTCGGCGTAGATCTGCATGACGAGGGGATTCTTCAGCAGGCCGCCGGCGACGATGAAGTCTTCGACCGGCACCCCAGATGACTCGAGTCGCTCGACGATGACGCGCGTTCCGAACGCGGTGGCCTCGATCAGTGCCCGGTAAATGTCTTCGGCCCGGGTGGCGAGGGTGAGGCCGACGATCACCCCGGAGAGTTCGTGATTGACGAGCACGGTGCGGTTGCCGCTGTGCCAGTCGAGTGCCACCAGACCATGCCCGCCAACGGGCTGGGCCAACGCGAGTTCGGTGAGATGCTCGTGAACGGAACGACCCGCGGCAGCGGCGTCGGCATGCAGGTCGGCTGGCACGCCATTGTCGACGAACCAGCCGAAGATGTCACCGACTCCGCTCTGCCCGGCCTCGTACGACCACAAACCAGGGATGATGCCGCCCTCGACTGCGCCGCAGATTCCAATGACCTCGCCAACATCGGAACCAACTGGGCCGCCAGACATGATGTGGCACGTAGATGTTCCCATGATCGCGACCATCTGACCCGATTTGACCGCCCCGGCGGCCGGGGCCGTGACGTGTGCGTCGACGTTGCCGACGCACACCGCTATGCCCTCGAGCAGGCCCATCCGTTCGGCGATTCCAGGCAGCAGGGTGCCCGCCCGATCGCCGAGTTCGCCAAGCGGTTGATCGACCTTGTCGGCGATGAAGTTCTCGAATGCCGGGTTCAACGCGGCGAAATATTCAGGTGACGGATACGAGCCGTCTTGAAAGGCAGCCTTGAAGCCAGTCGCACATCGGTTGCGCACATACACCCCGCACAGTTGCCACACGATCCAGTCGGCGGCCTCGACCCAACGGTCCATCGCGGCGTAGATATCTGGAGCGTCTTCGAGGAGTTCGAGCGCTTTGGCGAGCTCCCACTCCGATGACAGCTTGCCTCCGTAGCGGTGAATCCACGATTCGCCGCGAGCGTGTGCGACCTCGTTCAGCCGATCGGCGTGAGACTGGGCTGCGTGGTGTTTCCACAGCTTCACGTACGCGTGCCGACGATTGACGAACTCGGGCAGCTCGCACAACGGTGTGCCGTCGGCAAGGGTTGGTAGCACGGTGCACGCGGTGAAGTCGGTGCCGATGCCGCGTACCTGACTCACGTCGATGCTCTGGCGTGACTTTGCGTCGGCTACGGCGTCGCGGACCGAAGCGATCATCGAGTCGACGTAGTCGCTGGGCAACTGCAGCGCCCAGTCGGGCGGCAGCGGTTCACCATTCGCGGGCAACACCTCGTCGACGACGCCATGCGCGTATTCGCTGACCCCGGCACCGAGGACCGATCCGTCTGCCACCGACACGACGACAGCGCGCGCCGACAACGTGCCGAAGTCAACGCCGATCACCAGATCACCAAGTTGTGTCATCACCAGTTCCCCATCGTGCTCACCCGGTCTTGATCACCCGGGTCTTGCTCTTCACCCAGGTTTGTGAAACTACTGCGCCGCGCACCGTAGCCGTCACTCCGGACCTGTCAGCCTGTGATGATAGCGCTAACAAACCACGCTGTTGGGAGCCAACAACGACTGAGTGACCGCCGGCCAGAGCTTGCGTGTGCAGGAATGAAAGTGATATTCTCCCTTGGCGAGAGTGTGGTATTCATTCCGGATCGGCGAGCGAACGGGGCGCTCCGAACTTACACACACTGAATTGCCGACCGAAGTGAGGCTCGAGTGTGGGCACACCCTCCGTCGAAAATCCGAGAAAGGAAACCCTCAAGCACATGACCGACACCGCCCAACCAATCAACGTTGACGCCATCGACTTTTTCCGAGACGAATCGATGCTCGTCAACCCGTATCCGTATTACGAGGCGTTGCGCAGCGAGTGCCCCATCCGCCGCGAACCTCATCACAACGTAATGATGGTCACCGGGTACGACGAGGCGCTCGCGATCTACAACGACACCACAACGTGGTCTTCGTGCACGGCGGTGACCGGGCCGTTCCCCGGCTTTCCCGTGTCGCTCGACGAGTATGCGGATGGTGACATCACCGACCTCATCCTGAAGCACCGTGATTCGTTGCCGATGAGCGACCAACTGCCAACGCTCGACCCACCGATGCACACCGATCACCGTGCGTTGCTCATGCGGCTGATCACCCCGAAGCGTTTGAAAGAGAACGAAGAGTTCATCTGGAAGCTCGCCGACAAGCAGATCCTCACGTTCCTCGCCGCCGGCGAGTGCGAGTTCATTGCTGACTTCGGGGGCCCGTTCGCAATGCTTGTCATCGCCGACTTGCTGGGTGTTCCGCTCGATGACCATGCCCGGTTCGAGGCGGCGCTGATCAAGCGCAGCCAGTCTGGAGGCGGTGCGATTGGCAGCACAAAGGACGACCAGGAGTTGGGGCATGCTCCCCTCGAATACCTGTACCACGAGTTCACGGCCTACATCGAAGATCGCCGTGCGAACCCCACCGACGATGTGCTCACCGGGCTGGCTCAAGCCACGTTCCCCGATGGGTCGACACCAGAGGTCATCGACGTGGTGCGCATTGCCGCCAACGTGTTCTCGGCCGGTCAGGAAACGACCGTCCGCCTGCTCGGCACGATGGTGCAAGTGCTCGCTGACGATCCTGAAGTTCAGGCTGCATTGCGTGCCGATCGGGATCTGATTCCGAACTTCGTCGAAGAGTGCCTGCGGTTCGAGAGTCCCGTCAAGGGCGACTTCCGACTGTCCCGGCGTGCCCACCACGGTGGGAGGTGTTCACATTCCCGCGGGCACCACGGTCATGCTGATGAACGCCGCCGCCAACCGAGACCCTCGCAAGTTCGACGATGCCGCCACGTTCGACGTGCATCGGGCCAACGCTCGCCAGCACGTTGCATTCGGCCGCGGCATCCACACGTGCCCCGGAACACCGCTCGCTCGCACCGAAGGGAAGGTGTTCCTCGAGCGGATGCTCGACCTCACTGACAACATCACCCTGTCGGAACGGCACCACGGGCCGTCGGGCAGCCGCAAGTTCTCGTTCGTGCCCACATTCATCCTGCGTGGTCTCACCCGCCTGCACATCGAGTTCACCCTCAGTGAAGCGGGTCGCGAAGCGGTCGCAGCCGGAGACGCGTCATGAAGGTGTCCGTCGACAGCGAAGTCTGCGCCGGCCACGGCAACTGCATGGCCATCTGCCCCGAGGTGTTCGACCTCACCGACGACGGCTACGCGGTGGTCATCGCCGAAGAAGTACCAAGCGAGTCCGAAGACGCGGCACGAAACGCAGTAGCCCAATGCCCCGAACGAGCCATCAGCATCATCGAACTCGAGGTCTAGGCGAAGCGAGGCGGAGCAGGAGCTCGGCCACTACCGCTGGTTCGGTGATCATCAGATCGTGGCCGGTGTCGACTTCCCAATTGTTCTCGCCGTCGAGTTGGCGGGCCCTCGCTTCGGGCGTGCTTTGGGCCAACGCACCGGTGCAGTTGATGTTGGTCCGGGGGATGCTGCGAACTGCCGCTTCGTCGAACGTCAGCTTCTGCCCAAAACAAGCCCACGGATGCGCAGTGAGCTTGTCGTCCATCCAGGCGAGATCGTCTGCGTCGGTGACGCCGTAGAACTCACCCATCCCGGGGAACGGTTGCAGCACCAGTTCGATGCCGTCGACCACCTCGCCCATGTCACGGGCCATCTGCATCATCTCGCCCGCAACGTCGTGGAGTGACTGGCCGTTCGCGGGATGCGCGGCGTCGAGGTACACGAGGTTGCCGATGCGGTCGCCTGCACGGTCGGCGACGCCGGTGATGACCATGCCGCCGTAGCTGTGGCCTACCAGCACGACGTCGGTAAGGCCCTCGTACTTCATCACTGCGACGACGTCGGTGATGTGGGTGTTCAGGTCGATGTCGGCGTTGAGCAAGTGCGATCGTTCCCCGAGCCCCGTGAGGGTTGGCGTGTACACGTCATGCCCGGCGTCCCGCAGCAGCCTCGCCACCTTCTGGTAGCACCAGCCACCGTGCCCGCCACCATGCACCAACACATACGTCGTCATGGGGTGGTTCTTAGCACTCACCTGGCAACGTGCAGCAGTTTTAACCGATGGCCGCTTCGATGTCGCCTTTGCGACTCGCTCGCACTTCGAGCGAACCGTAGGTGAACCAGTCGAACTGGGCGACACACCCGCTGGCGAACGGGCCGATCGTTCGGCCGATGAAGCCGCCGGTGACCTCGGTGGACAGGTAGCGGCCATCGAGCTCGGCGAGCACTTCGAACTTTCCGTCACCATCACCATTGCTGTGCTCGATGCCGAGCCGCACGCCGTCTGGCCCGAAGTCATGGTCGACGGAATCGATCCGCAGCACGACGTCCCCTGGTGGGCGAGATGCTTCGCCGACGGTGGACAGCAGTGGCCCGATCCGTGCCGAAGCGACGACCAGCTCGCCGGACACCGCGACCGAATAGTGCGCTTCGCTGTCCATGTAGACCACCAGCCCGGCTGCCGCGGGCGACGCGACCGCCGACGTTTGGCTGACCCGGATCCGCGTCGTGCAGCGCTGGTGCTGTTGGCGCACCGACACGTAAGCCGGGTCGGGCCCATCGAGCGATGCGTCGGTTCCGTCGAGCGTCAGCCAGCCCGGGCGATCGGTGAGGGATGCGAACGTGTTGGCGGGTCGCCTGACCGACACCCACCGTGAGGCCAGCGACGGGTCATCAAAGTCCTCGTGAAGCGCCAACTCGACGGTCGCCGATGGCCCACTCGGGCGGCTGGGCATCTCGATGTCCAGCGGTGCCGGAACCGGCCAGCCGTCGATCCACTCGACCGATGTGAGGAACGTTTCCCTGCCGAGGATGTGGAACCTCGGCGTCGTACCCGACGGTCGAGCGGCCAAGAGCACCATCCACCAATTGCCGTCCGCCGTCTCGACGAAGTCGGCGTGCCCCGTGTTCTGAATGGGATGGTCGCGGCTTCGGTGACTGAGGATCGGGTTGGTTGGGCAACCTTCCCAAGGCCCACGTGGCGACGTTCCGCGGGCGATCGACACGCGCATGACCTCGCTCGGTGCCGCCCTCAGCGATGACGAGGTACCACAGTCACCGCGCCGGAACAGGTGCGGCGCCTCGGGCGCGTGGAGGCCGGTACCGGACCACGTTGGTTCGGGTTGTTCGATCATCGCGCCCGTTGCGACATCGATGCGACAGCGCTGAATACCTCCCATCGAGAAGTGCACCCAGCAATTGCCCTCGTCATCCCATGCCAGGTCTGGGTCGATGCCGATCAACCCGCTGATGACGATCGGGTCGGACCAAGGCCCAGCCGGATCGGTGGCCGTGACGAAGAACGTCGGCAGACCGGCATCGCCGTACAGCGTGGTGATCATGTAGAACAGGCCGTCGTGGAATCGTATGGTCGGAGCGAAGATGCCGCCCGATGACCAGCGATGGGTACCGCTGAGGTCGAGCTGTGACGACCGATCGAGCACGTTGCCGATCTGCTTCCAGTCGACAAGGTTGGTCGAGTGGTAGATCGGTACACCCGGGAAGTAGATGAATGACGAGGTGACGAGGTAGTAGTCGTCGCCCACGCGACAGACGCTCGGGTCTGGGTTGAGACCGGGGATGACCGGGTTCGTGAAACCGGTGGTCACAGGTGGAGTGGTCATGACAAATCTCCAGTCAATCAGCGGACGCGCCGCTGGGGTCGATGGCAGGTTCGATGACGTGCCCAAGGCGAGATCGCTCGTCGGTGGCGGATGCTGCGATAGCGCAATCATCGATTCTGGGCAAGTCGAGTCTTCGTGAGTGAGAATGATATTCTCACAAGGAATCGTGCGTTGGTCAACCGTGCGGGGCGGGAATGCGATCCCGCCGTCACTCAACCTGCGCCGGGCTCTGGGCGGTTGGGGTCGTGGGCCTTGCCGGCATCTCGTTCGCCACTGCGCCTTAGGAATGTCATCGACCGGGTCTTCAAGCGCCAACCGTTGTCGGTGCGTACGTAGGTGTCGGTGTAATACCCGATCCGCATGTTGTGGTTGGTCTGGTCGACAAAGCACAAGGGTTGCTTGCCGGTGCCAGTGTCGCCGGTGAGTTCCAAGAAGGGCGTGCCGCACATGAACAGCCCCTTGGGCGCAGCGGCCACCAACCGGGGGAAGTCAACCAGTGGGTACGTGTCGCCGAACGCGCTGTAGGTGCCATCGACCGTGAACACCTCGATGACGCTCTCGACGTCGTCGCTCGTCATGCCGACGGCGTATTTTGCGAGCAGTTGCTCTAGCTCGATCACGTCTTCAATTGGTGCAGCTGGCATCGGGACTCCCGGTGTGAAAATTGGCTTCGCGTAAAGTGAGATTGCTACTATACGTGGACGGCGATTTCAACTGCGGCGAAGTCATCTCAGCCCTTCGAGGGCCATCGATGACGTCGGTGCGCTGATGCGAATGGGGAAACAGCACCATGGCTGATGACACGGCTACTGACACAGTCACCGACACGTCGGACATCTACTACGACCCTTACGACTTCGAGATCGATGAAGATCCGTATCCGGTCTGGAAGCGCATGCGCGAGGAGCAGCCGCTCTACTACAACGAGAAGCACGACTTCTTCGCGCTCACCAGATTCGCCGATGTCGAAGGTGGCTTGCGCGACAACCGACGCCTCATCTCAGGACGGGGCACGATCCTTGAGTTACTCAAGGCCAACATCGAACTTCCGCCAGGCATGGTGATCTTCGAAGATCAGCCCAGCCATACGGCATATCGCGGTTTGCTGTCGCGGGTGTTCACGCCCGCCAAAATGGCGGCGCTCGAGCCACAGATCCGAAAGTTCTGCAACGACTCGCTCGACAAAGTGGCCGACGCCGACGAGTTCGACCTCATTCACGACCTCGGTGGGAAAATGCCCATGCGCGTCATCGGTATGTTGCTCGGCATCCCCGAAAGCGACCAAGAGTCGCTCAAGCACAGCATCGACGACGGATTGCGTCTCGACGCGGGCGAGATGCCGGAAATGGACATGTCGAAGTTCGCCGACGAACTCGAAGTCTTCGGCGGATACCTCGATTGGCGCATGAACAACCCGTCAGACGACCTCATGACGACCCTCATTCAGGCAGAGTTCGAAGACCACACCGGCACGGTGCGCAACCTCAGCCGCGACGAGATCCTTGGGTACGTGCGGTTGCTCGCAGGGGCGGGCAACGAGACCACGACGAAACTGATCGGGTGGACGGGCAAGGTGTTGTCAGATCATCCCGACCAGCGTCGTGAAATCGTCGCCGACCGCAGCCTCATCAAAGGTGCGATCGAAGAAGTGTTGCGGTTCGAGCCGCCGTCGCCAATTCAGGCGCGTTACGTCAACGAAGACATCGAGTACTACGGCCAGGTCGTTCCGCAGGGGAGTGCGATGGTGCTGTGTAACGCGTCAGCCAACCGTGACCATCGCAAGCACGACGACCCAGACACGTTCAACATTCACCGGGGTGCGACTCATCTCTCGTTCGGCTACGGCATTCACTTCTGTCTCGGCACAGCGCTGGCGCGTATCGAAGCCCAAGTGGCGCTCGACGAAGTGCTGAACCGCTACCCCGATTTCACGGTCGACATGAGCCGCGCCGTTCGGGCCCGCACCTCCACCGTCCGCGGTTGGGACAGCCTGCCCATGGTCGTCGGCTGACTTCGGCCGCTGAAATCACTCGGTGGGCCGATGAGTCGTGCAGTGCTTTTGAGTCCGACGTCGACGCAGGCGTATAACTAACCATGGCCGACTTCCCCATTCCCTTGCCGCGACTGCTTCCGTGGAGCGGATGGTTCTGGACCTCCGGCGAAGACGGTCAGCTGCGAATCCAAGGTTGCGACGACTGCGGTTCGCTGGTACACCCGCCGGTGGCGGCCTGCCCTTCGTGTCACGGCCAACACCACACCCCCAAAGTGATGTCTGGAACGGCCACGGTCGTTGGCGTCACTGTGAACCACCAGCAATGGTCGCCAGCGTTCACGCCCCCGTATGCGATCGCCGTCGTCGCGCTGCACGACGATCCCGCCATCCGGCTCACCACGAATATTCGTGGTTGCGAACCCGAAGACGTGTTCATCGGTCAAGAGGTCCAAGTGCTGTTCGAACAGCACGACGACGTCTGGGTGCCGTACTTCGCGCCGACGGGCAACACCGACCCGATCGAACGGGTCCCGGCTCCCAAGCGACCGACGGTTCGCGCTCCACTCACGGAAGACCGATTCGAACACAAGTCGGTGTTGTCAGGAATCGGCAAGTCAAAGATCGGTCGCCGCCAGATGGTCGACCCGTTGTCGCTCACTGTCGACGCCTGCCTCCAGGCGATCGCCGACGCCGGCCTCACGCCAGCCGATATCGACGGGCTCTCCGCGTACCCCGGGCCCATGGGCTACGAAATCGGGTTCAGTGAGGGCGGCGTCACTGCGGTGGAAGAGGCGCTCCGCATCAAGCCCACCTGGATCAACGGCGGCCCAGATGTGCATGGTCCGGCCGGCTCGGTCATCGCCGCGATGATGGCCGTCGCGAGCGGCATGGCCAAGCACGTCCTGTGCTTCCGCACCGTGTGGCAGGCCACGGCAACCTCATTGCAGCTCGCCGGTGGCGGCGGACGACTCATCGGCGACATGCAGTGGCGCTTGCCATACGGGGCGTTCTCAGCAGCCAACTGGATCGGCGTCAACGCCAGCCAGTACATGCACCGTTACGGTGCCACCCGTGAAGTGCTGGGCCGCATTGCGGTCAACGCCCGCACCAATGCTGGGCTCAACCCTGCTGCGTTGTACCGCGACCCGATGACGCTCGACGATTACATGAACGCGCGCATGATCACTACGCCGTTCGGTCTGTTCGACTGCGACGTGCCGTGTGATGCTGCAATAGCGATCATCGTCTCCGACGCTTCGTATGCCAACGACATGCCGCATCCAGCGGTTCGCATCGAAGCGGTGGGTACGCAGATCACCGAGCGGTTGTCGTGGGATCAAGACACGATCACTCACGAGCCACAAGTGCTGGGGCCAGCCACCCATTTGTGGACCCGCACGAGCATGCGACCCGACGACGTCGACGTCGCCTTGTTGTACGACGGGTTCACCTTCAATGCGCTCACCTGGCTGGAGGCGCTGGGTTTCTGCGAACTGGGCGAAGCGAGCGACTTCATCGGCGACGGCAGCACGATCGCGCTCGACGGCAAGATCCCGCTCAACCCCCACGGCGGTCAGCTGTCTGAGGGTCGCACCCACGGAGCCGGGTTCGTCTACGAAGCGGTAGCCCAGTTGCGTCATCAAGCAGGAGACCGCCAAGTACTGAACGCCCAAACGGCGGTAGTGGCAACGGGAGGCGGCACTCCCAGCGGAGTACTGCTCCTCCGCCGCGACTAACTACGACCACAAGGTGTCAGGCACCAGCGTGGCAGACCAGAATCATCGAGGTGTCTGGCACCTCGTGGTCTGACCCCCGCGGTCATTCAGGCGGCAGTGACTTCGAAGGTAGTCGCCAGCTGGGCGGTCGAGTCTCCGCCTACCCACACGTCGAACGTTGATGTGTCGCTCACCCAGTCGCGTGCTGCGGCGTTCCAGTAGGTGCGTTCGGCGGGCGTGATCTGGAACTCGACCGTCCGCGATTCGTCCGGAGCGAGCGTGACGCGTTGGAAACCTTTGAGTTCGCGGACTGGTCGCGACGCTGTGCCGTGGCGTTGGTGGATGTAGAGCTGAACCACCTCGTCGGCCGTGCGAGTTCCCACATTGGTCACCACGACCGACACCGTGACGGTGCCGTCGGTGGTAACCACCGCTTGATCGACGGCGAGGTCCGAGTACTCGAAACGTCCGTAACTCAGGCCGTGGCCGAACGGGAAGAGGGGAGTGCCGTCTTCGTTCCAGTAGCGACGACCCTGATTGTCGGGGTCATGTGACAGCGTGTGTGAATACACCATCGGTACTTGCCCGACCGTTCGCGGCCAGGTGAACGGCAGCTTGCCGCCCGGTGACACATCGCCGAACAGCAAGTTGGCGACCGCCTCGCCGCCACGAGTTCCCGGGTACCAGATGTCGAGGATCGCCGGCACGTGTTCGGCCGGCCAACGTAGGTCGAGCGGGCGACCGTTCATGACGAGCAGGACCACCGGCGTTCCAGTCGCAGCGACTGCTTTCACCAGCGCCATTTGGCGAGCTGGTAGTTCGAGTGATGAGCGCGATGCCAACTCGCCAATCATGTTTTGCCATTCGCCTACGACGACGATCGCAACATCAGCTGCGCGTGCGACATCGACGCGCACGTTGGAACTCGGCCTCGTCATCAAAGGGGGCCGGGTCGGCCACGATCGTGCGATCCATCTGGTCGAACGGCGACGGAAACAGCCGATGTTCGCGAGTGATCCCTGGCGCATATTCCACCTTCGCCGCGTCGCCGACCTTGCTACGGATGCCCGCCAACACGGTGACGGTCTCGATGAGGTCGAAATCGAACACCCACGGCCCCAACGTGTCGCGCGGAGAGTCTGCCAACGACCCGATCACTGCGATGCTGGCCAGTCGTTGGACATCGAGTGGCAGCAGGTTGCCCTCGTTGCGCAACAACACGGCCGAACGCTCGGCTGCGATGCGCGACACCTGGCGATGCGCCGGTTCGGCAAGGACCTCGATCGCTCGGGCCTCGTCGACAAACGGCGTATCGAACAGGCCCATCCGCTGTTTTGCAGTGAGCACCCGACGAACGCTGGCGTCGACCGCCGCCGGGTCGGCAGCTCCGGATTCGATTGCTTCGACCAGGTGATCGAACGCGGCGTCCATGAAGGTCATCTCCATGTCCACCCCGGCATTGACAGCACGACCGCCCGCGTCGGCGAGGTCTGCAGCGAACCCGTGAGTGACGAGGCTTCGCACCGCAACGGCGTCGCTGACGACGAAACCATCGAACCCCCAGGTGTCGCGCAGAACCTCGGTGAAGAGCCAACGGTTGCCGGTTGCCGGAATGCCATTCAGGTCCATGTACGCGGTCATCACATTGCCTGCGCCTGCGTCGACAGCGGCCTTGAACGGCGGAAAGTACACGTTCCAGAGTTCCGAATCAGACAGGTTGACCTCGTCGTAGTCGCGACCGCCGAGCGCGGCGCCGTAGCCGGCGAAGTGCTTGGGGCCAGCGATGACATGTTCGGGCGAGCCGAGCTCGCCACCTTGAAATCCGCGCACCTGAGCCGCCGCGACAGCGGAACCGAGGTACGGGTCTTCACCCGCACCTTCGATGATTCGGCCCCACCGCGGGTCTCGGGCGATGTCGACCATCGGTGCAAACGTCCAATGGATGCCGACGGCGCGAGCCTCTCGAGCGGCCACAGTCTGAGCGCGCTCGATGAGCTCTGGGTCCCACGACGCAGCCATCGCGATCGGAACGGGAAAGATGGTTCGAAGTCCGTGGATCACGTCAAACCCGAAGATCAGTGGGATGCCGAGGCGGGTCTCCTCGATGGCGACGCGTTGCAGACGATTGATCACCGCCGGGTCTGTGATGAACAACGCCGACCCAGCTCCGCCGCGGCGTACCGCCGCTTCGACCATCTTGGCCAACTGGTCGCCTCCCGACGCGATGGTGGCTTCGGCGTCGTCGCCCGCCGGTACTGCAAAGTAGAAGTATTGAGTGAGCTGCCCGGCCTTCTCGGCTGGGGTCATCTGAGCAATCAGTTCATCGATGCGCGTGTGATTCGGGTCCATGGGTTTCCTTCTTCGGTTGGATCAGAACCAAAGGCGCAACGTGGTTCGTGGTCGTGGAACCCCAGGCACGACGTGGGTCTTGGGGCGGGTGGCAACCACGTCGTGCCAGGCGCAACCTGGTTCGTGGGTCAGATGGAGTGTTGTGCGGTCAGCGAAGCGAGGTCGGTCTGGGTAATCACTCGTGGTGCGCGGGGCGTGATGATCATGGTGGGTACCGACAGCGAGGCACCTGCGTTGACCAGGCCGGCGATCGCTTCGATCAGGTGGTCGATGTCCATCAGTGCGCCGGTGAGCAGGCCCCGTGCGAACCAGCTCGGCGCGAGGGCCATGGTGACTTCTGGGTCCCAACCCACGTTGAAATGTGACTGGGAGTCGCCTTGGCCGCCGCCGCACTCGCCGATTGTCAGTCGGGTGAAGCCTAGGGACGGATGCTCGTTGCGCCAGGCATCGATCAGTCGCTCAAGTGCCACCTTGGTCACTTGATACACGGCGAGGCCGGGCCAGTGTGCCGTGTACGAAGCGCCGACGGTGGAGAAGTAGATCGCCGTGCCGCTCGACTCGAGCAAATGGGGGAGCGCGGCCGACGTGATGAGCGAAGCGCCCATGACGTTGGTCTCAAACGTGTTACGCCAATCTTCGGCGGTTGCGTCTTCGACCCGTGAGATCGGGCCGATCGCGGCGGCGTAGATGATGGCATCGATGCCACCCATTCGCTCGGCCGCTTCGGCGATGGCCGCCTGACACGACGATTGATCGGTGACGTCGCAACGAATGCCAATTGCGTTGTCGCCGGCCTCGGCTACCGCCCCGTTGAGCTTCTCGACGGTTCGTGCCATCAATGCAACCTTGCCGCCCCGTTCGGCGAGGCCTCGGGCGACGCAGCGCCCGAGCCCGGTTGAAGCTCCGACGACGACAGTGCGTTTCATATCATTCCCCTTGGTGAGTGGTTCCCCGGACCGGTTCGTTCGGACCGGTCGACTTGCGATGCTTCGGTGATCAGTGGTGATTAGTGCGGTGTGTCGCCTTGCAGTGTGATTCGGTGCAGCAGACGCTGGTAGCCGTGGTAGTCGTTGATCGGATTGTGCTGGGCGCAGCGATTGTCCCACATGGCCATCGACCCGACTTCCCAGCGGAACCGGCACGTGAACTCCGCCTTCACTTGGTGGTGAAAGAGAAACTGCAACAGCGGCTTGCTCTCTTCTTCGGTCATGCCGTCGAACCGAGCGGTGTGAGCGATATTGACATACAAGCTCTTGCGACCCGTTTCCGGATGTGTGCGTACCACTGGGTGGATTGACTCATAGTTCTGTGGCGCCACGTCGTTGCCGTCGAGGTCGCGGAGCCGGTCTTCGCGGGTCTTGCTCACGTCGGCCAGCGCGGAACTATTGACGGCCTCGAGCGGATCGAGCATCGTCCGCATCGCTGGGGACAGCGCTTCGTACGCGGCGTATTGGTTGGCGAACAACGTGTCGCCACCAAACGGCGGGATCTCTCGCGCCAACAGCATCGTCGCCATGGGTGGATCTGGGAGGTAGGCGGTGTCGGAGTGCCAGATCCCTCCGAAGTTGGTGGTCTCGTGAGCTCGTTTGAGCACGGCGATGATCTCTGGATACCCGTCGAGCCCGGGAACGAACGGATACCTGGCGGGCGTTCCGATGCGCTTCGCGAACGCGAGGAACTGGTCGCCGTCGAGCGATTGATCGCGGAAGAACACCACCAGATGGCTCAGCCAAGCCTGCCGAATTTCGGCGATTGTCTCGTCACTGGCGGTGGCGAGGTCGAGCGGTGCGCCACCGCCATGAATCTCGGCCCCGAGCGAACCGGCGATCGGGCTGACGGTGATGGTGCGATACTGGCTTGCGGGGAGTTCGGTCACAGACATGGGTAACTGCTTTCAGTACGTTGCATCAGTCGTCGCTTCAGTACGACTTTGGCAAGCCGAGAACGTTGGCGCTGATGAAGTTCATGATCATTTCTTGGCTGACGGGGGCGATTTGCAGCAGGCGCGCTTCGCGCCAGTACCGCTCGACGTGGTACTCGCGGGCGTAGCCCATTCCGCCGTGGGTTTGGATCGCCCGGTCGGCCGCGTAGAACCCCGCGTCGGCGGCCAGGAACTTTGCGGTGTTTGCGGCTTCGCCGCACGGCAAGCCCTGATCGAATCTCCACGAGGCTTCACGAACGGCGAGTTCCGCGGCGTGCAGCCGCATGTGTGCCTTGGCGAGTGGAAACGCAAGTCCTTGGTTCTGACCGATTGGGCGACCGAACACCACGCGTTCTTTGCCATAGGCGACTGCCTTGTTGATCGAGGCGCGCCCAATACCGAGCGCTTCGGAAGCAAGCAGAATCCGCTCGGGGTTCAAGCCATCGAGGAGGTAACTGAATCCCTTGCCCTCCTCGCCGATGCGACGACCGACGGGCACGCGCAGGTTGTCGTAGCGCACCTCACACGACACGACAGCGTTACGGCCGAGTTTCGGAATGGGTCGAATGTCGACCTCTGGGCGCTGCAGGTCGACGAGCAGCAGTGTCATGCCGTCGGTTGGCTTGGCGCAGTCCTCGCGTGGCGTGGTGCGCACGAGCAGCAGACACATCTCGCAGTACGGCGCCTTGGTGGTCCACACCTTCGCACCGGACACGACGTACTCGTCGCCATCTCGTACGGCACGCGTTCGGATGGCCGTGGTGTCGGTGCCGGCGTCGGGTTCAGTGACGCCGAACGCCACATGCAGCTCGCCGCAGGCAACACGCGGGAGTACTTCAGCGGCGAGCTCGGGTGATCCGTACCGGCGCACCGGCTCCATACCGAAAATCGACAGGTGAACTGCCGAGCAGCCGTTCATCGCAGCGCCGGAGGCAGCGATTTCTTCCAACATGATCGACGCCTCGGTGATGCCTTGCCCTCCGCCGCCGTATTCCTCGGGAATCGCAATGCCCACCCACCCGCCTTCTGCGAGCTTGTCGTAGAACGCCCACGGGAACTCGTGCGCCTCGTCGCGCTCGGCCCAATACTCGTCGTTGAAGTCAGCGCAGATGCGCTGGATGCCTTCACGAATCGCTTCGTGATCACTCGAACGACTGAATTCCATGTCTTACTCCATCAATAGATCTGTCAGCGGGGGTGTCTGTCAGGTCGCTTCGCCGCGCAGGGCGGACAGGTGGGCGGTCACGGCCAATTCGATCGGGAGCTGCCAATGCGTCTCGCTCATGGTTTGCCTTCCGAGTCGAGTCGCGTCATGGATTCCTGGGTGAACGTGGCAACCACGTCACCCGCCTGCGTGAACACGCGCGCCTGGCCGAACGCCGAACCGCCAGCCGCTACCGGCGATGTCTGCGCCACGAGCAGCCACTCGTCGATGCGAAACGGCCGGTGGAATTGCATCTGGTGCGCAATGACCGAGGTTCGCAATGTGACGTGCGCGTCGAGCTGGCTCCAGCCTTCGTGGGGGAGAATCGCGGTACCAATGAGCGTGAGATCACTCACGAATGCGAGCAGTGCTTGGTGGACGACCTGGTCGTCTGGCAGCGCTTCGGGTACCCGAGTCCACATCAACAACTCGTTCGGTTGGGCCGAACGATCATTGAGATCGGCGGTGCCGGCGAACCTGCACTCCCAGGGAACCAAACCCATTCCGACCGGGCGGGCGTCGTCGGGCGAACCCGCCGCGGCCGGCATCGGTGCGTTGTGGTCGAGGCCTGCCGCAGGGCGGTGACACATCACCTGGGCGGTGTAGGCGGTGGCCATGTCGCCGGCACGGTTCGGTTGGGCGATCTCGATGCGATGGGTGGCGTAGGCGCTGCCCCGATGCAGCGATGTCACCGAGAAGTCGAGCGAGCCGGTGTCGCGAACGCCACGCGGAAACGCGGCCGAGATGGACTTCACGGTCATCTCTGGATCGATCGCTGCGGCCACGGCCACCGTTTGTCCGAGCAGTTCCCCACCGAACACCCCGCCGTGGGGGAGTTGCAGCGTGCTCGGCGCGCCAGGTGTCAGGGCTCGCGTCGACGGGCTTGATGCGCGTGAGGCACTCGATCACTTGTTGCAGGGTTGGGGCTGACGGTTGGTCACTCATGGATGGCATCCTTCGTGGCAGCTGCGAGTGCACGCAAATCTTCCTTGACGACCTTGCCGGCAGCGTTGATGGGAAGTGCATCGACTACTGCAACGAACCTTGGCGCTTTGTAGTTGGCGAGTCGCTCGCGACCCCATGCGATGATCTCGGTTGGGTCGGCCCGATGGCCGGGAGTGGCGACCACGAATGCCATGCCAACTTCGCCCATGCGTTCGTCGGGAACGCCGATGACGGCAACTTGACCAATGGCCGGGTGACCCAGCAGCGTGGCTTCGATCTCGGCCGGGTACACGTTGAAACCACCGACGATGAACATGTCTTTCAGCCGGCCAACGATGCGGACGTATCCACGGTCGTCCATGGTGGCAAGGTCGCCTGTGTGCAGGAAGCCGTTGCTGTCGATCGCTTCTGCGGTTGCGGCCGGATCGTCGAGATAGCCCTGCATGACGCTGTAACCGTGTACCAACAGTTCACCGGTTGCCCCGCGTTCGACTTCGTTACCCTCGTGGTCGGCAATGATGATGTCGAGGTCTTTCATTGCTCGGCCGGCGGTGGTGGCGATCGTGGTGCTGTCGTCAGTGGGCTTGGACCCGGTGGCGGTGCCAGCTTCGGTGAGCCCATAACCCGTGAGGATCGTGGTGAACGGCAATTCGGCTCGCATCTGGTCGATCAATGTCACGGGGATGTCGGCGGCACCGGTAACAGCCACACGTAACGAGCTGAGGTCGTAGTCGGAGCGGTCGGGGTGATCGAGAATCGACCGGTAGATCGTCGGAGCGCCCGGGAACATGGTGATTCGTTCGGCTTGGATGAGCGACAACACTGTCGGCACGTCGAACACCGGAACCGGATAGATGGTGGCTCCACGCAACAGCGACGCGACCCATCCGGCCTTGTATCCGAACATGTGGAAGAACGGGTTGACGATCAGGTACCGGTCGCCTTCGACCAACCCGGCGAAATCGCACCACTCGGTGAACTGGCGCACGGTTTGAGCGTGGTTCATCAGCACGCCTTTGGGGCGCCCCGTGGTGCCAGACGTGAACAACACGTCGCTGATGTCGGTGGGTCGCACCGCTTCGGCGCGTGAGATGGCGTCTGCCTCGGTGACCGACGCACCCTCGGCGATGAAGTCGGCCCACGGGGTGATGGGGGCGCCGCGCAGGTCAGCTGTAGCAGACGGTGCGGAACTCGGCAGCAGTACGACTCGAGCTAGGTGCGGCGTGGCAGCGCTGTCTGCCAACATGCCGACTGTGTCGGTGCCGAGAAATCCCACAGATGTGAACAGCACTTTGGCTTCGCTCGCGGCCAGCACGTAGGCGGCTTCCGAGCCCTTCCAACGCGTGTTGATGGGGACGATGGCGGCTCCAGCGGAATGCGTTGCCAAGCCCGCAAGGATCCAGCCGAGACTGTTGGGTCCCCAGATCGCCACCCGGTCGCCCGGCTCGACGCCCGCAGCGATGATGGCTCGCGTGGTCTCGACCACTCGGTCGGCGAGCTCGCGATATGTCACACGTTCGCCGACGTCGACGACCGCGAGGGCGTCGCCGAGGCGCGCACAGTTTGCTGCTACCGCGGACGGGATCGTGGCAGGGATCATGGCTGGTGACGCGGCAAGACTCATGGTTGACAGCTTGGCTGATGACGAGTGTCAGAACGCAAGATAGGGCTGTTTCCGGTTATGAGAAGGAAATTATCGGAAAATGGTACCCTAGGTCAAGGTGGGGCTGCAGCGCGCCAGCTGGCCACAGTCGGCTCGACTGCCCGCCGTCTGTCTCACCCCGTGAAATTGGCTACTGCATCGCAACTTGACTCCCGGCCGTAGGTGTGCAAGCCTTTCTCGAATGCCGAGAATGGCATTTACACGTTGCAGGGGCGATGTTGGTGATCGCGTGCAAGGCGGTGACCTTTTTGGTCGCCGGGGCAATGCATCACGGACCGTTCAATTAGGGGAGTAGCCATGCCATTTCAAGGAACTACCGCGATTGTCACCGGCGGCGCGTCGGGGATCGGTCTTGCGACTGCCGAAGCGCTGTGTGTGAAGGGATGCAAGGTCGCCATCTTCGACCTCGATGCGGCAGCGCTCAATACGCAAGTCGCGCGTTTGCAGGCAGACGGACACGCCGTGGTCGGTCACCGCGTCGACGTGTCGAACCGGGAACAGATCGAAACGGCGGTCGCCGCTGTGCGCGCCGAACTCGGCCCGGTACTCATTCTCGTCAACAACGCTGGCATCGAGCAGTTCGGCGCGTTCTCGAGGATCACCGACGACGAGTGGGACCGAGTGATGGCGATCAACCTCCGCGGACCGTTCATGTGTGCGCAGGCCGTACTGCGTGACATGAAAGACGCCAACTGGGGCCGCATCGTCAACGTGTCGTCGTCGAGCGGCCAAGGGGGTCAGCCATTCATGGCGGCGTACGTGTCGTCGAAGGCCGGGCTCATTGGCCTCACCAAGAGCATGGCGCTCGAACTCGGCTCGAAGGGCATCACCGTCAACACCATCCCTCCCGGCATGGTGGTGACGCCCATGGTCCAACGTCAGATCGACGAGGGCCGTTTCTCCGACTCGCTCGAGCACTTCGCCAGCATCACTCCGGTACGTCGGGCGGGCAAGCCGGAAGACATCGCCAACGCCGCTGTGTTCCTGTGCGACGACGCTGTCCGACTACATCACCGGGCAAATCATCGGCGTCAACGGCGGCCGCCGCACCTGACCAACCTGACGAACGGGGTCAGACACCTCTCGTCAGAATTTCTGACGAGAGGTGTCTGACCCCGTTCGTCAGGTCTGATTCATTGATTCTCGAAGCGAGGGGTTTTCAACATGACAGATTGGTACCACCAACTACTGCTGATCGACGGGAAACTGGTGCCCGCCGAGGGAGGCCGCACGTTCCAGTCGATCAATCCGGCGACCGAAGACGTCATCGGGAGCGCCGCCGACGCAACGGTCAACGATGCCGCCCGGGCGGTCGACGCGGCCCGTCGTGCGTTCGACACCACTGATTGGTCGACGAACCATGAACTTCGGGCGCGCTGCTTGAAGCAGTTGGCGGCTGCGCTGCGTTCCAATGTGGAAGAGATGCGCACGCTGACCGTTGCCGAGGTGGGTGTGCCCGTCATGCTCACCGGCGGCCCAGCACTCGAGGGTGCCATCGAAGTGCTCGAGTTCTACGCCGACCTCGCAGACACATACGAGTACGCCGAAGACCTCGGCAACGTCGAGGCCCGCGGAGCGCTGCACCACCGGTGGATCGAGCGTGAAGCGTTCGGAGTGGTCACCGCCATCTCCGCCTACAACTACCCGAATCAACTCAACCTTGCAAAGATCGCACCTGCCCTGGCTGCTGGCTGCACTGTGGTGTTGAAGGGTGCCCCTGACACTCCACTCGTCACGCTCGCACTCGGAGCACTCATCGTCGAACACACCGACTTTCCGCCGGGAGTCATCAACGTGCTCGCGTCGAGCGAGGCGCAGGTTGGTGCCGTGCTCACCACCGACCCTGGCGTCGACATGATCACGTTCACGGGGTCTACTCCGGTGGGTCGGGCCATCATGGCCGCGGCCGCGCCAACCTTGAAGAAGTGCTTTCTGGAACTCGGCGGCAAGTCCGCCTATCTGGTGCTCGACGACGACGTGTTGCAGCACGCGGCGATGTTCAACTCGTTCGCCGCAGCGTCGCACTCGGGCCAGGGGTGTGCGATTCCCACTCGTCTGGTGGTGCCGCGGGCGCGGCTCGATGACGCAGTCGGCATGGTGGTGGCAACCATGGAAGGCCTGCCGATCGGCGACCCGTCGGTGCCTACCAACTACATGGGGCCGCTCATCAGCGCCGTGCAACGAGACCGCGTGCAGGCCCATGTTGATCGGGCTGTCGCCGACGGCGCCACCATCGCGACTGGTGGTGGGCGGCCGGAACATCTCGACAAAGGTTTCTACTTCAAGCCAACTCTCGTCGTCGGAGCAGGCGAACGGTCGTCGGTTGCACAAGATGAGGTGTTCGGGCCGGTGCTGGTGATTCTGCCGCACGACGGCGACGATGACGCGGTGCGCATCGCCAACGACTCGATCTTTGGCCTGTCGGGTGTTGTGCACAGCTCGGATCGCGACCGTGCGGTTGCGGTGGCGCGGCGGGTTCGTTCGGGCACCATCAGCGTCAACGGTGGTTTGTACAACCAGGCCGACGTGCCGTTTGGCGGCTACAAGCAGTCTGGCTTCGGCCGGGAAATGGGCGTGGCCGGCATGGAAGAGTTCCTGCAGATCAAGGCCTTGGCCGAACCCGTCGTCACCTGAGTCAGCTGGCTCCACGAACCCCACGAACTCCACGAATTTCACGAACGACACGATTGAACAGAACGAGGAACACGGCATGTCTGGTCCACTTGATGGAATCAAGGTCATCGAAGTTGCGCTGTGGGGGTTCGTCCCGTCGGCGGGTGGGGTGCTGAGCGATTGGGGTGCCGACGTCATCAAGGTCGAGCACGCTGTCACCGGAGACCCGCAACGGGCGATTCGCCAAATGGGATCGTTCAAGATGAAGTCGCCCAATCCGGCGTTCGAGCATCCCAACCATGGCAAGCGATCCATCGGTATCGACATCGCCAAGCCCGACGGACGCGCGTTGCTCGGCGAGATGGTGCGCGACGCCGACGTGTTCCTCACCAGCTTCCTCCCGGCGGCGCGCCGGAAACTGAAGATCGAAGTTGACGACATCCGGGCCGACAACCCGGGCATCATCTACGCCCGCGGCAGCGCGCTCGGCAGCGAAGGCCTCGAGTCTGGAAAAGGGCGGGTACGACATGACCGCGTACTGGGCCCGTGCGTCGACCGCCGTCAGCATCACGCCCAGCGACATGGAAGGCATGATTCCGCCGCCCTGCGCCCGCGTATGGCGACACCATTTCTGGCACGAACCTCGCCGGAGGCGTTGCTGCCGCGCTGGTGAAGAAGCTGCGCACCGGTGAACCTTCGGTGGTCGACGTGTCGCTGTTGGGCAGCGGTCTGTGGGCGATGGGCATGGGCATCGCGGTGTCGATGCAGCACGACGAGCCGCTGATCGGTGCACCGTCCGGAACCACCGGGTCGATGAGCAATCCGCTGGTAGGTGTGTACCGCACCGCCGACAACCGTTACATCTCGCTGGTGCAGATGCAGCCCGAGCGCTTTTGGGCCGACACGTGTACGCACCTGGACCGTCCCGACCTCATCGACGACCCGCGTTTCGTTACCGTCGAACTGTTGACTGCCAACGCCGACGAAGCGAGCGAGATCCTGAGCGAAGTGTTCGCCAGCCGACCGTTGGAGGAGTGGTCGGCGAAGTTCGCAACCCTCGACGGCCCGTGGGCGCCGGTGCAAGATTCGCTGCAGGCCAGCCGCGATCAGCAGGTGCGGGCCAACGGCATGATCTTGCCGGTCGTCGACGAGAGCGGGAACGAACTCGGCTACGAACTGGTGTCGTCTCCCGTGCAGTTCGACGGCGTATCCTACGCCGATTGTCCGCGCCCCCGAGTTCAGCGAGCACACCGAGCTGGTGCTCATGGAAATGGGTGTCGACTGGGACCGCATCGCCGAACTGAAAGCGCTGGGCGCGATCACCTGAAAGGGTTTGTGCCCGGCTCCTGCCCTGCCCTCGTCCAGACTCGTTACAGATTGGTGAGGCGGGGGGCTTGGCCGGCGTTGAGAAGGAGTCGGCCGATTTCGGCTGGCAGCGTTTTGGCCGAGCCGAACAATGTGTCGAGCACCATGGTGCGCTTGAGCGACAGGTGGAAGTCGTGCTCGGTGGTAAAACCGATGCCGGCAAGAACCTGCTGTGCGTGGGTGCTTGTGGTGCGAGCGGCTTTGCCGGCCAGTGACTTAGCGGCCGCGGCGGTCAAGGCGTCTCCGTTCACGACCGCGAGGTCGGCAACAGCGGCCGCAGCCTCGATGGCAACGAGCGACTCGGCGAGCTTGTGACGAACCGCCTGGAAGCTGCCGACAGCGCGACCGAACTGCTCGCGGTCGAGCGCATGCTGGCGGGCGTCGGCGAGCATCACGCGGCACGCCGCGATCATTTGCTGAGCCAACGCCACCCGAGCGGCGCTGACCGCTTCGACCCAGGAGGCAGGATCGATGTCAGAGACCGCGCCGGCGTCGATGTTGGTTGGTGAGACCCTGAGATACGGGCTGGCAGCATCGAGGGCAGGGTGGTCGCTGGTCGCTGGGAGTGCCAGCGCGAGCGGATCGATGTCGACCAGTACGACGTCACCGTCGCCGTCGCCGTCGGCGACGGGGAGCACGACCCGCGACGCCGTCGAAAATCGTGACGAAACCATCCCAGCGACGCGGATGATGTCGCCAGAGCGTTTCCCCGCTGGTGAGGATTGGTGCGGTGCTGGCAACACGACGCATGTGTCCATTCCCACCGGCAGGCCGAGGGCTTCGAGGAGCACATCGTCGAGTAACGAGGCCGCCGAGCCCGACTGCCCGAGAACGGCGAACGTGGCGGCAGCACCCTGCGCCGGAGCCATGCTCAGCAGGTCGGCCCAGCCGAGTTCGTAGCAACGCGGCGTCTGCTTCAGCAGCGGTCGTCGCGGCAGCGAGAGCGGCGGCAAAGCTCGCCGTCAGCATCGCCAGATCGTCGGCGTCAATCACGATTCGGGGCCGAGTTGGAGAAGGCGATTGGCCACGATGTTGCGTTGGATTTCGCTGGTGCCGCCGTAGATGGTGGCGGCGCGGGAGTACAGCTGCTCGCGCCGCCACTGTTCGGCGGTGTCGTCGGTGTCGAACTCGATCACACCAGGCAGCAGGTCGCGAGCGGTGTCGAACAACAGCTGTTCAGCCGACGCGACGAGGATCTTGTCGATGGATGTCTCCGAGCCGAGGTCGACTCCGGCGGCGAGTTGATGCTGGGTGGTGCGCGACCTGCTGCGGAACGCGAGAATCGCTTGAAACGCTTCGCCGAGCGCCTGTTCGGTGGGCGTAGTGAGTTCGGGCGAGTCGGCGAGTTTCGGAGCCACTTGCGCGAGCAATTGATCGAATCGATGTTGTAGGAACGCGCCCTTGTGCCAGAAAGCGGTGGAACGCTCGTATGGCAACACGTCCATGGCGAACTTCCAACCGGCGCCTACATCACTGATGCGTCGGTCGTCGCTGACGAACACGTCGTCAAAGAACACCTCGCAGAACTCACGAGCGCCGTTCTGGATCTCGATCTCGCGTGGCGTGATCCCAGGCGTGTCCATCTTCACCAAGAACGCGGTGATGCCACGATGCGCGCTGCCCGGCTCGCCGGTGCGGGCCAACAGCACGATGTGCTCTGAGTACACGGCGTAGCTGGTCCACACCTTCTGACCATTCATCAACCAGCCGTCGATGCCGTCGACAACGGCCGGTGTCGCCTTGCACGAGAGAGACGCAAGGTCACTGCCGGAGCCGGGTTCGGAGAATCCTTGGCACCAGAACTCGTCGCCCCGAAGCAGTGGGGGGACGGTTTCGGCGATGAGCGCCGGTGGTGCCGTGGCGATCACCGCCGGAGCGAGTACTTCGATCATCGACCAGATGCCGGGTTCTGTGAGATCGCGCATGGCGACCTCTTCGCCGACGATGGCCCGCAGCAGCGGGGAACCTCCCAGGCCGCCCACCGATTCGGGCCACCCGTACCGGCCGAAGTCGGCGTCGAACAGTGCCCGCTTCACGCGCCGGAACTGGGCGAGCTCCAGGTCGAGCGGAGGATGGCCTCCGTAAGCAGCCCCAAGCTCGGGGTGTGCGTCGAGCCATTCGGTGAGTTCCAAGCGGAACTGAGCGGTGTCGAGACTCATGACGACACCGCGGTGGTGCGGCCATCGTCTACCCGTACGTACGCTGGCGTCATCACATCACCGGTGGTGATGTCGACCAGCGCGTTGGCCTTGAGGATGCTGCTGGCGACCGGGGGTCTAGGCATGTTCAGAGTGAACGGCGAGAGTTGATCAGATCAACGGTTCGCGGATGCACTCGACGTGCGCCGCGCCGGAGTCTGGCACTCGGCCCTGCCGCCAAATTTCGACGGGCAGCGACACCTCGACCAGCGAGAAGATGAGGCGCATCAACAGGCGCACCTCGTCTGGCAAGTCGTTGATGTCGTACTGCTGGATGAAGTCGATCAGTTCTGGCATGAGCGGGAAGCCGACGTCGTAGAACGCCTGCATCTCGGCCATGGGTGAATTGATGCGCTTCGTGTAGCGGTCGTTCTGCTTCTCGATGATCCAGTCGGCGAATGGCTCGAGTGCACTGAACTGTGCAGGCAATCCGCTGGCAGTCGTTGCTACGGTGAGTTGGTCAGTCATGATGATGGTTCCTCTACAAGAAGTCGGCTGCTCACGAACCGGCGTTGGCGGTTGCACGGTTCCACGGGTAGTTCACCGGCGTACCGGCCTCGTGGGCTTCAATGTTTTCGCGCACCACAGCGTGGTGGTGGCGGCACAGGATCTCTTGGTCATTCAACACGAATGTGTCGACCACACCCGAGGAGATCATCGACTGCGTGGCTTCGAGAGTGTTGGCGTCTTGCAGTGCGAACTCTTTGAACACCGACGCCGCGTACTCCTGGCGCACCCTGTCGAGCGGGGTGGCGGGCGGCACGAAGTACAGCACCGCTTCGAAGAGGTGCTTGTTCTCGGCTGTGGGCCAGTAGTGGTAGGTGAGGTACCAACCTGGCTCCCAGATGAGAATCATGAAGTTGGGGTACAACAAGAAGGTGTCGGTGCCCCACGACGGATGGCCGGACGGGTTGACCAACGGTGGCAGGTTGATCTCGATGTCGGGCTTGTCCCACGGGCCGAAGAGGCCGGAACGCAACATGTTCTCCATGGGCTTGACCATCTTCGGGTCTTTGGGCGGCGACATGCCACCCCACGACGAGACCATGGAATGCGGCGAGTACAGCGCGTACGCCAGCGCCTCGAACCCGTACCCGGCGAGCTTGGCCGCTTCCTCTGGAGTGGACTGCTTCTGGTGCAGGATCGGTGCGTGGTAGAACTCGGCGAACGCGTCGATGAACAGCTTCCAGTTTGCGTTGATCTCTGAACGGAAGTTCCAGCGCTGCGTCATCTTGCCGAACGGGTAACCGGCGAGACCGTCTGCAATCGGGCCGAGGAACTCGACGAGGGTCTGTTCGGGCTCGTCGTCGAAGTTGATGAAGATGAAGCCTTCCCACACTTCGCAGTTGACGGGAACTAGGCCGAGCGAGTCTTTGTCGAGGTCGAAGAACTCTTGTTCCTGCTGGACGAAGTTGACCTTGCCGTCGAGGTCGTAGCGCCATGCGTGGTACTTGCAGGTGAATTGACGGCAGGTGCCAGACGTCTCCTCTTGCGGGTAGTCGTCCCACACGAGCTTGTTGCCGCGGTGGCGGCAGATGTTGTGGAAGGCGCGGACGGTGCCGTCACCGTCTTTCACGACGACGATCGACTTGTTGGCCCACGGAAACTCGCGAGTGAAGTAGTTGCCGGTGCGTGCGATCTGCTCGACGCGGCCCACGTTGAGCCACGCCTTCAGGAACACGCCGTCACGTTCGCGCTTGTGGTACTCGGGGCTGATGGAGTCTTCGTATGAGACCGGACCGGTGCCGAGGCCGGGATAATGCTCGGTCCAGCTGCCTTCAGCCGGCTTGGTGAACTTCGCCATCGATGTACTTCCAATCAGAGATGAACAATGTGGTTGTCGAAAAGCGAGAATAGCGTTTCCGGACGGTCGATGCAAGTCGAACCGAACCGAATCATTGAACGAATGACAAGAATTTGAGTCACCGAACGGATCGCGAGGCGAGACAAAGGGGGTCGACCTCCACCAGTAATTCGGTGGAGTGCGATGTGGTGTGCGAGTTATGTTGTCCACAGGAGAGTGGAGGAAGGTTGATCACGTGGAAGCGGTCACCGATGACTTCGACCTTCGTGGGGTAGCCCCGAGTGGGGGAGTGGACTTTGTCTTTCCGGCGGCGGCTATCGCGCCAATCTGGGGCCATGCGGTCACCGACGCTGCCCTGCGCACATATGTCGATCCAAACTTGTCAGCGCCTGATGGGTTCCCGTACCCGGACGGGGTGGGGCCGTGAGTAGCTTCGATGCGCCGATCACAGCGGGCGACCTCGCGCGTTGGAGTGCCGGGCTCGAAGTAGGTGCTGCGGCCCGCGCTGAGGTGGCGCTCGGTGTCGATCTCGCTGAGCTTGGTGCGTGGGCCGCTCGGCGTTCTGTGGCGCTGGCAACCGGCCAACAGACTGGTACCGAACCGTTCTTGTCGTGGAGTGCCGACGCCCACCGGCTCGAGGCCATTCCATCCGGCGTGGTCGCGATGTCCGCGGTCGAGGAGTTGGCGGTCGCCAACAACCCGGACGTCTCGTTTCGGTGGACTCCGGCGTCGCTGCGTCTCGCTGTCAGCGGGCCTGCCATTCCGACCGATGTCATCCCACGGCTGTTGCGCGCGCCCGGCGTCGGTTCGGTCGTCGTTCCGATCGAACGCCCACCAGGTGCGCTGCGTCGGCGTGCCTGGGAGTGGCCGATGCGGCTGGGAACCGTCGACACCACGCTCGTCGACCAGTTTCCGGCGGCCGCCTCTGGTCTGTTGCCTGTGTCGCTCCTCGACGTAGCAGACATCCGCAGCGACCCAGGGGCCGTGGACTTGTTGGTTCTGAACGGGTCGCTCGACGAGGCGGTCGACACCATTCGACACCTCCGACCTGTCGCCAACGTCGTCGTGATCGCTGGCGTCACGCCGGATGGTTGGCCCACGACCGACGCAGCCGTGCGGATGATCCGCGCGATGACGAGCGCAGTCGCCGTGGTCCTCACACCGCGAGTCGAGGTGACCGTCCTGGCGACTCGTCTCGCAAGAACGCTTCGATACGTCTCCCATGGTCACCCACTCGACGTGTCGATGACCGCGGCGTTCGACCGCGAAGTGATGATCGTCGGTGAGCTGGACGCGCTCTTCGATGCGTCGCTCCCGCACCAGATCCGGGAACGGTCGGCCGAGCTGCGCGTCGACTTGACAGCAGTCGACGACCCGGTACTTCGAGCCTCTTGCGGCGCCGACATCGACAGCCTCGAACAGCTCGCCGACGGTGGTTTCGACCAGGAGCAGCACGAAGCCTCTGCATCACCTGATCGCGAGCGTCAGGCCGCGGCGGCGATAGACGAAGCGGCACCGGAACGTGAGCTGCAGGTCCGAGTTCGACCTACGACGACTGGCCCCCACGAACCTGCAGACAACGTACTGCGTACCGGTGTCAACAAGGTTGAAGTGTTCGTCGGGCCGCCCGAGACCGGCGCGTTACATGGCCTCGCCATGACCAACCAACTACTCGGCTTCACGGCGTCCTCGCGGCGTCGTGCGACTCACCGCGGTGCTCGTGCCGCTTGCTCCGGAAGGCGACGCCGTCCGGGCCGAGTTCGACGTCCCACGAACGGGTCGATCCGATACGGCGACGTTGTCGTGGACGATCCCTCGCTCGGCTCGACGTGCGCAAGCTCGGGTCATGATCCTTCACCGCAACCGCGTGATTCAGACCGCGCTATTGAGCGGCAACCTCGGCCGTGGGACGGCCGGGCTCACCGAGCGGGTGGTGTTGTGGAACGACCTCGGCGACCTCGATGATCGCCGACCGTTCGACCTCGCCGTTGTGCTGAACCATGGCGCGGACGGCAAGCCCCACGCCATCGGACATTCGAACGGGCGCACTGAACAGATCGTCGCCATCCCCGAACTCGAGCGGGTCAGCAACAGGATCCGGACGTTCCTCATAGCGGCCGCCTTCCTCAAAGGCACCGGTGCACGACGTGACGAAGCGGCCCGCAAGCTGCTGATCGACGTTGCGGTCGAAGGTCAGTCACTCCGACGCCTCGTGCAGGCTGGTCTCACATCGGTCGCTCGGGCGGAGCGAATACAGATCGTCACCGCCCGACCGAGTTGGTTCCTCCCTCTCGAGTTGGCCTACGAGCGAGAAGGTCCGTCCGAGAACGCGACCGTGTGTCGACGTTGGCTCGCCGCCGAGGCGTGCGGAGACGAGTGCTTCCCCGACGGCGACGAGCGAAAAGTCGTGTGTCCATCTGCGTTCTGGGGAATGAGTCGTGTCATCGAGCGGCATTGGGTCGACGCGGTCGACGCCACCGCTACGTCGTTCCTGGTCGGCGCCAGCCCGAAACGGAAGCGGCGACGATTAGCCGTCGACGGCGCCGTCGTCGCGGCCAGCCAAAAGGTGAAAGCCGCTGACGTCGCAGCGGTGAAGACAAAGCTCGGAGACAGGACGGTCCTCGCCAAAGGGTGGTCGGAGTGGGAGGCAGCGATCGAGCAATCAGCGCAAGCGAACCTACTCGTGCTGATGCCACACACTGATGCCACAGCCGACACCATGGAGATCTCACAGACCGAGTTGCGCAGCGGTCGATTCGAGCCGATCCGACACGTCACCGGCGGCCGCGACGCCCATCCGGTCGTCGTGCTCTTCGGTTGCGACACCGCCGGCTCGGAAGAAAACCCAGCCGGTTACGCAACGATGTTCATGCAGGCCCAGGCCGGAGTGGTGTTCGCCACCCTCACCATGCTGCTGAACGCCCACGCCGCCGAACTCTCACAACGACTCGTCGCATCGTTGCGAGACGCACAGCGACCCGAGCAACCCGTCGGAGACCTGGTTCGCACCTTCCGCCGGGAAGCGGTCCGCGACGGACTCATCGCAGCGTTGGCCATCACCGCCTACGGCGACGCCGACTGGAACGTGTGAGATGTTTCAGATCGATGTTCTGCCAGCACAACGGGGTGACTGCTTCTGGCTCACCTACGGGGAACCCGGTGACCTCCACCATGTCCTCATCGACGGAGGACCGCAGGAAACCATCCCCACCCTCGTCCCCGAACTCGAACAACGCATCTCGGCACTGCCCGGCCGGACGAGCCGGGTGGAACTGCTCGTAATCACACACATCGATGCCGACCACATCCAAGGGGTCGTCTCGCTCCTTTCTGACCACCGTCGAGTCGAGCTGTTCCGCGACATCTGGTTCAACGGATGGCGCCATCTCGGTCTGCTCGGAGGCCCGGACGCCGAACGACTCACCGCCGCCCTGCTGCGGCACCCGCGCCGATGGAACCAAGCCTTCGGTGGCGACGCCGTGGTCATTCCCGACACCGGGCCACTCCCAACGGTCGCCCTTCGGGGCGGGCTGACGATCACGTTGCTCGGACCGACACAGGACGCACTTCGGCGCCTCGCGCCCGAGTGGGAGACAGCCTGCCGCAAGGCTGGCATCATCCCGGGCGAAGGCGCCGCAATCGCCCGTAAGAGTTGGATCCGCGACGAGCTCCTCGGCGGCTTCGAACCAGATCTGTTGGCACAGGTGCCGTTCCGTGCCGATCGAGGAGCACCGAATGGTTCAAGCATCTCCATGATCGCCGAATACGACGACCAACGCATCCTCCTCCTCGGCGACGCTCACGCAAAGGCGACTGGGGCAGCGCTCGACCGTGTCGGTACGGGCCCACATCAGTTCGCCGCGGTGAAACTTTCCCACCACGGCTCACGTGGCAACACGAGCCTCGATTTGCTGAGCCGGATTCACTGCACGCGCTGGATCGTTTCGTCCAACGGTGCCCAGTTCGGCCACCCCGACCAAGAATGCCTCGCGCGAGTGGTGGTGACGCAACGGCAACCGACTTTCTACTTGAACTACGAGACCGAACAAGTTGCCGACTTGATCGCCGGTGCCGGTGCCCGCTACAAAGTCCGCCGCCCGAAACGCGACAACGGCATCACGATCACGCTCTAGTTGGAACCGGCCGGGACGTGGTCGTCCGACTGAGCGACGCTGCAGAGTCAGTCGGCGATGCCGGCTGCGATGGCTTGGCGGGCGCGGTCGCGGAATTGCTCGACCTTCGTGTCGGGGTCGACGATGCGCTTCGAGCGCGACTGCATCGAGATGTCGTGCCCTGCCACAGACGCACGGAGGGCACCGACTGTTGCCTGCTCGCGTGGCACGTGCTGGAACGGGTCGAACGAGTACCAACGCATCGCAACCTCGTGGGTCATCTTGTTGATTTCCTCGTCTGACACGCCGTGACGTTCGAACTGGGCCGACACCTGCTCGGGAGCGGTCGGCCACATGGAATCGCTGTGCGGATAGTCCATCTCCCATGCCATGTTGTCGACACCGATCTTGTCGCGCAGCGACACACCCAAGTCATCGCTGATGAAGCAGGTGAGGAAGTTGCGCTTGAACACCTCACTCGGCAACAGGCCGCCGAAGTCGCTTTGCGTCCACGTGGAGTGCAGGTCGTGGACCCGATCGATCCGCTCGAGGAAGTAGGGGATCCACCCAGTGCCACCCTCGGACAGGGCGATCTTGATGTCGGGGAACTGCTTCGGGATGCGGCTGAACAGCAAGTCTGCAGCGGCCGACTGGATGTTCATCGGCTGCAACGTGATCATCACGTCGGGCGGCGAATCGAGTGCGGGAATGGCCAACTTGCCCGACGAACCCAGGTGGACCGAAAGCACCGTGTCGGTATCGACGAGCGCCTTCCACAGCGGGTCCCAGTAGTCGCTGTGGAAACTGGGATAACCAAGTGCGGCAGGGTTCTCGGTGAACGTGAGCGAGTGACAGCCCTTTGCAGACACGCGGCGGACTTCGGCGGCGCATGCTTCCGCGTTCCAGATGACTGGCAGCGCCATGGGAATGAAGCGACCCGGGTGGGCGGCGCACCATTCGTCGATGTGCCAGTCGTTGTATGCCCGAACGAGAGCGATCGAGAAGTCGTTGTCGTCAGTTGCGAACAGTCGGGCTGCGAAACCAGGGAACGACGGGAAGTTCATCGAGGCGAGAATGCCGCCGGCGCTCATGTCTTTGACGCGTTCATGGACGTCGTAGCAGCCCGGGCGGATTTCGTCGAGACCTTGGGGTTCCAGGCCGAACTCCTCCTTCGGTCGACCGGCGACCGCATTCAACGCAGAGTTTTCGATGGTGCGACCACCGAACTGCCACACGTCTGTGCCTTCGGCGGTGCGCACCAACTGGGGTGCCCGTGCCAAGTAGTCCTTGGAGATGTGATGCGTGAACAGGTCGGGCGGCTCGATGATGTGGTCATCGACGCTGATCATGATCATGTCTTCGGTCTTCACGATGAAGCCTCCTCGTTGACTGAATTGTTCGTGCCGTTCACGTGTGGTCCCCCGGATCTGTCCCGATGGGGACGCCCCTGCCATCCACTCTAGTAAATGACGTTCTCACATTCTAGTAGTGATCTTTCCGCTTGGAAGAAATTTAACTCTGCTGCGCTACATGCCTTCGAACTACATGCCTTCGAATTCGATGACGACCGTCTCACCCTTTGGGAGCCCTTGGCAGGTGAGCACCCAACCCTCTGCTACTTCGGCTGGTGTGAGCGCATTGTTCGTCCTCATGTCGACAGCGCCGACCTTGATGAACGCCATGCACGTTGCGCAGTTTCCGAGTTCGCACGAGAACGGTGTGGTGACGCCAGCGCTGCGGGCGGTGTCGAGCACGGTGCTGCCCGCGCGGTACGGCACCACGTTCTTGCGGCCCTTGACGATGAGCGTGATGTTGTCTGGCACGACCGGTGCGGTGTCGCCGAAGTGGGCGTCATCAGGTGCAGCGGCACCGTCGGGAGGTTCGGCAGCCGCGGACGAACCGAATCGTTCGATCGAGATTCGGCTGGGGTCGAAGCCGACCCGCAGCAAACCCCGCTCAGCGAGGTCCATGAACGGCGTCGGTCCGCACACGTAGGCGTCGGCGTCGATTGCGTCGCTGATGAATGCAACGAGGTCACCACACGACAGGTAGCCGCTGTCGGCATCGATGTGGTGGACGACAACGAAGCGGTCAGGATGGTGCGTCTCCAGTTCGGCGAGTTCCGTGCGGAAGATCACCGAATCGTGGTCGCGGTTGGCATACAGCAACCGAACGCTCCGCCCGGTATTTGCGAGCACATCTTTGATGATCGAGAACACCGGTGTGATGCCGCTTCCGCCTGCGAACGCCACCACGGGTGCGTCCGCGGTCGGTAGGGCAGAACAGGCCAGCCGGCTTGGACACATCGAGGAAGTCGCCAACGTTCACGTGGTCGTGCATCCAGTTCGACACGCGACCGTCGACGACTCGCTTCACAGTGACCGTGAGTTCCGCATCGACGGTGGGCGCGCTCGACATCGAATAGCAGCGCGACAACTCAACACCACCGACCTCCGCCCGGAAGGTGCAGTACTGACCGGGGCGGTACTGAAAGAGTTCGCGTAGGTCGGCCGGCACGTCGAGTACGAGCGACCGGGTGTCGTTGGTTTCCTCGACGATGCGGCTGACGCGAATCTTGTGGTAGCCGTGTTTGAAGAGCGCCCCCGCGTGGTCGGGATTCTCGGCGCCGGTCATCGTGCGTGGCCCGTTGTGTGGTCGAACGTCGGGTCGAATTTGGGGTCGAACTTGGGGACGACGCGAGGTAGATCGAACGCGGTTCTGATTCCTGGTGCTGCCGCACACACTGCGGCGACGGAGTTCACCGCTGGGTGGGCGGTGAAGCCTGGCGATACCTCCGGGTATCGCTCGGGCTCGACGGGAAAGTCGATCTCGACGTTGAGTGGCGTGTCTCCGAACACCTGGACTCGCCACCCTGTAGTACGAAGGTCCCACTTCGGTTCCAAGTCGGTGGTGACATACCAGTTGGCCTGGAAACGCAAGCAGCGGAACGCCGCCACGAAGTGCCGTGACGATGGGGCGTTGTGCTGCCACGGTTCCGGCCTTCACCGTGCCCGCGGCAATCTCCACGTCGCTGGCAGCAACCGCGACTTCCCCGCTCCCCTCGACCGAATCGATCGGCAGCCCGATGGCGTCGGCGAGGGCGGAGAGCGACGACCCGAACCCGTTCGCATGGTGACTGAACCGGCGTGGATCGAACTTCGACGGGTCACCGCCAAAGCCCATCAGGTGGAACAACAACTCGGGTGAGTTCCGCGACGACATGTCGGCGAACTCGTCGATCTGCAGGAAGTCGACCGCACGAGTCAACGACAGCAACGCAAGCGGCAGGACGTTGGTGATGAATCCTGGGCTGCTGCCTGTGGAGTGGATCGACGACTGGCCAGTCGCGCAGGCTGCTTCGACACGCTCGCGAAGGTTTGGGTCCATACTTGCGGGCCGAGCGACCTCGTCGCGGGTGGTGACGATGTTGACGCCCGATGCCAGGAGGCGACAGACGTCATCGGTATTGAAACCCTGCTGCATGTACAACACGCAGTCGGCACCGAGTGCGAGCACGTCGTCGATCGAGTTGGTGGCGATCACCCCGGTGGTGCCCCTGCCGCACAGGTCGCCGGCATCACGGCCCGCCTTGTCGGGCGAGTGCACCAACAGACCCACGAGTTCCAGGTGCGGGTGGTCGATCACTGCGCCCAGCGACTTGGTGCCGATATTTCCGGTTGCCCACTGGACAACTCGCAACCGGGTCGATTCCGTGGGTGCGGATTCCGCGAGTGGTGTCATGTTTCTACGATCGGGGAAGGCCGAGAACTTGTTCGGCGATGATGTTGCGCTGAATCTCTGATGTGCCACCGGCGATGGTGCCGGAGAACGATCGGGCGTACCGATCGAACCAACCTACGTTGAATGCCTCGAGGTTCAAGTGGTTGAACGGTGCGGGAATGCGGGTGACATCAAGGGCTCGGGTGCCGAGCGTTTCGAGTGCATCGTTCGCGCCATTTTGGGCGGCCTCTGACCCCATGAGCTTCAGAATCGACTGCTCGGCGGAGTCTTTGCCGCGGCTCATTTTGGACAGTGTTCGCAGACCGAGAAGGTGGAGTGCATTCGCGTCGATCACGAGTCGGCCGTACCAGTCGTGCACCAGGGGGTCGTCGGCAATTGGAGTACCGCGAACCTCGTTGGCAAAGTTCGTGATCAGCTCTTCGAGCCGGTCGGACTGTGACAGCCACAACATCGCACGCTCTTCGCCGAGTGTGCCGGTGGCCACCCGCCAGCCATCGTTCAAGCCGCCAACGAGATTCTCGGCTGGAACGAACACATCGTCGAAGAACACTTCGTTGAAGTCGTGGTCGTCGCGTGAACACATCGAACCGAACGGTCGACGCGTGACTCCGGGGGAGTCGGTGGGGATGATGAGGCAACTGATGCCGCGATGTTTCGGTGCCGCCGGGTCGGTGCGAACGAATGTGTGGATGAAGTCTGCATGGTGGGCACCCGACGTCCACACTTTTTGACCGTTGACGATGAACCCGCCCTCCACGGCATCGGCGCGGGTTCGCAGGCCAGCGAGATCGCTGCCGGCTCCCGGCTCGCTCATGCCTAATGCCGCAGTGATCTCGGCGCGCAGCACGGGTCGCGCCCACTTCTCCTTCTGTTCGTCGGAACCGAACAGAATGATCGAGGGCGAGATGATGCTCAGACCCTGGGGGTTGAAGCTGCGGTAGATCTGGCGTCGGCCGAGTTCTTGCTCGACGATGAACTGTTCCATCAACGAGGCGTTCCGGCCGCCGAACTCGGGGGGTTGACCGGGAAGCAGCCAACCGGCATCGAACATCTTGCGTTGGAACTGGCGCGCCCACTCCGGCACGTCAGCCGACGACCTCGACCGGACCTTCGCTTCTTCGACGGTGGGGGAGTGTTCGTCGAGCCATGCATCGAACTCGGCTCGGAATGCTTCGAGTTCGGGTGTGAACGTGAGTTTCATCGGGCCAATGCCTCCTCGCGCGACGCGGCGACGGTGTTCGCTGGTGCTACCGAACATCAACGCACCGAGTTTGGCTCGACGAAGCGCGAAGTTCAGGTCGTTCTCCCACGTGTACCCCATGCCGCCAAACAGTTGAAATCCATTTTGGAACGCGACTCGCTGAGCGTCGCCTGCGGCCGCTTTCGCCATCGACACCGCGACTGAACGGCGCGGGTCACCCTCGGCGATGATGAGCGCCGCGAACTGGGCTGTCGCACGTCCGCGTTCGATCGCGATGTAGATGTCGACAGCTTTGTGCTTTACGGCTTGGAACGACCCGATGGGTTTGCCGAACTGGTGGCGTTCCTTCACGTGGGCGAGCACGAGGTCGAGAATGCGTTGCGATGCGCCAATGGTCGACAGAGCCCAGCCCAGCGTGGCCTCTTCATAGGCGGCCAGGATTCCCGCCGGAACATCGTTGCCGTCGAGGCGGCGCTCGTTGGCGACGAACACGTCGTCGAGCTCGACGTCGGCGAGGTGGGTGGTGGGGTCGACACCGGAAATCACCGTGACCGCGGTGAGGTCGGCTCGGGGAATGAGGAACACGGCTGGTTCGTCGTCCGCGGTTGCCACGACAGCGATCGTGTCGGCCCGATCAGCGTCGACAACGTGTGCGGCGGTACCCGTGAGTGTCCATCCGTCGCCCGATTTCGTGGCAGTGACGGTGTCGGCAGCGAACGCCACCGCGCCCGTGGTGGCACCGATTGCCACCGATTCCAACAACCGCTGCGATTGCTCAGCGCTTGCGCAGTTGCTGACGATCGGCGCAAATTGCGTCATGATCAGAAGGATCGGATCGATACGGATTTGGACCATGCAGCAGTGCGAAACTCTTACTCGCGCGGCAAGCCGGGCAACGCGGCTGACGTTATGGAAGACGCATTTCGCCTGAATGGCGTGCTGGCCCAAGTTATACGCTGCTTTTCGACGCGCTCCGTCAGGCCGATCGACTGGATCGCGCAATTGCGGTGTCCGAAGCCTACGCCGGCGCGATGCGGGCCGCCGGGGAATCGAATGCCAAAAATCGCAGCGGTTGCTTGCCAGCAACTGGATGCCCGGCACGAGGTGGACGCCGGTGTCGGCCACGGTCAGGATGCCGCGCGCGCCGCGGGTGACGAAGACCGGTTTGCCCGAGTCCGCGAACAGGCGGGCGGCGAACGACTCGAGATCGGGGAGGGAAGGGTGAACCGCCGGCTCGAGCGCGACCCCGTTGAGCCGCGCGGCCTCGGCGTCGTTGGTCTTGCGATGGATGTGCCTGAACCGGGCGCCGTAGTGCCGCGAATCGCACACCACGATCGTGTGCGGGTAGGCGTCGAACAGCGCGTTCAGGCCGCCGATGAACGCCTCGCTGAGGCCGCCGGGCACCTGCTGGTTGAAGATCACCGCGTCGCACTGCTCGATCGCCTGCCGCAGGTGCGACAGGACGGCCGCGTCGGTGTCGGGGCTGCGCTCGTTGAAGAAGCCGAAGTCGAGGCGCGGCTCTTCTCGCGTCTTCGCCGTAGCGCTTGCCGTACGTGACGGTGTCGAACCGCCCGTGCTGGACGACCATCCCCGCCGTATCGACGCCGAGGCCGTGGAGCTGCCTCAGCAGTTCCCGGCCGAAGATGTCGTCGCCGACGATGCCGATCGCCCGGATGCTGGCAGGCCTGAGCGCCGCCACGTTGGCGACGACGTTGGCCGCGCCGCCGAGCGAGTAGTAGTGCCGTCCGACGGCCTGCGCGCGGAGGCCCGTCTCGGCGGACACCTCGCCGCCGCGGGGATTCAGCATCCAGTAGGCGTCGAGGCAGAAGTCGCCGCAGACGGCCACGCTGACCCGGGCGATCCGGCCGAGAATCTCGCGCCTCCGGTGCGCCGGCAACGGGTCTGCCTGGCTTGCCGGCGTGGCGTTCATCGGTGTCCTGTCTTGACGGTCAGTCGGCGAACGCGCAGATCGCTTCGACGCACGCCGCGGAGCCGTCGCGCAGCCAGCCGTCGAGCTGCGCCTGGTCCTTGAGCTGCTGGCCCCGCGGCGCGCGGGACCACGACGAAGCGCGCAGTCGATCTCCGGCAGCGCGGTCATGTCGCCCCAGAGCTTCTCGAACTGGGCCACCGGGAAGACGTCTTCCTGCCCGTGGCCCCAGCGCTTCTTCACGTCTTTCAGCGTGATGTAGGTCGGCATCCGCGCGGCCAGGTCGCGCACCGCCGCGGCCACCCGCGCGTCGTCGTCCGAGGATCGCTCGCGCGTCAGCCCGAAGACCGCCAGCAGCCGGTCGATGATCGATCCAGGTGGTCATCGAGTTGTAGTAGCGCAGAGGTCGAACTCCTCCTCCTCGCGCGGCAGCGGCCAGGCCTTCGACCAGCCGCAGCCGGCCGTCCACGCGCGCCAGCCCGCCGCCGCGGTCCTCGATCCGCCGGGCGATCACCTCGAAGGTGAGGCAGGCGCCGGACTGCAGATGTGCAGCCGAGCAGCGCCGGGTCGACGTCCGCGCCGAGCGTGTCGATGTTGTGCACCATCAGGTACTTGCAGCTGCGGCCGCTCGGCGAGCAGCCGGCGCAGCACGCCGTTGCGCAGCAGGTTCGGCACCTCGTACCAGTGGCCGACCGGGTGCAGGCACTGCAGCGGGCAGGTTGTCGGTGTAGTCGCTGCCCTCGCCGGCGCGCTCGCGCCCAGTCGATCAGCGCGGCGTGCAGGCTCTCGCGGACCTTCTGCTGCCTGCTCGTCGAGCATCTGCTGCGGCATCTCCTCCCAGGCGAAGCGCAGATCGCGCACCATCGGGACCATCCGCAGCCCGACCGCCGGCCCGGCGAGAGCGTGCACCGGCCCGGCGTAGCCGTAGCCGCTCCGCGTGCGCAGCGCAGCCAGGCGTCGATCGGCTCGTGCGTCAGGTAGCTCGTGGTGATGACGTGCGGGACGGCGGTGCCGCACGCCGGCGCGCGACGCGGCGGCTCTTGGCCAGGTGGACCTCGAGGAAGGTGCGGTGGCGGCCCGCCGAGCTTCGCAGAACGGGTGCAGCGCCTTGACCACGCCGGCGCCCTGCGTCCAGCGGCTGCCCGCGCCCGCCGCCAGCGTCACCACCGCGACCGCGCCGCCGCGCGAGGCGCCGTCGCCCGCAGCCCGAGCGCCGTGTCCGGCAGTCCCGGCGCGTCGCGTCGGACGACGTCGCCCGGCCGGACGTCCTCGATCAGCGTGCTGGCGGGCAGCCGGTTCTGGGCCAGGCCGATCCGGCCGTGCGCGCAGGTCGGACGCGGATCTGCTCGTGCTGCTCGCGGGTCGAAGCCGTTCGCCGTCCAGCAGCGCGCTCGAGCTGCGCTGTCGCGGCCGCTCGTCCGCCGTGCGCGCGGCAGCAGCCGGTCGAACAGCGTCTCGCACCATGCCGCGCATCTCCGGCCGTCGTCGCGGCAGGCCGCGCCGAACACGCTCGAGCTCGCGCGCGCTCGCGAGCGGCGCGAGCCGCCGCGGGTCGCCCCGCAGCAGCCCGGCACGCGGAGCGCGTAGTAGCCGGGCGGACAGGAGCGCGTCGTCGCCCGTGCAGCAGTTCGGCCGACGTGCCGTGCTCGTTGATCGGCGAAGTCGTAGACCACCGGCTCCATCGCGAACGGCAGCGCTGCTGCCAGTCTCGCGCTTGGTCGCGCTCATCGTGGCCTGCAGGAACTCCTGCGCCTCGGCCTTGCGCGCGCGGGGTCGAAGATGAAGCCCATGCCGCCGCCGGACATGCCGCCCAGCATCCAGAAGCCCCAGAATCGCTCGCCGAAGCGCTCGCGCGACCTGGCGATCAGCGTCTCGGTGTAGAGGTTGCTCGCCCACGGGATGATCGCCTGGATCGGGCCGAAGAAGTTGCCGTGTGGTCGCCGCGCCGACGCGCCGGATGTCGCCCGCCTCGCAGCGCCGCGAGCGACCTGCGTCGAGGATCCGCATCGCCTCCTGCCGGCCTGCCCACTCGGCCTCGGAGCGCAGCAGGTACTTCTCGGTCACCATCTCCAGGATCGGCCCGACGTTCTGCGCCATGCCGCCGTGGACCAGCACGAGGCTGTCCTGGAGGCGGCGCCGCGTCTCCGGCGCTGACCGTCGTCGCCGTCGAGCAAGCGTGTGGCGCGGCAGCAGCCGGCCGCGGCTGACGCCGAACTCGGGGTCGCCCGGCCCGGCCGCGGCGCCCTGGATCAGCTTGATGCCCGGCCAGACGCCGCCGGAGTCCTGCCAGCCGCCGCCCGAGCCCGCCGAGCCACTCGCCCAGGATGGCCCGCGCGGCCACCAGCCGCCGCTCCTCCTCGTCCAGCGGGCCGGTCAAGCGAGCCCGTCTGGCCGGTGGCCCGCATGCAGGCGGCGATCAGGCCGGCCAGCAGGTTGGTCGAGACGGCCAGCCGCGAGCCTTTGGGGATGTCGTTGACCTGGCTGACGAGTTCGAGGCCGTGGCCCGGCCCGACCATCTGCGCCAGCAGGTCGGCGAGGCTGCTGTCCGGAGCCTTCCATGCCCGGCGGCACGATGCCCGACGGCGATCACCGCCGCCTTGAGCAGCCCCAGGTAGTCGCGCGCGAAATCGAACACCTCGGCCAGGTCTGTCGATGTCGGCGGCCGCGCGCCGAGATCCACGCTGACCAGCCGCAGCACCGGCTCGTCGATCACCCGGAGGTACACCTCGACCGGCGGCCGCGGCGCCGCATCGCGGCCGCGCACGCCCAGGTCGATCGAGACGTTCAGCACGCGCGCGCCCTCGGGGAAGTCCATCCCCAGGAAGAAGATGTCGCTCCAGGCGCTGTGGGAGAGATCCATGCGGACCGGCGTGCGCTCGCGCAGGACCGGGAACGACGCCGTCGGCCGCCGGGCGAGCAGTTCCGGGCGGACGCGCAGCGGGTGATCGGCCGGGTGGCCGATGCGGAACATCCACTGGTTGCCGCGCACCGAGCGCACGCTGCGCCGCACCTGGTCGGCGAGCGTCTGGAAGCCCAGCCGGTGGTAGGCCTCGGCCAGCGCGCTGCACGGGACCGGGCCCGGGGCCTGCCGTCCGCCGCACGGCGAGGAACCGATCGATCGCCTCCTCGAAACGCCGGTTGAGCAGCAGCCGTAGCCGGCGAACGGCACGTGGCCGCGAGCGGACTGGCGCCGCCGCGGCGGGCAGGTGGTAGCGGTGGAGTGCGTGCAGGAGGAACAGCGCCCGCACCCGCTCGTAGAGGTTGTCGCGCGCCGCCAGAAGGCATCGAGCTCGTCGCACGCGGCCAGCAGTTCCGCCAGCGGATGCATCGCGCGCAGGCCGCTTCGAGGGCCGTGTCGCGGACGGCGGGATCGGCCGAGGTGATGATCGTCGACCAGGCTGGATCATGACGCGCGGTCCGGGTTCGGCGTCTGAACGCGAGTATCGCGCTGGGCCAGCAGCTCCACGATCTGCGCGAGCACCTCCTCGCGCTCGCGCCCTTCCATGCGCGAGCGCCAGCTGCGCGGCGAAGAGGCCGTAGCCAAGGTATCAGCACCCGTGCCCGCCAAGTTGCAAGGCGAGGTCCT
>CAVTVY010000002.1:0-328570 GCA_963738275.1 uncultured Actinomycetota bacterium
CTGGCCAACCAGACCGCCTGGTCGAAGGCGAACATCGCGCGCTTCAAGAACATGATCCGCGCGGTCGCGCGCATCACGATCAGCCGCGGCCAGGGCCGGGGTGCCGGGCATCGGCATCGTGCGCCTGCGTCCCTTGGACAAGGATAAGTTGCGTACCGCACTGCGAGGATCAACTCGAACCCGGCAAGCTGGACGGAATTATCTCGATGCACCTGCTCGAAAGCGATGCTTCATTGTCCAAACCGATCACCGACGATCCCGCGGCCCCCAATCCCGGCGCCGGCGACTGGTTCGTGCTGATCGACGGTACAGATGTGCGACGGTCCCCGCCGCTTTCGGCCGCTCAGCGGATGCCGCGATCAAAACCGCCGTGATCTCGACCGGCCTCTACCACCTGATGTGGGACCTCGCGAAGAGCGACCTGCCAGGCGATTTGAACCACGTGAACGGTGAGTTGCACATGCTGCACTGCCACAGAATGAGACATAACGTCGTAGCCTCCGCCCTAATGAAGGCTGGAGATGAGACAAAATTGCCTTTGTGCACGCTGTGGAATGGCTCTAATAAGGTAAGCCTATGATCCAATTCAAAAACCACAAGAACGCCGCTGAGCGTTCGCGGCAAAGATAGGCCGCGCTTCCTGAATGCCCGCGCGGACAAGGTAGGAATGAAACCGACTAAATTGCGGCGCCCGACTACTTCCATAAAGTGGTCGATTGCCAATGGGCCTGCCCGGCCCATACGCCCGTTCCGGAATACATCCGTTTGATCGCGAAGGCCGCTACAGCGACGCCTACATGATCAATTGGAGATCGAACGTGTTTCCCGGAATCCTCGGACGCACCTGCGACCGTCCGTGCGAGCCGGCCTGCCGCCGCGGCCGCGTTGAGGAAACGCCGGTCGCGATCTGCCGGCTGAAGCGCGTCGCCGCCGATTTCAAGGACGACATCAGCATCGCATGCCGAAGCGCGGTCGCAAGAACGGCAAGCGCATCGCGCTCGTCGGCGGCGGCCCCGCCTCGCTCGCGGTGGCGCGCGACCTCGCGCCGCTCGGCTATCACTGCACCGTGTTCGATTCCGACCCCAAGGCCGGCGGCATGATGCGGAGGCAAATTCCGAAGTTCCGCCTGCCGGATTCCGTGATCGACGAGGAAAGCGACTACATCCTCAATCTCGGCGTCGAGTTCAAGGGCGGCCACCGCATCGACAGCCTGAAGAAGCTGCTCGGCGAAAACTACGACGCGATCTTCGTCGGCTCCGGCGCACCGCGCGGCCGCGAGCTCGACATTCCCGGCCGCAAGGAAGCGGCCAAGAACGTCCACATCGGCATCGAGTGGCTCGCCTCGGTCTCGTTCGGCCATGTCGAGAAGATCGGCAAGCGCGTCATCGTGCTCGGCGGCGGCAACACCGCGATGGATTGCTGCCGCACCGCCCGCCGCCTCGGCGGCGAAGACGTCAAGGTGATCGTGCGTTCCGGCTTCGAGGAGATGAAGGCTTCGCCCTGGGAGAAGGAAGACGCGCTGCACGAGGACATTCCGATCCTCAACTTCATGGTGCCGGTCGCGTTCACCCACGACAACGGCAAGCTCACCGGCGTCACCTTCCAGAAGGTGAAGGCGGAATACGACGCCAAGGGCCGCCGCAATCTGGTGCCCTCGGGCGAGCCGGACCAGACCATCGAATGCGACGACGTGCTGGTGGCGGTCGGCCAGGAGAATGCCTTCCCCTGGATCGAGCGCGATTGCGGCATCGAATTCGACAAGTGGAACATGCCGAAGGTCGACACCAAGACCTTTGGCTCGACCAATCCGAAGGTGTTCTTCGGCGGCGACGCGGCGTTCGGCCCGAAAAACATCATCTGGGCGGTGGCGCACGGCCACGACGCCGCACTGTCGATCCACAAGATGCTCTCCGGCGAGGACATCACCGAGCGGCCGCTGCCCGAAGTGACGTCTCCTCGCAGAAGATGGGCATCCACGAGTGGAGCTATGACAACGACATCTCGCCGATAAGCGCTTCAAGGTGCCGCATCGCGACAAGGTGATCGCGCTGAAGGACATCCGCGCCGAAGTCGAACTCGGCTATGACGTCAAGCTCGCGCTCGGCGAGGCGCAGCGCTGCCTGAACTGCGACGTGCAGACGGTGTTCGCGGCGCCCTTGTGCATCGAATGCGACGCCTGCGTCGACATCTGCCCGATGGACTGCATCACCTTCACCCAGAACGGCGAGGAAGAGGATCTGCGGCAGCGGCTGAAGGCGCCCTCGCTGCATCCGGCCCAGGACCTCTATGTCGCCGACGGGCTGAAGACCGGCCGCGTCATGGTGAAGGACGAAGACGTCTGCCTGCATTGCGGCCTGTGTGCCGAGCGCTGCCCGACCGGCGCCTGGGACATGCAAAAATACCTCATCGATATGACTTACGCGGGATCAACATGTCAGTCCAAAGCCCGATCAGCAGCGTAAACGACTTCGTCGTCCGCTTCGCCAACGTCAACGGCTCGGGTTCGGCCAGCGCCAACGAGATGTTCGCGCGCTCGATCCTGCGCCACGGCGTGCCGGTCAGCCCGCGCAACGTCTTCCCCTCCAACATCCAGGGCCTGCCGACCTGGTACGAGGTGCGCGTGACCGAAGCCGGCCATCTCGGCGCCCGCGGCGGCGTCGACATGATGGTGGCGATGAACCCGCAGACCTGGGACAAGGACGTCGCCGCGATCGAGCCCGGCGGCTACTGTTCTACGATTCGACCAAGCCGATGCCGACGTCGAAATTCCGCGACGACATCACCGTGATCGGCGTGCCGCTGACCGCGATCACCAACTCGACCTATACCGATCCGCGCCAGCGTCAGCTGTTCAAGAACATCATCTATCTCGGCGCGCTGTCCGCGCTGCTCGAGATGGACCCTAAGCTGATCGAGCAATTGATCGGCGAGCAGTACAAGGGCAAGGAAAAGCTGCTTTCGTCCAATATCCATGCGCTGCATCTCGGCCGCGACTGGGCGCTGCAGAACCTGAAATGCCCGATCGGCCTGCGGGTCAAAAAGTCCGACAAGGTCGGCGACCGCATCTTCATCGAGGGCAACAGCGCCGCCGCGCTCGGCGCGGTCTATGGCGGCGCGACCGTCTGCGCCTGGTATCCGATCACGCCGTCGTCGTCGCTGGCGGACGCCTTGCCAGCCACTGCAAGCGGCTGCGGCACGACCCCGAAACCGGCAAGGCCAAATATGCCATCGTGCAGGGCGAGGACGAACTGGCGTCGATCGGCATCGTGATCGGCGCGTCGTGGAACGGCGCCCGCGCCTTCACCGCGACCTCCGGCCCCGGCATCTCGCTGATGACCGAGTTCATCGGCCTGTCCTACTTCGCGGAAATTCCGGCGGTGATCATGAACGTGCAGCGCGCCGGCCCCTCGACCGGCATGCCGACACGAACGCAGCAATGCGACATCATCGCCTGCGCCTATGCCTCGCATGGCGACACCAAGCACGTGCTGCTGTTCCCGGAAGACCCGGCCGAAGCCTTCGAGTTCGCCGCGCAGGCGTTCGATCTCGCCGAGCGGCTGCAGACCACGATCTTCCTGATGCTCGATCTCGATATCGGCATGAACCACCGGCTGTGCCGCCCGCTGAAGTGGGACGATGCGCGGCAATATGACCGCGGCAAGGTGATGACGGCGGAGATGCTGGACGACGGCCGCGACTTCGGCCGTTATCTCGACGTCGACGGCGACGGCATCCCCTATCGCACCTATCCGGGCACCCACCCGACCAAGGGCTCGTTCTTCACCCGCGGCACCTCGCGCGACCGCTACGCGCGCTACTCCGAGGAAGGCTCCGTCTACGCCGACAACATGCAGCGGCTGGTGCGCAAGTTCGAGACCGCGAAGGACATGGTGCCGCGGCCGCTGCAGGCCAACGCCGCCAAGCCGACCAAATCGGCGTGATCTATTTCGGCTCGACCGCGCCGGCGATGGACGAGGCGATCGGGATGCTGGAGGCGCGCGGGCATCAGCTCGACCGCCTGCGGATCCGCGCCTTCCCGTTCCATTCCAGCGTGGCGAGCTTCATCGCCGACCACGACTTCGTCTACGTGGTCGAGCAGAACCGCGACCGCCAGCTCCGCTCAGCTGATCGTCAACGAGAACGGCATCGATCCGGTGCGGCTGGTGCCGATCCTGCACTATGACGGCACGCCGATCACCGCGCGCTTCATCGCCAACGCGATCGGCGACCACCAGGACCAACTCAAGGTCACGCCGCTGCGGAAGGTGAAGTCATGACCTATATCGCCAAGCCGAAATTCCAGCATCCGGGACTTCCGAAAAACGATCTCGGTTTCGACCGGGCAACTCGCCTTCGCAAGCAGGTGCTCGACCCGAAACGCCATGTCGCCGCGTTCGACCTCGAGAACACGCTGATCGCGTCGAACGTGGTCGAGAGCTACTCATTCTTGGCGACTCGCCGACTGAACGGGCCGGAACGAATGCGCTACGTATTGCGCACGATGTCTGAAGCGCCGCAGCTGCTCAAGCTCGACAGCCGCGACCGCACCGACTTCCTGCGGCACTTCTACCGCCGATACGAGAACGCCCCGGTGGCGCAGATCGAAGAGGATGCCCGCGAGATGATGACGCGGCTCATCATGGCGAAGAGCTTTCCCGAGGGTCTGCGGCGTGTTCGCGAGCATCGAGCAGCTGGGCATCGCACCGTGCTGATCACAGGGGCCCTGTCGTTCAACGTCGCTGGCCTGAAGCCACTGTTCGACGAGATCGTGTCGGCCGAGATGAGCGTCAAAGCCAACGGCACCTACTCGGGCGAGATGATGACCGTGCCGCCCACAGGCGAAGCACGAGCACAAATCCTGGCCGACTACTGCTCAGCTGAGGGCTTCCGACTCGACGAGTGTGTGGCGTACGCCGACTCGTCTTCGGATCTGCCATTGTTCGAAGCGGTCGGCTTCCCCGTCGCCGTGAACCCCGAGACTCGACTCGCCGCCATCGCCCGCAAGCGCGGCTGGCTGGTGGAGAACTGGTCCAAGTCGAAAGGTGCTTCGGTGCCCATCCTCCCCATCGGCGAAATGATGGTAGAACGCGAACGCCGGAGAACCTTCCGATGAAGGCGTCTGCAGGTGAAGCGGGCTCCGGCTCGGTTTGGGATGGCGCGTATTGCTTCGGCGGTCGCCCCCGTCACCGCCGCGCGCATCGGCCCGCTGGAATACCGATCGGTCGACGACCCGTCCTCCCCCGGCGACGGATGGCATCGGGTCACCACACGTCTTTCAGGCATTTGCGGGTCCGACCTCTCGCTGGTCGAAGGTCATGCCTCCACGTACTTCGACGACTTCGTGTCGTTCCCGTTCGTGCCGGGTCACGAGGTCGTCGGTCACCTCGACGACGGCTCACGCGTGGTGCTGGAACCGGTGCTTGGCCATGCCGCCCGCGACGTCGAGTTGCCGTTCGTCGACGCCTGCCCGGCCGACGGCGACGACTATGCACACCTCTCCACCACCTCCCGCAACGGCGTAGAGCCGGGGCTGCAAACCGGCTTCTGCTGCTCGACCGGCGGCGGGTGGGGCCCATGGTTCTGGGCCCACGAATCTCAGCTCCATGCAATTCCCGACGATGTCCCCGACGAACGTGCTGTGCTCATCGAGCCGCTGGCCGGCGGCATCCACGCTGCGCTCACCGCTGGCGCCGCGCTCCACGGCGTCGCCGAACCAGTCGTTGCCGTCATCGGCGCCGGCACCGTTGGACTCGCCGTCATCGCCGGGCTGAAGCGGTATGTGCCCGGCGTACGCATCGTCGTTGGCGGTCGCTACCCGCACCAGCTGGCGCTCGCCAAGGCCCTCGGGGCCGACATCGTCGTTCCATCAAGCAAACTCGATCTGGCAGTGCGCCGCTCGGTTGGGTGCCACATGATCGGCGAGCCCACCGCAGCAGGCGGTCAGTACCTGTCGTCGGGTGCCCATGCCACGGTCGACGCGGTCGGCTCGAGCGATTCCATCACCGATGCGATTCGTATCACTCGGCCCCGCGGCCGCGTCGTTCTGGTGGGCATGCCGGCCGACGTGAAACTCGACCTCACCGGGCTCTGGCATCGCGAGACCGAACTCAAAGGCGCCTACACCTACGGCACCGAACACCTACCCGATGGCACCACGGCTCGAACGTTCGACCTCGCCGCCGACACCGCCAACTTCTACGAGGCCGAACGCTTGCTGTCGGCCACCTATCGGCTCGACGAACACGTCGACGCCATTGCCCACGCCTCGGCCGCTGGCCGCCGCGGCGCCGTCAAGATCGCTTTCGATATCCGCGAAATGAAAGAGCACCACTGATGCCTCGCCCCGGATTTGTCCTCGACGTCGACCGCTCCACGCCGCCCATTCTCTTCTGGCGCGGCGAGGGTTTCAGTCTCGAGAAGTTGCCCGCCGACCGCAGCCGCGTCATTTATCCGCCCGAACCTTTGCCGGGCATTCCCGACGTCGACGGCGCAATTCGCAACGCACTGCTGAACCCCCACGACATGGAGCCATTGCCGGCGCTGCTGGTGCCGAACATGAAGCTCACCATCGTGTTCGACGATGCCAGCTTGTCGTTGCCGAAGATGCGGCGGCCCGACAATCGCCAGCGCATCATCGAGGCCGTGCTCGACCTCGCAGCTGCTGCCGGAGTCGACGACATCCACATCATCGCCGCGCTCGGTCTGCATCGTCGCATGCACGACTACGAGCTGCGTCACGTGCTCGGCGACCGCATCTTCGATGCGTTCCACCCGCGTGGCCTGCTCTACCAGCACGATGCCGAAGACCCCGACAACCTCGCTGTCATCGGCACCACCGACCACGGCGAGATCCTCGAAATCAACAAGCGCGCCGCCGACAGCGATCTCATCGTCTACGCCAACCTCAACCAGGTAGCGATGGACGGCGGTTGGAAATCGATCACGACGGGCCTGGCGAGCTACCGCTGCCTCAGCCACCACCACAACCCCGAGTCGTTGCAGAACACCCGCAGCCTCATGGGCGATCGCGACCACTCAGCGCTCCACAAGTCGATCTGGCGCATGGGCAAGGTGCTCCGCGACCACGGGCCCAAGATCTTCCAGGTGGAAACCACCATCAACACGCAGGCCTTTCCCTCATCGTTTGGCTTCTTGGCCAAGCGGGAATGGGAATGGAATGCGCGTGACCGGGCGACGTACCTGGCCACCTCGAAGTCGCTCAACCGACTGCCGAACAGCGCCAAGCGCAAGATCTTCCACTCGATCGAGTCGCCGTACGAAGTGACCAGCGTCCAGGCCGGGTTCACCCCCAGCGTGCACGAGATCACGCTCGAGCACGTGTACAAGCAGCACCTGGTGCCCGTCGCTGGTCAGACCGACATTCTCACCATGGGCATCCCGTTCATCTGCCCGTACAACCCCGAGGGCGTCATGAACCCCATCCTCGTGATGTGCATGGGGCTCGGATACTTGTTCAACATGTACCGAGGCAAGCCGCTGGTGAAGGAAGGTGGCGTGGTGATCATGACCCACCCCACCTACAAAGAGTTCAACCCGGTGCACCACCCGAGCTACATCGACTTCTACGACGAGGTGTTGGCCGACACCACCGACCCCAGCGGTGATGAGCCAGAAGTGGGAGAAGAAGTACGCCGAAGACGAGTGGTACCGCCACCTGTACCGCACCGGTAACGCGTATCACGGCGTGCACCCGTTCTACGCTTGGTACTGGGGTGCCCACGGCCAGCAGCACGCGGGCAAGGTCATCATCGTCGGCGGCGACCCGGCCACGGTGCGCCGACTCGGCTTCACGCCGGCTTCCACCATGGACGACGCGTTCGAGATTGCGTCTGATGTGGTCGGCCGCTCCCCCAGCATCACCCATCTCCACGTTCCCGGCGTCCTGGTCGCCGACGTCGAATGACGCGCCGCGCCGACATCGCCGGGGTGTCAGGCACCCAGCGACGTGTCATCGCCGCGGAGCGTGCGGATGAACAGGTATTTGCGGGCCGGGAGTCGGGCTGCGGGGAAGGCTGAGTCGGCGGTCGAACCGTCGCCAAGCCACTGCGGAACTACGGGTTTCCGTATCGTGCGCCCACCGTGCCCAAAGGTGTCAGCGTGCCGAAAGAGGCGTCGACGCTTGGTGCGAACTACGACACTGAATGGGCCCGTCAGCCGTTTGCCCGGGCGGCCAGAATCGTCATCACCGAAGGCCCGCTGCGGGCCATGGTTCGTGGCATTGCCAACCCCGATGTGACCGGGCTCGATCGGCTCGACCACCTCACTCGGCTCGACAGTCCGCCAGCGGTGATCTTCGCTGCCGAACCATCACAGCCATGTCGATACCGGCCTGATGATCCGTGCAATTCCCAGCCTGCTGGCGTCATGATCTCGTCGTGGCCGCGGCAGCCGACTACTTCTTCGATCAACGATGGAAGGCAGCCGTGTCGGCGCTCGCGTTGAACGCCATTCCGATCGACCGCGAGATCACCGGCCGCAAGTCGTCCGACATGTTCCGCGATCTGCTCGCCGACGGGCACAGCCTGCTCATCTACCCCGAGGGCGGCCGATCACCCGACGGCTGGGGCCAAGAGTTCAAGGGTGGAGCCGCCTACCTGTCGGCTCGTACCGGCGCCCGGTGATTCCCGTCTTCATCGACGGCACCGGCGCCATTTTCGGAAAGGGCATGAAGCGACCCAAGCCCGGGCGTACCAACGTGGTGTTCGGCGCCCCCTGATGGCAGAAGAAGGCGAGAACACGCGCCGATTCAACGCTCGGATCGAGGCTGCCGTCACCCGGTTGGGTGACGAAGCGCTCACCGACTACTGGACCGCCACGAAGCGAGCAGCACGCGGCGACAGCCCGGCACTCACCGGCCCCGAGTACAACGGCTGGCGTCGCGCAGTGGGAACTCGGCGAGCACCGCAAGCTCGGAGCAGCCGGCCTACGACGCCGTCAACAACGTCGCTGGCCAGACATCGGCAACTGAACGCCGACCCCATCGATCGGCCGCTGATCCCCTCAGCAGTCGGCGCCAGCCGGAATCTTCGAGCGTCTCGCCGACGATGAACGTCTGGACGACGTTGGAGTCGGCGTTTGCGCCTTGCAGCGCATTGAGATCGATGCCGAACTTCGAAGCAACCTTGCTCGGGTTGTCACCGGCGACGATGATGTACGTGCAGCCCACTCCGAGCGTGGTCGCGGTCGCCGGATCGACGCTGCCTTCCGCTGTGGCAGGGTCCACTTCAGGATCACTCGACGCGGCGACTGCGGCGCTTGGAACTATCGCCCCCGGCGGTATGCCAAGGACTGTTTGTCCGGGAACGATCAAGAACTCGGAGGGGTCGACCGTGATTTGGTTGTACTCCACCAACTGGTCGAGCGTGATTCCGTGCTTGGTTGCGATGCCGTACATCGTGTCTCCGGCCTCGACGGTGTACGACTGAGCTTCCGCGGAAACGGACCCTCCGGCGGGCGCCGTGGTTGCAGCAGGTGGCAAGGTCGTCGTGGTGGTGGCCGGCTCGATCGTGACGTAGCTCGTGCCTTGAATGGGGGTGAGCGCCGATGTTGTGCCGTCGTCATCGGTGGTGCCACACCCAGCGAGAACGAGCAACGGGAGTGCGCCGATTGCCAGCATGAGGTTGGAACGAACTGACCGATTCATAAGCCGCAAGCGTAGAGCCCGCAGCGGGCTAGGTGGCGGCACCCCCTGCCAGTCAATTGTCACATCATCAAGGGAGCGCAACGCTTACATCAGCGGGCGGGCGGTTGGCGGTATCGGTTCGGGAAGTTTGGTCTCACCCATGAGGTAGCGGTCGACCCCAGCCGCAGCGGAACGCCCTTCGGCGATGGCCCACACGATGAGGCTTTGACCACGACCCATGTCTCCTGCGACGAAGACGCCAGGGACGTTCGAGGCGTAGTTGTTGTCTCGGACCAGGTTTCCGCGTGCATCGAATTGCACCCCTAGCGTGTCTAACCAGGAACCCTTTTCGGGACCGGTGAAACCCATGGCCAAGAACACATAGTCCGCGGGGATTTCTCGGTCGCTGCCTTCGACCTTTTCAAACTTGCCATCGACCATCTCCACTTCGTGCAACACGAGGGCTCGCACGTTCCCGTTGCCGTCGTCGACGAATCGTTCGGTGTTCACCGAGTACACGCGATCGCCACCTTCGGCGTGGGCTGAGGTGACCTTGTAGGTGAATGCGAACTGGGGCCACGGATTGCTGACCGCACGCTCGTCCGGTGGGCGCGGCATGATTTCGAGCTGCGTGATCGACGCAGCGCCCTGACGATGCGCCGTGCCCAAACAGTCGGCACCCGTGTCGCCCCCGCCGATGATGACGACGTGTTTGCCGGCAACGTTGATGGGCGACACTTCGATGTCGCCCATCTGCACCCGATTGGCCAGCGGCAGATACTCCATGGCTTGGTACACGTTCGCCAGCTCACGGCCTGGGACGGGAAGATCGCGCCACTGAGTGGCACCGCACACGAGCACGAGCGGCGTCGTAGGACGCCTGCAACACGGTGATGTCGACGTTCTCGCCGACCACGGCGTTCGTGCGAAACTCGGTGCCTTCGGCCGACATCTGCTCGAGCCGACGGTCGATGTGACGCTTCTCCATCTTGAACTCGGGAATGCCATACCGGAGCAGACCGCCGATACGGTCGGCCCGCTCCAACACCACTACGTCGTGCCCGGCTCGGGTGAGTTGTTGTGCAGCTGCGAGACCGGCGGGCCCAGATCCGATGACGGCCACTCGCTTGCCGGTGATGACCGTCGGCACATGGGGGGTCACCCAACCTTCGGCGAACGCCTTGTCGATGATTTCGACTTCCACCTGTTTGATCGTTACCGGCGGCTGATTGATGCCGAGCACGCATGCCGACTCACACGGTGCTGGACACAGTCGGCCCGTGAACTCGGGGAAGTTGTTCGTTGCGTGCAGGCGATCGATGGCTTGTTCCCAATGTGAGCGGTAGACCATGTCGTTCCAGTCGGGAATGAGATTTCCCAGCGGGCAGCCGTTGTTGCAAAACGGAATGCCGCAATCCATGCAACGTCCGGCCTGGGTTTGCAGTTTGTCTTCCGCAAATGGTTCGTAGACCTCTTTCCAGTCTCGCAACCGCACTGGCACCGGCCGGTATTGCGGCAGTTCGCGCTCCCACTTCAAGAACCCAGTCGTCTCACCCATTGCAGTCTCCTCCGTCAGGCACGGGCCGCCTCCATGATCTTTTCCACAGTTTCTTCTTCGTTCAGCCCGGCTGCCGTCGACTCGGCGATCACGGTGAGCACCCGCTTGTAGTCGGTGGGCATGACCTTTCGGAACCGACTGACTTCAACCGACCACGAAGCGAGGATGCGAGCCGCCACTTCAGAGCCGGTTCGATCGAGATGCGCCTGAACCGTGTTACGTAGGAACGCGCGGTCGTCGTCGTCAAGACTCTCCACTTGTACCATCCCGGGGTTCACTCGCCGGTCGAAACTGCCGTCTCGGTCGTACACGTAAGCGATACCGCCCGACATTCCTGCGCCAAAGTTGCGACCCGTGTCTCCGAGGATGACCACGCGGCCACCAGTCATGTATTCGCACGCGTGGTCACCGACACCTTCGACGACCGCCGTGGCACCAGAGTTGCGCACGCAGAACCGCTCGCCGACGACGCCACGAAGGAAGATCTCCCCGCTCGTAGCCCCGTAGCCGATGACGTTGCCTGCGATCACTTGGTCGTGGGCGACGAACTTCGACTCGTCGGATGGCCGAATGACGATTCGCCCGCCGGAAAGCCCTTTGCCCACGTAGTCATTGGCGTCGCCAATCAATGTCATGGTGATGCCATTCGGCACGAACGCACCAAAGCTCTGCCCGGCAGACCCGGTGAACGTGATGTCGATGGTGCCGTCTGGCAGCCCGTCACCCTTCCACACCTTGGTGATCTCGTGGCCGAGCAGCGTTCCGACCGTGCGATGAACGTTGCGAATGGGCACGTTGATCTGCACAGGGATTCCCTCGGTGATCGCCGCGTGAGCCGCAGCGATGAGTTCCTGGTCGAGTGCCTCCTCGAGCCCGTGATCTTGGCTTCCAGAGCAGAACAGCGTCTGTTGATAGGGATTGTCGACGACCTTGAGGATCGGGCTGATGTCGAGGCTGCTCGCCTTCCAGTGGTCAACAGCAGCGCGCACATCGAGGGATTGCACCTGACCGACCATCTCTTCAACGGTGCGAAACCCCAGATCGGCCATGATCTCGCGGACCTCCTCGGCGATGTACTCGAAGAAGTTCACGACGAACTCGGGCTTGCCGGTGAATCGCTTGCGAAGCTCTGGGTTCTGCGTCGCCACGCCGACCGGGCAGGTGTCGAGGTGACACACGCGCATCATCACGCATCCAGATACCACCAGCGGAGCGGTGGCGAAGCCGAACTCCTCTGCTCCCAACAGCGCCGCTACTACGACATCGCGTCCTGTCTTCAGCTGGCCATCGGCCTGCACCACGATGCGATCGCGCAACCCGTTGAGGATCAGCGTCTGCTGCGTCTCGGCGAGGCCCAACTCCCAGGGTCCGCCGGCGTGCTTCAATGACGTGAGCGGCGATGCGCCGGTACCGCCGTCGTGACCTGAGATCAGCACCACGTCGGCTTTGGCCTTGGCGACACCGGCGGCGACGGTTCCAACGCCCATCTCGGCCACCAGCTTCACGTGAATCCGTGCCACAGGGTTCGCGTTCTTCAGATCGTGGATGAGCTGTTTGAGATCTTCGATGGAGTAGATGTCGTGGTGCGGCGGCGGGCTGATGAGGCCTACTCCGGGCGTGGAGTGACGGGTCTTGGCGATCCACGGATACACCTTGTGACCCGGCAACTGCCCGCCCTCACCTGGCTTGGCGCCTTGCGCCATTTTGATCTGTAGGTCGTCGGCGTTCGTGAGGTATTCGGCAGTAACGCCGAACCGTCCGGAGGCGACTTGTTTGATCGCCGAGCGGCGCTCGGGGTCGTACAGGCGATCGGAGTCTTCGCCGCCTTCGCCAGTGTTCGACTTGGCACCGATGGAGTTCATGGCGATCGCCAAGGTCTCGTGCGCTTCGGCCGAGATGGATCCGTACGACATGGCGCCGGTGGAGAACCGCTTGACGATGTCGCTGACCGATTCGACCTCGTCGATGGGAATCGGCTGACGCCCGGTCGAATCGGCATCGGCGAACTTGAAGAGCCCGCGCAGCGTGGCAAGTTGGGTGGACTGGTCGTTGACGAGAGCGGTGTACTCCTTGAAGATGTCGTACCGCTTCGCCCGGGTTGCGTGTTGCAGTTTGAACACCGTCTCGGGGTTGAACAGGTGATGTTCCCCCTCTCGCCGCCACTGGTACTCGCCACCGAGTTCCAACTTGCGGTGGGCACGCTCTTCGGGTCGCTTCGGGTTGGCGACCGAGTGACGCGTGGCAATGGCAGTCGCGATGACGTCGAGACCGATGCCGCCGATGCGACTGACGGTGCCAGTGAAGTACTTGTCGACCAGTTCTGGCCCCAACCCAACCGCTTCGAAGATCTGAGCGCCGGTGTATGACGCCACCGTCGACACACCCATCTTCGACATCACTTTGAGTACGCCCTTGCCAGAAGCCTTGATGTAATTCTTGATGGCCTTGTGCGGATCCATGCCGGCGAGCCCGTGCAGACCCTCGGCGATGAGGTCTTCGATCGACTCGAACGCCAGGTACGGGTTGATGGCGCCGGCGCCGTACCCGATGAGCAGCGCCATGTGGTGCACTTCGCGCGCGTCGCCACATTCGACGACGAGACCGACCTTCGTGCGCTGCTTGGTGCGAACGAGGTGGTGATGAACTGCAGAGGTGAGCAGCAGCGACGGGATCGGCGCATCGACAGAGTCGGCGTTTCGGTCGCTGAGCACGAGCACGCGGGCGCCACGGTCGATGGCCAACGACACCTCGTCGAAGATCCTGTCGAGCGCCGCACTCAGCGCGGCGCCACCTCCGGCCACCCGGAACAGCCCTTTCACCACATGCGACGCAAAGCCGGGGAACTGACCATCATCATTGGCGTGGATGATCCGCGCGAGTTCGTCGTTGTCGAGGATCGGGAATGGTAGTGCCAGCTGGCGGCAGCTTTCCGGCCCAGGCTGGAGCAGGTTCGCTTCTGGCCCAATGGTCGACGCCACGGAGGTGACGACCTCTTCACGAATGGCGTCGAGCGGCGGGTTGGTCACCTGGGCAAACAACTCCGCGAAGTAATCGAACAGGAGTCGCGGACGCGACGACAGCACTGCCAGAGGTGTGTCGGTTCCCATCGAGCCGAGCGGTTCCGCCCCGTCGCGAGCCATCGGCGCAATGATGATCTTCAGCTCTTCGTGGGTGTAGCCAAACATCTGCTGTCGGCGCAGCACGCTGTCGTGGCTGAAGACCACATGCTCACGGGCGGGCAAATCGTCGAGTTCGACAATGCCATCAGCGACCCATTCCGCGTACGGGTGCTCGGAAGCGAGCTGCTTCTTGATCTCCTCGTCATCGATGATGCGACCCTCGTGGGTGTCGATGAGGAACATGCGCCCCGGTTGTAGGCGGCCCTTGCTGACCACCTTTGCCGGAGGCATCTCGATCACGCCCACCTCCGACGCCATGATCACCAAGTCATCGTCGGTCACCCAATACCTGCTGGGACGAAGGCCGTTGCGGTCGAGCACAGCGCCAATCACCGTGCCGTCGGTGAAGGTGACGCTGGCCGGCCCGTCCCACGGCTCGATCAAACTGGAATGAAACCGGTAGAAGGCACGCCGGTCGGCGTCCATCTCGTCGTTGTTTTCCCACGCCTCCGGGATCATCATGAGCACGGCGTGATGGAGCGGCCTGCCGCCCAAGTGGAGCAGTTCCAAGGCCTCGTCGAAACGGGCAGTATCAGAAGCCCCCGGCGTGCAGATGGGGAAGGCCGATTCAAGATCGCCGAGGAGCGGGCTGGCGGCCATCGCCTCGCGAGCACGCATCCAGTTCTGGTTTCCTTGCACGGTGTTGATCTCGCCGTTGTGCGCGATGTACCTGTACGGGTGCGCCAACGGCCAAGACGGGAACGTATTCGTGGAGAATCGCGAGTGCACCAACAGCAACGCGCTTTCGATACGGGGGTCGGTGAGGTCATCGAAGAACCGACCGAGTTGCGGCGTGGTGAGCATGCCCTTGTACACGATCGTGCGTGCCGACAACGACGCGATGTATGTCTCGGTGTCACCGGAGTTGTGCTCGTGTTCAATGCGCTTGCGGGCCACGTAGGTGCGGCGATCGAGATCGACGCCAGCCTCCCCGCCGGGCGATGACACGAACAGCTGCTGAAAACTGGGCATGGTGGCACGGGCGGTCTTACCCAAACAATCGGGGTTGACGGGCACTTCACGCCATCCGAGAACGGTGAGGCCCTCCTCACTCAGGATCTCTTCGATCCGTGCCCGCACCTTGGCAGCCAACTGGTCTTTGGCCGGCAGGAACGCAATGCCAACCGCGTACGCGCCCTCCGCCGGCAACTCGAAGTCGACAGCGTCGCGCAGCAACCGATCGGGGATTTGAATGAGAATTCCGGCACCGTCACCGGTATCGGGTTCGGCGCCAGTGGCGCCGCGGTGTTCCAGATTGGTCAACGCCAGCAACCCGGTTTGCACCAGAAGATTCGAACGGACGCCCTTCATGTGAGCCACGAACGACACGCCGCAGCCGTCATGTTCGAAACGAGGGTCGTACAGCCCAGTCGCAGTTGGTGCATGCATCTGGGGTGTTGCGATATGAGAAGGCGTCATCACGATCACTTCCACGAAAGTCGGGGGTTTGGCTTGTGGAGTTCGGGACGACGCTGGCCCGAGGGGAAACCACAGCATAGGGGTTGGTTCCCGTAGGAGGGAAAACCATTTCCAACGCTTCCGGGTGCCACGACCACCACGTTCCCTCGATGTCGAACCGGGCTCGGTAGCCTCTCGCAATGCGCATTCCGGCGGCAACGTCCCGCGAGGTCGATCAATGAGCGGATTCGTTGCCCTGCTCGACGACATCGCTGCGCTCGCCAAATTGGCAGCCGCGTCAGTCGACGACGTCAGCGCGGCGGCTGGCAAGGCAAGTGCTAAGGCGGCTGGAGTGGTTGTTGATGACACCGCCGTGACCCCCCGCTACGTACACGGGTTCACCGCCGATCGCGAACTTCCCATGATCAAGCGCATCGCCAAAGGTTCGCTGCGCAACAAACTGCTCTTCATCCTTCCCGCAGCGTTGCTGTTGAGCGAGTTTGCGCCGACGTTGGTTGAAGTGATCTTGATGATCGGCGGTACCTATCTGTGCTTCGAGGGAGCCGAGAAGATCTACGAGAAGTTCGGCAAGCATCACGACGCAGCGAAGGATCTGCCCGCTGCCGTCGTTGGGCCGGAGGAAGAGGAGGCCATGGTGCGCGGAGCCATTCGCACCGACTTCATCTTGTCGGGCGAGATCATGGTCATCTCACTCAAAGAGGTCATCGACGAGGGTTTCGCGGCGCGCGCTGCGATCTTGGTCATCGTCGCGATCGTGATCACCGCAGTGGTGTACGGAATCGTCGCCCTGATCGTCAAGATGGACGATATTGGCTTGCGTCTCGCCGAGGGCAGCTCGACGACCTCGCAGAAGGTCGGTACCGGTCTGGTCAAAGCCATGCCCAAGTTGCTGGTCGGACTTTCCAACGTCGGCACGGTCGCGATGTTGTGGGTTGGCGGACACATCCTGCTGGTGGGTGCCGACGAACTTGGATGGCATGCCCCCTACGAGTGGGTTCATCACCGCGAAGAAGACATCGTTGACGCTGTCGGCGGCATTGGTGGAGCGCTTGCGTGGACGTTCAACACCGCCGTGTCAGCACTGATCGGCATCGTCGTCGGCGGCATCGTCCTGGCCGTGGTCCACCAGATCCACAAGCGCCGTCATCCCGCAGCCGCCCACGCGTAACGAGACGTGCCAGGCACGCTTCGTTACAGCTGATCAGTCGGTGAAGATCGGCGCGCGGTTTTCGAGATTGGCGTTGATTGCCTCGACCTGATTCGGGCTACCGATCAGGGTGCGGATGACCCGGCGTTCCGCATCGAATTGTTCGGCGGCATCCTGAGTGAACATGCGATTGAACAACTCTTTGGCACCCCGTACTGCATGAGGGCTGCGGCCGGCGATGTCGGCTGCCAACACGTGCGCAGCTGCGTAGGGGTCGTCTGCCAGGTGCGTCGTCAAACCGATCGCGTGTGCTTCGGTGCCATCGATGACCTTGGCCGTGTACACCAGTTCCCGAGCGATGTCGTTGCGAACGAGGCGCGACAACATGAAGGTGCCGGTCATGTCGGGCACGAGCCCCCAATGGATCTCACGCACCGACCACTTCGTGTCCGGATGCGAGAATCGAATGTCGGCGCCGAGCGCGATCTGACAGCCGCCACCGAGCGCGTGGCCCTGGACCGCCGCGATCACTGGCGCTTCGATCTCCTGCCACACCCAGCACACCTGCTGCGCCAGCTGGGTGAACTTGCCTTCCACCATGGCTGCCGGATTGCCAGACGACCGTTCTCCAGACTCCCCGCCTGCCATGTCAGCGAACACGGAGAAATCGAGCCCGGCACAGAACGAAGCACCATCGCCGCACAGCACGACAGCGCGTACACCGCGCATCGATTTCACTTGTTCGCCTGCCGCGGCGATGGCCAAGAACTGATCGCCGTCGAGCGCATTGCGCTTGTCGGCACGGTTGAAGCGCACCTCGGCCACACCATCCGACAGAGACACCAACACACGGTCAGACATGACGTTCAGTCTCGCAGACAAGTTCTGCGACCACGAATACGGCCACCGAGTGCTCAGCGGCTGCTGCGACGGGAGGTCTCAGAACCGACGGTCGTTGGTGTTGCGCTTCGGCGGGGTCTTGAACGGGGCCTCGACCAATTCTGCAAAGCGCGCGTCGTCGGGCTGATTCTTCTCGTTCAGACGCTGCAAGTACGTCTTGAGGGCAGTACGAGCGGAAGCGACATGGTCGCCCTTCAGACCTACGGAGTTCTTGAGTGCTTCTTTGGCCGCCGCAACCCGCTCTTTCCGAAGTGCCTTCTCCTCGTCGGAAATGTTGCGCGGCGTCTTCGACGCCTTCGCCTCCATCTGTGCCCGACGACGGGCTTCTTGCTCTTGCAGCGGAGTGAGTCTTGGTTGCGTGGCCATGTTGATCCTTCGTATCGCGGACCTCAGACGATACCGGCCAGCAGCCGCTTGGTGTACCCACGGGTGTACTCACCTTCCGCCCGAGAGCCCGTTCCTGACAGACTCGGGCGATGCGTCTCGATCTGTCCGCCGATGAAGTCCTTGCCACCACCCGTTCGGTCCGCAAGCGGCTCGATTTCGACCGGCCCGTCGAGCACGACATCCTCATGGAATGCCTCGAGTTGGCGCTTCAGGCACCAACCGGCTCGAACCGCCAGGGTTGGCAGTGGATGTTCGTCACCGACGAGGCCAAGAAGCTGGTCTTGCAAGACATCTACCAGAAGAACTTCGCCTGGTACGCCAGCCAGCCGCGCCCCGCCTACGACAGCGGTGACCCGCGTGCAGCGGCCGCCGACAAAGTGGTCGACTCGGCAACCTACCTCGCTGAAAATATGCACCGCGCCCCAGTGCTGTTGGTTCCATGCTTGGAAGGACGCCCGGTGGAGGGAATCGGCGGCATGAGCGCCTCGTTCTGGGGGTCGCTGCTACCGGCCGTGTGGAGCTTCATGTTGGCGCTGCGCGAGCGAGGTATCGGCTCGTCGTGGACGACGCTGCACCTCATCAACGGCGGCGAAGAGAAAGCGGCTGAACTGCTCGGTATTCCGTTCGATCGCTACAGCCAGGCCGGCCTCTTCCCCATCGCCTACACCAAAGGCACCGATTTCAAAGTTGCAAGTCGGTTGCCTGCAGCCGAAGTGAGTCACTGGGACACCTGGTAGACCGGAAGCTGCACTCTGGTGGGCACCCTCGAACCGAGGGCTTGGCACGCTCAAGACGGGTTCACTTACAGGTTCGATTGGGGCATCTCCGGTGTCGCTGCGCTCGCCGACTGCGCGGTAATGGTGATCGTCGACGTGTTGCGATTCACCACAGCTGTCAGCGTGGCTGCTGAACGCGGGATCACCGTCGAACTGGCGGCCAGCGGCACCGATGTTTCGTTTACGGAACCAAGCCCAGCGGCGATTCGCGCCTCCTCAGGCGACCACATCAGTTTGTGGTCGCTGAACGGAGGGCAGGTTTCGCTCGTCGCCGCAGCAACCGGCGCGACCGTCATCGCTGCCAGCCTGCGAAACGCGTCAGCCGCTGCCCGACTTGCGCTCGCTCTGGCTGACCGACGACCGATCGGAGTGATTGCGGCCGGCGAACGGTGGCCCGACGGAACGCTGCGCCCAGCGGAGGAAGACTTGATCGGCGCAGGCGCCGTGTTGCGCGCCCTTGACCCTGTCGGCTCACTCACCGAGCCGTGTTGCTCGCCCGCGGCCCGAGCTGCCCGCGCCGCTTTTCTCGATGCCGAACCACTCCTCCTAGACCTGCTCACCGCCACGGCGTCTGGTCGCGAGCTGTGGGAGCGCGGCTTTGGCGACGACGTGCGGGAAGCCGCTCGGCTTGACATCAGCGGCGCTGTGCCGGTGATGTCCGGCACCACGTTCACCGCCGCCTGAACCACAAGCCGCGCCTAACGCGGCACGAAGAAACCCTCGACATTGACGGCGAGATTGATGCGCCCACGATCTTGCACCACGCCCGTCGCATCGGCGAGACCGAGCCATGCAATGAGTAGGTCCATGTGCTCCACCCGCAACCTCGCGCACCCATGGCTGGCCGGCGACGTGGGAACATTGTTCGCTCCGTGGATCGCTTGGCCGTTGTCGAAGTACAACGGCTTGTACATGTTGCCGTTGAGCGGATTGTCTTCCGCGGCCGGATAGGTGAGGCTGTCGTGCCAGCCGCCGTTGGCGATTTCGGGGTTGAACTTGAACACGCGACTGCGTTCTTGGAGCCGCGTCGGAAACTCCGGCAGCCCGGTGGATGTGGGGAATACAAACTTCAGGGCGGTGACGCCTTCACCGACAAACATGATCTGGCACGTTTGGTCGATGATGACCCAACGCTCGGCCAAGATCGCCGAGTTGAACGGGATCGGCAACACTGCGGTACTCATCAGTTGCGCCTCTTCGGGCCCGCCCGGCGCCATGTCTTCAGTGGTGACCGGCAGGTTCACCGCCAACCGAAACGCGCACAACCGTTGACGCGTCACCGGGCCAGACACGCCGTCGACCAGTAGCTCCTTGATGCCGAGCCCAGCGAAGAGTTCGTTGAGTTTCGTCTGCTGGAGCTTCACCGCTCGTTGCACGATCGCGGAGTTGCGCTCGCCTCGGGCCTCGCCCGTGATGTCGTCGATGCCGTTGTCGACGCACACATCGAGTAACTGTGTCGGCTGCAGAACGTCGCTTTCGAGACCGTTCTCAGCCATGACGGTTTCGACATCGACCGAGTCATCGTCGAACTGAGCGACGATCTCGAGCAACGAACCGTTTGGTTGCACCTGAACGACGCACGTTGGCTCGAAGACGTCGAGTGGCGGCAATGTCGTAGTGGTGGTCGTAGTGGTGGTTGTTGTTGTGGTGGTTGTGGTACTCCTGCTGGATGCCGTCGCCGTCGTGCTCGCTGCCAGTGACGTGCTGGCCCCGCCCGCCACCGTGGTGGTCGTGGCTGCGGACGGCACGGCCGACGGGGAGGTTTGCCGGTCCGTCGTGGAGACGACCACGAGCGGCCCGGAATCACGAGGGGATGGCTCGGCCGACTCGACCGGTCGACTGCAACCAGCCAACACAAGGAGACCGAGCACAACAACAAGCGCTGCGGGTCGACTAGTCAGCGTCCTGCCCGCTCGATGACCCATGCGCCGAAACTAGCCCGACGTCGCGACCCTGTTCAGTCACCCACCGAACGGTGCTTGTCTGGGTCGTCCGCCACCTGACCCATCGTGGGGTTCGACATACTCAGCCCGCGACGAGCCTCAGGCCGCTGGGGGTGATGCTTGGTTCGTCGTGTGGGAGGTCGACGACGAACTCGGTGCGGTGCGCCGGGAAACGATGTTCGCTCATCAACACGGCTGCCCCCGTTGCATCGGTCGTGATCCGCCGGCAGGTGAGCAACGGTGCGCCCACTGGCACAGCGAGCAGTTCAGCGTCGGCCTCACCAGCCGCCTCGGCTCCGATGGTTTGGGAGGCACCTCGAAACTCGACATCGAGGAGTTCGTAGAACGGACGACGCTCCACGTCGTCTCGCGACAGCTTGCGGCCCAACTCGGCCGGGCACCAGACCGTGACCACAGCGAACGGCTCGCCGTCTGCCAGGTTGACCCGCTTCACTCGCAACACCTGCGTCGCCCGGAGCACGTCGCTCACGTGAGGCGGGCTGGGTACGAACGCAAACTCGATCACTTGCCGCGCCGTCGCGCGCCCGCTTTCCACCAGGTGTCCTTCGATGGTGCCGAGTCGCTCCAGCCGCTGGCGCACCGGCTCGGTGGCCACAAACCAGCCGAACCCTTGCCGGGCGGAGATGAACCCGTCGTCGCGAACGATTTCGAGCGCGCGACGCACGGTGACCCTGCTCGCATCGAACTCCACCGACAACTCCGACTCACTCGGCAGCAAGCTGCCGGGAGAGGCCGAACGCACGCGCTCGCGCAGTGAATCGGCGATCTCTTGGTACCGGATGCGGCGCGCGTCACGGCATGCCCGCCGACGCGAACCGTCCGGTTCGAGACACTTCGTCAGCAGAGTTTCCAATCCCCATGGACTTGTATTATAGTTGTCTACATGTCGACTGTCACCGCTACTACACCGATCGCTCTCGTCGAGGCCGTCTACGCCAAACTCCCTCGCAATGTTCAGGCCGGCCGCGAGCGACTCGGTCGCCCGCTCACGCTCGCCGAGAAGATCCTCATCAACCATCTTGTCGACCCCACAGCCGACATCGAGCGCGGCGGAACCTACAACGACTTCAACCCCGACCGGGTTGCCATGCAAGACGCCACTGCGCAGATGGCGTTGTTGCAGTTCATGACCGCCGGTCTCCCCGAAGCTCTCGTGCCGTCGACCGTTCACTGCGACCACCTCATCCAAGCCAAGGTGGGTGCTTCGATAGACCTCGGGGTGGCGATCGATACCAACAAAGAGGTCTACGACTTCCTCAAGACGGTGTCAGCCAAGTACGGCATCGGCTTTTGGGGTCCGGGGTCGGGCATCATCCACCAGGTCGTGCTCGAGAACTACGCCTTCCCCGGCGGCATGATGATCGGCACCGACAGCCACACTCCCAATGCCGGCGGCCTCGGCATGGTCGCCGTTGGCGTGGGCGGCGCCGACGCTGTCGACGTGATGACCGGTTTCCCGTGGAATGTTCGTTGGCCAAAGGTCATCGGCGTCAAGCTCACCGGGACGCTGTCTGGCTGGTCCAGCCCCAAAGACGTCATCTTGGAAGTTGCCCGGCAACTCACGGTCGCCGGTGGTACCGGGGCCATCATCGAGTACTTCGGAGACGGCGCCGATTCCATCTCAGCCACCGGCAAGGCAACCATTTGCAATATGGGCGCCGAAATTGGCGCCACTACCTCTGTGTTCGGCTACGACCAGAACATGGCGATGTACCTGAAGGCAACCGGTCGTGAGGCCATCGCCGATGCCGCCGACAAAGTCGCCGCCGATCTCCGGCCAGACGACGGAGCGCTGTACGACTCGCTCATCGAGATCGACCTCAACACGCTCAAGCCACTCATCAACGGCCCCCACACTCCAGACCTCGCCCACAAGATCGGCAAAGACGGCGTCGGCGCCGCGGCCATCGCAAACGGCTGGCCCATCGAGGTGTCATCGACTCTCATCGGCTCGTGCACCAACTCGTCCTACGAAGACATTACGCGTGCGGCATCGATTGCCCGCCAGGCGGCTGCAGCCGGGCTCACGGCGAAAGTGCCGTTGCTGATCACCCCGGGATCCGAGCAGACTCGAGCCACCATCGAGCGAGACGGCTTGCTGGCCGATCTCGAAGCCGTGGGTGCAACAGTGCTCGCCAACGCATGCGGGCCGTGCATCGGCCAATGGAGCCGACCCGAGTCAGTCACCAGCGTTGCCAACACGATCGTCACGTCGTTCAACCGCAACTTTCCCAAGCGCAACGACGGTTCCGCACAAACGCTCGCGTTCGTCACGTCGCCCGACACGGTGATGGCGATTGCCCTTTCGGGTCGGCTCGACTTCGACCCGATCACCGAACCACTCATTGCGCCCGATGGCACCGAGGTATGGCTCGACGGCCCAGTCGGCCAGGTCCTGCCCGACGCTGGCTACGACCCAGGCGAGAACACATTCACCGCTCCCCCGGCCGACGGGTCAGGCGTGACGGTGGCCGTGTCACCCACCAGCGACCGTCTGCAACTGCTCGAGCCGTTCCCCGCATGGGATGGCAACGACTACATCGGTCTGCCCGTCCTGGTCAAGGCACAGGGGAAGTTCACCACCGACCACATCTCCATGGCTGGTTCGTGGCTGAAGTACCGCGGCCACCTGGAAAACATTTCCGGCAACCTGTATCTCGGTGCTGTCTCCGCTTACCACGACGGCGTCGTGGGCATGGGCAAGAGCGTGCTCACCGGCGAGATGCAGAGTTTCCCAGAACTCGCCAAGGCGTACCACGAAGCCGGTCAGCCCTGGGTGGTCATCGGCGATCGCAACATGGGTGAGGGTTCCAGTCGTGAGCACGCTGCAATGGAGCCAAGGTTTCGTCTCGGCCTCGTAGCGATTGCCCGCTCGTTTGCCCGCATCCATGAAACCAACCTGAAGAAGCAGGGCATGGTGCCGTTGACGTTTGCCGACCCGGCTACCTATGACCTCATCGAAGAAGACGACCGCATCAACGTGCTCGACCTTCCGCCCGTGCCCGGGAAGCCAATGCATTGTCAGATCGTCAAGCCCGACGGCACCACCATCGACTTCGAGGGCGTACATACCTTCAGCCCCGAGCAGGTCGAGTGGTTCGAGGCAGGATCCGCGCTCAACATCGTTCGTCAAAAGGTCGCCGCAAGCAATAGCTGATGTACGGTCCGGGGATGGACCTTCGTGAGGCGTTGCGGACCACAGGCGCAGTGCGGGCGTTCACCGATCAAACGGTGACGCCCGAGGTATTGGCCGACGTACTCGACACAGCGCGATTCGCACCATCTGGTGGGAACCGCCAGCCTTGGAAGGTCGCCGTGGTCGAACGACCGCGAACTGCGCCGCGACCTTCGGGCGCTCATGCAGCCCACCTGGAACGAGTACCGCACTGCGGCTGGTCAGGGTCAAACGCCTTTCAACGCCGTCGACTACGTCGTGCCGGCGCACATTGATGAACATGCAAATCCGCTCCTCGACGCGATCGAAACGATTCCAGTGGTGTTGGTAGTGGCGGCCGATCTTCGCCTCATCGTCGCGGCCGATGGCAACCTCGATCGCATCGCTGTGGTGCCGGGAGCATCGATCTACCCCTTCTGCTGGAATCTGCTTGCTCGCCGCCAGGTCACGCGGCCTCGGGGGCGTGTTGACCACATTTCTCAGTCGCTCGGAACCCGAAGCGGCCACGCTTCTGCAACTGCCTGATCATCACGCCATCGTGGCCATGCTGTGCTTGGGCTACCCCGTGCATCAACCAACAAAGCTCACACGCGACCCTGTGCCCGAGTTCGTGTCAATCAATACGTTTGCAGGTGACCCGTTCGGTTGAGTTCGCGAACGACTCCAGCGCTGCGATTCCGGCGTCGGTCTCGAAACCGAACTTGCGCCACGACCAGCGGCGATCACCAATCCACGTCATCAACACGCGCCACACGACGATCGAAAACACGATGATGATGGCCGATGCTGCCGCGTCCATCCACCAATGGTTCGCCGTTGCGATGATGGCCAACGCCATGAGCAACGGATGAATGACCGCGAGCCAACGCCACCCCGACTTGAGTACGGAGATGATGGCAATCGCTTCGATGAGCGCCCATCCGAAGTGCAACGATGGCATCGCTGCGATCTGATTCGCGGCACCGTCGACTGCGTTGGCCGGGTAGATACTCGGCCCATAGATACGCAACGTATCGACGAAGCCGTACATCATTCGGGGCGGTGCCAGCGGGTAGACGAGGTGGATGACCAGGGCCGAGAACGTCACCACCGCGAGCAGGTTGCGGAACGGCACGTAGCTTCGGGGATGGCGCAGATACAGCCACACCAGCAATCCAATGACCGTGGGGAAGTGGAACCACAGGTAGTAGTAGTTCAGGAACTTGATGAGCGAAGGGTGATCGATGAGCCAACCCTGCAGGTTGTCTTCGAACGGTAGGCCAAGCATCGTCTCGAAGTTCACGACACCGCGAGCGTTGGCGAACGCATCGCCAAGGTCGGTTCTGGTGAATCCGCGAACCGACCGGTACAGGATGAAGAGCCCTCCACAGAGGAACAACTCAATGGCCATTCGGGCGCCGTACCGGCCATGCCACCACGACGCGAGCGAGCTACGGGCCTCGCCGTCTGTCGTCACTGCTGCCATGTGTCTCGCTCCCGAATTCCAATGTCCCTTTGAGACTACTCCTGTAACCACTTCGACATGAAGGGTTATTTCCCGAAATTCGTCCTTTTCGTTGATCACGCGTCAGTTCCGGGACGCCGAGTGCTTTCGGCGGCCGGATTGCCTTCGTAACCGGGCGGATATGTGCGGGCGAGCTCTTCGGGGGTTGGCTTGTACTTCCTTCGGGCCTGGGGGGGAAGCAGCGCAGAAATCGCCTTCATCACCCTCCTCGTGTCGGCGTCGAGGTCTTTTCCCTTCAAGTGCAACGGTTCACCAACCGTGGCAGTGACCGACGGAGCGTCGGCAACATTGAACACGTTCGGCAACCGAGACGAGCGGGGCCACACCTTCTCCGTGCCCCACAGGCCCACGGGCACCACCACCGCTCCGGTCATCTGCGCAAGTCGAGATGTACCCCAGCGCCCTTTCAGTTCAGGCTCGAAGAACGCGGGCCCACGAGGAATCGTGCCCTGGGGCATGATGACGATGAGGCCGCCCCGCTCGAGCACGTCAGCTGCCGCCTGCAGCGGTTCGTCGCTGCCCGACCCCCTGTCGACACGGATACCGCCGAGTGCCGATGCCACCGTGCCGATCACCGGCATGTCGAACAGCTCTTTCTTCCCCAGACCGTGCATCGTCCTTCCAGTCTTCGCGACGACCATGCCCATCACCACCGGATCGAAATACGAGCGATGATTGCCCACCAAGATGACCGGGCCCTCTTTCGGGATGCGCTCGGTTCCTTGAAGGTCGATGTCGGCGTAGGGAACCAGTGACGGCCGCGCGAAGGTCAGTATGAGCTTTTGAAGCCCCGCCCCCAACGTTTCGACTGCATCTCCACCGCCTGAATTCGCGGCACCCGACAGGCTGAGAAAGGTTCGGTCGAGACCGAAGAACGCGGCCCCGGCCGCAACTGGAGACTTCCCGACAACATTGGTCACCACGGCAGACTAGATCAGCCGGGCAGGCGGGCCGATAGGCGAGATGACCGGCGCGAAAACGGGAGACGCCCCGATGGGGGATCGGGGCGTCTCAACCTGGAAAGTCCTTCGGTGGGGGACCGATTCTATGGACTCTCCCCGAGCGGAACATGGGGGGTGTTCTCGCGTCGATATGTAACTACATAAAAAGTATGCACATGAAGGTTTCCATCTTGCAAGTAGAACTCCACGATACCCGTCATCTGTTTTCCAGATAGTTCTGTAGGATCACCAGCGTGGATGTCAGACAACTCGCAGCAATTGTCGCGGTCGCCGATCACGGAACCTTCTCGGCCGCTGCGAGGGCGCTCTACACCGTGCAGTCCAACGTTTCGGGGCACGTGTCAAAGCTCGAACGCGAACTCAATGTCATCCTCGTCGATCGGATCAACGGCGGGCTCACCGACGAAGGCGAACGGGTGGTCGAGCGTGCACGTCGGGTGCTGCATGAGATCGATGACATCACCGCCGACATTGCATCGCTCGAAGACGACGTCTCGGGTGATGCCCGGATCGGCGTCATCGGCACCACCGCTCGCTGGCTGATGCCGCAGTTCCTCACCGCCATCGCCGAGCAACATCCTCGGGTGCATCCCATCGTGTCGGAAGGCAGCACCACCACCATCGTGCCTGGCGTGCTCTCTGGGCAACTCAACGCCGCGATCGTGCACCTTCCCATCGACGACCCCGAACTCGTGGTCGAGCCGCTGTTTGCCGAAGACCTGTTCCTGCTGGTGCCGAGCGGTCACCCGCTCGCCGACCGCGAGTCCATGGCGTTGCGCGAACTCGCCGATGTCCCGTTGCTGCTACCGCCGAAAGGCGCTGCACTGCGTCGCGTGCTCGATCGTGCCGCCGGTAGCGCTGACGTCACCCTGCGGGCGCAAGCCGAGGTCGACGGCGTGAGGCTCCTCGCGTCGCTCGCCTTCGACGGATACGGTGCGGCGATCGTCCCAGCCACGGCTGCACCAAGGCAGACGGAAGGCGACTTCCATCGCGTAGCGGTGCCAGAACTCCCTCGCCGGGTCGTCGCATGGATTCGACGCCGCAGACCGGGGCCGAGCGCGGCAACGAACGCTGTCGCAGCAATCCTGCTCGACGTCATCCACGAGCATGCCATCGAGCAACCCGGCGTGCATCTGGGTACGGCCGCATTCCCCCTCCACCGCAACGGCTGACACCAACAGCCCACTAGAAAACCTGACGAGTGGGGTCAGACCTCTCGTCAGAATTCTGACGAGAGGTGTCTGACCCCATTCGTCAGGTCGTTGCGCCAGCCGTCTGAGTGAGCGAGCGTCTAGGGTGCGCGGCGATGTCCATCGACGAACTCGCAAATCGGCGCTTACATCCCCGGTGGCGTGTCAGCCAGGGTGAAGGTTTTGGGTGGTCGGCGCGTTTCGTGGGTCGAGTTCGCACCGGGCGACAACGCCACTCCTCTCACACAGTTTCAGGCGTTCACCATGGAGCTGGCGGCCCGCCTGGCAGTGGAGGAACGCATTCCGTTCGTCGCGGTCTTCAACAGCGCTGCAGCTGACGTCGGCCAAGGCATCGCGCCGCTCGATGCCTGGGGCAGGGTGGCCCGAGTACTCACACGTTGCTCGGGTGTCGTGCCGACGTTCGCCATCGTGGACGGCCCGGCCGTGTCGGGCCCTGCGTTGTTGCTCGGTTTGATCGACTTCACGATCATGACCGACAACAGCTACGCGTTCGTCAACGGCCCGATCATGGTTCGACAGTTCACCGGAATCGACATCAGCAGCGACGAACTCGGCAGCCCCGGAGTCCTGGAACGTCACGGCGGCCTCCCCGCCGCTGTGGTTGCTGATCGCGCCGACGCATCGGATTTCATCGAGAGTCTGCTCGCCTACCTTCCCGATCACTGCGATGGCGAACCACCTCGAGCTGCCACCAACGACCCGTCGAATCGTCGGTGCCCAGAAGCCGGCGAACTCATTCCTGACAGTTCAACTGGCAGTTACGACGTTCGCCACGTTGCCGCCGCGATCGTCGACGACGAATCGATGCTCGAGGTACGCGCCGGGTGGGCCGGAAACGTGGTGACGGCCTTCGCTACCGTCGCCGGACGGCCTATCGGCATCGTGGCCAATCAGCCAATGAACTTGGCCGGAACGCTCGACATCCCGGCCTCGCAGAAGGCGGCTCGATTCGTCGCATGCTGTGACTCGTTCAATCTGCCGATCCTGACGTTGGTGGACACGCCCGGCTTCTACCCCGGCAAAGACCTCGAGTGGCGCGGGATGATTCGCCATGGCGCCCAACTCGTGTACGCCTACGGCCGAGCCACCGTGCCGCGAATCTGTGTCATCTTGCGAAAGAGCTACGGCGGGGCGTACATCGTCATGGACTCGAAGGAAATGGGCAACGACGTGTGCATCGCCTGGCCATGGGCGGAACTCGCGGTCATGGGCGCTGGCCAAGCGGCAGCGATTCTGCAACGGCGGGCGACACCCGACGAACGGGCCGAGTTCGAGGCCGATTACAGCCAACGCTTACTGAACCCCTATGTCGCGGCCGAACGCGGGTACGTCGACATGGTGATCGACCCGGCCGACACGCGCCACGAAATTTCCTCGGCGCTCGAGATGCTCGAGAACAAGCGAGAACAGATGCCCCGCCGCAAGCACGGTAACTCGCCGCTCTGAGCGAGACGGGCGTCAGCTACCGCAGCCGCCGCCTGCAACGTTCACCAGTTCGCCAGAGCCGTCGAACGCGTACACATCGACCACATCAGACTCCCAGTAGGTCCACGAGACGACCACCTCCATGACACCGTCGCCATTCACGTCGGCGACCGCCGACACTTCTGCGTCGATGTCGCCAGGTTGGAAGTCGGGATGTTCGTACAACTCGAACAGCACGTGGTGCCGAACCACGCCGTCGTCGTCCGGGTACATCGCAACCACGAGTGAAAAGTCGCCTTCGGAACCGAATCCGTCGACATCGTCGGAGTGCCGCTCGAAGGTGTATATCGCTTCGGCAAAACCGTCGCCATCGAGGTCGGCATCGACGGCCTGACTGACGACTCCCTCGGCCGCGAACGCCGACTCGCTGCCGTCGACCATGGTGTAACCGGACTCTGCGAACACCGCGGGTTCCGGCGCTGGGGTCGCGGGTCTTGGTTGAATATCCCAGTCGGCCGTGACCGTGAGATCGAAGTCCTGGCCGGTGCTGGCGCCCGGCGGCAGGATCAGTCGGGGGGCCAAGTCGTCCTGATAGCAGAAGTAGTCGAGTTCACCGAACGTCGTACCAACGATGGGGTCCCCGAGCCCGAGCGCGGTAGTTGCCAACGCGGTTGCGCTACCCACGTCGCTTGGCGTGCCGTCATCGTTCCATGATGGGTTCGCCCATTCTGTGCCGGTCCACACCGCAATGATGTACGACGCGTATTCGCCGGTTCCCCCGGCATAGGTGACGGCGACACCGTCAGTTGGTGTCGGCGTCGCCGGAACTGTGGTCGACGTGGTCGTCGCCAGCGCCGCCGTTGTCAGCGCCACGGTTGTGTTGGGACCCGTCGATGTGGGTGCCGTCGATGGGGCCGCGGCAGAACTGGATGTGGCTGGGGAACTGGTCGGCGGAGCGTCGCCGCTCGAAGGCGGCGAGGTTGCCACCTGCGTCGTGGCTGTCAGATCAACCGTGAACGTCGGAGCACTGAGTTTGTTTCCCTCGTCGCCGCAGGCCGCAATCGTCGCGCCAAGCAGCCACGAGAACCGCCAGGGTTTGGCTCCATCGAGAGGGTCGCATGTGGTCAGCCTGCCACACAAACCTCGCATCGCTAGCCGAAATTGGGCGGGTGCGCCCAGGAACCAGCACACCCCGAAATCCAGCGTTCATCTGTCTCATTCGATTCGTGCCGCAATGGGAGGGTACCCTCTGCACGCGGGAGCAAGCCCCCGGTCCGAGTCCGATTCAGTAACTGCGACACGAAGGAAGCCAACGTGCCCGACACCATCACCATTACCGACGATCGAACCGGGAAGACGGTTACCGTCCCCATCGAGGGTGGCGTTTTCTCGGCGAAGGCGATTCGCGATCTCGATCCGTCGCTGTTCTGCTACGACCCGGCGTACATGTCGACTGCAGCGTGCAAGTCCGCCATCACCTATCTCGACGGTGACAACGGTGTGTTGCGGTACCGCGGCTACCCCATCGAGCAACTTGCCGAGCGTTCCACGTTCCTCGAAGTGGCGTACCTGTTGTTCTACGGCGAGTTGCCCACGGTCGAGCAGTTCGACGTGTGGAAGCACGACATCACTCACCACACGTTCATTCACGAGAACATGCGCAAGCGGTTCGTCGACGGGTTCCACTACGACGCACACCCCATGGGCATGTTCGTGTCTGCAGTCGCCGCCCTTGGCACGTTTTACGAAGGCGCCAAAGACATTGACGATGACGAAGCTCGCCACAAGCAGATCCTGCGACTCATCGCCAAAGTGCCCACGATCGCTTCGATGTGTTACCGGTTCTCGGTGGGCCAGCCGTTCAACTACCCAAACAACGCGTTGTCATACCCGGCCAACTTCCTCAACATGATGTGGAAGGTCGGTCCGGAGTATGAGATCCACCCGGTGCTCGAACGGGCGATGGACATCCTGTTCATCCTGCACGCAGATCACGAGCAGAACTGCGGCACTACGGCCATGCGCGTGGTCGGCTCCAGCCATGCAGATCCGTACTCGTCGGCGGCGGCTGCCGCCAGCGCCCTGTACGGCCCACTGCACGGCGGCGCCAACGAGGCAGTGGTACGCATGCTCACCGAGATCGGTTCGATCGACAACGTGCCCGCGTTCATCGAGTCGGTCAAGCGTGGCGAAGGCCGCCTCATGGGCTTCGGGCACCGCGTGTACAAGAACTTCGACCCACGGGCGACGATCATCAAAAAGACTGCGTACGACGTTTTCGAAGTGACCGGCAAGAACCCGTTGCTCGACATTGCCCTCAAGCTCGAAGAGACCGCTTTGGCAGACTCATACTTCGTCGACCGCAAGCTGTACCCGAACGTCGACTTCTACTCGGGTCTGATCTACCAGGCAATGGGTTTCCCCGTCGACATGTTCACAGTGCTGTTCGCCATCCCCCGCACGGCGGGGTGGCTGGCTCACTGGCAGGAACTGCTCAACGATCCAGAGCAAAAGATCTCACGCCCCCGCCAGTGGTATACCGGCGAGGACGAGCGGGCCTACCTGCCCATCGTGAGTCGCTGAACTCAGCATTACTCTCGTTGCACCCCGCCACAAACAGCGAGTCGTCCGCGTGCTGTGTCGGACGGTTCAGGCCCAGGCGTCGAGCAGGACTTCGATGGTCTGCATCGACTCGATCAGCTGCGTCGCTGCGGCGACCGCCTCGATCCGCTGGACGACCGCACTTGGCGCAGACGCACCTGCCACCGATTGGCCCTGCCCCGAGACTCGCTCGGTCGTGGGCGGCACCGGTGGCGCACCTACCGCCACCTCGACGCCGTCGACGATGCCGACCTCGGTGGGAGGCGCGAGAGGCGGTATGGGCGGCAAACCGACCGCTACTTCTACCCCGTCGACTTCTCCGGTCTCCACCGGCGTCGTCGTGGTTGTGGGTGCGACGGTGTTCACCGGAATCGTGACGGGAACGACCACGGGCACGACGACTTCGGCGGGTTCAGGCGGCGTCGGTTCCTCGCCTGACGCCATTTGGCCGGTGGCCGCAATCGAAACGAGCGCGACTGAGAGGGCGACTGCCACTCGCTGCCAGCGTGCACGGATCTGCATGTACACCACACTAAGAACTCAAACGGTCGCTGTCAGTAGGTCAGGGGTAGAAATTTCTGCTTTTTGTTCAAGAATTGCCGCTCGTTGTCGGCATTTGACCACAAGAAATGATCAAGCACCTACTCTACGTGGTATTGACGGATGTGCGGATCTCGTTGCTGTGACCGCCTACGATCGACCCCGATGGAGTTCACGTGGAGTCTCGAGCAAGAACAGCTGCGTCTGTCTGCCCGGAAAGTTGCCGAGTCAGCCGTCGAGCGGTTCGGCCGCCACAACGATTCGTGGATCAATGGGTTCTCGAAGGAATTCGCGCGCGAGCTCGCCGCGCTCGGCTGGATCGGGCTTACTTGGCCAAAAGAGTTCGGCGGCGCCGGCAGGCCGGCAATCGATCGGCTGATCATTGGGGAGGAACTCATTGCGGCCGGTGCGCCCATCGCTGCCATGTGGTTCGCCGATCGCCAGATGGGCCCCGCCTTGATCGCTTACGGACGACCCGATCAGACCGCCGAGTTTCTCCCCGGCATGTTGTCCGGCGAGACCACGTGGTGCATCGGTATGTCGGAACCCAGACGCAGGGTCGGATCTCGCTGGATTGCAGACAAGTGCGCGTCGTGAGGGCGACGACTTCGTGATCAATGGTCAGAAGATCTGGACGAGCTTCGGGGCAGTCGCCGATTATTGCTACGTCATCTGTCGCACCGGCGCGAGTGGCCCGCCACACCAGGGCATCAGCGAGATCATCGTGCCCATGAATACGCCGGGCATCGAAGTGCGCCAAATCACCGACATGACGACGAACCGCCACTTCTGCGAAGTGTTCTTCACCGAAGTTCGCGTGCCGGCGCTCAACCTCGTTGGTGTCGAGGGGAACGCCTTCAGCCAGACGATGAAGCAACTCGAGCATGAGCGTGGTGGCATCGATCGGCTCGTGTCGAACCACGCGCTGTATCGCATGGCCCTCAGCCGGGCCGACACCGCGAACCCCATCGTCCGCCAAGAGATCGCTGCGCTCGAGACCGGTTACCGCATCGGCCGGATCCTCGTCACCCGCGAAGTTCTCAAGCAGGCACCGGCTGGGTTCTCGGCAGCCACCAAGTGTTTCTGCACCGAGCACGAGCAACGGGTGGCCGAGTTCGTTTGGCGCACCTTCGGCGCGGACGCCACCGTCTGGAGCGACGTCGTGCACGGGCTGTTGTATGGGCCCGGCTACACCATCATGGGCGGCACCTCGAACATCATGCGCAACATCCTGGGCGAACGGGTACTCGGTCTCCCCCGCGAACCGCGCTGATCGCGCCACCGATCGCTCGTCGCACTAGCCCACGGTCACGAACACCACGGCTAGGGCGGCAACGACCATGCCAATTCCTTGCGCTCGGCTGGGGCGCTCGCGATCTAGCCATGCCGCCAGCATGACGGTCGTCGCCGGGTACAGCGCACCTACTACCGCCACGATTGACAGCATGCCTCGCCGAGTCGCAGCAAGGTAGAGCGCGTTTGCGGCACCCACCAGCACACCAATCAAAGCGGCGGGTGCGATCATGCCAACGCTGAAGGGCCGACGACCCGACCGCCGCCAGTCGAACAGCACCGCAACACCCAGAATTGGCACGCCGGACATTCGAGCGATTGCGAGTGGCCACCAACCGGCATCTGCATCCACCTGAGCAAAAGCAGTGAAGTACAGGCCAAACAATGCGCCCACGCCGATCGCGAGCACGATCGTGGCGGGAGCGACCAGGCTCCGTTCCATGTCGAGCACACCTCCGACCACCGCGACTGCCGCGATCGCGAGAATGATGCCCACGACGGCTAGCACGCCCGGACGTTCCCCGGTAGCGATGCCCACGGCCACGGGCAAGATCGCCGCAACTACCCCAGTGATCGGTGCGACCACCGTCATGTTGCCCCTGGCCAACGCGTAATAGAGCCCGAGCACGCCCAACCCGCTGCCCACGCCACCGACGAGAGACCAGATCACCGTGTTCTTCGATGGATCGGGGTAGTCGGTACCTACCGCAAGCATCGTGAATCCAACGAGCATCACCACTTCCCCACCGAACGCCAGTGAACTCGCTGCCATTCGACGGCTGGTACGGCCGCCAAAGTAGTCGGACGTCCCGTACACCAGCGCCGAGAGCAACGCGAGGACGACGGCCATGGGCCGTAGGTGTATCCACCACAGACGTGGAACCCAACTCCTACCCGTCGGCTGGCCAGCGACGTGATGCCCACGGCGCCATCGCGGGATCGCAGCGTCGTCGTCTACGTTGGGTGCCCATGGGCCACGCACATCCAACTCCGGGCATCTCCATCGACTACTTCACGGCGGGTGTCGGCCGCCCGCTCGTGCTGGTGCACGGCATCACCGAGTCGCGGCGGTCGTGGGACCCGCTGCTTGCGCCCCTCATCGGTGCTGGCTACCGAGTGACCGCAATCGATCTTCGCGGTCACGGCGCCTCGAGCGTGGTTGCTCCGTACGACCTTCCCACGATGGCAGGTGATCTGGGCGCTGTCCTCGTCGAAATTGGCGCCAACGACGCGCTGCTTGTCGGCCACTCGCTTGGCGGTGCCGTCGTATCGGCATACGCCGCGAATGGGCCATGCCGTGGAGTCGTCAACGTCGATCAGCCGTTGCTGCTCTCCGGGTTCCAAGACACCCTGCGCTCGTTGGAACCCCAGCTGCGTGGATCGACCGCCGAGTTCAACAGTTCCATCAGCGCGATCTTCGAAGCGATGGCGGGGCCGCTCGACGGGGCAGAACGTTGGCGCATCAATCACCTCCGCGAGGGGAAGCAAGACGTGGTGTTGGGCGTGTGGGAAGCGATCTTCTCCTCGTCAGCGGCCGAGCTCGACGCGATGGTCGAGCAAGTGGTCAGCGCCATCACCGTGCCCTACCTATCGCTCCACGGCATCGACCCAGGCGCTGAGTACGGCGACTGGCTGACCGACCACGTGCCGTCGGCCACCTTCGACGTGTGGCCTGACCTTGGCCACTATCCGCACCTCATCAAACCTGCAAACTTCGTCGAACGTGTGGTCGCCTTCGACGCAACCATCGGCTGAGTGGACCGTCCGTTTGATTGTGGGATACTTAACCGACAAGAGCGATCGCTCGGCCGGCTCCACCCGGACGAGTTACCACGACGGGCGTGAAGAGGGGAACGTTGTCATGAGCAGAGCAGACACGAACGAGTCGGTACGGGTCGGCCTCCGATGAAATCCCGCCGCCTCGCCGCCATCGCCGCGTGCGTCCTGCTCGTGTTGTCAGCCGTTGCCCTCGTGGTCACCGCAAGTCGTGCGTTCCCGCGTGGTCTGATCATGGCCGCGATGCTGGCGCTGTCGTTCGTCACCGTCTGGGAGGCCATCCGACGGCCAGGTCGCGTTCGCACGGTGCTGGTGGTGGTCGCCGGGCTGCTGCTGGTCGGAGCCGGCGCCGTGCTGGCGACCGGTCGGGTCCTGGCCGAGGCGATCGTTTCCGTGGCGCTCTTCTGGCTCAGCACGGTCGCCGCCAGGCAAGCCTTCCGCATCCACGTGGCGCTGCCCCCCGCCCCGCGCCCCGCTCGCGCGGTGGTGGTCTGGAACGCCAAGTCCGGTGGGGGCAAGGCCGCAGCTGCACATCTCGACGAGCAGGCGCGGGCGAGAGGCATCGAACCGATCGAGCTGCACCCCGGTGACGACTGGCGGCAGGTTGTCCTGGACGCCGTCTCCCGAGGGGCGGATGCGCTCGCAGCTGCGGGTGGCGACGGTACACAGGCACTGGTGGCCACCATCGCCGCCGAGCACGACCTGCCGTTCGCGTGCATCCCGGCAGGCACCCGCAACCATTTCGCCCTCGATCTCGGCGTCGATCGTGAGGACGTCGTCGGGGCACTGGATGCCTTCGTCAACGGCGGGGAACGCCGCGTCGACCTGGCCGAGATCAACGGTCGTGTGTTCGTGAACAATGTCTCCCTCGGCCTCTACGCGCAGGCCGTCCAGCGTGAGGGCTATCGCGACGCGAAGTTGCAGACGATGCTCGACACGATGCCTGAGTTCGTCGGCGCGGCGCCGGCCGGCGGCAGCGACTTGCGCTACGAGGGCCCGACCGACATCGCCGATCGCAAGGCGATCGTCGTCATGGTGTCGAACAACTCCTACCGATTGGGCAAGGTGATCGGCTCGGGCACGCGGCCGCGCATCGACGATGGTGAGCTCGGCGTCGCCGTGCTGGCCGCCCCTGCTGACGGTGGGCGCCGACCCGTCTGGCGTCAATGGACGACCGAGTCGTTCGAGGTGTCGTCCGACGGCCCGGTGCCGGCCGGCGTGGACGGCGAAGCGCTCGTGTTCGACTCACCGCTGCGATTTACGATTCGACCTGGGGCACTCCGTGTCCGCATCGCACCACAGCACCCAGGCGCCTCACCCTCGGCTGCAGAACCTGATGGCCTCGTGGACGCGATTCGGCAGCTGCTGCGAATCGTTCGCACGGGCTGAGCGGTCAGTTGCCGGCGGGTCAGTTGTCGGGGGTCAGTTGTAGCTGTCCGCCTCGGCCGCACCTGAATCGATGGCTTCCAAGGCCTCGTCGATCGAGTTGTAGAAGTGATCGCGGTCGAGCGTGGCGAAGAGACCGTACCGGTAGACGAGGTCCTGGAGTCGGCTCCGAAGCTCGACGAAACACATGTTGACACCCGCGGCGTTCAGCTCGGAGTCGAGCCGCTCGAGCATGTCGGCCGCGGTGACGTCGATGTCGGTCATCGCCTCGCACTGGAGTACCACCCAACGCGGCTTCTTCACGCGGACGAGGTGGCGGATCTGCTGCCGGAACATTCCCGCGTTGGCGAAGAACAGCGGGGCCTCCCAGCGGAACACGAGCACATCAGGGCGCTCCGTGGCCTCGGTAGAAGAGTTCACGGCGTGCCAACCCTGGCGGCCTGCTTCGCGACCGAGCACCTCGCCGTGGGGCCACCAGCTCCGCCGGAAGAACAGCACGATCGACAGCACGACGGCGATGAGGATGCCTTCCAGTACGCCGAAGAAGACGACGCCTGCCGTGGCGACGAGGGACAGCGAGAACGACGTCTTGCGCATCGTGAAGTAGCGGCGCAAGGTGGCGAGATCGGAGAGCGAGAGCGCAGCGGCGATCACCACGGCGGCCAGCGCAGTCTGGGGCAAGTCCTGGAGCAGGCCGCTGAAGAACAGCAACAGCAGCGCGACGAGACCGGCCCCGACGAGTCCGGTGAGCTGGCTCTTCGCACCGGACTGCTCGGCTACCGCCGTGCGCGAACCGCTGGTGGACACGGCGAAGCCCTGGAAGAAGCCGGCAGCAATGTTCGCAGTGCCGATCCCGATCATCTCCTGGTTCGGGTCGACCTCCTCGCCACGGCGAGCCGCGAAGCTCGTCGATGTGGCGATGGTGTCGGTGAGCGAGACGAGCGTGATGCCGATCGCGGCGATGAGCATCGCCCCCACATCACTCCAGTCGGTCCAAGGCAGCGACGGTGTCGGGAGCCCCTCGGGGAGTACGCCCACCGTCTTGAGGTCGAAATCGAAGAGTGCCGTCGCAACGGTGGCGCCGACCACCGCCACCAGCACGGCCGGGATCTTCTTGGTGAACCGGGGGAGGACGAGGAGGACGGCCAGCGTGCCAAGGCCGAGCGCGATCGCGGTCGAGTTGCGCCCGTCGAAGCCCTTGAAGAACTCCCTGATCTCATCGACAAAGCCGTCGGCGTCGGTCGAGAAGCCGCACAGCTTCGGGAGCTGGCCGACGATGATGGTGATCGCCAGCCCGTTCATATAGCCGACCTGTACCTCCTTGGAGAGTAGGTCGGCGACGAAGCCGAGCTTGCCAACACCCAGCCCGATCAGGATCAGCCCGACGAGGAGCGCCATCATCCCGGCCAGCGCGATCGCCTTCGCCGGATCGTCGGTCACGATGACCAGCGGTGCGATCGCCGCGAAGATCAACGGGGACACGGAGGAGTCCGGACCGAGCACCAGCACCCGAGACGGACCCATCAGTGCGTAGCCGATGAGGCAGGCGATCGTGGTGTACAAACCGGTGACAGGTGGCAGACCGGCCAGTTCGGCGTAGGCCATGCCCTGGGGTACGAGGATCGCGGCGAGGACGATGCCGGCCACGACGTCTGCCCGGAGCCAGGTCTTCTGGTAGCTGCGCAGTGCCCCGACACCGGGCACGAACTGAGTGATATCGGCCATTGTTGTTCTCGTTCAGTTGGTTGCGACGGTGGCGATCGCGCCATCCCGGCTAGGTCCGGAAGCGACGATCGGTCGGTCGTCGCCGGCCGGGTGCGTGCTGCGCGCTCGGAGGAACATCTTGATCAGCTCATCGACGAGCACGAGTGCCGCGGCGGCTGCGAGGCACACCAGCCACTGGCCGCCGGTGAGCGGCACGGTGTCGAGGACCCGTTGGAGCACGCCCAGCTCGGAGGCGAGCACGATCATCGAGAACGACACTCCGAACAGCATCAGCTGGTGACGTCCGCCGACCACGTCGCGGTCGAACACGGTGCCGAACTCGCTGCGTGCGCCGAGCCCGACGGCCATCACCATCAGCCCGAACACGGTGAGGGCCATCGTTCCTGCGATGGGTGCCCCGAGCTCGGACCCGGCCCAGTCGAGGATTCCCAACGTCGTCGCGGCGACGAGGACACCCATCACGATGATCCTGATCCACTGATCGCGGCTGAGCACCGGTGCGGTCATCGGACGCGGTGGATGTTCCATCACGCCCGGGAGTGGCCGGTCGAAACCGAGTGCCATAGCGATCGGGACCTGGATCAGGAAGTTGATGTACAACACCGCTGCTGGGGAGAACGGCATGCCCCCTGCGATCGAGAAGATCGCGGCGCCGAGGAAGCTGGTGATATAGGCGACCAGGGCCATCATCTGGAAGCGGATGAACTTCGACAGGTTCCCGTAGAGCTCACGACCGAACTTGACCGCCTTGACGATCGTGGCGAAGTTGTCGTCGGTGAGGATCATGATGGCGGCCTCTTTGGAGACCTCGGTGCCGGTGATCCCCATCGCCACGCCAATGTCGGCCTTCTTCAGCGCTGGCGCATCGTTGACTCCGTCGCCGGTCATCGACACGATGTTGCCCAGCCGCTGGAGTGACTGGACGAGGCGCACCTTGTCTTCCGGCGCCACGCGGGCGACCACGGCGATCGCAGGGAGTCGGGCGGCGAGCTCGTCGTCGCTCAGCGCAGCGAACTCGGCACCGGTCAGCGCATCGCCTTCGATGCCAAGCTCACGGCCGATCGCCGCGGCCGTGACGGCATGATCGCCGGTGATCATGCGCACCTGGATGCCGGCCTTGTGACACTCGGCGATGGCAGCCTTGGCTTCGGCTCGCGGCGGGTCGACGATGCCGACCATGGCGAGCAGCGTCAGGTCCTGAACCAGCTCGATGAGGTTTCCGCTCGGCTCGAACGTGGCAGGGTCGAAGTCGCGTCTGGCGACCACCATGACCCGTTCGCCCTGCTGAGCGATGCGATCGTTCTCTTCGAGGGCGAGATGGCGGTTGTCGTCGGTGATCGGATGGACCTCGCCGTCGGGGAGCACATAGAAGCCGCCGCGGGAGATGAGCACGTCGGGCGCGCCCTTCACGAAGCACCTCACGACCGGACGGCCCTTCTCGTCGGTCATCTCGTGGAACGTGGCCATGAACTTGTAGTCGGAGTCGAACGGAACCTCGGCCACCCGCGGATAGCGGACACGCACCGCGTCGAGATCGAGACCGCCCTTGGCGGCGAGCACGATCAGCGCACCCTCGGTCGGGTCGCCGATGAGCTCGCCGTTCTCGTCGAGTCGGGCGTCGGCACAGAGCGCCATCGGCATCAACACCGATTCCAGGTCGACGGCACCGCCGCCATCGCTGAGGAGCTGGCCGGTGACGCCGTATCCCTCGCCGGTGACGCGGTAACGGCGCTGACCGGGGATGGTGAACTCCCGTGCCGTCATCTTGTTGAGCGTCAGTGTCCCCGTCTTGTCGGAACACACGGCCGACACCGATCCGAGTGTCTCGACCGAGGGAAGCCGCTTCACGATCGCTCCGATGTCGGCCAGCGCTCGAGTCCCCGCCGAGTACATCGTGGTCACCACGGCCGGGAGCCCACACGGGATGGCCGCAATGGCGAGTGCGATCCCGGCGGTGAAGATCGTGTCGAAGTCGTCGTCGTTGATCACACCGATGACGAGCATGACCAGGAATGCGACTCCGGCGATGCACGCGATGATGACGGTCAGCTTGTCGAGCTGCTTTTGCAGCGGTGTCTTGTCCGCCTCCGTCGTGTTCAGCAGCTCGGCGATGTGACCGATCTCGGTGCCCATACCGGTGGTGGTGACGATCATCTCGCCGCGCCCGCGTGTCACCGCGGTGTTCATGAACGCGAGGCAGTGGCGGTCGCCGATGCCGACATCGCCACCCGGGATCGCAGCGAGTTCCTTCAGCACCGGGGTGCTCTCACCGGTGAGCGCCGCCTCTTCGATCTCGAGGGTCGCGGCGACGAACAGCCGACCGTCGGCCGGGACCCTGTTACCGGCCTCCATCAACACGATGTCGCCCGGCACGAGTCCCTCGGAGTCGATCTCGATCGCCTCGCCGTCGCGGCGAACCCGAGCGATGTTCTTCAACATCTTCTCCAACGCACCGACGCTCTCCGCCGCCTTCGCCTCGCCTCGCAGGCTGAGGACCGCGTTGAACACGGTCAGCCCAACGAGCACGATCGTGGTACCCCACTCGCCGGTGACGATCATGTTCACGATCGCCGCGCCCAACAGCAGCACCTGCATGAAGTCCTGGTACTGCCGCACGAACGCGTGGAGCCCGGATTCCTGCTGCTTCGCCGCCATCCGGTTCGGGCCGAACTGCTGGAGGCGTCGTTGCGCTTCGGCAGCGCTCAAGCCGACCGCCGGATCCACGCTCAGACGTTCGGCGACTTCTTCCGGTGTGAGGGAGTACCAGACGGTCGACTCTTCAGGGGCTTTCATGCTCGTAGTCATCCGGCTCCTCAGAACCTCTCCGGGATGTGACGCAGCTCGAGGTGCGGATCGCGATAATTGCCCGGCCGCTGCCGCTTGGGCAACTTGACCTTCTGGCGCTCGAGCGGTTCGTAGGGAACGTGCGAGAGCAGGTGGGAGATGATGTTCAGCCGGCCGCGCTTCTTGTCGTTCGTGGTCGCGACGAACCACGGCGCCCACGAGGAATCGGTCGATGCCAGCATCCGGTCGCGGGCCCGTGAGTAGTCGTACCACTTGCTGTACGACAGCAGATCCATGTCGGAGAGCTTCCAGATCTTGCGCGGGTCGTCCATGCGGCTCGTGAGGCGTCGGGTCTGCTCCTCGGGGCTGACGTCGAGCCAGTACTTGAGGAGCAGGATCCCCGAGTCGACCATCGCTCGCTCGACCGCGGGGACCATCTTCAGGAACGTCTCGGTCTGCTTCGGCGTGCAAAAGCCCATGACCGGCTCGACGCCGGCGCGGTTGTACCAGCTGCGGTCGAAGATCACGACCTCACCGGCCGCGGGGAAGTGAGCGATGTACCGTTGGATGTACATCTGCGACTTCTCGCGATTGGTGGGGGCGGGAAGCGCGATGACACGGAAGGTCCGTGGGCTGACGCGCTCGGTGATTCGCTTGATGGTTCCGCCCTTGCCGGCGGTGTCGCGACCCTCGAAGACGATGATGATCTTGGCGCCGGTCGCCTTGACCCATTCCTGCATCGCCACGAGCTCGCCCTGGAGCACCTCGAGTTCGGCCTCGTACTCCTTGCGCTTCATCTTTGGCTTCGGCTCGCTGGTTCCATCGGGTCCGGCGGGCACCGGGCCCACGGCCTCGGCCTCCACAGACTTCTTCGACCTCTTTTGATCTTTTGCCTGCTTGCCCATGAATCCCACTCTCCTCGACAGATCAAACGGAAATCGACAGTATCAGGTGGCCCGCAGCGGACTCCGGACCAGTCTGCGCGATTGTCCCTGCGTTACCGCCCCGCAGCATCACCCGATTCGAAAAATCTCGGTGCAGTACTCGGCCCACGTGACCGGCCATCGAAGGGAAAAAGGACGGTGGATCCGACTGGGGGCGATGCGAGTTTCGGTGGGCGTAGAGGGAATCGAACCCCCGACCTCATCCGTGTCATGGATGCGCTCTAACCAACTGAGCCATACGCCCGAATCGTGTGCGTACGCTATCAGCGGTGAACGATGACTGACACCCCGATGAGCACGTCGACACATGGGGCTGCCGTTTCGGGCAGCAACATCGCCGACAACATCGCCGGCAACACCGTTGACTCGGTAGCGCTGATCGACATATCGGCGCTGATCGGCGACTTCGACCCGAACGACCCCGCAGTGGCAGCGGTCGCTCGACAGATCGACAACGCGTGTCGCACCATCGGGTTCTTTCGAGTCACCGGCCACGGCATCGACACCAATCTGTTCAAGCAGCTCGATCGAACGTCCCGTGAGTTCTTCGAATTGCCTGATTCTGAAAAGTCGAAGTACGCCATGGCCAACGCCGGGGCAGCATGGCGAGGCTGGTTCCCGCTGCGTGGCGAAGTCACCTCCGGACGACCCGACCGAAAGGAGGGGCTCTACGTCGGCGCGAATCACGCACCCGACCATCCCCGAGTGGTGAACGGCACCCCGCTGCACGGCGCCAACCTCTTTCCGCCCGGTGATCTCGGGCCTACGGTCCACGCTTGGCTGGCAGCCCAACGTCTGGTCGCCGACGCGGTCATGCGCGGTGTCGCGCTCGGGCTCGGGTTGCCATATCGACTGGTTCGAACGCCATCTCACCAACGATCCGACCGTGTTGTTTCGAATCTTTCATTACCCACCGCTGCCCGACAATGCCAGCTCTGATGAGTTCGGGGTCGGCGAACACACCGACTACGGGCTCATCACCTTGCTCGCGCAAGACGACCGCGGCGGGCTTGAAGTTCGCACACCAGCTGGCCGGTGGCTGCAGGTTCCGGCCGAGCCAACGACCTTGGTGTGCAACCTTGGCGACATGCTCGACCGGCTCACCGAGGGCCGCTACCGCTCCACCCCGCATCGGGTGCGCAACACCAGCGGCGCCAGCCGCTTGTCCTTTCCATATTTCTTCGATCCGTCGTGGGATGCCGTGGTCACCGCACTGCCGCTGGACGGTTCGGCCCCGTCAGACGATGCGCACCGGCGTTGGGACGGAACGAGCGTGCACGCATGGGACGGAAACTACGGCGAGTACCTCACCGCGAAGGTCGCCAGAGTCTTCCCCGATCTCTTCGCGAAATTGGCCTTCGAAGGTCCGGTCTCCGAAGCGGCATTCCCGGCCGTACCGGCTACTTCAGTCGAAGACTGATCTCGTTCGCCAACAGGCGGCCGCGACGGGTAAGCACCCATCGGCCGTGGCGCTGCTCGATGAGACCTTCAAGACCCGTTTCATCGAGCGCGTCGAGCGGCACTCCATCGCGCATTCGCAACTGCAGTTCAAGGGCCTCGAACTCCCGCGTCGCCGCGTCGAGTGTCTCCCCCGCAGCCTCGGTGGGCGCGCCATCCTCGACCAGATCGATGTATCGATCTGGGGTTCGTACATTCCACCAGCGACGGCCATCTTCGTGGGAGTGGGCGGCGCAACCGAAGCCGAGATAATTCTGCTGCCGCCAATACAGAATGTTGTGCTGACATTCGTGACCCGGCAAGGCCCAGTTCGAAACCTCGTAATTCTCCAGCCCTGCGGCACTCAATGCATCGTCGACAGCCTCGTACTTGTCGGCCTGATCGTCGTCGTCGGGATGTCTTTCGGGCTGAGCCGCAAGTGGAGTCCCGGCCTCGATCGTGAGCCCGTACGCGGACACATGAGGCGGTTCCAGCTGAACGACCTCGTCGACAGTTCGTTGCCAATCGAGGCGAGACTCGCCGGCTGCCCCGTAGATGATGTCGAGATTGAAGGTTGGCATCCCGGCAAGACGGACTGCCTCGATCGCTCGCTCCACGTTCGAACGACTGTGTTGCCGTCCGAGCGCCCCGAGTACATGGGTCACCATCGACTGCACGCCGATGCTGACCCGATTGACACCACCGTCTGTGTAGGCCTTCATCAGATCGACCGTGACGTTGTCTGGGTTGCATTCGACGGTGATCTCTGCACCGGACACCACCGGCACCTGGCTGATGACGGCAAGCAGCGCCGACGCTTCCACCATCGATGGTGTGCCGCCACCAACGAAGATGCTCGTCGCAATCGGCATGCCGCTGTCGATCGCCCTGTTGATGTCGGTGTGCAACGCCCGCAGATACTGCTCGGTGAGGTGATGCCTATCGGTCCACGTGGCGAACGCGCAGTAGTCGCATTTCGATGCGCAGAACGGAATGTGGACGTAGACGCCGAACGGGCGAGTTGCAGCCGGTTCGGTCACAGCAAATGCGGCTTCAGGCTGGTCGGAACACGAGGTCGAGCGCCTCGAGTCGTAGCGCCACCTGATCGACCGGAATGTCGAGCATGGCGGCAATTGCGCGTTTGTCGTCGGCACGAATGGTGAGCACCCGACCGTTGAAGTCTTGACGCTGTACCTGAATCATCCGGAGGAACCTGGTGAGCATCTCGAACGGGGCACCCGACAGCTGCGTGAGTTTCAAGATGTCGATGGCGAGTTTCGGGCGAGGGCCGGTGCCGTCGAATGCATCGCCCGGATCGGCGATGTTGCGTGGCAACAGCTGATCAACAGGCACCCGATAAAACTGAGCCAATCGATCGAGGCGAGGCAGCGACAACGCCCGCTCACCGCGCTCGTAGGCGCCCAGAACGGAAGCCTTGAATTCCTGTTCCGATTGGGCTTCTACATCGTGCAGCGAGAGCCGTTTCTGCTTGCGGATTGCCCTCAGGCGTTCGCCCACCTGGACGCTGTAGCCGGCATCGTTGTCCTCAAAATCATCCATCGTCCACCTGCGGCGTCTCTGCTCAGTTGTTGTGCTCAGTGATGTGCTCAGTTGCTTGAACCCGGTCCCCCGTCGGACCGCGCCACACTATAGCCACTCTTTGAGGTCAGATGACGACCGAGAGCACCGAGAGCGCTGGGCTCGTCGGCTGGGTCACCTGGACCGGCTTCCGATCGCCAACACGCCGACCACCAATGCAGCCGTTTCGACCCGCAACACCGACTGGCCCGTACTCACCAGATCGGTCGCACGGTCGAGTTCATCAGGGGTCCACCCGCCCTCGGGTCCCACTGCAAACGTATGATCCGTTGCGCCGATCAAACGGCCCCCAGGTTCAGCCGCAACAGCGGAGGGCAGAAAGTTTGCGGCGAGCATCGGCCCCTCAACCGTGGGCAACCACACCTGGCGCGACTGTTGCACGGCTTCTTTGGCCGTGCGGACGAGCTTCGCGAGATGTTTGTCGGCCCGATCGGCCGCCCAGCGAACAACGGATCGCTCCGCGTGCAACAACGTGATTCGATCGACGCCGATCTCGGTCAACTTCTGAACGATCCACTCTGGCCGATCGAGCTTGGGCACCGCGAAACCAACCGCGATTGGCGGATTGCGACGCGAGTGGAACAGCACGTCGCCGTCTGGCCGAACATTGCCACCGGCCGCCCGGCAGAGTCGCCAAGAGCCGGCACCGTCCGTGACGGTCACGGCCGCCCCGTCGGCGACCCGGAGCACACGAAAGACATGATGCGCAGCATCGTCATCGAGTAGCGGACTGTCGACATCGTCGACGATCACATGTGCGGAGGAGCGACGTAACACGTCGAGATCGGCAGAACGACGCTGGGCGGAAAGTTCGGAGGCAGGACGCGGTACGTCGGACGCCTCCGACGTCACGAGAACGCCGACTTGATCTTGGAGAACAACCCGCCCGAATGCTCGCCCACGGTCTCACCACGGCCCTCAGCGAAGCGCCGCAACAGGTCGCTCTCGTCGGCGCTGAGCTTGGTCGGCACGTCGACGCGAATCACGGCAATGAGATCTCCCCGACCTCGACCCTGCAAGCGCGTGACGCCTCGCCCTTTCAGCACGAACTGCCGACCTGGTTGTGTGCCGGCCGGTACGTGCAACGGCTCATCGCCGTCGAGCGTTTCCAACGTGACGTGGGTGCCCAACGCCGCTTGTGCGATGGAGATTGGCACCTCGCAGAGCAGGTGGTCGCCGTCTCGTACGAACCGTTCGTGCGATGCAACGCGGAGATGCACGTACAGATCACCTGGCGCGCCACCTCGCGGACCGACCGCGCCTCGTCTTGTGAGCCGCAGTGTGGAGCCATCGACCACGCCACCAGGCACGTCGACGGTGTACGTCTTCTCGGAGGTGACACGGCCCTCGCCCCGGCAGGTGACACACGGGGTGGTGATGACCTGCCCGAGACCACCACAACGGCTACACGGACTCGTGGTGACCATTTGCCCTAGCACGCTCTGGCGAACTCGCTGCACCTGACCCGACCCACTGCACTCGGAACACGTGACCGGTTGTGTGCCTTCGCCGGCGCCGCTGCCGTCGCACGTGTCGCAGCTCTGGGGCAGTCGCAGCGTGACCGGAATCTCGGCCCCGAACACTGCCTGCTCGAAACCAATGTCCACGGTGACTTCCATGTCTTGGCCTCGCGGCGGTCCGGTAGGCCCACGACGGCCACCGCCGAACGGATTGCCACCGCCATTGCCGCCGAAGAACGCGTCGAAAATGTCGCCAAGGCCACCGCCACCAAACACGTCGCCCATGTTCGGCTGGCCAGGACCTCCCACTCCTTCTGGGCCGTAGCGGTCGTAACGAGCGCGCTGCTGGTCGTCAGACAGCACCGCATAGGCGTTGGAGAGCTCCTTGAACTGCTCGGCCGCTTCCGGATTGTCTGGATTGGCGTCAGGGTGCAACTCGCGGGCGCGTTTGCGGTACGCCTTCTTCAGATCGTCGGCGGTCGCGTTCCTCGCCACACCGAGAAGGTCGTAGTAGTCGGCTGCCATTTAGCTGTCTCCGAGTCGTTTGCCAAGCCGATCAGACACGATGTCGACCGTAGCCATGGCTTGCGGATAGTTCATTCTGGTGGGCCCAAGCACTCCCACTGAGCCGACGTGTTGACCGTCGACGACCACAGGTGCGACCACGACTGAGCACGCGGACAGCGGCTCGACGCCGTGTTCCACACCGATGGCAACCGACATGCCCCGATCGACGATGTCGCGCACGAGCGACACGACGACGAACTGCTGCTCGAGTGTGTGCAACACCTGGCGCACGACCTCGACCGCATCGAACGCATCGGCCATGGTGGACGTGCCGCCGACATACACCTGGTCTTCCACTGCGGGCACCTGCAATGCACCGACCGCCCTGCGCACCACGTCGTCGACGCCTGCGAATGCCTCGACGCCCGAAGGCCCTACATCGCCGAGCGCAGCAAGGGTTTGACCTTCCAGCGACTGCGCCAGATGCGCCGCGGCCGCCAGCAACGCTGAATCACTGAGCATTTCTGGAATCTCGATGACTTCGCTCTGCACCACGCCGGTTGCGAAAACAACGACAACCGTCGCAGCAACAGTGGAAAGTCGGACGATCTGAACGGTTCGAACTGGCACCGGTTGGGCCCTCGGGCCCAGCACGACTGCAGCGCTGTGCGTGAGGGACGTGAGCAGATCAGACGTGCGGTGCAGCATCTCTTCGAGTCGGCCGTGCGCCGCGTCGAAGAAGTCGCCGACGTGGCGGCTCGTGGCGTCATCGAGTCGTCCGGGCGTCGCGAGATGGTCTACGAAGAACCGATACCCCTTGTCGGTGGGAATCCGCCCGGCCGACGTGTGCGGCTGTACCAAAAATCCCTCTTGTTCGAGTACGGCCATTTCGTTGCGGATCGTCGCTGAGGACACGCCGATGCCGGAAGCTGATGCAATGTGGGACGACCCAACCGGCAACGCGGTCGCGATGTATTGATTCACCACGGCACTCAAAATTGCGGTCTTGCGGTCGTCCAGCATGTTGGCAGTCAACAATACCGACTGCTAGCCGGTACAACGGGAGATTCTCGGACTCATCGGTGGAGATGCTTTACTGATCAGCGCATGGAGGACGATCCGCCGGCGGTCACTACTGCCACAACGCCCACGAAGCACGCCCATTCCGCGTACGAAATCGGCGCTGTGGTGCTGATGTCGATCGTTGCGGTTCTCACGGCGTGGTGCGGCTTCGAGTCGTCGAAGTGGGGCGGCGCAATGTCGATCGCGTTCAGCGAGGCGTCGTCGCTCCGGGTGGCGTCGACCAACGCTGACAGCGCAGCACGCGACGCCCGCCAGATCGACCTCACCATCTACTCGGTGTGGGTCGAAGCGAACTCAGAGTCGAACGTCGAGTTCGCCGACTACGTCGCCGAGCGTTTCACCCCGGCGTTCGCCGTCGCTTTCAACGCTTGGTCAGCCGACGGAATGGTGCAGAATTCGCCGTTCGACCGACCCGAGTATCAGGTGGCGGGGGAAGCCGAAGCAGCCGACTTATCCGCTCAGGCCGACGCGAAGTTCAATGAAGCGCTCGAGAACAATCAGCGCGGCGACAACTACTCACTGTTGACAGTGTTGTTTGCCCTCGTGTTGTTTCTCGCAGCCGTGTCGCAGCGAAGCGGACCGGACTCGGCCATGCGCGCCATGCTCGGCATGGCGGTCGCAATCACTACGGTAGCGGTGGTCATCTTGGCGACGTTCCCCCTGAAGATCTAGCCGCCCTTTTGACCGACTCGTAACGGGCCAGGGCCTCGATTCTTTCGACTGCATGGTCGACGATCGGCCCGGGGTACGACGGCGTGCCGAGTTCGGGTATCCAACGATTGACGTACTCGCCATCGGGGTCCCATCGCTCTTGTTGACTGGTGGGGTTGAACACACGGAAGTACGGCGCAGCGTCGGTTCCTGAGCCGGCTGCCCACTGCCACCCGTGGTTGTTCGACGCCAGGTCTGCGTCGAGCAAGTGCTCGAGGAAGAATCGAGCACCCCAGGTCCACGGCAGGTGCAGATCCTTCACGAGGAAGCTCGCGGTGATCATGCGCACCCGGTTGTGCATCCAACCAGTCTCAACCAACTGGCGCATGCCGGCATCGACGATCGGGAATCCGGTTGTGCCATTGCACCACCGCGCAAACTTGGTCTCCGCCTCGGGACCGTTGTCGTAGCGGATCGCATCGAACCGGGTGTCGAGATGCTGCCAAGCCGACTCGGGACTTCGAAACAACACGTCGGCGTAGAAATCTCGCCATGCCAACTCGGTGGCGAACGTGTCGTGGCCAGGTTCGCCCGGCGACAGATCTGCCAGCAGTTGACGGGGGTGTACCACTCCAAACTTGAGCAGGGGCGAGAGTTTGCTCGTGCCGTCGATCGCCGGCAGGTCGCGCCCGGTTTGGTACACGCTGAGTGAGTCGCCGCGGAATTCGTCCCACCGACAGAGTGCGGCCGCTTCGGAATCGGCCACCGCTTGGACGTTCGTCGCGACACATGGTGGCAACGGGTCCGACGGCGCATCGATCATGCGGGCGGCATCGGGCTTTCCGATCGGAGCGTCCCACCCGATGGCGCGCCACGCCTTGCTGAACGGCGTAAAGACTGCGTACGGCGTGCCGTCGGCTTTGCGGACGGTTCCTGGAGCGACTGCATAAGGACTTCCCACGCCTCGCAACACCCGACCGTCAGCTCGGAGCCGCTCGGCCACGTCTGTATCGCGAGTTCGGCCATAGGGGGTGAAGTCCTTCGACACGAACACCGAGCCGGCATCGATCTCGTGAGCTACAGCCGGGACGACGACACGTGGATCGCCCTCACGGATGACGAGCGCGCCGCCGAGTGCATCATTGAGCGACGCGAGACAAGCGAGCAAGAGTTGTCGCCGGGGCAGACCTGCACGAGCAAACGCTGGGTCGATGACGAACAGCGCAAGCACCTCACCCGTTGCGGCAGCTTCAGCAAACGCAGGGTGGTCATGCACTCGCAGGTCACGGCGAAACCACATGACCGACCGGTGTGGGTTCACGTTTCCCGAGGTCTCCACGATCAGTCGTCGAGTTTGAGAGCGCTGATGAACACGTCGCCAGGCACCTCGACCCGACCGATCGACTTCATCTTCTTCTTGCCCTCTTTCTGCTTTTCGAGCAGCTTGCGCTTCCGGGTGATGTCGCCTCCGTAGCACTTGGCGAGCACGTCTTTACGTTTCGCCTTCACGGTCTCACGAGAGATGACCTTGCCGCCGATGGCCGCCTGAATCGGCACGTCGAACATTTGACGCGGGATGAGTTCTTTGAGCTTCTCGCCCATGCGGCGGCCGTACGCCTCGGCCTTTTCGCGGTGCACGATGGTGGAGAACGCGTCAGCGACCTCACCATTGAGCAAGATGTCGACCTTCACGAGGTTTGCCGGCAGGTAGCCGGCAGGTTCGTAGTCGAGGCTTGCGTAGCCCTGACTGCGTGATTTGAGCTGGTCGAAAAAGTCGATGACCACCTCGCCGAGCGGGATCTCGTACACCAGTTCCACACGCTCGGGCGATAAGTACTCCATCTTCTTCATTTCGCCGCGCCGCGTTTGGCAGAGTTCCATGAGCGACCCTGTGTATTCCTTGGGCGTGATGATCGACACCTTGAAGATGGGTTCTTCGATGCGGTCGATCTTCTGCACCATGGGCAGGTCTGCTGGGTTCGACACCACGACCACATCACCATTGGTTGACGTGACGCGGTATTCGACCGAAGGAGCGGTGGCGATCAGCGCCAGGTCGAACTCACGCTCGAGCCGCTCTTTCACGATCTCCATGTGCAACAACCCGAGGAAGCCACACCGAAACCCGAATCCCAACGCGCCCGATGACTCGGGCGCGTAGCTGATCGAGGCGTCATTCAACTTCAACTTGCCGAGCGCTTCACGCATGTTCTCGAAGTCGTCGCCGTCGATGGGGAACAAGCCGGAGAACACCATCGGTTTGGGATCTTGATAGCCGGACAATGCAACGGTCGACCCCTTCTGTGCGGTGGTGACCGTCTCGCCTGATCGGGCATCGCCGACGCCTTTGATACCGGCGATCAGGTAGCCAACCTCGCCTGGCCCGAGTTCCTTGACCGGCGTTGGCACCGGCTTGCGAACCCCGATCTCCAGTGCATCATGGTCAGCTCCAGCGTTCATGAATGTGAGCCGGGCACCCGAGTGCAGACGCCCGTTCATCACCCGAATCGACGAGATCACCCCACGGAACTGGTCGAACTGCGAATCGAAGATCAACGTCTGCAACGGGGCGTCGGGGTCACCCTGTGGCGCTGGAATCTTGAGCGCGATGGCGTCGAGAAGTTCCGGAATTCCCTCCCCTGTCTTAGCCGAAATCTTCAGGATGTCTTCGGCAGCGATACCGAGGACGTTTTCAATCTCCATGGCATAACGGTCGGGGTCGGCGGCGGGCAGATCGATTTTGTTCAGGCATGCGACAATCTCGAGGTCGTGCTCGAGCGCCAGGTAACAGTTGGCCAACGTTTGCGCTTCGATGCCCTGGGCCGCATCGACCACCAGCACCACGCCCTCACAAGCAGCCAACGAGCGGCTGACTTCGTACCCGAAGTCGACGTGGCCAGGGGTGTCGATGAGGTGATAGACGTGATCTTTCCAGTCGACTCGCACGTTCTGAGCCTTGATCGTTATGCCACGTTCCCGCTCGAGGTCCATCGTGTCGAGGTATTGCGCTTTCATGTCCCGCTTCTGCACGGCACCAGTGATCTCGAGAATGCGGTCTGACAGCGTCGACTTGCCGTGATCGATATGGGCGATGATCGAGAAATTGCGGATGCGGGACAAATCCATGGCGCCGCCAATCTACCGGCGGTCGCCTCCGACGCTGAGGGGCAGCCTCGGGCTCACCAACTCAGTGGCCCGCCTAGGTTGGGGTGGCACGGTCTGGGAACTAGCATTGCCCGGTCGATCACGACATCCGCAGTGATCACGAAAGTCTGAAAGAGGGACATCCCCGTGGCGAATATCAAAAGCCAGAAGAAGCGCAACCTGACCAACGTCAAGGCAGCCGAACGTAACAAGGCCGTCCGTAGCGAGCTCAAGCGCCGCACCAAGACCGCCGTCAACACCATCGGCGAAGACAACAACGAAGACGCTGTCCGCGCTGCGATCAAGCGCATCGACACCGCCGCTCGCCGCGGAGTGATCCACAAGAACACCGCAGCCCGCAAGAAGTCGCGTCTCATGCGCAAGGTCAATGCCGCAGCCTGAGGCCGCGCAACCACCTTCCTCATCCCACATCTTTGTTCACCCGGAGGCATTGCCTCCGGGTGAACCCGTTTTCGGGGCCTCCACTCAGCGGCGGGCACCGAGTTTGCTGAGTCGAGCCACGAGTATTTCCATGACCGCTTCTGCTTCAAGGCCCGAATCGCCGTGCAGATCCCGGTCAGCCTTGGCCAGGAGCTGGACTGCCTTGGCCACCGCTCCCCCGCCGAGACGGCGATAGGTATCGAGAGCCTTCTTGGCCGGGAAGCCTGCCTTGATACCCATCGCCGCTGCAGCCTCTGCCTCCGATGTTGCATCCACGCCGTCGAGACGGGCGAGCTTCGCGTAATGGCTGTGCAGGATCGCCATGATCTGCAATGGATGTCTGCCCCCACCGTGCACCATGCGCCGCATCAGCGTGATGGCGTCTGCAGTGCGGCCGGAGTCGAGCGCGTCGGTGAGATCCCACGGCGGCACCCCTCCGCCTTCACCGAGAAACGGCTCGATGTCGGCCGTCTCCAACCGAACACCCTCGCCGTATGTCGAGGTGAGGATCCTGAGCAACCCGTCGAGCCGACCGGCGTCTTCCCCGAGTTGGTCGGCCACCCTGGCCGCAGCTTGACCGTCGAGGCGAACGCCGTGCTCAACAGCACGCGAGCGAACCCACGCAATACGATCGTTTGGGCGCGTCGGCGGGCTGGCATCGACCTTGTGTCCCCCGGCGCCTGCTATGGCGTCGGTCAACTTCTTGGCGAGTCGCCCACCGCCGCCCACGAGCACGAGGTGGGTCGATTCCAGCGGGTTCGCCAAATACATCAACAGCGGCGCTACTTCATCGGCGCTGAACCGGCCGACGCCGCGGGCGACAACCACGCGCTGGTCGGTGAGGAACGGCAGAGTCTGAGCGGCGTCGGCCACTGCGCGAAGCTCGTAGTCGTCACCCTCGAACTCGTCGACCATCAGGCTGCGATCGCCGGCGCCAACGAGGTGCTTCACCAACTCGTGGGCCTGGGTGCGCAGCAACGATTCGTCGTCGCCGGTGACGAGGTGAATAGCCATCGTCACGATTCATAGCAGCAGGGCGAGGCATCACCCACCTGCGCTGACAAGTTGGTCGCCGGCCGTCGACTCTCGCCGCGGCCACACGGCAATCCATGCGAGCCCGAGTGCAAGCCCAGCCCAGCCAAGTGCTGCGGCGGTACCACCAGGTTCGGCTCGCGCGGCGACGAATGCAACAGTGTCCACCCAACGCACACCGAGGCGACACGGGAACATCACGACTGGGGCGATCGAGGGCAGCGACCCAGCCAACAAGCCGGCCGGCAGCCCGTACAACATCACGAAGCCGGCCACCGGCACGGCCAGAAGATTGGCTGGCACGCTCACCAACGGGAGTCGGCCGAAGACGAGGAGAGACGGAACCGACTACACCGATCTGCGCCCCCAGCGTGATGCCGAGGGGCATCGCCAGCGGTCCGAGCCGGTGGAATCGACCGGCGAGCCGGGGGCCCAGCACGGCAACCCCAGCAGTCGCCCCGACCGACAGCCAGAAACCGATCGAGTGGACCAGCAGCGGATCGACCAGCACGAGGCCGGTCACCGCCAGAGACAGCAGCCGCGACGGCGCTCTTTCCCGACCCAATACGAACGCGGTCGCGGAGATCGCCGCCATCGTTCCGGCCCGAACGATCGACGGCTCGAATCGGGTGAGGCTGACGAACCATGCGATCAACGCCACTGTCGCTGCCCACCGCCAGCCCGCCCGAAGGCGTCGCAAGAGCGGGCCTGCACCGGCCAGTACGAACGCGACGTTCTGGCCGGAGACCGCTGTGAGATGCGAGAGCCCGCTCGCCCGAAAGCGCTCGATCATTGCTTGCGGTTGATCTCGATCGTCGCCCACCACCAAGCCTCGATACAGGGCCCCATCGTCGTCTGGCAGCACGCTCCCTGCTCGCTCGATCGCCGCTCGGACCCTGTTCGACGCCGTATCTATGGGCGAGCCGGCCGCGACGTCGGATACCCATTCGATGCGCAGCTCGCCGACGACATGCTGCCAAGACACTCTGGCCTGTCGTTCAGGCGACAACTCGCGAAGTTGCCCGAGAACGTGCAGTCGCTCTCCGCCGCGCCACTCTGCAGCACGAACCTGCATGGCTCGACCCCGAACCCACACCTCGTACCGTTCGACCGTCGACCTCTGCGATCGCTCGAATCGAGCCGGGATACGGGGCTGGATCGTCGACGAGACGTACCCAACCCGAGTACGCACCGAGGTGATCCGGTGACAACTCCGATTGTGCGCGACATCACCTCGCCAACCCGCCACCGCACCCACCACGACCAGCACGGCAGCTGCGCGACCGGGGCGAAAGATCGAAGGACGAAACTGCCGCGGCCAAGATCACAGCCACGATGACGCCGTCGACCGGGCTTGCCCGCCACGCGGCAGCTGCCACCGCAGCTGCCGAGGGCCGCCACAGTGACGTCAGCGAGGGGTAGACCCACATCGCGCAAGTCAGCCTGCGTAGGCTGTTCGAATCGACACGATGACTCGCCATGACCAGAGGGAACGCGCTCCCGAGCGCCGCCCGCGCGCGCCCTTGTTCGACGGCCCACGCTGGTATCGCAGCCGCATTCGCCGTCTCGGCCCGCTCTTCGGGCTGATACCCATGGTCGTCATCGGCGCCATTGCCTGGTTGGCGTTGCGCCTTGGAGAAGGCCGCACCAGCGGCTTGATCGGGCTCGCCGCAGGCGTGACCGCCGCACCAGGATTGCTGGTAGCCGGTGCCCCGTTCTCCAACTCCGACGGCTACGCGCGTGCGGTGCTGGCGAGCGTGCCGCTGTGGCTGCTCCTCGGGTTCGTGGCATCTCGACGGGCAACGCGGTCACCCATTGCCACCTGGACCGCGTACAGCAAGGAACTGCTGTGGTTGACACTTGCCGTGGCCGCTGGCGCTGGCATCGCGTTGGGTGGCGCTGCTCTGTCACTCGGCGAGTCCCTGCTCGGCTAGCAAGTGCACTGCGATCACACCGACACCAGATCTCGGAGGGCTGCGAGCGTTGCTGGGCCAATGCCGGTCACTCGATCGAGATCATCCACATTGGCGAATGGGCCGTTGCGTTCACGATCATCAATGATTGCTGCCGCCGTCGACGGCCCAACCCCTGGCAACGTTTCGAGCTCGACGGAAGTCGCCCGATTCACATCGATGATCGCGCCCGAGATCGAAACCCGTTGATGCCGAGCCATCCGCCGAGCACCGAGCTGCGCGCGGCAGGTCCGTTGTCGACGGTTGTTGGGTCACCTCTCCCGCCAGCGGCACGTACACACGCTGTCCGTCGGCCACTGGCGCTGCGAGGTTGAGGCCATCGAGCGCTGCATTTGGCGCAGCACCGCCGGCAGCTTCGATGGAGTTGATGACTCGCGACCCAGACGGCAGTTGATACACGCCCGGGGCGTTCACAGCCCCAGCGACGTGCACGAATGCCGGCGACGGAACAGTGCTTGGCGGACTGATCGGCACGAGAGTGGCGTCCGGTTGGAGCGCCTGCCCCTGGTTCGGCACCGGCGACGGTCGACGTGGTAGCGGTCGTGGTGGTCGCAGCGAAGGGCAACGACGCCTCAACTGGAGGAGGCGGGGCGTGCAACAACCAGTACCCGCCAGCACCCACCAGCAGCACGGTCACGCCGAGTGCCAACATGCGGGCGACTCCGAACCAGGCCAGCCACTCGTGTGCCAGCTCGCCGAGCTGTCTCGGCGGCGCCGGCCTTGGCAACTCGGATCGGTGAACGTCTGCTCGGCTTTGCTCGAGTGAATCGTGCATGGCCACCTCCGGAAATGGCGCGCCAGGCGCGCAGACACAACGTCGGAGGAAGTCGGTGTGCGCAAGGCTACCCGAAAAACGGGGCGGGCGGGGAAATCAGAAGAGGCGGGCCGTGAGCTGCTTGCGATATGCAGCCGTACGAGGATCGTGGGGGCCCATCAGTTCGAGAATGTCGACGAACTGCTCGACGCGCCTCGTCATCGCCCTTCACCCGGTCGAGCAGACCGGTGAGCGTGGCATCGTGGTCGTCGTCGGTTATGCCGGCAAGTCGAGCCTGAGCGGCGATCGGGCGGGTGCGGTCAGACTCCGGAATTCTCTCGAGCAGCGCCAGCGCCTCAAGGTGATCCCCACGATCCACCAGCAGCTGAGCGAGCGCCACAATCGCGTCTTCGTTGCCTGCTTCGATTTGCAGCGCAACGCGGAGCGAGCCCTTCGTCGCCAGCCGCGACGAGTTCGCTGATGGCGATCGCTTCGTCAGATGGCAACAGGCGGGAGACGAACTCCCGGATCATCGGCTCGCCTTGAGCGCCGATGAACTGGTCGACCACTCGCCCATCGATGACGGCGAACACGGCCGGAATCGACTGCACCTGGAACGCCTGAGCGATACCCGGGTTTTCGTCGACGTTGACCTTCACCAGCACGACTTTGCCATCGGTGTCGTCGATGACGCGCTCGATGATCGGCCCCAGCGTCACGCACGGGCCGCACCATGGCGCCCACAGGTCGACGACGACAGGGGTGCTCGATGAGCGCCCGATGACGTCTGCTTCAAAGGTTGCGTCGGTGACATCAATCGCCATACAGGCACCCTACCGGCGGCCCCGCCGGGGAACGCCGGGGGCGCCGGTACCCTCCTGTTCGTGATCGACGAGAGCCTCAAACTGATCGGCGTGATGCCGGTTCTCGTCGAGCCGACACTGATCGTGGTGCTCGGCGGCTGGATCGACGCCGGGGCGGCGGCGGCAAACGCCGTCAGCGCAATCAACGCTGAATCCGAAACCACACCGTTTGCCGAGTTCGACGACGACGTCTACATCGACTACCGAGCGCGCCGGCCAACCATGGAGCTTCGCGACGGCCTGCACACCGTGCTCACTTGGGAGCGCATCGTGTTGTCGGCCGGTTCGGATCAAACCGGGCGCGACCTGATCGTGCTGTCGGGACCAGAGCCCGATACCGCGTGGCATCGATTCTCCCGGGCGGTGGGCGACTTGCTCAGCACCTCGGCGTCACTCAAATGGCTCATCTCGGCGCATACCCCTTTGCGGTGCCCCACACACGACCGACGCGGCTCTCGGTCAGCAGCCCTTCAGAGGACGTACTCGCACGGGTGAAGTTTCTGCGCAGTTCACTCGACGTGCCTGCGGGTATCGCCGCAGCGCTCGAACGCGAGCTGCACGACCGGGGCATTCCCACGCTCGGAATTTGGGCGCAGGTGCCGCACTATTCGGCGTCCGGTCTGTTTCCCGCCGCCAGCGCCGCGTTGCTCGATGGCTTGCGCGAGGCAACCGGCCTCGTCATCGACGCTCCCGGGCTGCGATCCGACGCCATGGAACATGCCCAACGACTCGACGCGATGATCGCCAGCAACGAAGAGCATTCGCGCATGATTGGCCAACTCGAAGAGCTGTACGACTCCAACCGACGACTCGGTGGAGGTCATCGGTGGCGGCGGGCCCTCGCTCGAAATGCTCACGGGCGACGAACTCGCCGCAGAGCTCGAGCAGTTTCTGCGCGACCAAGACTGACACCGCAGCGTTCGCATCTCGCTACGGTCGGTGTAGATGAAAGTCGACGCCAACCTCTCTGGATCATTACGCGAAGCGGGCAAAGTCGCGGCCGACCTAGAAGCCGCTGGTTTCTCGGGTGCCTGGTCATCAGAGACGTCGCACGACCCGTTTCTGCCGATTGCCATCGCCGCCGACCACACCACCACGATCGATCTGGGTACATCGATCGCTGTTGCGTTCGCGCGCAACCCGATGTTGCTCGCCAACATCGGGTGGGATCTGCAAGCAATGTCGCAGGGCAGATTCACTCTCGGGCTCGGCAGCCAGATCAAGCCGCACATCACCAAGCGATTCTCCATGGAATGGAGCCACCCGGCACCACGAATGCGCGAAATGATCCTCGCCATTCGAGCCATTTGGGACACATGGTTGAACGGTGCGCCGCTGGAGTTCCGTGGCGAGTTCTACAAGCACACGTTGATGACTCCGTTCTTCATGCCCAACCCAGCAGACCTCGGCGATTTCGGCGTCCCCAAGATCGCGCTCGCCGGCGTTGGCGAGCTGATGACCGAGGTGGCGGGTGAGGTGTGCGACACGTTCCTGTGCCACAGCTTCACCACCGAGCGCTATCTACGAGAGGTCACGTTGCCAGCACTCGAACGCGGCCGCGCGAAGGTCTGGCAAATCGATGGAGTCGTTCGAGATTGCCGGGCCGTTCTTCGTGGTCACCGGAGCGAACGACGAGGAGTTCGAACGTTCTTCAGCGGCCACCCGTCAACAGATCGCGTTCTACGGCTCCACACCGTCCTACCGGGGCGTACTGGAACTGCATGGTTGGGGCGGCCTGCAAGACGACTTGAACTCGATGTCGAAGGCAGGCAAGTGGACCGAGATGGGCGAGCTCATCACCGACGACGTGCTCGACGCGTTCGCTGTCGTCGCCCCGCCCGAACAGATCGCCGCACGTATCGGCGAACGATTCGGCGACGCCGTGGACCGCCTCTCGTTCTACGCGCCGTACCAGCAAGATCCAGACCGCTGGAACGCCATCATGGCCGACCTCAAAGCCATCTGAGCGTCAACCACCCCGTTCGGGGACGGAATGGAGGGCTGTGAGCCACCGCTGGGCGTTGGTGCCGAGCGCTTCTGTGGCATAGCCGCCTTCTTGCAGAACGATCGTTGGCAAGCCGAGTTCTGCGATCAGCGCGCCGCAGCGCTCGAATCCATCGGGCGTGAGCGTGAAGTCGCTGATCGGGTCGTCGAAGTAGGTGTCGAGGCCGAGCGACACAATCAGAGTTTCGACGCCAGCGCTTCGAACTGCCTCGCACGCGTCGCCGAGCACGGCGAGGAACGCGTCGTCGCCGGTTCCTTTCGGCAGCGGGAAGTTGAGGTTCGCGCCGACGCCTGCACCCGTTCCGCATTCGTCGCTCGCCCCAGTGAAGTACGGGTAGGCAAATGACGGATCTGGCATGCAACGACGTGAAGAACACGTCTCCGCGACCATAGAAGATCTGTTGGGTGCCGTTGCCGTGGTGGTAGTCGACGTCGAGCACCGCAACCTTTGTTCCGGTCTGCAGCGCGTACATACTCGGCCGTGACTGCGGCGTTGTTGAAGAAGCAATAGCCACCATATGACCGATGGGTGGCGTGATGCCCCGGCGGTCGACACAAGCCGTAGACGGATCGTTCGCCGGCGAGCACCAGGTTGGCGGCCGTCAGCGCAACGTTCACCGATGATCGGGCGGCCTCGTACGTGCCTCGCGTGATCGGTGTCGTCGTCTCGAAACACCAGTAACCCAACCGTCCGCCGAGCGACTCGGGCTCGCCTGTTGGCGGCATTCCTTCTCGCAGCGATGGATGCGCAAACACGTCGGGCACCACATCGTGCACCGGCCCGTGCAAACGTTGATGTTCGTTCCACGCCGACTCGAGGAATTTCACCAGCCCGGCGTCATGAACCGCCAAAATTGGTTCGGTGCCGAAGTCGTCTGGGGCGACAAACGCGAAGCCTCCGTCTGCAGAGAGCGTCGCTCGAATGATCTCGGCCCGACCCGGGTGTTCGAACGGTTCCTGGAGCCGGCCGCCCTCCACCTCTCGTTCGGGATGATGCAGGCGATGGCGCAACGAGTACACAACCTTCATCGGCGTATCCATCGCACTCCCTGGCGTAGCACATCGATATTCATGCGTCGTTCGACGGTATCAGGCACCGCCAAAACGTCGTCCGACACCCCCCGTTCACCCTCGATCGGTCGATGGCTGGTTGACCGCACCACATTCGTTTGTTACAGTTTCATTACAGCGGGCGCTCACTTCAGGAGGCGCAACATGAAGACCAACAGGAACAATCTGGGCGATCGGCACAGTGATGGGTCGAGCGATTCGTACGGGTTCAGTGGATATACAGGCCACCAGGTTTTCGATGATCGCGGCGAGCGCATCGGTCAGGTCACCGACGTCATCTACGACCCGACCAACGATGTCATCGGCGATCCGTTGATTTCGCCCACGCCCAGCTGGTTGGTCGTCGACCCCGGCGTACTGCGAGCCGCTCACTACGTTCCCGTCGCCGGTTCGTCATCGATCAATCGACGGAGACATTGTTGTTCCGTGGGACAAGGAGTGGATCAGGTCTGCGCCAAAAGCCCGGGGCGATCATCTCTTGAGCCGTACTGATCTACAAGACCTCGCACAGCACTACGCAAACGTGTAGCTACAGATTCGACGTAACAACAGATCGACTGCAGCGGGGCGACGGCGGAGACGTCGATAGCCAGGAGCGTGCTGAGGGTCGGTCGAGAGTCAGTGCCCGCCGAGGTAGGCGGCCTGCACGTCTGGATCGTCGAGCAAGTCAGCTGCCGGTGCGCTCTTCACGACGCGCCCGGTTTCCAGCACATACGCACGGTGGGCGCGCTTGAGCGCTTGCGTGGCGTTCTGCTCGACCAGCAGCACCGTGGTGCCCTGATGGTTGATCTCGGTGATGATGTCGAAGATCTGAGCAATGAGTTTCGGCGCCAGACCCATCGATGGCTCGTCGAGAAGCAACACCCGGGGTCGCGCCATCAACGCGCGCCCGATGGCCAGCATCTGTTGCTCGCCACCCGACATCGAGCCGCCGACTTGCGACTTGCGTTCGGCAAGCCGCGGGAAAAGTTCGAACACACGATCAAGGTCTTCGTCTCGTGCCGAGGTGTTGCGGTCTTTGCGGACGTAACAACCCATGTCGAGGTTCTCCATCACCGTCATGCCGTGGAAGATCCCTCGGCCTTCCGGTGACTGGCAGATGCCGATCTCGGTCCGCTTGTGCGGCGCCATCTTGGTGATGTCTTGCCCGTCGAACATCACTTCGCCCGCGAGCGACCGGGCGAACACCAGACACGGTCTTCAGAGTCGTGGACTTGCCGGCACCGTTGGCACCGATGAGCGTGACGATCTCTCCTTCGCCCACGGTGAAGGAGATGCCCTTGATCGCCTCGATCCGGCCGTAGAACACTTGGAGATCTTCAACTTCAAGAAGCATCTGCGGCCTCCCCTAGATATGCAGCGATAACCGCTGGGTTGGCTCGAATCTCGTCGGGGGAACCTTCAGCGATCTTCTTGCCGAAATCGAGCACCACGATTCGGTCGGTGACGCCCATCACGAGGTTCATGTCGTGCTCGATCAACAACACCGTGTAGCCCTGATCACGAATGGCACGAATGAGGCCCATCAGCTCGACCTTTTCGGCCGGGTTGAAACCCGCTGCAGGCTCATCGAGACACAGCAACTTCGGGCCGGTTGCCAACGCCCGGGCTATCTCCAACCGTCGTTGGTAACCGTACGGCAGGTTTTTGGCGGCGTCGTCAGCTCGGTCTCCGATGCCCATGAAGTCGAGAAGTTCGAGGGCACGCTTGAAGCCCGCCTTCTCTTCCCTCTTGTGGCGAGGCAGGTGCAGCAGAGCGCCGACCACACTGGTGGTGTGGTGCGTGTCGGCCCCAACCATGACGTTCTCGATCGCCGACATCTCTGGAAACAGCCGGATGTTCTGAAACGTGCGAGCGATGCCGCGCTTGGTGATCTTGTGACGCTCGAGCCCAGCGAGAGTCTCCCCCTCGAACCGCACCTCGCCGGTGGTCGCCTGATACACACCGGTCATCACGTTGAAACAGGTGGTCTTCCCGGCACCGTTCGGACCGATGAGCCCGAGAATCTCACCTTGATGAATGTTGAAGTCGACATCGTTCAGCGCCATCAAACCGCCGAACTGCATGGTGACGTGATCGATGGCAAGTAGAGCGTCAGACATGAGCCGCGCCGCCTTCCAAGTCGGGCGAACCCTCGGACACGTCGAAGAATGGGGACGCGTCCGACTCGCTCGGGTCTCGTTCGTGAGCTCGCGGCTTCAACTTCCGCGGCAAGATGCCCTGGGGTCGGAAGACCATCATCACCATGAGGAGCACGCCGAACCAGAAGTACCTCTGCTCGGCAACGAAGCGCAGACGTTCTGGCACATAGCTGACCAAAATCGCTCCAAGAATGACACCGGGCATATTGCCGGGGCCGCCCAGCACCACTGCCGCGAGGAACAGGATGGAGAGCTTCAACAAGAAGTTGTCGGGGTTGATGTAGCGCACGTTCGACGCGTACAGCGTGCCCGCCAAACCACCGATCGCCGGCACCGATGGCGAAGGCCCACAGTTTGAACTTGAACGTGGGAACACCCATGAGTTCGGCGGCGTCTTCGTCTTCGCGAATGGCGGTCCATGATCGCCCGACGCGACTGTTTTCGAGGCGCCGCAAGAAGAAGAACGTGATGATCACGAACGTGACCGCGAGGTAGTAGAACGCGATGTTGCGCTCCTCGATCGTGCCGCCGAACTTCAGCGGCCCGACGTCGGGCGGCGACTTGATGTTCTTGATGCCGCCTGACGAACCCATCCACTCCGACGACTTCGCCATGAGCCGGATGATCTCACCGAAGCCGAGGGTGACGATGGCGAGGTAGTCACCACGCAACCGCAGCGTCGGGGCGCCGAGCAGCACGCCGAACAACATCGTGATCGAACACGGATGCCGGAATCGCCAGCAACCATGGGATCGTTGCATGTTGCGATGTGAGAATCGCCAACGAGTACGCACCGATGGCGTAGAACCCGACATAGCCCAGGTCGAGCAGGCCGGCCATGCCGACCACGACGTTGAGGCCAAGCGCGATGAGGACGTACGGCACCACAGTCTGGGCGAGCACTGCCGTGAAGTCGGACTCAACCGTGGGAATCAGCGGCAAACCAAGGCTGGGCAGGGCGTAGATGAACACGATGAAGATTCCGAGGACGCTCCGCCTGACTGTATTTCGGCAACGACAACCACCAGTTGTCGAACGCGCGACGCATGCCCGCACCACGAGCGAACGTGCCGGGCATGAGACTCTTCGCAGCCGAGGTAGGAGGCGGAGTGTTTTCGGCGCTCATGCTTTGCTCCTCGACATCGACTGACCAAGAATGCCGCTCGGGCGGAACATCAGCACGACGACCAGCGCCAAGAACGAGAACATGGTTCCGATGTTCTGGTTGGCTCCGAAGAGCGCCGAACCATAGACCTCGATGAGGCCGAGCAGGATTCCGCCGAGCAGCGCACCCTTGATGTTGCCGATGCCGCCGAGCACTGCGGCGGTGAATGCCTTCACGCCGATGAGAAACCCGACGTCGTATCTGGCGTAGGGCGTGTTCAGCGTGTACAAGAATGCCGCACCACCAGCCATGATTCCGCCCACCAGGAAGGTGATCAAGATGATCTGGTCGACGTTGACACCCATCAGTTTTGCGGTCTCAGCGTCTTGGGCAACTGCACGGATGCCTCGGCCGACGCGACTCCGATTGACGAACATCACGAGGATCGTCGCCATGAGGAATGCTCCGACAACGATGATGATGTCGGTCTGTTGTACCTCCGCACCAAAGATCGAGAAGACGTCTTTCTTCTGGAAGTATCTGCGTGAGTGCGTACTCCTGCTGCTTCTTCGGGCCCCAGATTCCGACGGCCTCGGAGATGGCGAAGCTGGCTCCGATGGCCGAGATCGAGAAACACGAGCCTGGGCGAGTTGCGCTTTCGTAGCGGTCGATAGGCGACCCGTTCGACAATGATCGCCGACACACCGCCGATGATGATGGAGAGGAGGAGACACAGCAGCATGGTCCCCACCAGCGCCATGCCCGTCTGCGTGGGGTCGGCTTGTCGGTCAGACCGAGCAGGTCGACAGCGAAGAAGGAACCGAAGGCCGCCAGCATGAACACTTCGGAGTTGGCGAAGTTGATGAGCGACAACACGCCGTAGACCAGCGTGTAGCCCAGCGCCACCAACGCATAGACCGAGCCGAGAACCACCCCGTTTACGGTCGATGGCCAGAAGGTCGAAACCAATAAGTCAAAAGTCAACGCTTGCCCCCAAGTAGTTGGTCACCCTAGAAACGAAGGGTCTATATGACGAAGGGTCGGGGGCGCGACGCCCCCGACCCTTCGCTCATTTCAAATTCATGGTTCAGGGAATGAGACCCTTGCCCACGAGCTGCCATCTTCGACGACCGTGTAGATACACGGCCGAGCCTTCTGGCTCGCCTTCGGCGCTGAACTTGATTTGCTTGGTGATACCCGGTGCGTCGTACGCCGTCGATCGAACGTGCCGAGTGCTTCACGGGTGAGTGTTGCCAGCTGCGATGCCGGCGAGGAACACGTACGCGACGTCGTACGCCTCTGGCGAGTACAGACGTGGCTCGGTGGCCAACTGGCAGCCTCGAATGCTGCGCGAAGTTGGCGTTGACGTCTGGCGGTGCGCCGGTTGCGGTGAGGAAGGCACCTTCGGCCACTTCGCCTGCGTTCTCGACGAACGCCGGGTCGAGCGAACCGTCGCCCGACACGAAGGTGGCTTCGATGCCTGCATCGCGGAGCTGGGTCAACATCTTGGCTGCTTCGGCGTAGTAGCCGGAGTAGAAGATGGTGTCGACTTCAGCGTCTTGCCATGGCGGTGACGGCTGCCGAGTAGTCGGCACCCTTCGGGTCGATGACAGCTTGAGGCGACGATCAGGTCGCCGAGGCCTTCGCGAACTGAGTCAGCCGAGGCCCTTGCCGTAGTCGGCTGGCATCGTCGATGACGCCGACCTTGGTGCCGCCGATGGTGCCGGTGATCAACTGAACGACGCCAGGTGCCTGCAAGTCGTCGTTCGCCAGGATGCGGTGGAACGTGGTCCAACCGTTGGTGGACAGCGCGGCGTTGGTGGCGCCGGGCGTGATCATCGGTAAGGCCAGCGGTCTCGAACGTGGGCATCGTGGCGTTGGTCTCGCCGGAGAAACCCGGGCCGATCAGGCCGATGATGGCCTCGTTGTTGGCGATGGTGGCGGCCAACGGTGTTGCCTGAGCGGGGTCGCCCTGCGAGTCGTACGCCGTGTCGAACGTGACTTGGCAGTCGGGGTTGGCGGCGTTGAACGCGTCGATGGCGACGCTTCGCGCCATCGATCATGTTCGTGCCGAGTGCGCCGTTGTCGCCCGAGAGCGCACCGATGAAGGCAAGCGTGACGCCGCCTTCGCAGGTGAGCTCCGGTTGGCGTGGGCAGACCGGTGTCGGTACCAGTGGGCCCGCAGCCATGGTGGTGGCTGTGCCTGCTTCAGACGGTGGTGGCCGCTGCTGCTTCGGTGGTGGCAGTTGCTGCTGCAGTGGTTGTGGTGGTCTCTTCGTCATCGCCGCAAGCTGCGGCAACGAGCGACAGACCAAGAGCGACCGCTAGAAAGCGACCTTTTCCTGATTTTTGCATGTTTGTGGGTTCTCCCCCTGGAGATGTCGTGCCGACGAAATCGACACGATGTGTTTGAAGATCCTTAACTTATCAACAAAGTTGGTCATGGCTCGGCCATGCCTCGCAGCCACGCCGTCGGCACTTGCGCGGTGCCGCTACCGACCGACTCGTCGATCAGTTCGAGATCCTCGCCCAAGTACAACTCGCGGCACTTTGCCCGCTGCAACTTGCCGGAACTGGTCTTGGGAAGGGTTCCCGCTTTCACCAACACCACGTCGCGCGGCGGCAACCCACACACGGCCAACGTGCGTTCATGGATGGCGGCGCGCACCGCCGATGCGCTGTCGGTTCGAACCTCGGCAACCACCACGACCGACTCTTTCCCCTTGTACCCCTCCATGCCGAACGCGATGACGTTGCCAGCGCGCACTCCGTCGATGATGCCGACAGCGCGCTCGATGTCTTCCGGGAACACGTTGCGGCCGCCGACGATGATGACGTCTTTGATGCGCCCGCAGAGCACGAGTTGTCCGTCGAGGAGGTACGCCAAGTCGCCCGTGCACAACCAGCCGTCGCGGAACAGCGCATGGGTGGCGTCTTCGCGTTTGTAGTAGCCAGGCGTGACTGATGTACCGCGTAGCAGGAGTTCGCCGACGTGGCGTTCTGGCAGTTCTTCGTAAGTATCGGCGTTGACCACCTTGAACTCCATGCCCGGCACAGCGGTTCCTAGGAGAGGGATTCGTCGCGCCGTGACCTTGTACTCGTCGGGATCGACGACGACCACCGGTTTTGCAACACGGTTCACTTCAAGCGTTTGACGGTCGACCGTGTCGCATTCGAGACCGCGACCGCGACGCGGAAATGATGCGCCGATGGCCGTCTCGGCCATACCGAACGCAGGGAACATTGCTCCGGCCTGAAAGCCGTGCGGTTCGGCCGCCGCCACGAACGCTTCGACCGCGTCGGGATCCACCGGTTCGGCCCCGCTGAGAGCGAGCGTGAGCGATGACAGGTCGAGGTTTTCAGCTCGCCGAAGCGCACGCGTGGCGAGCACGTACGCGAAGTTCGGTCCGGCCGTTGCGGTGCCGCGCCAGTCAGACACCCATTGCATCCAGTTGCCCGGCTTCGCCATGAAGTCTTGGGGAGCGGCTTGGACGAGATCGATACCGATGGTCATGGGGATCGCCAAGAATCCAACCAGCCCCATGTCGTGGTACAACGGAAGCCACGACACCATGACCTCGTCGGCCAGCATGTCGGCCGCCTGAATGACCGCGTCGACGTTGGCCGACAACACGCGGTCGGGGATCATGACCCCCTTCGGCTCACTGGTTGAACCACTGGTGTATTGCAGAATCACCAGTCGTTCCGGGTCGTACTCGGGCAGTTCGAGCCGATCGCCGGAAGGAACGTTTGGCGCGCCCGGCAACACCGAAGTCATGGGCACGATCGGCGGGTCGCCCGGAGCTGGTTCATAGAACGCCGCGAGCTGAGCGTCGATGAGCACCAGCTTTGCGTCGCCGTGGCGAATGCGCGCCCGAGTTGAACTCACGAACTCCTCGAGCGAACCCATGCGCATCGGTAGCGGCAGCACCATCGACGCGATGCCCGCCATCCAACACCCGCGCACGACGGTCATCAGTTCGCGACTTGTTGGCCCAAGGATCGCGACGTGATCGCCGGGCAGCAGCCCCTTCGCCTGAAGCGCTGCGCCAACAGCACGCGCCTCATCGTGAATCTGGAGCCACGGCACGTACACCGGGCCATCTGGGGCCACCGAGTGACCGACGAAACGAACGCCCTTGCCCATATCGGCGGCCGCTTCGAGGCGTTCAATCGTCGACTGAGTTCGCATCAACCTGACGCTAGTCGTGGTCAGCAACAGATGCTGGACTCACTCGACATCGCGCCCTTTCGATGACCGTTCGATGGTGATTCAGACTCAGTTCGCGCCCAGAATCCGCGATGCGGATCTGCTGCTTCCGCGTGTAGCACCGGCCCCACGACCTCGGTTTTCCTGCTACCGGCGGCGAACACGGCGCGACATGGCAACGCCAGCATCGGACTCGCAGGGTCTTCCGCTGCGAGTGCGCCGAGCGCTGACTCCCCAAATCCGAAGACCACCCGACCCACCCCCGTCCAGAACACCGACGCAGCACACATCGCACAGGGTTCGGTGCTCGTGTACATCGTGGTGTTGGCCAACTGCGCAACGGTGAACCGCGGCGATATTTCACTCATCAGATTTCTCTCGGCGTGCCCAGTGCGATCGCCGGTGGTGCCGACAGTGTTCATTGCCTCAGCCAACACAACACCGTCAGCGCTCACCAACAATGCGCCAAACGGATGATCGCCTCGCCGGCGCGCCTCCCACGCAAGCCGAATCGAGTGGCGAATGAAGCGTTCGTCGGCCGTCTCGTCGGTAGTGCCTGCGGTGTCATCGAGCATGCCTGCAAAGTATCGCGACCCGCGGCATGGCGTGCCGACCGACACGCCTACTACCGACACGCCTACTACGGTCGTGCTCGTGACGGAGCAGCCGCGCAACGAGTTTCTGCCGAAGCCGAGGTGGCGCACGCACGCCGGATTTCGGCGGCTCGCCCTCGCGATCGGCGTGACGTTTGCTGCAGTAGTTGCGTTCGGGCTCGTCTTGCTGTTGCTCATCATCGGCTTGATCGACTGGCTCGACGCGCCAGCTGTGATCTCGTTTCTCTTGTGGATCGGCTTGACGATTTCCACCGTCGCGTGGGCACTCGCTGCGAGATCGCCAGCCACCAGCAGCGAGATGGAATACCAGCCCTGGAGCGAGTTTTCAGTGCGCTACGTGATGATCGGCAATGAACAAGCGCGAGCGCCCGGGCTCCGAATCGTCACTGGGCTGATGTTCGGAGCGCCCGTGGGATGCTATTTCGTCGTCTTCTTCGCGCTTGCGCTCACCGGCATCGCATGACCAGAACCGCCAGGTTGACATAACTTCTCGATCTTCGGACGCACGAAATTGACAGGCCGAACGATGCAGCCATGAGGTCGAAAAGAATTCATGGAATCCACTTCTGTTTCTTGAGTAGTGTTCGTCATGAAAGCTTCGAATAACCGGTCTCGCCGGTGACGCAGGAGCCCTAGGGATGGGGGACACATCATGCAACAATCGCCACGATTTGGACGTTTGGCGGTTCGCCAGCGGACTCGCCTTCTCACGGCTGGAGTTGTCGCCGTGATCGGAACGTCGATACTCGTCGCTCCAACGGTGCAGGCCGCAGCACCGCTTGCCGGGAACGACGCCGTCAACGGCGTTTCGGCAGTCGCGTTCGACGCCCTCGCCAACGATTCTGACGCCGACTCCGATCCGTTACAGATCACCGGGGTCACGCAACCGGCGAATGGCACGGCCTCGTGTGAACCGAACGGTGGATGCCTCTACACCGCCAACGCCGGGTTCTCGGGGGCCGACTCCTTCACGTACACGGTGACAGCGGGCGGCGAGTCGGCAGTCGGCACGGTCAACGTGACGATCAGCCAGCCGGTAGTCAACGCCTCCACGCTGGTAGCAGCCGACGACTCGTTGGTCACCACGATCGGTGTGGCTGGCGCAGTCGACGTTCTCCTGAACGACATCGGCGCGCCGTTGACAGTCACCGCGAACACCAACCCGATCAACGGATCGGTTGTTTGCGTACCGGCGGGCACGTGCACCTACACGCCGAATGCCGGTTTTTCCGGGTTCGACGGGTTCACTTACACGGCGTCGAACGGCGAGATCACCAGAACCGCATCGGTACTCGTCACCGTGGCCCAACCGGCGAGCCCGACGGTCACCGCCGCCGGCACCCCCTTGGCGCCAAACGACACGGCTGGCACCTTGGTCGCAGGTGGTACCAACGCTGCCTGGCGTGTGGCCTCCAAACCACCCGTCGGAAGTGCTGGCGATACCCCCGGGCTGGGGGCTGCGCTCACGGTGGCGGCGGCCGGAAACCAGACCATCGTTCCCGGATCGTTGACGATGGCTCCAGGGTGGACCTCGGCGGTAGCCGGTTCCACGATCACCTTGACTCCCGGAGCTTCGGCCACCCTCGGCGAATCGCGCACCGTTGCGCTACCCGCGCCCAGCGCACCGATTTCCCAAGGCACCGGCGGTGACGGATTCACACCGACGCTCGTGGGCAGCAAGGTGTTCGCGATCTACCACCACACGGGTAACACGTCGGTGACGTGCATCGACCGCGCTACCGGCGAACTCTGTGTCGGGTACCCGATCCCAACCAACATGTCGTCCGACAACTACAACGGGCCGTCGGCGGTGGTCGGGACGAAGTTCTACACCCGGCTCATCGCACCAGGCAGTTCCGCCCTGGGTTTGTTCTGCTGGGACGCCGTCACCAACCAGACGTGCGGCTACTTCGTGCTCGATCGAAACGTAGGAATCGCTGGCTCGCCAACATTGTTCGTCGCCGGCAAGATCTGGACGATGTCGTCCGACAACGGGCTGGTCTACTGCTTCGACCCTGCCACCGGCCTTGCCTGCGGCGCGCCAATCGACGTCGGGTTCCCGAACACGATCAGCGATCCAATGACTGACGCGGTGTCGCACGGTGATCGGATCTACTTCGGGTCGTCCACACTGAGCAGCGTTGCGTGTCTCAACGTCAGCACCGTGACGAAATGCGTAGGCTGGGAAACCCCGCCGACGATTCCCAACCCGCCTCACGCAGGTGCAGGCAATCCGTTCAACATCGTCAACCGCTATCCGACGTCCGGTGGTGTTGCCGACGGCGTCTGCGTCGTGTCCGACACCGGCTCGCTGTGTTTTCCCGACGGGGGCGGGGCCGGTACACCTGGGGCACCGTGGCCCAACTCGGCCAGTTTCTACTTTTACAGCGTCGGGCAGGAGGCAGAGACCGGAACGCGTACGCTCTTCGGGGCGCTGTCGGTTACAGGGATCACGTGCTGGGACTGGACCACCAACGCGCTGTGCGTCGGCGGTGGTTGGGTCGGCGGTGAACTCGCCGTCGACACCAGCAACAACTCGTTGCCAAACGCCGGACTGTACGGCGCCACATTCGACGGTAGCTGCGTCGTGGCCCTTGGCGATAACGGGCTCGTATATACCGTCGACCCTGCCGGCTCGTCTCCGTGCACCAGCCTTGGAACTGGTGCGGCACCCCAACAGGTGGATCTGCGAAGCCAACGATGCGACAACAGTGTGGGCAGCGCGACCTGGCGTGATGTCCGTGTGCTCGGGGCCGACCTCACGGCAGGCGTGGAACTCACCTCGCTCGTCGTCACCGTCAGGGACGGCCAAACGAATGCCGTCGTCGCCACCCAAGAGATGATCGGAACGTCCGGCGTTCTCGACCTGTCAGGCGTCAGCGCAGCCACTCATCCGAGTTTGGTAATGGACGCAAACACGGTGGCGACCGCTGATTCAAAGGCGTGGGATGACGGAATTCCTCCACGGGTCCAACTGAACTGGAACGCCGATCCACTCACCGGCTGCTTCCAGACAGCGGTGCCCCAGGCGGTCTGCGCAGCGGCTGCGTCGCCGCTGTCAGCCACCGGCACGATCGGTGCCAGTTCAGCAACGGCGTCGCTCACCGCTGCGGCGGGCCAACCGTGCCCCGGCGCGGCGCCCACCACGGCCGCACCGACGTTGCCGACACCCACGACGTTGGCAGGCAACGCCGCGCCCGCGCCGATCATTCCGCCCACCGGATCGAGCACCACGATCGCAGTCCTGGCTGTCATGTTCCTCGCTGCCGGATTCGGATTCATCACCCTGGCCCGACGTCGACCCCGTCGAACCTCCTGATGATTCAGCGCTGAAGAGTGCGTCCCAGGGCCGACGCGACGAGTCACGTCGCGTCGGCCCCGACGGTCGATGTTCGTGGCGACTGGCACCCTAGGCTGGCCAGTCGATATGAGCGAGAATTCAGCCACGACGCCCGACACTCCCCCGTTCCGGTACTCGGCTGCGCTCGCTCAAGACATCGAACTTCGATGGCAAGACTGGTGGAGCGAGCACCACACGTTTGAGACTCCCAACCCCAGCGGCCCGCTCGGCGACGCTGAGTTGTGCGAACGGCGCGGCGAGAAGTTGTTCGTACTCGACATGTTCCCGTACCCATCGGGCGCTGGTCTGCACGTCGGGCACCCGCTCGGATTCATCGGTACCGACGTGTACGCCCGCTTCAAGCGGATGACCGGGTACAACGTGCTGCACACGATGGGTTTCGATTCGTTCGGTCTGCCAGCCGAACAATTTGCGGTCGAGACCGGACAACACCCGGCCATCACCACTCAACAGAACGTCGATACTTACCGGCGCCAATTGCGGCGCCTCGGCCTTGCGCACGACCCGCGGCGTTCCATCGCCACCACCGACCCCGAGTACTACCGTTGGACCCAGTGGATCTTCACGCAGGTCTTCAACTCCTGGTTTGATGTCGACTCCGCTCCGCGAGATGGAGTGGGGGTTGGCCGAGCGCGACCGATCGCCGAGTTGGTGGCACAGTTCGCGGCGGGCGATCGCCTCACTCCAGATGGTCGGCCCTGGTCGGCTCTTGGCGGCACCGAACGCAACGAGATCATCGACGGCTACCGGCTGGCGTACGTCAGCAACGCTCCGGTCAATTGGTGCCCGGGTCTCGGCACCGTCGTGGCCAACGAGGAAGTCACCGCAGATGGACGCTCCGATCGCGGCAACTTCCCCGTCTTCAAGCGCAACATGCGCCAATGGATGATGCGCATCACCACCTACGCCGACCGGTTGATCGACGATCTCGACACACTCGACTGGACCGACGCCATCAAGGCCATGCAACGAAACTGGATCGGTCGATCCACGGGGGCGTACGTCCACTTTGCCAGCGATGCGGGTGACATCACGGTGTTCACCACCCGCCCCGACACCCTGTTCGGTGCGACCTTCATGGTGCTTGCGCCCGAGCATCCGTTCGTCGACGTGCTCACCACCCCCGCCCAGGCCGACGCTGTCGCGGCGTACCGTGTCCAGGCAAGCTCCAAGAAAGACATCGACCGCACCGATGACACGCGCGAAAAGACCGGTGTGTTCACGGGGGCGTTCGCCATCAACCCGCTGAGCGGTGCCGAGATACCAGTGTGGATCGCCGACTACGTGCTCATGGGATATGGCACCGGGGCCATCATGGCCGTGCCTTGTGGCGATCAGCGCGACTTCGAGTTCGCCCAAAAATTCGGCCTCGAGATTCCGGCGATACAGCAGCCGCCAGCCGCCTGGTTCGCCGCTGCTGGCCTCGAACCACAAACGGGTAGTGCGCTCGACACGGCCGTCTGGCCAGGTGCGTTCATCGGAGACGCCCCGTACGTCAACTCAGCGAATGAGTCGCTTGCGTTGAATGGCATCGCCACCAAGTCCGAAGCCATCGAAGCAACGAATGCGTGGTTGGAGGCGCAAGGCAAAGGTGAAGCGACCATCACCTACAAGTTGCGAGATTGGCTGTTCAGTCGTCAGCGGTACTGGGGCGAACCCTTCCCCGTGGTGTACGACGAAGACGGCAATCCGCACACGCTTCCTGACTCCATGCTGCCTGTCGAACTGCCTGAGACCGACAGCTTCTCGCCGCGCACCTTCGACCCAGAAGACGCCAACTCCGAACCCGAGAGCCCACTCAGCCGTCTCACCGAATGGGTGAATGTCACGATCGACCTTGGCGACGGACGCGGCGAGCAGTCGTACGTGCGCGACACCAACGTCATGCCGCAGTGGGCCGGCTCGTGCTGGTATCAGTTGCGCTACCTCGACCCAACCAACACCCAGGTGTTCGTCGATCCGTCGGTCGAGGAGTATTGGGTGGGTCCGCAACCAGACAAGTGGGCCAACCACCCAGGTGGCGTCGACCTCTATGTCGGCGGTGTCGAGCATGCCGTGTTGCACTTGCTGTACAGCCGGTTCTGGCACAAGGTGCTGTTCGACTTGGGTCACGTGTCGTCGAAGGAACCGTATCGCGCGCCTCTTCAACCAGGGTTATGTACAGGCCTACGCGTATACCGACGAGCGCGGCTCCTACGTCGAAGCCAAATCGGTCGTCGCTCGCGACGGCGGGTATTACGTCGCTACCGCCGATGGCGAAGTCGCAGTGAATCGCGAGTACGGGAAGATGGGCAAGAGCCTCAAGAACTCGGTGTCGCCAGATGAGATGTACGACGACTATGGCGCCGACACGCTGCGGTTGTACGAGATGGCCACCGGCCCAATGGATGCTTCACGACCGTGGGAAACCAGAGACGTCGTGGGTATGTACCGGTTCTTGCAGCGGCTGTGGCGAACCATGGTCGACGAAACCACCGGCGAGCTCACGGTCAGCGATGACCCGCTCGACGACGACACGACCAAGCTGCTCCATCGAACCATCGACGTGGTTCGCACCGAAATGGATGCATTGCGTTTCAACACGGCGATTGCCAAGTTGATCGAGCTCAACAACGCAGTCACCAAGCTCCCTTCTACTCCACGCGCCGTCGCCGAACCGATGGTGCTGATGGCGGCGCCACTGGTTCCCCACGTGGCAGAAGAATTGTGGCGCAAGCTTGGGCACGACGACACGATTACGTACGCCAGTTTTCCCGTTGCCGACCCTGCGTTTCTCGTGGACGACGAGATCGAGTTGCCGGTACAAGTCAACGGCAAGGTCCGAGGCCGAATCGTCGTTGCGTCCGACGCTGACAGCAGCACCATTCAGGCTGCCGCGTTGGCCGACGAGAAGGTCATCGCAGCGCTCGACGGCGCAATACCGAAAAAGGTCATTGTCGTCCCCGGCCGCATGATCAACATCGTCATCTGAACCAGGCGCGTACGATGCGAGGATGACGGGAACCGACCGATCCAATCCACGTCAACGGGAGTGGGTTGCCGCGGCGGTTCGTGAGATCGAAGCTGACGCCAATCGTTCAGCTGACACCCATCTCATTCGGGTACCGCTTCCAGCGAACTCCAGATGTCCACCTCTACATGAAGGATGAGTCGACCCACGTCACCGGGTCGCTCAAGCATCGCCTCGCCCGTTCTCTGTTCCTGTACGCGCTCTGCAACGGATGGTTGCTGGAAGGCATGCCGGTGGTCGAGGCATCAAGCGGATCAACGGCGGTGTCCGAGGCGTACTTCGCGCGACTCATCGGTTGTGAGTTCGTCGCTGTCATGCCCACCAGCACCTCACCGGAGAAGATCGAACTCATCGAGCGACAAGGGGGACGATGCCACCTGGTCGACAACGGCGGAGCGATTTACCAGGTAGCTGAGCAACTGCGCGCGCGAGCTTGGCGGGCACTACATCGACCAGTTCACCCACGCCGAACGCGCCACCGATTGGCGGGGCAACAACAACATCGCCGAGTCGATTTTCCAGCAGATGTCAGCCGAGCCGCACCCGGTGCCCGAATGGGTCGTCGTCGGTGCAGGAACGGGTGGCACCAGCGCCACGCTCGGCAGATACATCCGCTATCGGGGGTATCGCTCGAAGTTGTGCGTGCCCGACCCGGAGGGTTCGGCGTTCTATGCCGCTTGGTGTTCGTCTGACCCCACGCTCACCGACCGCGGTTCTCGGATCGAAGGCATCGGCCGGCCACGAGTGGAACCTTCATTCGTTGGCCAAGTGATCGACCGCATGACCCCCGTGCCCGACGAGTGCTCGGTGGCCGCGATGCGCGAAGCAGCTCCCCTGCTCGGACGCCGCGTCGGTCCCTCCACCGGAACGAATCTTTGGACTGCGTTCGAGCTCGCCGCCGAGATGCACGCCAATGGTCTTCCAGGATCCATCGTCACTCTCGTGTGCGACGGCGGCGAGCGCTACGCCCACTCGTACTACGACGACATCTGGGTCGAGCAACAAGGATGGTCACTCGAAGGGCCGAGCGAAGTCATTCGAACGTTCCTCGCCGAAGGAACCTGGACACCGTAACGAAACGTGCCTGGCACGTCTCGTTACGCGGCTCCGATGGTGGTTCTGTGGAGGCGTCGTTCGTAACCCTCGTAGCCGCCGGTGGCCCGGTGCAACACTGATCGGTTGTCCCACATCACGAGCATTCCAGGCTCCCACTCGTGGCGGTAGACGAACTCTTCACGGGTTTGCCACTCGAGCAGTTCCCGCAACAGCGCACTCGACGCGTCGTCGTCGAGATCGGCGAAGCCGATGATGTAGCCCGCACAACCGAAGATCCCACGCCGACCCGTTTCGGGGTGGGCGCGGATGATCGGGTGTTCCTGCGTGGCGAGCGCTCGCGACGACGGTCGAATTTCCATACTGCGATCAGTCTTCTGATCGGCCTCGCCGTACAGGCCGGTGGGGGCGTAACCACCGCGGGCGGAATGGACGGCCATCAGACCATCGAGGCGAGAGCGGAGGTCACTCGGCATGGCGTCGAGCGCTGCGTGCTGGTTCGCGAACAAGGTGTCTCCCCCGAGCGGTGGCACAACGACAGCGTTCAGGCATGTGCCAGACGGCGGTCGAGCCTGAAAACTCCAGTCGGTGTGCCAGTTCTCCGCGAAGAGCGGAGCGGTCTCCGCCGCGTCACGTCGTACGGCGATGACGTGTCGACGACCAGCTATGGGGGCAATGAACGGGTCGTCACCAAACGGTCCGAACAGCAATGTGAAACGTTCCAGCGCGTCGTCGTCGAGGAACTGATCGGGAAACGCGAGCACATGATGCTCCAGCCATGCGGTTCGAAGCGCGGCAACGGTGTCGCTGTCAATCGGTGCGGTGAGATCGACACCCGTGGCCTGGGCACCGCACGCCTGGCCGGACGGACGAACACGCAGTTCCATGCGTACCGAAGGTACTCGTATCCGCGATCTGGTTTCCAGATGGGTGTATTCCCTTGACCGATGGCTTATCTGGCGCGAGAGTGAGGGCAGTACAGATTCACGAGATGACTCACGGGGACACAAACCCACACGACCGGCGCACGGCAAACTGTCGGCGGTCAACCGTGGCTCCTGGTCCCGAAACCGATTCCGAGTTGTACGGATCCCATCTCGTGGATCTGGCGTTGAGACCCGAACCGAAGGTCGCAGGGCGCACGCAAGTGCTGGGATGAACGATCGAGGTGACGGGGCACTCGGCGGGTTGCCTGAGGGTCAGGCAACCCGCCGCTCTCGCTGTTCAGGGTGAGTTCGAAGCGCGTCCAGTCTGCGATCCGAAGCGTCGGAGACGGCGCGTCAGCCGATGATTTCGTCGAGCGCGGCGAGCAGCAACGTGACGTTTCTCATGCGCGCCGTATGACCCATCAAGCCGATGCGCCACCCCTGGCCAGCCAACTCGCCGAGTCCACCGCCAATTTCGATGCCGAACTCGTGCAGCAGTCGTGACCGCACATCAGCCTCAGTCCCCGCCGCACCAAGCTTGTCGGATGGCACACGCACCGAGGTGAGTTGCGGTAGGCGGTGCCCTTTGGCTGCGAACAACTCGAACCCACGAGATTCGAGTCCGGCTTGTAGCGCGTCGCCAACCGCTTGGTGTCGGGTCTGACACGCCTCGAGCCCTTCGGCCAGCACGACGCCGAGGCCAGCATGCAGGGCGTAGATCATCGAGATTGGAGCGGTGTGGTGATACGCCCGAGCGCCACTGCCGGTGACGTACTTGGCGATCATGTTGAGATCGAGGTACCACGACTGAGGCGTGGGGCGAAGGTGCGCGAGCGCCCGATCAGACACCGTGAGCGGGGCCAGTCCCGGCGGAACACCAACGCATTTCTGTGTACCGCTGTACGCAATATCGACTCCCCAATCGTCGACCCGAAGCTCGATTCCACCCAGCGACGTGACGCAGTCGGCGAGCAGTAACGAGTCACCCTTGTTGGCCCCAAGCTCTGCGAGGTCGGTGCGGACACCAGTGGATGTTTCCGCGTGCACTACGGCGATCAGCTTCGGTGACGGATGCGCGTTGAGCAACTGCTCGGCGTCGACTGGCTGCCCCCACGGCGTGTCGACTCTGACGACCTCGGCTCCGCACCGCGCTGCGACATCACACATGCGACCGCCAAACACGCCGTTCACTCCGATGACCACGGTGTCGCCGGGGCCGACGAAGTTCACGAACGCCGCTTCCATGCCGGCAGAACCAGTGCCCGAGACTGCGAACGTGAGCGCATTCGTCGTTTGGAAGACTGCCTTCAGGCGCTCGCCCATGTCGTCCATCAACGCGATGAAGTCGGGGTCGAGGTGGCCAAGCACGGGCCGCGAGAATGCTTCGATCACTTCGGGATACGGGTTCGATGGGCCTGGGCCCATGAGGACAGGGTCACGGTGTGGCATCGGTTCAACCGTAGTTCGATGTCCGCTCTACGACCCTGATCATGACCCAGCGACAACGCTGGGTCCCCGGGCGACGGAACGTCAGTGCTTGGGCCAGCCCTCTCTACGGGCGGCGCGCTCGGCCAGCAGTTCGGTGACTTCGGCTGTTGACGATCCCTTGGCCACCGCCGTGCGAATCATGTCGGCCTGACTCTCGGGAGCCAACCCACCGATGGGCGGATCGAGATCAAGATTGGTGGGGAACGCGTATCCCTCGCATGCGGCGGCGATGACGTTCTCGCGAGCTCGATCGTCCGGCAGACCGGCGAGGTGCGGGTACACGGCGAGCGCGGTGCGATCTGGCGACATGGTTTCCATGGTTCGACCGAACGCCGACGACACCTGCAGCAAGTTCGCGATCCGCTGAAAACCTTCCAGGCGATTCGCTCCGGCGCCGTGCATGACCGCGGGGTTGAAGAAGGCCATGTCTCCGGCCTTCAACGGGACCTGCACCATGAACTCGTGGAAGACCTCGCGGAAGTCGTCACGATACGAGGCGATGAAGCCGGCGTGGAACAGCTGCGAGAAGGGCAACAACATCGTTGGGCCAGATTCGAGTGGCATGTCGGTGTGCGCAACAGCTGCTTGCAGGGTGAGACCCTGCGACATGAGGTGCACGTGGCGCGGAAAGCGATCCATCTCGGCTGCGTCGTAGAAACCGACGTGGTAGTCGCGGTGCGGAGCTTGAGCCTCGCCCCCCGGGTTCACCCGGTTGACCTGGGCGCTGATTTGATAGTGCGGTCCCAGCCAGGCTTCACAACCGAGCGCGATCGCGTCGGCGGAGTAGTAAGCCACGAAGACCTCGGGTGATCGGTCGGCGAGTTTCTCGTGCGAGTTCCAGATGCGGTCGTTACTTCCTGCCTTGGCGAAGTGGTCGCCGATCGCCTTCCCCGCTGCGTGCTGTTCGGCGATGATCGTCTGAAAGATCTCGGTGGCGTCGTCGAGTCGGTTGCTTGGCCCCAGTGCGCCGCTGACTGCAAACACGCCCGGGCCGTGGGCCAACACCCACGCCAGTTCAGCCAAGAGTTCTCTCCGGCTATCGGGGTTCCGATTGATGGCCGCAAACGTTGAACCGTCGTACACAGGGACGTTACGCACGACGCTTGCGGCCAGCGGAACGTCGGATGCGGTGACTGTTCGTCCGACCAGTTCCCGGAACGCGTCGATGCTGTAGTCGCTGTCGACAAGGAACGAATCTGCGTGCTTTCCCGCAAGTATGTGGCTGGCCATACGACGATCGTACGCCTCTCGACAGCCCGGCGCACAAGCGTACTATCAGCGATATGCCGACTCCCGAAACCGTTGAAGGCACTGAAGCTGTATCGATCCAGCATGATGGGCCCATTCGCGTCATTTCTATCGATCGACCCGACGCACGAAATGCTGTCGACGGACCCACCGCCGCAGCGCTCGCGGCAAGGTTTCGCGAGTTCGAAGACGACAACTCTGCCCTCGTGGCCGTGCTCACCGGCGCCGGCGGCATCTTCTGTGCCGGTGCCGATCTCAAGGCAATCGGCACCGACCGCACCAACCGAGTCGACGCGGACATGACCGTGGACGGGCCGATGGGGCCGAGCCGCATGACCTTCTCGAAACCGGTGATTGCTGCAATCGAGGGTTACGCCGTCGCGGGCGGTTTGGAGTTGGCGATGATGTGCGACCTGCGGGTCGCTGCCACCGATGCTGTGTTCGGCGTGTTCTGTCGTCGTTGGGGCGTGCCGCTGATCGACGGCGGCACCGTGCGGTTGCCTCGCATGATCGGCCAGAGCCACGCGCTTGATCTGATTCTGACCGGGCGCGGCGTCAGCGGAGACGAGGCGCGATGCATGGGCCTTGCCAACCGTCTCACCGTGCCAGGACAAGCGTTGCCCGAAGCGGTGGCGCTCGCCCACGAATTGAGTCAGCTCCCGCAACTCTGCATGAGGTCAGACCGCGAATCGAGCTACGCCCAGTGGGACCTCACGATGGACGCAGCGATGGCGAACGAAACCCGACTCGGCATCGAGGTGTTGCGGTCTGGCGAAACGCTCCGCGGTGCCCAACGGTTTGCCGAAGGCGCAGGTCGGCACGGCCAGTAGCTCTCTCAACTCAGCACTGACGACGGTGACGAGCATCTGATCCCCTAGGCCAGCGCGAGATGCACCGCTCCAGAGCCGAAACTCAAGAATGACGAGGCGACGGCCCATCTGCTGAGATCGTGATCTGCAAACCAACGCTGACGCACCTTGGCAAGCGAGTCGGCGAGGTCTGCTCCACCCAACATCTCTCGATGCACATCGACGACGAACTCAGCGCATTCGAGATCACGCACCACCGTCAATGGGGCAAGCACGGCTGCGGCTCCACGAGCCAAGAGCACCGACGACAGGCCGAGCACCTCGGATCCGTCTGAAGCGCCATTGGCACCACCTTCACAACTGGACAGCACCACCAGGTTCGTTCGCACCTCGGTCGGAACCACTTCGGCGAGGTGAGCTTCACCGTCGATCAGGCGGACACTCGACATCAACGGCCGGTCTGATCGAAACGTCCCATGTGCTGCGACATGAACCAAGTCGGTCGAACGAAACAACGAACTCATCGTGGTGGCCGTTGCGCCAGCGCCGAGAGCGCGGACACCATCCGGATACATCGTCTCGAACGCTTCGAGTTCTGTCGCCGACGCCGTCAAGCCTGGCCCGACGAGCAACCCAACCGATCGAATCGATCGGGCCGCCCGCCGATCACTCTGCAGCCAAATCTGAGCACTAGGGGCCAACGACAGGCGACGGCCGGCCAAGCTCGGCGCGGCCGACCACGCAATGGAGTGCATCAGGCCAACTGGCACCATGACGACAGCGACATCGTCGGGCAGTTCGAGCGGCTGAACGAGCAAATCGTCAAGCAACCTGGCGGCTCGCTCTGCTCCTTCTGCGCTCGCATCGGGTGCAACCGATGCCTCATCGAGCCAGACCTGCAGGCGTTGCTGCACACGTTCGACCTCGCGCAGTGATGTAACTCGCAGCAAACGTCGCGACCCGCCACTGAGCACCACCGCCCAAACGTCGCGGCCCACCACCAACCACATCACCAGCGAATCGCCTCCAAGGCGTGACTCCAGCTCTGCGAGCAGCCCCACCGCCCCTCGTGCGTGAGTGCTCGGTAGCGCTGGTCGATCATGGCCTCCTCGTGCAACGACCGAGCGCGTGTTCCTTCGGCGGCACCGAACACCGTGACGACGTCTCGCTGGCCGACGGCAAGACTGATGGCGAGTTCGCTGAGGTCGGCACCGAGGCGACGGGCACCGGATCGGCGTTCGAGGTCCGGAGCCTCCTCGACGATGACGTCGACCTGATCGAGCCCGCTGAGGCAAGCATCAATCGCCCTGTCGATGTCGCCGGCCAGCGCTCGTGCCATCGCCTCCGCGTACCAGCCGCGCAGCAGCGTCGCCCGTTCGCCATGCCAGGCCCCGAGCCGGAGATACTCGATCGCGTCGTTGGCCAAGTCGACTCGACTCATGCGGCTGCTGAGCCGAACCTGGGCCATCAACAAGATCGTCGGCATCATCGTGCCAGCCGAAAGCCCGCAACTCCTCCGACAGCGTGCTTGCGTCTCTGAGCGCCTCCTCGCACGACGCCGTGTCTGCGACTTCGACGGTGAGCAGGCGGGCGCTCAGGGCAACCGCTCGTGCATGCAGTTCGAAACCCGGTCTGCCGGTCGAACGAAACGTGGTGGCCGCCAACTCGGCCGCAGCGATGGCCCGCGCAAATTGGCCAGCCGCCAGGTGGCATCTCGCCACGAGCAGTCGGGCATCAGCCAGCGCTGTTTGATTGCCACCCGGCTCGACGAGCGACAGCACCGCCTGGGCGGCATCGATTGCGTCGGCGATCAGCCCGGAGTGCAGCATCACACCTGCCCGATCTGTCTCGGCGATAGCTAGCGACCTCACGGGATTGCCGGCGGCCAGCAAGGCTGAGCGCGCTCGATCGAACTCTCGAATCGACTCCGGAAGCCGGCGGGCACGAGCGTGGACGACCGCCAGGTTGACCAGGCAGAGGCCAATCGCAAGGTCCCACCGTTCGGCCGTAGCTATGTCGTGCGACGCACGGAAACTCGACTCCGCTTCGTCGAGTCGCCCGAGCTCGAGCAACACGACCCCACGAAACGTCACCATCCGGAAAACGTCGCGGGGTGCACCGATTCCGACGAGATGCCGCTCGGATTCGTCGCATTTGCTCAGCGCTTCTTCAAGCCGACCTGCGGCATGCAACAGATATGCAGTCTGAGTTGCGAGGCGGCTACGGTCGACGCCCTGCGCATACGGTTCCAGTCGCTCCAGCAGACCAAACGCCACATCGACCGCACCACTCTCGGCGAGAACGGCAGACGCTCCCAGGCTGATATTGAAGCGAACCGGAGCTGAGGTGTTGTCGTCGCACAGCGCCAGTGCCTGCTCGGCGGCCTGCCGGGCGTCGGCCTGGGCTCCTAATGTGAACGAGGCACGGCTCATGGTCATATGTACAGAGCGCGGGAATCCTGCGGCATCCCCTCGAAGCCGTCGCTAGCAGACCAGTCGCTTGGCGAGCGCCGAGCGCGTCATGGGCATTGACCAACAACGCGTCATCCCAAAACTCGACCGATCCATAATCGGCGTCCGCCCGTTCGTCCACGTGCCATGATCGCATGTTGTGGCAACAACGACCGAGAACTCAGCGACGCCTCCGAATCCGAAGCTGCCCGTCACTCCGTGGGATGCAAGAGTGCGTTTCCGAACCGGAAGCGACGGACGAGCCTTCGCATATCGTCCGAACGAGGTGATCACACAGCGGCGCGGTCTCGAACTCGTTGTCGACCGGCTCGGTGCGGTGGGTGCCGGCAAGCTCGACGTGGAGCCGATAGCGAGACGCAAGTTCACCGCCGCTGAAGCCGGCCAATCATCGCGGGAACTCATCTTGATTCGCGGCATCCCCGACCCACTCGAGACGATTCATGAGTTGGTTGCCGCTGGCATCGAAGCTCAACCAAATCAAGTGCTGTTTGCCCATGCGCAGCCGTATCCAGGCGGCCAGCCGTATCCAGGCGGCCAGCCGTATCCAGGCGGCCAGCCGCTACCCAGGCGGCCAGCCCTACCCAGGCGGCCAGCCCTACCCAGGCGGCCAGCCCTACCCAGGCGGCCAGCCCTACCCAGGCGGCCAGCCCTACCCAGGCGGCCAGCCCTACCCAGGCGGCCAGCCCTACCCCAGGCGGCCAGCCCTACCCAGGCGGGCACGGGTGCTGCGGGCCAGCACCCTGCGGCACCGCCGACGAGCGACTGGAAGCTCCCCGCTTCACCACGGCCCTGCCAGCCATCGCACCGAACGGCGATGAAATGTCGCGCCGGAAGCACCCGGCAGGCACATCGTGCAACGTGTTGGTGCTCGATACCGGAGCTTGGCCCCAGATCGTTTGTGCCGGCGCTGCCATGAACCCGACTGCGCAACGCGCCGCCAACCTGCTTGGGCTCACCACGACCGCTGGCGACCCAGACTTGTGGGACGGTGACGGCAACCAGGTGCTCGACCCGTTCGCCGGTCACGGCACGTTCATCGCCGGCATCATCGCCAATCTGGCACCAGGCGCGCATGTTCACGTCGAGCGCGCTCTGTCCTCTTATGGCGACACCGACGACGCCACCATCGCTCAGATCCTGTTGGATCAGTTTCCCGATGTTTCGGCCGGAGTCGACGCAGGTGATCCTCCGTTTGACGTGGTGTCGATGTCGTTCGGCGGATTCTGCGAAGAAGACGACCCACCCGTTGCGCTGGCCAACGCGATCGCCGCGATCCAAGCGCACTACGCACAGCCGTCGGAATCGCTGAACGAGATCACACAACGTGTTGTGTTCGTCGCTTCAGCTGGCAACTGCCGGTTCGTGTCGGCCCACATGGCCTGCGTCGTTCGAAAACGTCATCAGCGTCGGAGCGATCGGCCCCGACGGGCCCGCTGACTTCACCAACTACGGCCCGTGGGTCGATGCGTGCGCCCCCGGCGTAGGAATCGTGAGCACGTTCTTCGATCTCGGTCACGAGGCTCGACTCGATGGTGGTGACTTCGACGGTTGGGCGATTTGGAGCGGCACGTCGTTCTCCGCGCCCGTGGTAGCCGCCTCGATCGCGTGGGAGTGGATGTGTCGCGGGAACGACGGCACGCCGGGTGAGGCGGCCCGCTGGTTGGTCGACCGACCCGGCCTCTATCGATACCCGTGGCTCGGCGTCGTCGTCAACCCCTACTGAAGAGGCTTGACCTTCCCGACGACGCGTTAGCCGATGATCCAGGGCGTTCTCACCGCGCCGCTGGGGAGGTCGATCTCGATTCGAACGGGAAGCTCTGGGGCGTCAGCGATGAGTTCACCAAGGTCGTCGGTGCGTGCGGCGACGGCGCCGATCCGCGTGACGATGCGGCACGCGACCGACAGCGGCGGTTCAAGCATGAGCATTACCGAACTCCCGGTGAGGTGCACTCGGATGATCGAATCGAGAGCACCGAACCGGAAGGAGCGGCGCTCGCCGCCGCTGCCGCGGACGCCAGCAAGTTCCTCGCTCGAACTGTCGGTGAGAAGCTCGGCCAGCACTGAGTCGACGTCGATGAAGTCGAACGCTGACTCGGCCCCTGCCGTGAGAATCGCAGGTACGGGCGGAAGCTGGTCGAAGGCACGACTCAACGCCATCACGGTGACCATGTCGTCTTGGCGAATGTCGTCGCGTGGAACGTCGTCTCGTGGATCACTCATTGTCAGCCTCCAATAGTAGGTCGCGCATTTTGTCGAGGCACCGCCGTCGCGTTGGCCCGAGGGATCCAACCGGTCGCTGAAGTTGCTCGCCCGCCACCTCGTACGACACCGGCTCGCCGGTCATCACCAACACGCTGAGTACTTCTTGGCACACCGGGTCGAGCAGCCGGAACGCAGACCTGACCCGCCGATGCTCATCGTTGCTCACCGCCCGGTCACCCGGATCATCAGTTCCCGACGACTCTGCCGACCCCGTTGTCTGCGATTGCTTGCGCCCTGCCTGCTCGACTGCCTGAGGGGTCAGCCCGACTGTCAACCGTCGGCGTTGCCGTCGAATCTGGCGAACCTCGTTTGCTGCCGTCGTTGCCAACCATCCGGGCAACTTCTCGGGCTCACGAATCGTGTTGAGCCGCTCAGCAAGCCGCAACCAGGTGGCGGCAAAGGCATCGTCGCGAACGTCTGGCTCAACGCTCATCATGTTGACGGTCTTCCACACCACCAGTTGCAGCCGCTCGACCAGGTGAGTCCAGGCGGTTCGGTCACCGTCGAGCGCCCGCTCCACCAGCGACCCGAAGGGCTCTGGTTCGGGCGAGGCTCCAGCGGGCATGGCGACGACTGTAGAGGCTGCGCCAACTGCGGGCGGCTTCGCTGGCATTGCGAATGCATGCCCCACAGAGACGCTGATCAACCGCCAGATACATGCGCGATGCAATTAATTTGCGGTTTCAGATGTCGCCATTGCAACGAGTTGGCGAACCGTGTTGAGGTTGCGAGCTGTACCGGTCACGTTCAAGTGCCGTTCGATCACGTCGAGATTGAGCCGAGACCGACCGGACCCGTTCGGGTACGCAACAAACAACTCACGGCCGGATGGCGAATACGACCAACTATCTGGGGCATGTTGGTCGGCCTTTGCGTCAAGTTTCGCACGACCACCGGGAGTTGGGGGCTCGTTGAGGAACACCACGTGCAGCAACTTTGGGTCGATACCGCCCCCGTCGCCCGGATGCGAATGCACCAGTTCGGCCAATTCGTCGACGGATCGAACGACGACGGCGACGTCACCACAAAACTCAGCTTCGATCACGGCCGCGCAACGGTCACGAACAGCGTTGTGATCATCGGTGGAGTCGAGTATGACGTTCCCGCTTTGGATGTAGGTCTGAACCGCCTCGAAACCAGCGCTCGTCAGCGCTTCGACGAGACGTGGCATCGAAATCTTCCGATGCCCGCCGACGTTGACTCCCCGGAGCAGCACGACCCATCGCCTCACGTTCACGACCCTACTGAGCGCCCGAGTGGCCCCGTTCACCGACTTCTTCCGGCCATGACGCCATTTTGTCGTCATCGTTTCGTAACATGACGGCGTGTGGTCAACGTTGGGACAAGTCATGCGCGCACCGCAGGCACGATGAGCGGCGGGGCGAAGCGCACCACCCGTGCCGCCTTGGCCTTCGGGTTGCTGCTCGGCGTCGTTACGTTCTCTGCACCGTCAGTGTCTGCTGACGACGCCGCAGAGCGAGCGGCTGCCGAAATTCTCGACGCTCGTGAGCGCGCTAACGCCGCAGCTCAGGCCATGTTCGATGCGGAATCTGAACTTGATGTACTCACGATCGAGCTGGCGGACGCCGAGCAGCGCTTGGTCGAGATGGAGGCCGACGTTGCGGAACTTCGTACAGGGCTCGAGGCGGCTGCGGTGCGTCGTTTCGTCGGCTCCGACGAGTCGTCGATCATGCTGTTCAACGACGTTGGGCAAAGCAACGACAACGCCACTGCCGATGTGTACTACGGCGCAGCTACCGAGTCTGAACTGGTGAAGGCCGACGACTTCGACGTAGCCATCAACAACCTCAACGATGCTCGCGCCGACCTTGAACAGACCAAGTCGAACACCGAGGCTGCCCGAGACAACTTCGCCAACCTGCAAGCCACCGCCGAGGCCGAGGTCATTCAGTTACAAGAAATCGAAGAACAGCGTTTGAAAGACGTTGCGGTCCAGGAGGCACTGGAGCGGCAACGTCTCGAGCGCGTCGCCCAAGAGCGGGCCGATGCGGCAGCCGCCGCAGCGGCAGCACAGGCGGAGGCAGCACGCGCACAAGCGTCTCAGCCCGCAGTGGTGACCAACACACAGACCGCTCAGTCGTCCGGGAATTCAAGCGGCACAGGCGGTTCGTCAGACTCGGCGGCCGGTGCCTCGAACGATTCGGCGGCGGCACAGGCGCCGCAGGCAGCACCAGCCACTGCTGCGCCCGCCCCCATCATCGCCGCGCCCGAACCACAACCCGAACCAGACGCCGGTTCGGGCATGGTGTGCCCGATCCGGGGTTCATATTCGTTTGCCAACACATGGGGTGCACCACGCTCTGGCGGACGCAGCCACCAAGGCGTCGACATGATCTCACCGAACGGCACCCCCATAGTCGCTGTGGAGTCAGGGGTCGTCCAGTTCAAGACGACCAACTTGGGCGGTAACTCGGTCTGGCTCTCGGGCGACTCGGGCACGAAGTACTTCTACGCACATCTCAGCGGCTGGGAAGGTTCCAGCCGATCGGTGTCGCGGGGTGAGGTCATCGGATACAACGGCTCTACCGGCAACGCCGGCATTCCTCACCTGCACTTTGAAGTGCATCCCAATGGAGGCGCCGCAGTCAACCCGTACCCATACGTTCGGGCCGTCTGTTGAGCAAACCAGCCGTAGCCATTCAAGGGGTTCTCTAGCTGCGGCGAAGATATTCAGATGCCGAACGCTCACCCAACGCGGCGAGTTGTTCCGCACGGTGCGCCTCGCGCACTGCCCTGCGCGGGTGTGTGAAACCCTCTCCGATGACCTGCTCACCTCGGTCACAGACCATGTAGCGGCAGATCCTCTGCGCGTGCGGCGAGAGCGTTTGCCAGCGCTCGAACGACATGGACCGGATGATCGCCTCGCTGCGAAACCAAGGAGCGAAGTACTCGACGTTCGGCATCGCCCGCACGTCCCGCGAGAGGTTGGGAGTGCCGCCGTGCCAGCAACGAGCGTCACGGAAGATTGCCGAGCCCGCCGGCAGCGGGCAGATCGTGCTGAACCGCATCCACTCCGGCTCGTCTGCCAGGCGCGGAATGGGAGCTCTTGATCGGTGCGTGCCAGGGATTTGACGGATCGGGCCGTTCACCGGTGTGAGATCTACGAGCGGGAAGTTGATGTGAATCGCAGGTACCGGCAGATCCCGCATCGTGACTCCACCAACGGGGTCATGCAACTCGGACCACATGTTGTCGGAGTGCAGGCCCTGATATTCGATGGCCCCCGGCAATGCCATGTCGCCGCCACTCCCGCAGACGATGTAGTTCGGAGAGCCGAAGATCTCGGTGAGAATGGGCGTGGTAGTGGGCATGTCGATCAGCTCACACCACTCCGGCCGATGAAACATCTGCCGAGTCGCCGAAGTGCCACCGAACGAATAGCGGTGGGGCAACCCGCCCGCTCCCCCGCCGACCGCACCTTCCGGATCCACATCTGCGAGTGCCACGATCGCCTCGGCCGCCGCGTGCCGGAGCCGCTGAAGTTGCTCGATCGGAACCGCGTCGCGGACCGCGACGAAACCGTCGCGGTGAAACAACGTCGCGGCGCGATCGACTTCATCAGGCGACACGACTTCCAGCCCAGCGATGCCGTTCCGGTCGAGCATTTGCTCGCGCAACGCCGCAACATTCGGGTCGTCGTATCGCCTGGTCCAGCCGCACATCGCGGATCGCCTGAGGTGAGGTTTCGATGTTCTGGAGTGGTTTCAATATCCACGTCGCCGATCGGAGTGGCGAGGCCGAGCGGGTTGTCGTTGTACGCGGTCTCCGCAGCCGCAGCACGATTGGCGTGTCCGTTGGGCGGCACCGACTCGTTCCAGCCAAGTTCAGCCAACCGATCGAACATTGAGTTTGCGTCACTCATTACTGCCCCCGACTGTAAGTCCGTGTGAATTGGCCCGTATCGACAACCGGATACTGCCATCAAACCGCAGAGGTCCGAGTGTCAGCGTGTCGGTCACGGGAGACGCGTCACCGGCGGTTGGTGCAAGTTTGCTGAACCCAACTACGGTCGGCCTCGAATTGCAGCACGTGCTGCCCAGACCGAAAGAAGTCGCCCGTGGCCGAAGCATTGATCATCGACGCCTGTCGCACCCCACGCGGTATCGGCAAGCCAGGCAAGGGTGCCCTCGCTCACCTGCACCCGCAGCATCTCGGCTCAACCGTGTTGCGGGCGCTCGCCGACCGCAACGGATTCGATACCGTCGACGTGGATGACGTGGTGTGGGGCACCAGTTCACAAGTGTGCGAGCAGAGCGGCGACCTCGGCCGCATGTCGGCGCTCGACGCCGGATACGACGTAAAGGCCAGCGGCGTCACGCTCGATCGATTCTGCGGCTCGGGCATCACCAGCGCCAACATCGCCGCTACAGCCATCATGTCCGGCATGGAAGATCTCGTCATCTCCGGCGGGACGGAAATGATGTCACTTCCGAAGAAGGGCTTGTTGCCCATGGGTGCCAACAACCCGCATCTACAAGAACTGCATCCGCAATCGCACCAAGGCATCTGCGCCGATGCGATCGCCACGATCGAGGGCATTTCCGCGAGGCACTCGACGCACACGCCGCCGAATCGCAAGTGCGAGCAGCGCGGGCCATCGCCGAAGGGCGCTTCGACCGCAGCCTGATTCCCGTATACAACCTCGACGGAACCCTCGCGCTCGATCGCGAAGAGTTCCCCCGCCCGGGTACCACCGCCGAATCGTTGAGCCGCCTCAACCCGAGCTTCCCCGACATCGCCGACTTCCGGCACAGCGACGACGCGATGACGTTTCGCGAACTGATCAATCAGAAGTATCCAGACGTCGACATCCAGCACGTGCACCACGCTGGCAACTCGTCTGGTGTCGTCGATGGCTCGGGCGCGATCTTGTGGGCCAGCGCGGCGTACGCGTCGGCGCACGGACTCACCGCCAGGGCTCGGGTGGTCGCCACAGCGAACATGGGCGACTGCCCGACGCTCATGCTCAACGCGCCCGTCCCGGCCGCACGCAAGGTGCTCGCGAAAGCTGGTCTGACACTCGACGACATCGACCTATTCGAGATCAACGAGGCGTTCGCCGTCGTATCCGAGAAGTTTCAGCGCGATCTGAACCTCGACCGTGACAAGGTGAACGTCAACGGCGGAGCCATGGCACTCGGCCACCCCATCGGGGCCACCGGAGCGATGCTCATCGGCACCGCACTCGACGAACTCGAGCGCCGCGATGGCCAGTTCGCACTCATCACCATGTGTGCTGGCGGCGGCATGGCGCCAGCCATCATCATCGAACGCGTGTGAGGCAGTGCAGCACACGTGTCAGACCAGTGCTTCACACATTGAGGATGAGTGACACCGTTACGGTGTCACCGAGCGCAACCCGTTCAGCCTTTCGTACGGCGTCCTTGACGGGCACCAGATACATCTCACCCTTGGGAAACAGCGACGTCTTGAAGTCCGTAGCGCCGATGCGGGCCTTGACCGGGATCGCACCCCAGCCATAGGTGACCAGTGAAGCCACCGCCTCGATCGCCGCGCTCTGTTCCTCGGGAACGGTGACGAAGTGGAATGGAGACGGCCCCCGCCAATGAATGATCTCGCCGCTGAATTCAAGCTCCATGACAGAGAATTCTAGGCCGCAGCGAGGAGGCGGCAGCTCAGTTCACGGCTCGGTCGCGGCCGGCCCAGTAGGGGGCTCTCAATTCTTGTTTCAGGATCTTTCCAGTCGGGTTCCGCGGAAGCGCCTCGACGAACTCGACTGACTTTGGCACCTTGAAGCCGGCAAGCCGCTCCCTCGCGAACGCCAAGATCTCTTTCGCGTCGGGCGCAGGCCCGTCTGTGGCAACGACGATCGCCTTCGGAACCTCGCCCCACTTGTCATCCGGCACGCCGATGACGGCTACGTCGGCAACACGTGGGTGAGCCATGAGTGCGTTCTCGACTTCCGCCGGGTACACGTTCTCGCCACCTGAGACGATCATGTCCTTGATTCGGTCGTGGATGTAGAGGTAGCCGTCTGCGTCCACGTATCCAACATCGCCCGACCGGAACCATCCGTCGACGATCGCCTTCTCCGTCTCGCCCGGTTGCTTCCAATAGCCGAGCATCACCTGCCCCGACCGAATCCAGATCTCGCCGACTTCGCCAGTGGGAGCATCGTCACCGCCACCCTCAGCATCAGTTGACACGATTCGGAGTTCGACACCCGGCCCGGGCAGACCACATGACCGCAACCGGTGCGCATTCGGGCCCGCTGGATCGTGATCCTCCGGCGGCAGGTTGACGATTGCTCCGGTCGTCTCCGTGAGTCCGTACGCCTGCCAGAACTTGCATCCGAACAGTTGCAGACTCTTCGAGAGCACCTCCTCGGAGATGGGCGATGCCCCATACAGCACGACCTCCATCGAAGCGAGTTGCGCGGAGCTGAGGCCTGGGGTAGCGAGCATGAAGGTGAGCACCGCCGGAACAAGGAACGCATGCGTCACCTTGTTGCGTTCGATCACGCCGGCCAACGCCATCGGGTCGAGATCGCGCATCACTACGGTGGTGCATCCGAGGTACATGCCCGCTGTCGCCCAGCCGCCGCCACCGATGTGGAACAGGGGCATCGCCGCAAGATTGACCGACTCGGAGCGTCAACTCCCAGATGTCGGTTGCGAGCGGCAGCAGCGCGAAGAAGTTGGCGTTGGAGATCATCACTCCCTTCGGCCGACCGGTCGTTCCGGACGAGTACAGCTGGAACGCAACGTCAGCGGTAGAAGAAGGCACCTGGGGATCGATCGGATCGTGCGCCGCGAGCCATTCCTCGTACTGCTGGTGCGGCACCTGGTCGGCCGGCTCTCCCTGCACGCCGATTCTGACGAACTGGTTGACCTTCGGCAATTGCTCGGCGATCACGCTCAACACTGGGTCGAAGTCGGCGTGGTAGACGACGACCTTGGCGTCGGCATCGTCGATGATGAACTGCACCTCTGGGGCCGCGAGCCTCCAGTTCGGGTCGACGCAGACGGCGTTCAGCATTGCCGCTCCGTAGAACACCTCGAAATGCTCGATCGAGTTCTTGTCGAAGAAGACGATGCGATCGCCCGCGCCGACACCGGCAGCGGCAAGCGCCTGAGCGGCCCGTGCCGCACGTTCGAACAACTCGCGCCAGGTGCGAGACCGCTGTCCGTCGATGATCGCTATCCGGTCTGGGCGAGTCTCGGCGTGGTGGCGGACAATGTCGGCGACGGAGTTGATCTCAGGCATCGAGGTGAGCTTAGGCAGAGGAGGTAAGGCGTCGCTTGTTGGAGCCCATGTCAAGTAACCAACGCGCGACGCGACGTGTTCTGCCGTGTTCTGCGGTGTTCTGTGGTGTTCCGCCGTGGTCGCAGCAGCGACTATCGAGTAACTTGGCACTGTGTACAGTCGGACGCTGAAGGAAACGACGATGGCGGTCAATGAACTCGTCGACCAGGCCCGCGACTGGATGGTCGGGCATCGCGAGACCGACCTGCCGCCCATTCGGCCCACCCCGATGCTGGCGGCGAAGTGGTGCATCGACGAGTGGGCGCACCAGATCGAGGTGGTGCGGGGCAGGATGCGCTGGCCAGACGTCGACATTCGTCGACGCATGCGCAACGAGTTGGGTGATGCAGACGAGATGTTCGAAAAGCGCGGCTGGCTTGCCGATCCATGCGCGTATCACCAGAATCCTCCACCGCCCAACGACGTAACGATGACTCCGAAGCGCGTTGGATCGACGAGTTATCAACATCTCACTTACGAGTCGGGCTACGCGCCCCACGAGGGTGAACCTGGGGGCGAGCGTTGGGTCGACTACGTCGACAACCGCACCGCGCACACCTGGGTGTTGGAACACGAAGGTCCGCCGCGTCCCTGGCTGATCTGCGTCAACGGTTACCGCACTGGGCGCCCAACAGTCGACTTTGCAGCGTTCGACGCCAAGAGGTTGCACGTCGACTTTGGCCTCAACCTGGCGTTCCCCGTCATGCCGCTCCACGGGCCGAGGGCCGAGGGTGCGTCTGGCGATCGGGTGCTCCACGGCGGCGCCATGAACACCGTGCACACCGCGGCTCAGGCCGTGTGGGACCTCAGGCGACTGAAGATCTGGATCCAAACTGAGCGGGCCGCACCAGCCGTCGGCGTGATGGGCATCTCGCTCGGCGGATACTTTGCGACCTTGCTCGCGTGCTTCGAAGGCGACCTCGCGTGTGTCATCGCCGGTGTTCCCGAACCCGATCTCGTGCGCGGCATGCGCCGCAACCACGAGCCCATGCTTCCGCCGTACTACGAGCTGTGGGGTCTGAGCTGGCGAACGCTCGAACGGGTCAACCGAGTGGTCTCGCCGTTGGCGATGGAGCCGCTGGTCGAGCGCGACCGATTGTTCATCTTCGCTGGCCTCGTCGACCGTTGGGTCCGACCTGGCAATGTTCGTGCGTTATGGGATCACTGGGGCCGACCGGACATCTGTTGGTATCAGGGCAGTCATCTGTCGTTCCCCTACGAGGGCGAAGTTCGATCATTCGTGCGAACCGCGCTCGAGTCGAAGCTGCTCGCACCGACCGCAACGAGCACTGCATCACGTAGGAGAAAGCAAGCATGAGACAACTCACCGGCCTCGATGCCGCCTTTTTGTACCTCGAGTCGCAGAAGTCGTTCGGTCACGTCGCCAGCCTGGTTGTCTACGAACGACCCAACGACGAGTTCCGACCCTACGACGCGTTCTTCAACCAGATCCAGAGCCGCCTTCATTTGATCGACCCGTTTCGCCGCAAGCTGGTGCGGGTGCCGCTGCGACTCGATCGCCCATATTGGATCAACGACGGCGACTTCGATCTCGAGTACCACGTTCGCCACATTGCGATTCCTCCTCCCGGCGACACCCACCAACTCGCTGCGCAGGTCGCTCGCATCATCAGCCGCCCACTCGACCGGTCGCGACCTCTCTGGGAGATTTATGTCCTGGAAGGGCTCGACGGTGGCGATTTCGCTGTGCTCACCAAGGTGCACCACTCCACGGTTGATGGGGCCTCGGGCGTCGAGTTGCTCACGATGCTGCTCGACCGCTCACCCGAGGGTGATGCGTTCGAGCCAGACACCGGCGAATGGCAGCCCGAAGAACCTCCGTCGGATGCCGAGCTGATCGGACGCGGGCTCATCAACCTCGTGTTCACTCCAGGTCGATTGGCGCGCGTCACATTGCGCACCATCCGGCTGGCGGCGGTGCGAGCTCAGGACCGTGGTCTCATGAACACCGTCGACACCACGCGGCGACTGCTTCCGGCTTCTTTGGGCGGCCACAGCGCCGAGGGCGACCACCCGGCCACGCAGATCGTGGCACCGCCGACACCTTTCAACCGCTCGATCTCCCCCCACCGGCGCGTGGCACTGGGGTCGGCGAAACTGGCCGACATCAAGGCGATCAAGACCAAACTCGATGTCACCGTCAACGACGTGGTCATGGCAATCTGTGCTGGCGCGCTTCGCAATTACCTCATCAGCCACGACGCCCTGCCAGACACGCGGCTGCGGGCGATGGTGCCGGTGTCCATCCGAACTGGCGAGGAAGACGACATCTGGACCAATCGAGTGTCGGGCATGGTTGCAGATCTCCCGACCGATCTGAGTGACCCGCTCGAGCGGGTGCGGTCGGTGCACGAGTCGATGAACGCGGCGAAGGCATCCTTCGACCTGCTGCCCGCCGACTCGATTGCAGATTTCGCAGAGTTCGCCCTGCCGGCCATCGCCGCGCAGGCCTCGCGCGTCGCTGCCCAAGTTCGGCTGGGCGACCGGGCACGTTCGCCGTCCAACGTGATCATCTCGAACGTACCTGGACCTCGCGTGCCGCTGTACATGGCAGGGGCTCGCATGCGCCACTTCTACCCGGTGTCAACCGTCGCCGATGGCAGCGGATTGAACATCACGGTGCAGAGCTACCTCGATACGCTCGACTTCGGCCTCGTGTCGTGCCGGGAACTGGTTCCCGATCTCGATGACTTGCTTGCGCTGCACCTCGCAGGAGATCGAAGTGCTGCTCGATGCCGCAGGTATTCGAGCCAGCAGGTATCGAGAACAAAGGTTCCAAGGCGGTCCGCAAGAGTCGAACTCGTTGATTTCCGCTGCGATCCGCGGACGATTTTGAGTTACTGTAGTTGTTCGATAGTTTCTACTCAACAGCTAGCCGCCTGTTCCAGAGCAACTGCTCGGCCCGGACAGTGCGGCTCACCGAAGGGGGTACACAATGGGTGAACTGGACGGTCGCGTCGCCGCCATCTGCGGCGGAACCAGCGGCGTTGGACTTGCCATAGCGAAGGCGTTTGCCGCCGATGGGGCATCGATGGTGATCAGCGGGCGACGGCCAGAAAAGGCCGATGCCGCTCTCGCCGAACTCGACATTGGCGATCGCGCCCACTTCATTCAGGGCGACGGCACGAACAGAGACGACTGTGAAGCGCTGATCGAAGAGACCATCTCTCGCTTCGGACGCGTCGATTTCCTTGTGAACTCTGCGGGAGGGTCGAAAGACAATGCGCCCGTCGTCGACCTCACCGACGAGGCAATGGACTATGGGCTCAAGGTCAACTACTGGAGTTCGTTCTGGCTCACTCGGGCTGCGCTCAAGCACATGATCCCGCAAGAGTTCGGGCGCATCATGTACATCTCGTCGGTGGAGGGCAAGGTCGGCAAGCCCGGTCTGTCGCAATACGTGGTCGGCAAGCACGCCGTGAACGCGTTGACGAAATGCGTTGCTCAGGAAGTCGGCACGCTTGGCATCACCGTCAATGCGCTGTGTGCCGGCGCGATGGACACCCCGATGATGCAAGAAGCCGGGCCGGCCGCGGCCGAGTCGATGGGTATCACCTATGAAGGTCTGCTCGACTGGTTCGCCCAAGAATCGGCGACCAAGCGTTTGGTGACCGTCGAGGACTGCGCGTTGGTCGCATCGCTGCTCGTCTCCCCTGCCGGAGCGGGCATTACCGGTTCGATGATTTCGATCGACGGCGGCACTGCGCCGTACTGACCAGAGAACCTACTGACCAGAGAACGTACTGACCAGAGAAACAGACACGGGGGAACAGACATGGGAAAGCTCGAAGGAAAGGTTGCGGCCATCACTGGTGGCACTCGCTCAATTGGTCGTGGTATGGCAGAGGCGTTCCTCGCCGAAGGCGCCATGGTCGTCGTCAATGGGCGTGACGCAGCGAAGGGCCAACAGGCCGTCGACGACATGCACGGGGGCGACCGCGTTGCTTTCTATGCCGGCGATGCAAGCACCCAGGCGTGCAACGAAGGCATCGTCGATTTCGCGATCGAACGATTCGGAAAGCTCGACATCATGTGTCTGAACTCGGGCGGAGTGAAGAACACCGCCCCGGTCGCTGACATGTCCGACGAGGAGTGGAAGCTCGAAATCGACTGGAATCTCAACAGCGTGTTCTGGGGGATGCGCAAGTCGCTGCAACACATGATCCCGCGCGGCTCGGGCCGCATCATCGTCACCTCGTCGGTCGAGGGCAAGCTCGGCAAGCCGGGAATTCCTGGCTACTCGGCGACGAAGCACGGTGTGAACGGCCTCGTGAAGGCGGCTGCAAAAGAGGTAGGCACCCTCGGCATTACGGTCAACGCGATCCTGCCCGGCCTCATCGAGACCGACATCGTGCGCGAAACCGGTCCTGCATCGGCCGAGATGATGGGCCTGCCGAGCTACGACGCAATGTTGGACCTGTTCGCACAAGAGTCGGCGATCAAGAAATTGAATACGGTCGAGCAGGTCGCGGCGGTGGCCGTCATGTTCGCTTCCGACGCCGCTGCCAACTTCACCGGCGGCATGTTCGCCGTCGACGGCGGCACGATGCCGTACTGATGGGTGCCGACGCCCTGAAGGCTCCCGACCACTCCGACCGATCGCTGGCCGACCTGATTCGTCTCGATAGGCGCGTCGCTGTGATCACCGGCGCGGCCCGAGGCCTTGGGGCACGCATCGCGTTTCGCTTGGCCGAAGCTGGCGCTGACCTCGTGGTGGGTGACCTCGATATCGACGGCGCACGACAGGTGGCAACAGATCTCGCCGACCGGTTCGGAAGCTCCACCATCTTCGTCCGTCTCGATGTCGGCGATCCCGAATCCATCGTGGCCGCCGCCGACGCCGCCATTGAAGCGTTCGGTCGTCTCGACGTGTGGGTCAACAACGCCGGCATCTCCACCGCAACCGGGCCAGCGGTAGATGTCGAACCCGACTTCATCGACCGGATGTTTGCCATCAACGCCCGTGGCACGCTCCTGGGTGCACGGGAAGCTGCGAAACGAATGCCCAATGGCGGCGTGATCGTCAATCTCGCCTCGACCACCGGTTTCCGCGGCAACGTGGGCTTGAGTGCGTACGTCGCCTCGAAGCATGCCGTGGTGGGCTTGACGAAGGCGTTAGGACTCGAGTTTGCACCGATGGGAATCCGGGTGCTCGGCGTCGCTCCCACGGTGATCGACACCCCCGGCGTTCAGGCCGAGATCGCACCTCTCAAAGACGCCGGCGTCGACATCGAGGCCCGAGTGGCCGCCAACCCGCTCGGTCGGATGGGGGTCCCAGACGACGTGGCGAGAGTGGTTTTGTTCGCCGCCAGCGATATGGCAGCCTTCATGACCGGCAGCACCCTCGCCGTCGACGCCGGCCGACTGGCCTGACGCGCCCGACAGCTCAGGCGTCGGCGAGGAGGCGGTCGATCCAGGTGTGGAGGTTCTGGTTGCCCATCTCATTGCGGCCGAAGCGGAAAACTTCTCCGGCTTCTGCGAGTACCTCGACGCGACGCGTGACGTTCATCACCGTGATGAAGTCTTCTTCGTAGGTGACACGCTCGTACTTGGCGCGCTTCGCCTCGGCTTCGGCCTTCTCCTCGTCGGTGACGAGCGGCGATCGGAAGTACTGGTACTGAACCACGGTGCACTCGTTTGGCGCCGCGCCAGGAAAGAGGCGGCTCACCATGAGCGATTTGTCGGGATGCCCAGAGATCGAGATGTTGGGGAACACGTAGTGCACGAGCGAGAACGCTTCGTACATGTCGGGCCACTCCTCGGGCGGGAGTTCACGCACGTCGAGGATCGGCTTGTTCGCAAACCCGATCCGCACATGTGGTCCGAAGAGGTCGTAGGTGTTGCGGTTCGTGATCGACTTGCCACCGATCGAGTTCTTGTGCAGGTAGCCCAGGTGATACCCATCGAGGTAGCCGTCTGCCGTGGCTTTCCAGCTGCCGCTGGGCAGCTTTGTCTCCACGTCGTGCCGATAGAGCTCATCGAGCCGCAGCATTGCCAGCGCCGAGCCCATATCGCCGAGCCACTCGTCGACATCGAACGCGGCACCAACGGTGAGCACTGCGAAAACCGCGCCGGAGCGCTCAGCGCTTGGGTATTCGATCAGCCCGTCGACGTCGAGTTCATCGAAACCTTCTTTGCCGGGGATGCCCACGAGTTTGCCTTGGGTGTCGTACACCCATGAGTGGTAAGGGCACGTCAAGCGGCGCCCACGGCCAAAGCACTCGTCGGCAACCGAACGCCCCCGGTGTCGGCACGCGTTCAGGAACGTTCTTGCGATCCCATCGTCACCGCGCACCACCACGATGGGACGATCGGCGATTTCCATGGTCGTGAAGTCGCCAGCGTGAGGGATGTCACACGACAACGCGACGAGCAATGGACTGCGCCGGAACACGGCGTCGATCTCGCGCTGGAAGCGCTCAGGATCTCGGTACTCCTCGGCGGGCACCAGCATCATCGACTCCGCAAAGTCACTCTGGTTTGCGTCGACATTGGCCAAAAGCCTTCGGCCAAGGTCGGTGAGTGGTGTCGCACCCATTGTGGTCTCCCTACATTCGTTCTTGAACTACCAAAACTGTACTCGCTCTACAGAAACTTAGCCAGCCCGGACCGCGCCTCGTGGGCGACTCATGCCCTGAGCCGCGCCAGCTCCGCGAACGAAGCGTCACGGTCGACCCGCGGCTCGCCGGGCAGGCCGAGCACTCTTTCGCCGATGATGTTGCGTTGAATCTCGTCGGTTCCACCGGCGATGCGATATCCGGGAGCTCCGAGCACATGTTCGTTCCACTCGTACGTTCCCCACTCCCCCGTGTCGGCGGTGAGCCTGGCGCCGAGCAGCTGCCCGGCGATGTCGCTTGCGTGTGACATGGCAATGGTCCACATCACCTTCGTGATCGACCCCCCCGGCCCCGAAGAACCAGTCGCCTTGGCTCGGGCAGCAGCGCCGGCGCGCACCCACTCGCGAACCTTCTGGTACTCATACGCACGCGCCAGCCCCTGCCTGATCACCGGGTCGTCGTTCTTACCCAAGTGCTTGGCGAGCATCACCAACTCGTCGAATCCGCCGCCGCGCCTACTTCCTCCCGAAGTCGATCGCTCGTGGCCGAGCACGGTGAGCGCAACCTTCCATCCATCTCCCACCTCTCCCACACGCATGTCGTCACCCACGCGCACTCCGTTGAGGAACACCTCGTTGAACGACGCTCCGCCCGACATCTGCTTGATGGGACGAACGTCGACGCCCTCGGCGGCGAGCGGCACTATGAACGCTGTCAGCCCAGCGTGCTTCGGCACGTTGGGATCGGTGCGACAAATCGCAAACCCGAACTTGGAGATCCGCGCCGTTGAGGTCCACACCTTTTGGCCGTCGAGCACCCACTCGTCTCCATCTCTTACGGCCTTGCACGAGAGCCCAGCGAGGTCGCTGCCGGCACCCGGCTCGGAGAAGAGTTGGCAGCAGTATTCGTCGAGCTGGAAGAACAGTTCGCACCAACGCTCGCGTTGCTCGGTGGTGCCGAACTGCTCGATCGTCGGAGCGATCAACTTGCTCGTCACCGATATCAGCTCATGATCGCGAGGCACGTCGTACGTTGCCTCGAGCTCGCGAAACGCTTGGTCGTGGCCCTTCGACAACCCGAGCCCACCGAACTCTTCCGCCACCGCGATGGCACCGAAACCTGCGGCGCGTTTGGCGTCGTGCCATTTCTTGTACCGGTCTAGGTGCTCCAGTTCCTCCTCGTCAGACACGTCGTGGAATACGACGACAGAGAACTCGCCTTCGCCCCACTGCTGCTCGGCTTCGCCACTGCGGCGGGGTGCCTGCTCTTCCAACCAGGCGCGTGCCCGGTCTCGGAACTCGCTGATCGACAACTCACCATTCGACTGGCTCATGACAGATGGACACACTCCTTGAATCGTCTCGACTCGTCCGGCCGGACGTACCGGAACACCAAGACGTTCGACAAACATACGGTCTAGACAGCGTACGGTTACGACTGCGGCTTTCTAGAGTGCAACACTAGTAACTTCAGATCAATCGACGTCAAACAAGCTCAGTTGCAACGAGCGCACGAAAGGCACAGCTATGGATCTCGGACTGTCCGGCAAGAGGGCAATCGTCACCGGTTCGACGAAGGGCATCGGGCGCGCCATCGTAGAACTCCTCCTCGACGAGGGTGCATCGGTGGCGATCTGCGCACGTGACGCCGAGGGTGTCGCCAACGCCGTTACCGAGCTGAGCGGCCGCGGAAAGGTGTGGGGCCGAGCGGTCGACGCCGCCGACAGCGAATCGTTGCGCAGCTTCATCGCCGAGGCCACCGCCGAACTGGGCGGGCTCGACATCTACGTCCACAACACCAGCGGCAAGCCCGCCAAGTCACTCGACGCGTGGCAGAACAACATGGACATCGACCTGATGGCCCTCGTACACGGAGTCGAGGCCGCAACTCCTGCTCTGGCCGACGGTGGCGGCGCCCTCGTCAGCATCAGCACTTCAGCGGTCGGCGAGCACTTCGCCAGCGGTGCGAACAGTTACAGCGCCTTCAAGGCTGCGGTCACCCAGTGGACGCTCGGACAAGCCCAGGTGCTCGGAGCCAAGGGCATTCGCTGCAACGTGGTGTCTCCAGGGCCGATCTGGGTCGAGGGCGGCGACTGGAACCGCGTGAAAGACGCCAAGCCAGAGTTCTTCGAAGCCACAGAGCACGCCCACCCCACCGGCTCCATCGGTGACGTCGACGACGTCGCCAAGGCTGTCGTGTTCCTCGTCTCCCCTGCTGCCAAGCACATCAACGGCGCGAATCTCACGATCGACGGCGGCTTCATGAAGCGGGTCAACTTCTGAGATGAGCGACCTCGAGCCCGGTCAGCGAATTGATGTCGTCCTCGTCGCCGGGGGCGTTTGGCACGACATCGACTTCGCGCGGCTCGAACTGCTGAAGTTGCTTGGCGAGCACGAGGAGATCCGGGTACGTTGCCAGGCCGACTTCGAAGACACCGCGTGGCTCGAACCCGGCTCAGCACACCTCGCGCAAGTGCTGGTCACGTACACCTGCGATGTCAGGCCGTCGGAACGGGCTCAGCGTGTCATTCGAGATTGGGTCGAGGCGGGCGGCCGGATCATCGCCCTGCATGGCACCAGCTCCGCACTCGACGCCAGCGCCGAAGGCTGGGTCGCACCGCGAGACATGCCACTCTGGATCGACACGCTGGGGTCGCAGTTCATTGCTCACCCGCCAATCGCGCCTTACCTCGTGATGAACGTGGCGCCCGACCACTGGCTCGTCGAGGGCGTCGAGCCGTTCGAGGCCACCGACGAGTTGTACCTCAACGAGTACCCCGACCGAGCCGCTCTGGTGCCGCTGCTGCAGACCTCATACCAGGGCGACGCCCGCGGATTTGCCGAGGGCGACTGGAACGACGCCGATCCCGACCATCTCGTGATGTATCTCAGGCCGCTCGGCCGCGGTGCCGTGCTGTACAACACGCTCGGTCACTGCCGCGGCCATTACGACATGGTTCCGCTGAAGGAGTATTACCCCAACGTGGACCGTTGCGCATGGGACCTGCCAGTGTTCTACGAACTGCTCCGTCGCTCGATCCGCTGGAGCATCGAGCCAGCGTGATTGCCCACCACCTGTCTTCAATCGACCACCTACCGACGCTACGAGGAACCGAATGGAACTGACACGAGACGATCATCTCGCGATGCACCGCAGCATGGTCCGCATCCGCCTCTTTGAAGAGGCGGCGGGCAAGCTCATGGAGCAGGGCAAGATGCCCGGCTTCTTGCACCTCTACGTGGGCCAAGAGGCAGTCGCCGTGGGTGTGTGCGAGGCGTTGCGAGTCGACGACTACATCACATCAACCCACCGCGGGCACGGCCACCTCGTCGCCAAGGGCGGCGACCTCAACCGCATGATGGCCGAGCTGATGGGCAAGGCCACCGGCTACTGCCACGGCAAGGGAGGGTCGATGCACATCAACGACCTGTCGCTCGGCATGCTCGGCGCGAACGGCATCGTCGGGGCCGGTGTACCGATCGCAGTCGGCGCTGGGTTCCGCAACAAGTACAACGGCTCCGACCAGGTCTCGGTCGCATTCTTCGGCGACGCCTCCACGAACATCGGTGCGTTCCACGAAGCGGCGAACATGGCCTGCGCCCTGCAGCTGCCGGTCGTGTTCGTCTGCGAGCACAACATGTACGGCGAGTACACCCCGACCGACAAGGCGATGCTGATCGCCGACGTGGTCGATCGGGCAGCCGGATACGGCATGCCCGGCGTGATCGTCGACGGCATGGACGTTGCTCGCCGTGCACGAGGCGGCCATCGACGCCATCGAGCGCGCCCGCCGAGGCGAAGGCCCGGCGCTCGTGGAGGCGAAGACGTACCGGTTCTACAACCATCACGGCATCCAAACGCTCGGCGTGAAGTACCGGCCCGACGAAGAGGTCCTCGCATGGAAGGAACGCGACCCGATCTTCACGTTCGAGAAGCAGGTGATCGAAGAGCGACATCGCCACCCGCGAGGATCTCGACCAGATCTGGGACGAGGTGCGAGCTGCGATCGATGAGGCGATCCAGTTCGCCGACGACAGCCCGTTCCCCGACGAGAGCCAGCTCCTCGTTGGCGTCTACACGGCAGCACAAGAGCAAGGGGCACCCTCATGAGCGACGAACGAATCCTCACTTACGTCCGCGCATTCACCGAGGCTGTCAAGCTCGAGATGGCCGCCGACCCCAACGTGTTCATCGCCGGCGAAGACGTCGGCGCACACGGCGGCGTGTTCCACACCTTCGACGGCATCCAGGCCGAGTTCGGCGAGCGGCGCGCTGTCGACACACCCATCAGCGAACAGGCGATCATTGGCCTCGGCGTCGGCGCTGCCGTCACCGGCTTGCGGCCAATCGTCGACATCATGTTCATGGACTTCGTGTTGGTCGCCGCCGACCAGATCGTCAATCAGGCCGCAAAGTTGAAGTACATGTTCGGCGGCGAGGCGATCCTGCCACTCACGATCACCACAATCGGCGGTGGCGGCGTGTCGGCTGGGGCGCAGCACAGCCAGAGCCTCGAAGCTCTGTTCTGCCACATTCCCGGTCTCAAGGTGGTGCACACCGTCGAACGCGTACGACGCCAAAGGCCTCGCTGCCGCGTGCATCCGCGAAGACAACCCGACACTGTTCATCTTGCACAAGAAGATGCTCGGCGTCCGCGGTCACGTGCCCGAAGAGCGCTACCACATCCCACTTGGTGTGGCCAACGTCTCGCGACCGGGGAGCGACGTCACGATCGTTTCATGGGGCAAGACTGCAGCAGACTCGCTCGTCGCCGCCGATGCGCTCGCCGCCGATGGCATCGACGCCGAGGTGATCGACCTCCGCACGCTGTCTCCGCTCGACATCGACACCGTCGTCGAGTCGGTGAAGAAGACGAATCGAGTCGTCGTTGCCCACGAGGCCGTCCGCTTCGGTGGTTTCGGCGCCGAAGTCGCGGCCCAGATCCAGGAGCACGCTTTCGACTACCTCGATGCACCGGTAGGACGCGTCGGCGCGCCATTCTCGCCAGTGCCCGTTCACCCCGGCTCTTGAGAACTTGTACGTGCCCGATGCGGCCCGCATCGCAGCCGGCGTTCGCGACGCCGTCCGACGTCCGCTGCTGGGAGGCTGACACGTCCGTGTCCGACGTCGGCATCATCGTCAACCCGTGGGCGGGCAAAGACATTCGCCGACTCCACGCGCCCGTCGGTCACAGTCCTGACACCGCGAAGATCGGCATCGTGCGACGGATCGCGATCGGCGCGCTCGAAGCGGGCGCGTCGCGGGTGATCGCCACCCGCGACGTCGGTCGCATCGCCGAGCGCGCGCTCGCAGGGGTCGATGGCGCTCACCTCGTCGACGGTCCGGGCACCGGGTCTGCACTCGACAGCCGGCGAGGTGCCACACAACTCGCCGAACTTGGCTGCGCACCGATCGTGGTCCTCGGCGGCGACGGTACCTGCCGCGACGTCGCTCTCGGGGCGCCACACACGACGATGATCGCCATCTCCACCGGCACCAACAACGTGTTCCCCGTGCATGCTCGACGGCTCGTCTGCCGGTACGGCAGCCGGGCTCATCGCCGCGCGGCGCAATCGCTCTCGACGCGGTCGGGCGACAGGCAAAGGTCCTCCATATCGACATCGAACGGCCGGGGCACACCACTGAACACGACATCGCACTTGTCGATGTCGCGCTCACCGACGACGGTCACACCGGCGCTCGCGCCGTCGTCCGCTCCGAGTCGATCCGCACCGTGATTGCCGCCATCGCCAGCCCTACCAGCACCGGCCTGTCGGCAATTGCCGGTCGCGTGTTCCCCATCGGTCGACACACACCCGGGGCTGTTGTGGTCCAACTCCCTGTCGGTCACCTCGACGGCGAGCGCAGAGTCCGGGTTCCCATCCTGCCGGGGGCGTTTCACGAGATGTCGATCGGTGAGATCAACCTGCTCGCCGACGGAGAATCGGTGCAACTCTCGTGGTCCCGGGGCGCTGGCGTACGACGGCGAGCGTCAACGGGTCCTCGCCGCCGACGCGGTGGCCACCATCACCGTCCGTAGCGACGGCCCGATCGGTCATCGACGTCGACCGCGCCCTGCATTGCGCTGCAAAACAGCATCTGTTCGACCTGCCAACCGGCACCAATTCACGCCACACCAACGCGGAGGCACACCATGGCGACTGAGGTCCCAATGCCCAAATTCGGCCTCACGATGGAGGAGGCGATGATCATCGATTGGCTCGTCGCCGAGGGCGACGTCGTCGAAGTCGACCAGCCGATCCTGCTCATCGAGACCGACAAGACCGAGACCGAGGTCGGTTCGCCCGGCGCCGGCCAAATCCACCGGCTCGGCAAGCCCGGCGATGTGTTCCCGTGCGGCGATCTCATCGGCTGGCTGCTTGCAGAGGGAGAGGCACCGCCAACTTCTGCTCTTGCCACTCCACCACCGGCGCCTGCAACTCCCGCAGCCACGCCGGCTGCCAGGTCGTTACCCGCGGCTCTCCTGGCAGCAGCTCCCACACCATCCTCGGCAGCAACAACCGCCTGACGGTCGCATCCTCGCCTCGCCGAACGCCAAGCGAATCGCATCAGAGCGGGGCGTCGTCCTCGCCAACGTCCGTGGCACCGGGCCAGGGGGGCGCATCGTGTCTGAAGACGTCGAGGCAGCGCCCGTTCGAGGCCGTCTTGTGCCCTGGCCGGCCAGATCGATGCGGTTGCCACGTTCGCGGCGCGCAGCCTCGCCGAGTTGCTGGGTGTCGACATCGCGGCCGTCCCGGTCGACCCCGTCGAGCAGCCGCGTCACCAGGGATGGTGTCGCGCTGTACGTTCGCACACTCCTCCAACAGTTGACTCGACCACCGGCGGCCGCTCCCGCCGCCAACCCCGCTCCCCCGGCGAGGCGGCCAGTTCGATGCCACTGCTGCAGGAGCCGACCGAGACGGATCCGACTCGCTGGTATGCGGGGCACGATCGCGAAGCGAATGCACGCCTCGCTCCAGTCGATGGCCCAGCTCACGCTCACCATGGACGCTGACATGACCGCCGTGTTGGCAGATCGCGCCGAACGCAAGAACGGCGCTACGCCCACTCCGTCGATCACCGACTACATCGTGGCCGCAAGCGCACGGGCGCTCGTCCTCCATCCCCGCATGAACGCCCAGATCACCGAGAACGAGATTGCAGTGCTCCCCGAGGTCCACGTCGGCCTCGCCGTCGCCGTCGACAACGGCCTGATGGTGCCGGTCGTCCGTGACGCTGCCCACCGCGGTCTCGTTGACCTTGCCGCCGAGACCACTCGAGTCGCGTCAGCTGCGCGCAGCGGTGCCATTTCCCCGGCCGACCTTGAAGGCGGGACTTTCAGCGTCAGCGCACTCGGCGCGTTCGGCGTCGACGTGTTCACGCCGGTGATCAACCCGCCCAACGCTGGCATTCTCGGAGTCGGCAGGCTGCGGGACGATGTCGTCGTGATCGACGGCGAGGTGACGACCGTCAAGCGACTCACTTGAGTCTCACCTGGGACCACCGAATCGTCGACGGCGTACCGGCCGCCGAGTTCTGCCGCACGATCGTCGAACTCCTGGCCGACCCAGCCCGCCTCGATTGAGCGACGAACCATCCTGGGCGATCAGGTGCCCGATAGCGCTGCAACGACGGGGGCGAACTCGTCGAGGTGACGCTGAGCGACCGTGACGTAGTTGACTCCGTACTGCTCGCGACGCGCTTGCAGCGTTTCGCAGATCTGATCGACCGTGCCGAACAGCGCGTGCGGATGCGATGCGAACTCCTCGGGCGACACACCGAATCTGCCTGCCATCACTTCGAGCTGAGCGGTGGCATTGTCGCCGACCGCGACGAAGTATGCGCCGATTTCGATCTCGATCTGTTCGAAACGGTCACCCGCCCCCTCGCGAATCCACTCGATCTTCTGCGCAGTCTCGTCTGCGCCCGAGCTCATGACGCTCGAACTTCCAAGTTTGCCCGAGGAATTGTTGAAGTTGAGGCTGACGATGTCGGCAAGGCGTCCTGCGAGGCCGAGGATCTTCGGCGCTCCTCCACCGATCAAGATCGGCGGGCCGGGCTGCTGCGCCGGCGCCGGCAGGCCAGCGAAGCCGCTGCACGTGGACGTACTCACCGTCGACGTCGATCTGCTCGCCTGACCAGTGGGCGCGCATGACGTCGACGTACTCGGCGAGCTTCGCGATCCGCACGCCGGGCCGCTCCATGGGCACGCCAAGCCCTTCGTACTCCTCGCGCAACCCATCCAGCGCCGAGTCCTACCTCCAGGCGACCACCCGACAACATGTCGAGCGTCGCCATCTCCTTGGCGAGCACGACCGGGTGGTGGAAGTCGCACGCAAACACGCGACACCCAACCCGTAACTCGGTGGTGCGCGCCGCCGCCATCGCGATCGAAGTGAGCGGGCCGACATCGACGGGTCGGTGCGCGTGGCCTCGGAGATCGCGCCCGGGCCGAAATAGTGATCGGAGCTGAACAGCGTCGAGTAGCCCCGGTCTTCCGTCCGAGCGGCCGTGTCGAACCAATCAGCGGCGCTTGCGGCCTCGAATGCCTGCAAGCCGAACCGGAATGAGACGCTGTCCCATGGTGATCTCCTTCGCTCCCGTTACTGGAGTCCGATACTAGTAACTGAGCTGCGAATCGATCGAGTCGCGAAATCGAACTTCAACCATTGACCACGTGGGGGAAAAACATGCTGGGTGATCGCTGGATCTACGACCGGGTACCGACCGAACGATTCCCGAACTACACGCGAGGCAACGCGGGCGAGGTGATGGCAGACCCAGTGAGCCCCATCGGCTGGACGTTCTGCTGCGAGCCCGGAATGGTCCGCGGTTGCGTCGACGGCTTCGAACAGATGGGTATCTTCGATGCGCTCGAGTACGACTCCGAGTTCCCGGAGTCCTTCGGTTTGTTCGGCGGCTACTACTACAACTCGCTCACCCAGTCGCGGCTGTTCGGCGTGCGCTCTGGGGCCGGCTGGGAAACCGTCGACAACACGTTCTTCGACCCCGAGAGCCAAGACATCCCTGCCTACGTCGAAGCCGACTGGCATCAGTCCCCACGCCACACCGAGAAGCTCGGCGTCACGATCGCATGGGTGCTGAGCACACCCAATGTCCCCGAGATCGACCGACAGAAATCCGAGGTCAAGGCGGTACGCGACAGTCGCCCCGACCTCACAACGCTCACCGACGAGCAACTCATCGCCCGCGCCCGCACCTTGCAGCGGCACCTGCGCGCCACCTTCTCCCAGGTCGTCTGGGCCGCGCTCGGCAGCTCGGTTGGCACGGGCATCCTCCCGACGCTGATCACCGACGACAAGACAGCGATCAGCAAGCTCATCACCGGCATCGGCGACATCGACTCGGCCGACATCGCCAACCAGATCTTCCAGTTGTCGCGCCAGGTGCGCGGATCGAGCGAGCTCGAAGCGGCGTTCGATGCCGGTCTCGACGGCCTGCTCGACCGCATCCGGGCTTCAGACAGCGACGAGGCACAACGCTTCGCCGCCGGTATCAGCGAGTTCATCTACAAGCACGGCAGCCGCGGTCCCAACGAGTACGACCCCTACTCGTGGAGCTACGAATCGCGTCCGGCGCTACTCATGCAGGCGATCGACAAGGCTCGCCGAGCCGGCGACGATGCCGACCCAACGAAGACCATCGCAACGGGTGCCGCCGAGCGCCAGCGTGTGATCGATCACTACTCCAGCATGTTCGCGGACAATGCTGAGGCCCTCGGCACCTTCCACGCAGCAGTCAACTCGCTTGCGGTCTTCATGGCCGCACGCGAGCGATGCAAGAGCAACCACATCCGCGTCGTCGGCGAGGTGCGCGAGGCGTTCCTCGAAGTTGGCCGGCGGGCCACCGCTGCAGGGCACCTCGCTCACGAACGTCAGATCTTCATGCTGCTCGCCGACGAGATCGACAGTTGGGTCGCCGACCCGGCGTCGTTCAGCGAACGGCTCGCCGAGCGCGAGCAGGACTACCTGTCTCTGTACGACCTCGAACCTCCGTACATCATCAGCGGCAGCGCACCACCGCTCAGCGAGTGGAAGCGCAAGAACAGCGACGCTGTGGAAGTTGTTCAGGTTGGTGACGTGCTCACTGGCGTCGCCGGTTCGCCCGGCATCGTCACCGGCATCGCCCGGGTGATGAACAGCCTGGAAGACTCCGACAAGCTCGATCCAGACGACATCTTGATTGCCGAGTCAACCGACCCGTCGTGGACGCCCCTGTTCCTCGCTGCTGGCGGCGTGGTGACCAACATTGGCGCTGCCGCTACCCACTCCGTCATTGTCAGCCGCGAGTTGGGCATCCCGTGCGTACCGTCGATCGCCAACGCCACGCGTCGGATCCCAGACGGCGCGACGATCACGGTCGACGGTGGTCGCGGCACGGTCACTATCGATGCGCTTCCGTGAATGGTGCCGTGATGTTTGAGTCGTTCGGTATCGGGCTCACGCTCCCCCAGCTCGGACAACATGTGTACTCGGCGACGCCGTTCGCGAGTTCTGCGAACGTGCCGAACAGCTCGGGTTTGGAAGCTTGTGGGCGCAGGAGCATCTCTTCTTCGCGCTCGACCCGCAGGCGCCCTATGCCGCACGACCCGGCATGCCGGTGCCCAACGCCTACCGCAACACGCTCTCGCCCCTCGAGTTGTTGACTGCGGCCGCGGCCTGGACCGACACCGTCGTCCTCGGCACCGGCATCCTCGTCGGCGGGTACCACCGCCCCGTCGAACTCGCTCAGCGAATCGCCACCATCGATCACCTCTCGGGTGGTCGGGTCGTCCTCGGCCTCAGCGTCGGATGGTCGAAAGATGAACACGATCAGATGGACGTCGAGTTCAGGACGCGTGGCCGCCGCATGGATGAACTGGTCGAAGCGGTGTTGACCTGCTGGGGCCCTGATCCGGTTTCGTTCGAGGGCGAGTTCTTCCACATCCCACCTTCGATCGTGTCTCCGAAGCCGCTGCAGCACCCTCACCCCCCGTTGCTGTCCGGCATGCGTTCAGAGGCCGGACTCCGCCGCACCGCAGCGATGTTCGACATCTGGAATCCGGCGTCTGGCTCGATCGATCAGATCACCGAGATCCGGGCGCAGATCGACGCGATGCGGGCAGCCGAACACGCCGCCGATCCAAGTGGTCCAGCGAATCTTCACCGAGCCGCCGTTCGAGGTGCCGGGTCTCAGCGCCGCTGACGATCGACCAGATGTGCGATGCGGTGCGAGCAGCCAAGCGGCCGGCATCGACCACGTCGTGGTGGACACCGGTTTCACCACCCAGGTCTCGTCCGACGACGACTGGGCCAAATTCCCCGACCGCCTGGCCCCCCTACTCGAAGCAGCCGCCGCCTGACCACAACGTGTCAGACACGTCGTGGTTATCGACCACGACGTGTCTGACACTTCGTGGTTATCGGGCGAGGGCGCGGTCGAGATCGTTGACGATGTCTTCGCGGTTGGTGACGTGGATCGTTTGCCACCCGGCCTTCTCCGCTCCATCGATGTTGGCGGCGAAGTCGTCCAGGTACAGGATCTGTTCGGCCGGCACCCCAACCATCTCAGTCGTCAGATCGTAAATGCGCGGTTCGGGCTTGCGGCAGCCGACCTCGGACGAGTCGACGACAATGTCGAAGATGCTGAAGTCGACACGTTGTTCGAGGATCGGCCGGAACTCTACGAAGCTGTTCGTGAGCAGCCCGGTTCGATAGCCCTCACCGCGAAGTCCGGCGATCCGCTCGATCACCTCATCGTGTAGATCGAACACACCGCAGAGCACCCGTTCGTACTCGTCACCGCGCAACTCGATGCCGGCCGCCTCTGCAAACGGAGCGACTTCCTCCTGCATCGCTGCAGTGGGCAGCTCGCCGCGTTCTGCTCGGTGCCATGGATGATCGTCCGTCGATTGATCCCGTGGGCCCATGAGCACGTCGAGCATGTGGTGCATCGTCACGTCGTGCCACTCTGCGACCTCAGTGAGGAGCTTCGTGATCGGCGTGATGAGGACTCCGCCGAAGTCCCAGACGACGGCGTTGATTGGTGCGGCTGATTGCATGAAGGCTCCTCGAGTGACAACAGTTACTTGATACTGTCTACAGGAAGTTGCGCACCGATGAGATGAACGAAACAGGCTCTTTAGCGAACCTTCACCACCGCCGTACCCGAAATGAGGCGCTCTTCACCTCGGTCGAGCCATACAACACACCGCGCGGCGCTCCCACCATCCAGGTCGTACTCGTCCTCGATGGTGCCGCCAGCGGTGACCGTGTCGCCAGCGAACACCCGCCCGTGAAAGCCGACGGTCAACCGCCGAATCGCACCATCGCCCGCCCACGCCATGAGCATGTTGGCGATGTACCCGAGATTGATCGGGCCCTGATTGACCGGGCGATCGCCGTATCCGGCGGCCCGCACGGCTGCCGGGTCCCAGTGAATGGGGTACGGGTCACGCAAGAGCGCGGCCATCGTCTTCATTCGATCCACGCCCACGTCCTCGACGACCAACTCTGGGAGCGCAGTCCCTGTTCCTCGAACCTGATCGGCCCCGTGGGGCGCTGTCGGGCCTCTCCGAAACCGCCACCGGTTGGTAACGCGGGCGATGAGCGCATCGTCGTGTTCCAAGGCGATCGTGAACGTCACATCGTCGTACAGAGGGCGACCGGCGTCGTCGAAATGACAGCCCACTTCGACGATTGACCCCTCGGCGCGATACTCGAGGCTCTCCCGCATTGGGGCGAGGTACTCCCAGTCGTACCCGAGCAGCGTCACCGATCCGGGCGTACCGTCGCCCCCGCAGAGTTCGAACAGTTCGCCGATCGAAGTCCCCACGGCCTGAATCGGCACGTGGAACAGCACGATCGGATGTAGCAACCCATGTTCCATCGGTGGACGACGCGTGCAGTCGGTGAGCAACCAATTCTCCCACGGGTCGACAGTTCGCGTGCCTCCAGGAAACCGATGCCCGACCAGTCCGCGCATGCGGGAACTCCGAGGTCGGCATCGGACGTCGTCATGACTCCCAGGCCCCGAAGTCGGGCGCCGGATATCTACCTGCGTAGTGGGCGCGCATCGTCTCGTCGACATCGATAGGTCCGGGTGCTGCACCCTCGATCAGGCCGAAGGCACCATCGACCGACTCACCGAAGCCAAGTTCGATCGATCGTACGAATTCACGCATCAGGCCGCCAGCGATTGCCATGTGGTGATCGCTCGCCTGGTGAGTCAGAAACGCGTCGTGATCGTCAAACGTCATCAGTGTGATGTACGCCCCACGTTCCGGCAGACGAACGTATTCGTAGCGCCGACAACCTGGCTCGCTTCGCAACGTGACCTCCCACAGTTCCCGAGCAAGCGACTCGAACGCCTCGATGCGATCGGGATCGACGGTGAGACGGGCGGTGACGACGAACATCTTACCGACGGTAGCGAGTTCGGAAGGACCGACGACTACCGTCGCCCGTATGGACGTCGATCTGTTCGATCCGGCAACACAGGAAGATTGGTACCCCACCTACGACTACCTCCGCGCCGATGCTCCCGTGTACCAGATCCCGGGCACCAACGAGTTCGTGATCACTCGCTACGACGACATCATGCACGTGCTGCGGCATCAGAAGATCTTTCCCACGGGGGCAAGCAAACGCCGCAGCGAGGCGTCCCAGAAGGTGTACGACCGTGGAGGCTGGGAACGGATGACACCGCTCGGCACCAACCCACCTATCCACCGCCACTACCGCCGAATGATCGATCACTTCTTCACCGGCGAGGGTCTCGAGCGTTGGCGGCCGTTCATCGAGCAGACGATCGACGCCCAGTTCACCAAGTTTGAACGCGACGGCCTCGTCGAGTGGAACGCGCAGTTCGCCGGGCCGGTGCCCGTCCAGGTGATCATGCACATGCTCGGGCTACCCGCGAGCGACACCCCCCAGATGAAGACTTGGAGCGCAGCGTGGATCCTTCCGTTCGTGCGGCCGCTCGAGCCGAACGAAGACGTCTGGGTCGCGGAACAAGTCGTCGAAATGTACGAGTACCTCGCCGCACAGATTGCCGAGAAGCGACGAAGTCCGGCCGACGACGTCATCACCCACCTGACCCAAGAGTTGTTCACCGGCGACGACGACCATCCTGACGGGCGGCCGCTCACCGATCAGGAGATCATCACCATCGTCGATCACCTGTTCATCGGGGGCAACGAGACCACCACCTTTGCGATGACGTCGGGCCTGTGGATGATGCTGCGTGACGATGGCAGACAGGCTGGGCTGTACGAGCGACTCTCCCAAGACCCGCGACTCATCCCGAATTTTGTCGAGGAGGTGCTCCGCCTCGAATCGCCGACTCAGGGATTGTGGCGGGCAGTGGCCGAGAACACCGAAGTTGCCGGGGTCACCATTCCGGCAGGCTCGACCGTTCACGTCCGTTATGCAGCTGGCAACCGCGACGAGCGAATGTTCGAGTGTCCGCACCAGGTGCAGCTCGACCGGGAGAACGCGAAGCGCCACCTGGCGTTCACACTCGGCGAACACCACTGCCCCGGCGCGGACCTCAGCCGACTCGAGCAAGTGATCGCGCTCGAGCACGTTCTCCAGCGGCTACCCAACTTGCGACTCGCTGACGGACGGAACGACTTCACGCACGTCCCGATGTTCACCATGCGAGCACTGAAATCGCTACATCTCGAGTTCGACCCGTCCTGAGCCACTCGGTCTCCTGGAGACTCAGCGGGCGAGATAACCGGCGTCGACAGCCAACGCGTGGCCGACGGTGAAGGATGCCGCATCGGAGCACAGCCACAGCGCCGCCGCCGCGATCTCGTCGGGACGACCGAATCGCCCGAGCATGCTGAGTCGACTGGCAACGTCCTCCGGATCACGACCGCGTCGCTCGATCGCGCCGCGGAGCATCGGGGTGTCGATTGCGCCTGGGCAGATTGCGTTGACGCGAATGCCCCGTCCCGAATAGTCATAGGCAGCGCTGCGGGTCAAGCCGATCACCGCATGCTTCGACGCTGTATAAGCCGGCTGATCGTGTTGAGGGCGGAACGAATTTGTCGATGCGATGTTGACGATCCGACCACGCCCGTCGGAGCCCGACTCGTTGCGCAACATGGCCGTGATCTCATGTTTCATACACAAGAACAGCCCACGCACGTTCACGTTCTGCATACGGTCGAAGTTGTCGTCGTCGCACTCGTGCAGTGCGGCCGTCTCGGTCTCGATCGCTGGCGCCATTCACGGCGCAATGCAGCGCGCCGTAGCGGTCGAGCGCTGTCTTCACCATGGCTTCTGCGGAGCCGGCGTCCGCCACATTTGTGGCGACGAAGACGCCGTCCCCTCCAGACTCGCGGACGAGCCGCTCGGTCTCCGCTCCCCCCGCCGCATCGATATCAGCCATGACGACTTGGGCGCCTGCCGCGGCGAACGCCAGCGCAATCGAGCGCCCCATTCCGCCAGCCGCTCCCGTGACGAGTGCCACCTCTCCAGTGAAATCCGGTGTCATCGAACCCATGTCGACCTCCCAAATGCTGCAACAAAACTTTACTTGCACTCTAGTAACTAGTTGGCAGGTGATGAGATGTCAGACTGGGCGTGTGCTGCTGGGAATCGACGAGTACCCGTTCCACCAGATCACCGACACATTTGCGTCGGTGGCTGGCACAGACCCGAGCTGGAGTGACGGTCACTACGTCTGCGCAGCGGATCAGGCCGGAACCGTGGCACTCACGTCGAACGTGAGGCTGTATCAGAACAACGACGTTCTCGACGGATTCGTCTGTCTTCGCCACGACGACCGCCAGTACAACATCCGAGTGTCGCGCCGCCTCCGCCCCGACATGGAGCACCTCGGCGCTGGTCCGCTCAGGCTGGAGATCGTCGAACCGCTCCAAACGGTGCGCCTCGTCCTCGACGACAACGAATTCGGCATCAAACTCGACCTGCTCTGCCACACCGCGAACGTGCCGTACATGGGGCCGATCGAAGTGCGCCAGATCGACGGTCGCCGGCTCTCCGAACGGGCAACCTATGAGATCACGCGGCGGCTGCGAAGGGCTGGGTTGAGATCGAGGGGCGAACGCATCGAGCTGGCACGCGACACCAGCCTCGTTCTTCCGCAACCATTCATGGGGCTTTCAACCGCCCCGCGGCCGCCCGTTCAACCACGGCGCACCGACACCGAGCAAGCGCGCGCCGGGCATACGGCAATGGGTGCTCTTCCACACGCCCGATCACGGCGGGTTCTTCTTCGTAGATCCCAGCGGACGTAGCGCATCCGGGCGCGGCGCGATTCTGCGCCATGACCGAATCGTTCCCGTCGTCTCCGTGGATACCGAACTCGAGTTCTTCGACGGCGGACGCCGCGTGCAGCGCGGTACCTTCCAGCTCACCGATGTCGAGGCAAACGTGCTCGAGTACCACTTCGAGAACCTCGGATGGGTGTACTGCCAGGGCGGTGGATACTTCGGCGGGTTCGATGACGGGCTCGGCCAGGGCATCTTCCGCGGCGACGAGCATCAAGAAGGCGAGGTCTGGGACGTCTCGCACCCGACCACGATCGTTGACGAGTCGGGCCGCGAGTTCGAGTTCGACAACGACTGGGCCGAAAGTTTCACTCTGTTGCGCCACGACGGTGCTGCCGGGCTAGCGCACTACGAGTGCGTGAACGTCCGCCACGCATAGCTGCACAACTGCAAATCTGCGCTGCGACTTACTTGAGAGTGGTTCGAGTTGGCATGATGGTGGAGTCAGCAGCAACGCACCACACACCAGTCACCGGGGGAATCATGATCGCGATCATCGGACACATCGACGTCGACCCATCAGTTCGCGACCGACTGGTCGAGTCGACCGTCGAGTTACAGCGGGCGACGAGAAACGACGAACCAGGTTGCGTGGTGTACACCGTCGCGGCTGACCCCGCTGTTCCGGGCCGGATCTGCATCACCGAGCTGTGGGAGTCAGCGGAGACGCTCGATGCTCACTTCCAGCACCCCAACTTCTTCGCCACCGGTGACGCCATGCGTACCGAGGCCCGGCTCGGCGGCAGCGCAATCAAGTACCGCATCGATGCCACCGCTCCCGTGCGTGGTGCCGACGGCAACGCAACCAGCTCGTTCGACTGACCCGATGAGCATCCTCGACCTCTTCCGCCTCGACGGTCAAGTAGCCGTCGTCACTGGCTCTGGCCAGGGCATCGGGCGCGGAATCGCGTGGGCGCTTGCGGACGCTGGCGCCCATGTCGTCCTCAACGCGCGACGTCTTGGCGACCTCGAAGAGACCGCGGCTGGCGTACGTGAGCGAGGCGGCCAAGCGCTCATCGTCGACGGCGACATCCGCGACTTCTCCGAAACCATCGCCGAGCGCACGATCGCCCAGTTCGGCAAGATCGACATTTGGGTGAACAACGTCGGAGGCTCCGACGAGAAGGACGTGCACACGCTGGCCGACACCTCTGACGAGATCTTCCGGTCGCAGATCGAACTGAATCTCACTTCAGCGTTTCAGGGATGCAAGGCGGCGGCCAACAACATGCCCGATGGTGGGGTGATCGTGAACATCACCTCCGGAGCCGGCACCAGAGGCTCGCCCTACACCGGGCCGTACGCCGCTGCAAAGGCCGGCCTCATCAACCTCACCCAAACCCTGGCGTTGGAGTTGGCCGAGCGAGGCGTTCGGGTCAACTCCGTGTCCCCGGGGCCGGTCATCACCGAGGCGTATCTCGAAGTGCTCGGCATCGAGCACAAGCTCGACGATCTTGTCCGCACCATTCCGTTAGGGCGCGCTGGCACGCCCGAAGACATCGCAGCGATGGTGCTGTTCTTGTGCTCCCCCGCGGCGTCGTGGATCACCGGAGAGCACCACCTGGTGGCGGGTGGACGTACCCAACGCAGCTATCAATACCAACCAAAGGAGTCCTGACCATGGCCGACCAAACCGGAGACGCCGCCCAGCATGCTGTGGCAGCCGCCCAACATGCCGCTGACGCGGGCGACTTCGTCGATTCGTATGAAGACGTCTCTACGTTCTACCTCGACGACAAACGTGAGCAGGCGCTGCTCGACGCGCAGACCGAATGCACATTCATGTGGACCACGAGCACCGGCGACCCGGTCGGGGTGATCATGAACTTCGTCGTGAAGAACGACAAGTTCTGGGTGACCTGTACGCGACGACGCAAGCGAGTCGCCGCGGTCGAAGCCAGGCCTCGGGTAGCGCTCGCCATCACGAGCCGCGGCACCGACATCGGCATCAGCCAGGCGGTCACCTACAAAGGTGACGCCATCGTCCACGACGATGACGCGACCAAAGCCTGGTTCTACGCCGCGCTCGCTGCCAAAGTCCGTCCGGAGAGCAAGGAACGCCAAGATGCGTTCGTGCACCATCTCGACTCGCCGGGTCGTGTGGTCATCGAGATTCGCCCCACCGATCGAATCGGGTTCGACTCAGAGGCGATGTTCACCAACTCCCCGGCCGGTCCGAGCCGCACCAAGGTGTAACTCAGAGGAACTCGCCTTGTAGGTCGGGGGTGCCCGAGTAGTACTTCGTGAGGTGTCGGCTGGTGAATCTCCAGCCGTCGGCCGTACGCCGGTAGGTGTCGGTGTAATACCCGGCCATCGTGTGGCTTCCACCGTTCGGCAGGCGGTTGAGTTCCTGGAACTCGCACCGACCGGTGGCCGTGTCACCGTCTATGTCGAACGTGGCTGCTTGGTACATCTGCACCACGCTGGAGTACTTGGCCATCGAGGTGGACCACATCTCGACTATTGCGTCACGACCGACCACGTCGCGGCCCTCGCCGAGAATCCAACGCGCATCCTCGGTCCAGGTGGCAGCCCATCGGTCCGCGTCTCGGGCACGGACCGCGTCGGCGTACTCGAGCGACAACGCGATCAACGCTGATTCGTCTGACCTGGCCATTCAGCTCTCCTCGTCCATGTCATTGGTGAGGCGCGCCATCTGGCGCACGTAGTTCTGGTGCAACGCAACTCCGATCAACCCCATGTTGGGGGCGGGATTGTTGGTGGCGAAGACCCGACGGCACGTGAGGTTTGCACACGCACCCTTGAAGTAGTTGAACACGCTCCAGTAACGCAGGTCGCGGTCGGTGACCGTTACACCGGCGACACGTGCGAACAGGCCGAGCCACTGGTCGCGCTGCATCGTCTTCGCACCGCGCATGTTGATGAGATACGCCCAATCCTCCATCGGATCGCCGAGGTGGGTGAACTCCCAGTCGGTGAATGCGATGACCCGGGAGCCGTCGTGGACCATGTTGCCCGGTCCGGGGTCACCGTGCACGATGCCGACCCGCTCGAGCGGAGCAGCGTGATGATGAAGCCACGCCGCTCCCTCCTCGAGCAATGGAATCGGGATGTCTGTCTCAGAGCGGTACACGTCGTACCAGCGGTCGACCGCCACATGGGTCGCGTTCTCTGGCGTGACGTCAGACTCGATCTGCGACGACCAATCGATGTGATGCAACTCGTGCAGCCGGGTGACGAAGTCGGTGGCGAGCTCGGGCGACATCGAACGATCGTCCCGCCCGGTAGCGACACCGTCGACGAACTCCATCACGAAGAACGGTTCACCAACCACGTTGCCGGTCGGTTCGAACCATCGGGTTGGCGCAACCGGGCATCCGAGCACATCGGCAGCCTGCATGAAGCGGAACTCCTCGGCACTCGACGTGCCGAACACGCCGCCTTGCTCAATGCGCACGACGTAACGATCGCCGTCGGCCATTTCGAGGTACCAGTTCGCCCGCGAATTGCCGGTGGCAATTCGGCGCAGAATGGCAATCTCGACCGCGTCGCCGCGCTGATCGTGGAGCCAGAGTTCAAGAGCAGAACGCATGTCGTCAACCATCGACGTCAACCATCAACTTCAGCCATCACGACAACCATCATCCATCATCATCAGTCTTCGAGCTTGCCGCGGAAGGCATTGACGAGCGGTGCAGTCTCAGCCAGCTCGTCATCGAGCTGACGGACAAGGACGGGTCGGAGCACCGTTCGGACCTCGGAAGCGGCGGAGTCGTCACGACCCACTGCGACGGCAAGGGCTGACCCAGCAGCCGTCATGACGGCGTGTTGCGAGTGGCCGCGGTCCCAGACTTCGGCGACGATTGCGTTGTTCGACAGAGCGTCGAGGATGGCCGCGAGTTCGGCTACTCGCTCCTCCGTCCGGTCAGGGCCACGATCCGCCGCATAGCGAACGAGCCCGGCGAGCTGCACTGCGGTCGCCCGCGCCCACTCCGCGTCGTCCGGGAGCGCCGGGAGCAAGACGTTGACCACGGTCTCGAATACCGATCGATGGATTTCGGCGTCGGTGAGCGCTTGCGGCGCGAACTCAGCCACGAATGCGCCCAGCGACAGTAGCTTCGTGTTCGAAGTCGTACGAGGCTTTCCACACCGGGTCGATCAGCGGGCCGCTGAGCTGATCGAAACCCTGCGCCCGGAACCAGTCGTAAGTGTGCTCGTGCCCGGAGCGCAGGTCGTACTTCCACCGGTAGCCCACGAGCCGACGGGCCTTCTCGGTGCTCATCATGGCGTGATGACGAACCTTGAAGAGGTGACCGTAGGCCGGTGGTCCGCCCGCAGCCTCAAGCTCCAGGCGGATGTCGGGTGGGAACGTACACGATGTCGGGATCTGCACCGACGATGTCGGCAAGTACTGCGATGTATCGGTTCACATCGATCGAGTCGGCCGAGATGTTGAACACCTCGCCGCGTGCAGCCTCGTGGGCTGCGATCGTGATCATCGCATCGCACAGATCGTCCACGTGACCGTACGAGCCAACAACGAGGCCCTCGTGGGGCACGAGAATCGGGCGCCCCTGGAGGAGCCGCAGGAACATCGGGAGTTCCATGTCGAAAATGTTGTTGTCGGGCCCGTAGATCGCGGCCGGACGAACCACGGACCCGGGGAAGCCGGTCGATGCGTGCCGGGCGACGATCGATGCTTCAGCCAACGCCTTGAAGCCGCCGTAGCTGGTCGCTCCGTCGCTGCTGGCGGGCTGGTCTTCGGTCCACGGGAACACGCCGCCCCATGACTGGTCGTAGGCCATGATCGAGCTTGTGTAGACATAGGCGCCAACGCGCCCTTCCAGGAGGTCGAGCAGCCCATCGATGTCGCTACCACCGGCGGCCATCACGAAGCCGGACACGTCGTAGACGGCATCCCAATCGCGGCCGGCAAGCGCATCACGCATCTGGTTGACGTCGGTGCGATCCGCCACGAGTTGTTCAACACCGTCGGGCAACGAACTCGGCGTCTTGCCCCGGTTCAGCACTGCGACCTCAGCACCTCGTTGAACCAGGCCGTCGACCATGTGCTTACCGACGAACACCGAGCCGCCGAGCACCAGCGCTCGCTGTGCCGGTCAGATCTGTTTCATGGGCCATCGCGGGGTTCCTCCCTCAATCCGTAGCCGAGCCGCTCGATCGTGTCGGGATGCACGGGAAATGTGTCGACCCATGCGGCGAGCGAGCCGTGACGCTCGACCAGACGTTCGAGCAAGATCTCCATGGTCTCGGCGTGGGCGCGGAAGATCGCCGTCGGCACCGTGTGAAGGTCGACATCGCCCGGCCAGGGCTCCCGCAACATCCAGTCGTATCGCCGAAGCGCCGGACCGTCCGATCGGGCGTAGTCGACGACGATCGATTCCCGAGTGACACCAATCGCAGCTTGCACAAGCGCCGTGAGGAGACCAGCTCGATCCTTACCGAACGAGCAATGCACCAGCACCGGGGTGGTGGTGATCTGGTCTGCGATCTGGTCGAGAGCTGACGCCATGGGTTCACGGCTGGCGTCGAGCATGCCGTCGTACAGATCGGCGAAATCTGCTGCAGATTCGAGGGGTGGTGGCGCATCGGTGTCGATCACCTGATCAACAAGCTGGACGTGGGCCGTATTTTCGGGAGGCAGGAAGCCTGCTGTGCGAACGAACTGGCTGTGTTGGCGAAGGTCGACCACGCAGCCGGATGCCCAGATTCCACACGGCGTCGCGTCCCCGCTGGGTCACCCGCAACGGCCCGTCGGATCGATACAGCTTGCCGGTTGCCATTCGGCCCCCGTCGATCGTGGGCCAGCCTCCAGCGTCACGGAAGTTGGTGCATCCCTCGACTTCGACGTGACCGTCGACAGCGGGCGGGTTCGGCCCCGTCATGCGGGCACCCCGGCGGACGCAAGCACCCGGCGCATGCCATCCGCTGCGACCTTCGCGGCATGCTCGGCGGTGCCCGCCCAGAGCTCGGTCGAACACACCTCGAGCGAGATCGGCGCAGTGACGCCCATCCGCAGCATCAACTCGATGAAACCAATCGAGTCAAACTCGCCGTCACCCGGAGGCAGCCGGTTCGCCAGGCAGTCGGTTTTGTAATCGTCGATCTGCGGCGTCTTCGGTCCGTCGTTCATTTGGATCGCGAAGATTCGTTCGGGTTCGAGCGCCTCGATGAGCGGAGACGTTGTTGGCCCCTCGTTCGTGGTGCCAGATGTCTGCGCAGTAGCCCGCATTTGAACGACCGCAGGCTCGCACGATCGCCTGCGCATCCGCGGCGTCGGCGATGTTCGTGAACGGTAGCCACTCGATACCAACGAGCAGCCCATGCGCGCCAGCGCGGTCGCAGAGTTGACCGAAGCCGTCGACCGCCTGATCGAACTCGCACTCGTATGAACCGATCGCCTGGAGGTACCGCACGCCGAACTCGTCGGCCATCTCGTAGGCCAAGTTCCTCGATCACGCGGCATTCGTCTGCGGCCGGCCCGTCGGTGGCCCACCAACCACGCGCCACCTCGGCGTCGGCGATGACCATGCCGTGACGGTCGAGCACCTGCGCGAATGTCGGCCGGGGACCGGCCCTCCTCGTCGCGGAGCCTGGCGTACTCGTGGACGTAGAGCCCGATTCCTTGCATGCCAGCAGTCGATGCTGCCGCCACCCGCTCATCGAAGTCGCCGAATCGCGGACGGCTGAAGTGCGACCAGACCAAATCTGGGAAGCGGAGATCGTGGGCTGCCCGCACCGGCACTCAGTTCGATTGGATTCGATGGTGGGCGAGCTTCGGGCCGCCGATCCAACCGCAAAGTTGGGGATCCGCCTCGAACAGCTCACCCGAAAGATGAACGCCCGACGGAGTGAACAGCCCAACCCGACCGTCGGTCGTGGTGACCTTGACGTGGCCGTGACCGTCTTGTTCGTACAGTGCCCGTGTGAAGGGGTGCTTCATGCCCAACATGTCAGCGCCCCATCCACTCGTCGAGTTCTTTGTGGAACCAGCGCACCTTCGACTCCTGATAGTTCGCCAGTGTGACCCCCGGCTTGACGGTGGTCTCGAGGCCCTTTTGAACCATGGGCATGTTGAAGCTGTCTTGCATGAACACCTTCGCCAGCATGCCCAGTTCTGGCGCTTCGGTCCAGTCGTCGTCGAGCCCGAGATATGTGGTCGCCGCCGGTCGTGGTCGCTCACCACTGAACGGGGAAATGAGATACACGTCCATGATCGCTTCCCGGTGGTTGTCGCCGTTCGGACGGAACCGGTACACGATGCGGTTGTACGCCCCCCACGGGTGGAAGTTGGGGAACAACGTGTAATCGATGTTGTCGATGAACTCGGCATCGCTCCACTCGTCGACGGAGTCACCGACCACTGGACGCCATCGCTCACGAGCGGCCGCCGCCGAGACATCGCGTGCCGTCTGGCCCTCACCGAGTTGAACAAAATTCTCTTCGTCGTCGCGTATGTCGAGCATGTAGCGGAGAATCTCGTCTTCGGTCGGCTTCCAACCGGACACGAGTGGACTGGGAATACCGCCTGGAGTGATGACGCGGGAAAATTGTCCCAGATGTCGACTTGGCTGTTGACGTCACCTAGATAGCCGACGGTTTGCGGATGGGTGGTTCCGGCGTGGTACGACTCGCTGAACGCCTCCTGGGCGATCTTCCAGTTGCAGGCCAATACCTTCTGCACATGACCCTGGATGTAGCGGTCTTCGAGATTCCAGCGCTCGAAGTGCTTCGGAAAGTCGCCCATGAAGTCGGAGAGCGAGCCCGCGTCGGGGTCGGGGTTGATGAACACGAAACCGCCCCACGTGTCGACCTGCGCCTCTGGCAAAGCGAACTCGTCGGGTGCTACGTGCTCGAAGTCCCACCCGGCCGGCATGGCCTTGAGTTTGCCGTCGAGTGCCCAGGTCCAGCCGTGGAACGCGCATCGGAACTCCGAGCACCGACCGTTGTGGTCCTTGAGTTGACGACCGCGATGCAAACACGCGTTGTAAAAGGCCTTGATCTCGCCAGACGCGGTGCGCGTGACCAGGAACGACAGGTTGGCGATCTCGTAGATCACATGACTGCCGACTTCGGCGATCTCTTCCTCGCGACAGGCGAACTGCCATGCACGCTTCCAGAGACGCTCTACCTCCTGAAGGTGCCACTCGCGCGAGATGAACCGATCGATGGAAAAATCGTCACTGCCCAAGAAGCGTGGCGACTCGACGCGGAGGATGTCGGGAACCGGAAATTTGTCGGTGTCGAGCAACTCTTGGTACGAGATCCCCGGCGACCTTGGACCGGTCGGTGTGACTTGCTCTGCCATCGTGTTCGAGCCCTTTCCACTGCCCCGTCGGAACGATCCGTCGGATGGTTACTTGAGAGTGACTCTAGTCTCCCCACTTCGACTTGGCGAATGGGAGGAGGCCCAGAACCTCGAATTTCTCAGTTCGAGAATTCTCTAGGGTTGGGTCTGTGCTCGAAGCAACCGACATCATCCTGATCCATCAACTCCTCGGCACCTACGGCCACCTGATCGATCATCGTCGCTGGGACGACTTCGCGGCGTTGTTCGTCGAGGATGCAACGATCGACTACACGCGGCGGATCCGGGCGGGTGACACGCTCGGGGCGCACCTCGATCGTCGAGTGGTTTCGCGACGTCGATGATCAGCATCCGCCGGCGCACCACGTCACGAACATCGTCGTCGACACGCACTGGCCCCGCCGACGGCCCGGTTGAGGTTCACAGCAAGTTCATCGCGCCGTTCACGCGTGACGCCCACTCTCCCAAGCGGATGTACGGCGGCGACTATCACGACGTGGTCGTGCGCACGAGCGAGGGATGGCGGTTCGCCCACAAACAGTGCCTACCGCGGTGGCAGCTCGCGGTACAGGTCGATGAGACGGCGCCCGAACACCGTCGCACGTACTAGACTCAAACTGGCCGACCCCATCCGTTACATGACACGGACAGGATCGTCGCCTGTCCAGCCCACCGCGGCGTCGGCGACCATGTCGTAGAAGCGGCGGAGGTGATCTGTGGCTGAGTACAGCTCGAACATGTGCCCGTGGGTAGCGATGGCATCGATGAAATCGAAACTCGACTCCACCGCGCGTGCGCGCACTCATCGCGACGTCCCGACCCTCGGCGACCAGGCAATTCACGGTCTCATCCAGGTCATCGACGAAGAATGCCAAGTGGTGCAACCCGCCTTCGTCGGGGCTGAATCGCTCGCGGATGACGCTTGCCGACATGCCGTGGTCCTGCACGAGCTCGACCATGATCGAGCCCCACTGCCCGTAGGCGGAACTGTGATCGAACCTGCGGGCTCGCCGCGATACACCACGTCGTCGAGCTCGATGTGCTCGCGGATGAAGAACGGGCCGGCGCCGCACTCAACAGCCCATTGCCGGCCGCCGCGTGTACGTCGGAAACGGCATAGGCGATCTGGACGGGAGATCCGAGGTGGCTGGCGACGCCGGACTTCATGCGACACCCATCATTGTGTAATGCCGAGCGACTTCGCCCGCGAGGCCTTGTCGTGGTAGTCGGCCTCGTAGCAGACGCGGTCACCGTCGAAGCGGAGGTACGACATGCAGGGCACCGACCAGCGGCGACCGACGTATTCCGGCCCGAACGTCTCAGGAAGGACGACGTCGCCGCTCATGACGTAACTGACAGCCAACCCGCTGTCGTTCGACCAGAACTCGTCCGGCACGAGCGTGAGGTTTGACGTGCGCTGCAGACCGCGGGCGAAGAACGCCCGAATGGCCGGCCAGCCAACGAACACGCCACTGGCCTTGTCATCGAGGATGCCGTCAGGCGCCCAATACGGCTCCGGGGCGTCCGGGTCTCCGGAACTCCAACCCGCGAACAGCATCTTGGCAATCTCGATTCGGTGAAGGTTGAGCGCAGCGTCAGACATGTAGTGAGTGTAGAGAAAGTATGTCTCCGACCCTGGAGTCGGGCCGCCTCACGTGGCACGCTGTGAACATGTCTCAGTTCCATGAAGATCGCGCCGACATCATCGACACGGCAGTCCGCTACACGTGGGCACTCGACACCAAAGACATCGACGGGCTCGACGAAGTCTTCACAGCCGATGCCACCGCGATGCTGCGCGGCGTCGAGTGCGTTGGCCGCGACCAGATCAAGGCCCGCATCGGCGGAGCGATCATGCGTCTCGACCGCACGCAGCATCTTGTCGGCAACCATCAGGTCACCGTCGACGGCGACGAGGGCACTCACCGCTGCCACCTCCAGAGCCAGCACGTGGTCGAAGGCGCCGAGGGCGGCGACAACTTCATCGTCGGCGGCTACTACGAAGACCGAGTGGTGCGAACGCCCGACGGATGGCGCATCGCCCATCGGCTCATGCAGCAGACGTGGACCGAAGGAAACCCCAACGTGACGAAGCGATGAACCGCGTAGTAACTTTACACTTGATTACATATTTAGCCTGACCGTTCGGAGCAACGCATGATTCCCACCACGACTCGCCTCGTCACCCTGCAGGAGCGCCCGGCAGCCCGGCGGCTTCCCCACGGCTGATCTGTTCGCTGTCGAAGAGCGACCGATACCCGAACTCCAAGACGGGCAACTGCTCGTGAAGAACATCGCGATGAGCGTCGATCCGTCGATGCGCGGTCGGCTCGACGTTGGCGAGAAGCATTACACGACCAACTTCCAGATCGGCTCACCACTCGACGGCTCAGCGATCGGTGAGGTCATCGCCTCCCGATCAGGCGACGTTCCCGTGGGTGCGGTCGTCCGACATCGCTCCGGTTGGCGCGAGCACGCCGTCGTCGACGCCAGCGTCGACGACGACGCACGACATCGACGTGGCGCCCGCCGGCGCATGGCTCGGCATCCTCGGCCAGACCGGGTTCACCGCCTGGGTTGGCATCAAGCGCATCGGCGACATGCGCGCCGGTGACACCGTGTTCATTTCGGCCGCTGCCGGTGCCGTTGGTTCGGCGGCCGGGCGGTTCGCCAAGCTGCTCGGCGCAGAGCGCGTGCTCGGCAGCGCTGGCGGCGCCACAAAAGTGGCCCAGCTGGTCAATGAGCTCGGCTACGACGACGCAATGGACTATCAGGCCGAGTCGCCCAAGGTTGCGGTACCGCGTCTCGCTCCCGACGGCATCGACGTGTATTTCGACAACGTCGGCGGGCCGCATCTCGTGGCCGCCCTCCACAACATGAAGGTCGGCGGCCGAATCGCTCTGTGCGGTCATGATCAGCCAGTACTCAGAGAGCGGGCGGGGCGAAGACATCAACCACCTCATCGAGGCGGTGCTGCGAAGGGTCACCATCCGCGGGTTCATCGTTCGCGACCACGAAGACATGCGCCCTGAGTTCGAACAAACCGTCGCCGGCTGGCTCCGCTCCGGCGAGGTCGACGCACTACAGACCGTCACCGACGGCATCGACCACGCTGTCGACGCATTCCTCGCCATGCTCAAGGGCGGCAACATCGGCAAGGCGCTCGTCCGGCTCGACACCGACTGGGAGATCTGACCGGAAGTCGTTCTGGTCGAGCGCTCAGTCGCGGGTGCCGATGATCCGATCGGCTGTGGCTGAGACCTCGCGAGCGAATCGGCGAGCGCCGATGCCACGGTAGGCCGCGTCCTGATTGATCATTGACGCGATCGCAGTCTCCATCAACGACACGAGACCGACCGCAATCACTCCGGCCTCGGCCGCACTCACCCGACCTCGTGTGGGTCGAACGGCAGCGCGAAACAACACGATGAGCTCGGCTCGTGTCTCGCGTCGCACCGCCTCGGTCATCATGTTGAACCCCGCGGAGTTCACGTAATACACCGTGGCATATGTCCTGTTCTTCCCGATCCAGCTGAAGATCAGGTCGACCAGCGCGAGCGCTCGAGCCCGGTCACCGTCGGCAGGCATGTTCGACTTGACCAGGTCGAGCAGCCGATCGCGAAACAGCGTCATCCCTTCGACGAGAATCTGCTCCTTCGACGCGAAGTGGTAGTAGACCGCTGCTGGCGTCATGTCGACCGAGGCCGCAATGTCTTGCACGGTGACCTCGTCGACCGGCATCGTCGCGAACAGACCCATCGCACCGTCGATGACGGCGTGGCGGCGCGACGGCCGATGAGCCGGTCGGCGAGGGGGTGCAGCTGTTTCGATTGGGCAACAATAGACACCTGGGTCGGCGGAGTGGCGCGTCATCGCGTTGAAATCGCGCCATGCTGGTGATCCATGGTCCACAAACAGACCCAGTCGCCACCCGCGCACCGGCCGTCGCGACGCAACGACATCATCGATGCTGCGGTGCGTTTGTTCGCCCGCAAGGGCTTCGTCGACGCCGCGATCAGCGACGTGGCCGAAGAGGCCGACGTGGTCGTTACCGCCGTGTACTACCACTTCTCGGGAAAGGAAGATCTGTACAGCACAGCGATCCAGAGTGCGTTCGACTCGATCAGCGAGGTCGTCACAGCGGCCCGGCCAGACCCCACCACTGCCGACTCCGGAGCCCTGATCGCAGTCATCGACGCTGTGTGGGACTGGATCGACACGCACCCTGACGAGGCGACCCTGCTGTATCTCCAGCTGCCTGGTGCCACGCTGCAAATCTCACGTATCCGCCAGGAGTTCGAGGAGCAACATGCCCAGCGCGCGTTCGGCTACTTCCCCGCGGGCGACTCGCGGCGCCCGACTGCCGCCCAGAGCGGGGCGCAGACCCTGACTGCCCGGACCCTCGTCGACCTGCTCATTTCGGTGCACACGATGCGGCTTCTCGACGGGCCACTCAGCCCGCATGACTCGGAACAACTGCGATCCGCCGTGCACCGCCTGGCCGAACGCCTCGTCGCAGCCTGATCTTCCAGGCTGAGCTTCACGGGCTGAGCTTCACGGGCTGATCATCACGGCCCGGCCGCAACGAACGCGAACGCGTTCGCGAGGAGCCGACGATACATCGGGTGTTCCATGGTGCTCGGTCCGTGGCCCGGCAGCAGATAGACCATGCGACTCTGGGCCGTGCTGCTGCGACCACCCCACGAGATTCGATCCGGCCTGCTCAGTCGCCGAACACTGTTCTCCGTACCGAACCTCGCGATAGCTGTCGATCATGGTTTCCGCCGACGTATCCGCCGGAGTCGACAGCAGGGGCGTCACGTCGTCCTCGAACACAGGGCAGAGGTACAGCTCATCGGTGACATCAAACGCCGCCACTCCCCTGGTCACTGGATGATCAGCATCAGCGACATCGACCCGGTAAGTGTCCATGCGATACCCCGACGCTGGGACATCAACCCCGTCGAGCCGGCCCGGTGCGTACAGGAACCGTCCACCAAGGAGATGTGCCCAGTCGTCCCACAATGGCCAACCGGCCAACGCGTGATGCACTGCGACGACTCCCTGGCCTCGCTGCCATGAGTTCGAGGACCGACCGTCTGATCTGCTCGGAGGGCGCGTGCGCTATCGGTTCTTCCCCTCGCGTCAGTGTCAGACCCGGTATGTCGTAGAGGAAGATCGCGTCCCAAGTGTCGCGATGCTGGGGACGCAGCCAACGCTGTGCGGCAGGTTGCGTCGCGTGGGCCCACTCCCACCCCAGTTCTTCACACACAGCGTCGAGCATTGATCGCAGTGCGGCAATATCGAAACGATGACCACCCGTGACCGCCAGCAGCCGACTCAAGTCAGACTCCCTCGGCCCCTAGGCACCGGTCTGGTGCGTCACCTATGAACATCATCGTAGAACCATAGCCAGTCTCAAGAAAGTCGTTCGAGAGGAGCGCACGGCCTCGTACCGGGGACCGCGCACCGTTCACGACGATCGATCCAGGACATCGAACACTGTTCGCGAAACGCAGAAGAGCCCGTCCCAGCTGGCAGATGCCAGCCGGGACGGGCCCAGAGCGAGAGAGGAACACAAAGTCCCTCAACTCAGGTTTGGATCAGACACCCCAGAGTGTCTTGAAGTCCTCGTGCATTGTCGGCGGCCACCAGTCGCCGTTGCAGCAATCGAGGATGTCCTGCGCCTTCTCGGGCGTGTCGACGAGGAACGTCGGCAACGAGGCTGCGGCGCGTTCTTCGGTGAGCTCCATACCAAGGCTCAAACGAGCTGCGGCATCGACCATCAACACACCGGCGTAGGCCTTCGGATCGGCCGACCAAGCACCGTTGGTGCCGGCGACGATTTCCTCGAGGTTGGCCGACGAGAAGTCCTGTCCGTAGACGGTGACGCCCTCGTCCAAACCAGCGGTGCTCAGCGCTTCTGTGACGCCGATCGCCAACGGACCGAATGAGAAGAAGGCATAGGTCACGTCAGGGTTGGCCTGGATCTGAGATGCCACCGCGGAAGGAACCTCGCCGCCCACAAGCTGCGGGATGGTGATGTTCAGTTCGCTGTACGTGCAGTCAGGGCAGTTGGCCGTGAGCTCGGCGATGAACGCATCGGTCTCGACCTTGAGTACCGGGAAGTCAGGGATGCTCACGACCAGGACGTTGGCGGTGCCTTCCGAGTCGACGATCGCCCAGTTCGCCATGAGCGGACCGGTCTTCTCGACGAAGCTGGCGTCGCCACACTGAGTCCAGATGTTGGTGTTCGGGCCATCTGGTGGGGTGGTGTCGAAGCAGCTGAGGATCTTGATCCCGGCATCGGCCGCAGCCTGTGCCTGCTCCTCGTACAGAGCCGGTGCTTCACCGGATGATGCGATGAAGTCGACTCCAGCATCGATTGCCTGCTGGAACGCGGGAGCCGGGTTGGCGCTCTCCGAGGGGATGACCATGAGTTCCCAACCGAGAGCTTCGGTCGCGAACTTGATGCCGACGGTCTCGTAGGGGCACGACTCGAGTTCACATTCAAGCCAGGCGAAGGTCTTCGGCTCGGGAACCTCGGTGAGGGGCTCGGTGATGCCGATCGGCTGATTCGGGTCGCTGAACTGCTCGACGGCGGCGCGTGCTGCCGCGAGTGGGTCTTCGGTTGCGGTGGTTTCTTCGGTTGCGGTGGTGTCTTCGGTTGCGGTGGTGGCTTCGGTCGCGGCGGTGGTTTCCGTTCGCGGCCGGCTGTCGTCGGCGTGGTGGTGTCGTCGTCGTCGTCACCGCATGCGGCGACGAGTAACGACCCGGCCGCCAGAACGGCTGCAAACTTCACAAACTTGGTCATGCATTTCCCCCTTGAAGGCCTCGGCACGCGTTTCGTGCCGAGGTTGCGTTGCATAGTTTATTGATAGTGAGACTAGTTTGCTAGTATTCAGACCGGATTGGGGGCAATACCGTGGCAGACGTCCTGCGCATTGAACATCTCTCGAAGACTTTCCCGGGCCAGGTTGCGCTCGACGATGTGTCGATCGACGTCGCCGCAGGCGAGGTCCACGCACTCGTCGGTCAGAACGGCTCGGGCAAGTCGACACTGATCAAGGTGCTGGCTGGTTATCACCAGCCAGATCAAAACGGCGCCCGAGCGTGGGTGAGCGAGCAGGAGATCACACTCGGTGACGGCCAGGCCGCGATCGACGCCGGGGTTCGCTTCGTTCACCAAGACCTCGGGCTGATCGGCATGCTCAACGCGGTCGACAACATCGCGCTCACCGCTGGTTACCAGACCGGTGCCGGCAAACGCATCCAATGGCGAAAGGAGGAGGACCGCACCCGCACCGCGCTGGCGGAACTTGGTCTGGCCGACGTAGACATCGCCGCCCCGATAGATTCACTTCCGCCGTCACACCGCACCGCGATCGCTATCGCCCGGGCGCTCATCGGTTGGGAAGAGGGCGCCAGTCTGCTGATCCTCGACGAGCCGACGGCCACCCTGCCGGGGCCTGACGTCAAGCGCCTGTTCGAGATCATTCATCGTTTGAAAGCCCGTGGTGTCTCGATCTTGTACGTCTCCCATCACCTCGACGAGGTGTTCGAGCTGGCCGATCGCGTCACCGTCCTACGCGACGGCAAGAAGGCCACCGTCACCGACGTCGCCGACGCTGGATCACGTGGGTTTGGTTGAACTGATCGTCGGTCACCACATCGAGACCACCACTGCGACGACGGCAAACGACGGCCCGCGAGCCAATCTTGACGATCCGCAATCTGCGGGGCGGGAACGTGCATGGGATCAACCTCGACGTCGCCCCTGGCGAAATCGTGGGAATCGCCGGCATCACCGGGTCGGGCCGCGAACACACGCTCGGGCTGCTCTCCGGGCAGATACCCCGCGACGCCGGCAAGGTCGTCCTCGACGGCACGCTCATGGCCAACTATGACCCGAATCAGGCGATCCAGGCTGGGTTCGCGTTCGTGCCGGCCGAGCGCGGACTCCGCGGTGCGATCGGGCCGATGACCGTCCGCGAGAACCTGTCAATCTGCGACGTCCATCGACACTTCAGAGGTGGCCGACTTCGGCGCAAGAGCGAGACCGAAGAGACTCAAGAGTGGATCGATCGCCTCAAGATCAAGACCGCTGGCACTGAAGCCATGATCGGCGCGCTCAGTGGAGGCAACCAGCAAAAAGTCATGTTCGGAAAGGCCTTGCGATTGAACCCGAAGGTTCTGCTCCTCGACGAACCCACCCAGGGCATCGATATCGGTGCGAAGGATCAGATCTACCGACTCATCGACCAGGCGTCGCTCGATGGTCTCGCAGTCATCGTCGCCTCAACCGATACCGACGAGTTGGTGCGCCTGTGCCACAGGGTCATCGTTCTGACAGACGGTTGCGAGCGAGTCACCCTCGTCGGCGACCACATCACCACCGACAAAATCGAACACTCCCAACTCGAAAGCTCCCGGAGGGAATCATGATCAGCCGCTTAAGGTTCGACAAGTACAGCGCGCTGTATCTGTGGGCGCTCTTCATGGTGTTCTTCACCATCACCCAGGGCGACACCTTCCTCAGTTCGGCTTCGGTCAAACTCGTGCTCACCGACCCGGCGCTGTACACGGGCACGCTGGCACTGGCATTCCTCGTGCCTCTCTCCACGGGTACGTTCGATTTGTCAATCGGTGCCAACATGTCGATGGCGTTGGCCGTCAGCGCCCAGTTGGCGAGCACGAACAAGACGTCAGACATCGCTGCGATGTTCATCGCCCTCGGTTGTTGCGCGATTGCTGGATTCGTCTCCGGATTCTTCGTCGTGAAACTCAAGGTCAACAGCTTCATCGCGACTCTCGGCATGAGCCAGGTCATCACCGCATTCGTGCAGTACATCACGGATCAATCGATCAACTCGGCGTTCAGCGACAGCTACCGAAAGATTGGCAAGTACGAAGTGTTTGGGCTGCCGCTCATGTGGTACTACATGATGCTGCTTGCCATCATTGTCTGGTACGTGTTCGAGCACACCCCGGTCGGTCGCCACATGTTCGCCACGGGCGGCAACCCCGAAGCTGCCCGCCTCGCGGGGCTGCGCACCGACCGCCTCGTGTGGGGTTCGCTGGTCGTGTCGGCGATGATTGCCGGATTCGCTGGCATCATCTTCGGCTGGAAGATCGGGAACTTTTCATCCACGGTCGGGCCAGGCTTCCTCTTCCCCGCCATCGCTGCCGTGTTCTTCGGTGCTTCACAGTTCAAAGGCCGACCCAACGTGTGGGGCACATTCGTCGCCCTCTACGCTCTGGCGTGGGGCATCAAGGGTCTCCAGCTCACGTTCATCTCGAACACCCGCTGGATCGAGCCCCTGTTCCAAGGTGTATCGCTGCTCGCGGCCGTCTCGCTCGCCAGTCATCAGGGCGTTGTCAAGGTTCGTCGCAGCAAAGCCGGCGACGACGACGAACCGGCACCTGTGACATCGATCCCAGACCCGGCCGAGGCGATCCCGGGAGAACACTGACCCGGACGCCCGCGGGTTGCAGCCTCAGGCGTGCGAGTTACTAGAATCGATCACAAGTTTCTCGATCGCGCTTCGGCGCTGAAGGCAGACACATGATGACCATCACCCGAGGCCTGGTTGCAGACGACGGCGCGGTTTGCCAACTCGTCGGCGCCAGCTGTGCCGCCTGCGGCACCCACACCTTTCCATTCCAGTCCAGCTGCCCGAACTGTGCCGGCACGATGGAGGAAACAACTCTCCCCTCCCGCGGCATCGTGTGGAGTTGGACCGTGCAGCGCGTTCAGCCAAAGCTGCCATACCTCGGCCCTGACGACTGGGAACCCTTCGCAGTCGGTTATGTCGATCTCGGCCCACTCAAAGTCGAGAGCCGCCTCGAAGGACGAGCCCCGGACGCGTGGGAAATCGGTACCCCTGTTCAGTTGGTGCCTGGCGAACCAACTGCTGACGGCGACGTGTGGCGATACCGCTTTGTGCCGGCGCAATCATCTCCGGCGCAATCATCCGAGGTGACGTCATGACCGTTTCGATCGTCGGGGTGGGTTTGCACCCATTCGGCCGGTTCGACATCAGCGGCCGTCAGATGGGTTTGATCGCAGCACGCGAAGCCCTCGAAGATGCCGGTATCTCCTGGGACCAGGTCGATTTTGCTGCCGGGGGCAGCCGCGACGGCGGGCACGCCGACGCGCTCGTCAGTGAGCTCGGTCTCACCGGCGTGCCGTTCGTATCGGTCTACAACGGCTGCGGCACAGCGGGAAGCGCCATCCTCACCTGCGCTCAGGCGATCGAATCAGGCGCCGCCGAGATCGCTGTCGCCGTCGGGTTCGACAAGCACGCCCGTGGCGCATTCAACTCGTCAGCATGCTGAATACGGCCTCCCCGACTGGTATGCCGAAGACGGAATGATGGTGACCACGCAGTTCTTCGCGTTGAAGATCCAGCGCTACCTCCACGATCACAACCTCGACCAGCGCCTACTTGGCGAGATCGCTGCCAAGGCGCTGAGAAACGGTTCCATCACGCCCCATGCCTGGCGTCGCAAACCTGTATCGGTCGACGAGATCATGAACGCGACGATGGTCAACGACCCGCTCACCATGTACATGTTCTGCAGCCCGAGTGAAGGCGGCGCAGCGGTCGTTCTCACCTCCACCGACCGGGCCAAACAGTTGAACGCCCAAAACAATGGTCACGGCGCCGTCGAGGTCAAAGCGCTGCAACTTCGCACCCGCAAGTTCGGCACCTTCGAGGTGTTCAGCCCCTGGCTGGCCGAGAACATCACGCAAGGGGCCACGGTTCACGCTGCCCGAGCCGCGTTCGAGCAAGCTGGCCTTGGGCCCGAAGACATCGACGTTGCCCAGCTTCAAGACACCGAGGCTGGCGCCGAGTTGATGCACCTCGCCGAGTGTGGTTTCTGCGAGCACGGCGAGCAAGACCGGATGATCCGCGACGGCGAACTGAACATCGACGGTCGACTGCCCGTGAACACCGACGGCGGCCTCATCGCCAACGGCGAGCCCATCGGTGCGAGCGGTCTACGCCAGATCATCGAGTGCGTGCTCCAATTGCAGGGGCGAGCGGGTGACCGTCAGGTGCCCAACAACCCCACGACCGCGTTCACCCAGGTGTACGGCGCACCGGGGCTCAGCGTGTGCTCTGTCCTCTCACGATGATGACGCCGACTCGATGATGCTGGTTCCGCTGCTCGATCGGGCCACCACGACGCCACACGAACCTGCCCTTCGATCCGACGGTTTCGGTGGGGCCAGCTGGGCCGAACTCAGCGATGGTGTGCTTGGCCTGGCGGCGGCCATTCGAGACACTGACCTCGGAGCCCGCCGACGCGCCATCGTCATCGCCCGCAACCGGCCGGCAACGCTGCTTGCCCATGTCGCCGATCTTGCTCGGCGAGGCGGCGGCCGTTCCGGTCAACTACCGGCTCACCACAGCCGAGATCGCCTACATCGTCGTCGAGTCCGGAGCGCGGCTGGCATTCGTCGACAGTGAAACCGAAGCGGCGGTGCGAGCTGCGACATCGGGTTCCGACATAGTCGTCGTTTGCCTGCCCGACCACGGGATCATCGGTGCGCAACTCGCCGAGTTTCGTTGGCGGCCGCACGCCACTCGAGCTTCGAACTGACCAGCCTGTCGTGCCCAGCCTGTTGTTCACTTCTGGCACTACCGGCCAGCCCAAGGCGGTGCAGCTGCCGCCCAAGACCGTCGGTGACGCCGGCGACCTCGCCGGCTTCGTCGAGCACATCTCGGCGCACCGCCTGGCCAAACTTGGTACCCATCTCGCCGTCGGCCCGCTCTACCACAATGGGCCACTCAACGCCGTCCGTCTGCTGCTCGCCGGAGTGCCGGTGGTCGTCCACTATCACTTCGACCCCGAGTCGACGCTCGCCGCGATCGACGAGTACGCCGTTGAGAGTTCGATCATGGTGCCGACCCATTTCATCCGGATGCTGGCACTCCCCGCCGAAACGCGAAGTCGCTACGACGTGTCGTCGATTCGTCAGGTCGCCCACACCGGTGGCAAATGCCCCGTCGACGTGAAGCGGGCGATGATCGACTGGTGGGGTCCGGTGTTCTCCGAGTCGTACGGCGGCACGGAATCTGGCACGGTCTGCTCGATCAACTCCGCCGAGTGGTTGGAGCACCCCGGTTCGGTCGGGCGCGCCATCCCGCCGTTTGAAGCAGTGGTCATCGGAGACGATGGAACGGAGGCTCCGCCGAACGCCGAGGGACGGCTGTATTTCCGCGACACGACGGGTCGCGGGATCGTGTACGAAGGAGACCCCGAGAAGACGGCGAGCGCGCACATTACGCCGGGTGTGTTCACTCTTGGCGAGATCGGATTCATCGACGACGATGGCTACGTGTTCATCACCGACCGGTTCTCTGACATGGTCGTTTCCGGCGGCGTGAACATCTACCCGGCCGAGGCCGAGCAGACCCTGATCGGCCACCCTGGAGTTGTCGACGTTGCGTGCGTCGGCGCCCCCGACGACGTGATGGGCGAGCGCCTCGTGGCACTCGTGCAGCGCGTGCCAGGCAGCGCGGTGACGCCAGACGAACTCAACGATTGGTGCCGCCGCTCGATCGCGAGCTACAAGTGCCCGCGTGACTATCGCTTCGTCAGCGAGGTGCCGCGCAACCCGATGGGCAAGTTCGACAAGAAGTCAATGCGTCTGCAACTGATGTCGGGCTCCCTCGCCGCCGACGCACAAGAGACGAGCGGATAGTCGCTGCGCTCCTTAGCAGCCCCCGATCCTGACGTTGACTACAGTCGCCCCGTCAGCATTCTTTCGAGGGGGAGATTTTGAGCACCGACAGCACCTGGTTCTGCGATTCCGACATCACCGAACGGTTCCCGGCATGGACGCGTGGCAACGCCGCCGACGTGTTCCCCGACCCGTTCAGCCCGCTCGGCCAGAGCCTGGTGATGCGGCAGGGAATGTGCAGAGGTCTACGCGATGCCTATATCGCGATCGGCGCGCTCGACTTCGACGAGTTCGACAACCCGCCGCTTCCCGACCTGTTCAAGGTGTTCGGCGGCTATCCATACAATCCACTCACCTTGACGCGCATCCTTGGCGCACGGATGCCCGGAGCCACGCCAGAACTCATCGACATGGCGTTCTTCGACGAGCGCGACGAAGTGCCGCCATATGAGCACGCCGATTGGCACGACTCGCCGAAGCACGAAGCAAAGCTCGGCGAATCGTTGGCGTGGGCGATGTCGACCGACTCGCTCCCAATCCTCGACGCCGACAAAGAGTTTGTCAGGCAGCTGCGGGAGCAGCGGCCCGACCTGAGCTCGCTGACCGACTCAGCGCTACACGCCCGCGCTCGATCAATGGCGCCTTACATCCAACAAACGTTCGAGAACGCCATCATCGTGTCGTCGATGTCTGCCCTCGGAACGGGTGCGATCGGTGCAATATGTGAGGGGCTCGGCGATTCGACGCTGGCCATCCGGCTGCTCGCCGGAATCGAGGTCGACTCCGCCGCCCCGTCACACGCGATGTGGGAGCTGGGCCGTATTGCAGCAGCCTCGCCCACACTGAGTGCCGCCTTCGAGACCGGTCCCGATGAGGTTCTTCAGCGGCTCGGCGAAAGCACTAGCGACGAAGCACGCAACTTCCTCGATGCGTTTGCACAGTTTCTCCGCGACCACGGTTCGCGCGGCCAGAACGAGTACGACCCTCTGGCGCCGTCGTGGGAGTGCCGGCCGCGCATCGCACTCGCCGCGATCGACCTCATGCGGAGGTCCGACGAGTCCAAAGCGCCCAAGGTACGGCAGGCAGTGTCGATAGCCGAGTGCGACAGGGTCACCGCCGACGTCCGTTCGCGAATCGCTGCTGACGCAGAAACAGCTGGCACGTTCGAAGCTGCCCTCAAGTCAGCCCGGCTCTTCCTGGCTGGTCGCGAGCGCGGCAAGACGAACACAGTCCGCGTCATCAATGAAGCTCGGGTTGCGCTGTACGAGTACGGCCGCCGCCTCGTGGAGCGCGGCATCATCGACGAGGTTCAGCAGGTGTTCATGGTTACCGACGATGAGCTCGACGCGCTCCGCGCCGATCCCCAGTCGTTCAGAGACACCATCGCACAGCGCTGGGTGCAGTACCGGGCGCTGTTCGACTACGAGCCGGTTTTCGTGGTCAACAAGCGTGTGCCCACCCTGGACGAGATGACTCGACGCGATTCCAAGCACGTGGCGGCCGCACAGGTCGGCATGGTGCTCCAGGGTGCCGCTGGCTCGGGCGGTGTCGCCTCCGGTCGCGCCCGCGTGGTTGTCGACGCTGGTGACCCCGTCGATCTCGAGCCCGGGGATGTTCTCGTCGCCCCGCAAACCGATCCGTCGTGGGTGCCACTGATGGTTCCTGCGTCTGCCGTGGTCGTCAACGTGGGCGCCCAGGGCAGTCACGCAATGATCGTGTCGCGAGAACTCGGCATCCCGTGCGTGGTGTCAGTAGCCGACGCCAGCAACATCATCCCCGACGGAGCGATGGTCACCGTCGACGGAAACGCCGGCACGGTAACCATCGACAGCCTTCCCGACTAGCTCAGTAGCCGCTGAACTGCGCACTCGGGACGCCATCGGCGGAGTACACCGAAGCGACGGCGTCGACCCGGTACTTGGCAGTGGACGATGGACCCGAGCGTTCGAACAACCTGAGTACCCGACGCATCGCGGTGTAGTTCGGGTGCTCGAAGTGCGCCGCCAATGACGCTTCATCGACCCACAGCTCATACACCTGCACGACAGTCGCGTCCACTGGATCCGGCCCGAAGCAGTAGGCGAGGCAACCCGGTTCGTCGTCACGGGTCGAGCGCTGCAGATCAATGGTTGCCGCGACCGCTGCGTCGCGCTGTTCTTGCGAAGCGAACCCGATCGTGCCAGCCACGACGATCACTGGTGTTCCATCATGACGTCTCGATGCGGGCGATGTCTTGCATGCCCGCTTCCGAACTCGCGAACCTGCCCGAGCCACCGTTGACGGTGCGCCCGGCGTCGACAACGAGGGTGTGCCCATTGACGAACTTCGACTCGTCGCTCGCGAGGTAGAGCGCGGCGTTGGCGATGTCGCCCACGTCGCCAGAGAATCCGTAGCGACGGCGCTGCTCGTCGGCGACTGCCTCGACGTCGGCGGCAGTGCGGCCGATTGCTACCGCCGTCAGGGGCGTCGGGATGGTGCCCGGAGCAATGGCATTGACGCGCACGCCGTGAGCCACGAGTTCGCTCGCTACCGACTTCGTGAGTCCGACGACGGCGTGCTTCGCCGCCGTGTAGGCATGCGGACCGAGCCCGCCGATGACTCCGGCGATGCTCGTCGTGGAGATGATCGAACCCGAACCCTGCGGCACCATGACTTTCGCCGCGTGTTTGCACCCGTAGAACACTGAGTTGAGCAAGATGTCGATACTGCGATGCCATGCGGCTGAGTCGGTGTCGGCGATGGCGCCGACCGCACCGACGACGCCCGCGTTGTTGAACATCACGTCGAGGCGACCCCACGTGTCGACCGCCAACGCGATCGAAGCAGCGACGGCGGATTCCGACGTGACGTCGCACTCGATGAATCGGGCGTCGTCCCCTAGGTTGTCGGCGACGCTTCGCCCGAGTTCAACCTGAAGGTCGGCAACAACGACCTTCGCCCCCTCCTCGATGAATCGGTGCGCGGTTGCGGCTCCGATGCCGCTTGCGCCGCCTGTGATGACGACTACCTTGCCGGCGAGTCGATCGACCATGGTTCCCTCCAGTTACTTTTCCAGTTACTTGACATTGATGCCAGTTGGTACAGACTTGCGCAATGAGCGCATCGTTGACGAATCCGACTGAGTGGAACCCCATCGCGATCGTCACGGGAGCAGGTTCGGGTATCGGGCTGGCCACCGTGCGCCTCCTCGCAGCGCGAGGCGGCAAAGTCGTCGCCGTGGACCTCACCAGCGAATCGCTCGCTGTCTTCGACGGCGTCGAAGCGGTGCGAACCCTCGTAGGCGACGTCACGGACGAATCAGTCAACGCTGCCGCCGTTGCACTCGCCGAGCGAACCTGGGGCGGCCTCGACGTGCTGGTGCTCAACGCCGGCATTCGCGGCTCGGGCCAGATCGATACCGTCGACATGGCGGTGTTCGATCGATCGATTGACGTGAACCTGCGAGCAGTCGCCCTCGGAATGCGGACTGGCATTCCTTCCCTACGACGCCGCGGTGGCGGCGCGATCGTGGTGACCTCATCGAATACCGGGTTGCTCGGCGAGGCGAACCGGTGGCCGTATGCAGCCGCAAAGGCCGGAGTGATCAACCTCGTGCGCAGCGTGGCGATCGATGTCGGTCCAGACGGGATCCGCGTCAACGCCGTGTGCCCAGGGCCGACCATCACGGGCATGACCGAACACGTGATCGAGCAGCAGCCGCAACGGTTCGCAGCGCTACAAAACAACGTCCCATTGCGCCGATGGGCAGAGCCCGACCGAGATTGCAGAGGCCATCGTGTGGCTCGCTTCACCCTCAGCGTCATTTGTCACGGGCGTTGCGCTGCCGGTCGATGGCGGCGCAACAGCCGGCACCGGTCAGCCGACCGCGGCTACCGAAGAAACCTGACCAACGAAGTTCTGAAGGGAGGCACTGGACGACCAAGCGGTTCGGACCTCAGTCTCGAATCATCTCCGCCATCTTGTCGTGGTAGTGCCCGATCTTGCACTCACGAGAGTTGAGGATGTTCTCGCGGTACGCACTCGACCGCTTGGTGCGTGCCAACTGCTCGTAGATCTCGATGTCTTCGCCGACGACGACCTTGAGGTGCGCCCAGTGGTCTTCCATGCGCCGGCGATAGTCCTGATAATCGGGGTCGTTCTCGTCGCCCTTGTAGACGATTTCCCAGCAGATGAACTTGGTGCGGTCGACGTCGATCGGAATCGGGTTGAAGACCTGGATGTGTTCGGGGTTGCAGTTGAACACCGTGTTGGGAAACACCACGTAGTGGCAGATTGCAAATCGCTGATGGTCCCAATTCGACTCGAGTTGGTCGCGGTGTTGGTGACGGGGAACGAAGCACATGTAGTTGTGATCGTTGACCATCCAGAAGCTGGTGTCACGGGCCGACTTGGTCCACTCCTTGTCGACGCGATGCAGTTCAGCGGTGTGGTAGATCTCGTTGAAGCCGTCGACGATGGCCTTGTAACTCACGGGAACGTCCCATTCGACGACCTCGTGCAAGACCATGTCTTCCATGCGGAATTGACCGAGGTCGGCCATGATCTCCTCGCCGATCCAGCTCTCGAGCGACGGCGCGACGTCGGGCCCAGCAAGGTTCACCCAGATCCAGCCACCCCACTCGTCAACCGCCACGGCCGGGCTTCTCAGCCCTGCCAGATGCTCGGGATCGAAGTCGATTCGCTCGGGGACTCCCTTGACCTTGCCCTCCAAGTCGTAGGTCCAACCGTGGTACGGGCACTTGAAGTTCTTGGCGTCGCAGCCCGACCACTCGGTGACGAACGACACGCCGCGGTGCTTGCACACATTGTGGAAGGCGGCGAGGTGGCCTTCGGGTTGACGAACGATGACGATCGTCTCCCCATGACTCTCGAAGCTCACGAAGTCGCCGGCGTTCCTGGCCTGCTCGGACCGGGCGGCGAGAATCCACGTACGGTTGAGCACCCGTTCGCGTTCGAGTTCGAACTGCACCGGATCGGTGTACGGCTCGCGACTCATCTTGCTGGGTCCATAGTCGGGGACGTTCTTGATCGACGGCCCAAGTCGGACCGGAACGTCACCGCGAGTCGGCACATACACCATTGAATTCTCCCCTATCGTCGTTTGAGACGTTTACACAACAAACGTTATATATAACATTCGTGTTACCCTCCTGTCAATGGGTAGGGGTGCCGTCAGTCGCAAAATTGATGGGAAGCCGTCGCAAGTTTGCACGGTCCGCCCAGTTGCTCAACGGTCGCAGCGGAATGGCCAGCTGACGTGCCGCGGATCGTCGACGCCGAGCAGCGCCGCGATGACATCACGGCCGCCGCGGCCGTGTCATCGCTCGCGCTGGAATCGAGGCCGCCACGATGCGCGAAGTGGCGGCCGAAGCCGGCTGGACCACCGGCGTACTCACTCACTACTTCGCCGACAAGCGCGAACTGTTGCTCGCAACGTTCGAGGCGTCGCTGTCGAAACGTCGGTCTTTGCGCCCGACGACGGAGTTGATGTCACTCGGAACAACGTCTGCGCCACTCCCTCGAAGGCGCACTTCCCCTCGACGACGAGCGGCGGCGACACTGGATGGTCACGCTCGCCTGTTGCTCCCACGCCGTGGGTGACCGCGATTGGCCGAAGCGCAGACCGCCGGCTACCGGGAGTTCCGCGACCACGTCATCACTCAGGTCAGCGAGTCGAGCATCAACCGCGGAGACCCCCGTACGGCGGCCGAGCGGCTGATCGCCTTGGTCGACGGCATCGCTATGCAGGCCCTCTTCGACCCGTCGTCGTGGCCACCCGAGCGACAGCTGGCGGCACTCGACGCCGAACTGGGAGCAACCAACTCTGTGTGATGTCTGTGCGAGGCCGGCGTGACGAGCATCTTCGACTCGCACTTTGTGGAGTCAACGACTAGTTTCTCAGCATGGCTGGGGACCTCGCCGAGAATGTCCGAACTTCGGTGCGCGGCGCAATGGCTGCGAAGGATGGGCTTGCAGTTGCGGCTGCGCTGAACAGCATCGACCCGCGGGACTTGGAAGAGTTCTTCCACCTGCGGATCACCGACGACGGTTCACGCGAAGAGATCGGCGAGGGCCTGCCCGCATCGCCCGGCGCGGCGAGCGGCCGAATCGTGTTGAACGCAGATGCGGCGATGGCAGCTGCCGACGACGGCCACGATGTCATTCTCGTTCGGTCAGAGACCACCCCAGATGACGTCCCCGGGATGCAGGCGGCACACGGAATTCTCACGGCGCGTGGCGGCTTGGCCAGCCACGCCGCGGTGGTCGCACGTGGTTGGGGCATCCCAGCCATCGTCGGCGCAACCGACCTGCAGATCGTCGACGATCAGATCACCATCGGCGACACGGTGCTCGTAGCCGGCGACGAGATCACCATCGACGGCGACACCGGAAAAATCTACGCCGGGGTGCTCGCGACCGCGGGCTCGGAGCCGCCCGCCGAACTCGACACCCTGCTGGCCTGGGCCGACTCGGTCGCCAGGGGCCACGTACAGGTGCGGGCCAACGCTGACAATGCCGACGATGCCCGCCATGCTCGCGAGCTCGGCGCACAAGGGATCGGGCTGTGCCGCACCGAGCACATGTTTCTCGACCGCGATCGGTTACCGATCGTTCGCCGATTCATTTTGGCCCACGACCCTGCAACCGAGGCCGCTGCCCTCGCCGAGTTGGAGGAAGCCCAGACCCTCGACTTCGAGCAGTTGCTCGAAGCGATGGACACGCTGCCGGTCACCGTCCGCTTGCTCGACCCGCCACTCCACGAGTTCCTGCCGGACTTGTTCGATCTCGTCGCCAACGAAGCTCGCGGTGAGCTCACCGACGACGAACGGATCGAGCTCACCGCTGTCCGTCGACTGCACGAGTCGAACCCGATGATCGGAACCCGAGGTGTCCGACTCGGCATGGTTCGCAGCGGCCTCTACCAGATGCAGGTCCGCGCGCTGTGCTCTGCGGCCGCCACCCTGTTCGAACGCGGCAAGCGACCACACGTCGAGATCATGATCCCGCTCGTCGTCGATGCCGAGGAGTTGCGAATCGCCCGCGGCTGGGTTCACGAGGTGCTCGACGAGATCGGTCATCCCGAACTGTCTTCGACGACGGTGACCGTCGGAGCAATGATCGAGACACCGCGGGCGGCGTTGACAGCCGGCGCCATCGCGAAGTATGCCGATTTCTTCTCGTTCGGCACCAACGACCTCACTCAGATGACGTATGCGTTCAGCCGTGACGATGTCGAGTCGAAGCTGCTCCCCACGTACCTGGCACTCGGAATCCTGCCCGCCAACCCTTTTGCAGTCATCGACCAGGAGGGAGTCGGCGAGCTCGTACGAATCGCCTGCGAAAACTCCCGCCTCTCCAAGCCGAAAATCAAACTCGGGGCATGCGGCGAACACGCGGGCCACCCCGAATCCGCAGCATTCCTCGTGCGTCTCGGTCTCGACTCGGTGAGCTGCTCGCCATTCCGGGTGCCAATGGCTCGCCTGGGCGTGGCCCAAGCGCTGCTCGCATGCGGCCGGGTTCACATCGGAGACGTGACGTTCAGACTTCGACACCGCGCCTGACACCGCCGCCACCGCAGCCACCGATGGCGATCCGGCTGGCACTCGAACGGACGAAACGCCGGCCTCGACGTCCAACGCTTCGGCACATCATGCTGTCGAAAATCGCCGTCATCGACGAGGCGATCGTGCTGCACACGCTGCGAGTGCGCGGCTTCGTCACCCCCGACGGTTTCACCGCCAGTCTCGGCACATTCCCCGCAGACATCCTGGCCCAGCTGGTCGCTGATGGGCAGGTACGTCACATCGAAAAACGCGACATGTACGGGCTACTGCCAGCGGGCAAGCAACGACAAGAAGAGCTACTCGACCACTACGCAGACGACCAGGTGCGGTCGGGCATCGAGGCCCATTACGAGGATTTCCTCGTCGTGAACACGGACTTCAAGCAACTGTGCACCGACTGGCAAATGCGCGACGGCGAAGCAAACGACCACAGCGACGCCGCCTACGAGCAAGGTTGCATCGACCGGCTCGCCACGCTGAACGAGGCGGCCCAACCGCTGATCGACCAACTCGCAGACGCGCTCCCGCGGATGGCCCGCTACAACACCCGCCTCGCCGCCGCTGCAAACCACGTTGCCGCCGGCGAAACGAAACAGTTCACCGGCGTCATGTGCGAATCGTTCCACGACATCTGGATGGAACTCCACGAGGACCTCATCGTTCTCCAACGCGTCAACCGGGTCGAAGAGGGCAGCTTCTGAACTGCCACCCAAACCAGATCCACACGACACAGCCCAATCGCAACACAGATCAATCACAGCACGGATCAATACCAACGAGAGGAAGACGAAATTGAGTATGCAAGAACAGGACCGGCCTGACGTCACCCGGCCAAACGGCCCAGACGCTGTCACCGCCGAGTGGATGACGGCGGTGCTCCGGGCCAACGGTCTTGATGTCACCGTCGAACAGGTCAATTGCAGCACGATCGGTGTCGGAGTCGGCATGATGTCTGGCTTGGCCCGACTCGACATCGACTACGCCAGCTGGCACAGGCCCTGCTTCGTTGATCTTCAAGTTCCCCGCTACCAATGAGGCGAACCTCGGCGTTGCCAGTGCGTTCGATCTCTACCGGCGCGAAGTCCTCTACTTACGCGACATTGCGCCCAGCAGCCACGCATGGACGCCGGCGATCTACTACGCCGACATCGCGGACGATGGCGTCGAGTTCGCGCTCCTCATGGAGGATCTCACTCAGTACCGCCTCGGCGACCAGATCGTCGGCTGCGACCTCGTCGATGCTGAGAAAACCATCGATTGGATGGCACGCCAGCACGCCTCGTTCTGGGGCGCAGTTGATGATCCCACGTACGACTTCCTGCCGTACGTTGCTCCATCGTTCAGCTCAGAGACGATGACCCAAGGCTGTGAGATGGGCTGGGATCCGATGGTCGAAGGCTTCCCAGAGGTCATCCCTGCGTACATCAGCGATCTGAAAGATACGTACCTCGCCGCGTTGCCGGCCTTGTTGGACTGGATGTCGACTCATCCCCTCACCGTCATCCATGGCGATGTCCGGATGGACAACCTGTTCTACGGTGACGGCGACGACCAAGAGCCAATGGTGGCGGTCGACTGGCAAGGCGCCCTGCGCGGCCGCGCCACGCAGGATCTTGCGTACTTCATGACCGGCAGCGTCCCCACCGAATATCCGCCGTGCGCACGAGCGAGAACTCATCGCACGATGGCACGGTGGGCTCGTGGCAGGGGGCGTCACCGACTATTCGCTCGATGACGCGTGGGAGGACTATCGACGCGGCATCGCCTATGTGTGGGTCATCGCAGTCGTCATCGCAGGCACACTCGACCGCACGAACGAGCGCGCCCACGAATGGATGTCGGCCATGATCGAGCGGTCGATCGCCACCATGGAAGACCTCGACATCATCGACCTCATCAAAGACTTCGCAGCCAAAGCCAGCTGACGCTCCGTGGCAGAGACAGTGCGTCGGGCCACGAGGCCTGACGCCGGGTTACTGGAACGCTGGTGCGACTTCTTCGGCGAACAGCGTCACAGCTCGGGTGAGCGCTTGCTGCGTTGTGGCCTCGCGGCCGGTTGCGAAGATCAGACAGCACTCGTCGAAGCCGATGGCGTCGTGCCAGCGGCGGATCTCCTCGGTCACGACGTCGGGGGTGCCGGCGAAGGCACGGTCTCTCACGAACTCGCGGTACGGCGGATCTTCGCCTGCTGCGACGCGTGCGAGCACGGGATCATGTTCGTCGCCCTTCGTGCCGGCATCCCAGTAATAGCGGTGGAAGCTGAGGGCGCGCGGGTACCACTCGCGTTCCACTTCTGCATCGGTCTCGCCGACCCAACCTTCGCGCATGAGGCAGATCCGCGGCGTACGGCCCTCGGCCGCGCATGCCTCGCGGTACTGCGCCACGAGATCGACCACCACCGGCAGGGTCTCCATCGGCAACGTGAACCAGGTATCGCCATACCGCGCAGCGCGCCGGATGGCGGCTGGCGACGTACCACCGACATAGATACGTGGATGCGGCTGCTGTACCGCTGGCGGGAACACCGGAATGTCGTCGAACTGGAAGAACTCGCCGTCCCACTCGTAGCTGCCGGTCGCCCATGCCTTGCGGACGACGGCGAGCGTCTCGTCGAGGCGTTTCCCACGACGCTTGTAGTCGGTGCCGTATGCCTTGAACTCGTATTCCCGGTAACCAGTGCCCACGCCGAGGACGGCACGACCGTTGCTGATTCGGTCGAGCGTGGAGACCTGTTCGATGATGTTGGCCGGGTGGTGGAGACCGGCGAGGTAGACGCCCGTGCCGAGTCGGATGCGCTCGGTGTGGGCTGCGATCCCTGCGAGAAACACGAACGGCGCCGCTTCGTCCATCACCTCTGGCGAGAACGAGTGGTGACCGATGAAGCCGCCGGCGTAACCGAGCTCGTCGACCACACGGCAGAACTCATACGTCCTGCGGTAGGGCTGGCGTTCGCCTGGATCATGGAAGCGGGGAAGCGTCAGGCTGAACTCGATCATGTTGTCTCCCGGTGCGGTGAGGATGTGTGTCGTTCACTACGGTAGCCAGTTACTGGAGTCAACGTAAAGTTAGAGGAGCCCTGTGTCTCATCGCTACGAGCACCTGTTCACGCCGCTACAGGTCGGGCCGATCACACTCAAGAACCGAATCGTCAGGTCGGCCCACGGCACGCTCATGACCGGTGAGCGACTGATCGCATACCACGAGGCGCGGGCCGCCGGCGGCGTGGCGCTCAGCACACTCGAAGCCACCGGAGTTCACGCAAACGCACCGAGTCTCATCCCGCTCCACAGCGACGATTGCATTCCGTTCTTCCGAGAGATCTCGGCCCGGATGCATACGCACGGCATGGCAATTCTGCAGCAGATCTACCACCCAGGGTCGGCGACCCGCCCGAAGAAGGCATCAACCCAGGTGTCTTCGAGCGCGATCCCGAACCCGATGGTGGGCGGGATACCGACCGCCATGTCAATCGCCGACATCCACGAGATGGTCGATGCGTTCGGTGCCGCCGCCCGCCGCTGCCGCGACGGCGGCCTCGACGGCGTCGACCTGCACGCATCGTCGGGCTACCTCATCGAGCAGTTCCTGTCGCCTGCCAACAACGTGCGCGACGACGAGTACGGCGGATCGCTCGAGAACCGGATGCGGTTCCTCGTCGAGATCCTCGAATCCATTCGAGACGCCGTCGGGCGCGACTACCTGGTCGGTATCCGACTCCCGAACGAGGAGTACATCCCTGGCGGCTTGTCGCCTGACGACATCGCCGAGATCGCCCGCATCGTCGAACCACAGGTGGATTACGTGTCGCTCCACATGGGTTCGTACTGGCGCTTCTACAAGCTGTTGGCACCGATGGACGAGCCCCTGGCGAATGAGATGCCAGCCAACGCTCACATCACCGCCCACCTGACGAAGCCGACGATGGTCGTGGGTCGGATCATGACCCTCGACGACGCCGAGCGCATCGTCGCCGACGGTGCGGCAGACATGGTGTCGATGGTGCGAGCGCTCATCGCCGACCCAGAGTTGGTCAACAAGTCGCAACGGGGCGAGTCAGACCTCGTGCGACCGTGCATCGGTTCGAACTTCGGCTGCGTTGGCAACCTCATGTCCACCGGGGTGCTGAGTTGCGTCGTCAACGTCGCCGCGGCGCAAGAAACGATGGTGAGCTTCGAGCCGTCCGGTCCGGCGCTTGAGCCAAAGCGCGTGCTCGTGGTCGGCGGCGGCCCCGCCGGTCTCGAAGCGGCCCGAACCGCGGCCGTCCGCGGCCACGAGGTCCACTTGTACGAGGCGACCCGACGCCTCGGGGGTCAGGTGGCGATCGCCGCAACCGCACCACACCGCAGCGACATCGGAGCGATCACCGAGTGGTTGACGAGCGAGATCGAGCGACTCGGGTGTGACGATCCGATTGGCGACCATGGTCGACCCAGACGTCATCGCCGAGCTCGCGCCAGACGAGGTGATCTTGGCAACGGGGGTGTCGCCTCGGCGCGACGGTTTCCAACTCACCACACCGGTCGACCCGATTCCTGGCCACGATCTGCCGCACGTGTACACGTCATGGGACGTATTCGGCTTCGGCGGACGTGCGAACCTCGTCGGCCCAGCTTTGGTGTACGACGACACGGGAACGTTCGAAGCCATTTCGGTCGCCGACACCCTGTTGGAGGCAGGCCTGGCCGTGACGATGGTCGCCCGGCACGACGCGATCGGTGCGACATTGCCGTATCCACCTGCCACCGTGGCGGCTGCGAAAGAGCGGCTGATGTCGGGCGCGTTCGACTTCATCGGCGGTCACTACCTGCGCGAGATCCGCTCCGATGCGGTCGACATCGGGGTGGCATTCACCGACCGAATCCGCACGATCGAAGCGGCGACCGTGGTGATCGTCACCTATGGCGATCCCAATCGCGAACTCGGTCAATACCTCGCCGACGAACCGGGCCCTGGGCGATCCACCAGATCGGCGACGTCACCGGCACCAACGGAGTCCTACCGGCAATCCACCAAGCAGCCGCCCTGACACGAGTCCTCTGAAGCAACCGTTCTGGTCGTCGGGGTTTGGACTACCCAGACGGTCCAAACCGACGAACGGGGATTTGGTCAGCTGATCGTTTCGCCGCCGTCGACGATGAGCGTCTGACCGGTGATGAACGACGCGTCGTCGCTGAGGAAGAAGCAGATCGCAGCAGCCAGTTCGGCGGCAGTGCCCATTCGTTGCATGGGGATCTTGGCGCCGAAGATCTTTTCGCCCTGATCGAGATCGCCGCCGCGTTCAACCATCAACGGTGTCGTCATGCCTGTAACGGTTCGCCCAGGAGCTACGCAGTTGATTCGCACTTCGGGCAGCGCCTCCAGTGAGAGTTGGCGTGTCAGCCCGGTAATTCCGGCCTTCGCCGCCCCGTAGGGGACGTTGTTGCCGTTGGCGGTGAACGCCGCCGTCGACGCAATGGTGACGATCGAGCCGCGCCCGCCGGCCTTCATGACGGGCAAGGCGTGCTTGCACACGTGGAACGTGCCGCCCACGTGAACCTCGAGCATCTTGTTGAAGCGAGCAGCATCCCACTCGGCGACCGGCCCGAACTCGGCGTGACCCGCCGCGGCAAGCACCGCGTCGATCCGACCGAGCTGATCAACCGTGGCCGCCACGGCCGCTGCGACTTGAGCCTTCGTCAGCGACATTTGCGGCGAGCCCGATGCAACCCGGCAACGACGCAGCCACCTCCTGCGCACGTGCAAGATCAAGGTCGACAAGCGCCGCCCGTCCACCCTCGGCAACAAACCGCTCAGCGGTAGCCCGACCAATGCCAGAAGCACCACCGGTAACGAACAAGACACGGTCAGAGAAACGCATCCACCCATTGTGTTCCCCAGCTCGACCGGCAAGCGAGTTGCGAACCTCAGAAGCACCAACACAAGATTCGCGCCGCACAGATCGGCGAAAAAATTCAGTGGGCGGCGTGGTGTCAGCCCGAGACAGGCTCGGCAATCACGACCGGGATATCGCGCTCTGTCTTGCGGCGGTACCCGTCGTAGCCCTTGTAGGCGGCAACGATCTGGGGCCACAACTCGTCCTTCTCCTCTGCGGAGGCGGTCCGAGCAACGAGCGTCATCGGCCCGCCGCCGCCGGCCGGTTCGATGGTGAACTCAGGGTTGGCGACGAGGTTGCGATACCACTCCGGATCGCGGTCATCGCCGCCTTTCGACGCCACGAACACGAACATGTCGCCCTTTCGAACTGGGGACGTCAGCATCACCATCCGCGGTTGGCCGGAGGTACGACCCGTCGTGGTGACTTTGTAGACCGCCATGTTGCCCATGGTCTTGCCGATCCGGCCACCCGAAATCGCGAGCAAGCTGCGATGCACCACATTCATCACCTGCAACTGAAAGTCTTTGACTGCGTCGGGTACGTCCATGCGGTTGAGCTTACGATCGCTTCGCCGGTCGAGTCTTGTTGTCGTCTGCCGCAGACGACTGAGCGACGCTCCGGTGTCAGACGTCCGCCGAACCGACAACACTCAGTCGTAGCTGGTGGGGTCGTTGGCGGCTGATGCGATTCCGAGGCCGAACCTGATCGCGCCGCTGGACCAGATCGGGCATGGGAAGACACCAATGACCGGGCAGAAGTGAAGACCGTCGCCTCGCACGACGGTGGTTCCATCGGGTGCGCAGTCGATGTCTACGTCGAGACACGGCAACCGGTCGGCGTAATGCCCGTCGGGCGTCTCGACGAATCGGCCGGCGTCGACGTACGACACACGCGACATCGTGTCCGCATACTCCTGGTACATCGCATTGATGCCCTCGATGTGGACTTCGGTGCCGTAGTTTGGGTGATGGAGCGGCTGGCCCACGAGTACCACCCAAGCTCCCGCAGCGGTCGCGTGATCGATCAACACTCCTACTGCGTGGCGGTAGTTCTCGACGAGTGCCTCATCGATCAACCTTGCGCCGGTCGCGTCGAGCATGCACGGCGTCATGTTGTTTCCAGTGAACGTGATCACGACCACCGTGGTCGGCGTCGCCTCCAGGTCGTCGTCGATCCAGTCGCACGGGGCGGTGCCACCGAAGAACTTCCTCACGAACAACTTGTCCGGCGTCACGAATTCGATGACAGGTGCGGTCTCCAAAGCAAGCGAGTCACCGACGAGCACCAACCGATCGAAGGCGACCGAAGGCTCGCTGTTGATGCTGGGAGCCGGTTCCAGCGAATCGACAGCCGCGAACGTCCGGACCGCACTGACGGCACGGTCAGCCGGTGACTCCGGCCGCCTCGCAACCTCGGCGTCATCTGCAACCTCAACAGCGACATCACCATCGACATCGACCGAGCTCTGGCTCCAGGCGGCTGCATCGACCTGCGCTTGTTCTGACACGTCCACTCGCACGTCAACTGGCGGGACGGCCGAACTGGTCGGCTCACCCGGGGCTGCCCGAACGACTCCGATTGACAGGATCAACCCGGCGACCAGCGCGGCGGGGACCCCCACGATGATCCTTGCTGTCCGGACCGAAACGCTCTTGTTGAACATGACACACCTCTACGAGTTGGTTGCTGTGTTTGGTTGGTGATGTGACAGTGCTCCCCTGCTGATGCAGCCCGTTGACAGGCCCTTGTCGACGTTTTGTAAACGGCCCACATGATGATCAGGCCGTGACATCGAGCTCGGAACCGGCGGTGGTGCAGATCAGCGAGCCCGGCAGGACGCCGCTGCAAGTCAGGCTGCACCGGCCGATCGAGGTAGGGCGCGATTGCGACGGCGTGCTGCTGACCGATCCCCTCCTCTCGCGTCGGCACCTCCGTGTGAGTGCGATGGGAGGGCGCGTGACCATCGAAGACCTGGGGAGCACCAACGGCACGCTGATCGACGGCATGCCCGTCCAGCGACCGACCGAGCTGGTGCCGGGGCAGACGGCGACGTTCGGTTCCTGCAGGATCGAGGTGATCTCAACGAAGGATGAGACCACACGCGGCAACGACGACGTCCGGCGAAGCTCGATCGACATCGTGGCCGCTGCGGCCGCAACGGATGCAGCGCCGATGGTCCAAACGGGAAGCGGCACGCTGACGATCGTGTTCTCCGAGATCGAGGGCTCGACCCGTCGGGCGCTACAGCTGGGTGACGTGGCCTGGCTGGAGTTGCTCAACTTCCACAACCGTTTGGTTCGACGCCAGGTGGAGCGAGCCGGTGGGTACGAGGTGAAAGCGCAGGGTGACGGGTTCATGTTGGCTTTCCCGAGCGCACGGTCGGCGATCCTGTGTTCGATGGAGATCATGCGGGCGCTCGAGACGCACGCCAGGTCGCGCCCGAACGACGCGCTGCGGGTGAGGATCGGCATGCACACCAGCGAGGCGATCGATGACGACCGCGAGATGCTCGGGCGGCCGGAGGGCTTGGCAGCCCGGATCGCCAATCAGGCCGTCGGCGGTGAGATCCTGGTGTCGTCGCTGGTTCGTGAGATCGTCGAGTCGACAGGCGATGTGACGTTCGGCGCGTCACGTGAAGTCCATCTCAAGGGTGTCTCGGGCGAGCATTTGCTGCATCCCGTGCTGTGGTCGGAACGGATGACAGTCGCTCGCGACGTGCGCGAGGATGTCTCATGGCCATGACGGACGATCAGCAGCGCGGTGTGTCCGCGCTCGCTGACGCCGGAAATCCGGCTGGCAGCTCCACAACGCACCTACGGTTCACGGTGTTGCGCGGTGGCATCGGGGTGATCCGCGATGGCGAGCAAGTGGCGATCGGAGGACCACAGCAACGGCGGCTCCTCGCTGCGCTGCTGGCGGCGCAAGGTTCCGCCGCCACTGCCGACCGGCTCGCCGACACGATCTGGCCGGAGGGTACGGCGCCAGAGGGTGCCCGGCGCGCCGTGATGACGTACGTGTCGCGACTGCGCTCGACGATCGGCGGCGACCATCTCGTCACCGTCGCGAACGGCTATCAGTTGGTGCTCGGCGACGCGTCGTACGACGCGGCCGATTTCGAGGCCCGCCTGGCAGTGGCGCGGGCATCGACCGGGGCAGCGTCGATCTCTGCGTACGACCATGCGCTGGAGTTGTGGTCGGGCAGAGCGTTCGGCGATGACGGATCCGAGTGGTGGTTGTCACCAGTGGCGACGCGACTGGAGGAACTCCGGCTCGTTGCGCACGAGGAACGCTGCGAGCGGCTGATCGAGGTCGGCCGCCACGCCGAGGCGGTCGCCGATCTACAGGGTCTGATCGCCGATCAACCGTTGCGTGAGCAGTTCATCGCGTTGGAGATGCGGGCGCTGTATCTCAGCGGTCGCCAAGCCGAAGCATTGCGCACCTACCGAAGTTTCGCCGACTATCTCGCCGAGGAAACCGGGCTCGACCCGTCCGACATGCTCGTCGATCTTCAGCACAGGATCCTGATCGGGGACCCATCATTGGCACCGTCGAGCGCCGTTGCGGTGCCGGGCTACGAGTTGGGCGACCTCATTGGCGAGGGCGCGTTCGGTGCGGTCTATCGGGCCGTGCAGCCGAGTCTCGACCGTGAAGTGGCAATCAAAGCGATCCGGGCCGAACTCGCCGATGATCCGCGTTTCGTGCAGCGGTTCGAGACCGAGGCCCAGTTGGTTGCCCGGCTGGAGCATCCGCACGTTGTTCCCTTGTACGACTTCTGGCGTCAACCCGGTGCTGCGTTCCTCGTGTTCCGACTGCTTCGGGGTGGCTCGTTGGCCGACCGGATCGGCCACGGCCCGCTCGACCTCATCGAAGTGTCGAGGATGGTCGGCGAGATCGGTGGTGCGCTCGCTGCCGCGCACGCGCTCGGGATCGTGCACCGCGACGTCAAGCCGGCAAATGTGCTGTTCGACGAGACGGGCAACAGCTACCTCGCCGACTTCGGGATCGCCGACAGCGGCGGCGAGACACTCGATCTCGCGCTGCGTTCGGCAGGTTCGCCGTTGTATGCGAGCCCCGAGCAGGCACGCGACGGCGTCGCCGGGCCCGCATCAGACCAGTACTCCCTCGCGGTCGTCGCATGGGAAGCACTCGCCGGGGTGGCCCCGTTTGCCGGGGCGACCGCGACGGAGGTGGTGCGCAACAAGCTCAACCAGACACTGCCGACGATCACGACCGTGTCCAGCACCTACAGCGCCCTCGACGCCGTGCTGCAGCGGGCGTCGGCGCCGATTCCGGTCGACCGGTACCGTGATGTCACCGAGTTCGTGCACGCCTGGGCCACCGCGTGCGCAACCACCGACGCGACCCGAACGACAGGCAGCCTGCCCACCGAGCCGGCGGCGATTCGCTCTGCGGGCACCCTGGCCAGCCTGTCGCTCGGCTCGGTCAACCCGTACAAGGGACTGCGCGCGTTCCGCGAGGCCGACGCGGCGGAGTTCCGTGGCCGAGGCGAGCTGGTCGACCTGCTCGTCGAGCGGGTCACCACCGACCAGTTCGTGCTGGTGGTCGGCCCATCCGGCTCGGGCAAGAGCTCACTCGTGCACGCCGGTGCGGTACCTGCGCTGCGTCAACGCAACGCGCTCGTGGTGTCGATGGTTCCCAGCGTCGACCCGTTCGTCGAACTCGAAGCCGCGCTGCGGCGGGTGGCCACCACCGAAGTCGGCGACATCGCCGGGCGACTCCTCGACCCGCGACGGCCTCGCCAACATCGCCGCCGACATCATCACCGCTGACGGCTCGCTCGTGTTGGTGATCGACCAGTTCGAGGAACTGTGGACCCTCGTGCCGTCCGACGTGATTCGCGATCGTTTCGCCGACTGCATCGCCGCCACGCTCACCAGCGGGCACGACATTCGCATCATTGCGACGCTGCGAGCCGATCTCTACGACCGGCCGCTGCAACACTCGGTTTTCGGGCCGATCGTGCGCGACGCCACGTTCGCCGTCACCCCGATGACCTCCGCCGAACTCCACGACGCCATCACGCTGCCCGCCGAACGAGCCGGCGTGCGTTTCGAACCCGGTCTCGTCGCTGCGATGGTCGGCGACGTCGTCAGCCGACCAGGCGCACTTCCCCTGTTGCAATTCGCGCTCACCGAACTGTTCGAGCAACGCATCAACGGCGTCGTCACTGCCAACGCGTACAGCGAACTCGGCGGCATCGGCGGTGCCATCGCCCGGCGGGCGGAACAGCTCTACCGCGACACCCCGGCTGACGACCGCAACGACGTGCGACTGCTGTTCACCCAACTCGTCAACCCAGGCGACGACAACGACGACCTGCGTCGACGTGCCACCCGCGACGAACTCGTTGGTGTCGACGCCACCGTCATCGATCGATTCCTCGCCCATCGGCTCCTCGTGACCGACGTGCATCCGGTCACCCGAGAACCCGTCGTCGAAGTGGCCCACGAAGCACTCCTGCGTGAGTGGCCACGCCTCGTCGAGTGGATCGACGAAGACCGCGACATCATCCGCATACGTCGGGCATTGCACGTGGCCGCACACGACTGGCAGACCCAGGGCCGAGACGAAGCGTTGCTCTTCCGAGGGAACCGCCTGGTCGCGGCGTATGACGCGGCTCAACTCAGTCCACTCACACCGACTGAACGAGATTTCCTCCAAGCGAGCAACGACGCAGAGGTGCGAGAACGGACCGAAGTCGCCGCTCGGGCAGTTCACCAAGCCCGCCAGAACCGGCGCTTGCGTCGCCTCCTCGCCGCCGTTGGCGTCGTGCTGGTGTTCGCCCTCGCCGCCGGATTCCTCGCTTTCCGTCAACGCAACCGCGCCGACGACGAAGCAAGCGCTGCCCGAGCCGCCCAAGCCCGAAGCCGAACAGGCCGGAGCGGTCGCGGCGACACAACGTGAGGCCGCCGAGCAGGCGACCGACGAAGCCACCGCCCAACGATCCGTGGCCGAGGCGGCCAGCGACGAAGCCGAAGCCCAACGAACCGCCGACAACGCCGGGAGCTGCCTCGCAACGAAGCAGCTTCGCCCGCGGCCTCGCCGCACAGAGCACCCGGCTGCTGTCCACCAACGAGAACGACCTCGCCCTACTCCTCGCCGTCGAATCCCAACGTTTCGCCGACGAATCCAACCCCGACAGCACCGCCACGGGCGAAGCCGAGGCCTCACTCCTGCGAGCCCTCAGTGACGACCTCTACCGCGTCGACACTCTCGAGGTGCCGGACGGAGCCGCCTGGGAGGCCTACGATTTCCCGGCCGGCACCGTCGACGAAATGCTGTATTCACCCGATGGTCGCACGTTCGTCGCCGTGACCCAGCGAGGCGATGTTCGCCTCTGGGATGCCGACACCCGCCAACTCCACCAGGCGCAGCCGGAGCCGGGTGTGTTCTCGTTCGATGCACCGCTCGCCATGAGCAACAGCCTCTTGGCGTACCCCGCACATACCGGCATGACCGGTTTGTCGATGCGACTCTGGGACATCAACGCACAGGCACCGTGGAAGTGGCAGCCGCCCGGCCCACTCGACAGCTCGTTCCCCGCCGGGCCGGGTGGTGGCCCTGCGAACATGGCCATCAGTCAGAACGGCCTGCTCGCACGATCCGTCGCGGGCAGCTTCCACACGTCCTCCGCGAGCTCGGTCGAGATCTGGGACACCAACACCGGCACCGTCGTCGCCGGGCCGATCACCGTCGAGGGCTACGTCGAGGCGTTGGGGTTCTCGAACGACGGTACGAAACTGGGCGTGGGTGTCGTCGATCAGGACCGAAGCACGCTCGATCTGGAGATGTTCGACACCGCCACGGGAGCTTCACTCTGGCGCACCGTCGCTCACCCCGGGTCCACGACACTCAGCTTCACACGCGGGGTCTATCAGGCGTCGGACTCATGGGTGAGGTTCTCCGCCGACGACACACAGGTCAGCTCGATCTCGTCGCGCAGCACGATCGGCGCAATCGCCACACTCGATGCGGCGACCGGCACCCTGGCACCGTCCACGGGAGTCGGACGCGACCGCACGGTGATGGGGGTCGCCGACGATCTCCAGCACCTCGTCCTCGCGGCCGGAGACGGCGACCCTGGTGGCCCGTGGGGAACGGCGTCGCCCACCGAGGTCGTCGACGCCAACACCGGCGATGTGCTCGCGTCCTTCGAAACCGACGCCCCGACCCTCGGACGTGAGGGTTCGATCCCGATCCGTCCGAACAGTACGGAGGTCGCGGTCCAGCGCAACCCCGGTCGCATCATCATCCGAGACTGGACCAGCGTGGGCGTCGAACCGTTCGCCACGGTCACGCCCGAGCAACGCTTCGCGGCGCAGGTGGTGGTGCAGCTCGACGGTACCGTCATCGACCTGACGGAGCCGATGAGCCGGCTCGGAATCCAGATCGGCTCCTTCTCGGCGGCGGGGGCGGCGGTGGCGAGCCCGAGCGGTCAGGTCGCCATCACCACCGACTCGACCATCGAGATCTGGGACCCGAGCACCGAGCAGTTCGTGCGCAGCGTCGACAAGCCGGTCGACTGTAGGCCATGGTACGGCGCACTCAGCGTTGCCTTCACCGGCACCGGGAGCGACGGATCCGTCGTCGTCAAGTGCGACGGCAGGGTGATGTCATGGGACCTCGCTTCCACCGACCGGGCTCCCCGATGGACACAACCGGTACCGAACCAGGCGTACGGGAGCTCACTCCAGGTCAGCCCAGACGGGTCCCGGGTCCTCGCCCCGACGGGTAATTCGCTGCAGTTACTCGACGGCGCCACCGGCGAACTCATCCGCGAGAGTGCCGGCGCAGCGATCGAAAACGCGTTCTCGCCGGACGGATCGGTCGTGGCGAAAGTCGTCTGGGCGGGCGACGTCGCCTTGTTGGATGCAGACGACTTCACGCGTCATCAAGCACGTTCAAGCCGAGTGGCGGGGCTTCCAACGACGGCGATCCCGTGAATCAGGGCTCACCCGCCCTCGCACTGACCCCAGACAACACCTACGTCGCGGCGTGGCACTGGCGCGACGGTGTCGAAGTGTGGAACGTCGAGTCCGGTGAATCCATTGCGGTGCTCGACGGTCGCCGCGACTACCGGCCGAGCGCCCCCGGCGACATCCCGGCCGCCTACAACCTTGCACCGGGCGGAATCGTCGTCCCGATAGCGACCCTGAGTTTCGATGACGTTGGAACCCGCCTCGACCTGAACTTCGTGCAGACCTTCTCCACCGGGGGCGGCTCCGGGTTCAACCGGTCGCTCGGCACGCAATGGTCACTGACCGACGACGCCCTGACCGAGACCGCCTGCCGCATCGTCGGCCGCGACCTCACCGAGGACGAGTGGGCCAAGTACATCGGCGACAGCGTCCCCTACCGAGCCACCTGCCCGACCGCCTGAGCCGCCGCCGCGTCACCGGTTCTGACCTACCTGTGCGCTACCCCTCGTGTCCTGGCGATGACGTTGTGCCGAGGGGTTATTCGTGGAGCGCCGTGTGTTCCATTCGGGCCGGAACGGGGATGTGGTCGAAGTCGTTGGCGGCGACGACGTCGTCGAACTCCTCCCGGGCCTCGACGACAAAGTCGTTGATGTCGTCGTAGCGCGCCGAGAAATGCGTGAGCACGAGCCGTCGGGCACCGGCCTGCGCTGCGAGTCGGCCGGCTTCTCGGGCGGTGAGATGGCCGTACCTCGTCGCAAGGTGCTGCTCGCTCGACAGGAAGGTGGCCTCGCACACCAACAGGTCAACGCCTTCGGCGAGCTCGAGCGCGCCATCGCACCATGAGGTGTCCATCACGAATGCGAACGATTGACCAGGCCGGAGTTCGCTCACATCGTCGAGTGTCACCGTGCGTCCGTCGACCTCCAGGCTGCCCGCGGTCTGCAGGCGCTTGATGTCGGGGCCGGCGACCCCAAACGCCGCCAGTCGATCGGGGAGCAAGCGACGACCGTCGGGTTCCTGCACACGCCAACCGAGTGAGTCGACACGGTGCTGAAGTGGAGCGCAGCGCAGGGTGAAGTGGTCATCGGCGTGAACGACCCCAGGCCCGTCGGCGGGGCGACCATCTACTGGAACGTGCTCTTGGCCTGCCGACGCAAGGCGCAACCTGTCGAAGTACTCCTGCCCGCTGGCCGGGTAGTGCACCGGGACGCTGTGCCGGCCCTGATCGAGCGCGATGCGCAAGATCACACCTGGCAGGCCGAGGCAATGGTCACCGTGGAAGTGGGTGATGCAAATCCGAGTGACAGCAGCGGGGGAAACTCCTGCGAGGGTGAACTGGCGCTGGGTGCCCTCGCCCGGGTCGAACAACACACCCTCGCCGTCCCACCGCAACAGGTATCCGTTGTGGTTGCGGTGACGCGTCGGCGCCTGGCTGGCCGTGCCCAACACGATCAGTTCGCGTTCCGTCACACCATCGGTCTACCCCCACGAACGGTGCGCCGCACAACTGACGACACAACCGACGACGCACTGATCGACCTGGATCCTCGTCGGCCATCCGTTCGGGGCTGCAGGCGCGCGTTACGGTCTTGAGCCATGGCACAAGTTACGGGGCACGCCGGCCAACAGGCGGTTGCAGCAATCTCCGGCTTCGGCACCGACGTGATGTTCACGCTCAACGGCGGCCACATCTGGCCGCTGTACGAAGCGGCGCGTGATCAGGGGATGCGCGTGATCGACACTCGCCACGAACAGTCGGCGACGTTCGCCGCCGAGGCGTACGCAAAGCTCACCCGGCGGCCGGGATTCGCAGCGCTCACGGCCGGTCCGGGAATCACCAACGGCGTGTCGGCGATCACGTCGGCGCACTTCAACGGCTCACCGATCGTCGTGCTCGGCGGCCGCGCCCCGCAGCACCGGTGGGGCGCCGGTTCGCTGCAGGAACTCGACCATGTGCCGATCGTGTCGTCGATCACCAAGTTGGCGGCCACCGTCACCGACCCAACCCAGGCGGGTGCGATGGTGCACGAGGCGGCCCGGCTGGCGATGGAGCCACACCGCGGTCCGACGTTCCTCGACTTTCCGCTCGACGTGTTCGGCCCCTCGGTCGGTGAAGTTCCCGACGGCGGGGCGTGCGACGGGTTGGGTGCTGCCCCCGACGACGACGCCGTGTCGGCGCTCGCTTCATTGGTCGCCGGTGCCGAGCGCCCAGTCTTCCTGGTCGGCTCAGACGTGTACTGGGACGGCGCATGGGACGAACTGTCCGCGGCGGCGGCTCAGCTCGGTGTGCCGTGCTTCTTCAACGGGATGGGTCGCGGATTGTTACCGGCAGATCACGATCTCGCGTTCCTCCGCACTCGCGGCCTGCTCAAGCAGCGCGCCGACGTCGTCGTGGTGCTCGGCACGCCGTTGGACTTCCGATTGGGGTTCGGAGCGTTCGGTTCGGCCACCGTGGCACACGTCGTCGACGCCGAATCGCAGCGGGCGAGTCACGTCGACGTGCTCACCGTCGTCGGCGACCTCCGCCTCACGCTGCGCGGTCTCGCCGAGTACGCCGGTGACCGCGTCGACCACACGGCCTGGATCACCGAGTTGCGAGCGGCCGAGTTGGCGGCGAGGGCTGGCGAGGTGGCGTTGATGGAGGCTGACACCGATCCGATCAAGCCCAGTCGGATCTACGGTGAACTCCGCAAGCGTCTCGAGCGTGACGCCGTGGTGATCTGTGACGGCGGCGACTTCGCGTCGTACGCCGGCAAGTTCATCGAGGTCTACGAACCGGGCGGATGGCTCGACACCGGACCGTACGGTTGTCTCGGCAACGGGCTCGGCTACGCAATCGCAGCGCGAGTGGTGCGCCCATCATCGCAAGTGGTGCTGCTGCTCGGTGACGGTGCGGCGGGCTTCAGCCTGATGGACGTCGACTCGCTGGTGCGCCATGGCCTGCCGGTAGTGATGATCGTGGGCAACAACGGGATGTGGGGCTTGGAGAAGCATCCGATGCAAGCGATCTACGGCTGGGACATGGCCTGCGATCTGCAGCCGGAGATGCGCTACGACGACGTGGTGAAGGCGTTGGGCGGCGGCGGCGAGACCGTTGCGTCGGCCGCGGACGTCGGCCCGGCACTCGACCGGGCGTTCGCCAGCGGCGTGCCCTATCTCGTGAACGTCCTCACCGACCCAGGTGACGTCTACCCCCGCTCGAGCAACCTCGGCTGACATCCGACAGCTTCAGATGTCTCTTGCGGTCGTTGAACCAAAGGTCGCACAATGGATCTCAGGGGGACGAACGTCGTGAGGAGGCTCCCATGCGTAGGTATCTCGTGGTCGCACACCAAACCCTGGGGGGCGATCACCTGATCGCCGAACTGCACCGGCTTCGAGAACTCGACCCGTACTGCACGTTCCATTTGGTCGTTCCCGAACACCACCCCAAGCTGCGGGGATGGGCAGAGCACGACGTCAGGATGGCTGCTCGAGCGGTACTCGACGAGATGCTCGATCGACTCGCAGAAATGCGAATCGGCGCAACCGGCGAAATCGGCGACGCCAACCCCGTCTACGCAGTAGGCACCGTGCTGCGACGGGACGGAATGGACACCGCGGCCGGAATCATTTTGTCGACCCTGCCGAAAGGTCTCTCGCGCTGGTGGCTGTTCGACGTGCCCCGACGAATGGCGGCCGCATACCCAACGATCCCGGTCACCCACCTCGTGGCCGAAGAGGTCCTCGTCTCCTGAAGTGAACGAAGTTCTCGTCGACGCGGCACGTGTTGGAAGCGCCAGCCAAACGCTCGAGTGTCAATCTGGCGGGAACAAGAACCTGGTCGTGGTCAGCGCCTTCGCCCCCACGCAGACACCATGGTGAGCCAGCAGAGCATCGTCTGTGGCTGTCCCAGGCCTGCGATGAAACCATCGAGATCGTCATTCGTCAGCCCCGCCGCGATGAGTGTCGGCTGCAACTCTTCAATGGACAATGTGATGTAATCGGCGCTCGGAGTGCCACCGTGGATGAGCGGGCTCCGCCACTCGGCGTCGACGTCTGCGAGACCCGCGTCCCGAAGGTGGAGCGGCAAACTGCGGCCGAAGTCACCATTCCAGTCAGTCGGCCGCAAGGCTGCGTCAACTACTGGCCCGATCGATCTGCAACATCTCGAAAATGTGGGCGGGCTCAGCGAACAAGAACTGGGGGCCGAAGCACATGTCGTGAAGGTCCACATCCTCCACAAGCAGCCATCCGTCCGGTCGGAGCGCTGTCACCAATTTGTCGATCACCTCGATGCGGTTCGGCAGGTGTTCAAGCACCATCCGGGCATGGATCACGTCGTACATCGATTCGTCCAAGGCATCAGCGGATATGTCATGTACGACGACCTCGACGTTGCCCTCGTCACAGCCGCGCATCAGCCCCACGTCCAGATCAGTGACCAACACGTGTCCGCTCGGCCCGACACTCGCCGCCATGAACCGGGCGACCGAGCCGGTGCCACCACCCACCTCCAGACATTGCATTCCTTCACCGATGCCAAATGTGGTCAGGTGACGAAACGTCGTGGCGTCAAACAGAGCCTCGGACCCCGCCAGGCGACGTGCCTCAGCGGTCCAGCCCGTGCTCAGGCCAGAACCGTACGTCCCCTCTGTACCCATATTCGCATCCCTACGTCGGACCCCGCTCCGACCATACGCCGCCACGCCACGATCGTCAACGGACACGACAAAGGTCGCAAGACAGCTGACCGAACAACAGCGGAGTGTCACCGAACGCCAGTGAAGTCTCTCTGTGTCTGTTGCGTAGGATTTCGCCCACTGGGAACAATCGGTGCGGTCGCAGGCTCACGGTTCCGGTCGGGTGATGCTGGCAGCTGGGTCGCGATGATCACGCCGCGATGACGGATGTGGACGAGCTCAGCATCGAACACGAATCTGCACGGTCTCCGTGTTCTCCTATGGGTTGCCGACCATCTCACGACGTGGCAAAATCGTGACCAGGAAGTGGCCGAGGCTGAACTCACAGGCCGCACGCGATTTCAGCATGCACCAGCCGGAGACCGGACACCAGGATGAGTTCGTGTTCGTGGGTGAGAAGCTTCACCCACGAGCCCGAGCGGTGTCCAGCGGATCTCGTCGACTTCGTCGTTGGGTCGGAACTCACCGCGAACGGCCTGCATCATCCAGTAGCGGACGCGGCGAGCGCGACCGTGACGGTCGATGTAGCGGACCTCGGGAAGTTCGTCCTCGACGGTGCACCGAAGACCGGTCTCCTCGCGAACTTCACGGAGCGCGCACTCGAGCGCAGACTCGCGTCGTCGTCGCCGGCCTTTGGGCAGCGACCAGTCCTGTCGGTGCGGTCGGTGGACCACGAGCACCTCGTGGCGATGCCGGCCCGAGGTACGCAGTACGACCCCACCTGCTGACTCGATCACAACCTCAACCTTAGGTTTGCGGTTGTGCAGCAACGCGGCTCTTTCGGTGAACGAATACCGTCGGGACGATGAACTCTCGGCGCCGCAATCGGTGCGTGGGATTCAACGATGCGTCTGCAACGAACGGCATCAACGGCTGGAAGCGAACCGGCGACGACTTCGTCCACGAGCAGCACGAGCTGGATGAGTCGCGTGTGACGCCTTAGGGCAGGTGAGGGTCGAGCGTCGAAGGCTGTTGCCGCCGGTGTCGGAGTCGTCGCTCCAGAACACCGGGCGGACGCCGCCGCTGCACTCGCTGAGCGGGGTGATGGCGAAGCCCTCGTTGTTGATGTTGGGCATCGCACCGGGGCGCTCGTAGCTGCGCACCAGCTGGAACGTGCCGGCGGCACCACCTGGAACACCGAGCTGCGCCCCAGGCACGTGTCGTCGCACACCGCCCACAGCTGGCCGAGCTCGGTGTCGAACTCGAGCGCCATCACACCCGGGAAGCCGCTCGCGATCGTGGCCACCAGAGTGGCGGTGCCATCGCTGTGGTCGAGCTCGAACGCGTACACGCCGCCGGTCGCCTCCACACCGACGAGGAACAGGCCACCACCGTTGTTCGGGTAGTTCGCCGGGTCGTAGGCAACGCCGGTCGACTGGTCGACGAAGCCCTCGGCAACCAGGTACGGGTCGGGTACGAACGTCACGGCCTCGATGCCGGTGTTCGGACCGGTCACCGGCAAGGCCGCGGTGAGATCCCACAGCCTCGTCGCTGTCAGCGGATCGGCAACGGTCGACGTCGTGTCGAACTGCAGCACCGTGTTGCGGCTCACGCCGTTGTTCGAGTTGTCGCGCTCCGACCCCACGTACACCGACCCGGTGCCGCCGCCGAGCGTGACCCCCTCGGCGTCGACATCACCTGTGCCGTCGGGGTAGCGAAGCTGCTTCCCGGCGGCCCAACCACCGGCCGTCACCGGCACCCACGCGGTGCCGTTGAAGGTCAGCCGGTGCAGCGTGCCCGGGCCGTTCACCACGGCCCACAGCACACCGGCCTGGTAGTCGAGACCGCTCAGGTTGCTCGTGAACGTGACCGCGTCGTCGACCGGGGTGACGGCGCTGCCGCCCGGCCACGGGCCGAAGAACGGGATGCCGACGCAGTGGTTCTGGCCGCCCTTGGTCGGCTCGACCGTGTCCTCGAACACGCCGGTGCCGTCGGGGCAACGCCCGAACGTCTGGGTCGCGTCCGCGGTCCAGGCGTACGAGTCGATCAGCGCACCGGCGCCAGGGCCGAGCAGGCGGACACCGTCGGCCGGGTCGAACGCGAACCCGAGCGACGCCTCCTCGATCACGAGGAAGCCGTTCGCAGCGATCGTCGTGCCGGCGGGCAGCACGTACTCCGGCGCGTCGTTGGTGTCACGCACGACGTACCCCGACACGTCGACGGGCACCGAGCTCGGGTTGATCAGCTCCACCCAGTCGCCCGGCACTCCACCGGCCGACTCGACCTCGTTGATCTTCACCGGCGAGCCGCAGGAGTTGGCGGCCCCCTTCGTCCCGGTGAGGGCGACCACGATCTCGCCGGTGCCGTCGGGGCAACGACCGAGCGTCGTGGATGCGTGGGCGGTCCAGCTGTAGGTGAGGATCTGGCGGTCGGTGGCGTCGGACAGGATCACCGAGTCGGCCGAGCCCAGCCCGAACCCGAAGCCCTCGATCACGAGGAACTGGCCGGGGGCGATCATCGTGCCGGCCGGGATCATGTACGGCGCAGCCACACGTAGCGGATCGTTGTCACGGAACAGCCAGCCCGACAGATCGATCGGAGCGAGGCCGGTGTTCACGAGTTCGAACCAATCCTCCGGGTTCGACTCCACCTCGTTCAGCACCACCGACGGCAGCGGGCACACGTTCGCCGCACCCTTCGTGGCCGACACGGTGGTGACGAACTCGCCGAGCCCGTCGGGGCACCGGCCGTAGGTGACCGCCGAGTGCGCGGTCCACGAGTACGAGTCGGCGAGCGAACCGTCGGCCCGGTAGAGCAGCGCGGAGTCGGCCGCTCCGAGACCGAACGTGAACTGCGCCTCGTCGAATACGAGGAACCCGCCCGCCGGAATGGTCGTGCCCGCCGGGATCGCGTACCGCGGCCGCACCGGGTCGTTGTCGACGAACGTCCAACCCGACAGGTCGACCGGCGTGGCGCCGGTGTTCGCCAACTCGACCCAGTCACCCGGCACACCGCCGCTCGACTCGACCTCGTTCACCTTGACCGTCGTCACCGGCGGCTCGCAGTTGTTGGCCGCGCCCTTCGTCGACCCGAGCGTGTCGCGGAACGCACCGATGAAGTTCGGGCACCTGCCGTAGGTGACCACCGCATGTGCCGTCCACGTGTACGAGTCGTGGAGCGTGCCGTCGGCGCGGAACAGGCGGGCGCTGTCGGCGCCGCCGAGCCCGAAACCCTGGCTCGCCTCCTCGATCGCGTAGTAGCCACCGGCCGGCACCACCGTGGCGGCGGGCACCACGTACGGCACGTGGGTGTCGTCGTTGTCGAGGAACATCCAGCCCGAGATGTCGCTCACGCTCGGGCCCGGGTTGTACAACTCGGTCCAGTCACCCGGGGTGCCACCGCTCGACTCGACCTCGTTGATGCCGATCAACGGCGTGCAGTCGTTGGCGGCGCCCTTCGTCGAGACCGACGTCACCTGAACCATGCCGGTCGCGTCGGGGCAGCGGCCCCACGTCGAAGCGGCGTGGCCGACCCACGCCGTGGAGTCGAGCAACGTCGTGCCATTCGGCGCGAAGAGGCGCACCTGGTCGATGCCGCCCAGGCCGAATCCGAGCGTCGTCTCGTCGACCGCGAGGTAGCCGTTGGCCGGCACCACCGACCCGGCGGGGAGCGTGCCGACGTGCGTGTCGTCATCGTCCTTGATCACGTAGCCCGACACGTCGAGATCGACGCCAGACCGGTTCACGAGCTCGGCCCAGTCGCCCGGCGTGCCACCCTGAGACTCCACCTCGTTGACCTTCACGTGGGTCACCGGCGTCGGGGCGAACGGCACCCGCTCGTACACGAACCCGCGCGGTGCGTCCTCGTCGACCGTCACCTTCAACCACTCGTCGGCGCCGGTGGATCCCTCCACCGTGATCCTCGTGAGGTTCGTCACCGGGCGCCGCACGCCGTAGAACGAGAGCCACGTCGAGCCGGCAGCCAGCGGCTGGTCGTCGACGAACCCGTGGCTGTCGCCGTCGAACAGGACCACGTCGCCCCGGAACCGTGCAGCCTCGCTCGCGATGAGCTGCACGATCGGCTGGAACGCCGAGTATTCGGCGAGCACCGGGTTCGCGACCGTCGGGTCGAACATGTCGGCCTGGACCATCAGCACGACGAGCTCGTCACGCTCGAGGCGCGCCTGCTCGAACGCGAGCTTGATGTGCAGCAGATCGGCGAGCGTGCGCTTCGCCACCTCGATCGACTGCTCGCGGGTGGGTGCGGTCTGGCCCGTCCACGGCGCGAGGCCGTTGTTGCTGCCCACCACGTGCGTCGACGCGTAGGCGGCATCGTCATCGCTGAACCGCACGTTCTCCCTGAAGCCCAGCAGCCACTGCGAGTTCACCCGCATCGGGTTCTGACCGAGCGTCTGGTTGCGTACGGGGAAGAACGACCTCGCGCACCTTCGCCAACCGCTCGAGCGGGTTGTACGCGCCATTGTTCGCGCGGTGGCAATCGGTCCACTCGTTGTCGCCGGGCGTGTACACCAGGGGGTCGGCGAAGCGATCGAACTGGGCGCGCACCGCGGCGAAGTACTCGTCGCTGCACGGCGACGAACCCGACTTGATGTCGCCGAGATGGGCAACCCATTCGACGCCTGCGTCGGCGTTGATCTGGTCGACCACGTACGGGAAGTTCGCGGCCTGCAGGTCGCCGTACGGGATGTCGCCGATGACCGCGAACGTGGTGCCGTCGTCGTCGTCGTGGGATTAGAAAGCATAGGTCGTGAGGCAGGTGCCACGGCAAAGGACGCGAGAAGAGGAACGAGAACAGACGAGCGATACGCATGGACGGGACGCTTTCACACGGCATGAACCGACGCGCCGAAGAGGCCAACGCGCCTGAACGAATAGTGAACATCTCGAACGTTGCCGACGCGCACATCTGACTCCTCGGCAGGCCGTCTGCAGCGTTGTCGTCCGTTCACGTGGTGGGTGTCTCACGTCGAGGATGATGACGATCTCGGCCTTGAAGGTCTTCATGATGTTGACGGCGGGGACCGCTTCGACCAGTCGCCAGCCGTCTTGGGCACAGCTGTTGAGTGTTGCTTGAAGTGTGTCAGGGTCGAATCCTCCCGCTGTAATCGTCTATAGCGTTCGTCAGGACTTGTATTCGTACAACGGTTGGCTCCTTGGGCTGTTCGAGGGGTGTGTTGTCAGGTGCCGCGGACGATCTCGAGCAGGTCGTTGCCGAGTTGCTCGGGTGAGCGGCTGTCGTCGTTGAGGAGCAGCACGAACAGGTGCTCGGTGGACGGGTCGTACTGCATGTAGGCGGTGAAGCCGGGGATCGCTCCGCTGTTGGAGATACCGGTCGCCGAGGGTGGGTCGGAGGCGAACACACCGAGTGTCTGCCCGTTGTCGGGGAGGCCTCGAATCATCTCGGCGTAGGTGGCGTCGGGGAGGAGCTCGCCATGGGCGAGGCACGGATGAAGATGGCGAGATCGGAAGCGGTCGACACCAGCGCCCCGGCGGCGCCGGCAGCGGTCTCGAGCGCGTGGTAGGAGACGCCGTTGGTGTCGCCACCGGGCAGCGAGGGCGAGAACCCTCCGATCGGTGAGGCGTGTGTCGTCGGGGGCGAAGTAGGTCGATGTCAGTCCGAGCGGTTCGACGATCCGCGACTCGGAGGTTGTCGGCGAGCGTCGTGCCGGTCACGGTTTCGAGCAGCAGCCCGGCGACGACGTAGTTGCGTGTTCGAGTAGGCGAACTGCTCGTCCGGCGCGAAGTCGCGTGGCTGATCGGCGACGAGATCGAGGACGTCGGCGGGTGTCCACGTTCGCGACGGGTCGGCGAGCACGGCAGGCGCCAGCTCGCCGTCGGTGTGTTCGGGGATGCCGCTGCGGTGGGCGAGCAGCTGGCGGATCGTGACACCCTCGGCGATCGTCAGATCGGGGGCGTGTTCGACGACGAGATCGTCGAGTCCGATCGTGCCGTCGGCGACGAGTTGGAGCAGCATCACCGCCACGAACGTCTTCGACAGGCTCCCGACTCGGAACGCCGCGTCCGGTTCGAGGGTGCCGCCATCGGGTCCGGCGGTGCCCGCTGCAGCCACGGTCAGCGTCGTCGTCGTTGCCGGCGAGCGCCACAGCAACACCGCCACGTCCTGCGCCGCCCACTCGTCGAGCAACCCTTGCACCGATTCGTCCGGAGCGGTCACCGCTGGCGTCGACGCCGCGTGGTCGACGCTGTGGTCGGAGTGGGTGCGTCGACGGTTCGGTCGTGGCGGTGTCGGCACCGCATCCGGCGGCGAGCACCGCGGCACGGTGATCGTGACGACGCGGCCGGTGAGACGACGTGCGGGTCATGGTTCAACGTCCGTGTCGGGTTCGGGGAGGAAGATGGCTCTCGATCGATTGATCGAAGACGCCGGGCGATCTTGAACGCCAGCGGCAGGCTCGGGTCGAAGCGCTCGGTCTCGATCGCGTTGACGGTCTGCCGGGACACGCCGAGCAGATCGGCCAGGTCGGCCTGGCTCCACCGATGGACGGCACGCAACTCGCGAAGTCGGTTCCGCATGGGTCAGCGCCGCATCCGGATGGCGAGCGCACGCCACCCACGAGAGGATCCCGGCGATGAAGGTGAGCTGCAGGTACTGCGCGGTGGACCCGACATCGGCGCCGTCGAGCAACCCGCCCGCCATCGCCACCAGCATCGCCACCCCGAAGCCGACCGACATCGCTTCCAAGTGCATCGTCCGCTGATACTCGTCACAGCGCCGCAGCGTCCGCAGCTGCACCCACGCCAGCCACACCCCCGCCAGCAGCGGCGACAACGCGATCGCCAGGTGCCACCCGTTCGAACCGGCGTCGAGAGTCGAGCGCGGCGACGATCCCCTCGAGCACGATCAGCGCAACGACCGCCGGGATCGCATCGCGAAAGGCGGCTCGGTCCTGATGTCGTTCCAGCTCGCTCTTGCGCTCGTCCGGCATGCCAGCAATGTAAGGTAAACTTGTCTAAATGTCAAGTAGACTTGTCATCTATTTGTAGCTAGTAGGCAGCGGTGTAGACACAGTTGAGGTTCACATCTGGTGACGGCCACTTCATCGCAGTCGACGACGGCGGGGCCGTGATCAGATCTTGCTGCTGAAGCATCGGTAAACTCTGCGGGTGAGCCAAAGCGACCTCGGCGAAGTCGACTCCACCCACGTTCGATCCTCGATCGAACAACTCGACGCGGCGCGGTTGCAAGAGCGTTTCGCTGGGCTGGGGCTCATCAGCATCGTAGAAGCCACCGAACGACAACCCATCCGTGTGGCCGGTGAGGTCCGTGGTACCCGAAGCTCGGGTTACGAGGATCCGCCGCTCGTCGCCGTGACGATCGACGACGGCACGGGCACCGTACTCGCTGTGTTCAATGGTCGCCGTCGCATTGGCGGTCTCGACGTCGGCCGCACAGTGATCATCGAGGGCGTCGGTCGGCGCGAGCATGACCATCTCGTGATCTGCAACCCTGCGTATACGTTGCTCGCCTGACCAGTCGTAAGAGCAGACGCTTTCGTCACCCGACCAACAGCATACGAACGCCTGCCTCGGCCTCGTGGGTCACGAGCATGAGCACTTCGTCGCCGACGAGCAGCGTCGTATCGCCTCGTGGAACCACGACGTTGCCAGCCCTGATCACGGCGACAACGGTCGAGTTGCGTGGGAAAGCGATGGTCGCCAAGTCCTTGCCCGCAACCGGCGTGCCCTCGGCGAGGGTGACCTCGACGAGCTGGGCCCGCCCGCCGGGTAGCGACATCAGGCGCACGAGCGAGCCGACCGAGACGGCCTCCTCGACGAGTGCCGTGAGGAGGTGCGGTGTCGATACCGCGACATCAACGCCCCAGGCCTGGTCGAATAGCCAACGGTTCTCAGGGTGGTTCACTCGGGCCAGGACGCGAGGTACAGCAAACTCCTGCTTGGCCAACATCGAGATCACTAGGTTGTCCTCGTCGTCGCCGGTGACTGCAACGACGACGTCGGCCGTTTCGGCTCCGGCGGCGACCATGTCATTGACCTCGCATGCGTCAGCCGTAAGAACCTTGGTGCCAGCCAGTGACGTCCGGTCGCGCAGTTGCGCGACCGCGCGCCGGGTTGGCGTCGACGATGATGACTTCGTGCCCGGCCTCGGAAAGTTCAGCGGCAATGAACGCACCGACTTTGCCGGCACCAGCGACCAAGACCTTCATGGATGTACCTTTCGTTCTGGGCCGGCTGCTATTCCATGCTCGAAGTGTTCGAACTGATCCGCCGACACAGCGATGTGAACCACGTCGCCCACCTGCCCGATCAACTCCGGCGACGGCAGCAGCGCCACACCCAGCCGCCGTACCGAAACGATTCGACTGACGCCCGGCTGATCCAGCGTCGACAACGGCGCGCCGACCAGGGTGGGCGGCAACTCGCGCTCGACCAACACGACGCGGGCGCTCGTATCGGTCCACACGACGCCGGTCGCAGCGGGCAGAATACGACGCAGCGCCTGCTCGATGGTCTGATCGACGGTTGCCACGGTAGGAATACCCAGTCGTTCGTAGATAGCCGCGCGGCGTGGGTCGTAGATTCGGGCCACGACCCGTGGCACGTCAAAGCGTTCACTGGCGACTCGGGCGATCACGATGTTGGAGTTGTCTCCGTTCGTCACGGCGGCGAGAGCTGACGCCTTCTCAACACCGGCTTCCACGAGCAGATCGCGATCGAAACCGACGCCGACGAGGCGCTGCACGTCCACGCCGGTAGGAATTCGCCGAAACGCCTCGGCGCGTTTGTCGATCACGGCCACGGTGTGGCCTGCCGACGTGAGTCGGCTGGCCAACCCGGAACCCACGCGGCCGCAGCCGACAATGATCACGTGGTTGGTGCGTTCGTCCATTGTCATTCCTTCACCGCCGGCGCTGGTTCGCTGTCTGGGATTTGGTGGTCGCGAACGTGGACCGGCACGGAGGTCACCACTGTGTTGCGTCGCTTTCGCAGCCGCGAGCGAAGGAGTAGTGCGCTGTGGTTGTGCAACGGCTGTTCCCACCAGTGTTCGACCACGAACTCTGACAGTACGACGGTGATGACGTCGTCAGAACGTTCGGCGTCGATTTCGTCGATCACCTTGAGCAGCGGACCGGTGAGGTCGCGATAGGGCGAGAATACGATTCGCAATTCGACAGGGATGCGATGCTGCTCCCAAGCGTTTTCCATCGCTAGCTGCTCCGCCGGACTCGTCACCACGCTGACGGCGATGAGTCGGTCGGGCGTCATCGATCGGGCATAGGCGATCGAGTGGAGGACGGCGCGGTTAATGCTGCCGACCGGGACCACGACCGTATGGGCGTGACGGGCGACACGAAGCTCAGACGGTACGGCCAAGGCCCGTTTCACTCGGTTGTAGTGTCGGTTGATCAACTTGAAATTGATGACGATCAGCGGGATCAAAGCGACGGGAATCCATGCGCCCCTGGTGAACTTCGACACCACGATCACCATCAGCACAATGAACGTAGCGATCGCCCCGACCATGTTTATGGCTTGGTGGCGGCGCCAGTTGGGTTCCTGAAGCCGTTTGTGGTGGACGACCATCCCATACTGCGAGAGCGTGAATCCGCAGAAGACGCCGACGGCGTAGAGCGGGATCAGTTTGGACGTGTTACCTCCGAAGGCGACAATCAGCCCACCCGCAACGGCCGCCAACGAAATGACACCGTTCGAGAACACGAGCCGGTCACCGCGGTTGGCGAGCTGGCGAGGCAGATACCCATCGGTGGCAATGATCGATCCGACCCGTGGGAAGTCTGCGAATGCCGTGTTAGCGGCAAGGATCAAGATCGCGAACGTCGAGAACTGCAAGACGGAGTAGGGGATCGTCTCGCCGTTGAACACGGCCCGCCCCATCGTCGACAACAGCGTCTCAGTCTCCGAGGGGGTCGGCCGCAACCGATGAGCCAGGACCGAGATTCCGAAGAACGCGATGCCGAGGATGGCGCCCATCCACACGAGCGTGGCCGCGGCGTTCCGCGACTCGGGCTTCCGGAACGCCGGCACACCGTTGGAGATCGCCTCGACGCCTGTGAGCGCCACTGCACCCGACGCAAACGCACGCATGAAGAGCATGACAGTGAGGCCGGTGACCAGCTGGCCGTTCTCGGTTAGCTCGTCGATGGCCTCCTGGTTCGGGGGCAGGCGGAGGTAGGTGACCGGTGTACGAGCGAATGAGGCCGACGACGATCAGCGCTGCTAGGGCCACCACGTAGATGTACGTCGGTCCAGCGAAGAGGCGACCCGACTCCTTGAGGCCGCGAAGGTTGGCCAACGTCATGATGGTCACGAAGCCGAGGCACAACAGCACGCGTTCTGGGTACAGCTCGGGGAACGCAGACGTGATGGCAGCCACGCCGGCTGACACAGACACAGCGACCGTAAGAATGTAATCGACGAGCAGTGACGCCCCGGCGACGAGGCCGGCGGTCTCGCCGAGATTTTCGCGACTCACGATGTACGAGCCGCCGCCGCTGGGATAGGCGAAGATGGTCTGCCGATAGCTCGTCATCACGAGTACCAGCAGAACCATGACGATGATCGAGATGGGGATGAGCTGATTGAGGGCGACCGTCAGCCCGACAACTGGCAGAAGGACGAGCAGAATCTCCTGGCTGGCGTACGCCGTCGATGAAATCGCATCGGAGGCGAACACCGCTAGGCCGACGGGCTTACCGAGTCGCTGATGATGCTCCTGGTCGGTGGCGAGCGGATCACCGACGAAGATCCGCTTGAGCCGGCTCACGGCGCCACAGTGCGCTCGCGCACTCCCGATGCAACGCGGCGACGGCAGGTGACTACGACGCTCTCGATTACCATGTTCTCTCCGAACAAGTGGTCTCCATTGGCACAGAAATGCGCACGGCACGTCAGCGTAGATTGCGATCCCACATGCCACCAAGCTGATCCAAACCCGCCTCGTTGGGACAACCGGACCATCCCCCAAGAACCCTTCACCCCGGAGACCCCGGCCAATGAACCTGCCCAACCGCGACCTCTCCCCCGCCCGACTCGTCAGCCACCGATGGGCGATCAACATCCTCAACGACGAACTCGGCGCACTGAAACTTCGCTCCCTCACGATCGACGACGTCGAAGCGGGCCTAGGTCGCCGCACCCACACCATCGATAACGCAACCCGCCGGAAAGGGCGTGGCCGCACTTCGGGCGAGCGCCCTGTCGCGGAACTCGCTCATCAAACTCCGGCTCCACCCTGTCCCAAGCGCTCACCTGGGCGCAACGACGCGATCTCGTCGCCCGCAACGTCGCGGCCCTCGCCGAACTCCCCTCCACCAACACCCCGGCCCGCACCGGAAGATCACTCACTGTTGCTCAAGCACGACAGTTCCTCGCGGCCGCCCAAGGCACCGACCTTGAAGCGATGTGGATCCTCATGCTCTACCTCGGACTTGCGACCCGGCGAGGCCGCCGGACTGTCATGGAACGATATCGACATCACCAACGGAACCATCCATATCTGGCGCGCCCGCACCACGAACAGCGACGGATCCGTCACCATCGGCAACACCAAAACCGCCGGCCGCATCCGCACCCTCGAAGCACCCACGTCGTCCTCGACGCCCTCGAACGGCACCGCCAACGCCAAGACGAACAGGCCGAAACCCTCGGGCCGGCTTGGTCGAACGCCGCCGATCTGGTGTTCACCTCCCCCACGGGCAAACCCAGCCGACCCCAAGGCCGTCCGCAACGAATTCGACCGCCTCATCACCACCGCCGGCATCGACGGACACTGGACCCCCAACCTGCTCCGCCACACCGCCGCCAGCCTCATGGCCGACGCCGGACTCCCCATCGAACACGTCGCCGACCAACTCGGCCACAAAGACCTCCGCATGCTCCAGAAGCACTACCGCCACCGCATCAAACCCACCATCGACGGCGCCCACATCCTCAGCGGCGTACTCGATGATCCAGCACGAAACTGAGCGGGCTCCAACATGCGCGAGAAGTGTGGCCCGCCACGTCATGGCGTAGGCCTGGCGCCGGTCGGTGGCCAATTGCGAAGCGATCCGATCGGCAGTGCCGCTGTACATCCGACTGGTACTCTTCCACCATGGAGCAGGTCACCTACGCCGGTGCGCGACGGCCACGCCGAGTGGGCTGGTCGATCGCTGCAGGAATGGTTGCCCGATCTTGTCGCCACGATCGTCGCTGCGTTCGATCCAGCAAAGATCGTCCTGTTCGGATCCGTGGCGAACGAAACCGATGGACCCGACTCCGACATCGATCTTCTCGTCGTTCTCGATGACGCCCCCCTGTCCGACCGGCGACGTTTGATGGTTGAACTGCGGCGCGCGACACGGGCAATCACCGCACCGCACGACGTGCTCGTCACGAGTCTCGACGATTTCGAACGAAACCAGGCCTCGCCGGGTACAACAGAGTTCGAGCCCGCACAGCGGGGCGTTGTGATCCATGAGCGATCAACCGTTTGAACCGGAGATGACTCCGGCACAACGCTGGTTCCGCCTCGCCGAACAAGACCTTGCTGCTGCGGGCGTGCTCCTTCGAGACGGATCAGCAGCGCTGCGCATCGTAGGATTCCTTGCCCAGCAAGCAGCCGAGAAGGCCCTCAAATCCGGGCTCTTCGCAATCGGCGCGAGTGCTCCACGAATCCACGACCTCCGCCAATTGAACGCCCAGTACCCCACGACCAACTCGCCGAACATCTCCGCCAACGACCTCGACTTGCTCGACCCATGGGCAATCGACGGCCGATACGCGGCCGACCTCCCTGACCTCGGGCAGACCGACGCCGAAGAGCTTCTCAACGCAGCAACAACGATCGTCGAACGCATCCGCCCGCTGATCAACTAACGGGCGCAGACATCCAGCCAGACACCACCCCGCGAGCGGCAGGTCATAGCCGAAACTCATCCGCTACTTGCCCAATCTGCGAGCGCACACGGAACGATGCAGCATTTCAACGGAGACTCGCCGACGCGATGCGATCCGCCCGCGGGTGGGTCAGCGGGCATCGTTCGGATCGTTCTTCTGCGGCAACGACCGACGACGACGGGTCCGACGACCGGGCGACACAAGCCCGGCAGCGGCCAGCACCAGTATCACTGAAACCTTCCTGGCGAGTCGTACTGGGCCGACGCGCCGTCAGAGGACATCTACTGTTGACCAATCAGCGCTTGCCTTTTATCCAAGCCGTCTGGACAACGCAAACGGGTGGCAGCAGCTGGGAAGTGTCGGCGGGTGATGAAGAACTTGGTGGTGGACTATCTCCGAGAGGTCGAGAACACCGCGCCGAATAGTAGCGCTGGTGCCCGGGCCGAGGATCCTGTCATGCTTGCAGTGTCGCGTCATCGCGACAAACAGTCGAGCAGATGGGCGAGCCGTGTCGATGACCAGAGCGAGCAAAAACAGGCGGCGTTCAGCCGCCACCATGTTCGCAGTTCTCTTGGTGGGATGCTCCGACGGCAACTCGGCCCCGTCGCCAACGACCGTTTTGCTGAACGCCGACATATCTACGAGCACCGCGGTCGACTCGACGGTCGTATCGGAGCTGAATGCAAAGCCGTCCGAGTTCTATGCGTCGGCAGCAGCGGAGTTCATAGCGATGGAGGAACGCCTGTACTTGGACCCCGATCTCACGTACGACGACGTTCCTGCAGTCTGCGGTGAGTTTCAGCCGGTTGCTGTCGATCTTGGCGAGGTGATGGCCAGTTACGCATGGCCCGCCGACGTATCGCCGGTTGCGGGCGAGTTGACCAATGACATCGAGGTGATCGCCAAACTCTTGGGTGATTGCGCGGGATTGCCCGGCGACCCCTACGCGCTCGACGACACGGCCTCTCAGCTCGCATTCCATTTCGCCAGGTTCGAACGACGAAGACAGTCGTCTGCGAGAGGCGCTCGGTTTGCCCACGGGTCGCGACCACGACGACCACACCATGGGTGACTACGGCTGCTCCGCCGGCCGATGACCAAGTCGCTGATCCCGAATATGAGTCGCTGTTGATGACGCTCGCTGATCTGCCTGCCGGCTGGACCGAACAGGTGCAGGAACCGGACGGCGACCACACCGAGTTGCTGGCCGAATGTGCTGGACCCAACGGCGACGTACTGTTCGATGTCGACAACTCATGGCAGTCGACATTAGACTTCCAGAGTCCGGATGCAAGCGTCGCCGTAGCTGAACGCGTCACATTGTTTGAGTCGGCCGTCGAAGCCGAAGCGATGATGGCGTCGGCGTGGGACGCACAGCTCGACGAGTGCTACGTCGATCACTTGCGCCCGACCGTCTCGCGCCGGGTGGATAATCCTGCGTCGCCGGCTGAGTCCCTTCCAAGTGGCACTGCGATCGAAGCGCTAGATGTGTCAATACTCGCCTTGATGCCTGATTCGTACGATGCTGCCTCTCATCTCATGACGCTGGTGCTCGTCGACGGCTCCGAACGATCTCGCATCAACTTTGTGCTGACGTTCGTCCAGCGTGGTCGTGCACTGGCGTTCGTGACGTACATTTCTACGTCGGATCAGGACTGGTTCGGCGTGATCGGGCCGCTGATCGATTTGGCAGCGAGCAAGCTGCCATCGAACTGAGCGTCATCGCTCCCTACATGCAATTCGCAAGATATCACGAGCGTGGCCACGGGCGCGGTTCGGATCCCCTGCCCCTGGCCCGACGTCGTCTGGGGACCCGGAAGCGGCCTGAACGGATCAGGCAGGTACTACCAAGTGCGAACGAAGCGAACTGTTCGCCGGTCAGATTCCCGTCCGTTCCCTGCTGCTGGCGTGGAAGAGGTCAACCAAAATAGTGGCTGGAGCTGCCCAGAAGCTGGGCAAACGTGGCTAAGCGGCCGAAGTGCCACCGCCGCCTCCATTCCTTAAGGTGTCAGTGAAGTTCACACTGAAGCCGCCGACCATTCTACGACACCTGTGACCAGGGGTTTTGCGTGGAGCTAAAGGGAATCGAACCCTTGACCTCTTCCATGCCATGGAAGCGCTCTACCAACTGAGCTATAGCCCCGTAAGGACATCGGAACGATACCGACGCCCGGGCTCCAAATCACAACGACTAGTCGGAGGCTTCCGGCTTCCATTCGAGCTTGGGCACATCTTTGTACAGCCGCTCGATCTCGTAGAACTCGCGCGTCTCGGTTTGGAAGACGTGCACGATCACGTCGCCGTAGTCGATCAGTACCCACGACTGCTCGTTTGCCCCCTCGACTCGAATCGGTGACTGGCCGGTCTCGATGCGGGTCTCTTCTTCAATCGTCTCCACGAGGGCGCGTACCAGGCGCCGGTTGGAGGCGCCCATCACCACGAAGTACTCCGCCACACCAAGCACCTCACCCACCCGGAACGCCACGATGTCGGAACCATGATGTGCGTCGGCCACACGCGCAACAGTGATGGCGAGAGATCGTGCAGCTTCATTGATCACGTATTCTTCAGCTGGGGACTCCGGCCTCTGGCGTGTCGGGGTCGTCATCTGTGTAGGTCATTCGTCGTCCGGATCTGTGGTATCGGTCGTGTCGGAATCTTCGTCCGGAACGATGGTGGTGACAGTGGTGGATGCTGTCGTGGTGGCGAGCGACTCCGCATCGGCTCGAATTGCGTCGATGTCGAGCTCTTTGAGGAAGTCGCGCCCGAGGATGATCTCCACGTCGACGCCGGTGATCTCCACCTCGCGAGCGCGTAGGTCGATCGGGCCGAACATCGCGGTGTAGCCCTCTTCGATTGTCGGCAAGACATCGCCCTCGGGAACCGCAACTTGGGTTCGATCTGAAACAAGCGACGGGTCGACCGTCGCGACTGAAATCACGTTGCCGCCAACGAACAGCAAGCGACGAATCGCCTGAATGGTGGCATCGGCACCGTTGATGCCAAGTGGCTCCAAGTCCTCCTCGGAGAAGCCCCACAACACGCGGAAGCGCTCTCCCTCCCGTGGCGACCCCACCCGGCCAGGGGCGACGGTGGCGAAGACGAGCGCGGCCTCACCCCGACTGTGCAAGACCACGGCGTCGATCGACGGCACTCCAAAGGCTTGCCGAAGTTCGACAGCGAGCTGTTCCTCCACCACCTCTTGCGAGTACGGCTGAAATGCCAAACCGCGAAAGTCGACAGGGCCGGCGAAGAGATGGTCGAGAAAGGTGTCGAGATCGCTGATGACACCCACCCGATCATCCGAAGCCACCGGTTCGGCCGTGCCAATGCCCGCGCCGACGCGCTCCGCAACCGCCGACCACACGGCCTCGCGGGCGGAGTCGTAGTACCAGTCTTCGAGTTGCGTGCTCGAAGCAGTCACCACTTCTGCAGCTTGGGCTGGGGAAAGTCGGGCGAGCCCGGCGTCCCAGGATTGCCCGGTCGCCTCGTCGGCTATGTCCACTGGCAGGTCGACGGCCAGTTCACCAAGCGGGGCGATCAGTTCCGCGAACCGATCCGCATCCACGATCTCGACCACGTCGTACGACAGCGTCGTCAGGTTGCCCACACCGGCGAGAAACGCGTCGGGGCCTTCGATCTCATACGAGGCCGCGAGCGGTCGGCGTTCTTCTGCGAGCCCGAGAGTGACATCGGCGCTCGCTGACATTCCCACGAGCGACCCGCCCGTGCCGTCGGGTTCGATGACCGCGACTACCACAGACGTCAGCCGACCCGCCTCGTTCGCCGTGCCAATCACTGCGGTCGGCGTGTAGGGAAATCGCTGATTTGCCTGCACGTACGAGTCGACCGTGACTCGTTTGCCCGCCGTTGATGTGGACAACGTGCGCCAACCTGCATATGCGAGCGCTCCACTTCCCATCAAAGCGATGAGCGCGACGACCAACGCAAGGCCGACACTTCGAGTACGACGCTGACGTATTGCCGTCATGTTGCACCCACCCCGTACAGCCCACGCTCCGCAACTACCCGGAGCACGTCGTCGGTCACCAGATAGTCGAGCGGTCGACCATCGGACCAGCGGTCGCGCAGGTCCGTACTCGACACCTCGAGACGCGGCACCTCAACACGGATCCAATCGATGGAATCGTCAAGCTCGGTGGCCTGACCCGGGCGATCCACAACAACGAGTCGAGCGTTGGCGATTACTTCCGCAGCGCGGGTCCACGAGTGAATGCCAGCCGCCGCATCGTCACCAAGAATGACAAACCACTCAGCGTCAGGTTCTTCTGCGGCGAGCGTGGCCAGGGTGTCGGCCGTATACGACTCGCCACCGGAGCGAATCTCGTGATCGCCCGCAACCAACCGGGGCACGTCAGCGACTGCGGCTTCGACCATGGCAAACCGATCCGCAGCCGGAGTGATAGCACGACCGCCGACCTTCTGCCACGGCACGTTGTTCACCATCATGATGACCCGATCGAGCTGCAGCTCGTGCCCGACGTTCACAGCAGTGACGAGGTGCCCTACGTGAGGCGGGTCGAACGTGCCGCCAAACACACCGATGCGGGGGTGTGTGGATGATGTGTGGGGCACGACGCGGCAGCTTACGGCTTGGAGGTTGCGAACACGACGCGCGCTAACCACGCGCTTGACAGGTCTGTTACAGTGGCAAGCCGGTCACAGCATTGCTTGCCGTGCCAGATTGCAGCAGGCCCGGGCGGGAACAAAACCGACGCTATCAACGTTTCAGCCACTAACGGCCACCTGCCAAACATCGAGAAAATCCCCCAAAACCAAAACCCCCCGGAAATCACAACTGTGTCGTTTGTCACAATGAAGGCCGGGAATGATCACGACGAAGAACGGTTGTACGCATCACCATGAATGACTCCATCGGTCTCTACCTCAACGACATCGGCAAGGTGCCGTTGCTCACCGCAGAAGACGAGCGCGAACTGTCCCGCATCATCGAGCAGGGCCGTGAAGCCGCAGAGCTTCTCGAAAACGGCAAGCGCAGCGCCGACCTCAAGGCTCAGGTCGCTGCCGCCGCCGAAGCAAAAGATCGTTTCATCCGGGCCAACCTTCGTTTGGTCGTCTCGATCGCACGCCGTTACCCGCTCCCCCAGGGCATGGATCTGCTCGACCTCATCCAAGAGGGCAACCTTGGCCTCGAGCACGCAGTCGACAAGTTCGACTGGCGTCGTGGCTTCAAGTTCTCCACCTACGCCACTTTCTGGATTCGTCAGGCCATCGGTCGTGCGCTCGACCAGAAGGCCAGCCTCATTCGCATCCCCGGCGATCGTTCGGCCAGCCTCCGCGCCGCCCTCCGTCAAGCATCCGGCGACGGCGAAACCCTCGACACCACCAACGCCGAGCTGCACCGCTTGACCACCCCGGTGAGCCTCGACAAGACCGTCGGCGACGACGGCGACGCCACCCTCGGCGACTTGATGGCGAACGGCGACGGAACCCCCGAAGAGCACGTCATGGCGCTCGTTGAAGGCGACCTGCTCGACGAGTTGCTCGGCACGCTCGATGCACGTGCTCGCTACGCAGTCGAGGCCCGCTTCGGTTTGCTCGACGGTGAGCGCAAGAGCTTCCGTGAAGTGGGCGAAAGCCTCGGCGTCACCGCCGAAGCCGCACGTCGTCTCGTCAGCCGTGCAGTTGCAGGCTTGCGTGACGATGCGGAAAGAATCTTGGCAGTCTGAGCACACACTCCATTTGACGAACAGCGGTCGGGAAACCGGCCGCTGTTCGCATTTTTCGGGCCGGTAGGCTGTTTCACCATGGCGAAAGACTGGTCACCCGACTCGTGGCGAGGGTTTCCCATCAAGCAGCAGCCAACGTGGCCTGATGATGGAGACCTCGATCGAGCACTCAAGCAGATCGCGGCCTATCCCCCGCTCGTGTTTGCTGGTGAAGCACGCTCTTTGCAGGCCGGCCTCGCCCAGGTAGTGGCTGGTAATGCCTTCCTCCTCCAGGCGGGTGATTGCGCAGAGAGTTTCGACGAGTTCTCCGCCAACAACATTCGCGAGAAGTTGCGGGTCATCTTGCAGATGGCAATCGTGCTCACCTACTCCATGGGTGTTCCGGTGATGAAGGTCGGGCGCTTGGCCGGCCAGTTCGCCAAGCCGCGTTCAGCTGACTTCGAGACCTACGGCGATCTCGAGTTGCCATCGTTCCGCGGGCACATCGTCAACGCCGAGGCGCCCACCGAGGCAGCACGTGTGCCTTCACCCGATCGATTGGTGCAGGCGTACCACCAATCAGCAGCCACCCTGAACTTGGTGCGCGCGTTCACCAAGGGCGGCTTTGCGGCGCTCGACCGTGTGCACGCCTGGAATCAAGAGTTCGTCGCGTCGAGCCCCGCTGGCCAGCGCTACGACCAACTCGCCACCGAGATCGACCGGGCGTTGCGCTTCATGCGCGCCACCGGAATGGACACCGAGACCAACGCCAACCTGCGCGAGGTCGACGTGTTCACCAGCCACGAGGCGCTACTACTCGCCCTACGAGGAAGCACTCACTCGGCGCGACTCCACCACCGGCAGCTGGTACGACTGTTCGGCCCACATGTTGTGGATCGGCGAGCGCACCCGCAGACCTCGACGGAGCCCACGTCGAGTTCCTCCGCGGCGTTGGCAACCCCATCGGCTGCAAGGTCGGCCCCAGCGTCACGCGGCGAAGAAGTCATCAATATCTGCGAGGCCATCAATCCGGCGCGCATCCCTGGCCGCCTCACCCTGATCACACGAATGGGAGCCAGCAAGATCGAAGAGGGGCTACGGCCGCTCCTGCGAGCTGTCCGCGACGCAGGTCATCCGGTGGTGTGGGCATGTGATCCCATGCACGGAAACACCTACACCAGTGAGTCAGGGCACAAGACACGCGACTTCGAGTCAATCGTCGCCGAAATCGAGGGGTTCGTCCGGGCCCACCACGCCGAAGGCACGTGGCCCGGCGGAATCCATGTCGAACTCACGGGCGAAGACGTCACCGAGTGTGTCGGCGGTGCAGATGAGCTCAGCGATGCCGACCTCGACCACCGTTACGAGTCGGTGTGCGACCCGCGTCTCAATGGGCGCCAGTCGCTCGAGTTGGCGTTCCGCACAGCCGAGTCCATCCGCAACGCCAATCTCTGACCGTCGTGAGAGCGCTCGAACTGGTCAACACCTGGCCCGTCGAGCACGTTGCCGCCGCTGTCGTTCGAACAACCGGCCACCCAGCCATACACGCCATCGGTGAGGTCACACGGCCCTTCGCGTTGGCGTCGATCTCGAAACCGCTGACCGCCTGGGCAATCATGATCGGCGTCGAAGAAGGCATCGTGTCGCTCGACGAGCCGCTCGGCCGGAACGACATTCCTGCTGATGCAACCCTGCGCCACCTGTTGTCGCACGCGGCAGGGTTTGGGTTCACCGGAGACGCAACGATCTCGGCCGTCGGCCGGCGCCGCATCTATTCCAACACCGGCATCGAGCGCGCTGCAGACGTGCTCGCCTTGGCAGCCCACATGCCGTTTGCCCAGTACATCAGCGAGGCGGTGCTCAAGCCGCTGGGCATGAGCCACACCGACTTCAGCGGATCGCCTGCCTCCGGCGCTACGAGTACGGTTGCCGACATGGTGCTGTTTGTTGGCGAGTTGATGTCACCAGCCCTCATCGCCACATCGACCTATGCCGAGGTTGTCTCCACGCAGTATCCCGACCTCGCGGGTATCGTTCCCGAAGTGGGAAGGTTTGATCCATGCCCGTGGGGACTGGGGGTCGAAATCCTCGGAGCCAAGCAGCCGCATTGGATGGGCCGCGCCAACTCGCCAACCAGCTTTGGCCACTTCGGAGGATCGGGCACCATGATGTGGGTCGATCCTGTAGCCGGTGTCGGCGTGGTTGCCCTCACCGATCGCAGGTTCGACCTATGGTCCCAAGACGCGCTGCGGTTGTGGCCGGAATTCTCCGACGCAGTACTTACTGAGGCTGGCCAGCCGACGTGAGCTATCAGGCCGGCGATCGCGTGCGATGGGTGTCTACCGGCGATGACGGATTGCCACTCGTTCGATACGGATACATCGGAAGCACCGGTCCGGGCAACGGACGAGTCGTCATGATGCTCGATGGCGAACTCAAGGGAAACATCTTGGTGCACATGGACGACATCGCGTTGGTCAGCATCACCAACATCGAACTGCGGCTCACCGGCTGCGACCTGCTCGAAGATCCCGCTATGCGTCAAGGGTTGGTGCACTTGTGGTCAGCCGAGGCCGACCAGGCCGGGCTCGACGTGGGCAGCGTGCGGTATGTGTCGTCGGAGTCGTCGACCTTCACGAGCGTGCCATTCGGCGGGGCGGTGCCGTTGGCCGAAGTGAACTCAGGCGGCCAGCAGTACCTGTTGGCCGCGAGGGCCAACCGCCCAGTCGACACCATCTGCGTCCGCGCCGACCGCTTCTAGACCCCATCTCAGCTCAGAGTCTCAGTTCACACGTCGCGTTCTTGCGCGCCATCCCGAGCAAGATCGCGACACGCTGACCGGTGAGTCACCGAGTTGGAGACAGCGACGCGTGGCCGGGAAGAAGGCCGCTCTGAATAGCTGTTGCTACCGCTTCGGTTCGGTTGTCGGCGCGTAGCTTCCGGTAGATCGATTGACAGTGTGTCTTCACCGTCGACTGACTGATGTACAGCTCTTGGGCGATGCGAGTCATGGTGAAGTGCGATGGCAGGTACTGCAACACCCGAATCTCGGCTGTGGTGAGTTCGCTCACCTCGGCAACGCGGGCACTGACCTTCGACAAGCGTGTCTTCGCAAGCGTCAACCGCTCTTGCAGCAGCGGTGCGCTTCCGGGCCACGTGTGCAAAACGTCGCGAGCTTCGTTGAGCAGACTGCGCACGACGTCGACCCCCACGGCAAGGTCAAGGTAGGTGTCGCCAATCTCGATCAGCGCAGTCACCCGTTCGAGTTGCGTTCCATCGCCTATTGCAGCCATCTTGGTCAACGCGGCCTGCGCAAGCGGGCGAAGGGATTCATGATCTCCGACGCGCCGAGCGATCATGAATTCGGCGATGTCACAGAGAAATGCTTGCGCGATGTCTGGGGTGCCGGCATGCTCGAAACGCTGACGGGCGGCGCGAGTCAATTGCTGCGATTCCTCGAGCTCACCGAGTTCCAGGGAGATGATCGACAGCTTTGCCAGGCGCACACCATCGGTAATCGCGTACCGCTCGACCATGCCGTTCCAGACCTTGCAACAACTCGACAGACTCGTTGAAACGTCCCCTCGCGTAGAGGTCCCAGGTTGAGCGGCCGGCGGACGTGTGCTTCCAGCCGCTGGTCAGGTCACTCACCACCGCGTCGCCGGGCGCGAGCCCGCAAGAAATCCGTGTCCGGCGTGCAGCTTCCGCCGCAGAGATTCCATCGGGCATGGCGGACTCGTCGCCGATGAACGGGTCGAGCAACTCGTCCACGGTGGATAAGCGACGAGGTCGCATGGTGACCACAGCCGCGCACGCGAGCCGAGGGTCGCTTCGCACCTCGGTCTCGGTGAAGTGCTCCAGCCACGCAGCCAACATGGCCGATTTCCCGTTCAAGACGAAGTAGCCCATCATCCGATAGGCCAGTGTCTTCATCGCTTCTCGATCGCCTGACCGATTCAACAGTTCGAATGCTTCATCGAACGCCCCACTTCGCAGGGCAACGTCAGAGGCATGAATCAACATGCTCTCTGCGTTGCCGGGCATCGTGCGGCGCAACTCTTGCACCGCAACGTCACCCATCAGCGCATGCACCCGCACCAGCCCTTCAGCTCGTAGCAGGAAGTCGAATCATCGGCGTACCGCGCCGCTGAAAGTCTCGCAAGATCTCCAAGGTGTCGTTTCTTCCGAGCACCTCATTCAGCAGCGCGACGGAAGCGGGCGACATCAGTGCCACATATGCAAAGAACTCGAGTTCGTCGCGCGAGAAGTCGGCAAGCACCTGCTTCAACAAGTAGTCGTCAACAGAAGTATGAGGATTCGCCGTGCCGTTCGACGCCAATGGCTCGGCTCGCGCCAGAGCAACCAGACGAACGCCGGCCGGCCATGCGCCAGTCTGAGCCAACAACTCGGCCGCCTGCTCTTCTGTCGCGCCGTTCTGGTGAATCTGTGACAACTCGTCATCGTCGAACTCGAGGTCGGCTTCACCGAGCACGAGCGTTCCAGCGCTGGGTGATCGTCTGATCAGACGCGGTCTTCGGCCGAACACGTCCGCAGAGCAGCAGCACACCTGCGGCGCCCCACCTGCCGCTGAGCGCAGCCAGGAAGTCGACGCCTTGCGGGTGCACGATCACGTGCACGTCGTCGAGTACGAGCGACACCTTTTGCTCTTCGAGGATGTCTAGCAACTCGGGTAACAGGTCGCGCAGCCATTCGGCATCAGGACGGGCGGCGCGTTCTGCAAGGACCCAACGCGTGTCCGCTGCGCTCGATTGCGGCCACGAGGTCGAGACCAAACCTCTGAACGTCGTTGTGAACTCGGCTCAGTTCGACGACCACCGGAGCGAATCTTGAACGGGCCGCCCACTGCCGAACCAGCGTTGACTTTCCGTAGCCCGGCCCAGCGACAACAACGACAATCGAGCCAGACCCAGCCAAATCAATCCGATCGATGAGACGCTCGCGAACGACTTCACTCATATCCAACCCCAACCGTACTTCGCCCACCCCACCCCATCCATGACCTAGTTGCCCCCGAAAGCGCGATGCTCAGGTGATGTCGGACGCGCAGGCGCAACGAACCCCAGCGCCTGGCCTGTAACCGTCAGCAGAACGAGATAAAAAATGAATTTGAGTTGAGATCAGATTCGTTCCTGACAAGGCGCGGCGAACCCGAGTCGCCTCTAGGCGATGAGCGGTGAGACGGAACGCAGTCAGGGAAGAATCTGAGCTCAATCAAGCCTTTAGGCGATGAGTGGTGAGACGGAACGCAGTCGAGAGGCGAATCTGGCTCAACTCAAGCGCTCGATGATCATGGCCATGCCTTGTCCGCCGCCGACGCACATCGTCTCCAAGCCGTACTGCTTGTCGGCGACCTGCAGGCCGTGGATGAGCGTGGTCATGATGCGGGCTCCGGTCATGCCGAACGGGTGACCCAACGCGATCGACACCGCCATTGACATTGAGCTTGTCCCAGCTGATGCCGAGGTGCTTGGCCGAAGGAATGACCTGTGCGGCAAACGCCTCGTTGATCTCGACGAGGTCGATGTCGTCGATGGTCATGCCGGCGCGCTTGAGTGCCTGACGCACTGCCTCGATGGGGCCGAGACCCATGATCTCGGGGTTGAGGCCGGATACGCCGGATGCCACGATGCGGGCCAGCGGCGTGAGGCCGAGTTCCTTGGCTTTCGTGTCGCTCATCACCATCACCGCGGCGGCGCCGTCGTTGAGTGGGCACGAGTTTCCAGCGGTGACCGAGCCGTCTGGGCGGAACACGGGCTTGAGCCCTGCGAGGCCTTCCACCGTGGTGCCGGCGCGAGGGCAGTCGTCGGCGATACCACGGTGCCGTCGGGCAGCGTGAGCGGGATGATCTCGTCGGCCCAAGAAACCATTCTCGATGTTGGCGGACGCACGCTGCTGGCTGAGCGCCGCGAACTCGTCCATCTCTTGACGGGTGACACCTTCTTGCTGCACCACGTTCTCGGCCGTTTGGCCCATGGCGATGTAGAGGTCTGGCAACAGGTCTTCCGCAGGCGTCCACACGGGGGCTCCACCCTGGCGAACGCTGAACGGTGCGCGCACCGGACGGCTTGAAGATCGGGTTGGGGGCGGTGTCGGAAGCGCCGGTGCCGTATCGGCTGACGGCTTCGACGCCGGCGGAAATGAAGCAGTCGCCCTCGCCAGCCTTGATGGCATGGGCGGCCATGCGAATGGTCTGCAGCGAAGACGAGCAATAGCGATTCACCGTGACGCCAGGAACATCGTCGAGCCCGGCGAGTACGCGCAACGACCGACCGATGTTGAACCCCGCCTCACCCGCTGGCTGTCCGACACCCATGATGAGGTCTTCGACATCAGCAGCCGACACTTGCGGCACTTTGGCCATCAACGCACGAACGATCTGCGCCGACATGTCATCGGGCCGAAGGTCGACGAGCGAACCTTTCGATGCACGGCCAATCGGGCTGCGGGCGGTGGCGACAATTACAGCTTCGGTCATGCCGGCAGGTTAGTTACCGCGCGGTAGATAACGGCAACTGAATGGCTGCTCCCCGCCCGATCAGCGGGTGTTGACAACTGTGAAACGTTCTGCGAGCCGACCTTCGGGCAATCCACCGAGCCTGGCGTTGTTCGAGAACCAACCGAACATCCGCTCCTCCAGAGCCGCCAGGTCAACATGTTGGCTTTCATGCGACAACAGCGCCGCCATCTTTCGATTGATCTGGTGGGTGATGTCGACGGTGTCGGTCGCCGGCTCGGCGTTGATGACCCACAACTCGTCGACTGCCCATGGTTCGAATCCAGCCTCGAGCAGATCGGGGAACGCAAACGGGTTTCGACTATCTGGGTAGACGGCGGCAAACACACCCTGCCCAGTGGCGACATGATCTGGATGGCTGGCGTAGGCACTTCCCAAGTTGATCTGCGTGTTGTGACTGATGACGACGCTCGGGCGAACCTGCCGGATCACCTGGGAGAGCGCTCGACGAAGGCCAAGGCCGTACTCGACCGACCCGTCCATCATGCCAAGAAATACGAGGTCGGTCACCCCGACGTGTGCCGCTGCAACCGTTTGCTCGACTCGACGGATTCGTGCGATGTCATCACGGGCGACAGTGAGATCATGCCCGCCAGCCTGGCCGTCGGTGACGAGACAATATGTCACCGTCACGCCGGCATCGGTGAGATTCGCCACCGTGCCAGCGGCGCCAAAGTCGACGTCATCGGGGTGTGCGGTGATGACGAGCGCCCGCTCGATCTCGTGGGGTTGCAGCATCGGTTCAGGGTATGTCGCACCCGCCTTCGTGATGTTTCGTGATGTGTGGTTTTCCCGATGCGAGACTGCCGGCTAACCACGCACGATGGAGCGCATGCAAGCTTCCTACGTTCTGGCTCCGGCTCTCGTGCAAAGTTTCGGTCGACCGTGAGCCGATTTCGGTCGATGGTCGCGTCTCCCGCTGATCGCCGTCGAGTGTCATTGCGGTCTGGGGTCGGCCACGCCGACCGCAGAAGCGGCCGGGAGCACAATGGTTCGACGGTGGCGTGAAGTCGTCGACGGTCATGAGTTGCGCCGGGATCATCTTCGGCAATCCGTACCTCGAGCCTGGAGCGAGCACCTACGTGGGATACCTCAGCGACCCGGAAACGGCGACGCCAGCGCCCAATCAGGTGTATTACACCCACATCGTTGTTGGCGCCGTGGGCAATCCGTGCCCCGGGCAGATCGGTTGGATATCTCTGAAGCTGCCGCCGAACACAGCCCCGGCTGTCTCCGGCGCGAACCCGGTGTACTGCTTCCGGAATGCGTCACCGGTGACGTGTTCCCAGTCGCCCTCCTCCGACGGCACCGGGCACTACTTCTTGAGCTCGGGCGACAACAGCGTGGGCGGCGGCTTCTTGCTGCCGACCGGTCACACGATCGAGATCCAAGTGCCGGTGGTGAGTACGACGCCGCTCGCTTCGGCGCAGATGTCTGGCAAGGTGGTATTGGCAGACGGCAACAACAACCCACGTTGACCCCAACGCAGAACGTGTTCGTGTTCTCGAGCGAGCCAGCGATCGTTCCTCCCACGCCGTCAACGACGTTCGCCGGGCAAGCGTGGCCGACGGCCGTCGAATCATCGATGTTCCTCTACCCGAACGGCAACGGCGGCAACGCGTACTTCTACCTGCGGGCGTCGCCCGGCGGCGCTCCGCTGCTCACCCAAGGTCCCGTTCCCATCGATCCAAGTCTCAACTCCGCTTTTGAGTTGTACTCCGACTGGACGGGATATGCGCTGCAGCCGAACACCACCTACTTCTGGCAGATGCGGTACATCACCGGCGGGGGCACAATTCACAACTCGGCGGAGCAGACCTTCACGACGCCCGCCGCCAACACCACGGTGGTGGGGACGGGCACAGCTGCGAGTTGCACCGGCGCAGCGTTCGCGTCTGCCATGGCGTCGGGAATCGCCAACGTCACCTTCAACTGCGGGACTGCGCCGGTGTCGATTCAAACGACTGGCGAAACCGTCATCGGTAGCAGTCGCACGGTCGACGGCGACCGACTCATCACGCTGGTCGGCGCGGCCAACCAACGGATCTTCCGACAGACCGCCGGCACCAGCACCCTGACGGGCCTCACGCTGACCGGCGGATCGTCGACCACATGTGGCGGCGCTGTCATCGTGCAGGGAGGCACGATGAACATCACCGAGAGCGTGTTGACGCAGAACCAGTCTGGCGGCAGCGGCGGTGGCGTCTGCGTCGACCCCCCAGCGTCGCTCAGGGTGACGAAATCCGCCCTTCGCAACAACACTGCTGCCACCAACGGCGGTGCGGCGTATTCCTCAGGCCTCGCCCAATTCTACGAAACCGACTTCAGCAACAACACTGCAGGCACCCGTGGAGGCGCTCTCAGCGCAAACAGCGGCGCGCTCGACGTGATCGGTTCGTCGATCATTTCCAACACGTCACCAACCGGCACAGGCGGCGGCATCGGAACGTTTGGTACCGCAAACGTCGTGGCGCATAGCTCGACCCTGTCAGGCAATAGCGCACAGCGCGGCGCGGCGGTACATCACGCCGGAAACTTGATGGTCTTGACTTCCGACACGATTGCCCACAACACCTCGAGCGCCGCTGGCCGCGGGGCGATCGAAAGCGACATCGCCAACCCGAACTTTGGGCAGATAGCCAACACCATCATCTGCGCCAACACACCAGCGAACTGCTCGGCAAGCGCGCTCCAGTTCTGCTCGCTGTCATACAACATCGACTCAGGCAGCACGTGCGGGTTCAGCGGTGTACCCCGATCGGCAGAATCTCGACCCGCACCTGCAGCCACTTGGATTGTGGGGCGGCATGACACGTTCATACCCGCTGGGATCTGCAAGCCCAGCGATCGACACAGGCGTTCCCCAGGCGGGGGGCTACTGCGGAATAACCGACCAACGACTTCTCGGCACCGGTGGCGTGCGTTCCACGGATGGCAACGGCGACGGGATCGCGTGGTGCGACGTGGGCTCGTATGAGCTGGTGCCACATCCGATACCTCAGCGCCCAAGGTCACCGCGGCAAGCCGCGGAGAGACGAACCCCGTCACCGCGGCCACCACGACGTGGACCGTGGCGTTCAGCGAGACCACACTCGGCGTTGACGTCGGCGACTTCGTCTTGGCTGCCTCAGGAGTGGTTGGCGCTTCGATCACCTCGATCACACCTGGGCCCTCGAGCGTCTACACCGTCACGGCCAACGTCGGCAATGGGGTAGGAACACTTCGGCTGGATGTGACTGACAACAATTCGATCAGCGATGCCAACGCGAACCTGCTCGTCGGAGCATCCAGCGCCAACGGTGCGTTCACCGGCCAGACCTACGACATCAACCGCCCAACGGGTGGCGGCGGTGGCGGTGGCGGTGGTGGCGGCGGCGGTGGTGGCGGCGGCGGTGGTGGCGGCGGCGGAACTCCCGCTTCCGAGTTCGGTGCGATCACCCCGGCACGGCTGATGGACACCCGACCCGGCGAACTCACCATCGACCACATCAACGAAGGCACCGGACGCCTCCAACCCGGCACCATCACCGAAATCCAAATCGCCGGACGCGGCAACGTCCCCACCAACGCCACCGCAGCCGTCCTCAACGCCACCGCCATCTTCCCCACAAACCCCGGCCACCTCACCATCTACCCCTGCGGCGGCACACCACCCACCACCAGCAACGTCAACTACCAACCCGGCCAAGTCGTCCCCAACACCGTCATCACCAAACTCGACAACACCGGCAAAGCCTGCATCTACACCCTCGCCAACACCGACGTCATCATCGACGTCAACGGCTACTTCCCCGCCGGCTCCACCTTCGGAACCATCACCCCGGCACGACTGATGGACACCCGACCCGGCGAACTCACCATCGACGGAACCAACCAAGGCACCGGACGCCTCCAACCCGGCACCATCACCGAAATCCAAATCGCCGGACGCGGCAACGTCCCCAACAACGCCACCGCAGCCGTCCTCAACGCCACCGCCATCTTCCCCACAACCCCGGCCACCTCACCATCTACCCCTGCGGCGGCACACCACCCACCACCAGCAACGTCAACTACCAACCCGGCCAAGTCGTCCCCAACACCGTCATCACCAAACTCGACAACACCGGCAAAGCCTGCATCTACACCCTCGCCAACACCGACGTCATCATCGACGTCAACGGCTACTTCCCCGCCGGCTCCACCTTCGGAACCATCACCCCGGCACGACTGATGGACACCCGACCCGGCGAACTCACCATCGACCACATCAACGAAGGCACCGGACGCCTCCAACCCGGCACCATCACCGAAATCCAAATCGCCGGACGCGGCAACGTCCCCAACAACGCCACCGCAGCCGTCCTCAACGCCACCGCCATCTTCCCCACCAACCCCGGCCACCTCACCATCTACCCCTGCGGCGGCACACCACCCACCACCAGCAACGTCAACTACCAACCCGGCCAAGTCGTCCCCAACACCGTCATCACCAAACTCGACAACACCGGCAAAGCCTGCATCTACACCCTCGCCAACACCGACGTCATCATCGACGTCAACGGCTACTTCCCCGGCGGGTAGTTCACGTCCACCCGATGACCGTGTCTCGCCGCCGTGCTTCGTAGCGACGAACTGGTAGACAGATCCGGATGGAAGACCCGCTCGACCGCCTGGCGCGCGACAACCGATATCTGGGTTGGGCGCGAGCACTGACGACCGCGGGTTGGCTGGTGCTTCTGGCATATCTAGCGTTTCTCGTCGGCTTGATTCGGCGAGCTTCGGCGATCTCGTCATCAAGCTTCGAAGATGGCGTGTGGGGACAACGATTCGAGGTGGTGGCGTTCGCCGCACTTCCGCAGAATCTCACCATTCTCGTTCTGGCAGCTGCGGCTGCGGCCGGCGGCGCAGTGCTGGCCAGCGGCCGGGTAAACCCATCATCGATGTGGATCACCCAACTGGTGCGTACGGTCGCGGGCACCGCCTACGTGGTGGCGCTGTTGGCGATCTTGGGCATCATCGACGAGTTCTGGCAAACACCAGACTCCATCGGTGGCACTGGGTCGATGTTGAACCGCATTGGTGGCCTGCTGATGATCTCAGCGGTCATCCGCGTCTGCCTCGAAGCCGAACGGGACAGCGCTCACCAGAGGGCGAGCCGCTAGGCGAGCCCGACCATAGAAATTCTGAAAGACACGAACGGAAGGAAAAGAGCGAAGCGACATATCCGCTCGTGTCTTTCAGACGCCGAGGTCGCCCAAGTTGTAGTGCCTTCGGCACAGCAACTCGTATCTGACCAAGTCGCCGAAGATCTTCTGGTCGCCACGGCTCGCCGTGTCGCCAACCACAACGGTTTCGCCCTCGTACACGACGAAGTCGTTGACCACGCGGGCGTTGTGGGTGGCGCGAGCTCCGCACCAACAACGCGCCCTCGACCTGCAACGCCACCCGCTCATCGGCGATTTCGAGCATGCGCTTCGTGCCGTCGAAGAGTTGGCCTCGGAAGTCGGTGATGAGGCCGAACGCGTAGACGTCGACCTCCATGTCATCGACGATGGCAGCGAGCTGATCGCACTGTTCGGGCGTGTAGAACTGCACTTCGTCGCACACCAAGTAATGCAACGGCCAGTGCGTCATGGCCAGCTGATGAATGTCGAGGTCTTCGTGCACCTGAATGGCAGGGGCAGCGACGCCGAGCCTGCTGGTGACCTGCATTCCCTCTCGATCAAGCTTGGTGAGCAGCAATCCGTACAGCTTCACGCGAGGAGAGGTTGTGGTGAATCTGCAACGCCAGGGTGCTCTTTCCTGAACCCATCGTGCCGAAACTGAAACGAAGCGTCGCCATGCCGCCCCGGACCCTATCGCCCGGCTCCGCGCAGGAGAGATTGGACTGTCTCGATCGAGTCGGCTTCGGCAGCTGACTTGTCGTGACGGTAGCGCCGGACCCTCGCGAACCTCAAAGCAACCCCGCCCGGATACCGAGAAGACACCTGGACCCCATCGACCGCGATCTCCACGACCTGCACCGGTTGCACGTGCACGACGTGCGCAACCCGCGATCGACGTCGTCAGCCAGCCGCAGCGACTGGAACCGTTCGGTCTGCCACCGCAACAGTTCGTCGGTGAGCCCTTTGAAGGTCTTGCCCACCATGACGAACCCACCATCGTCGCCGCGTGCGCCGAGGTGCAGGTTCGAGAGCCAACCGCGCCGCCTCCCGTGACCCCATTCGACGGCGAGCACCACGAGGTCAAATGTGTAGACCGGCTTCACTTTGCGCCACGCTCCGCCCCGTCGCCCTGCTTCGTACGGAGCAGCGAGATCTTTCACCATCACACCCTCGTGGCCGGCCGAACAGAGCGGCATCGAGAAACCGCTGTGCTTCGGCGGCATCGACCGTGACGATGGACGGCAAGCGACTCGTTTCCGGCACCAACTCGTTCAGCACATCGCGTCGCACCGCTAACGGCTCGTCGACCATCGAAGTACCAGCGTGCAGTACGTCGAAGAAGAACGCCTGCAGTGACGCGCCACGTACGCCGACTTCGGACGACGAGCCAAAGTCGCCCATGGTGTCTTGAAAGCGACGTGGGTCGCCTTCGGCATCGACCCCGAGCACCTCGCCATCGAGCACCAGATCGCCGCGTGGCAGCGATGCAACCACCTCGACCACGCCGCCCAGCCTGGAGGTGATGTCGTTGAGGTTGCGGGTGAAGAGTCGTACCTCGCCTGCTCTGCGATGGGCCTGGATGCGAGCCCCGTCGAGTTTCCACTCCACCGAAGCGGGTGCTCCGCGGATTGCTTCCAATCGCCTCGCCGACACTGGTGGCGGTAGAGGCCAGCATCGGTTGCACAGGTGTTGACGGGTTGAGCGCTACCGCAGACAGGCCCAGCTCGCCGGACTCGAGGGCGATCCGGCCGGCGGCCGGAAGCGACCCAACGAACATCGCCGCACGTTGCACGTCGGCAACGGAGACGTTGGCCGCTTTGGCGACCGCCGCTGCCATGACGCCGTCGAGAGCCCCTTGACGCAACTCACCTCGAATGATCGACCCGATGAACCGTTGCTCGGCAGACGTTGCCCGACCGAGCAAACCTTCCAGCACCTGGCGGCGTCGCGCAACCGAACCCGCTCCTTCGACCTTGGCCAACTCCGCGAGCAGACGGTCGACATCGAGCACTGACAACGAAGCGGCGGCGGCCGGCGGCGGCCGTACATCGCTGAGCGTGGCCCACCCCACGCCCAGCCGAGACGTCAACGCGACTCCAGTGGCGAACGCAACCACAGCAGGCAGTTCGACCGGTGCTGCGTGCCGCAACATCGCCGCGAGCAGCGCCACCTTCTCGGAGCGTTTGGCGGTGACCGCAACCGCCTCCGAAGTGTCGACAACCAGCGAGAACAGCATCGGTTGCGACCTTACCTACCGGGTGCAACAGCCATGGCTGAATTGGGGGACGGAACTTGGGGACTGAACTTGGTGCGGCCCGTAGCTGATGCACAGGGACCAGTCGCTGCGAGACTCAGCCGCAATGTCGTCTGAGCCGGTCGAGTGGTTGCATGCCAACGGTGTGTCACCGCGTGCCGACATCGGCGTCGCTCTGGCCGCGGGCGTCGGCGTCGGGCTTGCCGTCTCACCACGAGTCCCTCGACGTCGCGTGGATTCGACGGCGACCCGATGGAACTGATTCGTGCCATCGAATTGGAGTTCAGCCCGCGCTGGATCTGGTGGGATCGCGCGACCGCGGATCCTCTCGCCGCCGATGGTGTAGCGATCGCTCGGTGTTGGGACGTTCTCACCGTGCACCGACTGCTTCACGGCGGGTGGAGGACATCCGTTGCTCATGTCTGGGCATGGCTGCATGACCTGCCGTACACTTCGATGCCGCAAATGGGCCAGCTGGATCTGCTCGGCACGCTGACCGGCGGCGCTGCCGACACCGGCGTTACCGATGACCCGAACGAACCGGTGCGACCTGACGGGTTCCTTCGGCCGGAATGGGTGACAGGTGGCTTCGCCCAAACACCAGCCCGACTCGCCCGCTGGGCGGCGCTCGCCATGAGTGCTGCAGACGCACAACGTTCCCGTCTGGCCACTCGGCCCGACCCGGCACGCGCGCTGTCTGCTGCCCACAGCGAATCGGCGTCAGAGTTCATGTGTGCCGAACTGGCTGCTGCGGGTTTGCCGATCAACATATCGACGTTGATCGAGTTGATCAGCGATGCCGCTGGGCCGCGGCCAACGAACATCGCCGACGAAGACCGTGTGCGCAGTGAACGTGACCGACGGGTACTCGATCTCGCTTCCGGCCGGACCGCGCGTCGACCTGCGCAGCCCGGCCGACGTGAAGTCGATGCTGCGGCACGTCGAAGTCGACCTGCCCGACACGCGCGCGTGGCGACTGGAAGAACATCGCGACAAGCATCCTGTTGTCGCCGAACTCTTGCGTTGGCGCAAAGCCGAGCGCATCGCGACGACCTACGGTTATCGGTGGCTTGACGAGCACGTTGTCGCCACTGCGGCCGGCGGGCGTTTGCGACGGCGAATGGTCGAGTTCCGACGGAGCGGCGGGTCGCATGACTGCGTCGGCCGGGCTGCACAACTTGCCTGCGGAGCTGAGGCCGTCTGTTGAGGCCGAACCGGGCCACGTGTTCGTGCGCGCCGACCTCGGCCAGATCGAGCCGAGGGTGCTTGCGGCGGTGTCGGCGGATCCGGCGCTCATCGATGCCACCCGCGACGACGATCTGTATCAGCCCATCGCGCAACGGCTCAAGGTCGAACGGTCGATTGCGAAGGTCGCCGTGCTCGGCGCAATGTACGGCGCCACCACCGGCGAGTCTGCCCACGCCCTGCGCCGGCTGGAGCAGGCGTACCCGGTCGCCATGTCGTTCCTCGAAGCCGCAGCAGAACAGGGTCGCCGTGGCGAAGCGGTGATGACCGTCGGCGGCCGAATCATCAACATGTGGTCCGACGATCCCAACGGGCAGCACTTCGATGCTGCGGGCGTGGGCAACATCGATCGAGCGCGACAGGTCGCTGCCGCTCGGGGCCGGTTCGCCCGAAACGCCGTCATCCAAGGTGCCGCCGCCGAGTTCTTCAAAGTGTGGGCCATCACCTTCCGCGCCCGGGCGCAACCGCTCGACGCCCACATCGTGTTGTGCCTGCACGACGAGTTGTTGATTCATGTGCCAATCCAGAACGCCGAGGCAGCCGCCCAGTTGGTGCACGACTCGCTCGCCGAAGCGGCGTACCGCTGGTCTCCGTCGAGGGACGTGCGGTTCACTGCCGACGTGAGCGTGATCGAACGTTGGTCTGACGCCAAATAGCACCACGAAGTCCGACCCAACCCACTCACGCGTTGTCGGCGAGCCCGCTGGCTATCGTGACACTCAACACATAACAAGCTCGGCAACGACGCCGGGCGAGGGGGAAAAGCTATGACCGACACGCTCGATCGGTCGGGGGCGACTACGTCATCTGGGGATGACGCCGCTATTCTCGACCGACTCGTGGTTCGTTTTGCCGGTGACTCCGGCGACGGTATGCAGCTCACGGGCGATCGGTTCACTTCGGTGAGCGCGTCGTTCGGCAACGACCTGTCGACCATGCCGGATTATCCAGCGGAGATTCGAGCTCCTGCAGGCACGGTCAACGGCGTGTCGAGCTTCCAGGTGCACATCTCTGACCACGACATCACCACACCCGGCGACGAACCCAACGTCTTGGTAGCGATGAACCCGGCAGCCCTCAAGGCGGACTTACATCGCTTGGAAGCCGGCGGAACGTTGATTGTCAACGAAGATGCGTTCGACGAACGCAACCTCGAAAAGGCCGAGTACGACAGTAACCCGCTCGACGACGACACGATCGCCGGATTCCGGGTGCTGAAGGTGCCGATGACCAGCCTCACCAAGGCGGCTTGCGAACCGCTTGGCGTGAAGCCCCGTGACGCTGAACGTTCGAAGAACTTCTTTGCGCTCGGTCTCGTGTCGTTCATGTACACGCGGCCACTGCAACCCACCATCGACTGGATCGACGACAAGTTCGCGAAGAACGAACTGGTGGCGGCTGCGAACAAAGCATCGCTGCTCGCCGGGTTCCACTTCGGCGAGACCACAGAGGCTGTTGGCCACCGTTACGAGGTACGTCCTGCAGTGCTTCCAGCCGGGGAGTACACGTCCATCACCGGTAACACCGCGCTTGCCTGGGGCCTCGTGGCTGCGGGCCAACTCGCCAAGCTGCCGCTGACGCTGGGCTCGTACCCCATCACCCCCGCCAGCGACATCCTGCATGAGCTCAGCAAGCACAAGCACTTTGGCATTCGTACCGTGCAAGCCGAAGACGAAATCGCGGCCGTCGGCATGGCGTTGGGTGCAGCGTTTGCAGGTCATCTCGGCGTCACCACCACGAGCGGTCCCGGTCTCGCCCTCAAGAGTGAGACCGTGTCGCTGGCGATCGCCATCGAACTGCCACTGATCATCGTCGACATTCAGCGCGGTGGGCCGTCTACCGGTCTCCCCACCAAGACTGAGGCGGCCGACCTGAACCTCGCAATCTTCGGTCGCCACGGCGAGGCACCGATCCCGGTGGTCGCCAGCTACTCCCCCGCCCAGTGTTTCGACGCTGCCATCGAAGCAGTGCGAATCGCCCTGAAGTACCGCACACCGGTGATCCTGCTGTCCGACGGATACCTGGCCAACGGTTCCGAGCCTTGGCTGTTGCCCGACGTTTCGACCCTTCCCGACATCTCAGTTCCCTTCACCACCACGTTCAACGGTGTCGACGCCGATGGAAACCCGGTCTATTTGCCGTATCTCCGCGACGAGGTGACGCTCGCCCGACCGTGGGCGATCCCAGGTACTCCCGGTTTGCAACATCGCGTCGGCGGTCTGGAAAAGGCCGACAAGACCGGCAACATCGACTACACGCCCGAAAACCACCAACTGATGGGCGACCTGCGAGCTGAAAAGATCGCCCGCATCGCCAACGACTTGCCGGAACTCGTCGTCAACGGAGACGTCGACGCCGATCTGTGCATCCTGGGCTGGGGCTCCACGTGGGCGGCCATTCACGCCGCAGTGCAGCGCCAGCGCAGAGTTGGACACAAGGTTGCGTGGATCCACCTCACACACCTCAATCCGTTGCCAAACGACCTTGGCGACAAGCTCAGCCGCTATTCGAAGGTGTTGGTGCCCGAACTCAACAAGGGGCAGCTCTGCAACATCATCAGGGCCAAGTACCTCATCGACGCTCAGTCGATCAGCAAGGTCGCCGGATTGCCATTCACCACCCGAGAACTCGAGAACGCCATTGAAAGGAGCCGGCTGTGACCGATACCGCAGTCAGCCTCACCACGAAGAAAGACTGGTCGTCAGACCAAGAAGTGCGCTGGTGCCCCGGGTGTGGGGACTACGGCATTCTCCAAGCAGTGCAGACCCTCATGCCGGATCTTGGCGTGGCGCCGGAGAACACTGTGTTCATTTCCGGCATCGGCTGTTCGAGTCGTTTCCCGTACTACATGAATACCTATGGCATGCACTCCATCCATGGGCGTGCGCCAGCCATTGCCACTGGGCTCGCTGTGGCTCGGCCCGACCTCGACGTGTGGGTGGTGACTGGTGACGGTGACGGATTGTCGATCGGTGGCAACCACCTCATTCACCTGCTGCGGCGTAACGTCAATCTCACGGTGCTGCTGTTCAACAACCGCATCTATGGCCTCACGAAGGGCCAGTTCTCTCCTACCTCAGAGGTTGGCAAGGTGACAAAGTCGACACCGTTCGGCTCGATCGACCCGCCGTTCAACCCGTTGTCGGTGGCACTGGGTGCCGAGGCGAGCTTCGTCGCTCGCACCCATGACCTCGATCGCGCCCACATGATCGAGACGTTCCGCGCCGCCCACGATCACCGAGGAACCTCGTTTGTCGAGATCTACCAGAACTGCAACGTCTTCAACGATGGGCAGTTCAACGACATCACCAAACGCAACGTGCGCGACGAGATGATGATCGACCTGGTGCACGGCCAGCCGGTGCTCTTCGGCGCAGAGCGGCAACGAGGCGTGATGATGGGCAACGACGGCTACCTACGATTGGTCGAGGTAGCAGACGTCGGGCTCGAGAAGATCTTGGTGCACGATGCCCACAATCACTATCCGTCGCTTGCGTTTGCCCTCGCACGGCTGAACACCGACGACCACTCACCCACCCCATTCGGTATCTTCCGCGAGGTGGAACGACCCGAGTACGCCTCATCGGTGAGCGCTCAGGTGGCCGCCGCAAGCGAGCGCAAGGGACCTGGAGATCTCAGTGAACTGCTGCGCAGCAACGGCACCTGGACGGTTAGTTGAGGTTTAGCGAACCACCAACACGACGGCGCTGAAATGCAGCGCCGCGGCAACGACGGTGAAACCGTGCCACACCTCGTGATAGCCGAACACCCGAGGCCACGGATCGGGCCGACGTAGGAGCAACACCGGGAATCCGATGGTGTAGGCCACACCGCCCGCAGCGATCAGCGCCATCTGAGCGGCGGTGAGGTTCGTCCGCAGTGCGGGGAACGTTGCTACCGCGGCCCAGCCCATGACTGGGTACAACACGTACCCAATGGTGTTGAGCTGCCGGATTCCGGCGAGCTTGATGATCATGCCGAACAGGCCCATGGCACCGACCACGGCGAGCAGCGGGATGCCCCACGCCGGCGGTAGTGCTACGAGACAGATCGGTACGTAGCTGCCTGCGATGAGCACGTAGATCATCGAGTGGTCGAGTCGTTGCATCACAGCGCGCGCCCGATACGACTGGGCAAGCCGGTGGTAGGCCGCTGAAGTACCAAACACGGCAAGCAACGATGCGAAGTAGATCGAGGCCGCCGCCTTACCCTCGGCGTTGCGTGCGACAATGATGAGCAGCACACCAGCCGGAATGGCAGCGAAGAATGACCACTTGTGCAGCCAACCGCGCAGACGCCGGGCGTTCGGCGAGGAGGTATTCGACTCTCTCGTTCCGCACTGCCGCCTCGGTCATCACAGCCTCCACCGTACATCTCATCTCCTCCTATCGGCATTCGCGCACCCAGAGTTCACCATCAGGTGACAACGTTCACACTGTGGGCAGCCGTCGTTCACCACCCGATCGAGCTTGGAGTACGGGCGATTCTGATGGTCAGGCGCGTTCGCGGCACCGAGCACTGTGGCAACTACTTCGAGTACGTCGTCGCCGTACTGTTCGAGCTTTGCCGGGCCGACGCCCTTCACCCGCGACAGTTCAACGTCGTCGGCGGGCAACGCTTCGGCGATCGCAGCGAGGGTTTTGTCATCGAACACGGTGTACGCCGGTTTACCATCGGCCACCCGTGCCCGGAAACGGCGAAGTTCGTCGAATGCCAACACTGATTGGTCGCTCACGTGGCCGGGCCGAGCACCGAGCTTCCCTCGCTGACGACCCCTGGTCTCCACTGCTGTACCGACCGCGAAACGCCGCACGGCCGTTCCGCGTTCGGCAACGGCGGCTTCCGGTTCGAGCGACACAATTGTCCACTCGTGGCCCTGATCGACAAGGACCAACCCTGGAACCGCGTAGACGTTGTCGCGACTGACCAATGGGTGGTCAGGTCGATCTGGCTTCTTGCCAACAGGCGTCGCCGACTTCGAGGCACCGGCTGGTCGCCACCGGCCGGGCAGCCACAGCAACCGACTCGGCACGCTGCGGGGACGGTTCGGTGGTGAGTTCGACGATGAACGGGCTCGGTGTGGCGCCGGCCACGATGGTGACGTGGCGACTCGTGCGCGTGATCGCTACGTGAAACAGGCGCCGCTCCTCTTCGACGTTGTCGGCGAGGCGATGAGGAAACTGGTCGGCGTCGGCGAGGTGCACGACCACGAATGGCCATTCTTGGCCCTTTACCCGGTGCACGGTCGACAGCAGCACCCCGGACAGGTGATCGTGGCACCGAGAGTTGTTTGCGGATGGTCGACTCAAACAGGGAGGGTTCGGGGATCAGCTGGGCGATGTGCGCGAGCGCCGACAGGTCGTCGCTTTGTGCCGAACGGTTCATGCCGTAACGCCCGTCGTCGAGCGTCGCCACTGCTCCGGCCAACCCGAGTTCGGTCGTGAGGGCCTGGACGAGTTGGGCGGTGGATGCACGAGCGGCGACGAGCCGCTGCAGACGGGCGATGTCGGCGCTGAAGGCGCGTACCTTGGCCGAGTCTTTGTCGTTCGTCAGTCGGTTGGCGAGCCGTTCGAGCGATGGGAGATCGGTTTGTTCGGCCACCCAGTCGCGTACTTTCGGATGCAGCCCCCGCGACGGTCGACGCAACGCCTCGCCCATGTCTGCTGGGTCGAAGCGCCCGCCGGTACCCAGTCGGAGCCACGCCATCGCCGCCCTCACAGCGGTGCGGTTCAGGAATTCCACACCGACGCCACCGGCGACGCTGACGCCCGCCAGGGTGAGCGCTATCTGAACCGGTGCAAGGCTGGCATTGACCCGGGTGAGTACTGCGAAGTCGCCCGGTTGTGCGCCGCTATGGAGGCCCGTCGCTGATGACACGTAACGTCGCTGCAACCGGGTCGTCGCTCTGGTCGACCGACCAGCCACCCGCATCAGTCGACGCCGCACGAATGGTCTTCGCGACGCGGCGCTGGTTGTGGCGAAGCAGCCGATCGGCCACGTCGACCACGCCGCCCGGGCAGCGGTAGTTCACTTCGAGGGGATGGTCTTGCGCACCCGGGAAGTGCTGCGCGAACTCGATCAGCCACCGGGGGTCGGCGCCGTTGTAGCCGTAGATCGTCTGATCGTCGTCGCCCACACCGAACACGGTGCCCCGAGGGCCTTGGAGCAACCGGATGAGCAAGATGTGTGCTGGCGTGAGGTCTTGGAACTCGTCGACCAACAGGAACGTGCACGCCCGCTGCGCGGTGGCTCTCGCTTGCGGGTCGCCCAACAGCAGTTCGATCGCCCGGAAGATCTGCTCATCGAAGTCGACCGCTCCGGCACGGCGAAGTTCTGCCCGGATACAGCGCGAACACCTGTTCAAAGCCGACGATGTCGGCGCCGACCATCGCTTCCACGTCGGCGGGGTCGACGAGGCCGAGGCGAGCCACCGACAATGCGTCGATCCACGTGGCATACGGGTCGACATTGAGCTTCTTCGGCGTCGACACGAATCGGCCGAGCACCTTGCGGACATCGAGTTCGTCGAGCGTGCGGAACTGCTGCCGGGTGGGCGCGAACGGCGCTACCCCATTGATGATCGACAACCCGATGGAGTTGAGCGTGCGAACCTGCACTCCAGGCAGGTCGACGATCCGCGATGAGATCTCCTCTTGCGCTCGTTTGTTGAACGCCACCACCGTGAGGGCTGTCTACCGGAACGCGCCAGTGCTGGACGAGGTGGCGGGCCCGCTCTGTGAGCACCCTGGTCTTTCCGGAGCCGGCCGGAGCGATGATGCGCGCCGAGCCACCGGGGTGCGTGACGGCTTCGAGTTGATCGATGTGCCAGGTCCGCGACGGTGACGTTGTCGAGTGGCACATCGTTGCGGCCGTAGGAGAGTTGCAGCGCGCTCATGACGGGCACCCCATCGATGGGGCCAACATACTGCGGTGGCCCGCCGTCGACCCATACGTGCGGTGCCGTCGGCAAGCGTGATGTCGGCACCCGAAGTTGGCGGTGCATCACTGGAACGCACGCACGTCGACAGAGTTCGACCAGACGAGGTGATGAAGTTCGTCGAACCAGAAACGTGTGTGTGGGGCCGATCTGGTGCAACGGGCGCTCATCGGTCTCGCTGGGCGCGTCGCCGAGTCGAAACGGTCGATGATGTCGGCCGACAACGACGAAGACATTGGCCCGGCGGGCGAACGAGTCAGCGCGAAGGCGGTGCACCATGGGTTCGGGATTGGCCAGCACGCCAGCGTCGATTCCCAAACGGCCGACGTCGTGCCATTCCGCGGGAGCGTCCGCGAGGTTCTTCGAGTCGTCGACAACAACGAGATTTCGCCCAAGACTTGGGTGCCCGCGACGCGTCAACAGGAAACCATCAGCGTTGGCGAGCACCGGGCGCGTCGTCGCACGTGCGACTGACGGCCTGGGTGGTCGGGGAACATCGGGCACGGGCAAACAGCGACCGACTGATTCCGCCGAATCGGGAGCAGCGGCCGCCACTTCCACCCCGGCCGAGCGCGACCAGCAGTCGCGAATGTCGCCCGCCCGCTCGTGCTCGCCACCGCAATAGACACAGTTGATCACCGAGCCGACCCTACCGAATGGCTATGACAGCCATCTTCTTGTCGTCAACCAACTCTCAAGAAGCGGGGCGACGGCTCAAGACGTGCGGCGAAGGGCCGACAACACTGAAGTGCACCGTTGATCTACCTTGGTCGGTCACGGCGGACGGTGCACACCGGAATCGGAGACACCGCCCATGACATCGAAATCACTCAGCACCCTGCTCCTCGCGGCGACCCTCTCGGTCGTCAGCGGCGCCATTGCCCTCGTCGCGCCCGCTGTCGTCCCCTTTGTCGGCAGTACCCCCGTTGCGCACGCAGATGACCCCTGGACGTTGCCGACTCCCCCGCCGCGCTGCACGACCCAACAGGCCGACAGCGGCAATGTGGCGAACTGCCTGTTCGCGTTCTACGGCTACGCCGGCGCGAAAGGTTGGGGCGAGCCACCTGCGCCAGGAGTCGGAACGGGATGGAACTGGTCGGGCACGAGCTATCGAGGTTCGCCGGCTCTGGCCGATTTTGAAGCCGCCCACATCGTCGCCAACGACACTCGCATCGGCGGCATCCCCTCAGGCGCTCTTGAAACACACGTTGCCGCTGAAGGGCTCTTCGAAGGATTCTTGAACGAGATCACCGCTCGCGGGTACAAGATCGACCATGCGTCGGGGTACGCATTCCGATGCACCTCGGGAAATGGTGGATGGAGTTGCCCGACCGGTGACACGCGAGGATCTGTCGCTGCACGCGTGGGGACTTGCGATCGACATGAACTCCGCGACCAACCCGATTCGCACCTACTCCGGTGTGAATGGGCAATCAGCGTGTCTGACGCCGATGGTGACCGACCTCCCGCGCTGGGCGATTCAGGCCGCTGAGCGGTGGGGGCTGTACTGGGGCGGGTATGGCTGGAATGACGGATGCAACACCGCTGGGGCCGTGCGCACCTCGGTGTCTCGGGATGCACCACATTTCGAGTTCCGAGGCACTCCCGCCCAGGCCGCGGCGATCGTTGCGTACAACATGGGGAATGACCCGTCCCGTGTCTGCCGCACCATCGTCGACGATGCTGGCAAAGACGTCGAGTCGTGCAACCTCACGGGTCGTCCGGAGGCCGGCCAGCGTCTGCCGGTAACCATCGACGCCCCAACCGGAGCGACTGCGGCGCTCATCAACCTCACGGCCACCGACGCCACCGGGCCGGGCTTCTTCACACTCGAGAACTGCGCCGCACGAACGGGTGACCGAACAACGTCGGCGATCACGTTCGCTGCTGGCGAATCAGTCGCGGCGCTCGCCATCGTTCCCCTCGACTCGTCGCGTCGCATCTGCGTGTATCGCTCGACCGCTGCGCATTCAGTGGTCGACGTCATTGCTTTCGTCGCGCCGAGCACCGCTGCGGCACCTGCAGCTTGGCTGCAGACCTCCTCCCCCAAACGAGTGCTCGACACCCGCCTCGCCGTGCCCGTCGCAGCCGATGCACAGCAAGTGATACCGACGGTCAACGACGGCGTGGCCACCTCCGGCCGTCTCGTGAACCTCGTGGCGGTGGGTCGCGGGCAGCCCGGATTTCTCCAGGCGGGCGCCTGCGAGGTGGTGGGCGACCACGCCACGTTCTCGAACGTCAACTACAACGGATCCGAAGCGCGATCAAATCTCACCGTCGTCGCCAATACAACCGGCGACGGCTGCGTGTATTCACTCGCAGGCGTCGATGTGGTGGTGGACGAGCTTGCCGTCCTCGATCCAGTCGTCGGGTATGGCTGGTCGGTTTCGACCGCGCGCCGAGCGTTCGACAGTCGCACCACCAATGCGGCATCACGACGGGACCAACAGCGCCGGTGCTGCGATCCCTGCGAAAACGTTGCTGCCCATCCAGCTGGGCATCAGTGCTCCGGCGGCGGCGATCGCGGTCACCGTGACGAACACGACTTCGGCTGGCTATGTGACGGTCGGTAGATGCGACGACCTCAGGCAGGCCATCGCCACATCGGGCGCGCCCGGAACTTCCAATGTCAACCACATGGCCGGCCAGACCGTGACCAACCTCGCCGTCGTCGAACTGGATCGCGGCGAAATCTGTGCGTACACGTTGGCGGCAGCGCACGTGATCATCGACGTGCAAGCTGAACTGGTCGATGCCCACACCAACGGTTTGGTCGTGCGCTCACCCAATCGTGCACACGACAGCCGCCTCTGAGGTGCTCCTGTGGCCCGACGAGCCCAGCAGCGATTAGATGATCTGAGCCTTCTCTGCGAAGTACTCCGCCAGCTTCTGATCGGCTGCGTCGCCGAAGAGAATCTCTGCCACCTCGTGCAGACCGGGTGAGTTGGCGATGTCGTCGTCGTGTACGACGAGGTCGATTTTCGACCGACGTCGCATGAAGTCGTCGAGCTTGACGATCATCTCGTGCTGTGCCGCGTTGTGCAGCTCCACCCGCAGGTAGTCGGCCGACTCCATGATGTCTTCGCCCATCGCGGGGTCGGCGCGAATCGCCTCGATCATCGCAAACGCGCGGCGGCCATAACGGCGCCAGAGCCGGTCGCTCAAGGGCTCGACCTCGGGCTTCGTCCGCATTCGGTCGAGCTTCATCAGCTTCGCCTGACGGAAGAACTCGTTTCGTGTGGCAGTGGCCGGCTCGCCATACCAGTTGCGCAAGTCACGCTCGAGTGGTATTCCCAACTGCTCGATGTTCTCGGCCACTTCTTCGCCGACATTGAGACAGTCGGTGAGCTTGCCGCCGAACACGGTGACCACATGACGGTCATCGTCGCGTTCGATCTCGTGCTTTCGGCTGAGCGACGTCCAGTCGACGGCGCTGTGATCGATGTCGCGGTCGCCGGTGTCGCGTTGGATGACGAGCGGCCGCACTCCCGATCGCTCGGCAATGATGTCGTCGACCGTGAGCGGTTTCGCAAGTTTCAGGCGCTGGTTGATCTGCTCGAGCAAGAAGGTGCGATCGGCGGCGTCGACATGCGTGTACGGATCCTCCACACGCGTGTCGGTGGTACCGATCACCGATCGGCGACCCATGGGAATCACGTAGAACAAGCGATTGGTGTCGTCGAAGAACGCCAGCACACGATCGTGGCGGGTGGTGGTGAGGCGCGGGACGACCAGGTGGATGCCTTTGGAGTACACGATGCGATGCTTCGTCGTGAGTTGCCAGCCGGCATTCACCGCATCGACGAACGGGCCTGCGGCGTTCACGATCGATCGTGCCGTAGCGGTGAACTCTTCGCCACTGTCGACATCGCGGAGGTTGGCAACCCACCACTCGCCGTGCCGCTCTGCGCTGACCAACTCGACATAGTTCGCCACGGCAGCGCCCGCCTCGATCGCAGAACGCACGAACGAAAACACGAACCGCGAGTCGTTGTCGACGAGGTAGGCGTCGCGATACTCGATCGCTCCGCGTACGCCGCTGGTGTCGATTGCTGGTTCTTCGCGTTCGATGTCGTCGACGCCGAACAACTTTGGTGGTTTCGTACCGAAGAGTCCGATCATCCAATACGCAGTCGCCCCGAGCGCTGCAAACCACGGGCGGTACGGCGCCTTTTGGTCGAGCGAGGCCAGAAAGCTGATCTCGCGGATGTTGTCTGGATACGACTTCATCAGGCGGTTGCGCGAGCGGCACAGCCCAAACACCAACGGCAACTCGTAGTTCTCGAGATACTTGAAACCGCCCCACACCAGGTTCGACGACTCTTGGCTCGTAAATGCCCCGAAGTCGCCACGATCGATCAGAGCGACCTCAGCGCCGCGGCCGGCAAGAGCCGCTGATGACACCGCCCCGTTGATACCGGCGCCAACAACCAGCACGTCGAACGCTCCGCCGCGCAGCCGATCGATATTCGCCTGACGTAACGACATGACCCGTAGGTTCGCACCAACCCCTGCTTGGCGACAACCGAGCCAGGACGAAAACTGCCAAAGGAGCGAAACTGGTCGGACGTTTCAGCGGTGAGATGAATTTGGCATTCGTTCTCGAAATGGTCAAGACCGCACACTTCAGCGTTCACTCACGCGCTCGAGTCGCTTCTGATGCGAGCCTCTCATCACGATTACGTCAAGTTCAGCGAACTAATTTCGGCATAAATCACAGATCATCGCGTACTCTGAGTGAGCACAACTCGTCGTCACGTACGCGGCGTTGCACTTTGTCGAGATTGCGAAAATTCATCGGTCACCACCGAGTGCGTTCGCAGCAGCAGAAACCAGGGATGGAATGAACCTCAGAAAAGTACTCACGTCGATGGCGGCAGGCGCTGCCATCGTAACCGCCGGTCTGGCAACCAGCTCGGGAATCGTTTCGGCCCACCACCCGGTGCTCACGGCCGTGACGAGCCGCCCGTGCGGCACGAGCTCGCCGTGGACGGCAACGGTCACAGCCGAATCCGACGCCGACTACAACAAGAACTGGCGGAGCCAGCATCGAGTTGAGAACCCCACCTGGAGTGCCTGGTCAAGCTTCTCCAGCTGGGTCGACGACCAGACGGACTACGTCGTTCCGCAGATCACCAACATCCCGTCAACTCGACGCCTCCATCCGGGTCGAAGTGAAGTCGGAGTGGCGAGAGAAGGACGGAGTTGGTGGCGAAGCCACCGCTACCCGGTCAATCACGGTGTACCGCCCGGCGGCGACGACCTGCCCAACGACAACGACAACCACGACGACGACGCCGACGACCACGACCACAACGACGATGCCGCCGACGACCACGACGACGACGACCACATCGACGACCTCGACCACTTCAACCACGTCCACCACTTCAACCACGACCACGACCACCATGCCGTGTGAGTGGGATGGTTCGAAGCAGCCGGGCGATTCCACCTGCGTGCCCGACGTGACCATCGTCGCCGAGTGCTTCGAGATCGACGTGACCGACGCCATCGAGACGTACTGGTACAAGATCACCAACAACGAAGAGGGTCCCGTCACCGTGAAGTTGAACGGCGGCGCCGACATCGTCGCTCACCCCCGGCGACAACTTCGTCCAAGCCGACGCCAACGGGGTCACGGTCACATGGAATGGCAAGACCGTCACCGCTGCGGCCCCGCTCGATGACGAATCAACCGATGTTGCGACGAACCCCGACATCTGCCAGGTCGAGGTCGAGTTCGTCAAGGATGTCCGTGGCCCGGACCCAGATCCAGACGGGGATCCGAACACCAAGACGCTCTACACGATCACCGTGTCGCATATCGTCATCGATGGCCTCAACACGACTCTCGAAGAGGAAGTCACTTTCGAGCTGGCCGACAACGAGCCAACCACCATCCCGTTGCCATCCACGCTGAACCCTGAAGGCCTTGAGTACACCATTGCCGAGGTCGAAGACAACGGTGCTGGCGGATCCGCGATCACGATCGACGGCCAACCCGCGTACGCGAGTTCTTCAGCCAACGGGCACCTCGGGAAGAAGATCTCCGTGGTGATCACCAACGACTTTGCCAGCGTCGAGAATCGACAAGACTCGCATCGACGGCCAACGTCGCAGTCGGGCAGCCATCAGCTACTACCTGACCGTCGACGAACACTGGTGCGATGGACCTGTGCCCGGTGGTCATCGACGACCTCTTCCCGCTCGGCGTGTCGTACGCCGGAACGTACTCCATCCAGGACAACGCGGCAGTCATCACCTGCGTCGATCAAGCCGACGGGCCTGACTGGGTGGTCTGCACCTACGACGGCGTGCTTGACCCGGAGATTCGTTGCCGACCATCACGTTGAACGGCACGGTCAACGGCAGCGCTGCCGGCACCGAGATTCTCAACGAGTCTCGTGTCGTCGGCACATACGCCGATGCGCAAGTCGAGACATCGGCTCGGCATGCGAGCGATTTACTCTCACCCCAGGCAGCACCAACCGTGTTGAGTTGCTGAGCCGACGCGGGCTCAAGTGTGCGACTTGTCGCCGAAGGCAGCGACCACCGTGGACACCACCACCACCACGCCACCACGCAGCCGGCGGTGACCACCACCGAGCTCATCGACGAAGCGACCACCGAGCTGCCGACCAGCGGCTGGCCCGACGACCACGCAGACGTCAACCGGACCAAGAGGTCATGTCAATGCCCCAGTCGCCACACCGCGCCCGAGGTACAGCTGCCGAGCACCGGTGGCAACAGCAACAACCTGCTGCTGATTCGGCTTCCTGGTATTCGGAGCCGGACTCGCTCATCACGGCGACCGCCCGTCGCCGCCGCATCTGATCACCACGGATCACCGTAGACCTCTGACGATCAAACAGGGCCAGTCGGGTTCGCCCGGCTGGCCCTGATCTACCATGAGGCGCCTCCGCCAGGAATGGACGTTCTGAGGTGAACGCTGTCTCGAGTTACGGTTCAGCAACGGCAGCGTGGGCGTCAACGGTCGTCGTCCACCGGAACACGTGGTAGTTCCTGCCGGGGAGCGAGACGTAGAGCCCTGTCCGTTCCAGTTCGTTCCCGTCGCGGGTGTAGCTGTCTCCATTGAGGAGGTCGTCGAGCTGCCAAGTGTGCCCGGCGACGTCGGTCCATGGGAGGTGAATCAGCGCGGTGGCGGCGTCGTCGGCATCGTTGACGATGACGAGGCTGCGTTCGTGTTCGCCCGTCCAGGCCCACGTCAGCAGCTGCTCGCAGGTGTGGTTGTCGGGCCATCCGGTCGCGTGACATTGCTCCCATTTCCCGCGTCGAACCTGATGGGCGACCTCGATGAGGTGGATGTGGAAGCGGCGGAGATCAGGGTCGTCGGCTTCTGGGGGCCGTCGAGCGAGGAGGACGGGAACGTGGATCTGCCAGCCATCGAACTGACCTTCGTGCCATAGCGTGGCGCCGGGCAGCGTGGCGACCGTGACCGCGGTGGCTCGGAGCGCAGTGGCGGGGAACTGACTTGCGGCTCGCGGTTCGTCGTGGTTCTCGGTGAACCGGAGCAAGTGCTGCTGATAGTCGATATCGGCGTCGAGGTGTCCACGCACCGCTGACGGCGGCTCCTTGAGGAGACGGTCGTACAGCCGTTTGTCGTAGCAGTAGTCGAAGCCGAGCTGTTGCAGTTGCCACTCGAGGTCCCAGTAGGCCTCGGCGGCGAAGAGCATGTCGTGGTGGATGGCTCTCACGGCGCCGATGACGTCGGACCAGTACTCGGTCTCGGGCGTTGGCCCAGGTCGTTCGCCCCACGTGCGGCGAAACACATCGTTGAGCATGAGCATGGCCATGTCGCAGCGCACCCCATCGGCGAGGCTGCCGATGTCGATGAGGGTCTCGATGGTGGCTTGCCGCAGCCCGGGATCGAAGGCGTTGAGTTGGGCGACGTCGGGCCAGGGCGGGAAGTAGGGGTCGCGCCCGCGGGCGATGATGGCGTCGCCTACCGCCAGGAACTCGGCGGGCGCCTCGCGTCAGATCATCGGCTTCGCCGAGGACGAAGTAGCCGGGATGGGTGGCGAGCCACGGGTGGTCGGGGGCGACGTGGTTGGGGACGAAGTCGACGATGAGCCGGGCGCCTCGGGCGGCTAGCGCCTGGCGGGCCGCCACGAGCCCTCCACGTCCGCCGAAGCGGGCGTCGACGTCGTAGCTGCGAATGCAGTAGGCCGACCCGATCACGTCCGCCGGTTCGAAGTCATCGAGCGTGGCGTGGAACTCGTCGAGATGGGGCGACGAATCGAGCGCCAGGCGAACCCCTTCCGGGCTACGGTCCCAGACGCCCATCAACCAGACGGCATCGATCCCGACCGGGGTGACGCGATCCCATTCTTCGTCGGGGACGGTGGCCAAGGTGATACGTGTTCCGGTCCGCGTGCTGACGTCATGGAGCCACGCAGCCGTGTTCAGTTCGTAGATGACGGGATCGAACCCCCAGCGACTCACGACGTCGGGGGCCGGTAGACGAGGTTGCCGTTGACTGCGTTGGCGAGCACGTCGTCTGGGCCGAGGTAGCCGAGAACCTGGATCAGACGCGCGACGATGCCAGTCCATCCAGTCTGATGGCTCGCACCGAGACCGGCGCCGTTGTCACCATGGAAGTACTCGTAGAAGAGCAGCAGGTCCTTCCAGTGCGGGTCGTGCTGGAACTTTTCGGTGCCGCCGTAGACCGGTCGGCGGCCGGTGTCGTCGGGGGTGAAGATCGACACGAGCCGGCGGCCCAGTTCTTGGGTGACCTCGAACAGCGTGCAGAACTGTCCTGACCCGGTGGGACACTCGACCTTGAACTCGTCGCCGTAATACACGTACAGATGCAGCAGGCCGCGCAAGATGAGGTAGTTGACCGGAAACCACACGGGGCCACGCCAGTTCGAATTGCCGCCGAACATGCCGCTGTCGGATTCGGCCGGGACATAGCGAACCTCGTAGGTCTCGCCGTGGACATCCACGCGAAACGGGTCGGCCTCGTGGGCCCGCGACAACGCCCGCAGGCCATGAGGACTGAGGAATTCGTCCTCGTCGAGCATGCGGGCGAGGATCCGTCGCAGCTTCGTTTCGTCAACCACGGCGAGCATCCGCCGCCCGTTCACGCCGCGGGTACGGGCGTCGTGGATCGTCGCCAGCAGTTCGGGCATCGCTTCGATGCGCCGACGCAAGCGGGCCAACACTTCGTCGCCGACGGCGTCGCCGCCTTCCGGCAGGATGGTGGTGGCGCACAGCGGGAGCAGCCCTACCATCGAGCGAACCTTGAGTCGCTGGGCGCTGCCGTCGGGGAGACGGAGCACGTCGTAGAAGAATCCGTCCTCTTCGTCCCACATCTCGTCCTGGTTGTCGCCGACACGATCCATGGCCGCGGCGATGAAGGCGAAGTGCTCGGCGAACTTGAGCACCATGTCTTCGTAGATGGGGTCGTGGCGGCTCAGTTCAACTGCGATGCCGAGCATCGACTGGGCGTAGAACGCCATCCACGCAGTGCCGTCTGATTGTTCGAGTCGACCACCGGTGGGCAGCGCCACGCTTCGATCGAACACGCCGATGTTGTCGAGGCCGAGGAAGCCTCCTTCGAACACGTTGCGGCCAGTCGGGTCCTTACGGTTGATCCACCAGGTGAAGTTGACCAGCAGCTTCTGAAACGCGCTCTTCAACCAGCCGACGTCGCCTGCACCCGTCCGTTCCAGCTCGGTCTCGTACACCAGCAATGTGGCCCAGGCGTGCACGGGCGGGTTGACGTCGCTGAAGTTCCACTCGTAGGCCGGCAGCTGCCCGTTCGGATGCAGGTACAACTCTCGCAGCATCAGTTGCAACTGATCCTTGGCGAAGTCGATGTCGACCATGCTCAGCGCAACGGTGTGGAATGCGAGATCCCACGACGCGTACCACGGGTACTCCCACGTGTCAGGCATCGAGATCACGTCCTCGTTGACCATGTGAAACCAGCCCCGGTTGCGTCCATCGGGGCCGCCGACATCGCGCAGCGGGTGGTTGCCGTGCTCCTCCAACCACCGATCCAGGTCGAAGTAGTAGAACTGCTTGCTCCACAGCATTCCGGCCAGCGCCTGGCGCAGCACCGGAAGGTGATCGGGTGGAGTGGCCGCTGGGGTGATGGACGCGTAGAACGCGTCGGCTTCAGCGATGCGCTCGGCGAAAACTTTGGCGACGACTTTCGCATTGGCCGCCTTGGCGTCGGGCCGACACAGCCGCAACCCAACCGTCACGCTGGATTCGGCCGGGACGGTGAGCTGGTAGTAGGCAGCGGCCTTCGTGCCCGTCTGGTCGGGGTTCACGGCATCAGCCTGACCGTTGACGACGAAACGGTGGAAGGCGTCCTTGACGAACGGCGTGGCGTTGGGCGTGCCCCAGAGGAGCTCGGTGTTCGTCTCGTTCTCGGTGAACAGCAGTTGTGGCGTGTCTTCGCAGCGCAGCTCGAGCGCACCCAGATCTGGATGATCGGCGGCGATGACGCCAGCCCCACCCGCGGTCAGCACACCTTTGGGCTCGTCCATCCACCAGGTGTTGCGGAACCACAGCGTCGGCAGCACATGCAGGTCTGCCGGCGAAGCACTGCGATTCGACAAGGTGACACGGACATGGATGTCGTCTGGGGCTGCCTTTGCGTACTCGACGTCGACGTCGACGAACTGGTCGTCGTCGAAGATCCCGGTGTCGAGCAGCTCGTACTCCATTTCGTGGCGGCTCCGGCTGGCGTTGGTGGCGACCAGGTCGGCGTACGGGTACTCGCCGAGGGGATACCGGTAGCGGTACTTCAGGTAGGAGCTGCTGGGCGTGGCATCGAGGTAGAAGTAGTACTCCTTGACGTCCTCGCCGTGGTTGCCCTCCGCGTTGGTCAATCCGAACATTCGCTCCTTCAGGATGGGATCTACCCCGTTCCACACAGCGAACGCCAAGCACAACCGCTGCCGATCGTCGCAGACCCCCGCGATGCCGTCTTCGCCCCACTTGTAGGCGCGCGAACGGGACTGGTCGTGGCTGAAGTAGCTCCACGCGTCCCCGTTGTCGCTGTAATCCTCGCGAACCGTTCCCCACTGCCGCTCGCTCAGATATGGCCCCCACTGCTTCCATCGCACGCCACTGCGCGCCGCCTCCAGCCGCTTCGATTCGGCACCCTTACCCATCTGGATCCTCCCGTCACCTTGGAGACACAGAATCGCACCTCACGAGGGGTTATGAAACCTCCATGGCGTCGAAACTCAGCAAGGCATCAACTATTCATTCGACGCTCACCTCGAGTTCACGGTCACCCGAACAACCACCCGAGCTGGGTGATGGAACCAGATGTGGCCGGGGGTACCGTCGAGCACTCAGGGTTCGCTGTGGGCGAGTCCATCTATGGAGGTACATCATGTCTGAATCAGTAACGCCGGTGCTCGACACCATCGGAGTAATGACTGCCATATCGGTCGAGCTCAGCGACCTCGAAGCCCGCGAGCACATGCTCGTCCGACTGGCAGCACTCGTGGCGGCCGACACGCCGCCGCTGTCGTACCTCGCCAATGCCGGCCTTGCCAGCGATGTCGGAATCACGCTTGACGATGTCCAGAGCCTGCTCGTGGCCATCGCCCCGATCGTCGGCACCGCTCGCGTCGTCTCCGCGGCGGGGAACATCACTCGCGCGCTCGGATTTGCGATTGCGGTTGTTGAGGCCGAGCTCGACGAAATCTCGTAAAGCAGCAGCGGTCACCGCCGTTTGCACCATGGCCACTGCCGGGACCACCAGCGGCTGATGCCGCTCAACCGGCTCGACCTTTCGGGAAGCCGGGAGGCTCAGGGTACGGAACGTCAGCGGCACGTCAGCGGCACGTCATTGGGCACGAAAGCCAATGACGTGCCGTGACGGTTTACATCAGCTGCAGCCGCTGGTGTTGCCGCAGCTCGGGCAGGCGTGGCAGCTGCCGGCGCGGACCATGTTGATGCCGCACTGCATGCACATGGGCGAGTCGCTCGGCTTGGCCGATGTGATGCCGCGGGCGGGCGTGTTGTCTTCCACCGTGGGCGCAACCGCGCCCGACTCGATTCCGGCAGCGAGTTCAGACACCGACGGCACGCTCTTGAAGTCCGGCTCAATCTCAGAGCCCTGGTTCGTCTCGATGACCTGCTCGTCGAGCCCGGGCAGCGTTGGCTGGGTGCGCTCGGCGACGGTGAAGATGTTGATCTCGGCGCGCTCGTCGTAGCTCATGTATTCCAGGGCGAGGCGGCGGAACAGGTAGTCCATGATCGACCCGGCGAACCGCACATCTGGATCGTCGGTCATGCCGGCCGGCTCGAACTTCATGTTGACGAATGCTTCGACGTAGGCACGCAACGGCACGCCGTATTGCAGGCCGTAGCTGATCGACTTGGCGAACGCATCCATGATGCCGGCCAAAGTGGAACCCTGCTTCGACACCGTGAGGAAGATCTCACCGGGCTGACCGTTGGCATACTCGCCAACGGTGGCGAAGCCCTTGCAGTCGGCAACGCGGAACTCGAACGTGCGGGCCGAGCGGGTGCGTGGCAGCTTCTGGCGAATCGGCTTGTGCACCACTCGCTCGACGACCTTCTCGACGACCTTCTCAGCGGCCGCCGCGGCGTTTGCGGCAGCGAACGACTCTGGTGTTGCGGCCTCGCTGGCGTCGCCCTTCTTCGCAGTAGACAGCGGCTGGCCCACCTTGCAGTTGTCGCGGTACACCGCGACAGCCTTCAGCCCGAGTTCCCAGCTGAGCTGGTGCAGCTTGGCAATCTCTTCGACGCTGGCGTCTTCTGGCATGTTGACGGTCTTGGAGATGGCTCCCGAGAGGAACGGCTGCACCGCGCCCATCATGCGTACGTGACCTTCGTAGTGAATGGTGTTGTCGCCCATGGAGCAAGCGAAGACCGACACGTGCTCGGGCGCGAGGTGTGGTGCACCGAGGATCGACTTGTTCACGTCGATGTAGGCAATGATGTCGTCGACCTGCGCACTGTTGTAACCGAGCTGGGTGAGTGCCCGCGGGATGGTCTGGTTGACGATCTGCATGTTGCCGCCGCCGACCAGCTTCTTCATCTTGACCAAGCCGAGGTCGGGCTCGATGCCGGTGGTGTCGCAATCCATCATCAAACCAATGGTGCCGGTGGGTGCGAGCACGGATGCTTGGCTGTTGCGCACGCCGTACCGATGACCGCCGCTGACTGCGTTCTCCCACGCTTCACGGCCAGCCGCCAACAGGTCGGACGGGATGGCCGCCTCGTCTGCGATGTCGTAGCTGGCGTCACGATGCATTTCCAGCACCCGGAGCATGTGCTCGCGGTTGACGGCGAATCCTTCGAACGGCCCAAGGCGCGCTGCGGTCTTCGCGCTGGTGGCATACGCGTGACCAGTCATGAGTGACGTGAGGGCTGCAGCCCATGCCCGACCGTCGGTGGAGTCGTATGCATGCCCCAGCGCCATGAGCAGCGCACCGAGATTGGCGTAGCCAAGACCGAGTTGGCGGAACTTGCGGCTGGTGTCACCGATGGGCTCGGTTGGGTAGTCGGCACGGCCGACCAAGATCTCTTGAGCAGTGAACATCATCTCGATGGTGTGCATGTAGGCACCCACGTCGAACGTGTCGTCGGCGTCGAGGTACTTGAGCAGGTTGATCGAGGCCAGGTTGCAGGCCGAGTTGTCGAGGTGCATGTACTCCGAGCACGGGTTCGAACCGTTGATACGGCCGGTGTTGTGCGCGGTGTGCCACTTGTTGATGGTGGTGTCGAACTGCAGACCGGGGTCGGCGCACTCCCATGCCGCCTGAGCGATTTGCTGCCACAGGTCACGGGCTCGGATGGAGCGAACCACCTCGCCGGTGGTGACGGCTTTGAGACCCCAATCAGCGTCATCTGCGACGGCTTGCATGAACTCGTCTGTGACACGGACGGAGTTGTTCGCGTTCTGATACTGAACTGAGAACGAGTCGGCGCCATCGAGATCCATGTCGAAGCCCGCATCGCGCAGCACGCGGGCTTTACGCTCTTCTTTGACCTTGCACCAGATGAACTCTTCGATGTCGGGGTGAGCGACGTCGAGAATGACCATCTTCGCGGCGCGACGGGTTTTGCCACCCGATTTGATGGTGCCCGCCGACGCGTCGGCACCACGCATGAAACTAACGGGGCCAGACGCCGTGCCGCCACCCTCGAGCAGTTCGAAGCTCGACCGGATACGAGACAGGTTGACTCCTGAGCCGGAGCCACCCTTGAAGATGACGCCTTCTTCGCGGTACCAGTTCAGAATGGAGTTCATCTTGTCGTCGACCGACAAGATGAAGCATGCGCTGGCCTGCTGAGGAACGCCGGCGACCCCGATGTTGAACCACACAGGGCTGTTGAAGGCCGCCCGCTGGGTGACCAGGATGTACTTCAGCTCGTCAGCGAAGGCGTTCGCTTCCTCGTCTGAGGCGAAGTAATCGCCTTCGATGCCCCATTGCGTGATGGTGTTGACAACCCGGTCGATCACCTGACGGAGGGAACTCTCACGTTCCGGTAGGCCCAGGGTCCCGCGGAAGTACTTCTGCGACACGATGTTCGTCGCGTTGACCGACCAGGAAGTCGGGAACTCGACGCCCAACTGTTCGAACGCAACCGTTCCGTCTTTCCAGTTGCTGATGCGGGCATCACGAAACTCCCACTCCACCTCGTCGTACGGATCGACACCCGGCGAAGTGAACAAACGATTCAGGCCAAGCCGCATACGGCCGCCTTCAGTGGTATCGGTTGCGACATTTACGACTGAGGTGTCGGGCGCCAGTGACATGTGGGACTCCAGTAACGAGGTTGACGGTTGTTCAGTGCTGTTTCAGTGCTGATTTCGGTGCGAACTGCGTTTCATATCAGACACAACATGTAGCTCGTTGGTCCTGTTCCCGCTCGCTTCACCACAACCAGTTGTGTGTGTCGCGGGCTGGGTCGGGTATTACATCATTGTAGTTACGGCTCTGTCAACGTCATCGGCGACCGAACCCCAAACAATCCGCTGACCTGCCGCGACGCGCCTAATGCGACCAAACGAAACTGTACGAATTTGTCCAACAACGCGGCAGCGGCTCGACTCGCGACTCATCACACGCGACCCAGCAGCGAACCGGTGGGCGGCGCGATACACAGGTCCAGAGCGACCGCTCTATGCATAAGACCATCGGACACTTCCCCATCAAGTGTCATCGCGATTGCCTCCAAAGCCTTTGCCGTGTATCGCGCCGCCTCCGGCACGAGTACGACAACCTAGAGGTAGACGCCTGTGGAACGGAAGGGGACAACGCTGTGAATTGTGAGAGCTTTCTGTGGTTGCGCTGTGGACATACGGAGGGTTTCCCACAGGCTGCACACCACACGGCTTCCATGACCGCTGTGCACGCCGCGACGACCACGCCGCGTGCCAACAGGCGTGCCAAGATGACCTGACCATGCCAGGCGACCGAAACGAACCTGAACCAGACCGTGCTCACTCATCCGACTCGCCGGTCGTTCGGTGTGTGTACTCGCGTTCGTCGAGTGAAGACGGAGCACCATCTGGCGAGGATGTGACCGACCTCGCCGCTTGGTACGCGGTGGATCGTCCACGTGCGCACTTTCGTCCGTGGACCGCCCTCAACATGGTGACCAGCATCGACGGTTCGGTCGCTGTCAACGGTGCGTCCGGAGGCTTGGGCAACGCAACCGATCGCCGAATCCTCGGAACCCTCAGAGCCGCAGCAGACATCGTCGTGGTGGGTGCCGGCACCGCCAGACGGGAGGGTTATGGGCCGCCACGCAAAGCCGGGCAGCGAATCGCTGTAGTGACCAACAGCGGGCAACTCGACGCCAACACACCACTCTTCGAGAGTGGCGCAGGGCTGGCGATCACCAACGAACACGCTGACATACCGCCGGGCATCGAAGTGTTACGCGCCGGCAAAGCCGAGGTAGACCTCGCGGATGCGCTCGGCCAACTGACCAGCAGGTTCGGTGTGCGCGGGTGGGCCATCAACGAAGGCGGTCCTTCGCTCAACGGCGCACTTCTGAGCCTCGACCTGATCGATGAAATCAACGTCACGACCGCGCCGATGATGGTGGGTGGTGCCGGTCAACGCATGGCGACCGGAGCGCGCGAGCGAGTCGGGCATTTCGAACTGGTACATCAGCTCATCGACAGCGAGCAGTACGTGTTCAGCCGCTGGGTACGACGCGATCTCGCCGATCGCCGGCTTTCCTGAGCAGTTCCAACTCATTCTGAAAGTCCGCAGCCGCGTCGAAGTTCTTGTACACCGAGGCGAACCGCAGATACGCCACCTCGTCGAGCAGACGCAGCCGATCGAGCACCGCCAAGCCGATTTGGCTGCTTGTCACTTCTCCAGCGACCAGGCGAATTTCGTCTTCGACCGACATCGCCAGTTCCTCGACAGCGTCGGAATCAACGGGCCGCCCCTTCGTGGCGGCAAGCAAACCACTCACGATCTTTTCGCGGTCGAACGGCTGGACCACGCCGTCTGATTTGATGACGACCAGCGGCACTTCCTCTGCACGCTCGAACGTCGTGAACCGATGGGAGCAGGCAAGACACTGCCGCCGCCGCCGAACCGAGGACCCCTCGTCCGCCAGGCGCGAGTCGACGACTTTGGTTTCGTCGACTCGACACAGCGGGCAGATCACGCCGTAACGATAGTGGTGCTCAGAGCATCACGGCAGTACGACCCGCTGGCCGGCATAGATCGCCGCACCGTCGTTCAGTTCGACCAACTTGTCGACGAACGTGGAGATTGGCACGGTGCCGCGGTACTCGCCCGCAATCGACCACAGGGTGTCGCCCGGCTGGGCAACGATGGTGCTTCGTGCTAGTTGACCCGTGGCAGCGGAGGCAGGTACGCCGCCCGAGCCAACTAGCACATCGTGGGCAGTCACCAAGGTGGCTGCCGCGAGCATGGCGGTGAGACCGCCGACGAATGCACGCCGACGCCGATACACGGCAGCCGACTGGCGGGTGAGGTGGCGCGCGGACAAGCGGGCGGGCCGGCGGGATGAAACGTCTCGTGCATCAATCGGCGCATCCATCGCATCAATCGTCATGTCATGGTTACGGCTCCCAACAAGCGTCGAACAAGTGTACGCCGAACAGATGTACCCGAACTTTCGTTCGATGTCAACCTGAAGCGCCAGAATTCTCGAACAGATGTACTGCGAACAAATGTTTGACCCGGGCACCGAACGCCCGTACGATGGGGGCATGGTCGCCAACGCCAAACGAATCACACCACGCCAACGCCAAGTCCTCGAGTTCATCGAGTCCCAAATGCGTGATCGAGGCTTCCCGCCATCGGTTCGTGAAATCGGAGAGGCAGTGGGGTTGACGTCACCGTCAACGGTGCACAGCCATCTCAACACGCTCACCAAGCTCGGCTACCTGCGCCGCGACCCAACCAAGCCCCGCGCCATAGAAGTGTGCTGGGACTCCAATAGCGGCGCCGTCATGGAACGACGACCCGTTCGTCACGTGCCGCTCATCGGCGACGTCGCTGCCGGCACCGACGTGTTGGCGCAAGAGAACGTCGAAGAGTTGTTCCCAGTCCCCCAAGACTTCACGGGCGAGGGTGATCTCTTCATGCTCAGAGTCCGCGGCGACTCGATGATCGAAAAGGGCATCCTCGACGGCGACTTCGTCATAGCGGTACAGCAAAGCACTGCGAAGAAGGGCGAAATCATCGTTGCCGGCATTCCCGGCGGCGAAGCAACTGTCAAGACGTATCAGCCTGAAGGTGCCGAGATCGTGTTGCTGCCGGCGAATTCGGCGCTGCAGCCAATGCGTTTCCCGGCCAACGAAGTGTCAATCTTCGGGCGTGTAGTCACCGTCATGCGCCGCCTCTGACACCACTTCGGGCACTGCGTCGGGCACCACTTCAGGCACCACTTCACTCGTTGCCTCTGCAGGGGGCGCTGGTACGGGTGGCGCCACCGGATCCGACACCGACTCCGACTCCTCGGGGGTGTCAGCCTGGCCCGCTTGCGGGGCAGGCATCCGCTGAGGCAACGGCTCTGCTGCTGGCATCGGCTTGAGTTCGTAAGTCGGAGATGCCCACGGATTGGCAGGCTCGTAGGTACCAGCGGGTCCGTCGGGCATGTGCGGGTTGATCGGCTGCTGTGACGTGGTGGGCACGACACCCGAAATCGACGGCCCCGACGGAGGCCACACCACAGGTGGCGCGGGCGGAATGGGGCGACTCCAACCCGGCCCGTCCGGGAGCACCAGCGCGCCAGCCCGTCGCGACTTGCGGCCGCTGAGCACCAAGAGCAGCACACCAAGCACCACACCTGCAACGCCGAGAATCACCGCAGCGCGACGCATCTCGTCGCGCGCCTCGACCGGGTTGCGACCCACCGCAGCAACGGTGTTCGTGTCTGGCCCCGACACTGCAATGTCAACGGTGACTGGTGCCGCCACCTCGAACGTCGAGTATGACTCGCCGGTGCGGCCATCTTGTTCATACGTGATCGAGCGATCGCGCACGGTGCGGACGACGCCGTCGCCGGTGGACAGTGTGAAGGAGAACTCGCTCCCAGGGATGCCGGCGGGTACGCACTCGCCGGCTTCGACACCAGTAACCGGGTCTGTCGCGACATCTGGATCGATGGTCTCTTCGTAGACGTAGAAGGTTCCGGGATCGGTGAATCGAAGCGTCGTCGCACATCCAACCTGTGCTCGAGCGAATGTGTCGATCGTGTTCTCGAAACGGCGTTGACCGACGAGCACCAGGGCGATTGCACCGATGATTCCACCACACAGCAACAACCAGCCCACGGCTGCCGTCACCCCACGACCCCTTGATCTCGCTGGCATTAGGTTGCTCCCATAGCTCGCTGGAGGGTCATGTCGCCACACCGAGTCTGTGTGCGACAAGGTCGATTCGCTCGTCAGGTTGTACCACAGCGACACGAATATGGTCGGCCCCCGAAGCCCCATAGAACTCGCCCGGGCTGACGAGCGCCCCGCCCTCGGTCGCCAGCCGCTCGGTGAACTCCCAGGCGTCACCGACCCGCACCCACAGGTAGAAGCCTCCGTCGGGCAGGCCGACTTCGATGCCCGACCACTGCTGCAACACGTGAGCCATGCGCTCGAGCCTCGACAGGTACCGGCTGCGTTGAAGATCTACGTGGTCGTCATCGTCCAGTGCCACGACGCCAGCGGCTTGGGCCGGACCCGGCACCATCATGCCGACGTGCTTGCGAACCTCTCTGAGATAGTCGACAAGTTCTGGGTCTCCGGCATAGAACCCGACGCGGGCACCTGCCAGGTTGGAGCGCTTCGACAACGAATGCACTGCAACGACGCCGGTCGCACCATGCTCGAGGATCGTGCGCCCCCGCCCTTTCCATGTGAACTCGATGTAGCACTCGTCGGAGAACACCGGAACTTCGTGCGCCCTGCCCCACTCTGCAACAGCGCCGAGATCTTCGAGTACTCCGGTGGGGTTCCCCGGGCTGTTGACCCACAACAGCAACGCTCGCGAGACATCGGCTGGATCGACGGAATCGAGGTCGAGCCGACCGTCGGCGCCTGCGGGCACCGACACCGCCCGGCAGCCGGCCAGCGTCGCACCCATCTCGTAGGTGGGGTACGACGCAGCCGGGTAGAGCACTGTGTCACGCTGCGGGGTGCGCAGTTTCAAGAGTTGTGGCAGCGTGGCGACGAACTCTTTGGTGCCGATGCACGCACCGATCGCATCGGACGGCACGTCGACGTCGAAGCGACGCTGCATCCACCGTTTGAATTGCCTCGCGCAAGGCCGCCGTGCCAACGCTTGGTGGGTACCCGCGCTCGGAGTTCGACAACGAAAACGCGGCGATGACGGCCGGCGGTGGCGGATCGCACGGGGTGCCGATCGAGAAGTCGACCAAGCCACCTTCAAACCGCTCTCCGAGCGGCTTGAAGCGGTCGACCCGCTCGTAGGGGTACTGAGGCGGGACAAAGCCAGTGGTCATACGGAGTCGCTCATACGAAGTCGCTCATACGAAGTCGCTCATACGTAGTCGCCAAGCGGTGTTTCTCATGCGTCTGGCGATGTTACGACGTACTCGAGCAATCGCCCAGCCGACGCCTCCGACAGCCTGGCTCGTACCCGAAGCGACGTGGGTCCTTCGGTCGTGGAGACCACCTCGCCCTCGCGATGCACCGAAGCGATGATGTCGCCGCGCCCGTAGGGAATCTCGAGCTCGAAGATCGTCGCCAATGCCCGCAAACGATCAGACATCGTGTCGAGGAACGTGTCCGCTCCGAGGCCGGTGGCAGCGCTGATCACTACCGATCCAGGGTGCCGGTCGTGCAAAGCTTGCGCCACCTCAGGAGCGATGTCGGCCTTGTTGAACACCAACAGCTCCGGCACCTCGTGGGCACCGATCTCTTTGAGGACCTTGCGCACTGCGTCGAGTTGGCCCAGCGGATCCGGCGCGCTGGCATCGACAACGTGCACGAGGTAGTCGGCGAGCGCGGCAACCTCCAATGTTCCCTTGAACGCCTCGACCAGGCCGTGCGGCAAGTTGCGAACAAAACCGACCGTGTCGGTGAGCAATACCGGCTCGCCGCCCGGCAACGCAAGACGCCGGGTGGTGGGGTCGAGTGTTGCGAACAGCCGGTCTTCGGCGAGCACACCCGCGTCGGTGAGCATGTTGAGCAGCGACGATTTGCCGGCGTTCGTGTAGCCGACGATGGCGACCGTGGCGAGGCCGCTGCGGCCGCGACTCTTGCGTTGCAGCGACCGAGTGTCGGCAAGCTCGCGAAGATCGGATTCGAGTTTCGTGATTCGTCGCATGATGCGGCGTCGATCGACTTCGATTTTGGTTTCGCCGCCACCAAAGCGGGCGCCCACACCGCCTCGTTGCTGGGACAGGTTCGCTTCCTTGCCACGACGAAGGCGTGGCAATCGGTAGCGCAGGAGTGCGAGCTCGACTTGGGCCTTGCCTTCGAGGGTGTGCGCGTTCTGACCGAAGATGTCGAGGATGACCGCCGTACGGTCGATGGCGGTGCGGCCGAGCAACTTTTCCAAGTTGAATTGCTGGGCCGGTGCAAGGTTGTTGTCGAACACCACGGTGTCGGCGTCGACTGCGAGGCACAACAGCCTCAGTTCCTCGACCTTTCCCTTGCCGATGTACCACGTGTGATCGGGAGCGTCGCGTCGTTGAACGAGCCGACCAACCACGTCGGCTCCGGCCGTGTCAACCAGCAACTCGAGCTCGTCGAGGCTGGCGTCTGCCATCTCCTCGTCGACTCCGGGCAGCGCAACACCAACCAGCACGATTTCTCGCGTACCGACCGATCGATGAGGGTGAGGCCGAGCGCCTCTTGATACGGGGTGTTCACAGGGTGGAGACGTCCTCAATGACGATCGTGCCGACGAAGGTCGCCGGGCCGGTAAGTGTGACATGGCCTGGGGCTGGAGTGTCGAGCTCCACTGTGGCACTCCCACCATCCATATGCACGGTGAGTTTGCCGTCCGATGGTGTGGCTAGCCCCCACTTTGCCGCAGCGTGAGCCGCCGCACACGCTCCCGTCCCGCACGCTTCCGTGATACCTGCGCCGCGCTCGTGGACCCGCATGCGGACCTCGCTCGGCGTGGTGCCCGGCTGAACTATCTCGAGGTTGACCAGCGGCACCTTACCACCGAGGAGCGCCAGGTCGACCTCGTTGACGTCATCGACGCCGACCACGCTATGGGGGTTGCCGAGGCTGAGATGCATCACTGGCCGGTGCGGATTGCACTCGAGCTCATGCCAATCTGTTGGCTCGTCAAGTAACACCACGGGTCCCATGTCGACGGTGGCAAGAATCGTGTCGGCCGAACCGCCTGCTGCGAGTTCGACGCGACGAACGCCAGCGTCTGTGTACACGGTGATCGGTGCCAAGTCTCCACCGGCTCGCATGGAGATTGCCTGCGCCAAACAACGGATGCCGTTGCCGCTCATTTCTGCTCTACTGCCGTCGGCGTTGTACAGAACCATCGTTGCCGACATCCCATTCGAATCGCCTGTGTCGCGCAAAGCGTGGGGAGGTGCAGGAGTGCCGATCAGCAGTCCATCTGCGCCAATGCCGCGGCGCCGATCGCACAGCCTGCGCGCCAGCGCCGCGAGGTCACCGACGTCTGGCTCGAACACGACAAGGAAGTCGTTGCCGAGGCCATGGTGCTTGGTGAGGGTGAGCGTGCTCATGATCAATCCGACGGGGTGAGTGCGGCGAGCACGGCTGGGCACACTTCGGCGACCGGGTCGTGCTCGATGTGAATCCAGCGTACGCGTGGGTCTCGTCGAAACCATCGGATCTGACGCACCGCGAACTGTCTCGTTCTCACGATGATCTGGTCGACCGCTTCGTCGTAGCTCATCTCCCCGCGCTCGTGAGCAAGGAGTTCTTTGTACCCCAACGCCTGTGCTGCCGTCTTCGACAGCCCACGTTCAGCCAACTGGCGCACCTCATCGAGCAGACCTCGCTCGAGCATGGAATGAACTCGCTCGGTGACCCGCACAGTCAGCACGTCGCGCGGCCACATCAGTCCGATCTGTTCGACAGGGCTCGGCTCGTACGACTCGAGGCCAGGGCCGAATGAACTGAACCGCCGGCCCGACCCTTCGCACACCTCGAGCGCCCGGATGATGCGGCGTTCGTTCGTGGGTTCGATCTTTGCCGCCGCGGGCGGATCGACTTCGGCGAGACGCCCGTACAAGGCACCAAGGCCTGAAGCACCGACTTCGTCGTGAAGCTGTGCGCGCAGAGACGGCCACTCCCCCGGGAGGTCCAGCTGATCGATCGCCGCCCGGTGATACAGACCGGTTCCGCCGACCAACAGCGCGTGGTTACCCCGCCGCGCAATGTCTGAAGTGACCAGCTCGTACGCCCGTTGAAACTCTGCAACGGTGAACTCCTCTGTCGGTTCCACCAAGTCGATCAGGTGATGCGCAACGCTGAGTTGGTCGGCAGCAGATGGCTTGGCAGTTCCAATGTCCATGCCCCGGTACACCTGCATGGAGTCGACCGAGATGATTTCGACGTCAGGTCGCGCCTGCGCCACCGCCATGGCGACAGATGACTTACCCGATGCCGTGGGCCCGATGACCGCAACACGGCGTACCGGGGCTCGATTCATTTGCGCTGGTTCATGGGCACGGCGCTCACTGCGATCGATTTACAGCGCGTTGACGGGGATACGGATCTTGTGGGTCGGTTCGGCGACAAACTCGACAAACCGTCCCTCGAGGTGGTGCGGGGCACCTCGTGTTACTTCCACAGTGGCATAGCTGCCAGTACGCAGCGGCCGAGGTGGTGTGAAGTGCACCAGTTTGTTCTGTCGAGTGCGGCCGGACAACACGTCAGGGTTGCGCCGCGACGGACCCTCGACGAGGACCTCTTCGATCCGGCCAACGCGCGCCTCGTGCTTGCGTAGGCCACTACGTTCAACGACCAATCGCAGGCGTTGAAACCGTTCGCGGGCGACGGCGGCGTCGATGAAATCGGCTTCCATCATGGCGGCCTCGGTGCCAGCCCGCGGCGAGAACAAGAAGGTGTACGCGTAGTCGTATTCGGCCGCTGCCGCAACCTCGAGCGTGCGTTCGAAGTCGTCTTCGGTTTCCCCGGGGAAGCCAACGATGATGTCGGTCGAAACGGCGAGGTCGCTGATGGCTTCGCGAGCTTCACGCAGGCGTTGCAGGTATCGGTCGGCTGTGTACCCACGGTGCATCAACGCCAGTACACGGTCGCTCCCCGACTGCAGCGGGTAGTGGAGGTGTTCGCACACCTCGGGAGTGGCGGCCATGGCAGCGAACGTGTCGGGCCGCATGTCTTTGGGGTGAGGGCTGGTATATCGAACCCGTCGGATGCCCGGAATTGCTCCTACATCTTGGAGCAGTTGGCCAAACAGCGGCCTGAGACGCGCATCGGCGTCGCCCCCTTGACGCGCTGCGACCTGCAAGTCGCGACCGTACGAGTTGACGTTCTGGCCGAGGAGCGTGACCTCGGTGACCCCGTCGGCAGCGATGCTCGCCACCTCGGCCAAGATGTCGGCGTACGGGCGGCTGATCTCGACACCTCGCACCGACGGCACGATGCAGAACGCGCAGTTGTTGTCGCAGCCGATCTGGATGGTGACCCATGCGTTGTACGACTTCTCGCGACGGACTGGCAGCGCCGACGGAAACATCGCGTGGTCATCGATGACGGCTTCGTCGAAAATTTCCGTGATCGGGTGATCGCTGGTGCGTGCCGCCTCGAGCAGCTCGGCGGCGCGGTGAACATTGTGGGTGCCCATCACCACGTCGACGTGCCCAGCCTTGCGGGCGACGAGATCGCGGTCTTTCTGGGCCAAACATCCTGAGACGACGATCTGGCGACCCTCCTTGGCATCCTTCCATGGCACCAGATGGCCGAGGTTGCCGTACAACTTGTTGTCGGCGTTCTCGCGAATGCAACACGTATTCAGAACAACGACGTCGGCGTCGTCTTCGGAGTCGGCCCGCACCAGGCCGTCGGCTTCGAGTAGCCCTGAGATCCGTTCGGAATCGTGTTCGTTCATTTGGCAGCCGTACGTGTGCACGACGTAGCGGCGCTGGTTGGCCACCGCGGCGCTCGATGTGTCGTCGGCTGTCATCTCGCCAGGCTACGTGCTGATCTGGAAGGTTCGATCCGGGATTGATCTACGCTCCGTCCATGAGCATCGCCGATGAGAAGTACATCGCACTCACCACGTTCCGTCGCGACGGCACACCGGTGAGCACCCCTGTGTGGATCGTGGCGCTCGATGCGCCCGGTACCGCCGGATTTTGGACGAGTTCCGGCTCTGGCAAAGCGAAGCGAATTGCGCACACGGCACGGGTGACGCTGCAAGCCAGCGACGCTCGCGGTCGCACGGCAGATGGGTCAACAATCGTCGAGGCGGCGGCAGAGCTCGTCGCGTCCGGCCCTGTCTTCGACGAAGTGAAACGCAAGATCGTTGCCAAATATGGCTTCATGACCAAGGTCACCAAGTTGCTCGGCCGCATCGCCGGGGTCTTCAAACGCAAGCGCATTCCGTACGGTGACCGGTGCGTCATCATCACCCTTCCGATCGACGCCTGAAGCCGTGGCAACCGAAAAGTTCGACCTCATCATCATTGGCAGCGGATCCGGCAACTCGATTCCCGATTACCTCAGCAGCTGGAAGATCGCTCTCGTCGAACGCGATGTGTTCGGCGGCACCTGCACCAACCGAGGGTGCATCCCGTCGAAGATGTTCGTGTTGCCCGCCGACCTGGCTGAGGACGCTCGGCACAGCAGCAGACTCGGCGTCGACGTCACGTTCAACGGCGCCGATTGGGCCGCCATTCGCGACCGGATATTCGGACGAATCGACCACCTCTCAGCAAGCGGTCGCCAGTACCGCGCTCATGGCACACCAAACGTCACACTCATCGAGGGCACCGCACGGTTTGTTGATGACAAGGTGCTCGATGTCGACGGGCGGCACATCAGTGCGCAGCACGTACTGGTGGCGGTCGGATCACGGCCGATGGTTCCGCCCATTCCCGGGTTGGCACAATCCGGGTTTCACACGTCCGACTCCATCATGCGACTCGATGCTTTGCCGAAGCGGCTCGGCATCATCGGCGGCGGTTACATCGCTGTCGAGATGGGTCACGTCTTTGACGCCTTGGGATCCGCCGTAACGATCTTCAATCGATCGAGTGGTTTGTTGAGAACTCAAGACGACGACATTTCGAAGCGTTTCACCGAATTGTTCGGTCGTCGAGCGGATCTTCACCTCAATCATGTGCCCACGAAGGTCGAGCGTCGTGCCGATGGCATCGTCATCACATGCGCTGGGGAAGAGGTCACCGTCGACCAAGTTCTGGTGGCGACGGGGCGCTCACCGAACAGCGACCTGGTCGACGCTGCCACCGGGGGAATCAACATGCATCACAGCGGCATCATCGGTGTCGATGCACACCTGCGCACCAATGTGGAGGGCGTGTGGGCCATCGGCGACGTGGCCAACGATTGGCACCTCAAACACGTCGCAAATGCCGAGGCCAAAGTTGCCTTCTGGAACATTGCCCACCCGAACGAGTTGCGCACGATCGACTACAAGGCGGTGCCAGCTGCAGTGTTCAGCCACCCTCAGGTAGCGTCGGTCGGCTTGACCGAGCGTGCCGCACGTGCCAGAGGGCTCGACATCGCCGTGGGAATCCGCGACTACGGCGGCACCGCGTACGGCTGGGCACTGGTCGACGAGACGTCGTTCGCCAAGGTCATCATCGACAAGGCGACCGGCCTGGTGGTGGGCGCTCACATCATCGGGCCACAGGCTTCCACCTTGATTCAGCCGTTGATCTCGGCGATCCAGTTCGATCAGCCAGCTGAACAGGTGGCGCGTGGCCAGTACTGGATTCACCCAGCGCTGACCGAAGTGGTGGAGAACGCCCTGCTGGCCGCACTGGAGGAAATGTCGCTCTGAGAACGCCCGCTCGAGGGTCGTTCTTCTTGGTCGCGCGATTGATCCGGTACCGTTCCGTCCGTGATCGCCATCCTTCTGACATCTTTCGGTTACCGGCTCATGAGCCTGCTGCACATTTTGAGTGCGGTGGTGGCCTTCGGGCCACTGTTCGTCTATCCGACGCTTCGCAAGGCAGGCGCTACCGCGACGGTCGCCAAGTTGCACTTGACATGTCGTTCCCAGCCTTGACGCTGCTGTGGGTGTTCGGCATGGGACTCGCCGGCATGTCGGAAGACGTCTACAAGATGTCGCAAACGTGGTTGGCTGCCGCGCTTGCGATCTGGGCGGTGATGATGGCGGTCAGCTGGTTCTTGATCAAGCCGTCACTCGCTGACCAAAGCGATGATGCAACCAAGAAGCTGTCGGCCGGCATCGGCATTACTCACCTCGGCCTGATTGTCACCTTGATCCTGATGATCTGGAAGCCCGGCCTCTGAGCTAAGGCACTAGAGCGTCATACGCCCATCGGGCATGTTCGGGCTGTACGGGTTGTGCGCCAACTCCCACATGTGACCGTCTGGATCTGACACGTACGACGAGTATCCGCCCCACGGCGCCGCCTCGGGCGCTTTCACCAGCTGTGCCCCCGCCGCAACCCACTCCGCGAACGCGAGGTCGACGTCGTTCCGGCTGTCGAAGTTGATCGCGAGCGTGACGCCGCGAAACCCAAGCTCGTCGCCAGGCGTCGACTGCAATGCATCTGCCGCAAGATCCCCACGAGCGAACAGTCCCAACGCACTGCCCTGCATCGAGAAGAACGTGATGCTGTCTTGGGAAGCCGATGACCGTTGCCACCCGAGCGACTGGTAGAACGCGGTCGCTCGGGTGACGTCGGCGACGCCCAAGGTGATCAAGGAGATTCGCTGTGGGATCGCCATGTTCCGGCTAGTCGAGTGAGATCGGCGCTTCGTCTGCCTCGGCCCACACGTCTGCATCTACAATTTCTTCGAGGGGTGCGTTCGGGTCGGGTCGGAGGCCCGATGCGATCATCACCTTGTCGCTGATGTCGACCATGACCTCAGGGTTCTCGGTGAGGAAGTTCTTGGCGTTCTCACGACCTTGGCCGAGTTGTTCGCCTTGGTAGGTGAACCACGCTCCCGATTTGGTGACGATGCCCAAGTCGACCGAGAGATCGAGTACCGACCCTTCACGACTGATGCCCTTGCCGTACATGATGTCGAACTCAGCCTGGCGGAATGGCGGCGACACCTTGTTCTTCACGACCTTGACACGGGTGCGGTTACCAACGACTTCGGCGCCGTCTTTCAACGATTCGATTCGGCGGATATCGAGCCGAACCGACGAGTAGAACTTCAACGCACGCCCACCGGGGGTGGTTTCTGGCGAGCCGAACATGACGCCGATCTTCTCTCGCAACTGGTTGATGAAGATGGCGATGGTCTGAGTTTTGCTGAGGTTGCCGGTGAGCTTGCGAAGCGCCTGGCTCATGAGGCGGGCCTGGAGACCAACGTGGGTGTCGCCCATTTCGCCTTCGATTTCGGCGCGTGGGGTCAGTGCTGCCACCGAGTCGATGACCACCACATCGATGGCGCCCGAACGCACCAACATGTCGGCGATTTCGAGCGCCTGCTCACCGGTGTCTGGCTGCGAGATCAGCAACTGATCGATGTCGACGCCGATGGCACGGGCATAGATGGGATCCATTGCGTGCTCGGCGTCGATGTACGCACACACACCCCCGTTGCGCTGGGCCTCGGCCACGACGTGCATGGCGAGCGTGGACTTACCCGACGACTCTGGGCCATAGATCTCGGTGACGCGACCGCGGGGCAAACCGCCGATACCCAACGCAATATCGAGCGCCAGTGCGCCGGTGGGGATGGCTGCGATTGCCAGCGAACCCTTCTCTCCCATCCGCATGATGGAACCCTTGCCAAACTGCTTGTCGATCTGCGACAGCGCCATGTCGAGCGCCTTCTCGCGGTCACTTTCTTTCATCGTCTGTGTCTCCCTGTGAGGTGTTCTTCGGTTGGTTACTGCGGGGCACAAGCCCGATGCGATGCACATTACGGAAGGGGTGTAACAGTCTTGCGTAAGTGACCGTTGTACGAATGTGCACGAATGTGTACGAATGACAGCTGTGTCATTCGCAACTGTAACCACCGAACAACCGTTCGGCAAGGATTTCGGGGAACGAATGTTCGACCGGACCATCCAACCGCACTATTCGACCGCGCTATCGACCGAGTCTCGTCGGCGGGCCAAGGCCTCTACAGCGTGGCGTCACCTTCGCCGGCGACTTCGGCGGCATCGGGACGACGCATCACGAGGTCAACGGCCTGCCACAACGTGAACGACATCGGGTAGAACACCACCGGACCGAGCAACCCGATGCAGACCGCAGTGATCGTGATGGGCAGCACGGCGATATCGGGCGATGTGACGATCACCAGAACCAAGATCGTCACCAGCATCAACCCAAACGTCATGATGATGTTGGCCGTGATCGCCCCGAGTTCGAACGCATCGTCGCCGCGCCGAAAGCCGTGGCCACACTGACGGCACGACTGCTGCCGCTTGAACCAGCCGGTGAAATACGCCTTGCGGTCGCCGCACCAAGGGCACCTGCGAGTCACCCCACGGAGGAGAAGGCCGACCGGAGACGGTAGTTCAGCACGGATCGATGGCGCCGATTGAGAGGTCGGGTGAGAGGGAGTTGTCGCCACGGTCCCAGGCTAGAGGTTGAGTCCTGACCCGCATGTGCTGCCAGACTCTGGGGAATGGAACGCAGTCTCCCCTCGATGCTCTTTCTGATCGCCTCGGTTGCGTTCAGCATCGCATTTGGCAGTTGGTGGATGCAGCGGGTTGTCTTCACCCCTACGGCCACGCGAGAGTCGGCGGCAGCGATGCTGCGAGACGAAGACATTCGAAGTGAACTCAGCACGCTCATCGCTACGGTCGCAGCTCCAGCGCTCGAGCAGCCCACGTCGGAAATCACGGTGTTACTCGACACCGTCGTGTTCAGTTCGCGCCCCGGAGCGTCGGTGATGGCGCCGATCATGGAACGTGCCCAACTGCTCGCCATCGGCGACACCGACAAAAAGTTGGAAATCTCTGGCGAGGAGCTGGTACCGATCGTTCGCGACCAGCGGGCAGCGGCCATCGAGCCTTTCATCGTTCCGCTCGAGCCGATCGGCACGCTCCGCACCACGAACTCGGTGCTGTCGTGGCTCATCCCCATCAGCGCCGCGATCGGCCTGCTCACGTTCGCCATCGGCGTGTTCGCTCGGCCGGAACGACGCGATGTCGTTCGCGGTCTGGCCGAGTTCCTGCTGGCGATGGCCGTGTCGATCCTGTTGTTCGGTTATGCCATTCCGGTGCACTTCGTCACCGCGCTCGACAACCGCACGTGGGCCCACGTCGTGCCGCAACTGGCCCGCCGAACTTTGCCGGTGGTGCTGGGGGTTGCCGCAGTGTGTGCGGTTGGCGGCGCCCTGCTGCTCATCAACGCCAGCAACGGCAGCAAGCGTCGTCAGTGGTCAACGCCCCTTTCGGTGGCGCGCTATCGCGGCGGCGACAACCCCGGCTGGGGCTAACGAGCCGAGCGGCCGGCTGCCGCTCAGTTGCGGGGCACCGAGGTCCAGGGCTGGTCTTTGTCGACGCGCGGTTCTCCCGGCAAACCGAGCACCTGCTCGCCAAGGATGTTGCGCAGTATCTCCGACGTTCCGCCTTCGATCGAGTTCGCCGCGCACCCGCAGGAACGCGTGCTGCAAACCGCTGACTGATCCCGTGGCGTCGAGTTGTTCCGGACGTCTGAACGTGTAGTCGAAACCGACTTGGCCGTCCATGCCCATGAGATCGATGCAGAAGCTGTAGAGGCGCTTGTTGAACTCGGCGAACTCGAGCTTCGACACCGAACCTTCAGGCCCAGGGTTGCCGATCTTCGCCGCCTCGGCAGCGCGCGCGTTGGTGAGCCGACCCACTTCACCGCGCACCCACAATCGCATGAGTTCGTCTTTGCGGGCTCCGGTGCGCTCACTCTCTGGCAGTTTGTTCCAAACATCCACCGCATCGTTGGCAGCACCACCACGCCGAGGCTTGCCGCCGCCCGCGCTACCGCCACCGATAGCGGTGCGCTCGTTCATCAACGTGGTCAGCGCGACTCGCCACCCCTCCCCGACCGCTCCGATGCGATGCGCGTCCGGAATTCGAGCATCCGTGAGATAGACCTCGTTGAACTCGGCTTCACCGGTGATTTGGCGCAATGGGCGCACCTCAACACCAGGCGAATGCATGTCGACCGCAAAGTAGGTCATGCCCTTGTGCTTGGGAATGTCGGGGTTGCTCCTTGTGACCAACATGCCCCAATCGGCGAGGTGCGCCAGCGTGTTCCACACCTTTTGTCCGTTGATGACCCACTCGTCACCGTCGCGCACCGCCTTGCACGCGAGGCCGGCGAAATCCGACCCTGCACCTGGTTCGGAGAACAACTGACACCACTTCTCCTCACCCGTGAACATGGGCCTCAGGAAGCGCTCGCGGACCTCGTCGCTGCCGTGGGTGGCGATGGTGGGGGCAGCGAGATGCATGAAGAACGAGGTCGGGTCAGCGGGCCCAGCACCGGCCTCGCGTAGACGAGTTTCGATGTGGCGGTTCAGATCCGGACGAAGGCCGAGGCCGCCAGAGCCAACCGGAAAATGGACCCAAGCCAGACCAGCGTCGAAGCGCGCGCCTCGGAACTCGACGTTCGGCGTGGTGCGCGGGTCATGTGCCGCGAGGAGCGCGTCGATCGCTTCGTCGATTTGCTGGAGCGGGCTGGTCGCCGAAATCGTCGTCGCTGCTATGGTCACGGCGTCAGTCTGGCAAACGGTTACCCGGTGACCGAAGTCCGCCCGCACTGGCCGATCATCGAACGCTCGTCAGAGCCCTCACGACTCAACACGCATCAACACACATCAACTCAGTGTGTCGATCGCCCAACGCCGTGGCAGACTGTCGGCTCCCGAGTCCCGTGGCACCAGCACGGAACCAGACGACGGACATGGTGGCCGTAGCTCAGCTGGTGGTAGCGCCAGGTTGTGATCCTGGAGGTCGGGGGTTCGAGTCCCCTCGGTCACCCCAAAGGTGCGAGCAGTTGGGAGGCGGTACACCGCCACCTACACTGCTCGGGCCATAAGGGCGAGCCGCCAGGCGAGCCCGACCATAGATAATCGAAGACCCGAACGGAATGAAAAGGAGCGAAGCGACCTTCCGTTCGAGTCCTGAATGCGCCTCTAGCTCAACGGCAGAGCATCGGACTCTTAATCCGCAGGTTCTGGGTTCGAAACCCAGGGGGCGCACCATTCTGACCAGGCATTATGTGCCTGGTCAGTGCCGTTCTGGTCACGGGTCGGTGCCGACCTGTGTTACCGTGCCGATTGGGCCGCTGCGAGGTTCGTACGGGTCGGCCGCCGTGGATCGGTACCCCCGGAAGGCGCCCCTCGTCGGGCTCGACGCTGACGGCCAAGATTCAACGACGAGATCACGGGGACACCATGACGGCGACTCACTTCAGCATCCCGGCTGGCGTTCTACGCCGCCGCTGGCGGGCGACCGTCGGACGCTCCGTTGGAGTCGTGGCAGGACTGGTGGGCGCGCTGCCTGCGGATTGCCGTGGCTCCGTCGGGCGGAGCGGCGGCGGCGATTTCGCAGACCGACCTGACCGGCCCGCCGGGCAGCAATTTCGGTGTTTCGGTAACGGTGCTACCGAACGGCAACTATGTCGTGACCGACACAGGCTTCGATCAGGGACTCGACCTCAATGTGGGCGCCGTGTACCTGTACAGCGGACTCACTCACACCCCCATCAGCACGCTCACCGGCAGCGCCCCCGGCGACTTTGTCGGTGATGGCGGGGTGACTGTGCTGGCGAATGGCAACTACGTGGTCACGAGCTTGTCCTGGAACAAGAACGGGATTTCACATGTGGGAGCGGTGACCTGGGGCAACGCGGTCACTGGGGTCAGCGGCACGGTCAATACCGCGAACAGTCTCCACGGCACCACCGCCAACGACTTCGTCGGGAGCTTTGGCGTCACTGCGTTGACGAACGGCAACTACGTCGTGAACAGCCCGCAGTGGGGCGCCACCGACACGGGGGCTGTCACCTGGGCCAATGGCGCCACGGGTCTCAGCGGCCCGGTGACCGTCGACAACAGTCTCCACGGCTCGACCGCCAACGATCATGTCGGCTTCGGCGGCGTGACCGCGTTGACGAACGGCAATTACGTGGTGAGTAGCCCGTGGTGGATTCCTCAACAGTGGGGCAGTCACGTGGGGTGACGGCGCTACCGGTGCCAGAGGCTTGGTCACGATGAGCAATAGCATTTATGGGGGTTTCGATTATTTCGTCGGCTCGGACGGGGTGACCGCGTTGACGAACGGAAACTATGTCGTGCTCAGCTCGAACTTTCTGAACATTGGGGCGGTCACCTGGGGCAACGGCGTTAGCGGGACCGCTGGCCCGGTCAACATCAGCAACAGCCTGCTCGGTTCATCCGCCGACGACCATGTCGGTTCCGCTGGCGTGACGGCGCTGACCAACGGCAACTACGTCGTGCGCAGCCCATTGTGGGGGCCCACGAATCTGGGGGCGGTCACCTGGGGCAACGGCACCACTGGCATCATCGGTTCGGTCAGTACCGCCAACAGCCTGTACGGCGGCTTCGCCAACGACCGGATCGGCGAGGGCGGGTTGACGGCGTTGACAAACGGCAATTTGCCGGCGAGCAGCCCGTCAGCGGATTCCGGCACGGCCGCAGACGTCGGTGCGGTGACGTGGGGCAATGGCGCGGGCGGGATCACTGGCCCGGTCAATCTGCTCAACAGTCTCGTTGGCTTTTTCGCAACCGACTCCGTCGGGTCGAGCGGCGTGACGGCATTGACGAACGGTAATTACGTGGTGTCGAGCTTCTTATGGGGACCCACCGACATCGGGGCGGTGACGTGGGGCAACGGGTCGATCGGCACGAGCGGCCCCGTCACCATGCTCAATAGCCTGCACGGCACGACCGACAGCGACCGGGTCGGGCTCGGTGGCTTCGAATCAGTGACTCCGTTAACAAACGGCAACTACGTCGTGAGCAGCAAGGGGTGGGACAACGGTCCGATCGCGAATGTGGGGGCGGGCACCTGGGGCAACGATGCGATCGGCATCAGCGCTCCGGTCAGCACCGTCAACAGTCTCTACGGCAGCAACGCCGGCGACTATGTCGGCTTCGGTGGCGTGACCGCGTTGACGAACGGCAACTTCGTCGCGATGAGCCCCTACTGGAAAAACGACTCCCATGCGGGCACCGGCGCGGCCACCTGGGGCAACGGCACAATCGGCATCACCGGGCCAGTCAGCGTCGACAACAGCCTCTACGGCACCTCCGACGGGGATTTGGTCGGTGGTTCCGACCTGTTCAGCACATATGGAGTGACCGCGTTCGCTGATGGCAACTACGCCGTGAGCAGCCCGAACTGGGACAACGGAGCGACCGTGAATGCCGGAGCGGTGACGTGGCGGAGTGGCACGAGCAGTTCTGGCGAGGCGGTGTCGGTGACCAACAGTGCTGTCGGAACGCCTCCGGGCCAGGTCGGTCGCGCTGCGGCGTCACCCTCTGCGTCGGGTGCGTATGTGATCCCCACGTATCAGAATCGTGTGTTGTTGATGACGGTGTAGACCGCTGCTGTATGTGGCGGTTACTCCGGCGTGTTTGATGGAGTCGCGTGATGTGCCGGGCTTCGATACCGTCGACGGCGGGTTCCGCGGTGGTGGCACCATCGCGGCCGGTGGCACGGTCGAGTTGCAGGTGGGCGGACGCGGCGGGGTTCCCGCCGGCGCTGCCGCAGCAGTGCTCAACGTCACCGCCGTGAACGCCCAAGGCCCAGGGTTCTGGACAGTGTGGCCATGCGGTGAGACCAGACCAAACGCGTCGAGCGTGAACTACGGCCCCGGCCAAACCGTGCCAAACGCAGTGATCACCAAAATCGGGGTCGGTGGCAAGGTGTGCATGTACACCCTCGCCCCCACCGACTTGGTCGTCGACGTGCAACGGCTACTTCCCGGCCGGGTCGGCGTTTGGTCTGTTGACTCCGGCGTGTTTGATGGAGTCGCGCGATGTGCCGGGCTTCGATACCGTCGACGGCGGGTTCCGCGGTGGTGGCACCATCGTGGCCGGTGGCACGGTCGAGTTGCAGGTGGGCGGACGCGGCGGGGTTCCCGCCGGCGCTGCCGCAGCAGTGCTCAACGTCACCGCCGTGAACGCCCAAGGCCCAGGGTTCTGGACAGTGTGGCCATGCGGTGAGACCAGACCAAACGCGTCGAGCGTGAACTACGGCCCCGGCCAAACCGTGCCAAACGCAGTGATCACCAAAATCGGGGTCGGTGGCAAGGTGTGCATGTACACCCTCGCCCCCACCGACTTGGTCGTCGACGTGAACGGCTACTTCCCGGCCGGGTCGGCGTTTGGTCTGTTGACTCCGGCGCGTTTGATGGAGTCCGCGGATGTGCCGGGCTTCGATACCGTCGACGGCGGGTTCCGCGGTGGTGGCACCATCGTGGCCGGTGGCACGGTCGAGTTGCAGGTGGGCGGACGCGGCGGGGTTCCCGCCGGCGCTGCCGCAGCAGTGCTCAACGTCACCGCCGTGAACGCCCAAGGCCCAGGGTTCTGGACAGTGTGGCCATGCGGTGAGACCAGACCAAACGCGTCGAGTGTGAACTACGGCCCCGGCCAAACCGTGCCAAACGCAGTGATCACCAAAATCGGGGTCGGTGGCAAGGTGTGCATGTACACCCTCGCCCCCACCGACTTGGTCGTCGACGTCACCGGCTACTTCCCAAAGTGATGAATGAACGGGGCGTAGGCGGGAACGGTGCTGGATTTCAGACCACCAGGTGGACGCAACAGCGCAAGAACCCGAAGGTCGTAGCGAACCGACTCACCGGCCGAACGTGTCGAGGTATTCGTGCAACGACTGCTCTGCGGCTTCGAAAGATGTTGCGGCGAAGAGCACGTCTTGGAAGGTGGTGATGTCGTAGGTGCTGGTTGACATCGCCAGCGGGTCGAACTCTCTGAGCGTGCTGTCTCGGAACGATTGGATTTCGCCAAACGAGCTGAGCAAGCCCGGCGCCGTAGGTTCGTAGCTCGTCGGCTTCCCATGCGACGCCGAACTCCAACGTGAACCAGAACACCCGGCTGAACGCTTCGAGTTGCAAGTCGGTCGTGGCCCGGAGACTCGCTTGTCCGGCTGCCTCGTACAGGGCCGCAAGTCGCGGAGACGCCAGCGAATTGGCATGGCCGATCATCTCGTGAATGACATCGGGCTCCGGCGTGTAGAAGGGCACCGAAGGGTGGCGCACGTACTGCGTCGACAGGAAGACACGCTCTGCTCAACGAACCGTAGAACGTGCGCGTCGGTACGAGCCCAGGCACTGCCTGCACCCGTCCAGCCCGTGAGCGATTCGAGCCGCTCCGACACCCAGGCCAACTGGGGAACGCGATCGGCCGGCAGCCCGAGCGCGGCCGCACCCAGGCGGTACTCGTCGACTGCGAACTTTGCGTGCAGTGACGACAGCGCTTCGGTGACCGTGCGCCATACGGCGTTCTCGGCTGGCGTGTACGCAATCGTCGGAGGCGGCCCCGTTGGGCTCTCGATTGACGCTGCGGCGATCTCGGTACGGCGCTCGAGATACTCGCCATCGCTCCGGCCAGGGTGGTCGACCGGCAACACCAGTTCGCAGCCGTTCATCAGCCGATCATCTCACGGATGAAGCAGATCGTCGACGAATTGCTTCAGCATGTCGCACTGCATACCCTGCCGTCATGACCGAACACCGCCCGCCCGCCTCGGCAGCGCAGCCGTTCGATGGAACCGGCCTCGGCGATTGGCAGGTGGTGTCGGAAACAGTCCAGGCGGTGTTCAAGACCGGATCGATGTCGAAAGGGCTGGAGTTCGCAACACGAATCGGTGCCGCCGCCGACGCGATGAACCATCACCCCGACATGAAGATCACCTACCCGACCGTGCACGTCTTGTTGACGACGCATGATGCCGGCGGCCTCACGGCCCTCGACAGCGCCCTGGCGCGCCTCGTGTCGAAAATTGCGGACGAGATGGGAATCCCCGCCGACACGCCACCCTCGGTCTGATCGGCGGACCACGAAACCTATGCCCGCCGGCGCGGTCTACGGGCGGTGAGTGCCGACACTTGGTGATTGAGGGGCCGGTTCGGACGCTGACACATCGTCAGCGAGCCGGGTGGAATCTTGGTCACTGGGAAGGGTGGTCGGAGTGCTGCTGCTCTTCCACCATGCAACGGCCGCGATGAAGATCACCGCTCCGAGCACATACCAAGGAGCTTGGCTGGTGCTGGGGAGGAAGCTGACCAGCCAGTTCTGAATGTCCAGCGCGGTGTCGACGATTGGGTCGTCGCCCGTGAATCCCTGCTCGAGCACTCGAACCTCGAACCATCCGTAGTACGCCACGTACGCACCCGATATCACCAGCAGGCCGCCAGCCACGCGATTCATCACAGGGGCAATCTGGCGAACCCGTGCAACGAGACCATCGCGTGCCAACGCAACAGCCACCGTGAGCACACACACCACGACGCCCATGCCCACCCCGTACAGCAGGAACACGGTCACACCCGACAGGTAATTCTCAGAGCTGAACGTCGCCGACGTGACCCCGAGAAACGTCGGAAACGTGCATGACAACGACGCGATGGCGTACGAAACGCCGAACAGGTACATCGAACCCATCGTGCCGTCGACGCCACCCCGCTGGAGTTTGGGGAGACTGACCACGAACTCGCGGCCGGCCAACAGTGAAATGCCGAGGCAAAAGATCACGATCCCAATCACGATCGTGGCCCAGGGCAGATAATCGTTGATGCTCGAAATCAGCTTGGTGATCACTGCACCAAACAGTCCGAAGACGGTGACAAATCCAGCCGTGAGCACCGCCGACACCTTGAGTGCTCGACCCACCGCTCCCAGGCGGCTTGGGCTGGCTCCCGCATCCATGCCGATGAAGGCGGATAAATAGGCGGGAAGCAGCGCGGAATCCGCACGGGTTGACCGTTGCCGCCATGCCAGCCGTGATGGCAAGGGCGAACGGTCCGTTCAACACGCCTCCACGGTATCGCTGCTCCCCCGGTCGGTCGGCGCTCGTGGGAACAAAACCCTCGACGACGGACGCCGCGCGACACGATTCCGTGAACGGCTACAGGAGCATCACGTTGTACCGTCGGTGGCGTGGCACCCACCCTCGCTCCCGTCACCCTGACTGGCCGGTTCGTCGCAGCTGGAACCGCTGTCTCACGACCACGCTGATGATCTGGTAGACGCCGCGGCGGTCGACCGTTCGAGCTTTGGTTGGACCGTGGTCCCCGACGGCGTGGAGGCGATGCGGCGGTACATCGTCGGGCTTCTCGACGATCACGCACACGTTGAAAGTGCTGCCATTCGCCCAACGCGACCTCGGCAGCGGCGCCGTAGTGGGTTGCACTCGTTTCCTCTACCCCTATTGGTGGCGCGGCCGCACCGACCCCGACGAGGTCGAGATCGGCGGCACCTGGTTGGGCGCTGACGCGCAGCGCACGCCGATCAACACCGAAGCCAAACTCCTGTTGCTGACACACGCCTTCGAAACGTTCGGGGTCTGGCGCGTGTCCATCTGCACCGACGAACGCAACACACGAAGCCGTACCGCAATCGAACGGATCGGTGCGACCTTCGAAGGAGTACAGCGGAGTCACCGAGTTCGATCTGGTGACTTTGGAAACCCCAGTGGCGAGGTGATCGCCCGCAATACGGCCGTCTACTCGATCGTGGCGTCAGAGTGGCCCGCTGTCCGCGACGGCCTTGCGGCTCGTCTCGGGGCCTAGGTGAGAGCCCTGGTTGTCGTTGCACACCCGTGCAACGATTCCTTTGCGCACGCGGCTGCACATCGAGCGCGGGTGGGGCTGGAAGCAGCCGGCCACTCGGTCACCACCATCGACCTGTACGAAGTGCAGTTCGCGGCAGCGATGTCCAGAGACGAGCGCGCCGTCTATCACGGCGCCACTCCCAGCGCTCGACCAACAGGCCGTCAGCCACGGCGAGTTGCTGCGAACGGCCCAGATCGTGGTGTTCGTGTACCCAACGTGGTGGAGCGGGCTCCCAGCCATGTTGAAGGGTTGGATCGAGAAGGTGATGGTTCCCGGAGTGGGATTCACGTTCAACGAGCGTGGCAAGGTTCGGCCTGGGCTGCCCCAGGTGCGACGCATCGTGGGCATCAGCACATACGGTTCACCTCGCCTCTATGTGGCCGCCATGAACGACAATGGGCGGCGCATCATCACGAGGGCATTCCGTGTCTCATGTGGCATTCGGGCTCGCACAACCTGGCTGGGGTTCTACGCGATGGACACTCGCAGCGATGCCGACCGGGCGGCATTCCTCGCTCGTGTGGAACTCAAGATGAAGTCGTTCTGATGCGCGTCCTCGTGATGTACTGCCATCCCAACCCGGAGTCATACGTCGCCGCAGCCCGCGACCGAGCCCTGGCCGGGCTCGCCAGCGCTGGTCACGACGTTCGCCACACCGATCTGTATGCCGACGGGTTCTCACCCGAGATGACTGCTGACGAGCGACGCTCACACGCCGAAGCGGGAGTGGCGAGTGACCTTCAAAGCTATGCAGACGACCTGCAATGGGCCGAAGCGCTGGTGTTCGTGTACCCAACTTGGTGGAGCGCACAACCCGCCATGTTGAAGGGGTGGATCGACCGAGTGTGGGTGGCAGGAGTCGCATGGGAACTGCCTGAAGGCAAGGACGTGCTGCGGCCGCTGCTCACCAACATCCGCCGGATCGTTGTGGTGACAACTCACGGTTCTTCGAAGTTCATCAACGCACTGGAAGGCGAGGCGGGCAAACGAACGATGACCCGTTCGATCAGAGCGATGTGTTCGAAGCGAACTCGAACCACGTGGTGCGCCCTCTACGGCATCGACGGCTCCACGCCCGAACGCCGCGCACAGTTCCTCGACAAGGTCGAGCGGACGTTGACGAAGCTGTAACGAGACGTGCCAGGCACGTCTCGTTACGTCCGTCTCGTTACGTCGCGGCGGCGATGGCGACGGCGATCTCTGCCGCTATCCGGGCGTTGTTCTCGGCGAGCGCAAGGTTGGCGGGGATGCTGCGACCTGCTGTGGCGTCGGCTATGCGTCCGAGGACGAATGGTGTGACTGCCGCTCCGACAATTCCAGCGGTGCCCGCATCAGCGAGCGCCCCACTCAACACCGCATCGAGGGCGGCGACGTCGAGTTCGGACTCTGCCGGGATGGGCACACCAACCAACACCCCGGACCGTTCACGCGTCCGGTTCGCGAGTACGAGTGCCACCTCAGCGGCGGTCTCCACACGATGCGGCACCGACAACCCCGAACTACGGGTATAAAAGGCTGGGAAGTCATCGTGCTGCCAACCGAGCACCGGCACACCAACGGTTTCGAGATACTCGAGGGTGCGGGGAAGGTCGAGGAAGGCCTTCGCGCCCGCACACACCGTCACTACGGCGTGGTGAGCAAGCGCGTCGAGGTCAGCGCTGATGTCGCCGGTGAGTTCCGAACCACGATGGACACCTCCAATGCCGCCCGTCGCGAACACTCGAACGCCGGCTGCCGCCGCCAACGCGACGGATGCCGAAACAGTGGTGGCGCCGAACGCCCAGCACTGTGCAATGGCGACTGGCAGGTCTCGCTCGGCCGCCTTTCCGGCGGCACCAAGGATTCGGTCGTACTCGTCGGGCTCCAAACCCACCCGGGCGACGCCGTCGAGTACAGCGGTGACTGCGGGCACCGCTCCCCCGTCTCGCACCGCAGTGAGGCACCGCTCCAACGCCTCCCGGTTTGACGGCGAAGGCAGACCAAGGTTCGAGAAAATCGTCGATTCCAGCGCGACGACTGCCCGCCCACCGGCGACCGCTTCGGCTACTTCTGTTGACAGGCGAGGGCTGATCACCGGGTCATTGTGCCAGCGCGGCCGCTCAGCCGGTGCGAACGAAACGGGTGACGGCCTCGACGTGGTGGGTGTGCGGGAACAAGTCGAGCACCTCGGTGCCGTCGTGGCGGTACCCATTGCGGTGCAGCAACTGCGCATCTCGGGCAAGCGCAACCGGGTCACAGCTCACCAGCACCAACACCGGTGCGGCAATTGCGACTGCTGCGCTGACCCCTGGCTTGCTGAGGCCCGTTCGGGCAGGGTCGGCAATGACCACGTCGACCGACACGTCCGCCGCAGGTCGCCAACGGCCGAACTCACTCAACACGATCGACGCCGTGCGGCCTTTGAGGTTGACCTTGCAATCCGATACCGCCGACTTGGAGTTCTCGACGGTGATGACGTAGGCCTCACGCCGCACGGCGGCGGCTGCGAACAACCCAACGCCGGCGTACGCATCGACAACGGTGCCAGCGCGGGCCAGCTCGGGGGCAGCTCGTTGCACCGCATCGACCAGCAATTCCGCAGCTGCCGGACCGCTTTGGAAAAACGATGCCGATGACACACGCAGCTTGACACCAGCGACGACCTCGGTGAGGTGCGCGTTGGGGCCGACGAGGACGTCGTCTTCCAGTCCACCGACCTCCCCGTTCTGCGGGTCCCATCGTGCTGTGACCTCTCCGGTGGCGATCGACGTCCGCAACGACACTTCGAGCTCGGGGGTGATCAACAAGGAACCGAGCACGTGACGTAGACGTGGGTGAGCGACGAGACAACCTTCTGCCTCGACCGTGTCATGCGAACCTTCCCGTCGATACGCCGGCGCGACCGTGGCGGTCGCCGACGACGCGAATGGTGGTGCGATACGCCTCAGACGCAACGGACGTTGCCCATGCTGACCGCGGCGTCTGGCAGCTTGGCAGTACGGCGCAGCGCGTCGCGGACAATCTCGGCCTTCGCTTCACCCTGCGCAGACAGGCTGAGATGCTGCCAATCGCATCCTCCGCAGCCCGCCACTCGGTTCGTGCACGGCGGCTCCTCTCGGTGCGGCGACGGCTCGAGCACGCCGGTCGCGACCCCTCGCGACCAGTCGGACCTTTTGCTCGGTGATCTGCACCTCGACGAGTTCGCCTGGCAGACCGCCGCGAACGAATACCACTCGGCCATCCACGTCTCGCGCCAGCGTCTCACCTCCGGCGACGAACCGTTCCGGTCGGACCTGCATCGTCGACATCCGGATCGATCCTACGGTGTTGCCAACGCCGCACTCACGGGCCATCCCGAGCTCGCCCGCAATGTTCCCGCAGCGCTGTCCGCGCGAGGCTGTCGCGATGAGCGACACCGAGGAATGGTTCTGGGACCTTGACCGCAAGCAGGCGGTACCAGCACACGACCGCGGTCCGGGCGACAACACCTTGGGGCCATATCCCACGAAGGGCGCTGCAGAGAACTGGAAGTAAACGTCGGAGCAACGCAACGAATCGTGGGACAACGCCGACGACGCCTGGAACGACTGGCCCGGAGCGACAAACCCAAGACCTGACAAATGAAACCGTACGAATCAGGGTCGTCAGACCCCGGCGTCGGGTTGGTGGACTCGGGCGGTGACCCGGGCTGCCTCAGCTAGTTGGCGGAGTTCGGTGACCGCAGCGGCTTTACCTCCGGGATGCTTGTACAGCCAGCTGCCGGAGATCAACACGTTTGCTCCAGCCGCGACGACTCCTGACACCGTTTCTGAACTGATGCCGCCGTCGACCTCCACGTGCACGCCATTCAGGCCGCGGGCATCGAGCATGGAACGCACCTCGGTCACTTTCGGCTCCATGGTGGCGATGTAGCCCTGACCACCAAAACCGGGGTTCACGGTCATCACGAGCACCATGTCGACCAGGTCGAGCACGTGCTCAACCGCCGACACCGGAGTGGCCGGGTTCAACGCGACGGCGGCCGTCGCACCCATGGAAGCGATGTTCGTCAGCGTGCGATGGAGGTGGGTGCATGCCTCTGCGTGCACGATGAGACGTGAGCAGCCGGCGTCGACGTATTGCTGTGCCATCACGTCGGGTGTGTACACCATGAGGTGGGCCTCGAACGGCAATGACGTGTAGCTGCGGGTGGCAGCGATGACGTCTGGGCCGAACGTGAGATTCGGCACGAACTGGCCATCCATCACGTCCCACTGGATGTGGTCGACCCCGGCAGCCTCGAGTTGTGCAAGCTCCTCGCCGAGTCGGGCGAAGTCGGCCGGCAGCACGGATGGCACTATTTGAAGAGGAGGCGCCTGGGTTGGCGGCGGCTGAATCGGCAAGCTCACGGGTTGCGAACCTACCGCACGAACAGGCAGACCGCCCAGCCGCTTGGATGCCGATCAGCCAAGCGCGAGACCGACGGCGAAAGCGAGGCCGTACAACAGCTGGACCCGCCCAGTTCCGCCAAGCACCGGAATCAACTCTGGGCCTTTCGCTCCGCCCATGACCAGCCGTGCGGGCTGCACGGCGACCACCGCGGCCACCACGCCAAGGATCGCCCATGGACGCCAGATCGTCGAGATGACCGCACACGCGAGCGCGGCGCCGATGAGGCCGACGTACAGCTTTCGGGTCGCAGCGTCGCCCAGCCGAACCGCAAGTGTCTTCTTTCCGACTTCACGATCGGTAGGGATGTCACGCAAGTTGTTCACCACCAGCAACGAACATGCAAGGAATCCCACTCCGGCGGCCGCGACCCAAGTGACGGCGGGTATGGCCTGAATGGCTAAGTAGGTGGTGCCGACCGTCGCAACCAGACCGAAGAACACAAAGACGAACAACTCGCCGAGACCGAGATATCCGTACGGCTTGGGGCCGCCCGTGTATCCCCACGCAGCAGCGATAGCGGCGGCCCCAACCGCAAGCAGCCACCAAGACGTCGCCGCGGCAAGCCCTAGCCCAATGAGCCCTGCCAACCCGAACGTGGCCAACGCAGCGCGTTTCACCGCACTGGGCGAAGCGGTACCGCTGGCCACCAGCCGCATGGGACCCACCCGCACGTCATCAGTACCACGCACGCCGTCGGAGTAGTCGTTCGCATAGTTGACCCCAATCTGCAGCAGCAACGAAACCGCAAGGGCGCCAACGACGCGCCACCACACCACGAGATCGAGGCCGTCGCTGAGATCGGCAGCACTCCCCACGGCACATCCGGCGCCGACGACAACCGGCACCACGGCGGCCGGAAGCGTGCGGGGACGCGCCCCGCTACCCAATCAGACCAGGCAGGTGATTGCTGCCGGAGATGGGCCGGTGACGGTGTGGGCGACGGCCGCGCTGGTTGGGTTGGACGTGTCATGGTTCGGCCATGATGGGCCAGTGAGCGAACTCTGGCAACTCTCCGCCCTCGAAATCGCAGCGGCGATCCGCTCGGGAACCGCATCGACGCGGGAGGTGGTGGCTGCCCACTACGCCCGAATCGACGAGGTCAATCCATCGCTCAACGCTGTCGTGAGGCGCCTCGAAGATTCAGCGTACGCGGCGGCTGACATCGCCGATCGCGCCGTTGCGGGTGGTGGGCCGCTGCCTCCGTTGCACGGGGTACCGATCACCGTGAAAGAGAACATCGACCTTGCGGGCACGCCCACGACGCAAGGTGTGCCGTTCTTGGCCGATGCCATCGCCACTCTCGATGCACCGGTGGTAGAGCGCATGCGCGCTGCGGGTGCGATTCCGATCGCCCGCACCAACCTGCCCGATCTCGGCCTTCGGGTGCACACCCGCTCGACCTTGCACGGGCTCACCCGCAATCCGTGGCACCCTGACGTCACGGCCGGTGGATCAAGCGGAGGCGAAGCATCGGCAATCGCATCGGGCATGAGCCCGCTCGGTCTCGGCAACGACATCGGTGGGTCACTTCGCAACCCTGCCCATTGCTGCGGTATCGCTTCAATCAAGCCCACCACGGGAGTCGTGCCGATGGCCACGATGATCCCGCCGGAAGACGCGTTGTTGTCGGGCCAGCTGATGCTCGCAGAGGGCCCCATGGCGCGCCACGTCACCGACGTGCGCGCCGGGCTCCTCGCCATCGCCGGATGGAGCCATCGCGACCCACGGTCCATCCCAGCCATGCTGACTGATCTGCCGGCCAACGAACGGATCACGATTGCGGTGATGGCCGACCCGCCGGGCGGTCAAACTCACCCAGAGATCTCGGCTGCGGTGCGACGCGCCGGAGATCTGCTGGCTGACGCCGGGCATCACATCGTGGAAGCGGTGCCGCCCGACTACGACCAAGTCGCCGAGGCATGGGCGATGCTGCTGCTCGGCGATCTGTACGCCACTCGCGAACTGCTCAACGCGGTGATGTCTCCCGAGGCTCGTACGGTCGTCGACTCCCTCGCCGATCAGTATCCGGCTCCCACTGCGGAGTCCATGGCTCTGCTGCACGGCGACCGCTTTCGCCTCGCCCGGCTGTGGTCGGCGTTCTTCGTCGATCACCCAATACTGCTCTCGCCCACCTGGGCACTCCCCGCATTCGAACACGACGCGGACCTGCGCGGCGATGAGGTGACCACGATCCTGCGCGACACGTTGCGGCCGGTCCTTCCAGCCAATCTCCTGGGCCTCCCAGCTGCAGTGGTGCCGTGCGGCGTGGCGGCAGGACTTCCGGTGGGAGTGCAGGTCATCGGCGACCGTTTCACCGACCTACGGTGCCTCGCTATCGCCGAACAAATTCAAAGAGCGGAAGGCGTGCACACGCCCATTGACCCTGTCGTGCACACGCCTATCGACCCTGTCGTGCATACGCCCATCGACCCTGTCGTCGCCTAGCGCTGATGCCTCGACTGGTTGCTCTCGATCTGGCGGGCGGCGCCGAGTTCGTCACAGGCCTTGCAGCGCGTCTGGGATGCGGGCGACGCAGTACTTCCGCTCGATCAGCGACTTTCGTTCAACGCCCGCCGCGATCTGGCAGCGTCGTTCGGGGCAGCTGCAGTGGTCGACTCGACGGATGAACACAGCCTGCTTGATGGCGAACCGACCGAAGTCGGTGACGCCCTCGTCGTGGCGACCAGCGGCTCCACGGGAACGGCCAAGGGAGTCGTGCTCACCCACTCGGCGGTCGCTGCTTCGGCGGAAGCTACGTCTCGACGATTGGGCGTCACCGCAGACGATCATTGGCTGGCGTGCTTGCCCCTCAATCACGTCGGCGGGCTCTCGGTCGTGACCCGAGCACTCCATATGGGTACTCGCCTCACGGTGCATCCCAGGTTTGATGCCGCCGAGGTGATGACCAGCGGGGCGACGCTCGTTGCCTTGGTCGCGACGGCGCTCGCCCGCATCGACCCGAGCGCCTTCCGCGTCATCGTGCTGGGAGGTGCTCGCCCACCCGACGACATTCCCGCCAACACCGTGACTACGTACGGGATGACCGAGACGGGCAGCGGTGTGGTCTACGACGGAGTTCCGCTCGACGGTGTCGAGGTTCGCTCGGTGGCGGGAGAACTGCAACTGCGGTGCGCCATGCTGTTGCGGTGCTATCGAGACGGGAGTAGCCCGCTGACGACCGACGGTTGGTTCCCGACGGGAGATCTCGGCGACGTAAACGATTCGGGGCGAGTGAGTGTCTTCGGGCGCGCCGACGACCTCATCATCACCGGCGGCGAAAACGTTTGGCCAGATGCGGTCGAGCGAGCGCTCGCTGACGTTCCCGGTGTCGCCGACTTGGCGATCGCCGGAGCGGCCGACCCCGAATGGGGGGAGATTGTCGTCGCCCACGTGGTGCTTGCCTCACCTGCCGCTCTGGTCTCCCTGGAGTCGTTGCGCGACCGAGTGAAGGAGACCCTGCCATCGTTTGCGGCACCACGGCGGATCGTGCTGCACCAGGTACTGCCGCGAACCGGAATCGGGAAAATTCAGAGACAGCGGTTGAATTCGCTGCCAGACTCTTCAGCAACGTGACGGGCGACCACACCAAACTTCCGGCCAAATACTGGCGTCAATGGTCCGCGAGCGCGATCAGCAACTTTGGCGACGGCATCAACTTTGTGGCGATGCCGTTGCTGGTGCTGTCGCTCACCTCCGACGAGCGCGTCCTAGCACTGACCACGTTTGCCTTGTTCGTGCCGTGGCTCATCATCGGGCTGCCGGTCGGCGTGGGAGTCGACCGACTCAACCGAAAGCACCTCATGGCCGGGGCCAGCTTCGTGCGTTGCGGTCTGTTCGCCTTCATCGCCTGGCTGGTCACGTCCGACAACCTGTCGGTGCCGTTGTTGCTTGGGTTATTGCTCGTCATCGGCAGTTGCGAAGTCGTCTTCGACAGTGCCGCGCAAGCGTTCTTGCCAATGCTCGTTCCCAAGCACCAGCTCGCACGAGCGAACGGACTGCTGTTTGCGGCCGAGGTCATCGCTGGAAGCGTTGCAGGGCTTTCGGTCGGTGCGTTGTTGTTCGACGAGTCGCCTGATCTTCCGTTCGCAGTCAATTCGCTCAGCTTCTTCCTGGCAGCAGTGCTGATTGTGTCGATCGTCGTTCGAAGTGACGCCACAACGCCTGCACACACCGATTTCCGTCTCTCCGTTGGCATCGGCTGGCTGCGCAACCACCGCACCTTGCGGACCCTCGCCTTCATGTTCGCCGTGACCAACTTCGGCTTGATGTTCGGGCAAGGCATCTTCGTGAAGTACGCCATTGAGACACTCGGGCTCAGTTCGTTCGGGTACGGATTGTTGTTGGCGATCACCGCCATCGGCGCTGCCACCGGTGGGCTCCTCGGGCACCGAGTCATCGACCGTTTCGGTCTCGCCCGATCGGTCATCGGGCCGTATCTCGTCTTCGGTGTCGCTCAGGTCGTCATCGGTATCGCACCTGATGCGTGGCTGGTCGGCATCGCCGGATACTTCCTCGGCACAGCCATCACGATCTGGAACGTGGTCACCGTGACGATTCGTCAGCAACTCATTCCGCCAGACATGTTCGGTCGGGTGAATGCCGTCTACCGCTGGCTTGGCGCCGCAGCGAGCGCTGCTGGCGTGGCGTGTGGCGGCTTTCTTGCTTACTCGACCAATCTCGAAAATGCCGTTCCTGATCGGAGGAGCCGTTACGTTGCTCGCTGCAGCGGTGTTCGGCGCACAGGTTGTTCGAGGCCTACGGCAGTACTCGCCTCAAATGCGTCAGCTTCTGGAACACCAGACCGACGACTCCAGCGCCGACGATTCCACTACCGACGGCCGCAACACTGATGATCAGCCGCCATTACGCGCCATTGCTCCGCCATCGATGACGTAGGTCTGGCCGGTGATCCACGACGCTGCGTCAGAGGCCAGGAAGACCGCAAGGTTGGCGATGTCGGCGGGAACACCGAGACGCTTGGTCGGCAGCGCTTGGGCGAGCGCGTCGCCGTAGTTGTCGACGAGCACCTGAGCGAAGTCGGTTTTCACGAGCCCTGGAGCGATGCCCACCACCCGCGTCGGGCCGATTTCAGATGCCAGCTGCGTCGTGAAATGAATGAGCGCTGCTTTGGTGACGTTGTACACACCGAGGCCAAACTCGGAGCGCAGACCGCCGACTGAGGCGATGTTGATGATCACCCCTGGTGTGGTGCCAAAGGCCCGGTTCGCTGCCCGCGCCCAATACAGCGGGCCGCGCAGGTTCACTTCTATCGTCTTGTCGAATTTCGACGGCTCGATCTCGAGCGACGGCCCGAAATGCGGGTTGGTTGCAGCGTTGTTCACCAGCACGTCGAGGCGGCCGAACCGTTCGACCGTGGCGGCAACGCATGCGTCAGCCACCTCGATACTGCCTGCGTTCCCTGCGAACACAGCACTCCGGCCGGTTGCGCCCGAAGCTTCGATCTCAGCGGCCGCCGCCTCGAGCTGGTCGAGCTTCCGAGACGTCAGCATGACATCGGCACCAGCTGCTGCCAGTTGGACTGCGATTGCTTTGCCGATTCCCTTCGACGCTCCGGTGACGAGCGCGACTTTGCCTTCCATGGAGATGAGCATGGAGCGACCGTACTCCGCACCCCGCATTCAGCTGGCTTTGGAACCCTTCTTCACTTTGTTCGCCCGAGCAGACGATGATGGGTCGTCGGAATCGTCGGGTTCGGGTGGTTGAATCTCGCGGATTCGCACACGCCGGACTCGCCGGCCCTCCACTTCGACCGCCGTGAAGTGCCAGCCTGCAAACTCGAATTCCTCGCCAGGCGTTGGCACGTGCTCGAGCGTGCTGAACACCAACCCCCCGACGGTGTCCCAGTCATCGTTCGGGAGATCGTCAGCAAGGATGTCGTTGAGCTCGTCGATCGACATGCCGCCGTCGACGATGTAATCGCCGTTGGGTAGGCGTTGCACCGTGTGCTCTTCCACGTCGTACTCGTCGACAATTTCGCCCACCAGCTCCTCGAGGCAGTCTTCCAACGTGATCAACCCCGCGATATCGCCATACTCGTCGGCGACGATGGCGAGGTGAAACTTGCCGGCCTGCATCTCGCGCATGAGTCGGTTGACCGGTTTGTTCTCCGGAATGAACCGAACGGGGCGAGTGAGTTCGAGCACCGAGCCAGATCCCTGCCCTTCGCGTTCGGCCCGAATGAGGTCTTTCGTGTACGCCAATCCGATCACGTCTGTTTCGTCCGGGCCGAAGACCGGCAGTCGGCTGTACCCGTTCTCGATCGCAAGATCGAGCGCCGTCGAGATGGTCGCTGTGTTCGGCACGATCGCCATATCAGGCCGGGGAACCATGACCTCGCGGGCCACCGTGTCACCGAACTCGATGATGCTTTCGATCAGTTCGCGTTCTTCATGCTCGATCACTTCGTCGTCGGCGGCGGCGCCAACAATGCCCAGCAGTTCAGCCTCGCTGACGAAGGGGCCTTTCGCGAGGCCCTTCCCGCGGACGATGATGTTGGTCAGACCGATCAACCCGCGCGATATGAACTGCAGCGGCGCGAATCCGGCCAGAACTCGAATCGGACGAGCGGTGATCAGCGCTGCGCGCTCAGGGTGCTGAATGGCGTAGGTCTTCGGCACCGCCTCTGCCAGCACGAAGAACACAACCACGTTCAGCGCAACACCGATCGCAACCCCGGGCCCACCGAACAGACGGCCGGCGACAATACCGGTCAGGGTCGCCTGCACCGTCTGACAAATGTTCACGGTCAGCAGCAGCGGATTGACCCAGCGTTCCGGCTCAGCAACCAGTCGCACCAAACTCGGCCCGGCCTTGCTGCCACCTTCGGCGATCGATGCCGCTTTGGGCTTGGTCATCTGGGAGAGACCCATCTCAGCGACAGCGCAGAAGATCAAGATCAGCAGCAGGACGAAGATCACGACCAGCATCAGCAACTCGGGGCCACCGAGTTCAGCGGCGACGATGGTCATCGATCTTCCCCTTGTTCATCTTCCCCTTGTTCATGGACGAATCCTGTCGGCGGCGGCCCATGCCAGTGCAGCTGCGTCAGGTGTTCGATTTCACTTGAACGCATTCGCTGCGTCTCCTCTGGTTCGGCGTGATCGTGGCCGAGCACATGCAAGATGCCGTGCACGACCAACAATGCGATTTCGTCGTCGACGGTGCCAGCATGATCCGGCGCCGCATCAGCCGCGATCGACGGGCAAATCACCACATCGCCCAAGAGCAGCGGAACCACTTCGTCAGAGTTGATCAATCCAAAGTCGACGCCATCGCTTGCGTCGAGCGGAAACGACAACACGTCGGTAGGCCCGACTTTGCCCATGTGTTCCTCATTGAGCTCAGCCATCTCGTCGGCGTCGACGAACGTCAGGGTGAGTTCACCGGTACGGCCTTCGGCGACCAGTACGGCTCGGGCGAATTCGGCCCATCGATTGGCGTCGACTGCCACCTCGGTCTGCTCGTCACTCACGACGATGCTGACCTCAGGCGGCGATTCGACGCCGGTGGGACTGCCAGAGTCAGGCATCAGTGTTCTCGCTCGTAAGCAGCGACGATGTCGGCCACAATCTTGTGTCGGACGACGTCGCCCGACGTGAGTTTGACGAACGCCAGCCCATCGACTCCGCCCAGAATCTTTTCCAGACCGAGCAAACCTGAACGGCCATTTGGCACGTCGACCTGGGTGACATCACCGGTGACGACCACTTTGGACCCGAACCCAATTCGCGTGAGGAACATCTTCATCTGTTCCGGGGTGGTGTTCTGCGCCTCGTCCAGAATGATGAACGAATTGTCGAGGGTGCGGCCGCGCATGAAGGCCAGCGGTGCAACCTCGATCGTTCCTCGCTCGAGCAACTTTTGGGCACCTTCGAGATCGACCATGTCGTACAACGCGTCGTACAACGGACGCAGGTACGGGTCGATCTTTGCGCTCAAGTCACCGGGGAGGAAGCCAAGCCGCTCGCCCGCTTCCACGGCCGGACGAGTGAGAATGATGCGTTCGACCTGTTTGGCTTGCAAGGCCTGAACAGCCATCGCCACGGCCAGCCACGACTTCCCCGTGCCCGCCGGGCCGATACCGAACGTGATGATGTTGTTCTGAATAGCGTCGACATAGTGTTTCTGACCGGCAGTTTTGGGCCGTACCTGGCGACCCCTCGCTGACCGCAGCACCTGATGTGTCAACACCTCAGTGGGTCGCTCGTCAGAGCGGACCATGCCGATGGACCGTTCAATCGTGCGCTCGTCGAGGTCGTGACCCCGCTCGAGTAGCCCGACCAGTTCTTCGAACAGCCGACCCACCTGCTCGGCGTCTGGGCCACGGACCGTGATCTCGTTGCCGCGAACCGACACCGCCGTGCTCGGAAACTGTTGCTCGACCAGGCGCAGGTTGTGGTCGCGTTGGCCCACGAGAGCAGCCATCAGGTGCGGGCCAGGCACAACAACAGTGGTGGAGTACGTGTCAGTGCTGGTCATGCGAAGATCGGACGCCGGCGGCGTTCATCTGCACACGCTAGCGCCTCAGGTCCGCACTCGCCCCGATGAGATGTTCGCGCGCTGAGCGCGCCAGCCCGGAACCCCACACCCGACGCCGATCTGATCACCTGATTGGTCGAACAAATCAGAAGAAATAATTACGGGATCTTGAATCTCGGGCCGATGAATCGTTCGCGTGTCCCGCCGGGCACCACTCATGCGACCAGGAAGCCCAGAACCTTGGACGAACCCGTAGCCGAACCGAGCGAATTGCACAGGTGGCGCATCGCCGCGGCCCTGCTTGCTCTGCTCGCACTTGCTTCGGTGTCCGCCGCGCTGTGGAATCTCGACGGCTCGTGGGTACCCGTGTGGTGGCGCTTCGGCCTCGTCTTCGCCTCGGCAAGCGCGTTCGTCCTCGCCTGGAGGTCGCAGAAATTTCACCGAGTGACGATCATCGCCCTTGCGGTCGCAGGGATGCGTGTCGCCACGGTCAACTTCGACGCTGGCTCGAGCCAATTTGTGGGTGCCACCTGGTTGTCTGCCACCGTTGACCTGCTGCTCGGTCTCGGCATGCTCGGCGCACTGCTGTCGCTCACGAAGCGCTACCGCGGTCAACTCAACCGCCAGGCGGCTCTCGATGGCTTCATCGTCGGTGCCGGGGCCGGTTTGCTCACGTGGGTGACATTGATCGTCCCAGCGCTCGAACACAACATGCATCCCACGCTGGCGATCATTTCAACGCTGCATTTGCCGATCGCTGTGGTGCTCTTCACGTTCACTGTTGACCTGTGGCTCGACGGGCTCACTGGAAACCGGTCGGTCACCCTGCTCATTGCTGCGACTACCTGCAACCTCCTGGCATCCGGATTCAAGGCGTTGATGGACGTCGAGCAGATCGGCACCGAGGCTCTTCCGATCACGTTGGCGCTCTTCGTTGCGTCGATCGGCCTTGGTTACGCAGCGCTGGTTCACCCAGATCTCGCCGTCGTCCGCCATCCCGCCTCGCAGAGGGGATCGAGCGCCCACGGCGATGCCCTTCGTCTTGCCCCACTGGTCGTGTCGATGCTCGTACCCGTGTGCCTGATTGCGTTGGTGAGTCCGACCTCGGATCTTGACCGGGCGGCCCGCATGATTGGAGCGTTCGCTTGTGCGCTCGCACTCATCATTCGCCTGCTCATCGCATCGCGCTCCATCGCACAGTCCGAGCGAACGTTGGCTGATCGCCTCAATCACGACGAACTCACCGGGTTACCAACTCGTTCCCGATTCATCATCGATGTCGACAATTCCCTAGAGCGGACGTGGCGATCCGAGCACCTTCCGACGGTGATCCACCTCAGCCTCGATCGATTCAAGAACATCAACGATTCGATGGGCCACGACTCTGCCGACGAGGCGCTCACCGCTGTATCGGAGCGTCTCGCCACCGCAGTTGCGATATTTGGCGGAGTCGCCTCGCGCACCGCCGGTGACGAGTTCGCGGTGCTCGACTCGTCGATCACCTCGCCCGAAGCAGCGTTGGCGCGCGCCGATGAACTCGCCGGGCTTGTCCGACTGCCGATCGTCGTCGCCGAATCCATGGTGTTCGTCACCGCCAGCATCGGCGTTGCCGTTGCCCCCCGAAACCGCACCATCAACGGTGTCGAGCTGATGCGCCGTGCAGACATTGCGGTGCATCAGGCCAAGCAGCGCGGACGCGATCGGGTGGCGCTGTTCGACGACTCGATGCAGGCCGAGATTGCGATTCGGATGGATGTCGAACGCGCGCTGCACGGCGCGATCGGACGAAATGAGATGCGGTTGTATCAGCAGCCCATCGTCGACATCTCCACAGGTCGGCTCAGCGGGTTTGAGGCACTGATTCGGTGGGCCCGCTCACCCGACGTCATCTTGCCGCCCAGCGAGTTCATCCCAATCGCGGAAGAGACCGGCCTGATCAACGAACTCGGGTCGTGGGCGCTCACCGAGGCGCTGTGCGATCTTCGCAAGTGGATCGACGACGGAGTCGCGGCTCCCACCACGACCATGTCAGTCAATGTGTCGCCCCGCCAACTGGCCGACCCGAGCTTCCCCGCCGTCGTGAGAGCAGCACTGGACAAGTCTGGAGTGTCACCACATTTGCTGTGGATCGAAATGACTGAGTCGATGATGATCAACGAACCGGAACTGGCGAAGCGCACCCTGACGGAAGTTCGGTCCATGGGCGTACGGATCGCGCTAGACGACTTTGGTACTGGCTACTCCTCACTGTCGCTGCTCCAGCAGTTCCCGATTCAGCGAATCAAGATCGACCGGGCGTTCATCAGCGGAATCGCCGAACAATCCAACGACCGATCGTTGGTGCGCACCATCATCGCGATGGCGCAATCGCTGGGGCTTGATCTTGTCGCCGAGGGCATCGAGACCGTCCATCAGTTGCAGTCGTTACGCGAACTCGGTTGCGACAAGGCGCAGGGCTTTCTCATCAGCAGACCCGTACCACCAGAGGCAGTACGCACGACGATCGCAGCAATCGCTGAACTGGCTCAGTTGTCGATGTTCCAATCCGGCGGTGACGTCACCATGGCCATGACACGTCCGGCGGAACGGGTGTACCCCGCCATGTCCGAGCTCACATCGCATGGGGTACGGCCGCTCGGCCGGCCGTTCGTCTGACGTCGTTCATTTGCCCTGACACAATCGACCGTGTTCGCCTGCAGCCTCACTGGGTTCAGCTGACAACGGGTTCGGGTCGCAGGATGAAACATCCTGCGACCCGAACTTTGCAGAGGCGACGGCGGGAATCGAACCCGCGTGGACGGCTTTGCAGGCCGTTGCCTGAGCCACTCGGCCACGTCGCCAGGCCGAACCGAGGATAGCGGGAGTTCGGGTCGCGGTAGTGGCTGATTCGGCGACATCGACCAGATGCACGTTGCGGCGGCTCCCGTCGGTCAACATGGCCATACGTGAATGGGCTTCGCTTTCTGAGGTGCCGTGTCGGTCGCCATCGAGATCAACACAGCCACCGATATCGCCAGTGGGCGACTGCTCATTTGCGCGCCTGCATTCATCTGTGCCCTGATCGGCGTCGCTTCTGCGTGCTCTCCGCCCGACGAGTCCGCGGACAGCGAACTGTTCGGAAGTGATACAGCGTGCGGCAGAGGCGATCGAGCCGGCAGAAGAACTTCGGCTCCTCGACGAGGGATTGTTGGTGTGCGGATCGTACGAAGCCTTCGCGGCTGAACTCGAGCGACACCCAGGCGCACTCGGATATTCAGTGGAGCGCTTCATCAAGAGGCGTTGTGAAACCACTGCCGACACGGAGGTTCGCAGCTCGCCAACGTGCATGACTGCCAACCCTCCGACCACCCCGCCGTCGACGACGATTCTCGAGTTGGTGTTCGTAGGAACCACGGTGGACGGGCGCCTCGTCGAGTTGCGTCCAACTCCCGAGATGCCCTTCATCGACGACGTGCCAGCAGAGATTCAACGCACCGTCGACATCGCGTTCGCGGATGGCTGCGAAGGTTTGCGTGCTCAGCGCGACCGGTGGATTACGGCGATCGACGGCTCTGACGCGGGCGACGCGGCCTCGGTGTTCGCTCAGCACGCTCAGAACGTGGCGACGTTCACCGGGTGTGACATCGGCACCATCGAAGTGACCATCGCGACCTCGCCGACAACCGTGACGCCCTGAGCCGAATCGTCGTTGAACGGGTTGAAATCTCCGCCGTCGAGCAGGAGGAACGCGACGATGAAGGCCACCAGCAGCGCGAGCGTTACCGCAATCCACTGCGCTGTCGCCCCGAACGTACGACGGTCGCGGTAACTCCCATTTCGGCGGCGTGTGGGACGCCCCTTCGGAGGTGTCGTTGCGTGCTTCGTTGACGTCGCCTTGGTCATCGCCGCCGATCGTACAGCGATGTGCGCAAGTGGGTCAGCCTCAAACCGTCGCCCGTCGGGCGATGTTTCTGGCGTTGAGTCGAATCCGTGGACGTTGTCTGATTCCGCTAACTTGACCACGTGCTTCCGACCACTGAACAGCCCGGCACTCACCCCGAATGCGATTCCGGGCTCGACGAGTTGGGAGGCCCCAATTGAGGCGCTCAGCGACGACGGCTTCCCTTCGCCCAGGGTGGCTGATCGTTGATGGTTATCCGCTGTACCACCGACACTGCGAGGAGGCGGGACACGACGCTCAAGCGATGGTGCACGTACACGGCTTCGGTATCTCCGGCACGTACCTCCAGCCGACAGCGGAGAGGTTGACGCACCGGTTCCGCACGTTCGTCCCCGATCTGCCAGGGATGGGTCGCAGCATGCGACGAGATCGCCCGCTCGATCTGCCCGGATTGGCCAAAGCGTTGATCTCGTACTGCGACGAGGTGGGTGTGGATCGGGCGACGTTCGTCGGCAACTCGCTGGGCTGCCCCATCATCTGCGAACTCGCCGCGTCGTACCCCGAACGGGTCGATGCGGCGGTGCTCGTGTCGCCCGCCGGAGGTCTGACGAACCAGCCGCTCAGCCGAGCGCTTCTCCAGATGGCACTCGATAGTTACCGCGAGCCACTCGGCATGCTCCCCATCGCAGTGCGCGATTACCTGCATTTTGGTGTCCTGCAAGGACTGAGACTGTTCAAGTCGATGACGGAGTTCCCCACGCTCGAACGCGTGCGTCACCTGGACATGCCGACCTTGCTGGTAGCGGGAGCCCGTGATCCACTCGTGCACGTGGGGAGAGTCACAGTGTTCTCAGGCCTGCCACACGTCGATGCCGTGAGAGTTCCAGGTGCTCACGCCCTGAACTTCAGTGCACCCGAACTCATCGCCGCGCTGATCGAGGCCCATGCCGATGGCCGCCCGCTGCACACGGACACCGGTCCGCTCTCGGTCGTCGAAGTCCTCGAGATCCCGGACTAGTCCCCGGACGACGCTGCGGGCGCCGAGAGGTCGGCGATCATCACCAAAACGCAGGTCGGCGGCCCCGAAAGGGCCGCTGACCTGATGTTTCTTGGAGCGGATGACGAGATTCGAACTCGCGACCCTCACCTTGGCAAGGTGATGCTCTACCAGCTGAGCCACATCCGCATGGGCAACAAAGAATAGCAACGAACTGTCCGAAACGGACAACGTGCCTGCAGGCGACCTAGGTGCGCTGGTCGGGTGGGCGCAGGTCTACTCGCAGAGTGAGCACGCCATCTTCGATTGACGCTGCTGCGTCGGCGATGATGGCGAAGTCCTGGTAGTCGAGCTTTGCTTGAGCGATGAACTGTTGGCGTTCGTCGCCCGCAACCGGAGGCAGCGGGCGCTGTTTGACCGCGGTGGCACGGTCACGGAAGCGTTGAATCATCGCGTCGGTGTCGAGCGTTGCCATGAGCGGACCTTACTCGGCCTCTGTGGCGAGTTCATCGGAACCGTTGTCGGTTCGAGGTGGCTCTTCCGCCGCAGCGACGAGATCTGCGAGCGAAGCATCTGGGTCAGCGCTTGGCCCGGCCGCCGAGAAGTCGGTGCGGCTGAGGCCCTGCTGCGGCGTGGATGACACGTCGTCCGACATGCGACGGTACAACCGGTTCGGAGCGGGACCCCGTCGACCGTCGTGTCGTCGGCATCTGTGCCAGCTTCGTCGCTCGGTATCGGTCATCGTGTGTCAGAAGCGTCGGCGTCTGTGTCGACCGGGTCTGTGTCACTGCGGTCTCGTGTGACGGAGTCTGTCGGTGTCTGTGTCAACTGGGTCTCGGTGACCGATGTGTGTCGGTGTCTGTGCCAGCCGTCTGTGTCGCCAGCGTCTGCGGCATCCGTGTCGGTCACATCGGTGTCGGTGTATGCGTCGGCGTATGTGTCGGCGTCAGCGTGCGGTCGCTGTCGACATCAGCGTCGGCATCGCTCGCTGGCTTGCGCATCGTCTCCGTTGGCGTCCGAGTCGGTGGTGGCGGCGACATCGTCAATGTCCGCGCCGTCGCCCAGGTCTTCGAAACCGGGGGCAGTCGGGCCTGCCTCATACGCTTCGTCGATTGCGGGCGGCGCAACCGCTTTACTTGCGGGCACTGCGTCAGCCGGGCGAACTTCGTCGAGTCGCCGTCGCTGCCACACCGGTTCGCCTCGCCGCCACTTTCGATCACCCATGACCTCGAGCGGCGCCAACAATTCGCGATCTGGCCGTGTGACGCGAAATAGCCACACGGCAAGCATGACGAGCCCGATTCCAATGACGGCTAGCAATGCCACGATGGCCAGAACCGTTCGGGTGTCAGCGGTAGCCGAACCCGGCAATGCCAACATCGAATGAGGACTTCTCCGCATCACACCAATCCACTCATGACGCGGCTCAGTCTGGCACGGCATCGGCAACACCGTGCAGCCCTCGCCAACTCGCGGTCAACAGCGCAACATTGTTCACCGCTGATGCACCGAGCACCAGATAGTCGTGCGTCCGCCAATCGTCGCTCGTTGTAACAGACCACGACAGTTGCGCTTCGGGCATCGACCACCGAGCGCTCGAAGTTCGGGGTCGAGCGTTCCGGTGTGGCTCCCGCCCCTTGCCAGCATCGCTGGTAGCTGGGTGACGGTCGCCGACCACAAACGGCCGATTTGGCGAGGGGAGATTTCACCGGCTGGGCGGCGCGGGTCGATGCCTGCGTGCCACAACACTTCGTCGACGCAGAGGTTACCGAACCCGGCAATCACGGTCTGATCGAGCAAGAGGGGCTTGATCGCTCGAGTTCGTCCGCGCAGAGCGACGGTGAAGTCGTTGCGTTTGATCGACAGCACGTCAGGGCCGCAGTCGGTCTTCGTCGGGCGCCATCGTGAAGCTGGCCCATCGGCGAGGGTCATTCACCCGCATCGCTCCCCCGCCCACGAACTCGATGACCAGTCGATTCCACGATGGATCGTCGCGGTGCGAGCTGTATTCCAATCGTTCGATGGCCGCTACACCGTCAACGACGAGTCGTCCCGTCATACCGAAGTGCAACCCGATCGTGAGCCGCCCTCCGTGATCGTTGTCTGCATCGCGATCCGGCCCGTCAAGGTCCAACAGCAACAGCTTCCCGTGGCGTCGCACGTCGACGATCGATGTGCCGGGCAGCGACAGCTGAAGTGCTTGCGCCTCGGGTTGCAGTTCATCGACTTCGACGCATTTGATCCTGCGGCCGATGCATGTTGCTGCGGCGCGCCGGTAGATCTCCGCTTCCAATCCCTCGGGCATGAACCGTCAGGTAATCATGCGATCATGGAACCGTGCAATCGGCCGGGATCAGATCCCACTCGTCTGTGGCACGTCAGGTCAGCGCCGGTTGACGCTTCCGGCGTCGACGGGAATGACCGACCCGGTGACGTATCGGGCGTCGTCGGAGGCCAGCCAAGCGACCGCGTTGGCAACATCGGCGGCCTCGACGGCTTCGACGGGCATCGCGTTCGTGAGCGAGTTCGCCAGTTCGGGAACGTGTTGGAGGATCATTGACACGTCGCCGTTGTTGGCCATGGGCGTCTTCACGGTGGTGGGGGCGACGCTATTGACGCGGATGAAGTGCGGGGCGAGATAGTTGGCCCACGACCTCGTGAGGCCGATCACGCCGTGTTTGGCGGCCGTGTACCCGAGCATTCCTGGCACATTGCTGGGCGAACCTGTCAACCCCCCGGTGGAGCTGGTGAGAATGATCGAGCCACCCTTGCCGTTCGCGATCATCGACGGGATCGCGACGCGACCGGTGTTCCAGACGCCCGTGAGGTTCACGCCGATCACTTCGTCCCACTGCTGTTGAGCGGACGCTGCACCACCCGGCCCGATACCGGCGTTGGCGACCACGATCGTGACCGGGCCGAGTAGACCGACTCCATCATCGAATGCCTTCTGCAGCACCTTCACGTCGCGGACATCGGCCTCGAAGGCGACCATCTTCTGCCCAAGGGCTTCTACCTGACGAACGGTCTCGTCGAAGTCTTCCTGCGTCCCCATTGGATAGCCGACCGACTGGAGCTGTGCGCAGATGTCGACGCCGATGATGTCAGCACCCTCCTGCGCCAACCGAACCGCGTGTCGCGCGACCTTGACCGCGGGCAGCACCCGTGATGAATGCGACCTGGCCGTTGAGCTTTCCCATGTGTGTTCTCCCATCAGACGCAGCGCGCCACGACTCTTGGTTCCCTTGTTTGCTGAACAATTGTTTAGCTTGTCAAGGGACCGAGCGTCAAGCCGGGCTGCCCTCGACCGTGCAGGTCTGTCAGGCAACCACTCGATCGAGGAACTTTGCAATGGGGGCACCGACCTGGTCGAAGTTGATCAGGAACGCATCGTGCCCGTGAGGGGAATCCACTTCCACAAACTCTGCAGCTCCCCCGCCGAGTTTGAGCAGCTCTGCGGTCTCTCGCTGTTGATACACCGGGTACAACACGTCGCTGCTGACGCCGACGGTGAGGCTCGGCATCGACGCCCGACGCATCGCCGACTCGAGAGTGCCGCGTGACCGAGCCACATCGTGCAAGTCCATTGCCTTGCCCATTAGGAGATATGTGTTCGCATCGAACCGTTTGACGAGTTTTTCACCGTGGTACTGGAGGTAGCGCTCCACCTCGAACTCTTGCCAGAGCCCGAACGAATCAAGCTCGTCGCCGCGACCGATCGCGGCACGCCCGAACCGAGCGGTGAAGACGTTGTCGCTGCGAAACGTCACTTGGGCAATCTGGCGAGCCACCGCAAGCCCTTCCGCTGGCCCGTCACCGGGCTCGGCTTCGTAGTAGTCGCCACCGCGCCACTTCGGGTCGAGCCGAATCGAACGGCGGCCGATCACACCCCACGCGATCTGTTGCGCGGTCGCTTGCATGCACGACGCAATCGGCACGATCGAACGCACCCGCTCGGGATACGTGGTTGCCCACTCCAAAACCTGCATCCCTCCCATCGAGCCGCCGATGATGGCCGCCCAGGAAGTGATGCCCAGGTGGGCCGTGAGTCGCGATTGCGCTCGAACCATGTCGCGAATGGTCACGACGGGAAATCGAGATCCGTACGGCTTGCCATCGTCGGGATGTGGTGACGATGGCCCTGTTGTTCCCTGGCATCCGCCAAGAACGTTCGAACAGACGACAAACCAGCGGTTGGTGTCGATGGCCAGGCCAGGGCCGATGAGGTCGCTCCACCACCCAGGCGCTGGATGACCCTCTCCCGCCCGCCCCGATGCGTGCGAGTCACCCGTCCAGGCGTGGCAGATGAGGATCGCGTTGGAAGCTTCGGCGTTGAGGGTTCCCCACGATTCGTAGGCGAGCGTGACATTGCGCAGCACTTTGCCGCTGTCGAGCGCGAAGGGGTACTCGGTTGCGAATGTGAAGAACTGCCGTTGACCTACCGGGTCGCCGGTGCGCCACGCCCCGGTAGCTGGCAGCAGTTCGATCTCCACGTTGGTCCTCTCGCTCTTCGGTTCCGGTCTACGGCGTGCATGAACTCGCACGGTGTTGCGTGCATCGTGAGCGGCGTGACGCCGGTTTGCCGGAAAGTCCGGCCACATTCCACGTCGAGGTTTTGAGGCCGAAACGTGGGAGGCACCTTGGGGACGTTGCCCAGGTTGCCGGGCTCGGTATGCCGAGCCGCTCTTGATGCGAGGCACACGCTACCGCAACCAACGGGCCTGCAACACGTTGGTTCGCTTACGACACGACACCCACGACTGGTTGGGCCATTCGCATGCGCTGATCGAAACCAGCTTCGTACGGCATGAAACCGTTGCGGTCGGGAAAGAGCAACTGCACCACCTCGAACGCTCGACCCCGGTACCAGGATTGCGCAGTACCAAACCAGTCGCCAATCGACGCTGGTTCGATGGGGGCGAAATAGCACCGTAAGTCGTTGTCGAGCAGGCCGACCAACTCGACGCCGATGGGAATCTCAGTGCCGCCCTGCAAGGCGTCGATGACCAATCCGATCAATCCGTTGGCAGCCACCGGGGTCAGCCCAAAGACGGCGACTTCGGCCCAGCCGGTGAGTGCCGGCACACCGATCGTGTACGCGTACGCCGGCGTTGGCGGCGACACTTCGACGTTGGGGGCCACCGGCTCGAGCGCCCAACCATTGGTCTCGATCATCCACTCGATCTTCTCGGCATGAGGAATGTGGAAGTCAGGCAACTCCATCAACAAACACTACGGGCAAACACGACGGCCAAACAGTACGGTCACTGTCGGTGAACACGGAGAGCACCGCCCAAGCAAGGAAGGCACGACTCTGGCCGTCCTTCGTCGTCGCGCTCACTGCCGTGTCAATCGTCGCGGCCGGGGCGGTCGCTATTGCGGTGGGGATCGGCTCTCCGCACCCAGTTGCACAGCTCCCGACCGCAGCCCCCGAACGGGGTTCGGCCAGACAAGTGACCGACACGCTGCCGCCACCGATGGGTTGCCACCGCGTTGCAGTCGTGGGCGACTCGCTCACCGACAATTCGGAACCGTGGCTGGTGGCCGGTCTTGCAGAGGCTGGCTTCGTCGCCAAGGTCGATGCCCAGCCGAGCCGAAGAATCCCCGCTGCGGTGTCCGCGCCCTATAGCGGCGTCCGGGCTGCTCTCGAGTTGCGCACGACCTGGGGAGACGCTGAATGTTGGGTGATCGCGCTCGGATCAAATGATCTCATTCGAGGCGCCGACGATCGAGCGGTCGCCAATTCGCTCATCGACGAAATGCTTGCCGCCGTCAGCCCGGGAGCTCGGGTGTGGTGGATGAACGTCGACTACCACCGCGACAGTCGCACTTCGTTCGACTTCGTCGGAGCGACCGCAACGTTCAACTCGGCGCTCGCCGAGCGTGCAGCGACGAACCCAACGCTGCACATCATCGACTGGTACTCGCTCGCCGAGAGTCATCTCGAATGGTTCTTCGATCCTGTACACGTCGACCACACTGGGTCGATTGCTCGAGCCGACCAAATGGTTGCCGCTCTCCCGCGCTGACACGGGCTGACACGGGCTGCCGCTGGCGCAGTTGGCCGCTACCGTCATGGCCGACATGTATCGCTTTTTGTTGAAGCCGAAGTGGATCGGTTTCCACCTCCTCGTCGTGGTCGGCATCGTCGCCATGGTCAACTTCGGCTTCTGGCAGCTTCGGCGTCTCGACCAGAAGCAAACCTTCAACGCTCGCGTCGAACAGCGTTACGACATGCCCGCAGCACCCATCGACCAACTACTGGTAACCGGCGCGAACGTAGATGATGTCGAGTGGCGTCCAGTGTCGGTCTCGGGCACTTACGAGCCGGCAGGCACCATTCAGATCGTCAACCGGTCACAGTTCGGCCAGGCGGGCGAGAACATCGTCACACCGATGCGCCTCAGCGATGGAAGGGTGCTCCTCGTCAACCGCGGCTTCCTGCCCCTGGACGTCACCCCTCCCCCACCGCCAACGGGAATTGTCTCGGTGACGGGCAGATTGCGGCTCAGCCAGGTTCGTACGTTCGCCCAACTCGGCGACCCCGACGACGGCGTGCTCGATGTTGCGCAACGGGTCGACATCGAGCGGCTCGCTCGGCAGATCGATGGTGACGTGCTGCCGATGTACGTCGATGTCTACGAGTCATCGCCAGCAGAGACCGAGCCGGTACCTCAGCCGGTCATTGCACCCGAGCTGACCGAGGGAAACCATCTGTCCTACGCAGTGCAGTGGTTCATCTTTTCGGCTGCGGTTGCTGTGGGTTGGACCCTGGCCGTTCGCCGATCGGTGCGAACGCGGCGCCACGAACTCAGCGCCGCGCCTGACGTTACTGGCGATACCGAGACAGAAATGCCGGCGTCGGCAACCGCAGCGCCTGTGCGAGCACGGCGATATACGGATCCGTAGCCGGCACGCCATCGAACAGCGACGCATCGCCGATCGCCAGCCGTTCGTAGCCCCGCACCCAGCCGTCGGCGTCGGTCACCACACCGCGACGGCAAGACGCTGCCACGTGGTGATAACCGGCGAGATCGCCGCCAATGGCCCAACGCTCGATGTCGTCGACCGATCCAAGCTCGGCGAGTGTGGTGCCGTGGTCGTCGATGTACACCTCGCCAACCGATTGTCGAAAGAACGGGCGGTTGACGACACCGACCAAGTCAGTGCCAGCCGCAACGAAGCGGACGACGTCGGAGGCTTCTCCGAGCATGTTGAAGTTCACAACTGCCGGGCCATCCGGGTCGGGCAGTGTGACCGTGCCCCGACTGTCGACCCGCAGCAGCCCTGCCATCATCACGCCGAGCGGAAGGTCGGCCCGAACGTGATCGAGCGCCACCAACTGATGTGAGCCACGCTCGGCGGTGACCGAGATCGCCGGAACGGTCGCGTCGAAGTGAGCGGGGTCGAGGTCGAACGCCAGCCGAACGGAAGGGTGATCTTGCACGCCCACTCCCACACCCGGCGTGTCGATACCGCTCCGCAGCAACAGTGCCGGCGTTTCGATCGCACCGGCACATACGACCACCGCGTCCGCGAGGAACTCTTCGCCTGCTTCGGTGAGCACACCGGCGACCCGGCGACCGTCCAACATCAGCGTGCGAACTGCGTCACCGGAACGAATCGCCAAGTTCGAAGCGCCAGCGAGTGGGCCGAGAAACATCTCGGCAGCTGTTACACGTCGGCCGTGGCGCCGCACCAGCCGCACCTCCGCTGCATCGCTCGTCGGCCGCCAGCAAGGCCTGAGCAACGATGCCGTTCGACCACGGGCGCTCGAGTGGCAGCAGCGCCGCCAGGTCGGAGGGAACTTCGCCGGTGACCACGCCAGCATTGATGAGCGAAGATCCACCGAGCCCACCACCTTGGGCATACGAAGTAAGAGGGTCACCTGCGCGACGAAACACTGCTATGTCGGGCCGACTGAAGATTCTGTGGTCGGCACGCGGCCCGAGATCGACGGGCGCACCAGGATCAACGTCAGCGGGGTCAACGTCAGCTGTACCGGCTTCGATCAACAGCACGTGGTCGTCGTCTCGTTCGGTGAGGCGCGCCGCGATCGCGCAGCCAGCCGCTCCCCCACCGACGATGATCCAACGCACGCCCGTTCAGTCCCGAGTCGTCGCCGCAGGCAACCCGGCGAGGTGCGCCGCATCGTTGTAGCGAACCAGCCGCCATCGGCCCGGCGCCACGTGAACGAACTCGGTCAGCGACGCGTTGCTGGTATGCAACTCGAACGCGCCAGTCGGCGGGTGGCGCAAGAGTGAACGGAAAATCCGGTCGATGACGCCGCCGTGGCACACGACGACGACGGTGCGGCCGGGGTGGCGTTGCACGGCTTTCGACAAGGTTGCACCGACGCGCACGTCGAACTCGGCAATCGACTCGCCACCGGGGAAGGTGACTCCGTACGGGTCATGTTCCCAATCAGGCGCCCCGTACTTATCGACGAACTCGACGAATGACATGCCGTCACAGACCGGGCCAGGGTCATGTTCGCCGAACCCGGTGTCGAACGTGACCTCACGACCGAGCACCGGAGCGATGATCTCTGCGGTCTCGATGGCACGCGGATAGCCGCTGGAATACAGCACGTCGGCGAGCGATCTCGCCGGTCGATGCCAGTCGGTCGGCCAGATTGCTCGCCTGCAGTCGACCAAGGTCGCTCAAGCCGGAGCAGGTGCGCGGGCCACCGACCACCCGAGAAACGGTGACATTCGACTCGCCATGACGAATCAACACCACGCGCGTGTGCGGCCACTCCTGGTGGGCGTTACTGCCGTCGGAGCTGCTCACATCGGGCTCCGCAGATCGCCCTCTGAAGTCCGACCGGGCAGGTGCGTATAGTTGGGTACTTGCACGCTTTCCATGATCGCTTATCGCAGCGCGCCTGCGACAAACCGCTCGCAGCCATTCGCACAGGTGACGACCATGCTGTCGACGGTACTCGGGTCGGTCAGATAGCTGAACATTTCGTACAGATGGCGATGCGACGTCATCTCGGCGCATAGGTTCGAGCCAGTGATCCCACGTCACCGTTTGACGATCCGATCCATCGAATCTGATCCGCGCGCCGCTGCAATCGCCGAAGGTGCCGAGCAACTCGGCATCCCGTTGCAGCAGCCCGCCGACGTTGCCGTCGCCGACGTCATCTTCGTCGAAGCCGACCTCTCCACCGACCAGCTCACCACGTTGCAGGCGTTTCTCGTCGACCCGCTCTTGCAGCGGTGTTCATGGCTGCCGCCCGCCCAACACGGGGTGGAAGTGACCTTCCACGCCGGCGTCACCGACAACGTTGCAGCCACGGTGCTCCAGGCCGCCCGACGCCTCGGCGTAGAAATTTCCGGTGCCGCGACCGCGCGGCGAGTTGAATTCGGTAGCACGGTCACCGACGAACAAGCGGCGACGCTCGTCAAACGGATCATTGCCAACCCGGTCATCGAGCGATGGTCAACCGGCACGGTCGAACCGACATTCCACGCAGAATCCGTTGCTACCGGGTCCGCGGAGACGATTCCTCTCGCCGGGCTCAGCGAGAAAGAGCTGGTTGCGCTGGGTGCGAGCCGCAAGCTCGCACTCGACCCCGAGGAGCTAGTCGTCATCCAAGCCCACTTCGGCTCGATCGGCAGGGCACCTACCGACGTTGAGATGGAGACGCTCGCGCAGACGTGGAGCGAGCACTGCTCACACAAAACATTCCGTGCGCACATCACCACCGACGACGGCGAAACCCGCCCGTCGCTCATCGACATGCTCCGTCAATGCACCGACGTCATCGATGCACCGTTCGTGAAGTCGGCGTTCGTCGGCAACGCAGGAATCATCGGATTCGCCGGCGCTACCACCTACGCCGTCAAGGCCGAAACGCACAACCACCCGTCGGCCGTCGAGCCGTTTGGCGGTGCCAACACCGGTGTGGGCGGCGTCATCCGCGATGTGCTCGGCATTTCGCATCGACCCATCGCAGTCACCGACATCTTGTGTTTCGGGCCGCCCGACACCGCGCTCGACGACGTGCCAGAAGGCGCCCTGCATCCGGTTCGCATTCGTGAAGGCGTGATCGATGGCGTTGCCGACTACGGCAACAAGATCGGTCTGCCCACGGTCTCGGGCGCCATTCTGTACGACGCCGGATACACCACGAACCCGCTCGTCTTCGCAGGATGCATCGGCGTGGCCGACGGTTGGGTCGAGCCCTCCGGGCCATTTCCCGGTGACCGGGTGATCGTGCTTGGTGGCCGCACCGGACGTGACGGAATTCGCGGCGCAACGTTCTCCTCGCTCACGATGGACGCCACCACCGGCGAAGTGGCCGGTGCGAGCGTGCAGATCGGCGACCCGATCGTGGAGAAGCTGTTGATCGATGTGCTCATCGGGGCGGAGCACCTGTACTCAGCCATCACCGACTGTGGTGCTGGTGGGCTGTCGAGTGCGGTTGGCGAAATGGCCGAACACTCGGGGGCCGATGTGGAACTCAGCTTGGTGCCACTGAAGTACGCCGGCCTGGAACCATGGGAAGTGTGGTTGTCCGAGGCGCAAGAACGAATGGTCATCGCGGTCCCGCCTGAGCACATGGGTGCCTTGCGGTCGCGCTGTGACTATTACGGGGTCGAGTTGGCCGACATCGGCTCGTTCACCGGCGACGGGCTGCTGACCGTGCGGAGTAACGGCGTGCCCGTGTTGGAACTCTCCACTGGGTTCCTCCACGACGGCCGCCCGAAGCGTCAGATGGTAGCCGCCATGCCTGCGCCTGTCCGTGGCGAGTTCGTCGATCGCCAGGTCGATGACCATCGGCTGGCCCTGCTCCGTCTGCTGTCGCACCGCAACATCGCCTCGAAGGCGTCGACGATCCACCGGTATGACCATGAGATTCTTGGATCGGCGGTGACCAGGCCGCTCGTCGGGCGACTTGCCGATGCTCCCGGCGACGGTGTGGTTCTCGTGGAACCCACCAACTCGGCTGGCATCGCCATCGGTGTCGGGGTCAACCCGTGGTACGGCCTGCACGATCCGGAAGCGATGGCCCAGGCAGTCGTCGACGAGGCGATGCGTAACGTGGTAGCGGTCGGTGGCGACCCCGACCGAGTCGCTCTGCTCGACAACTTTTCGTGGGGCGACCCGCGACGCGCCGAGACACTCGGCGAGCTCGTCGCCGCCGTCGATGGCTGCGTGGCCGCGGCCATGGCATTTCGGGCCCCGTTCGTGTCGGGCAAAGATTCGCTCAACAACGAGTACACCGGCAGCGACGGCGAACGGCACGCTGTGCCACCGACGCTGGTGATCACCGCCGTCGCCCACGTTCCCAACGCCGACGCTTGCGTCACGTCGGCGCTGGCAGACGCCGGAAATCAGCTGGTACTCGTTGGGAAGACATCGCCGGAGTTCGCTGGCAGCCATCTCGACTTGATCTACGGCGAGCCAGTGAGTGCTGGCACCGCACCCGCGTTTGACCCTGATGCGCCAGCCAGGTACCGGCTGCTTCACCAGGCGATGCTCGCCGGCCTCGTGAAAAGCTGTCACGACCTCAGCGAAGGCGGCCTTGCGGTAGCGCTCGCAGAGATGTGCATCGGCGGTCGGCTTGGAGTCAGCGTCAATCAGCTCACCCCAGGCAGCCTCACCTCCGCGTTGTTCGCCGAGTCCACTGGCCGGTTGCTCGTCGAAGTGACTACCGGCGACCTGGCCCGGTTCACCCAGATGATGGGCACCGGCGTCCTCCACCTCGGCACGGTCACCGACGAGGCGCTCTTGGTCATCCCTGGGGTCGACCCCATCAGCATCAACGACCTAGCCGACGCGTTCAACCGAGTCGTTGTGCCACCCGCGCCCGGCGCGTCGACAACCACGTCCGTCGAGGGAGGCTTGTCATGAGCCGCCCTCCCGCCCTCGTCATTGCCGGGCCCGGCACCAATCGCGACCGCGACCTCGCGCTCGCGTTTCAGATGGCCGGGGCCGACCCGACCATCGTGCTGGCGAGCGAACTGGTCTGCCGGCCTGACTTGCTTCGCGAGGCCCGCATCGTCGGTGTTGCTGGCGGGTTCTCGTACGGCGATGCGCTCGGTGCCGGTCGTATGCTCGCCCTCGACCTGGTGGTCGGTCTGGGGGACGCGCTCAACGAGTACGTCGCGACCGGGCGACCCATGATCGGTATCTGCAACGGATTCCAGGTGCTCACCCGCGCCAAGTTGTTGCCTGGGGCGCTTGGCCACAACGCGCATGGCCGATTCGAGTGCAAGTGGGTAGTGCTGGAACCGCAGCCAACGTCTCGCAGCCTCTGGACCAAGGGCATCACCGACACGATTCACTGCCCCATCGCCCACGGCGAAGGACGCTACGTCCACCCCGAGCCGGGCCTCCTTGCCGAGGCCGGCCAGGTGGCGCTGACCTATCGCAGCACCAACCCGAACGGTTCGGTCGCCGACATCGCCGGTGTGTGCAACCCTGCCGGCAATGTTCTTGGGCTGATGCCCCACCCCGAAAACTTCCTCATTCCACGCCAGCACCCGCATCACCAGCGCGGAGTCGGCCAAGAACATCTTGGGCTCCGACTGTTCCGCAACGGCGTCGCCGCAGCGGCGGAATTGTGAGTATGAGCAACAGCCGCGTCACGAGACGTGCCAGGCACCTCTCGTTACGCGCAAGGATCGTGTCGTGAGGATCAGCTTGTTCGAGCCGTTTGTCGAGATCGACCTTCCGCTGGCTGATCGCCGCGACGGCAAGGTGAGGGTGTCGTGGCGCTGCGGCGAACAAGAGCGCCTCATCGTCACCACCGACCGGTTGTCGGCATTCGACCGTGTGCTCGCCGGCGTGCCGTACAAGGGGCAGGTGCTCAACGAGCTTGCCGCATGGTGGTTCGAACGCACCGCCGACATCATTCCGAATCACGTGCTGTCGGTGCCCGACCCGAACGCACTCGTCGCCCGTGAAGCGATGCCACTCACGGTCGAAGTCGTCGTGCGCGGCTACATCACCGGCGTCACCGACACATCGATTTGGGGGATGTATCAAGACGGTGCACGCACCATGTATGGGTACGACTTCCCCGAGGGACTTCGTAAGAACACGCCACTGCCGGCGCCGATCGTCACGCCAACCACCAAAGCTCAGGCGGGTGGACACGACGAGCCGCTGAGCAGCGCCGACGTCGTCGAGCGCGGACTGGTAGACGGCGAACTGTGGGGTCGAGTGGTCGACGCAGCTCTGGCGGTCTTCCAGCGCGGCATTTCCGTTGGCGCAGACGCCGGACTGATTCTCGCCGACACGAAGTACGAGTTCGGGGTCACCGCCGACGGGGAGCTCTTGCTCATCGACGAGATGCACACGCCCGACTCGTCGCGTTGGTGGATGGCAGACACTTATGAGTCTCGCCTTGCCGACGGGGACGAACCCGAAAGCCTCGACAAAGAGGTCGTGCGGCGAGCCTTCGCCGACATCGGTTACCGCGGCGACGGGCCGATCCCCGAACTGCCGCCCGAGGTCTGGTCGGCCACCACCGCCCGTTACATCATTGCCTACGAACGTCTCACCGGCACCCCGTTCGTTCCAGGCGCGTATCCTGTCGCTGATCGCCTCACCGCGAACCTCACGAAAGCAGGTCTGCTATGACCGCAACGCCCGTCGAACTGTCTCGACGCCGCCAGCTCGACCAATCACGGCTCGATGACGACTCGCCGAACGAAGAGTGCGGTGTGCGTCGGCATCTCCACTCCTCACGGCGACGGCGTTGCCGAGATGACGTTCTTCGGGTTGTTTGCGTTGCAGCATCGCGGGCAAGAGGCTGCCGGCATTGCTGTGAGCGACGGCCATCGGGTGCGGCTGCACAAAGATGAGGGCCTCGTGGGCAACGTGTTCAGCCCGACCACGCTGGCACCACTGGTGGGTTACCACTCCATCGGGCACACCCGCTACTCCACCACCGGTTCGAACGCGTTGAAGAACATCCAGCCGTTCCTCGTGGAAACGATGCACGGCCCCCTGTCGGTGGCTCATAACGGCAACATCGTCAACGCTGCCGCGCTGCGCGAGGAACTGCTCAGCCGTGGTTTCGGCCTGACCGCCACCAGCGACACCGAAGTGATTGCGCTCATGCTGGCTGCCGCTGGCGGACGCACGTGGGAAGAGCGTCTCGAGCGCACGCTCCCCGCGTGGAAGGGCGCCTACTCGCTGGTGCTGCTCGTGAACGACCAGGTCATCGCTGCCCGCGACCCGTGGGGATTTCGGCCGTTGTCGATCGGCAAACTCCCCCACGGCGGCCACGCTGTCGCCAGCGAAACGTGTGCGTTGGCAACGCTGGGATGCACCGACATCGACGAGGTCAAGCCGGGCGAGATCGTCACGCTGCGCGGCGCCGAAGTGAAGCGCTATCAGGCATTGGCGCCCGCCACCGTCGGGGCGCGCTGCACGTTCGAGTTCGTCTACTTCTCGCGCCCCGACTCGGTATGGGGTGGAGCCAACGTCCATCACGTGCGCCAACGGCTAGGGAACGAACTCGCCCGCGAATCGGGCATCGATGCCGACGTGGTCATTCCGGTGCCCGACTCGTCCATTCCCGCCGCAATCGGTTTCGCGGAAACCTCGGGCATCAAGTTCAACGACGGCCTCATCAAGAACCGGTACATCGGTCGCACGTTCATCGAACCCACGCAAGACATGCGCCAACGCGGTGTGGCGTTGAAGTTCAATGCGCTCACCGAGAACCTCGCCGGAAAGCGCGTCATCATGATCGACGACTCGCTCGTGCGTGGTACCACAGCCGGCCCGCTGGTGAAGCTGGTGCGCGACGCCGGTGCCGCCGAGGTACACCTGCGCATCACCTGCCCACCGATCTCGCACGCGTGTCACTTCGGGGTCGACATGGGTCACGAGGGCGACCTCATGGCTGCGCACCTCACGGTGAATGAGATGCGCGATCACATCGGCGCCGACAGCCTGGCATTCCTCTCGCTCGACGGCATGATGCGCGCCATCGCCGGGCCAGATGGTGCCGCCGAAGCTGCGGCCGCGGCCGCCCGCGATCCGCATGCCCCCGTCAGCCATCACGGCTACTGCAACGCGTGCTTCACCGGGCAGTACCCGCTCCGGGTCGACGAGGCGCAAGCGAAGTTGTCATTCGAAGGCGCGATTGCCTGATGCGTGTTGTCGTACTGGGAACCGGGGGCCGAGAACACGCCATCGCGTGGGCATGTGAACGCCACGGTCACACGGTCACGTTGGCGAAAGACCTGGGTGCGCTCACGGCTGACGATGTCGACCTGGTGATTCCCGGCCCCGAGGCTGCTCTGGTGGGTGGGGCCGCCGACGAGTGCGCGTTCCGCAGCATTCCGTGCTTCGGGCCCAAGGCCAAGCTGGCGCGCATCGAGAGTTCCAAGGGATATAGCCGCCACCTGGCCGACACGCTCGGCGTGCCCGGCCCGGTGTATGAACGGTTCGAAGAGCACGACCACGCGGGCGCCGTGGAATGGTTTCTCGAGTACGGCAAGCCGGTTGCAGTGAAGCGAGACGGTCTTGCGGGTGGCAAGGGTGTGTTGCTACCTTCCACCGAAGCTGACACCATCGCCGCTATCACGCAGGTGGCAAAGCTCGGCTCGTTCGTTCTCGAAGAGCTCATGAGCGGGCCCGAGTGCTCGCTGCTCGCGCTGTGCGACGGCACCACCGCGGTCGCGTTGCCTTTGGCGCAAGACCACAAGCGAATCGGCGAAGGCGACACCGGCTTGAACACTGGTGGCATGGGAGCCTTCGCCCCGGCACCGGTTCCCTACGACGCGGATGAACTGCTGGCCACGTTCGTGCAACCGGTGCTCGACTACTTCGCCGCAGCCGGCACTCCGTATGTCGGTGTGCTGTACGCAGGTTTGATGTTCACCACGGCCGGCCCGCGGCTGATCGAGTACAACTGCCGGTTCGGTGACCCCGAGGCACAGGCGATTTTGCCGCTGCTCGACACCGACCTCGCCGAACTGGCGCTCGCTTGCGCCAAGGGCGAGCTCGCCGGGCGCACGATTGCCATCCGCGAGGGCGCCTCGTGCACTGTCGTCGCAGCCGCCCCCGGGTACCCGGCCGACCCGCACATCGACACTCCCATCTCGCTCACTGGCTTCTCCACCACCGACTGGGCGAACACCTCCACCATCGAGCCAGATGCGATTCTGTTCCCCGCCGCCGTTTCAAGGGGTCGCACAGCTGGCGGACGAATACTGGCAGTCACCGGCCTCGGCACGAACCTTGCCGCCGCTCGCGCCGCGGCATACCGCGGGATGGACGGCGTGAAGTTCGCCAACATGCAGGTACGACGCGATATCGGCTGGCGCGCCCCCGGAGCGTTGCTCACCTCGTACGCCGACACCGGTGTCGACATCGATGAGGGCGCCCGCGCCGTCAACAAGATGAAGAGCGCCGTCGAGCGCACGCTCGGCCCCGACGTCTTGCGAGGTGTTGGCAGCTTTGGCGGCGTGTTCTCGGCGCGGCGCATCCTCGAGCTCAATGACCCCGTGCTCGTTGCTTCGACCGATGGCGTCGGCACGAAGGTCGAACTGGCGGCCCGTCTCGGCAAGGTGCGAGGTGTCGGCATGGACATCGTCAACCACTGCATCGACGACGTGCTGGTGCAGTCGGCCAAGCCGCTGTTCTTCCTCGACTACATCGCCGCCAGCGTGCTCGATGCAGACATGGTGGCCGAGGTCGTGTCGGGCATGGCAGACGCGTGCGAGGCCGCCGGGTGCGCGTTGCTCGGTGGCGAAACCGCCGAGATGCCCGGCGTGTACGCGCCAGGAGCATTCGACATCGCGGGCACATTGATCGGCCTCGCCGAACGCAGCGAGATCCTCCCCCGCGACGACGTGGCGGCAGGCGACGCGCTGATTGGTGTTGGGTCGAGCGGCCCGCACACCAACGGCTACTCGTTTCTCCGCAAGCTGTTCGACTGGGTGCCGATGGACGTCACCCCGGCGGGATTCACGACTACCTTGGGCGATGCCCTGCTCGAGCCACACCGTTCCTACCTGCACGTGCTCGAAGCAGCGTTGAAGTCGGGCAAGGTGAAAGCACTCGCTCATATCACCGGTGGCGGCCTGCCCGAAAATCTGCCGCGGGTACTCCCCGACGGCATCGATGCCGAGATCGCGCTCGGTTCCTGGCCGAGAGGCCCGCTGTTCGAACTGGTGGCCGAGCTCGCCACCGGTGTCGACGTGCACGAGTTGCACCGCATGCTCAACATGGGCATCGGCATGGTCATCGTGTGCGCCGACCAAGACATCGCGGCAGTCCAAGCCAGCATCGACGAACCCACCTGGGAAATCGGCCGCCTGGTCAGAGGCCAGGCTGGCACCCGTACCGTCCACTTGGTGTAGACCAGTTCGGGTCATGGATCGTCGAGGTCGAAGGCCGCTCAACTTGGTGGATTTTTTGTCTTGGTTGTTTCAGTCGGTGGGGCGGCGCGCATAGCGTTTGGGTATGGACGGTTCGTGCACTTCACCCAGCACGCCGCCCGCCCGACTCACCGTGCTCATTTCGGGCAACGGCAGCAACCTGCAAGCCATCATCGATGCATGTGCGAAGGGTTCCATCAACGCTGAGGTGTCGCTGGTCATCTCGAATGTGGCGGGCGCGTATGGGCTGCAACGGGCATCGACTGCAGGAATCCCAACCTCGATTCTCGAACGTCTCGAAGGCGAAGCCCGCTCCGCGTACGACGCTCGACTTCTTGCCGCAGTGAAGGAAGCCTCACCTGACATCGTGGTGCTCGCCGGGTGGATGCGCATCCTCACCAGCACCTTCCTCGACGGCTTCCCGAATCGCGTGGTCAACCTGCATCCCGCTCTCCCCGGCGAGCTTCCGGGCACCCACGCCATCGAGCGGGCATGGCAAGAGGCGCTCGCCGGTGAACGCACGTCCTCTGGAGTGATGGTGCACCTCGTGCCCGACGAAGGCGTCGACAACGGCCCGGTGCTACTCAGCGAACCGGTCGAGATTCGACTCGACGACACCGCCGAGACGTTCGCGGCGCGCATGCACGCCACCGAACACCGCCTCCTCGTCGCTGCGCTCGCCCAACTCTGTGACGAAATTCATGCTGGCGCAGCGAGCGCCACACCCACCACTACCCCCACGCACCCCTCACCAACACTTGCGGAGCAGCCATGAGCAACACCCCCAGCCATCACAACGCCGAACTGTTCACCCGCTACGAAGGCCTCACGTTTGACGACGTGGTCATCATCCCCGGATTCTCCGAGACCCTGCCCGACGCCGTCGACACCACCGCCACGTTTGCGGCAGGAATCGAACTCGCCATTCCGTTGGTTTCGGCCGCGATGGACAAAGTCACCGACGGTCGCATGGCCATCGCCATGGCCCGCCATGGTGGCATCGGTGTCATCCACCGCAACATGTCGATCGCCGAGCAGGCCGCCGAGGTGCAGAAGGTGAAACGCAGCCAGTCGGGCATGATCTCCGACCCGGTCACATTGCCCAAGACGGCACTCCTCGACGAGGCCGAAGACCTGATGAACAAGTTCAAATTCTCGGGCGTGCCCATCACCGACGAACACGGCACGTTGGTGGGCATTCTCACCAACCGCGACATTCGGTTCTGCGAGCCCAGCGACTACCGCCGCCCCATCAGCGAGTTCATGACCAGCACGCCGCTCCACACCGCAGCGGTGGGCACGTCGCTCGACGAGGCCAAGGCCATCCTGCAGAAGTATCGGATCGAGAAGCTGCCCCTCGTCGACGACAACGGCAAACTGGTCGGTCTCATCACGGTGAAAGACATTCAGAAGCGTCTCGACTTCCCGAACGCATCGCGCGATAGCCGCGGTCGTCTCATCTGTGCTGCAGCGTGCGGCGTCGGTGACGACGTGGAGGAACGCATCGAGGCGCTCATCGAAATGGCCGTCGACGCCGTAGCGATCGACACCGCCCATGGCCACTCCGCAGGAGTGATCAAGACGATCGAACGGATCAAGGGTTCGTGGCCCGACTTGCCGGTCACCGCTGGCAACGTGGTCACGCCGGAAGGCGTCGAGGCGCTGCACAAGGCAGGTGCCGACGCAGTGAAGGTCGGTGTTGGCGCCGGGTCGATCTGCACCACACGCATCGTCAGTGGTGCGGGCATGCCGCAGCTGTCAGCCATCTACGCGACCGCCCGGCGCGGTCGCGAACTTGGTATTCCCATCATCGGTGACGGTGGCATCACGTATTCGGGCGACATCGTCAAAGCCATCGCTGGAGGCGCTTCCACCGTCATGCTCGGCTCGCTGTTGGCCGGTGTGGAAGAAAGTCCTGGCGAGACCGAGTTGTTCGAGGGCCGTCGGTTCAAGAGCTACCGCGGCATGGGTTCCATGGGAGCCATGCAAGGCATGGGCGCCGATCGCTACGCCACCAGCCAATCCGACGTCGCCAAGACGACGAACAAACTGGTGCCAGAGGGCATCGAGGGCCGAGTGCCCTACTCCGGCCCACTCGGCGACACGTTGTATCAGTTGGTCGGCGGGTTGCGCTCGGGCATGGGCTACGCCGGTGCCGCCGACTTGGAAGCACTCCGCTCCGGGGCCCGCTTCATGAGGGTCACCACGGCCGGTCGCGAAGAGAGCCACCCCCACGACGTCACCATCACCAAAGAAGCCCCGAACTACCAACGGTCGTAACGAAGTTCACCTCACTTTGCCTCGGTGTAACAGCGTGTTGTTACAACGAAGGCAACTTGGTCGAAATAACTGTCAGGTGTACGCGGACAGTTCAGCGATGAGCTGGTCGGGTTCGGTCACGCTCACCAGCAGGAGACGCAACTTCACCGGGAACCCAAGCACGTGACCGCGCCCCTGCGGGCTGATCGAAATCGCGACGATGCCGTGCGACGACCCGTTCACCAGCCACTTCCCGCGCCATCCGTGGGCACCCCAACCGAGTATCCGACCGGTGTACGGAGACGCAGCGGTGATCGAGGCCCGCGGCACCGTTGCACGAAATCCGAAGCCCATCGCGACGTGCACCTGGGCATCGTCGACGACCACATGCGAGAACCGCCGACCCATGCCGAGGCACCCGAGCAACCACCCGCACCAGCGGTCGTAGCTGAACTCGTACGTGGTCCCTCCAGCAGCAGAGCCTGCAGCAGCATCAGCCATGGCTGCACCGTAGTCACGAATCCGCTCTAGGGTGCGCGCCATGGAAGGCAGCTTCTTCACCTCGCCCGACGGCGTGTGGTTCCAGCCAACCGAAGCATGTCGAGGCCCTTGGGACCCGAACGCCTGCCACGCCGGGCCACCAACAGGGTTGATGGCAAGAGCATCTGAGCTTGCGGTTCCCGGCCAACGTCTCGTTCGACTATCGGTCGATCTCGTTCGACCCATTCCGCACGCGGGATTCATGATCGAAACCGTGGTACTGCGCGGAGGCCGCTCGGTATCGACGACGGAGATGACCCTCGTCAACGCCGACGGCAAGGCAGTCGTCACCGCACGGGGCATGCACCTAGCTGCGAGCGACCTCGGTTCGGTCGCAACCACCGCGTACGACACACCTCGACTCAGCGACGCCGTACCTGGCCGCTTTCCGTCACCCGAAGGTGGCCATGGGTTCACCGCTTTCGATTCTGGCGTCGAGACGATGTTTCCACCCGACCAGTTCCCCACGCCCGGCCCGACGATCATGTGGATGCGGGCACTTCCGCTATTGCCGAACGAGACCGGTTCTGGGTTTCAGCGGATCTGCCCACTCGCCGACTGCGGCAATGCGGTATCGCGCAACGCCGACCTCGAAGGCGTGTCGTTCGTGAACATCGACCTCACGATCATGTTGCACCGCGAACCAATCGGTGATTGGTTCGGCACCGACTCGGTGTCTCGATGGGAACCGACTGGTTCCGGCATCTCCGACTCAGTGTTGTTCGACGAACACGGCGCCGTCGGGAAGGCGCTGCAAACCATCCTCCTCCAACGAACCTGATCGCTGGGGGTCAGACCCCCAGCGATGGATTTAGGGGATGGCACCTGCTGCTTTGAGGGCGGCGATCTGTTCCCAGCCATAACCACGTTCGAGGAGCAGCAGTTCGGTATGTTCACCCAACTCGGGCGCTCGACCGGGTGGGGGGACATCGTCGCCCACGTCGAACGGCAGCCCCATCACCCGCTCCCCATCGGCGGTGGTGACCAGCGCCCCGCTCTCCAGGAAGACGGGGTCGGCGATCACATCATCGAGGTTCTGTACCGGGTCCCACCACACGTCGTGTTGCTCGAAGATCTCGGCCCATTCAGCCATGGTGCGTGTTGCGAAAGCTGCGTCGAGTGCGGCGACGGCCGCGTCGATGTTCGCCACCAGATCGCTTGGAGTGGCGAATCGAGGATCATCAGCCAACTCTGGGCGGCCGATCGCTCGAACCACGACGGGCCAATGCCGGTCGAACTGCAAGCCGAGAAGGAAGAACCAACGGTGATCGCTCGTCTGATAACAACCGAGCGTCGGATTGAACAACACCCGCCGCGCACCCGGACCGTGTTCACCGCCGCCCAATCGAATACTCAGATCACTCGACATGACGAAAGTGCCAGCACGCATCAACGACGTGGAGACAAACCGGCCCCGACCGGTACGAGTTCGGTCGAACAGGGCCGCATTGATTCCCGCCAACAACGTGACGGCAGTGGTGTGGTCGCCCATTCCTGCTCGCGGCATCGGTGGCTCGACACCATCGCCGACCAGCGTGGCGACATATCCAGACCGCGCCCAGAACGCTCCGACGTCATAGCCGGCTTTGTCTTCGGCTTGTCCGGCGTACCCGTAACCCGAGACGTGCGCGTAGATCAGCGACGGGTGCCGCGCCATCAGCGATTCAGCATCGAAGCCAGACCGGCGCAATGCCGATGGTCGAACATTCGACACGAAGACATCGGCATCGGCCACCAACCCGTCGAGAACAGCTTGAGCTTCAGGGGTCTTGAGGTTGAGGCAAATGCTGCGTTTGCCACGATTGTCGAGTTCGAACAGCCCGGAGAGACGAGCGCCCCGCCACGGGTCACCCTCGGGTGGTTCCACCTTGATGACGTCAGCCCCAAGCCCAGCCATGAGCGCAGTCGCACTCGGCCCAGCAACAACCACCCCCAGCTCCACAACCCTGATCCCCGCCAGCGGTCCGGTGTTCTCCATCAGCATGAAGGTAACCACCAAGCAGGATCGCACAGCCATCCGTAACCGCGGGGTGCGTAACGAGACGTGCCAGGCACGTCTCGTTACGCTAATTCCGGGAGGGTTCAGCTGAGAGTGGAGACTGCTGGTTCGCTGAGGCAGGTGGTGTCGAGCTCCGCCGTTGGGTCGTCGAGGAATGCGGTGACCGTTGCACGCCAACACTCCGTGAGCTGATCGCGGACGCTGCTGATACCCGGGACAGCGATGATCGTGGTGTTCGGAAACTCGCTGAAAATCTGTTCAGCTTGCTCGACGCTGGATCGTGGGTCATGCGCCGGCACCACTGCAAACACAGGGATCGAGGACGAGATGGTGGGCAGAGCAGGAATCTGCGGAACCGGCCCGACAGCGTCGCATTGGGCCTGCCAGTCTCGCATGGCGAATCTGCCGCCACTACTGGAGCCCCACGTATCCATCGCCGGCCGTAGATAAGCAACCTCCTGGCAATTCAGGGCGTAGAGCACCGGATCGGTTCCGTACGTAATCTTGGCACCTGCGACGAAAGCGGAGGCGACGACGTCGATGCCGGAACCATTAGCGACGCCAGCGATCAGGGAGGGAAGGATCGCGGCATAATCTGGGCTGCTCAGCGCATTGTTGACCCCGTTGACAAGGACATCGTCGTTCACGACAACGAAACTGCCGGTTCCCGGATCAACGGTTTGGGTGACCACGCCGGGCTCGACCCGTGCCAGCGCCTGATCGAGGAGCGCATTGAGATCCCCGATGGCCGCACAGTCCGGAGCAGCGGCACAGTCGGCAGCGAAGGTTGCGAACGTCGCTTCTGCCTGCTCGTTCGATTGCGATGCGCCCGCAACCGCAGGGAACGCAGCCACGATCGACGTGATCGAATCTGGATCATCTGCGACAGCTCGAAGCGCCACGTCGAGCCCCGCGCCCTGGGCGCCGATGGACCATTGGTCGATGCCCAACGCCCGGCGGACGACGGCGAGGTCGGCAACGGTGACGTTCGGGTCGATGACGGAAGCCAAAGGAAGCTTCGCGTCGACGGTCGCCTGCACGCAGGAACCGAGCGCTTCGGTTACTTCGCTACCCATCTGCAACGTTGCGATTTCGGTCAGGAACGGGTCGAGTTCGGTGCACTGCGGGTATGAGGCGCTGCGACCAACTCCACGGTGATCCACCCAGATCTTGTCGTGACCGACGTACGACTCGTGCGTCGTGAATGCGAAGATCGGTAGGGGTCCACCCAACCAAAGAATCGGAGATTGCCACACCGCAGGATCGGAACGTTCGACGGTGACGGCCAGGTCGATGGTGGCATCATCCGGCACGGCCGGGTCGATCGGAACGGCCACTCGCCAGCACGAGAGACTCGCCGCTGCGCCACTCGGACAGGGGTCCTCAACGGCAACCGCTGCTGGTTCCGTTGACGCTGGTTCCGTGGTCGCCGGTTCGGTTGACACTGGTTCAGTTGTCGCTGGTTCCGTCGTCGCCGGTTCCGTTGCCCCTGGTTCCGTGGTCGCTGGTTCCGTGGTCGCTGGTTCTGAGACTGGCGGGTCCGTGGTGGCTGTCGGCACAGCCGTAGCTGCCGCGCTCGAGGGTGGCTCGGCGCTGTCGGAGTCGTCGCTGCCGCAAGCAGCAAGTGACATCGCGAGGGTGACGGCGAGCGCGAGGGCGACGTTGCGCTTTCGGGAGTTGAGGCTGTGAATACCGTGTTGATGTTGGTGGAGTATCTGCATGCCGCCATCGTGAGCGTCGCCGACTGCAGCCCGACAACAACCCCCTGCGTCCCGACAACAATGAGAAATCGGCGCGTTTCGGTCGATTAACCCGACAGGGGAAACTCAGCACACGTGGCCCGGTAGGGCCCCAGGTCTCCAATGTAGGTCTGCCACTCTTCCGCCGTCAGGTTGCGCCCTGCGAGCGCACAGGCGGCGGTGAGCCATTGTTCCGGGTCGAGGCTCCAGGTGTTCGTACCATCGACAGTGGTCACCGCAAACTCCAGCCCGTCGGCGCGAAGCCCGATCGACCCACCGTTGTCGAGCGGCAGATCGAACGAATCGCCGAGCCGAGACCTGGTGGCTACGTCGTAGACGGAGACCGTCTTGTCGTTGCCCCGGCCGAGGAGCACGCTGCCATCAGCGGAGAAGAACATCCCTTGAATGAACCCACGGGCTCCAGGCAGCGTCGCGACTTCTTCGAGCGTGTCCGCATCGAACAGCGCCAGGGTTCCATCGACCGATGAGGCAGCAACCGTGTAGTCCGCGCTGACACTGACGCCGGCGATCAGGTTGTCATCGTTGTACGCCTGCTGGTGCCCGGTAGCAGTATCGAAGAGCCACAGCCCGTTGCCCGCCACGTAGATCCGGCTGCCGGTTTGATCGAGGGCGATCGAGACAACCGGCGGATTCACGTCGCTTGACGGGCGTGTGATCTCCATCGTTTGGATCGTCTCGCCGGTTGCCGTGTCCAGCGCAACGAGATGTCCGTCCCGATAGCCGGCGACCAGCATCGAGCCATCGCTGCTGGCCGCGAGTGCGGAGGGAACGGGGTCGAGGCTGTATGGGAAGGCTCGCTGCTCGCCTGTACCGACGTCGTAGGTGCCAACGAGCCCATCGCCGAACACACCGAACACCATGTCGCCGACAGCGTTCGCGTACAGGAACTCGGGGAGACCGGCTACGGGCTGGTCGGTGGTGGCATCCCAGAGCGAATAGTCAAGGTTGAACGGAGCGGTGCCACCGTTGGGGGTGCCCACCAGCAGCGGCGACCCGTCGCCCAGGTACGCCACGATCGAATGTCCTGAGGCGATAGGGCGTTGGATCGGGCCGGCCCCGTCGATACGCCAACGGCTGACGATGCCGGCGTTGGTGCCGTGGCCGACGAGCATTTCGCCGCCGGGTACAGCGATCACGTCGAGTCGGGTCAACCAGCCACGCTGGTTCTCGAGCGTCGCACCGGTCAGATCGCCGCTGGAGAGCGATCGTTCACGAATCACGCCGAAATAGTCTCCGCACCACACTCGATCTGATTCGGTCGAGAATGCGAAGGCAGCGCATTCGCCGTATCCATAGTCGGCGCCGCTGACCTCCCAAACCGTGCGCGAACTCGGCAGGTCGATCCTGGCGATCGACCCTCGCTGGCCGAGAGAGGCGGCCGGGTCCGCGGACACACCGCGGCCGACCAGCACCGTGCCGTCCTCACTGAACTGCAGATGCCCGCCGGTTGCGTAGTTCGGCACCGCAATCTCGGCAACCATCGCGAACGACGACGGATCGAAGATTCGAAGCCGATCGCCGCGAGAGCCGAGGTACAGCCGACCGTCGGGACCGTACGCCACTGCGCCACCGTCTCGGCCCGACTGATCGAACGGTACGCCACTCAGGCCGGGGATGCGGGCCAGTTCGGTTCCCGTATACGGGTCGTAGACGACGGCCTCACCGGAGCTGCCAGACACGACCGCCAACTGCGATCCTGTCTCGTCGAGTGCGATCTGAAACCAGCCCGGTGGAAGCGTGATCATCGGACCGATCCGCTGCCCGTTGGCGAGATCGAAGATGGCGACCACCGGGGGTTGACTTGCGTCGACGGGGGTCTCGCGGACGGCAGCGACCCGTGCATCGCCGCTGACTGCCAGATCGGCGAACCACGACCAACCCTCGATCAACGGTTCGAACTCCAACGTGGTCTCGCCAGTCACCAGGTCGACCACCTGGACGAGCCGTTGGTCGGGTGGGTTGCCGCGGGGATCTGTGGTGAGCAGCATCTGTGTGCCGCCCGGCACCGGGACTCCTTCAACGCCACCGGCGTCGTCGAAACGGATGTAGCCGAGAAACCCGGGATCGAATGTGAATGTTCCGAAGAGGGCCGATTTCGCGGCTGCGGTCGGTGACCGCATCCACGCTTCGGCTGCCAGCAGCGCGGCAAGGTCTCGCTGTGACGGTCTCAACGACAGGGAGCGGCTGGCCAGCGTCGTGAGTTGCGACGCTGTCTCGGCCTGCACGGCGTCGTCGGCAGCCTGCTCGGCGTCGTCGGCAGCTTGCTCGGCTTGTGCTGCTGCCTCAACCGCCGCAGCCCGTTCATCGACGGCGATCGAGCGCTGATCGTCCGCCAGGGTCCGTTGCTCGTCAGCGATCGACTGCTGTTGCTCGGCAAGCCTGGTCTGCTCGAGGGCGACCCGTTGTTGCCGGTCGGCACGTTGGCGTTGAACGACGGCGATCGAGCCGGCAATCAGGGCGAGAACGAGCACCGCTGCAAGCCCGACGAGCGATCGTCGCAGTCGCCGGTTCTGTCGAGTCTTCTCGGCGAGTCGCTCATGAGCTTCGCGCTCTTGGGCAGCATCACGGTCGAGCGACTGTTCGAGAAATCCTCGCTCCACATCTGTCAGCGAATCGACCCGAGACGTGGCGAGTTCGTTCATCACGACAAGGCGGGCACCCCGATAGAGGTCGCCGTCGTCCCGGCCCGACTGGTCCCAGAGCGTGGCAGCCGAGGACAAACCGCGCAGCTCGCGAACCCAGGAACGGTCTTCGGTCAGCCAGGCACGCAACCTCGGCCATGCACGCAGCAGTACCTCATGGGCAATTTCCAAGGTGGGTTCACGAGTCGATCGATCGCGATCGTGGGTCAGGAGGCGGCGATCGACGAATGCGGCGACAACATGATCGGGCACTCCGGCAAGGCGGCTCGCCAGCACGCGACGACGAGTGTCTTCGGTGCCCTCGCCGGGCGCGATCAGTCGCGTGAACATCCGTCGAACAGCGGCGCGGTCGGTGGAGCCGAACCCGTCGTAGATCTCGTCGGCCTGGCGGCTGAGTGAACCCGCCAAGCCACCCAGCTCGTCGTAGACCTCTGAGGTGATCACAGCTCCGACGCGTCGTTCGAACAGCTCGGTCAAGGTGAACTGCAGCAACGGCAGACTTCCCGGTTGGTCGATGGCTTCGGCAACCAGTTGGGAGACGAGCGATGCCTCGAACCGCACGCCGACGCGTTCTGCTGGCGGCGTGATCGCGTCGTACAGTTCGGGCGCCGTCATCGGTGTGATGCCGAACGTATTGGCTGCGACAAGTGGCCCCAGCGCTGGGTCGGCGAGCGGCCGGTCGAAAAAGTCAGCACGAATCGTCACGACGACTCGGGCGAGACCGGAGCCAACGATGCCGGCGATCCCGTCGACAAACGCCCGGCAGGTGATCGTCCGCGCACAACGTCCAGAGTTCTTCCGCCTGATCGATGACGAGAACGACGGCCTCGGTGCCACCGATTGCGCGAAACGCCGCTTCCAAGCCGAGCGGCCGGCGAATTGCTGTTGGTGCGAGGAAACCAGCACTTTCGCCGGTCGCCAGCGGAGTCGTCGCAGCAATGATCGACTCGAACGGGTTCTCGCCCGGCGTCATGATCGCGACGAGCGAACCGCGGTCTCGCAGCCGGGGCACGAGCCCCGCGACCACGAGTGAACTCTTCCCCGACCCGGACGGTCCGACGACCGCGACGAAGGGCGAACTGGCGATGTCGTGCGACAAACGTTCGACGGCGGCGGTGCGTCCATGGAACTCGGCCGCATCGCCCTCGCGGAATGGACGCAAACCCTTGTACGGGTTGAACGTGCTGCTGATGACGCCGGTGTCGAGCAGCGTTGCGGCTTCGTTGCGTAGGTTCCGGCCCGCAGCGGCGATCGATGCTGGATCGGTGTCACCTGCGATCGTGGCGGTGAGGGCTCGCTTCCATGCTGCGACGAAACTGGAGATGTCTGCATAGCGATCGGACGGGTGAACGGAGCTGGCGCGGGCGAGGACGAGCGACATCGAAGCCGGGAAATCCGGGTCGATGCACTCGACCGGACCGAGCGACTCGCGCAGCTTGTTGGCGACGACCGTCGCCGAGTCGGGCCCGGCGAACGGGGCGCGGCCCGTGAGGAGTTCCCACATCGTCACCGCCAACGCGTATTGATCGGCCTGGGCATCTTCGAGCCCGTCGCGCAATTGCTCGGGGCTGGCATACAGCGCGGAGCCCGCAGACCAACGTCGCACAGGCTCGGGTTCGTCGGACACCGAAGCGGCGATACCGAAGTCGGCGAGATACGCGAGGCCCTCGACGTCGAACAGAATGTTCGCGGGCTTGACATCGCGATGGACGATGTTCGCGGCGTGGGCCGCGGTGAGAGCGCTCCCGATCTGTTCGAGGATGGCAGTTGCGCGCTCGATGGTGAGCGGGCCGTCGCGATCGAGAAGTTTGTCGGCACTGCCGCCGCGCATCAAGCGAAAGACCAGGAACGCGCCGCCCGGTTGGCGCCAAAAGTCGTAGAGCGCAACGATGTGCGGGTGCTCGAGCCGGGCGACCAGTTGGGCCTCTGCCTCGAAGCGTTGGACGAATGATCGGTCGTCGGCCAACTCGGGTCGGATGACCTTCACCGCGACGTCGCGATCGACACCAGGTTGGGTTGCGCGGTACACCGCACCGAAGGAGCCCTCGCCGATCAGTTCACGCAACACATATCCACGAAGCGGGCGGTTCAGATCCGACGTGGTCGGCGGGACCGCGTCGCCCATCGTCATCGACCGTTCCAGCTCGATCAGCGCAGGCGAAGGATCGAGGCCGGTCTGATCGGCGAGGGCTGAGCGGTAACGCTGGAAGGTTCGAAGTGCCTCGGCCGACTGGCCAGACGCGTACTGCCCCCGCATTGCCTGCTGGACGAACTGTTCGCGGAGCGGATGGGAATCAACGAGCGCCGTCACGTCTGCGAGCGCCCGACCGTCCCAACCATTGGCGGTCAACGCGTCGATGCGCTCACCCAAAGCGGTCAGCCGCAACTCGTCCAACTTCGTGACGAACGAGCGCGCCCACCACTCGCCATTCAGATTGCCGAGTACGGGTCCGCGCCACAGCGCGAGTGCATCGTCGAGCAGTTCCACCGCTCGAACAGGTGTGTGCGTTCGAGCCGTGTCGATCAGCGCTGTGAAGCGCTCTGCATCGATGTTCGCCGTGCCGGGGCGCAGCACGTAGCCGGCGTCGGTGGTCTCGATAACACCATCGCCCAGCGCGGAACGTAGCCGGGAGACGTAGGTGATTGCGGATCGACGACCGCTCTCGGGCTCGTCACCGTCGGGCCACAACACCTCCACGAGTCGCTCGTACGTGAGCACCTGGCCGGGGTCGACCACGAGCACAGCAAGGATTCGTCGTTGCTGCGGTCCGCCGAGATTGATCGGCCCGGCGTCACCGACGACCTCGATCGGGCCGAGGACCCGAATCTCCATCGCAAACTGGCCGCCCATCGCTGCATCGTAGTGATCGCCGTGGGTCGGTGTCTGCAAGAAACCGGCGCTCCTGGCGACGTTGGTCACGACACGATCCGGTGCAGCAGGTACTGGCCCTGCAGCCCCCTCAGCGTCGCGGAGAAGGATTCACCGAAGACAACTTCGCTGTGCGGTTCGGCGATCTCGCGGACGAGCGACGACACCAGGATCTCGCCTCCCTTCGCTGCGTCGGCGATGCGCGACGCCATGACGGCGTGTCGCCCGAAGAGGTCACCATCGTCACCCATTGCCGCCTCACCGGTGTGGACTCCGGCTCTCACCCTGAGACCCGCGAGCGGGTTCGCGGCCTCGTAAGCGGCGAGGGCGCGCTGGACGTTGGTGATAAAGCTCACCGCTTCCCGCGCGCTTACGGAAGCACATCATCAATCCGTCGCCGATGGAGTGGGCTTCGGTGCCGCCGTGGCGGCTCAGCATCGACCGGATGATCTGGTTGTGGACACCCAAGAGCTGGTGCCATTCGCTGTCGCCCAACTCGTCGGCGCGCTTCGCCGACCCTTCGATATCGGTGAACACGATCGTCACCGTGCCAGCGTCATCGATCCGTGCTGGCCCCGAATACTGAACGCGAGCATCGGCGGTGAACCGAGCTGACCGAAGCTGGTCGCTCGTCAGTGGCGGCGTCACGCTCTGAGTTTCGGTGTCGGCGTTCACGCAGACGGTCAACGACCAAACCCACCGAGCATCCGCCGAAGTCGACCTGGTCGGCAGGGCTCAGACGATGTCGTCGGGAAAGGGGCTTACCCGAGATGGTGGATCCGTTCAAGCTGGCGAGATCGGTGACGAACAATGCGCCGTCGATTGGTTCGAGCAAGAGATGTCGTCGCGAGATCGCCCCACTGGTGAGGTTCACGCCAGCGCAATCCCGCCCGACTTCCAACGGCTCGATGACGGTGAGAACAGCGGCGTCCGATTCGGCTCCTTCACAACCACAGTCGGGCAAGAAAGAATTTGCTGCGGATCAAACGACACAAGCGAGTGTGAAGAAAGCAGGCTGCAATCCAACAACACCGCAAAGCACCCCGCGGATTCGTAGTACGAAGGGTCCTCAAGTACGAGCCGCAGCGCGCCCGAACCCAGCAAACATCGAGTGACAACTCAGCTGCTCACAAACTCCTGCGCGGAATTTCGTCGAGTGCAAGGCGCGGTGGAACCCGAGTCGCCTTCAGGCGATGAGCGGTGACACGGAACGCAGCAATCGGCGAAAATCGCCAGCAGTTATGCCAGGAGTTCTACAAAAGACTCGAGCTGGCGCAGGTTTCGGCACTCGAACACGCCGTCGCAGTGTGCGCCGTAGTCGCCAACGATGGAGTCGCCCGTGTTCCAGTACGACCTGGGTTCGGGGTTCAACCAGTACACGTGGCGTGCTTTCTTGCGCATTTCCTTCACGACCCATGACTGGCTGGCGTGATAGTTGTTGCGAGCGTCGCCCAGCAACAAGACCGTCGTCTTGGGGTTGATGTCTTTGCCCCACCGCTCCCAGAACACTTCGAACGCGTGGCCATAGTCGCTGTGACCGTCGACCCACACCACGTCGGCTTCGGTGTTCACCCGATGGATCGCTTCGGTGATGTCGTCGGTTCCCTTGAAGAAGTCGGTGACCTCGTCGATGCCATCGATGAACACGAACGAGCGAACCTTCGAGAACTGGCCCGACATGGCGTACACCAGCATCAACGTGAATCGAGCGAACGCTGCCACCGAGCCCGAGATGTCGGCCACGACGATGAGCTCGGGCTTGGCTGGGCGCGGGTACTTGAACTTCGGCTCGGCGGGCACACCGCCGTAGCTGAGTGAGTGGCGCACCGTGTTGCGGAAGTCGAGGGGCCCCTTGCGTCCGTGCTTGCGCTTGCGGGCCAAGCGGGCGGCGAGCTTGCGTGTGAGCGGCTGCAACGCTTTCTTCAGCGACTGCATCTCGTCGCGGCTGGCGTGCATGAACTCCACGTCTTCAGGCAACGGCTTGCGGAGCGTCTTGGCCATTGCCTCGGCGCCGCGGTCGGCCACCAGTCGACGGCGGATCTCTGCTTCGATCTCTTTCTTGAACTCATCGATGCGGTGCTCGAACTCGTCGCGTTCCAGCCGCTCTTCGAGGCTGGTGAGCCCTTCGGGCGCCTGTTCGGCGGTTTGCTTCATCAACTCGTCCATCATGTTGTCGAGGTCGAGGTTCCGCAGCGTGCGGTACAGGTAGTAGGTGCCGCCCACTGGGCGACCTGGCTCCATGCCGGCGAACCGTTTCACTGCCTGCTTGGCCAGCGCCCGCATCATCGCTTGGTCGCCGTTCAACAGGGCCGACATGAGCATCTTGGCGATCTCTTCGGGCGTGAGCGCGTCCATGGAACCCGCCGAGCCCTTGCCGTCGGCGTCGCCCGACTGCTCTTGCATTTCGCGCCAGAGCTCTTCGAGTTCGGATTCGTCACCCTCGGCCAGCCGGTATTCGGGGCCACGCAACGAGAAGTACACCTCGAAGACGGTTTCGAACGCCCGCCAATGCGAGTTGTTCTTGATCATGGTGGCGCCGAGCGCGTACTTGAACGCGTCTCGATCTTCGATGGGAATGTGGCGAATCGCCTCCATCGCATCGAGGTTCTCAGTGAGGCTCACCGGCAGCCCAGCGTTGCGGAGCTCGACGACGAACCCGTTCAGCAGCTCCAGCATCCCCCGCGGAGCAGCAGACATAGTGCCAGGCACTATCTCTGCTCCTGCCAACAAACTTCTAACGAAGCCCCCGAAGGGATAGTGCCTGGCACTATCCCTTCTCCTCGACCGTGAGTTCCTTCGCAGCCTTCGTGATGTCTGACTGGTACTTGAGCAACACGTGCAGGGTGTCTTTCGCCACCTGGGCGTCGATCGTTTCGATGTTGAGCAACATGAGCGTGCGCGCCCAGTCGATCGTTTCCGACACGGACGGCGACTTCTTCAGGTCGAGTTGGCGCAACGAACGAACCACACGCGCAACTTGGTCGGCCAAGTGGGCTTGGATGCCTTCGACCTTGGTGAGGACGATCTCGCGCTCACGCTCCAACGTCGGGTAGTCGACATGCAAGTAGAGACAACGACGCTTCAACGCTTCTGACAGCTCACGGGTGTTGTTCGACGTGAGAAACACCAGCGGGATCTGCTTGGCCTCGATGGTGCCTAACTCGGGAATCGACACCTGGTAATCCGACAGGATCTCGAGCAACAAGGCTTCGGTTTCAACCTCCACCCGGTCGACCTCGTCGATGAGGAGCACCACCGGATCTGGAGCGGTGATGGCTTCGAGCAACGGACGGGTGAGCAGGAACTCGTCGGAGAAGATGTCGTTGTGAACTTCGCTCCAAGAATCGGAGTTCTTGTCGGCCTGGATACGCAGCAACTGCTTCTTGTAGTTCCACTCGTACAAGGCTTTGCTTTCGTCCAGGCCTTCGTAGCACTGCAACCGAATGAGTCGCGAGCCGGTCATTTCGGCGATGGACTTGGCGAGCTGAGTCTTGCCAGTTCCAGCTGGCCCTTCGACCAGAATCGGCTTGCCGAGACGATCGGCGAGGAACGCAACACCAGCAATACCGTCGTCAGCGAGGTAATCGACCGCTTTCAGTCCGTCTCGGACGTGTTGCACGCTCTCGAATCGATGCACGACATCTACCATGCCCCGACGATATCCGGCCGCTTGACCCGGTGGTCAATCGGTTCGGGATGTCGCGATCTTGCTCGGCGGAGCGAGCAGAATCGCGACACGGGTTGGGGGTTACGCTCTTTCGCATGGCTGGGCCGTTGGGGACATATGTCAATGCGTTCGTCGATGGCATCGAAGCCGAACTCAGGGCACTGTCTGGCAAGGAACATCGCAACGACTGTGTGATCGAGGCGGAGTCGATCGTTTCCGCGGTGCTCGCCAGCGACGGGCGGTTCGCTGCGAGTGAGCTCGACGCGTGGCTCGACGACATCGGCCCTGCGCTCGACCCGCCTGTCTTCATCTCCGCTCAGCAACTGCGCGACTCAGATCTGTTCCAGGGCAAAGAGTTGTGGATCACCCGACCCAGCACCATGTTCGACCTGTTACTCCAGGCCGACAAGCGCGACAACAGTCGCCGCGCCATGACCTACTACGAGTTGGCCATGAAACTGGCGCACGCGGCGGCCGCGATCGATTTGGTGCCCTCACCCAACGAGATCGCGGCGATCGACACGTTCCGCACCACCATGCTGACCGCGTTCGATGTGAACGCCACACCGCGACCCGGGCAACCCGCCGCCACCGCAGGCGCTGGCCGTCAGCCCACCGCGCCGGTGCTGGCGCCCGAACTGCCGCCCGAGCGTCCCATCGACGAACTGCTCGCCGAACTCGATGCGCTCATCGGGTTGAGCCACGTCAAGACCGAGGTGCGACGCCTCACCAGCTTGCTACGGGTGCAGAAACTGCGCGCCGAACACGAGCTCCCCACAGTCGAAGTCAGCCGCCATCTGGTGTTTACCGGCAACCCTGGCACCGGCAAGACCACGGTGGCGCGCATCCTCAGCCAGATCTATCGCAGCCTCGACGTGGTGACGAAAGGGCACCTGGTGGAGACCGACCGATCCGACCTCGTCGCCGGCTACGTCGGCCAGACGGCCACCAAGACCCGCGCCATCCTGGAGTCGGCGCTCGGCGGAACACTCATCATCGACGAGGCCTATGCACTCGCCCGCGGCGGCGAGAACGACTTCGGCCGCGAGGCCATCGACACCTTGGTGAAGTTCATGGAAGACCACCGCGACGACTTGGCAATAGTTGCCTGCGGCTATCCGGCCGAGATGGCCGAGCTCATCGACGCCAACCCCGGGCTGGCCAGCCGGTTCACCAGAACGCTGATCTTCCCCGACTACACGAACGACGAGTTGGTCGCGATCTTCGAGCTCACCAGCGGCAAGCAGCGATATCACCTCGACGCAGACGCGACGAAGTTGCTGAAGGCGATGCTCGAAGCCGAACCGCGTGGCAGGGGTTTTGGCAACGCACGTCTCACCCGCAACCTGTTCGAAGCAGCCATAGCGCGTCAGGCGATGCGTCTCGCAGAGGTGGAAGCACCAACAGTCGAACAACTCACCACGCTCATCGCCGCCGACCTCGCCGACGTCGCGACGTAACGAGACGTAACGAGACGTGCCAGGCACGTTTAGTTATGCGCAGTAGCGTCGGGGGCTTCATGGGACTTCGGGATCGTTTCTTCACTCCGACCACGGCCAAGGCGATTCTGTCGTGGCGGTTGTTGGCTGGAGTGGCAGTCGCTGTCGTCGTCGGGTTGGTCGGGGCGCCGTGGGTGCTGGCCGGGCTCGCCGGCGTGGCGGCATATGCCGGTTCCGTGGCTCTGGCACTTCCCAAGGGCGCACCGGTCGCCCGAGTCGATCCGTTTGCGCTCAGCGAGCCGTGGCGGCAGATCATGCAAGGTGCGCAGTCGGCCGGTCGTAAACTCCGTGTCACCGTCGACGGCGCAGCCGACGGCCCGTTGAAACAGAAGCTGGTCGAAATCGCCGAGCAGGTTGATCATGGGCTCGCCGAGGTCTGGAAAGTCGCCCAGCGCGGCGACGAGATCGACGGCGCTGTCCGCCACCTCGATCCCACTGCCTTACGTTCCAAACTCTCCACGCTGGAACAACGCTCGGCAAGCTCGCCGTCCCCCGAGGTGACTGCCGCCATCGAATCGGTTCGACGTCAAATAGAGACCGCCGACCGGCTGACAGCCAAGTCGGCCGAGACCGCCACAAAATTGCGACTGCATCAGACGCGCCTCGATGAACTGGTCGCCCGCGCTGCCGAGGTGCGGGTCGGTGCTGCGGCGCCCGACACCTACGCTCGCGACGTCGACGACCTGATCGTTCAACTCGAGGCGCTTCATCAGGCGGTCGCAGAGACACACGGGCCAGAACCCACCGGGCTGGAATCTCCCAGCCCGTGAGTGCCCTGCTCCGGTCGAACCTGGTCGTTGCCGTCGGCACGGCACTGTCACGCGTGAGCGGTTTGCTGCGGGTGATCGTATTCGGCTACGTGATTGGGCAGTCGGCGCTGGCCGACGCCTACAAACTCTCGAACGAGACACCCAACATCATTTACGACCTGCTGCTTGGTGGCGTCCTGTCGGCCACCCTCGTGCCGCTGTTCTCGTCGCTGATGGTGTCGACAGAGCACGCCGCCGAGACCCCGAGCTCCGACGAATCCGACACGGGGGCTGACACCGACGCAGAAGGTCGGCGAGCGACCAATGCGGTCATCACCGTTGCCGTGACGTTGATGATGGCGCTCACGGTTGTAGCGGTGCTCGCTGCGCCCTTGATCTTCCGCATTTACTCACTCGACACCGCACCCGGGCTCGACGTCGAGTTGTACCGCAACGTTGGCACGACGCTCACCCGCATCTTCCTCATTCAGATTCTGTTCTACGGGCTCAGCGGCGTCGCCAACGCTTTCCTGAACAGTCGTCGCAGGTTCTTCGCCGCCGCCTGGAGCCCGGTGCTGCCCAACCTCATCATCATCCTGACGCTGCTCTCGTTGCCCGATGCCGGCCCTGAGGGTTGGACGCTCAGCGATGTGGTGAGCGACTCACGTCTTCGACTGACGCTCGGGCTCGGAGCCACGCTGGGAATCGCCGCGATGGCAGTAGTTCTGTTGCCCGCCATGGTCGCTGCCGGTTTGCGATTTCGTCCCACCTTCGAGTGGCGCCACCCGGCGGTTCGCAAGTTGCTGGTGCTCTCGGGTTGGACCATCGGGTTCGTCATCGCCAACCAGGTGGCACTGATCGTCGTGCGCAATCTCGCTCAAGGATTGGGCGAAGGAATCGCTTCGTCGTATTTCGATGCGTTCACGTGGTTTGTGCTGCCGCACGGATTGCTTGCCGTGTCGATTGCCACCACGTTTCAGCCAGAGATGGCCCGCGCCGCATCGGCCAAAGACCGAAGCGGCTTCATTCGGTACGCGTCGCTCGGCGTTCGTTCGATTGCTGCGCTGACCATCCCTGCCGCCGCGGGGCTGCTGGTGCTGAGCCAGCCGATCATCGGGTTGATGCAACGCGGCCAGTTCGACGCCGTCGACACGCACAACACCGCCCGCGCCCTGGCCGGGTTGGCCTTGGGCCTCGTCGGATTCTCGATCTACCTGTTCACGTTGCGAGGGTTTTACGCCCACCAAGACACGCGCACACCGTTCATCTTGAACGTCGGCGAGAACATCCTGAACATCGTGCTGGCGTTCGTGTTCATCGAGTGGTGGGGCCTCTTCGGTCTTGGTCTTGCCTACGCAGTGGCATACCTCGCCGCGGCTGCAGGGGCACTGTTGGTGTTGCGCAACAAGGTGAGAGGTTTCGATCTACGTTCGATCTGGTCGAGTTTGTGGAGAGCACTCCTCGCTGGTGTGCTCATGGTCGAAGCCATGTGGGTCGTCACGCACAACGTGTCGGGCGATGCCGGCTGGGACGGGCTCGCCCAAATCATGGTGGGCGGAATCGTCGGCCTGACGGTGTATGTGGCTGCACTTCTGGCCCTCGACGCACCCGAGGTCGCCCCTCTCCGCAGCCGGCTCACGCGATCTCGTTGAGTGGCGACCACGTCGGCGTTGGCTCGGCCGGTGCCGGCTTCCTCCGTCGCAACTTGCAGCAGTGAGACAGTAAGGTTCCGGCCATGTTCAAGCTCGCAAACAAGTGGTGGAAGTACCTGACAGCCAAGCTGACCGGGTCGTTCAACGAGCGCGCCGATCCCAAGGTGCAACTCGAGCAAGCGTTGATGGAAAGTCAGCAACAGCACCAACGGTTGAAGGAACAAGCCACCAACGTCATCGCCAGCCAGAAGCGGGCCGAGATTCAGCTCAACTCGAAGATGGGTGAACTCGAGAAGCTGAATGGCAATGCGCGCCAGGCGCTCATCATGGCGGCCGATGCCGAGAAGGCCGGCAACGCAGCGAAGGCAACGCAGTACAACGCCGCTGCCGAGACCATCGCAAACCAACTCATCCAGGTGGAGAAAGACGTCGCGAGCCTGCGCGAGATGGTGTTGCAGACCACCGAAGCTGCAGATCAGGCCAAGGCCGCGGTCGGTCAGAACAGCCGCCTCCTCCAACAGCGGATCGCCGAAAAGTCCAAGCTGCTCAGCCAGCTCGAGCAGGCGAAGATGCAAGAGGAAATGAACACGGCGATGAAGCAGCTGAACGAGACCGTCGGCGACGACGTGCCCACCCTCAAAGAGGTGGAAGACAAGATCGAGGCTCGCTACGCGAAAGCCAAGGCTTCTGCCGAACTGAACGAAATGTCGGTCGAGTCACGAGTGCTCGAAGTCGAGCAGGCCACAGCCAACATCGAAGCGCAGGGTCGACTGTCAGAGTTACGAGCCGAACTCGGCCTCGGCTCCGAAGCGGCAGCACCCCCGATCGAAGCCACCACCGAAGGCACCGCCTAGCAAACCCGTAACGAGACGTAACGAGACGTGCCTGGCACGTCTCGTTACGCGGCCGACGAGACATTGGGCCTGCGCACGTGCGAACATCTGGCCCGTCCGCCAACTTGGAAGGGTCATCATGAAAACCAGAGCAGCCGTCTTGTGGGGTAAGCACCAGGAATGGAAGATCGAAGACGTCGACCTGGCTGAGCCCGGACCGACGGAGGTCATCGTCAAGATGGCGTTCGCCGGGCTGTGTCACTCCGACGAACACCTCGTCACCGGTGACATCGACGTGCCCGACGAGATGCTGCCGTTCATCGGGGCACCACACTTCCTGCCGATCGATCGGTGGTCACGAGGGGTCCGGCGTTGTCCACCAAGTTGGTAGCGCCGTACTCGGGTGTGGCCGTCGGTGATCACGTGGCGGTCAGTTTCATTCCATCGTGTGGTCGTGTAAGTGGTGCTCCACCGGACGTCAGAACATGTGCGACATGGGCGCCGCCACCTTGGCCGGGGGCATGATCTCCGACGGCACATACAGGCACCATGTCAACGACACCCCGCTGAACCGCATGGCCCAGTTGGGCACCTTCTCTGAGTACATCCTGGTCAATCAGGCTTCGGTGATCAAGGTCGACGACGACTATCCACTCGACGCTGTGGCTCTGGTGTCGTGCGGCGTCGCCACGGGGGTCGGCTCGGCTCAGAAGCGAGCCGAGGTGAAGTCAGGCGACACGGTCGTCGTGGTGGGCATCGGTGGCATCGGCGCGAACGCCGTACAAGGTGCCCGGATGAACGGCGCGGCGAACATCGTCGCGGTCGACACCAACGCCAGTAAGCAAGAAAAGGCCGAACAGTTCGGTGCCACCCACTTCTTCACCAGCTTCGATGACGCTGCACTCGCCGTCATGGAGATGACCCGCGGCAACATGGCCGACTCGTGCATCATCACCGCTGGTGTCGTCACCGGCGACCTGCTTGAACCGGCGCTCAACATCGTCTCGAAAGATGGCACGGTCGTGGTGACCGGTCTGGCGCCGATGGCCCAACGCGACGTCAAGCTCGACCTGTTCAACCTGTCGATGTTCAACAAGCAAATCCGAGGCATCGATCTTCGGTTCTGGCAGTCCACGCGCTGAGGTGCCTCGGCTGCTCACCGAGTATCGGCGCGGCGCGCTCATGCTCGATGAACTCATCACCACCCGGTACTCCCTCGACGACATCAACGTCGGCTACCGCGACATGAGCGATGGCAAGAACATCAGAGGCGTCATCGAGTTTGGCTGACGTGAAATCGAATGAGAATTGAACGTGTCTGAGCAATACGGCCAGCACACAGTTGCGGCACTTGCGACGACCGTCGTCGGTCGCTCGCGTGAAATCGAGTTGGTGGTGGCCGCGCTCATGGCGCGCCGTCACCTCCTTCTGGAAGGACCGCCCGGCACCGGCAAGTCCACCATCCTGAGGTCGCTCGCCGCTGCATCGGGTCATGGCTTCGAGTTCGTGGAAGGCAACGCAGAACTCACGCCAGCGCGCCTCGCTGGCCACTTCGACCCGGCGCAGGTGCTCCAGGTCGGCTACCACGAAGACGTGTGGGTCGACGGTCCGCTCGTTCGGGCTTTGCGCGACGGTTCGCTGTTGTATCTCGAAGAGATCAACCGCATCCCCGAAGAGACGCTCAACCTGTTGATCGGTGTCATGTCGGAGGGCGAACTCACCGTGCCCCGACTCGGCCGCATCGACGCCCACCCGGAGTTCCGGTTGGTCGCGGCGATGAATCCATTCGACGCGGTAGGGACCGCCCGGATCTCGGGCGCCATCTATGACCGCATGTGCCGCGTTGCCATCGACTATCAATCGGTCCATGACGAGCAGGCCATATCCAAGCGCAACGCGCCCGATACTGAAGCGGCCTTTCAGTCCAAAGTCGTCGAGTTGGTCAGAGCTACCCGCACGCACCCAGAGATTCGTATCGGTTCGTCCGTCCGAGGCGCTATCGACATGCTGTTGTTGGCGAACGAACTGGCAGTTCTACGCGGGGCACGAGCCGACAGCCGGGAAGTTGCCCTCGACGCAGCGCTGACAGCACTGACCGGTCGGGTACGGCTCCACGATTCCAGCAGCAGAGACGTCGAAACCGTCATCACAGAACTGTTCGATCGAATCATGTCGCCACCGGCAGATGGTGGAGCGACCGATGATCGTTTGCCAGACGACACCCCACGAGGCGATCAGGGAAAAGCCCCAGCCCCGTCGGGGGCGGCAGCTCGCTAAACGACGACAGCAAGATCGTCACCGGAGCCGACGCCGAGAAGGCGCTCGCCAACGAGCGTCGACGTACGGTCAGCCGCCAAGATCTCAACCGCAACCCGTCATTCCACAATGTTTCCCCCGAGCTGGGCGACCTCGATCTCGGTGCCTTCGATGACTTGTTCGACTCGAGCCCAGACGTCGCGCTCGAACTGCTCACTCAAATGACGCAGGCGACCGACCGGACGTTGGCGGCGCTGTCACGTCGGCTGGCAGGCAGGCTGGTGATGGACGTGGCGCGGACGGGTACCGCTCGAAGCCATGGCGTCGGTCGACTGGTGCGTGAGTCTGCCGACGAGTCGTCGAGCGATGTCGACATTGATGCCAGCCTCGATGCCCTTGCGTCGGGCGCGTGCCGAACGCCGCAGCCCAGCGCTCGACGAGTTGGTCGCGACTCGCTGGCGGCAGCCGCTCACCGCGGTATGTCTCCTCATCGATCGCTCGGGATCGATGAACGGTGCACGGCTCGCCAGCGCTGCGTTGGCAGGAGCCGTGTGTTCCTGGCGCGCCCCGCAGCACTTCGCCGTCATCGCGTTCGGCGGACAAGGCGGTGGTGATGAAATCGCTCGACCAAACGGTCGCTGCCGAACAACTGGTCACGAACATCCTCGCCTTACGTGGACATGGCACAACCGACCTACGTCTGGCGTTGGTTGCTGCGCAGCGGCAACTCACGTTGTCCGCCGCCACGCGCCGGGTGACGATCTTGCTGTCGGACGCCGAAGTCACCGCCGGCGGAGATCCCGTTCCGGCGGCACGCGGTCTTGACGAACTCATCGTCATCGCACCCAGCGATGCACCCGAACATGCTCAAGCGCTCGTTGCTGCAGCCGGTGGCCGCCTCGTTCAAGTCAGTGGCCCGATGTCGGTACTCGACGCTTTGCAATCAGCGTTTGCGTAAACAGCGGTTGGGCGACGCCGCGGCTACCTCGGCTACTCGGGGAGCAGCACGAGGTCGTCACGATGGATGACTTCGTGCACCATGCCGTCGGGCAGATCTGACGTGCGCATGCCGGTGACAGCTCGAAGTTGGTTCGCGTCGGCGCACACCATGCCGCGTGCAAACACTCGACCGTCGGAGCCTTGCACCGCGACAGTGTCGCCGGAGTCGAACTGGCCTTCCACCACGCGTACGCCCGCCGGCAACAAGCTGGTCGAGCGCCGCGTGAGCGCCAGTTTCGCGCCGTCATCAACCGACACGACACCGCGCACCTCTGCGGCGAACGCGATCCACAGCTTGCGCGCCGGCAGATGTCGATCATGACCGGCGAACGTCGTTCCGATGCCTTCGTTGCGGACGGCAGCTCCGAGCACGTCGGGATGCGAGGCACGCGCGATCACGGTGCGAACACCCGACCAAGAGGCAATGCGAGCAGCGGCGAGCTTGCTGGCCATGCCTCCACTCCCCCGGCCGCTGCCACCTGCACCTGCGGTGATCGACAACAGCGGATCGTCGGCCGCCACGAGCGAAATCAGTTCAGCCGTTTCATCGGTTCGCGGATCGGCCGTGTACAACCCGTCGAGGTCGGTCATGAGCACGAGCACATCAGCGCGCATGAGGTGGGCAACGAGCGCGGCAATGCGGTCGTTGTCGCCGTAGCGCAGTTCGTCGCTGGCAATGGCGTCGTTCTCATTGATGATGGGCACGCAGCCGAGTTCCAGCAACCGCTGCAACGTGTTGCGAGCGTGCAGGTATTGGCTGCGATCGACGAAGTCGTGCGGGTCGAGCAGCACCTGGGCACCGACGAGGCCGTATCGATCGAGCTCATCGTTGTAGACGCGCATGAAGCGGGTCTGGCCAACCGCCGACACCGCCTGCAGCGTGAGCATGTCGGTGGGACGAGCGCTGAACCCGAGCGCAGAAACGCCTGCGGCGACGGCGCCCGACGACACCAACAGCACCTCATGGCCGTCGGCTCGAAGCCGGGCGATCTCGTCGGTGAGCTTCGTGATCGCGCTGTGATCGATCGCTCCGGTTGGCCCGGTGATCGACGATGTGCCGATCTTGGCAACGATTCTCATAGGCCGGGTTGATATTCGAAACTGAACGTGCCAATCCACACGATGTCGCCTTCACGGACTCCAGCCCGCTGCAACACTTTCAGCGCCCCGAGGCGATCGAGCCGCCGGTCGATGTACGACAACGCTGCAGGAGTGGTGACATCGTTCAGAGCGACGACGCGTTCGACCTCGCGACCGACCAGGCGGTACTCGTTGTCTCCCAGGCGCTCGACGACGGCGCCGCTGACCTCGGGGCGAATGACGATGACACCTTCACGGTCGGGTTCGGCACTGCGGGCCTCATGGACCAGACGCTGCCATGCGCCCGACGAGTTCACGCACACCTTGCCCGGTTGCGGCGGAGATGACCGGCTCTGTCCAACCGATCTCGGTCAGGTACTCCGGCTGCACCACGTCGGCTTTGGTGCCGATGATGAGTCGTGGCCGATCGAGCAACTCAGGTTGATAGCTACCGAGTTCGTCGAGCAGCACGCGTAGTTGCTCGTCGGGAGAGGTCTCGTCCATCGGCTGAAGATCGATCATCAGGCAGAGCACCCGAGCCCGCTCGATATGGCGAAGAAACTGGTGGCCGAGCCCCTTGCCATCGCTGGCGCCTTCGACGAGCCCTGGGATGTCGGCCACCACAAAGTTGGTGTCTTCGTCGAGGCTGACGACGCCGAGGTTGGGTTCCAGTGTGGTGAACGGATAGTTCGCAATCTTCGGGCGTGCCGCGGAAATGACCGAGATGAGGGTGCTCTTCCCGGCGTTTGGAAATCCGACCAGAGCCACGTCTGCCATGAGTTGCAGTTCGAGTTTGAGCCAACGGTCTTCACCGTGCTCACCTTGCTCGGCGAAGGTCGGTTCACGGCGCTTGTTCGACAGGAACTTGGCGTTACCGCGCCCGCCACGCCCACCCGCAGCCACCATGCATCGATCACCATGCCGGTACAGCTCGGCAACCACCTCGCTGGTGTACAGATCTCGTACCACCGTGCCTTCTGGAACGTGAATCTCGAGCGACTCGCCGCGGCGACCATGCATGTCTTTTCCCTTGCCGTGCACGCCACTGTCGGCGCGGCGGTGGGGGTGGTCGCGGAACGCCAAGAGCGACGCCACATTGTGGTCGGCAACGAGCCAAACGTCGCCACCGTTTCCGCCATCGCCACCGTTGGGACCGCCCATCACGACAGGACCCTCGCGACGGAACGACACGCAGCCAGCGCCGCCATCTCCGCCGCGCACATTCAGTTGACACTCGTCGACGAACTGCGACATGGGTGCGAGCCTACCGACCGATCCGTTCCGGCTGGTCGAACCGACCAGTCCGTAAGCTGGGAGCATGGTTGCAGGGCGCGGGGCAGAGCACGTTGAGGGGCCAGACCTCGAAGTCGATGAGCTGCCACACGGCGCGTTACGGGTTTCTGCAGTTGATGAGGGTATGGCTGAGCGAGCGCAGCGATGGGCGTCGACCATGCGCGGCCATTCAGCCGATGGTGTTGCCCTCGCCCACGCTGACTCGTGGGCCGGACCGGGCCTCACCGACACATTGCAACGCGCACGTCGCGAAGAACTTGAACACGAACGACTCGCGCCCTTGGCCACCAAAGCATCCGGCGCGGGCGAGCGAGCGCTCGACGAAGCTCCTGACCCATTTCGCACCTGCTTCGAACGCGACCGAGATCGAATTTTGCACGCGTCGGCGTTTCGACGCCTCGCAGGGAAGACCCAGGTGTTCGTGTTCCCCGACGATCATCAGCGCACCAGACTCACGCACGCCCTCGAAGTGGCTCAGGTTGCTCGCTCCGTCGCCCAGGCAATCGGACTCAACGTCACCTTGACCGAGGCGATAGCGATCGGCCACGACTGTGGCCACGGCCCGGGCGGGCATGCCAGCGAAGACGCACTGACGCCGTATCTCGACGAGGGGTACGACCATGCGGTCTGGGGCGCCGACGTCACCCTCGTGCCGCTCAACCTGTGCGCTGAAACCATCGACGGTGTGCGCAACCATTCGTGGAGCCGACCCGCTCCTTCCACGCCGGAGGGAGAGGTCGTTTCATGGGCCGACCGCATCGCGTACGTATGTCATGACTTCGAAGACGCCGTGGCCGCCGGGGTGGTGTCAACCGACATGTTGCCGGGCATCGTCAGTAGTCGGGTGGGCGTCACGCGTAGCGCTCAGCTCGGCACCTTCGTACGGGCAATGATCGAGGCCACAGCCACGACCGGCCGCATCGGGATGGTCGAGCCGGTCGCCGAAGCACTTGCCGAGTTTCGCCGTTTCAACTACGAACGCGTCTACCTTCGGCCTGAGAGCCGGGCGCAGGCAGATGCAGTCATCAAACTCCTCCAAGCACTGGTGGAGATGTACGCCAGTCGGCCGGAGCTGCTACCAGACGATCAGCGCGTCGATGCCAGCTCGTCACTTGCGCTCAGGGCGGCGGTCACGTATGTCAGCGGCATGACCGACCGGTTCGCATGTCGCCAAGCAATGCTGCACCTCGGATGGCGCTACGAGGATCTGCCGAACGGCATCGACGTCTAGCTCAATCCGCCTGAGCGTTCTTGGGAAGTTCTGCCCGGCAGGTGTGACTTCCGAAATGCTGTTCGAGTGGCGCACAGCGCCCCATGCGCACCAACTCGTCCCTTCATCGAATCGGCCTCACGGCAATCGTGATGATCAGTTTGTGCGCAATGCTCGTGTTGTTCACCACCGCTTGGGGGCGCGCCCAAGGCGCAACGATCAGCGCGTCGTACGAGGCGGGCCATCTCGACGTGTCGATCAACGGGTACGGCACCACTGGCATGGGCACCTTCCGCCTCGACGACGCCAGTTCCGGCCACGTTGCCTTGTGTGTCGAAGCCCACGAACGACACTCCACCGAGGCCGATGCCTACTCCCCCGTCGATAATCGCTTCAACTCGGTCGAGCTCGACACACTGATTTGGCTGGTGTCGCGCATGCCGTCGGTCGACAGCGACACTGGCGTCGCTGCGGCTGCGCTGGCCTGGTACTACAGCGGAGCGATGCGCAATATCGGAGTCCCCGTGTGGGCGGACGGGCATCGTGACTTTGCTGCGATCAGCCCGGTGGAACCAGAACGATGGGACGCGCTCGGGCCGTACAACCTGTCGCATCTCATCGGCTTGCGGGCCGAAGGAGTCGACCTCGACACAGCGGAACGCCGAGTCGTCGAGCTGTTCGACGCTGTTGCCCGTATGGCGGGGCCGTGGCACCTCACCGACTCGGACGGAAAGTTTCAGCTGACCGGCGCTACCGGCCCGATCGTCGGCCACCCGGTACGCATTGAGGTGCGAGACCATGTTGGGTCCCCGACCTCGACGGTCGACCTCGTCACCGATTCGAACGGTTGGGTGACCCCTGCCGTCGCGGCAATGCCGTTCGGCGGATCGATTCTTGCGTCCACCGTCTCGCCCGGTACGCACCGGGAGTGGGATGGCCCGGGCGAGGTACAGCGCCTCGTCACTGCCACTGACCTCCCCCTCCTCGTCGAGCGTCACGTGCCCGCTCAGCCGGGCCACCTGGTCGTGGTGAAACAGTCGACCGACTCGACCATCGGCGTGTCTGGCGCCGTGTTCGAACTACTCGACGCGAGCCATGCCACGGTAGAACAGATCACCACCGGACCTGACGGCGCGGCGCACTTCGCGCCAGTCGACCCCAGTATCCACCTGGGGCCGTACACCATCCACGAAGTCAGTGCTCCGTCCGGCCTGCTGCTGTCGGCACCCGACCAAACAGTGCCGAGTCTCAGTGCAAACCAATCCGAACCAACGACCGTGATCATGACGGACGCACCGCGCACCATCCCGGTTCAAGTCGAGAAGCAGCTGTCGATCGAGGGCGTTGGCCCGACCGATCGATCCGGTTTCGAGTTCGATCTCGTGCGCGTGGCAGATGGGTTGACGACGCGGTTGGTGACCAACCCTGCAGGCCGATCGCAACCGGTCGAGGTCGCCCTCGGCGACTACACGATCTGCGAGACGAAGGTCCCCGACTGGGCGACGAGCCTCGTTGACGGTGGCTGCGTGAACATGACGATCACACTCGAAACCATCGACCTGTACGACGAAACGATCGGGCCAAACCCCGCCGAGCGACCCGCCTTCGCCGTCCCGTACCTGAACACAGTGGCGCCGCCGTCGATCGTGACCCGAGCGCACGATCCTTCGGATGGCGATCGACTCCTCCCCGCGAGCGGTGGCAGCGCAATTGACGTCGTCACCTTGACCGGATTGATTCCTGGTACCGCCTATGTGATCACCGGAGAACTCGTTCCGCCGGGCGGATTACCATCGGCGGTCGGCCCCGACGAGGGTGCTCCGACCACCGGGGCCGACACGGCACGAGTCACCTCGCGAAATGACTTCACCGCTGTGGAAAGCTCGGAGGAACATCTGGTGGAGTTCGACGTACCGGCCCTCACCGCAGGCAAGTACGTGATCGTCGAGCGCCTGTGGGTCGGAGATCAACTGGTTGCCGAACACGCTGACCTCACCGACGAACTACAAACGATCGAGATTCCCACCCCAACAACGACCGTCACCACGTCGATCCCAAACACGGTCCCCGAAACGCCTGCCCCGGCTGCGACGATTCCTGAATCGACCGTTCCGACGGAAACTCTTCCCGTAGCTGCTGCGGACACCAGCGCCACGACCACAACCACGACCACAACCACGACAGCAACTACACCGACAGCACCACGCCCTCCGGTCAGTGCCCCAACGACCACGGTGGCACGGCCCGTAGCGCCTCGGCTTCCGTCAACTGGCGGAGGTGGTTCCGGGCAACTGCTGCATCTCGCGGATGTCGCTCTGATTGCTGGGATCGGGCTGCTCGTCATCACTCGGCTCATCCCGCGCCGCACGCTGAACGACTGAAGTTCGTCGTGAGACGCGAAACGGCGAGGCCCGGAGGCCTCGCCGTTTCGACTTCGTAGCTCGGTTGCCTAGATCAAGCAGACCGGATCAGGCAGACCTGACCAGACAGGTCTGATCAGACAGTGACGGGATTGACGTCGACGATCTTGCGCCCTTTGCGCTCGCCGAACTTCACCGAACCGTCGACGAGAGCGAACAGTGTGTCGTCTCCGCCGCGGCCGACGTTCTTACCCGGGTGGATCTTGGTGCCACGCTGGCGAATGAGGATGGTGCCGGCGGTGATCTTCTCACCATCGAACTCCTTCACTCCGAGACGCTGTGCGTTGGAGTCGCGGCCGTTGCGAGTTGAGCCGCCACCTTTGGTCTTCGACATGGCGTCGCTCCTTACTTCTTCTTGATCGAGGTGATCTCGACCAGGGTGTAGTTCTGACGGTGCCCGTAGCGCTTGCGCTGGTTCTTCTTGCTCTTGTAGGTGAAGCCGTTGATCTTGGCCCCCTTGGTAGCTCCGACGATCTTGCCGGTGACCGTTGCACCAGCGAGCGCCGTAGCACCTGCGAGAATGTCATCTCCGTCGACGACGAGTACCGGGGTGAGCGAAACTTCGCTGCCCGTGTCGCCCTCGAGGAGCTCGAGCGCGACCTGCTGACCCTCGGTCACACGTTCCTGTTTGCCGCCAGAGGCGATTACTGCGTACATAGCCCAAGAGATGCTAGCGAGCCAGAGTGGCTGCGCCAACCGCAAGCCAGAAGGGGGTCAGGCCCCATCTTGCGCGAACACATCAGTCGAGCATGGCGAAGTCGACCTTGACACCGCGGCCTTCACATTCAGGGCATGAGGTGCTGAACTCGGTGAGCAGACCCTCTCCGATGCGCTTACGAGTCATCTCGACCAATCCGAGCTCGGAAATGTCGAACACCTGGGTGCGGGTCTTGTCGCGGGCCAACGCATCTCGGAAGGACGACACGACTTTCGCACGGTTCTCTTTGATTTCCATGTCGATGAAGTCGATGACGATGATACCGCCGATATCTCGCAAGCGAAGCTGTTTGGCGATCTCCTCCGCCGCTTCCATGTTGTTGTAGAACACGGTTTCTTCCAGGTTCGACTTGCCCACATTCTTGCCAGTGTTGACGTCGATCACGGTGAGCGCTTCGGTGTGTTCGATGATGAGTGAGCCACCGGAAGGCAACCACACCTTGCGGTCGAGCGCTTTGTGAACCTGCTCGTGCACATGGAACCGCTCGAACAGCGACAGGCCCTCAGCTTGGGTGTCGTAGAACTCGACTCGATCGGCGAGTTCGGGGTTGAACGCCTTGACGTACGCGTGTACCTCGTCGAAGAGTTCGCGGTCGTCGATCATGACGCCGCGATAGTCCGGATTGAACTCTTCGCGAATCACACGGACTGCCAGTTCCGGTTCGCGGTACAGCAGGCCAGGTTTCGCCGACTTGGCGGCTTTGCGTTCGATCTCTTCCCATTGACGCAACAACATGCGCATGTCGGCCTCGAGATCGGCCTCCGTGGCGTGCTCCGCGGCGGTGCGCACGATCAACCCATGCTCATCGGGCTTCACCCGGTCGAGGATGTTGCGGAGCCGCTTGCGCGTGTCGTCGGTGAGCCGCTTGGAGATGCCGTAGGTCTTCGAGTTCGGAATGAGCACCACGAATCGACCTGGCAGCGAGATCTCTTGGGTGAGGCGTGCGCCTTTCGCCCCAATTGGGTTCTTGGTGACCTGGCACATGATCATCTGGCGCGCCCGCAAGATGTCTTCGATGCGAGCGTTCTTGCCTCGAGTTTCGATGTCTTCGGCGTCGTACTGAACGTCGCCCCGATACAGCACCGCGTTCTTGGGGGTGGCGATGTCGACAAACGCCGCCTCCATGCCTGGCAACACGTTCTGAACGCGTCCGAGATATACGTTGCCGTGGATCTGGGCGACGTCGTCAGACGGGCGGCTGACATAGTGTTCGATGAGATTGCGGCCTTCCAGCACGGCAACTTGGGCCACGCCTGGGCGAACCTGAACGCACATGAAATAGCGCCCGATGGGCTTGCCGTTGCGTTCGCGACCGCTGCGAAGTTCGATCAGGTCTTGATCGGCTTGATCTGGTCGGCCGCCCTTCCCCTTGACACCGCGGCGGCGCTTCGACTTGGTATCTGAGCGCTCGTTGCGATCAGACCGCTGGTTTCGATCGCCTTCGTCGGAACGCGAAGACGCGTCTTGGCGAGGTTCACGTTGGGAGACAGCTGGCGAGTCGCCCTTGGCGCCGCTGCTGGCACCGCCGCCCTTCCCACGACGCCTCCCCCGGCTTGATTTGGGCGTGTCGTCGGAGGTATCACCGTTGCCGTTCGAACCGGCAGGGCCCGGCGGCGGGGTTGCGGGTCGCGGCGCAGCGCGTGTGTCACCGATTTGCGGGCGGCGAACCAGCGCTCGTTCCGCAGCTTCGGGATCATGAATGCGTCCCTCCCGAATGGGCTCGGGCATTTCGTCAGGCATTGACGACGTCTGTTCCGGCAAGTCTCCACCTCCGCCCGCGTCATCGACGTCGGCGTCATAGCCGCCGAGATCCTGGTCGACGTAATCGTGGTCGCCGAGATCCTGGTCGGCGTCATCCGGGTCGTCTTCGAAGTCGTCATCGAGACCGTCATCGACCGATCCTGCGGTGGCCGCGCGTTTACGACCTTGGCCACCACGAGACCCGCGGCGGCGTTTGCGTACGGCACTGGATGCGGGCACGCCGCCTTCAGACGACTCGTCGTGGGCAACCGCGGACCCTTCGTTGCCGTCGGACTCGTGGATGTTGTTGGTTGGTGATTCGAGCTCTCGCTCGCGGTCATGCGATGCGTCAGCGGCGCTTTCGCCTGCGTCTTGGCTGATGCCCGTGTTGTTGTCGTCCATGTGGGTGGTCCCTTCTCATGCGAATGCCTCGTGGGCACTCGCAGCGACGGCGAAGAGCGGCGAAGGCATGGGAAGCACTTCGCGGCGGCTGTTGCCGTCATCAATCCATTGGTGTGTTCGTAAGGCCCGAACGTCGCGTGCGTCATGGTTCGGGAATGCCAGTTCGGCGAGTTCGCTCGGGCGCAAGGCGCGCCCGACCGTGGCCAAGTCGACGATGAGACGGGCAGGACCCATGTCATCGAGCGCCGAGGCGGGAATTTCGGTGGTGATCTGGGGGCGGGAAACGGGGTCGTCGCCGCAACGCAGGCTCAGGATCATCGATCGGACATCGTCGGCGCTGCGTTTCCCCTTTCGCTCGCGTTCGATGATGAGTTCTGTCGATTCGAGGAGTTGTTCGGCACGTAGGTAATCATCGGCACCGAGGTGTGGACTCCACAGCTGCCACGTGCACGCCGTGACCAACTCTTGGAGCGAGCCCTTTCCAACCGGGCGTTCGGCTGCGACGAGCACGTCGAAACCGATCGGCAGTACCTCGCTCAAAGCGAGTGGAAGGGCGTCGAGATCGATGTCTGCAGCGTTCACGTCAGGCTGCAGGTCGATATCGACGTATTCGGCTATCGATTCGCCGCCCGTGGGCAAAGCGAGACCGAAGCTGATCTTGGGGCGGGGAGTAAATCCCTCGCTGGATGCGACGGGAAGGGCGGCGCGGCGAAGTGCGCGCTCCCACATTCGGGCGGCATCACGGTGACTGGTGAAACGAACCTTGCCGAGCTTGCTCGACCGCAGCCGGAGCTTCATGACGCCCCCGACAACGCAGGCTCCAGCGGTTCTCGCCGGCGTGGGGTGGCGAGCAGTGTGACGGGTACTTCGCCGCCACGGGACAGGTCTTGACCGGTGCCTTGGCTGCCGCCGGCCGGGGCGATGGGAGATGCGACCACGTGCTCGATGCCGTAACCGGTACACACGCCGCAGTCGTAACACGGAGTCCACCGGCAGTCTTCAACGCCAGACTCCGCGAGTGCGTCTTGCCAGTCGTTCCACAGGAAGTCTTTGTGCAGGCCAGCAGTGAGATGATCCCACGGCAACACTTCGTCTTCGGGGCGGTGGCGGAACACATACCAGTCGAGCGACAGCCCTTCGGCCGTCAGTGCCTGTCTCCAGCGGTCGAGGTTGAAGTGCTCGCCCCACTCCTGGAACAGACCGCCGTCACGCCACACACGTTCGATGACCGCGCCGACTCGGCGGTCTCCTCGGCTCGAGATGCCCTCGGCCGCAGTGGCCTCCCAGTCGTGCCATTTCAGGTTGACACCGCGCATGGGCTTGACCGCTTCGCGGAGCAGGTAGATACGGCGCCGCAGCTCGACGTCGGTGGTCTGGCCGAACCATTGGAAGGGCGTGTGCGGTTTGGGTACGAACCCACCGAGGCTGATCGTGACGGCGGCTCGGTTGGTGTGCCGTTTCCCGATCTCGACGCAGTTGCGAGCCAGCTCGGCAATGCCGAGCGTGTCGTCGTCGGTCTCGGTGGGAAGACCGGTGAGGAAGTAGAGCTTCACCCGACTCCAACCTTGGCTGAAGGCCGAGTCCACCGCGCCGTACAGGTCTTCTTCGGTGATCAGCTTGTTGATGACTTTGCGAATGCGCCACGACCCACCCTCGGGCGCAAACGTCAACCCGCTGCGACGGCCGTTGTTCACTTCGCCGGCGAGGCCCACCGTGAACGCGTCGACGCGCAACGACGGCAGGTTGATGGTGAGCGTGTCGCATGAACCAACGACATTGCGGGAGTCTTCGAGCACACCGCGCACGACTGGTTCGATGTCGGAGAAGTCTGCGGTGGAGAGTGAGGTCAGACTTACTTCGTTATAGCCCGTGCGAGCAAGGCCGTCACGAATCATGGTGCGAACCTGCTCGGCCGGTCGCTCACGGACGGGCCGAGTGATCATTCCGGCCTGACAGAACCGACAGCCGCGGGTGCAGCCGCGAAAGATCTCGACACTGAGCCGATCGTGCACGACTTCGGTGAGGGGTACCAGCGGGCGCTTCGGATACGGCCATTCCCCCAGGTCAGCAACGGTTCGTTTGTTCACGGTGGCCGGCACGTCGGCAAACCGGGGCGTGACTGCTTCGATCGAGCCAATGGTCTCGCCAGGCAACGGGTCGAGATAGGTGACGTCGTACATCGACGGCACGTAGACGCCAGGCACTTGCGACAACCGCCGCAGGAACGACTGACGATCACTACGACCAGACAGCTTCCAGTCGAGCACGACTGCGTTGATGTCGGCAACGACCTCTTCCCCTTCACCGAGCACCGCTGCGTCGATGAAGTCGGCCAGTGGTTCGGGGTTGAAGGCGGCGTGCCCTCCGACGATGACCACGAGATCTGCATCGGAACGGTCGGCTTGCCGCACCGGGCAACCCGCGAGATCGATCATGTTCACGACATTGGTGAACACGAGTTCTGAGGACAGGTTGAACGCCAGGATGTCGAAATCGCTGGCGGCGCGATGTGTGTCGACCGAAAACAACGGAACGCCGGATCGCCGAAGCTCGGCATCGAGGTCGCTCCAAGGCGCGTACGTACGCTCGGCGACGGCATCGTCGCGTTCGTTCAGAATTTCGTAGAGGATCTGCAGCCCCTGGTTGGGCAGTCCGATCTCGTACGTGTCGGGGTATGCGAAGAGCCACGCCACCGCGTTCCCGCCGAGCTTGTCGTGGCGGGGGGTGGTAGCGCCGTCTTCACAACCGATGTAGCGAGCTGGTTTCTGCACCCGGGCCAGGAGCGGTTCAATCCGCGGCCAAAGGCTAGACATGTCACGTTCAGACTACAGGATCCCCCACCACCCTCACCGGACGGTCCGCAGGCCGGCCGGCGCCGTCGATCTCAGAGAAGAAATCTGTCCTAAGCGGCGATCAGTTTGTTCGAGTGCAAGGCGGCACAATCGCCGAACCCACTGGGCCCGATCGAAATCGCGATTCGCATCTTTGCCCGAGTCAGTTTTGCCGAGACCAAGGCGCGGCGAACCCGAGCAGCCTTTGGGCTGTGAGCGGTGAGACGGAACGCAGGTATCGGTGAAACTGGCCGGGCAAAGTCAGCGCATGCGGCGCATGTGGACCGACTGAATGATGCCGAACATCGCAAAATACGTGATCAGGCTCGACCCTCCGTACGAAATGAACGGCATCGGCAGACCCGTCACCGGCATGATGCCCAACGTCATGCCGACGTTCTGAAACAGCTGCCACAGCAGCATCGTGAACACGCCGGCACAGAGATATGTGCCCAACCGGTCCCGCGACAGGGTGGCGATTCGAACGATTCTCGCGAGCATGAGACCAAACAACCCCAACAACACCGCACTCCCCACGAGACCGAATTGTTCGGCCACAGCGGAGAATGGAAAGTCGGCCCACTGCACAGGCACCCGTTGCTGGTTCGTGAGGTCTCCCTGCAGCCAGCCTTTGCCCCACACGCCACCCGTACCAGTGGCCCGAATTGCGTTCCGCACCTGGTAGACGGCATCCTCGAGCAGCGGATCCGTCGTTTCCTGATCGAGAAACACCCGTAGACGCTCCTTCTGGTAGTCGTTCACGAACCCACCGAAGAATGCCGTGGCAACGGTGGTGAACGACAGCGCAGTGATCAATGCGATGTACTTCGGTTTGGCGCCTGCTACCAGCAGCACACCCATGGCAATCGTGATCAACACCGAAGCCGACCCGAGGTCGGGCTGCAGGATGATGAGAATCGTGGGAACACCCACCATGATCAGCCCGCCGAGGAAGCGAGCGTAGGTCACCTCGTCGTCGCGTTCATCGGCCAGGTACGCGCACAACGCAAGAAGGACCGTGAACTTCGACAATTCCGCTGGCTGGATGTTGAACGGGCCGACATCGAACGAGATGCGGTCTTGGCCGCTGACGATGCCGAGCAGCAATAGCAACACGAGCAGCACCACGGTCGCGCCGTACAGGAACGCCGCGCGCTCTTTGAACCATTCGTAGTCAACCGACATGACTCCCACCATCACCACGACTGCGACGATGGCGGAAAACGACTTGACGGGTGACGAACGCGTACGGATCGCCATCGATCTGGAATCGAGAAGCCGAGAAGATGACGAAACACCCGGCGACCGTCAAGATGCCCTGCAAGATGAGCAGCACCCAGTCGACATTGCGGCTCGGGTCACCGGGGCTCGACCGAATGTTGCCGAGACCGCTGTCAGCCTTACGGTCGAGAAAGGGGAAAGCCACGGGTGGTGCCGCTCACTCGACGGAGCGTGTGTCGGTGAGGACGCTGCTCGGCAAGAACTGGTGCGTCCAACAACCGTCTGGGCCGGTGACTTGCGCAACGTCGAGCTGAGACTGGGAAGGCGCGGCAACGGTTTGCGCAAGGTCGAGCGGAGCGGAAGGCTCGACCGGGTCGGGAACGATGGCCCCAGACAACATGAGGAACGTGCACTTTGCCAGGGGCGCCGAAGCTTGCGAGCCGTAACCCGCTTTCTCGAGATACGACACCACGACGTACGGGTTGTCGAGATCTGGGAACGTGGCGTCCATCCCGTCGACGCTGAACGCTGCGAACACCGACGAGTCGTTCCACGGGTAGTTGTTGGCACCTTGAGCGGTGCCGGTCTTCCCCGCCACTTGAATCGCTTCAGCTGGGTAGTCCTCGAAGATTTCCTCGCCCGTGGTGGAACGCCCGTTTTCGGAGCCTGGGCCAGTGATCACTCGTCGGAGGCCCTTCACGATGGGATCCCGAATCTCTGGCGTCATGCGAATCGTTCGAACGATGGTCGGTGCGCTGGCATCGGTGTGCAGGGTGCCTTGGCTGAGGTCGGCATAGCCGGGTTCGCCGTCGGGCACTCCCGGGTTCCAGATCGCTTTGAGAATCGTCGGTTGTAGCACCAGACCACCATTGGCGATCGTCCCATAACCTGTCGCCAGCTGAATCGGGGTGGCCGACAGCAATCCCTGCCCGATCGCGAGCTGCACGTTGTCGCCCACGTAGTAGCTGCGGCCTTCGTCGTCGCTGATGATGCCAAGGTCGGCATACTCGCGCTTGAGGGCAGCGTCAGGAACCGTGCCGTCAAACTCGAACGGAAGTTCAATACCGGTGTCGGACCCAAACGAGAACTGCTCTACCTGGTCCTGCAACACGGGCAGGCCACCGTTGAGGTCGAAGATGTCTTCGCCGATGCGATAGAAGAACGCGTCTGACGACACGGCAAGAGCGGTTTCCACGTCGACATCGCCGTACACACAAGGTCGGCCGTTTTGGCACGTGGCGTTCTTGTACTCGCATCGCACCAGACCCGAGTTGCACAAGTCGGGCTTGACGGTGCGCAGCTCGTAGTACCCGGTGTCTTCATACGTTTCGGTGGGAGTGATCAGCCCGGTATTGAGGGCCGAGAAAGCTGTGAACGCTTTGAACGTAGAGCCCAGGTTGTAGCGGCCTTGAATGGCGCGGTTGACCAAGATCGACTGATCTGGGTCGATGTCGGTGCCATCGGGGTTCTTCGACGGAAAGATCTCTTGGAACTTGGTTCGTGAAAGCCCTGCTTCGAACCACCTGTTGTCGAACGACGGATAGCTGGCCATCGCTGCGATTTCGCCAGTTTGGTAGTTCATGATCAGCGCTGCGCCCGCCGGCGCCTTGTAAGCGACTCGCTCAGGCGAAGTGATGTCGAGACGCTCCACCCGGCCAAGATCGTCTTTGTACACGTTCGGGTTGGACACCGTCACCGTGCGCCGTGCTTTCAGCGTTGTCTCCAACTGCTGTTCGATGAACTGCTGTCGTTCGAGGTCGATGGTGAGTTGAATGTCGAGCCCGTTGATCGGCGGCACGTTCTCGATGACGCGGATCGGCCGGTTGGCAGCGTCGACTTCTATCTTTTGATAGCCCCACTCGCCGTGCAGCTCGCGTTCGAAGTAGCGCTCGACACCGAACTGTCCGACACGTTCGCTGAGCAGGTATCCCTCTGCGAGGCGTGCGTCGACCTGCTCGTCGGTGATGGCGCCCATGTAGCCAACGATGTGGGACGCGTGGGGTGCGAAGGGATAGATGCGTTCCCATTCGGTCAAGAACCTCAACTCCGGGGAAGTCTTCCACTCGTTCGAGAATCGCGATAGCGGTCGGCTCGTCGATGCCTCGCTTGATCGGGAACGGGACGAATGGGCTGTCGATCTGCAGATCGAACCGGGCTTCGAGTTCTTCCACCGGCACCTGTACCCAGCCGGAGAGTCGCGTGAAGATTTCGGTGCGCTGCGTCTGACGACGGAGCAACTGCCAGTCGACCGCCACGGTCAGCACCCGCTTGTTGCCAGCCAGAATTCGACCTTCGACGTCGAAGATCCGGCCTCGTTCTGGCGCAATTCGCACGAGGCGGGTCGATGAGATGGTGGCCTTTTCTTGCAGCTCGTCGGCCTTGACCGTCTGCAAGAACCACAGGCGGACCCCGATGAGTGAAAAGAGGATGATGCCGACGAGCCCAAGCACCCCGAGTCGGGTCGCGCGCCGATCAATCGCCATGGCGCAAGTCTCGCACGATATGACAGTTTGATGACAGCAGGTCGACGTGATTCACGGCACACGTGATGTGCACGGTGCGCCTCACTCCCGCGGCGCTTTCCACACGGGTGGCTCGATACTCAGCGCCCAGCGCGCCGTGGGAACGAGCACCAAGCTGAGTATCGCCGCGCTCACCGCCACCACCGGGATGACGGTTGCAAGGTCTGGGGTGAACGCGTTCTCTTCACCGACAAATCTGCGAATCACCGGCACGAGGAACTCTCCGATACCAGAGGCAACCCCAACAAAGATCGCGGCCAGCCACCAGTTGGTGTCGATTCGGATCACGTCGAGCCAACCGGCGCAGTATCCGGCAACGCCCATTGCGATTGACGTCGACCCGAGCGGACTCCCGGTGGACAGGTCGAAGATGAGCCCCAGCACAAAGCCCGTGATGGCGCCACGCTCGGGGCCGCCGACCACGCCGGCAGCCGCGGCGAACGCCATGACCACTTGCACGATCACTCCGAACGGCTGAATCTCGACGAACAGCGTCTTTTGTATGGCCAGGAAGGCCATGCCCAACGGCACCACACGAGGGAGCGAACTATGCCAAATTGCCGCGAACATCAGCCGCCGCCAAGCTCGGTCGACGGTTGGTAGAGCAGCACGAGCAAAGAGTTCAGTCGATTGATGTCGGCACTGGGCTGCACTTCGAACTGTCGGCCGCTGACGCCAGGTTGCTCGATGATGTTGGCGACGACGCCGATCGGGATGTTGGGCGGAGCCTGGCTCGTTCGCCCGCCGGTGGTAAGAATCTGGTCGCCGACCTTGATCTCGCCGAACTGGACAGAATCGTCGATCAGCCGAACACGCGGTAGGGACCCTTCGCCGTACCCGTCGAGCACGCCGGTCTCACGAGTCACCGGCGGCAGCGTGGTCGAGGTGGTGGTAGAGGTCGACGAAGTCGAAGAAGTCGGTGTGCCGGTGATTTGGCCAGGCACTGCTCCAGATCCAGGAACCACCACCGCCGGGCCGCCAGTTGTGGTGGTGGGCGGCAGTGTTGTCGTGGTGGATGTCGTGGCAAAGAACGGCGAGGTCGTCGTGGTCGACGAAGTCGTCGTCGAGGACAAATCGGCTGCGATGTCTGGCAGCGAGTCGAGCGGGATTCCGCTCGGCGACGTGGACGGCGGACTGTCACCATCTTCCGGTTCGGTTTGCGACACAATCTTCACTTCGACGTGATAGCTGAGGTCGGTGATCAGCATGACGACGCTCGTCTCGGGGTACACACGTGTGATCTTGCCGACCAGGCCGGCCTGGTTGATGACCGGCATGCCGACCCGAACACCGTCGATCGAGCCACAATCGATTTCGACAACCTGAAGATCGTTCGAGGCGCTCACGCCAATCGATGTGCACGGCACCTTGTCGAGATCGGCCAGCGAATCGAGATTGAGCAGCGCGCGTAGTTCTTGGTTCTCCGCGAGTGCATTCTGGTTCGCGATCTGGTCGGCCCGTTGTTGGTCGAGTTGTTCGCGTAGCGCTTCGTTTTCAGCCCGGAGGTCGTCGACCTGTGTGATGCCTGACCACATACGTTCAACCGGCTGAGTGACGACCTCCGCGGCAATCTCGAACGGTCGAAATGCGTAATCGAATCCGGATCTCGCTGCGTCGAGCAACGCATTGCCGCGCAAGTCGATCGTGATCAGCATCACCGAAGTCAGCAACAAGATCAGCATCGTTCGACGCCTGCCGGCGTTGTAAATAGCCATGGCTGGCCCGAGTCAGTCGTCGCCGCCGAGAGACATCAGACCGCGCATGGCGTCGATGTTCTCGAGGGCTCGTCCCGAGCCGATGACCACGCTGTAGAGCGGTTCATTGGCGACTCGGACCGGCATACCGGTCTCGTGCGCGAGGCGCAGATCGAGACCGCCGAGCAATGCACCGCCACCGGTGAGGGTGATGCCGTCTTCCATGATGTCGGCAGCCAACTCCGGTGGTGTCTTGTCGAGCGTGGTCTTCACGGCGTCAATGATGGCACTGACTGGCTCGGCAAGGGCTTCGCGCACATGTTCGGTGGTGAACTGGATGGTTCGCGGCAAACCCGACACGAGGTCGCGGCCGCGGATGTCTGCGGTGAGTTCTTCCTTCATCGGCCAAGCAGAACCCATTTGGATCTTGATCTCTTCGGCCGTTCGGTCGCCGATGGCGAGCGAGAACTCTTTCTTGACGTACTGCATGATCGCGTCGTCGAGTTCGTCACCAGCCACCCGAACCGATTGCGCAGTGACGATGCCACCAAGGCTGATGACAGCGACCTCGGTGGTGCCACCACCGATGTCGACGATCATGTTCCCACTGGGCTCATGCACCGGCAGGTCTGCCCCGATGGCCGCTGCCATGGGCTCTTCGATGATGTGAACTGGCTTGCGGGCGCCGGCGTATTCCGCTGCGTCTTGCACCGCACGCTGCTCGACGCCAGTGATGCCAGACGGAACACAGATGATCATCCGCGGCTTGGACCACTTCGATGCGTGCACCTTCTGAATGAAGTAGCGCAGCATCTTCTCGCACACCTCGAAGTCGGCGATGACGCCGTCTTTCAATGGCCGAATGGCCTTGATGTGGTTGGGGGTGCGGCCCATCATTCGTTTGGCTTCAACGCCAACGGCAACGGGACGGCCGTCGTTGATGTTGACGGCGACCACCGACGGCTCATCGAGAACGATTCCGAGGCCACGGGCATAGATGAGAGTGTTTGCGGTGCCGAGGTCGATCGCGAGGTCGCGGCCCAAACTCAATGGATTACTTCGTGCCATATCGACCTCCCTCCGGGTGCCGGTCGTTCACTGCTATCAGTGCATTGCTATCAGTCTTCGCGGACGACTCGTGGGTCGCGCGCGCCGACAATTACAGAATCGAGCAAATGCTACAGATTCGGGAAGAAGATGCCGATCTCGCGCTCGGCGCTGGCGAGCGAGTCGCTGCCGTGCACCAGGTTCTCGGTGAACAAAATGCCGAGGTCGCCACGAATCGTGCCGGGCTCGGCCGTGCGCGGGTTGGTGGCGCCCATCATCTTGCGAACAACCTCCCAAGTATCTTCAGGGCCCTCGACGACCAATGCCACAACCGGGCCACGGCCCATGAACTCGACGAGTTCGCCGTAGAAACCTTTGCCGACATGCTCTTCGTAGTGCCGGGCAAGAATGTCGGCATCGAGCGTGCGGAGCTCCATGGCGACGACGTCGAGGTTCTTCGCCTCGAAGCGGCCGATGATCGAGCCAACAAGTTTGCGCTCGACTGCGTCGGGCTTGAGGAGTACCAATGTGCGATCAGACATGGCTGACAACGCTATCGGCGCAACTTCAGCTGCCACCGTGGGTCCTTTGTCACACCGCAGAACCGCGAGCGACGTTGACACCGGCCGGTTCTGGCCGGCTATGGCCGCATGTCGCGCAGCGCTGCACGTGCCGCACCGGCAACGTAGATGCTGCCCGTGGCGAGGATCGCGTCGTCAGCGTCGGCGTGTCGCAGCGCTGCACGGCAAGCCGCTTCGACCGTGTCGTGCACGTACACCTCTTCGCACCCCATCTCGCGCGCTGCCTTGGCGACGGCGACAGCGGACACGCCGCGAGGAGACGGTGCCGTGCACGCGTGCACGACGTCGAACTCGTCGGCTCGCAGCGCGGCGAGCATCGCGGCCGGGTCACGCAACGTTCCCACGACCAGGATGCGGCGCCCGTCTGGGTCGAAGTCGCCGAAGAAGACTTCGGCGCACACGTCGGCACCAGGCGGATTGTGAGCAGAGTCGATGATGGTCAACGGCTGCACGCCGAGCACTTCGAAGCGTCCGGGCATCTCGACGTTGGCGAAACCTTCCTGCACGACGTCTTCGGCCAACGGCGCTGCGAAGAACGTCTCGACGGCGACCAACGCCACTGCTGCGTTGTCGCCTTGGTGCGCCCCGTGCAACGGCAGGAACAGATCTGAGTAGAGCGTGGTTGGCGTGCGGATGTCGAGCGATCGTCCGCCGATGGCGAGCGCGTTGTCGACCGCTTCGAAGTCGATGTCGCGAACGAGCATCGTTGCGCCGCCCTCGTTGCGGAAGATTTCCACCAGCTCGGGATCGACTTCACCGATGATCGCCGCGCTGCCCGGCTTGATGATCCCGGCCTTCTCCGATGCGATGTGGGCCACGGTGGGCCCAGCGAACTCGGTGTGATCGAGACCGATGTTGGTCACTACGGCCACTTGAGCATCGACGACGTTGGTGGCATCCCAGCGGCCGAGCATGCCCACCTCGACCACTGCGACGTCAACTGCTACATCGGCAAACCAACGAAAGCCGGCCGCGGTGATGGCCTCGAAATACGAGGGACGAACACCGACGATCGCTTCGAGATCAGCAATCGCCGCGATCATCTCACCGAACTCCTCATCAGAGATCGGTTCGCCATTACGCCGAATGCGCTCGTTGACCCGTTCGAGGTGCGGGCTCGTCAGCGACCCGACCACCAGACCCTGCGCCATGAGCAACCGAGTGATGATCTGCACCGTCGACCCTTTGCCGTTGGTGCCGGTGACATGAATGACCGGTTGCGCGTGCTGCGGGTCGCCCATGGCTGCACACAACGCAGCGATCACGTCAATCGACGGATTGTCGATTCGCCCCGTGGTGTCGTACGACGCGTGGTCGTTCAGGTACGCAAGCGCGTCATCGAAGTTCACAACAGCGAGTCAATCAGCCAACGCGCCCTGCGGTGGCAGTTCGTTCGAGAGCTCAGCTTGCGGCGCGACGTTGGCGGTTGGGGTTCGCTTTGCGCGGCACGAGCGTGGGGAGCGCCTTGTTGCGAACGGTTTCTTCGTTGATGACGACTTTGCCGATGTCGGTGCGACCGGGCAGGTCGTACATCGAGGGCAAGAGCACCTCTTCGAGAATCGCTCGCAACCCACGCGCACCGGTAGACCTCAACACCGCCAGGTCGGCAATGGCAGTGAGGCCGTCTTCGGTGAACTCGAGCTCTACATCTTCGAACTCGAACACCTTCTGATACTGCTTGACCAGGGCGTTCTTGGGTTCGGTGAGGATTTGGATGAGCGCATCACGGTCGAGCGAGCGGACGACGCCGACCATTGGCAACCGCCCGATGAACTCGGGAATCATGCCGAACTTCACTAGGTCTTCAGGCAGCACCTGAGCAAACAACTCGCCCGGGTCGGAGTCGCGCTTGTTGCGAACGGTGCCGTGAAAGCCGACGCCTTGCTGGCCGATTCGACGCTCGATGATGGACTCGAGCCCAGCGAACGCGCCGCCCAAGATGAACAACACATTCGTCGTGTCGACCGTGATGAACTCTTGGTGCGGATGCTTGCGGCCGCCTTGCGGCGGTACAGAGGCTTGCGTTCCTTCGAGGATTTTCAGCAGGGCCTGCTGCACACCTTCGCCGGACACGTCTCGCGTGATCGAAGGGTTCTCGCTCTTGCGGGCGATCTTGTCGATCTCGTCGATGTACACGATGCCGGTCTCGGCCCGTTTGGTGTCGAAGTCGGCAGCTTGAATGAGCTTGAGCAGGATGTTCTCGACGTCTTCACCGACGTAGCCCGCTTCCGTGAGTGCAGTGGCGTCGGCCACCGCGAACGGGACGTTGAGCATTCGGGCGAGCGTCTGCGCCAGGTGGGTCTTGCCGCAGCCCGGTAGGGCCGAGCATGAGGATGTTCGACTTCTGCAGTTCCACGTCGCCTCGGCGACCGATGCCGGCCGACTGCTGGTACTGAATGCGCTTGTAGTGGTTGTACACGGCGACCGAGAGGATCTTCTTCGCTTCGTCTTGGCCGACCACATAGTCATCGAGGAACTCGCGGATCTCGCGCGGGTTCGGCAGCTGGTCGAAGGTCAACTCGCCCGGTTCGGCGAGTTCCTCTTCGATGATTTCGTTACACAGATCGATGCACTCGTCACAGATGTACACACCGGGGCCGGCGATCAGCTTCTTGACTTGTTTTTGGGATTTGCCACAGAACGAGCACTTCAACAGCTCACCGGTGTCGCCGAATTTGGCCATGTGATCGCTCCCCCTTCCCGATTCTCGAACTTGTGATAACGACGGCGGAGTACCCGAGTGGGGTGCTCCGCCTGCCCGCCGACGTTAGTCGACGGGTGGACGTTAGTAGCGCCCGGCCCGCTGATAACGGATGGGTTAGCGGAATAGCAGCGGTGGTGTCGACGCTGTCGCGGGAGGAGATCACGAGGTCGATGATGCCGTACTCGACTGCCTCGTCGGCTTCGATGACGAAGTCGCGATCGGTGTCGGCGTGAATCTTCTCGAGCGGCTGACCGGTGTGCTTGGCGAGGATGATGTCGAGCAGGTCACGCATGCGGAGGATTTCCTTCGCCGCCAACTCGAGGTCGGTGACCTGGCCGTAACCCACCTGGCCGTGCGGCTGGTGGAGGAGCACGCGGCTGTGTGGCAACGCGAGGCGCTTGCCCTTGGTACCCGCTGCCAGCAGCACCGCTGCGGCCGATGCTGCCTGCCCGAGACAGATGGTGGCGATGTCGTTACGGATGAACTGCATCGTGTCGTAGATGGCGAACAACGCGGTGATGTCGCCACCGGGGCTGTTGATGTAGATGTTGATGTCTTTCTCGGGGTTCTCAGACTCGAGGTGAATCAACTGGGCGCAGATCAGCGAGGCGATGGTGTCGTCGATGGGGGTCTGCAGAAAGATGATGTTGTCTTTCAACAAACGGCTGTAGAGGTCGGAGTAGCGCTCGCCTCGGCTCGTCGTTTCAACGACGCTGGGGACCATGTAGTTCTGGGCGGTGAGATTCACTTGTCTTCCTCCGTGTCGTCGTCGTCATCGTCGTCATCGTCGTCATCGTCGTCGTCATGGTCATGGTCATCGTCATGATCATGGTCGTGATCATGGTCATGGTCGTGGTCGTGACATGATCGTGACCGTTGATTGATCGTGATCATGGTCATGGTCATGGTCGTGATCGTGGTCGTGGTCGTGGTCCGAGTGGCCGAGCACCAGGTCACGGTCGATCGGGTTGCCCTCCAAGTCGACCATTTCCACGTTGTGGAGCAGCCAGTCCATCGCCTTTTGCTTGCGGATCTGCGACAGCAGTTCGGGGACGGCGTCGTTGGTTTCGTACACACGACGGATCTCTTTGGCCTTTTGCCCGAACTGCATGGCCATGCGGGCGTATTCCATCTCGACGTCGTTGTCGGACACTTCGAGACCCTGGGCCTTGGCGACGGCCCGGAGCGCAAGATCGGTCTTGACCGCCTGCTCGGCTTGCGGACGGAAGTTGGCGAACATCTCTTGCGGGTCTTGGCCGGTGGCCGAGAGGAACGCATTCATGTCGATGCCCTGACCCTGCAACTGCCGAGCCATCTGCTGGAACTGATTTTGCACTTCGGCCTGAATCATCGGCTCGGGAAGTTCCACGTCGACCAATTCGGCCAGCGCGGTAGCCAGTTTGCTGCCGACGGTGCGGCGCACCGCGTTGAGCTTGTGGGCCTGCAGTTGGTCGCCGATGTCGGCGCGCCAGTGCTCGATCGATTCGAATTCGCCGGTGTTCTCAGACACCCATTCGTCGGTGAGTTCGGGCAGTTGCAGCGACTGAACCGCCTTGACGGTGACCGTGAAATCGGCGGGTTCCTGAGTGCCCTTCGGCGTGGTGGCGAACGTGAGTACGTCGCCCGCACTTGCGCCTTCGAGTTGCTCGTCGAAGTCTTCGGCAACCCAACCCTGACCGAGTTCGTACGACCAGTCTTCGGTGTTGAGACCAACGACCTCCTCGCCTTCGCGGGATGCCGAAAGGTCGAGCGTGAGGAAGTCACCCGCGGTTGCCGGGCGACCGGCGTCTGCCAGGGAACCGCCCTGGCGAAGTTCACTGTTCTGCGCCTCGTCGATTTCAGCCTCTGTGGGAATCGGCGACTCGAGTTCGATGCGCAACCCGTTGTAGCCGGGCACTTCGATCTCGGGGCGAACCAAACACTCGGCCTCGAACTCCACGATGCCTTCGGTTTCGCCACCAGTGATTTCGATGGACGGCGTATCGACCAGATCGACGTCGTGTTCACGAACGGCTTTGCCCAAATACTGCGGAATGGAATCGCGCAGTGCTTGCTCGCGGGCTGGGCCGATGCCGATACGGGCTTCGAGCAACCGGCGGGGCGCCTTGCCGGCGCGGAAGCCCGGCAAGTTGACCTCACGTGCGATGGCTTTGAACGCACGGTCGATATCACGATCGAACTCTGCTTCGTCGACTTCGACGTAGAGCTTGACTTTGTTCCCCTCGAGGGGTTCAACAGAAGATTTCACAGGTCGCCAACTCTATCGGCGCACCCCGAAACCCAGACCCGGTCAATCGGCGTGGCACGACAGCTCGACACGTCGGCAACCGCAGAAGATGTTCGCCGCCGCAGGTTGGCTGCATAGACTCGGCGGCGATGGAGATCTGGAAGCCGCACGCACTCGCGAAGCCACACACCGGTCAGATCGATCTGAAGATCGGCGATCGTGTTCGCACGATGGCCGAAGTAAAAGACGTTCCCATCGGCACCGAGGGCCGCGTCATGTTGGCCAACGGGTTCAACTGGCAGCGGTATCGCATCTTGTTCGACAACGGCGAAGAAGTCGGCAACCTCGACCACCGCCAACTCGAACCCATCGGTCGCACCGCAAAGCGACTCGCCAAGCGCGCCGCCAAAGCCGCCCGCTAACGAACTGACGAGGGGCCAGACCCCTGCTTCATGGGCTGGTTCTAGTCGGCGAGGTCGAACTCTCTGACGATCGCTTCCGTGTCGCGTCCGAGCGTCAGCGGACGAGCCCCAGGGGGTTCAGCGACACGTCGCTGTGGCTTCGCAGCTGCGTCCATCGGCAGCGCTGGCACCCACTCCCCGGCCATCGAAGCGGCAACGTTCGCGAGCGCAATGTCCAGCAGCCATCGTCCCCCTGTGGCGAGATGCTGCACGATCGTGTGGGCGACCGTGAGCCCAGTGATCGGATCGGCAACTGCGTCAGCGATGAACACCGCATCCGCTTTCACGCCCGGGCCGCCAACGAGACCTCCGGCGACGGCGGCGTCATCGCCGAAACCGACTCGGTGCTCGTGCGCTGGGCCGCGACCATGCCCGGTGATCGACACCCACACCCGCGGACCGTGTTGAACGACTTGCCGGGCTGTGATTCCCATCTGCGTGAGGGCACGGGGCCGCGAGCCTTCGATCACCACGTCGGCTCGCTCGAGCAACTTCGCCAACTGGGCCTGACCAGATGGCGTAGCGAGGTCGAGAGCGACTGACTCGCAGTCGCCGTGAAGCGAGGCAAAGAAGGTCCGGTGGCGACGTGCGCCATCCGGGCGGGTCATGACTCTCGACCTTGATCACCCGCGCCCCCAACGCGGCGAGCGTGGCTCCCGCCAGCGGTGCCGCCCACAACGAGCCCAGATTGACAACGACCGCGCCCTTGAGCGGAAAGCGGATTGGCATCTCCCAGGCGTTCGGCATGAACGGGTCGCGTGCCTTGCGCGAGTCTCCCCCGCCATCGCCACCGCAAGGCCCAGCCAACCCGCGCGGTCGATCAGCTCGGCGACGCGACGATGGTCAGACGAGCCCAGCGCTGAGGCGACGCTGGCCCACGCGACCGCTTCATCCGAAGCGACACCGGTCACCTCCAACCATGCCGGCACCAGGTCGAAGTCCGACGGCCGGGTGAGCGACACCGCACAGGCTCCCGCCGCAGTGGTGAACAGCCGGCACGAGCCACCGGCGCTCATCGATCCCGACGGAGGGAGACCGACCGCAGCGGCGCGTTCGCCGAGGACGCCGAGACCGGATGAACCAACGGATGCGCCGACTCGGGCCCCAGCTGCATCGAGGTCGGTGGCGAGTTGAGCGACTCGGCGAACCAAGCCCGCTGGCACGTCGACCCCGGCAGCCGTGAGCCATTGTGCGCCTGACCTCGCCCACAGGCCGCAACGTCGACGTCTGCGCAGCGTCAACGTCGCTCCCAGGCACCACCCTTGACTTCCTGCACCCCTTCATAATGACGTCGGCCACCTAGATGTCGCGGCATCAAGTACCTCGAGCTGACGCCACTGGAGTACAACTCGTTCATCTCGTCGCCGTATGGCAATGAATACCTCGCTGGGGATGACCGGCGGGCGGCGATCATCGTGTCGGGCCCACCTCAGCGAATTGCTCCGCCCGGTTCGCTTCCCGTCGTGGTCGTGGTCGTCTGCGAACCGGACGACCCTGGCCCGCCCGAAGCTGACCTGGTGGCGACTCATGATGAGGTGCCGATGATGTTGCAGCGCATCGCTGCTGCGCCGCTCGCGTCAGCCACGCTGTGCGTGCTCCTACGCGACATCGAAGCGATGCCGGTCGACGCTGGGTTGGCGGCCGAATCGGCGGCGTACTCAGTGCTTCAAGCAGGGCCGGAGTTCGCGGCCTGGCGTTCAAGCGCTCACCACAAGATGGCGCCAGACACCGGCGACGTGGTCACGACCGAACGGGTCGACGACGAACTCACCGTCACGCTGAATCGGCCGCGGAGACACAACACGATCAACGCGCAACTGCGCGACGAACTGTGGGCCGCGCTGTCGTTGGCCTGCGTTGACGACTCGATCCGCCACGTGCTGCTGCGTGGGAACGGCGACTCGTTTTGCAGCGGCGGAGACCTCGGCGAGTTCGGCCAACGTCCAGACCCGGCGACCGCGCACATCACCCGGCTCGCTCGCAGCCCGGCTCGATTGATCCATCGTCTGAAAGATCGGATCACAGTCGAGGTTCACGGCGCAACCATGGGCGGCGGCCTTGAAATGGCGGCGTTCGCGAGCCGGGTCGTCGCGGCGCCAGACACGCAGTTCGCATTGCCCGAGATCAGCTTGGGTCTGATTCCCGGTGCTGGCGGAACGGTCAGCGTGACCGCCCGGATCGGCCGTCAACGCACGGCCAAACTTGCGTTGACCGGGCGAGTGATCGATGCGGAGACTGCGCTGAGCTGGGGTCTCGTCGACGAGATCGCCCAAACTTGATCTGTTCCGGCGCGACCTGCCGGTAGCATCTCGATCAGACCGGGATGTAGCGCAGCTTGGCTAGCGCACCTGCTTTGGGAGCAGGGGGTCGGAGGTTCGAATCCTCTCATCCCGACCAATTTGATCGATCGTTGCTACGACGACTGGTGCAACCGATCGACAAACGCCGAAAGGTCTGCAGCAAACCGCTGTGGGTCGTCCCAGCGGGGCGTGTGACCCACGCCTGGGTAGACGATCAGTTCTACGTGAGGAATCCGCTCGACGAGCATCGCCTGCATCTCACGGGAGACGAGAGCGTCTTGATCGCCCCAGATGAGCATCGTCGGGGCAACGACCCTGGCGAGCTCGTGGGTGTCGTCGTAGCGGAGGAGACTCGCGAACATCTCATGCCACACTCGGGCTGGGACCTTGAGCGTGTCGTCCGCCAACACGTCGATCACTTCCGGCGGCACGTTCTCCGAGGATGTGTCCGCGATGAACGACCTCGCGAAGTCTGGGTTGATCGGGTCGGCTAACCCCATGACGACGGAGTTCACGAACGAGGCTTGCCGCTTCGGTATGGAGGTTGGTCGGTGAGGCCTCGAGGACCAGGCCAGCGACACGCGCCGGATGATCGAGGGCGACCCTTCGTGCGACCAGGCACGAGCCCGAGTGGCCGACCAACACAGCCCGATCGATGCCGAGCGCAGTCAAGAGTTGTACGACGTCGTCCGCGAAGTCCTCGACCGCATACCCGCTCTCGGGCTTGTCGGAGTCACCGTGGCCCCGGGGCGACACGGCGATGGCTCGAATCCAGTGCGGCAAGCGGTTGAGTACAGGTTCGTACGATCGCCACGAGTCGGTTGGCCCCGGCAGGAGGAGAACCACTGGTCCCGACTCCGGTCCCTGCTCCGCGAACGACAAGCTCAGGCCCGATGCAAGGGTGACGGCCGCTGTTCTCAGCACAGTCAAATCGTAAGCGCAGAGAAGTCACCGCAGAGAAGTCATCGCATGGAAGGCGGCTGCAAGACGGTGCCGAAGCGACTCGCCCAGAGGTGGCGACCGACACAGATGTCCAGTCGTTACCGAGGTCCAGTTACGGCTCGTCAAGATCTATTGGGTAGGTCACGGCGATCTCGTTGATTTCCTTCGTGAAGTCGGACGAGTTGTTCGTGATGAATCGTTGCGCACCAGCCGCCACCGCCGTGGCGAGATGCACGGCATCTGCAGCACGAAGGCCGTAAGCCGCACCTAGCGAAGCTGCGAGCCCGGCAGCAGCTTCGTCGAGCGGTCGCAACTCCAGGCGCGCCAGCAGGCGTGCAAGCGCGATCACTTCATCGTCTGCGCGGTCGCGAAGTGGCTTGGCGAACAACTCCGCGATCAGCAGGACCGAGCCGAGCCCGGCGACACGACCCGTCTTGTTCGTTGCGTCCGAAGGGAAGAGGGCCCGAACCTTCCGGCCGAGTGGGTGGTTGGGAGCGGCTGCGTAAATCAGGACATCTGCGTCGAACGCATCCATTGGCTACCGAGACGTACGGGACGCAGCGACGTCGCGCACGAGCAGGTCCGCCCGGTCGTTGGAGATGCCTATCGAGTCGTCAAGCCTGCTCGCTCTGCCCTGATCGAGTAACTCATGGAGACGCTCGGCGTCGGCAAGCGCTCGATCAGCTCGACGGACTCGGAGAACGTCCGGCCTCACCACGACCGCAATGATTTTGCCATGGCACGTAATCGTGACGTCTTCCCCAGCTTCCACCCGATCGAGAAGATCAGGCAAACCGGCCCTCGCCTCGCTGACGGTCATCGTTGACATGATCCGAATTGTACACCGACGTACAACGTTGTACATAAACTCGTTGGTCCTTCGAGAACGAAGTTCAGGGGTTCGAGGGTGACGTGTTGGGTTCGTGAACTACCCGCCCAATGTTGCCGCGGTCGCCAGGTCCAGCAATACGTATTTGAAGTCGAAGCAGGCTTGCAAGAAGAG
>CAVTVY010000003.1:0-274288 GCA_963738275.1 uncultured Actinomycetota bacterium
GTTGAGTCGATGATCGAGCCGAGGCGATCGCTACGATCACCGAGCGAATGAACCGGCCATCGAAAAGTGACCGCCAAGAGCGAGAACTTCCTCGGCTTTCTCACCCGCACCGGCAACAAAGCGGCGCGTTGGAAGCGGGCCTCAGCGACACGGCCATCAACCTCGGGTTCACGCCGCGGTCGCTCTCGGGCCTCACGGCAGTGCCGCACCAGATGCCGCCGCTCAGCGGCGAGCAAACGCTCGGCCTCTCATTCACGATTCGGGCATCGAGGGCATCCTCCGCGCACTCATCGCCGGCAAAATATGGACCGACGTCAATTTCTCGCCACTGCAGCGCGAGCTCACCGGCGGCAACAGCGAAGAGTTGCATGATCGGCCTCAGGCCGGGCCGCTGGAACGCCGGTGGGACGTGGCGGCAACCGATGCAGATTCATTTCACGCGGGAATTCGCCACGGTGCGGTATCAGATTCTCGCGAGTTGAGATCGACGGCGCCGCGTACGAAATTCCCTTCGAGGTCTCGCCCGGATGACCGTCGCGTGCGCCGTTCTCGGCTTCGAGATGACGCTGCTGGAGCCGCGCCCGTTGCAAGCGTCGATCCTCAGCAGCCGCTGCCGCCGCATTTCCAGGCGTTTCTCGAGCACAAGTTCGGCGGCCTGTTCGGTGAGCAATTCAGCCTCGACGGCATGCAGTTTCCCGCGGCGGCGGCCCTCGACGGCATGTCGGTTTTCGGGTCTCGGCTCGATTACCCTGGAGCCCAATTGGGTCCACCTCCGCTAGCACGCAAGCCGGAACGCCGCGATCGCGGCTCGACACGGCCGCAAAGCCGCCGCCGACTCACCGCATAGTCCGCAAACGTTCGCCCGCTGCCCCGCCTTTGATTTCCTAGCTAGCGTGATGCCGCAGATCACGCTCTCCGACGTCACCATCGCCTACACGGGCGCACCCGCTGCTCGACGGCGTCTCCTGCCGCATCGAGCCGGGCGAGCGGATCGGCCTGCTGGGCCGCAACGGCGCCGGCAAGACCACGCTCATGCGGCTGCTCACCGGCGTCGAGCAGCCCGACCACGGGCCGCATCGAGCTCTTCCCCGGCACGCGCGTCGCGCTGCTGCCGCAGGACGTGCCCGAGATCTGCCGGGCAACGTTCCGACATCGTCATGCGCGGGCCTGCTCCACGACGGCCATCACCGCGAGAGCGAGTGGGAGGAGACCGGTGCGCGTCGAGCGGACGCTCGCCGACATGCGGCTCGACGGCGACGGCCGAGTTCGTCGCTGTCGACCGGCATGAAACGCCGCGTGCTGCTGGCGCGGGCGACTGGCCAGCGAGCCCGACGTGCTGCTGCTCGACGAGCCGACGAACCATCTCGACATCGCGTCGATCGAATGGCTCGAAGGCTTTCTCGCGCAGCCGGCAAGACGACGCTGATGTTCGTGACGCACGACCGGGCGTTCCTCACGCGGCTGGCCACGCGGATTCTGGAGATCGACCGCGGCAAGCTGTTCGACTGGTCGTGCGACTACGCGACGTTCCTCGCGCGCAAGGAGGAGGCGCTGGCCGCCGAGGAAAAGCAGAACGCGCTGTTCGACAAGAAGCTGGCCCAGGAGGAGGTCTGGATTCGCCAGGGGATCAAGGCCCGCCGCACGCGCAACGAAGGCCGCGTGCGGGCGCTCGAAGCGATGCGCCGCGTGCGCGGCCGAGCGCCGCGAACGCCGTCGGCAACGTGCAGCTGGCGATCGACGAAGGCGAGCGCAGCGGCGCGCTGGTGCTGCGGGCCGACGACGCCTCGTTCGGCTACGACGGCACAGCCGATCGTCCGCGACTTCTCGACGACGATCATGCGCGGCGACAAGATCGGCATCATCGGCCCCAACGGCGCCGGCAAGACGCACGCTGCTTCGCGGGCTGCTCGGCCAGCTGCCGCCGCAGGCGGGCACGGTGCGGCTGGGCACGAATCTGCAGATCGCCTACTTCGACCAGATGCGCGAGCAGCTCGACCCGAGGCAACCGCCGAGGACAACGTGGGGCAGGGCAAGACGACCGTCACCGTCGGCGGCAAGACGAAGCACATCATCGGCTACCTGCAGGACTTTCTGTTCACGCCGGAGGAAGCCGCGGACGCCGATCCGCTTCTTCTCGCGGCGGCGAGCGGAACCGCCTGCTGCTGGCCAAGCTGTTCGCCAGCCCGGCGAACGTGCTGGTGCTCGACGAGCCGACCAACGACCTCGACAGCGAAACGCTGGAACTGCTCGAAGAGCGGCTGGTCGAGTACGAGGGCACGGTGCTGCTGGTGAGCCACGACCGCGCAGTTCCTCAACAACGTCGTCACCAGCACGCTCGTGTTCGAGGGCGACGAGCTGCGCGAATACGTCGGCGGCTACGACGACTGGGTGCGCCAGCGCAGTGGGGGCCGCTGCGGAGGCGCCGTCGAGTCGCGATGCGAAGGCGGCAATGGCGGGCAGCAATCCACGCCCTCGGCGCCGGCCAAGAAGCTTTCGTACAAGGACCAGCGAGAACTGGAGCGACTGCCAGAGCTGATTGCTAAGCTGGAGGCGCAGCAGTCGGCGCTGCACGAGGAGACGGCGAAGCCCGAATTCTACAAGTTGCCGGGTAACCGAATCGCAGCCAAACAAGCGGAAACTCAGGCGGTGGCGACCAAGCTGGCTGCGGCGTACGAGCGGTGGCAGGAACTCGAGGCGAGTCGAACGGCGTAGAGGGGCATGCGCCCCTTCATGAAGCGACGCATCCCTTATCAAGCGTTCGTTTGTTGGCTGCTTTTGGGATCCTGTTAAGTATCTCCGCTTACCGTCGGCGGCGTCTCAGCGTTACGGCCAGTGTGGTGATGAGTAACGCCGCGCTCGTGGGCTCGGGGACGAGCACCGCGAGGCCGGTGATCGAGCCGAGCGTCGCAATCGGCCCCACGGAGGTCATCGTGCCGTTGGCGAGGCTGATCGTCGAGAGCGTAACTCCGTCGAGCACCACGTACCCAATGCCGGTTTGACCCGAGATGTCGAACGTGGCATCGGGGAAAACAATTCCATCAGTGACGCCCAACGTGTTGAGCGTGCCGTTATTGGGCGTGGGAGCCTGGGTCGCTAGCACGCTAATGTTGGAGTCGAGATCGTAGAGCAGCGTAGTGAGCGCGCCAGCAAGGCTGTTGGTGTAGGCGGAGGCGACAACGGCCGGCGGCGTGCCGACATTCGGGTCGCCAGCGACATAGTCGAGCGGCACGTCGAGCTGGGTAGCTCCCGTCATGACGTTGATGCGCAGGTTCTGCCCCGTGTCGCTGGTCACGCGCAGCCGATCAGCGACGGGGTTGAAATCGACGCCGAAAAAGCTGCCCGAGACGGCCATAAAGGGAGTCGGCGCCGTCGTGTCGTCGACATCGGCGCCAGCGTGGCCGACAGCGTGGCGAGGCCGGTGGCGAGATTGATCGAGTAGACGCGGCCCATGCCAACAGCCGACATGCCAAGACCCGCGTCCGTGGCGAAGGCGTAGAGGGTGTTGTTAGAGGGTCGGACGTCGATCCCGGCCAAAACGTCGCCAGCGGTGAGGCCGGAGATCGTCACGGTGCTGGTAATCGTGCCCGGCGTTGGGCTGTTGAAGCGAATGAGCTGATTGGCGCCGGTGAGGGCGACCAAAGGTTCGCCCGGCGCCGCAGACGCGGGCAGCAGGACAATCGAGGCGAGTAGCAATAGTTTTTTCATAGGGGCTCTACTTCGAATAGGTGTGATTCAAGTTTGTAGTACTGTTTTTGGTAAGCGGTAATTTGTCGTGAGCCAGAGGCCGGCGTGACCGCTCTAGACGCCGTAGAACAGCGGCACGTTGATGTTGTAGTACTCGGCCTCGAGGTACTCGAGCGCGAGCGCGAAGTTGAGGATCGCGATGTCGTTCGCCGCCGACGGCGTGGTGCTAAAACTAAGCGGGGGACCGCCGTTGAGGCTGGCAACGTACGGGCCGGCGGCGTCAATCACTTCTTGAACGTCGAACTGCCCGCTCAAAGGAGAGTTCCTGGCCGAAAGCGTTCTCGGGTCATGGGCTGCGATCGCAGGCCGTTAAAGAATCCCGCGTGCCGTGCTTCGATAGGCGCGACTGACGCCGCGGCTCCCAAGATCGCTTTGTCAAAGATTACCGGCGGCCGCGCCGAGATAGGCGTCACGCCCGTGTTCTCCAAAGCCAGCGATAGATTCAAGAAATCGTTGAGGTTGGATCTGCTGCAGGTTTTGGAACGTCGGCTTCGGCCGAGCGACAGGCGCCGAGTGCTGACACGAGATAAGCCACGTGATCGTTTTCGTGTCGGCGGACGAGCGACATCTGCTGCTTGATGGCGATGGGGGCCGCATCGGCTTCGGGAGCCAACCCTGTCATTGCCGCGACGCCTGCTACTCGCGGCCACGCCTTTCATAAACCGCCGACGCCCGACGTCGTTCCGTGGCAACGTGCGTGAGCGAACGCGTCGTGCCCGACGATGCGAAAGGCCGAGGCGGCAACCGCATCCGATTTCTGGTGCGGCTAGACCATTATTTTCAGGCATGATGTTCGTCTCCTAGACTGTAGGTGCAGTTTTCGTGGCAAATGGGGGTGTGCGCACCCCACGTGCGCACGGCGATCCGGGAATAATCGAGGGGGAAGATCGCACATCGCGTCGTGCGACGGGAAAACAAGAACAGCGCGGCGTAGAGGGCGTCGAGTTCGTCGAGCGCCCTGCAGGCGTCCCCATCCACGCGGCTGATTTGGAGGCAGATTCGCAGAGTCAAGTAATAATCACAGAAAGAACACTCAAGATCAATGAGCGGTGTGACTCCCTCAGGACCGCGAGCCGCCGATCACAGATCTGCTCGTTGCCAGCTCACCGAGCACATCGGTCAGCATCGCGTCCACATCGGCCCGCGTGGTTCCGGGCACCGTGCGAATGTCTACATCGATGTCGACCACGTCGGGAATCGTGTTCGTCTTCTGCCCACCGTGGGCAACGTTCGGAGAGAATGTCGTGTGCGTCGTGCGTGACACGACCGGGCCACGGGGACCGGGAGCGTGCCGATCGCGTCGAACACGAGTGCCGGGTCGACCAGCGACTCTTTCAACTCCGGTGGGAGGTCCATCGCCTTCACTTGATCGCGCCAAATGTCACCGATCACGGCGGCTGGCCGAAATTCGCTGAGACGCTGCACGATCTGAGCGGCCTTGACCAATGCGTTGTCAGAGCCGTAGGGCATTGAGCCATGACCGGGAGTGCCATGAACGCGCAACCGGCGCCACGCCAAACCCTTCTCACCAACGTTCACCGTGACCGCTCGGTGCCCGTGCTCATCGACGGTCGACCAGCCGCCCAGTTCGGTCACCACGTAGTCGGCGTCGATGACATCGGAATGGTGTTCGAACATCCACTCGGCACCCCATGTGCCGCCAGCTTCTTCGTCAGCGACGCCGAAGTAGATCAGGTCGCCCTTTGGTCGGAAGTTGCTGTGGGCCAGGTGTCGAAACGCCACGGCCATAGACGAAGTGAGGTTGAGCATGTCGATCGCCCCGCGTCCCCAGACTTCCCCATCAATCAGATCGCCGCCGAACGGATCGTGCGACCAACCGTCGGGGCTCACGGGTACCACGTCGGTGTGTCCCATGAGGCACAAAGATGGGGCGCTCGGATCGGACCCTTCGATGCGAGCGACCACAGAACCCCGTCCCGGGCGTGATTCGAACCGTTCGATGTCCAGTCCGGAACCCTCCAGGAAGGTTGTCAGCACGTTGGCGTTGCGGGTTCGTCGCCCGATTCGGCTCGGCCGTCGTTGACGCAGGCGCTACGAATCAATGCCTGGAGCAGGTCGACGGTCTGGCCGGTGAGCGTTGCATCGGGCATGCGGTCACACTAGAGCTCGCATTGATGTGCAGCGCGCTCGCCTTGAAGCATGGAACATGCGTACACTGACCGAATGTTGATTGCTATCTATGGTCTTGCGGCTGGTGCCGTTCTTGCCGTAGCAGTTGGCCGCGCGACACGCCCGCAACCTCAGCCAGTTCCGGTGCGAGTGCGTTCGCGAGTCCGCCGCCGCCGCTAGTCCGACCGGTCGAGCGCTGCGAGTTCGGCGGCGATGTTGGCGCGAGCGCGGGCCTCCCACTCCTCCAACGCCAGCGCTTCTGGGAAGATGCGATCCCGATCGATGAACCTGTGCAACACCGCTGATCTGCCGATGACCCAATCGGGTTCGGCAACGTGTGAGTACTCGACTCGGATGCCGTTGACGTAGGTGTTGTAACCCGCTGGGTCAGCGGCCAGCACTGCCAGGTCGGCGGCCAACAGCACCGCGGTCGACAGGTCTGCGGCGTCGACGATGCTGCTGTCGGTGTGTCCGGCTGTTGCCTCGATCATGTTGGCGACCGCGTCGGCTCGCCCTGCGTCCCAGCCACACCGTTTCAACACGTCGCACGCAAGCCGAGCACTTGCCAGTTCGTTGTCACTCGCCTGCGGGTCGTACACCGCGTCGTGATAGAACGCCGCCGCGATGACGGCGCCGAGATCGACTCGAGGATTGCCATCGGCGTGCTGTGCTTCCAGTTGTGCGGCAAGCTGCTGGGCGTGCCGCACGACCCAGCGAACGTGACGTTCGCCGTGGTACCGACGGTGGGGCTCGCGGTGGCGGGCCAACACGGCCTCGAACTCGCCCAAGTCGATGGCGACGTGTTGTTGCCACGCCACACGCAATTCGAGGTCGTCCATGCCGCCAGTGTGGCAGGCTCAGGTGGTGACGATTCTGATAGACGAGGCGCGTTGGCACCATCGCGGCATGCGGTGGTGCCACCTGGTGAGCGACGTTTCCTACGCCGAGTTGCACGAGTTCGCCCAGGGGAACGGCATACCGGAGCGTGGGTTCGAGGGAGATCACTACGACATTCCCGAGCAGTACCGTGAAGACCTCATCGCTGCAGGAGCTCTGGTGGTGGAAAGCCGAGTGCTGTTGCTTCGGCTGAAGGCTGCTGGCCTTCGGTTGACGCCGGCTCAACGTCGCGAGTACGTCGCCGCCAGCCGACAACTTTGATCACCATCGGGGCGCGGCGCCGATGAGATCGCGAGGGCAGGTGACGGATCGTCCGACGACGAACCACTCCACCAACTCGAGACCAGCCTGTTCAGCGATGTGGCTCATCTCGAACCACCGATCGATGTCGGCATCTTCACAGTCAGGCGCGGCGAGGTCGTGTGTGTCGACGGTGCTGGGTGTTCTTACCGAGGCGATGATCACGCCGTCGACCTCGTCGTATCGGGTGGCCGACGCGGAGATGCAATCGATGACCTCCAACACCGACTGGTTGTCGTCGGTGCCGCTGACGATGTAGAGGCCAATCCCGCGCCGCGCATCGTCGAGGAGCACCACGATCGTCTCGTTGCGTCGCGGCTCTGTGGTGGCGAGTTTGATCATCCGCAACGCGGTCGCAGCATCTTGAATCGGGTCGATGCGAGCGCGTGGAATGCCGTGAAGGCAGAAGTTGGCAGTCATGGTTTCCCCTGTGGGATGCAGCTCTTGCAGAGCTGGCGGGCAGGGGGAAGTCGGTAACAGCAAAGATACGTACGGGGTGTGACAGCAACCAGCTAAGGGCTAACTTCGCGCAATGGCCGACGTCACGATTTACCACAATCCCGACTGCAGCACGTCACGGCACGCGGTATCGGTTGCCGAGGAACTCGGCGTTGACGCCGAGGTGGTGGTGTATCGCAAGACTCCGCCCGACGAGGCGACGTTAAGAGGCATCATCGCCAAGCTCGAAGACCCGCCCACCGATCTCGTACGGCGTGACGCACTCTTCGCAAAGCTCGGTCTCACCGACGCCGATGTCGCTACCGAAGATCAGGTCGTCAACGTGATTCTGGAGAACAAGATGATCATGCAGCGTCCGGTCGTCGTGAAAGGCAACGTCGCCATCATCGGCCGCCCCAAGGATCGAGTGAACAGCCTGTTGGCGAGCTGACTCGCCCTTACCGATTCAGGCCGGTTCGAAGACCAGAACGAACTCCAGCAGGCCGTTGTCATCGGTGGTGATTCCACTGGTCGATGGGTTGGCGATGCCGTAGTCGGCGAACACCACCGGAATCGCGCCGAGTACCCCAATGCGGCCGTTCTCCATCTTGGCGGTGAGATCGAAGGTGACCGGTTGGGTGACGCCGCGCAGCATGAGTTCTCCAGAAGCCGACACAGCCACTTCGGCACCGTCGACTGGCTCGGTGCCGAGCTCGACCGGAGCGGTGAGTGCGAACGTGGCAGTGGGGAACTCCTCGACCGACATGATCCGGCCCCGGAACTGGCCATCGCGACGACTGTCATCGCTCTCGATGGTGGCTACGTCGATGGTGAAATCGGTGGTGGTGAGCGTGGTGCCCTCGATGGTGAGCGAGCCATCCACCGTGTTGGTGCGTCCCACGGCTTCGGTGTCGACGCCGAACAGGTTCTCACCGACTCGGTAGCCGACAGTGCTGGGGTCGGTGGCGAGCCACGTTGACGTTGAACCTTCGGCAGGCGCCTCGTCGGTCACGGTGGTTTCAACGAGAGTGCCGTCGGCCGCCGCGTTGCCGGCGGTGGTGGCCGGGGCGTCCGCCACTGTCGAGTCGGGTACTGGCGGCTCATCAGTCGCGGCATCGACCACGGTGGTGTCGACGGCCAACGCGGCATCGAGGTCGCTGGTCGTGAGTTCGTCGGGGCTGTCGTTGATGACCTTTGCGTAAAGGAAAATCGCTCCGAAGAACAGCACGACGGCTGTGACGAGGCCAAGCACCGTGAACTTCACCCATCTGGGAATTCCCGAGCGGGCCGCAACGGGTTCGGGGGAGTCGTTCATGGCCCGTATTGTGCCATGCCGGTGCGTACGCGCCCGTTCGGCCTCACCCAGAACTTGCCGTTAGATCGCTGTGAGATCGCTGTGAGATCGCTGGCGCTCGACCAACGATGGTGGGTGGATGATGTCGGCCACGCTCCAGCAGGCTTTTGACTCGTCGAGCCTCGTGGGGTCGAGTTCTCCTGGTTTTTCGAGGCCGGTGATGCGGAACTGCTCGGTCTGCCCGGGGAGCATCGAAATCATCTGTCGATCGACCCTTGCCAGTGGCCCGAGGCGGTCAGGCAGGATCGACACGTCGCGAGCGGCGTGCGCGGCGGTGGCGGTGACGACGACGGCGTCGTCGTCCAGTGCGGTCGACCACGTGACTGGCGATGGTTGTATTGCAAGGTCACGGTCTGGCGCATACCACCACCAGGCGCGTTCATCGTGGTCCCCGTGTTGGTCGCCGATGGTGAGCACCTCAGCCGTTGGATCGATCGCGGTTGTCACCTGCCATGGCAACACATGCTGAACCGAACCGCATGCGGGTACCAAGAACTCCACGGGGGAGCTGGCAGCAATAGTGCCGTCGAGCTGGTATCTCGTGGCGTGTGTGGCAACTGTCCAGTCGGTGTTGGTCTCGTTCACCGCAACCACGGCGAGCACGTCGCCGCGGGGGACGACGGTGAGGAGCCGGCTGCGGTATGCCTCGCGGAGAGCAAACCAGGATGGCTTCGGGCGGCCGAGCCCGTCGATGACGGCCCAACTCGCTACAGGCCAGCAGTCGTTGAGCTGCCACCAGATGGTGCCCATGCAATACGGCCGTAGCGACCGGAAGTGTTCGATGCCTGTCTGCACTGCACGCGCCTGCGTGAGTTGTGCTGCGTACCACCATGCATCGAGCGACTCGATGTGTCCAAAGCGAGGCACGATCGCACGGTCGAGTTTCAGATCGCCGTCGGTGGCCTTCTGGTGATTGCGCATGGCCGGCGACGTGCGAACGAACTCGTCCGGGGCGACGTGATCGGCCATCGTCGTCCAGGCGGGAGGTGCCTGCCACCCGAACTCGGCGACGAACCGTGGAGTGTGGTCGCGATACCGGGTGAAGTCGAGTTGGTTCCATACGTCCCACACGTGCACACAGCCGTGCGAATCGGCGTTGGGGGCAACGTTCTCAGAACCGCTGTACGGGCTGCCCGGCCAGTACAGCCGATGCGGATCGAGTTCGGCAACGATCTTGGGCAGCAGTCGATGGTAGAAATCGGCACCCCAGCTGCGGCCTTGCAACGTGTCGTGCCAGCCCCAGTCTGCGGCGCCCCAGATGTTCTCGTTGTTTCCGTTCCAGACGACCAGACTCGGATGTCGCATGAGTCGCGACACGTTGTCACGGGCTTCCGCTTCCACCTCGTCGGCAAGCAGATGTTCTGGGTAGGCCGCGCAAGCGAACAGAAAGTCCTGCCACACCATGAGCCCGAGTTCGTCGCACGCTTCGTAGAACCGGGTGTCTTCGTAGATGCCGCCACCCCAGACCCGGATCATGTCGACGTTGGCCGCGACCGCCTGCTCGAGCCGCTCTCGGTAGTCGCCTTCCGTGATGCGGGTGGGGAAGACGTCGTCGGGAACCCAGTTCACGCCGCGCACGAAGATCGGGCGACCATTCACCACGAACGTGAACGCCGAACCGGTGCGGTCGGGCGTGGTGTCGAGTTCGACTGATCGGAAGCCGATGCGATGGCTTCGGTGATCGAGCAGCGCTCCGTCGCTGTCGATCAGGTCGACATCGAGCTGATACAACGGCTGACTGCCATATGTGTGGGGCCACCACAGTTCGACCTTGCCGAGCGCGAGTTCGTCGTCGAGCCGCAGCTCCGTCGTGCCAACGCGGAGCGATGCGGCAGCAGAGAATTCGGTCGTGGCGGTCATGCTGACACTGGTCGAGCAGGTTCCAACCAACGAACCATCGGGCGAGCGCACCTCGATTCGAAGCGACGGGCCAAGGAGTGAGGTGCTGCGGTTGGCGGCGCTGATGACCGTGTCGGCGTTGACGACGAGTGTGCCGACACCGTCACTGTCGACGCTCGCGGTCGGCCGCACGTCGCCGATCCGGCCGCCGCTCCAAGCCACCAACGAGATGTCGCGCCAGATGCCTGCGCTGGTGAGCCACGGGCCCCAGTCCCATCCCCAACTGCACGCCATTTTGCGGATGTAGTTGAACGGCCGCCCGAACGACGACGACGGCCAGTCGCCGTGTGCGGAGCGGAGGGCCTCGGCGTGTTCGGTAGCTGAACGAAAGGTGATCTCGAGGGCGTTGGGGCCTGGCATCACAGCATGGCGCACGTCGAACCGATAGCGCCGATGCATGTTCTCGGTGGCGCCGACGAGGTGCCCGTTGAGCCGAATCTCGGCCAGCGTGTCGAGCCCGTCGCAGACGAGGTCGAGATGTTCGTGAGCGAGCTGGGCATCACCCACATCGAACTCGCATCGATACGTCCAGTCGCACGCCGCAACCCAGGCAACGTCGATTTCGTTCGTACCCACGAAGGGGTCAGTGATGAGGCCATGCGCCAACAGGTCGGTGTGGGTGCAACCGGGAACAGTCGCGCCCATGGCCGTCAGCGCCGGGGCGTCGGGGGCTGCTCGCGCAAGCTGCAACGTCCAAGCAGCATCGAGCACCGTGATGATCTGTGGAGTGATGATCTGTGGAGTGATGGTCATCGCAGAGATCAGGCAATCGCCGAGCCGGTCTCCGCATCGAAGATGTACAGCCGTTCCGGGTTGACGCGCAATGAGATGGTGTCGCCCGCCGCGACGCGACTTCCAAAGTCGCGGGTGCTCAGCAACAACCGGGGCCTCACATCGAGATCGTGTTCAACGCGGTCAGGGTTGAACACATCGAACGCGCCAGCATCGATGTGCACAATCTGTTCCGAACCAAGGTGCTCTACCAGACGCAACGTCGATCGGGAGGCCGAAGCCATCGGGAGCTACCTCGAGGTGCTCGGGACGAAAGCCGACGATGAACTCGCCCGATGATGGGCCACCGAGCGAGGCGAGCCGTGGTGCGAGTTCGGGTGACAGCAAGCTCAGGTCGACAGTTCCTGAACTCACGGTTGGCGCACCCTTCTCATCGTTGCGAACCGTTGCCCGGACTCGATTCATCGGTGGTGACCCGATGAACCCGGCAACGAAGGCATTGAGCGGGGCGTTGTACAACTCGTCGGGGGTCGATACTTGCTGCAGTCGACCTTGATCCATGACCGCCACCCGGTCGCCCATGGTCATCGCTTCCACCTGATCGTGGGTGACGTAGAACATCGTCGCCTCGAGCGAGCGCTGCAGCTCCGACACCTCGGCGCGCATCGCGACACGGAGTTTGGCATCAAGGTTCGACAATGGCTCGTCCATGAGAAACACTTCGGGTTCACGCACCATTGCTCTGCCCATCGCCACACGTTGGCGTTGACCACCCGACAATTGGCGAGGCTTGCGATCCAGCAAATCGGTGAGGCGCAGCAGCTTCGCTACCTGCAGCACCCGTTGATCTCGCTCGGCTTTCGCCATGCCCGACACCTTCAATGGGTAGGCGAGGTTGCCACCCACTGTGAGGTGGGGGTACAACGCGTAACTCTGGAACACCATGGCGATGTTGCGGCGACGTGCTTCGATCTCGTTGACGCATTGGTCACCGATGAAGATGCGGCCCTCGCTCAGGTCTTCCAACCCTGCCAGCATGCGCAGCGTCGTCGACTTTCCACAGCCAGACGGCCCGACCACGACGAGCAGTTCGCCGTCGGCAACTTCGAGATCGAGGTCAGTGACGGCTTCGAACCCATTCGGATAGCGCTTCGTCACCTTGTCGAAACGGACGGTAGCCATATTCAAATCCCCTCTTGAACCCGACTGTTGATCGGTCGATTGATTCGTGTGTTTCGTCTCTATTGATTCGCCGTGTGATCGACGAGCGAGTTGGTGCGAACGACATCGGAGTACCACAACGCGCTCGAGTTTTGGCGTACGGTGCTGCGTTTCAAAGTCGACCTCGACCAACCCGAAGCGAGGTTCATAGCCAAATGCCCACTCGAAGTTGTCGAGCAACGACCACGCGAAGTAGCCGGCAACGGGTACACCGTGATCGATGACACGAAGTACCTGTTCGAGGTGAGACTCGATGTACGCCAGGCGATCGTGATCGGCAACCCGACCATCTGCGGTGCGCTGGTCGTCTGGCATGGCGGCACCATTTTCGGTGATGAAGATCTTGGGAAAGTGGTACTGCTCGTGCAGGAACAACAGCAAGTCGCCAAGTGCCGGCGGGTGAATTTCCCATCCCATGGCAGTCTCGCTGCCCCGTTCCACCGTCTCGCCATCGATTGCTCCAACCATCTTGCGGGTGTAGAAGTTGACTCCGAAGAAGTCGATGGGGGCAGCGATCAGGTCCATGTCGCCCTCGCCCACCTCGGCCTGATCCCACGCGAGCCGTTCAACAGTGAATGCCGGGTATCCACGCCCCGCGATCGGGTCTGAGTACCAACGATTCTCGTACTCGTTCTGCACACGTCTGACGATCCAGAGCAAACGGAGAGTCGCCCACCGGTTCCACTGGTGTGAAGTTGACGGTGATCCCCACCTCGGCCGACGGTGCCAGGTCGCGGATGACCTGCATCCCCAGACCGTGAGCGAGCAGCACGTGGTGGCTCGCAGCGATGGCGTCGCGAAGGTTGGTGCGGCCGGGTGCGTGCTCGCCGGTGAGGTACCCCAGGTTGGCGATGACGAATGGTTCGTTGATCGTGGTCCACCGAGTGATTCGGTCGCCCAGGCGACTGACGACTGCTGTGGCGTACTCGGCGAACGCTTCCGCAGTTGCCCGATTCGTCCAGCCCCCGCCGTCTTCCAGCCATTGCGGCAGATCCCAGTGATACAGCGTTGGGTACGGCTCGATTCCCGTGGCCAACAGATCGTCGATCAGTCGGCTGTAAAAGTCGAGCCCCGCGGAATTGGTGCGCCCATTGCTGTCGGGTTTGACGCGGGGCCAAGAGATGGAGAAGCGATACGCGGTGAGGCCGAGCTCCGACATGAGAGCGACGTCACTCGCCGAGCGGTGGTAGTGATCACAAGCGACGGATCCGTTGCTGCCATCGGCGATCTTGCCTGGGGTGGCACAGAACCGATCCCAGATGCTTTCGCCCTTGCCGTCGGCGTGTGATGCGCCCTCGATTTGGAACGACGACGTGGCTGCTCCCCACACGAAACCAGCCGGAAATTGCCGTTGCTGCGCGGTCGAGAAAGTGTTGGAAGCGGTTGCAGTAGACACTGCAGTAGTAGACACGTTTGGTTCCCCCTGCGGACCTAGTTCTGGCAAAACACCAGTTCAAGCGATACTTTGCGGTTGTTATTGACAGACCGGCAGCCATGACCGTAACATGGAAGCGTTTCCAGTTCAAGGTTCAACACGAATCGAATGGAACACTGCGATTCCGCAGTAGCCGTGTTCATGTGATGCAGATGCCCGGGGGGGAGGACCGTTGAGTCAGAAGGTGACGCTGGATGATGTCGCTCGATTGAGCGGCGTGTCTCGTGCCACGGCCTCGCGGGCGATCAACGATCGACCCGGTGTGAAGAGTGACATTCGCGAGCGAGTGATTCACATCGCCGACAGTCTGGGGTTCCGTCCGAATCGGGCAGCGAAGAACCTCGCTTCAGGGATGACGTCGGTGATCGGACTCGTCATTCCCACCCAAGACCTACGGATCGACCCCTACGGCGCAGCCCTCACGCACGCGGTGGGTCGGGCCACATCACGGCGTGACTTCGGGCTGATGCTCCACCTGGCTGCCGACGAGCCCGGACAGACGGTCCACCACATCCTGCGAGACGGCTTCATCGACGGGCTGTTGATCTCGTCGGTCGCGATCGGGCCGCGATGGGTCGATGAGCTCTTCGACGCGTCGCTTCCAACCGTGCTCATCGGTGGTCACCCCACGCGCACCGATCTGCTCCGAGTTGAGGTAGAGAACCTCGAATCGGCCGCAGCCGCCGTCACCCACATGTTCGATCAGGGCTGCGAGCAGGTTGGCTGCATCACCGGACCACTCGATCGAGCCGATGCCCGAGCGCGCTTCGCTGGCTTCGAACTCGCCCATCAGCGGGTTGGCCGACCCGTACCGCAGGCGCTCGTCGTGCGCGGCGACTACACCCGCGAGGCAGGTGCTGCGGCAGCCGGGCTGCTGTATGACGCAGGTGTCGATGGCATATTCGCCTCGAACGATGAGATGGCTATGGGGGCGCTCTGGGAAGGCATTCATCGCGGCATTCGTGCACCGCGGCGACGTGAAGATCGTAGGGTTCGATGGCTTGGCGGCCGGCGAGTTCATCGAACCGTCCCTCACCAGCGTTGCCCAGCCGTTCGACCAAATAGCGACCTGCGCGGTCGACCTGCTGATTGCCCTCGTGGGCGGCGCAACAGACCTCGAGTCGGTGCTCCTCGCACCAGAGCTGTTGAAGGGAGGATCGACCGAGTTGCCCGCGTCACTAGCGGGCGCACCAGCGTCAACATCGCGCTGATCGCGAGTGCCGAGCTACGGGTGTTGCCCCGTAACCCGGCCAACCTCCGATCGTGCGGACGGCAGGACTCAAAGAGGGACCCGCCAAAGTAACAACCGACTTTCCACATTCAAGGAGATCAATCACCATGCTACGCACCAGGCGCTCAACGCGCCGTCAACGAATTTGGAGCGGTCGTCATCGGCCTCGCCCTCGTCGCTGCTGCGTGCGGCGACGACGACGAAGCTGAGCCCGCAGCCACCGAGCCCGCTGAAACCGAAGCTACCGACGCATCAACCGCCACGACTGCGGCAGCAGCGGCAACCGCCACCACGGAATCCGGCCCAACTGCCGAAGAAGGCGAGATAACGGTCACGTGGTTCGTCGGCTTGGGCACCGGCTCGCAAGAACCTCAGGTCGCCCCCGCGCAAGCGTTGGTCGACGAGTTCAATGAGACCCACGACGACATCTTCTTGGAGGTTCAGTTCGTCGACAACGCCACCGCGAAGGAGGCGCTCGCAACGGGTATCGCCGGTGGGAGCCCGCCGGATCTCATCGGTCCGGTGGGTCGTGAGGGCGCGAATGCGTTCGACGGTCAGTACCTCGATCTCGCACCGCTCATCGAAAGCTCTGGCATCGACCTGTCGTTGTACGAGGAGGCGCAGCTCGCCAACTTCACCAACCCAGATGGCACGATCAATTCGCTGCCGTTTGCGTCGTATCCGCTGGCGTTGTACTACAACACCGAGCTGTTCGATGAAGCTGGCCTGCCATATCCGCCGGCCGAATTCGGCGCACTTTACGGTGAAGGCACGGAGTACGAGGGCGAGTGGGACGACGAGAAGCTCGCCGAGATCGCAGCGATCCTCGCTGTCGACGAGAGCGGCAACGACGCCACCAGCCCAGACTTCGACCGCGACGCGGTGGACCAATGGGGTTTCGTGCATCAGTGGACGGCGCCTCCGACCGCACAGGGCACCTTCTTCGGCGCCGGCCAGATCGAGCAGGCCGACGGTACGGCGAAGATCCCACAGCAGTGGGTCGACGAGTTCAAGTGGTATCACAATCTGGTGAACACCGGTGTCGCGCCAAGCGCCACCGAACTCGACGGCGACGTGCTGGCCGGCAACGCCTTCAACTCAGGCAAGGTCGCCATGGCGCTCACGCATCTCTGGTACACCTGCTGCCTCACCAACGACGATGGCTTCAACACCTTCTGGAATGTCGCCGCAGTGCCCAGCCACAGTGGAACCATCACCGCCAAGCTGCACGCAGACACGTTCCGCATCCACAAAGACACTGCCAACCCGGAGGCGGCGTTCGAAGTGTTGCGCTGGATTCAGGAAGACAAGGCACTCGAGTTCCTCACGATCTATGGGGCCATGCCAGCCCGTAACGACCTGCGCGACCCGTACTTCGAAACCCTCGAAGTCAACTTCCCGCAAGGAGTCGACTGGGACGTGTTCCTCGATGCCCTGAACTACGTCGACGACCCCAGCCACGAGCTGGCCACTCCTGCGTATGTCGAATCAGATGCCCGCATCAAGGAACTCGAACCACGCATCAATGGCGAGCCCGACCTCGACATCGATGACGCGGTTGCCGAGCTGGAAGCCGATCTCAACGAGATCTGGGCGAACGCCGGCTGATGTTCCCCCTGGCCGTGATCGTCCCGTCCGTGATCAGTTGTTCCGCGGTCGTGCGGTCAGGGCGATGATCGAGGCCATTTTCACCGGTGGGGAGGGCCCGTCTGGGTCCTCCCCACCGGGAGACACCGGAGCGATCCTCCGCCGCGAACGACGTTGGGGTTTGGCATTCGTCTCGCCGTGGCTTTTTGGCCTCGTCTTCCTGTTCATGGTGCCGTTGCTGGCGTCGCTCGTGTTGAGCTTCACCGACTACGAACTCGCCGACCAAGACGGCAAACCGACCAGTTGGGTCGGACTCGAGAATTGGCGACGTGTATTCACTGATTCCGAGGTGCGCCATGGCGCGTACATCACGTTTCGATTCGCGGCTGTCGCCATTCCACTCGGGCTGCTGGTGCCACTCGGACTTGCGTACCTGATGACCCTCAAGAGGTTATGGTTCCGCGACTTCTTCCGCGCCATGTTCTACCTCCCGACCATGGTGCCGTTCATCGCCGCGATCATCGTGTGGCGCTTCTACCTCAACGGGCAGTTCGGATGGTTCGCCAAGCTCACCGGGTTGGTGGGCATCGAGTCGCCCGACTTCCTACGGGATCCGGAAACCGCGATGTTCGCGCTGTGGTTCATCAGCCTGTGGGGGATTGGCAATGCCATGATCATCAACATCGCTGCGCTCGATGGCGTGCCGAAGGACCTGTATGAGGCTGCAACACTCGACGGAGCTGGGTCGTTCCGCCTGTTCAAAGACATCACGTTGCCCATGATCTCGCCGATCCTGTTCTACAACATCGTGTTGTCGTTGGTGGGCATCGGCCAGTACTTCGTCGTGCCGTTCGCCCTGAGCCTGGGCACCGGCAACCCCGACGGTGCGATGAACTTCTACACGATGTACTTCTACAAGCAGACATTCCGGTTCTTTCAAGGCGGGTACGGGTCGGCGCTCGCGTGGGCGATGTTCGTCGTCATCTTTTCGCTGACGGCGCTGTTGTTCTGGAGCGCGAAGTACTGGGTCCACTACGAGTACGAGGAGAAGTGAGGCGATGACCACGACGCCGATCGACAAGCCTCTCGCTGCGACGAAGGCCTCCAAGTATCTCACTGCATCCGAGCCGAAGACGACCTTTGGCCAACTGGACCGACGCACCAAGCGTTTCTCTGGTCGGCGCTTTCGTCACGTCCGTTGTGGCGATGTTCTTGTTCGTCTACTTGTTGCCGCTGCTGTTCATGGTGACCACGTCACTCAAGAGCGAAGAGCAGATCGCGAACGGTCAGATCCTCCCGGTCACGCCGGTCACCGCTGAAATCAATGGCGAGGAAGTGCCGCTGTTGAAGGTGGAGATCGACGGTGAGACGCGGTCGCTGGCGCTGGTGGAGCCCGGCCGACGACAGAGCACGTTCGTCGATCCTGCCGAGCCCGACGTCGAGATCGTCTGGGAGGGCAGCTGGCGGACGTTGGAACCCGACTACTTCCTCGATCCGAGTTTCGACAACTTCCCTGAAGCCTGGAACGCCACCACGCCGAAGATGGGCAAGATGTTGTGGAACACATTCGTCATCGCCGGCATCGGCATGGCGGGCACGATGATCTCGTCGACCTTGGTTGCATATGGTCTGTCGCGATTCAGGATTCCCTTCAAGAACTGGATCTTGGCATCGCTGTTGGCCACCATCATCCTGCCGCGCTTTGTCACGCTGATCCCTACGTACATCATGTTTCGATGGATGGGCGTGATCGGCACCATCATCCCGTTGACGCTGCCGCACTTCTTCTCCAACGCATACAGCGTGTTCCTGTTGCGCCAGTTCTTCCTCACGATTCCGAAGGAACTCGACGAAGCCGCCGCGATCGACGGCGCTGGCCCGCTGCGCACCCTGGTCACCGTGATCTTGCCGCAAGCCCACGGCGCATTGTTGGCAGTGGGGCTGTTCCACTTCTTCTACGCCTGGAACGACTTCTTCGAGCCGCTGGTCTTTCTCATCACTGCGCCCGACAAACTCCCGATCTCGGTGGGGCTGTATCAGTTCCTGGGCGTCTACGACACCAACATCCCCCTCGTCCTTGCTGGGGCGCTCATCGCCATGGCGGTTCCGTTGGTCGTGTTCCTTCTGTTGCAGCGGGTGTTCTTCCGCGGCATCGACCTCAGCGGCTCATTGAAGTAGCCGAGTCAGCCAGCTCTGGGAGCGATGCACACGACGGACTGTCGCGAACGAATCGCCGACGATGAGGCAGACTGTCACGATGCCCGCCGCAGACGTCACCGTTGTCAGGTCCATTCCGAGCACTGCCCAAGCCGTGGGTATCGCCGTTCGTCCGTCTGGTGCCGTGCCGCGCCAGCTGGGGCTGTCGCGATCGAACCTCTTGGAGCTGGGGTTCGAGGGAAAGGCGGGTCAGACGTTGCTCATTCCCACCCGACAGGGGGCCACGGCTCATAGCGGTTGGCGTTGGGGATGCCCCAACGGCGAATGAACTGCGAGATGCTGCCGCGGCGTTCGCCCGGGCAGCCGTTCGATTCGCTCACCTGGCAACGAACATCGCCGACGGCGCAACCGACCAAGCTGCTGCGGCCCAAGCCATTGTCGAGGGCGCCGTGCTTTCCCGATATCGCTACGAAGGAGCCAAGGCCGAGCCGGCCGGGTCTCCAGACCTGGCGTCGCTGGCACTGGTCGTCGCCGCGAAGGCTGATAAGGCCGCCCTCGCCGGAGCGCAACGCGGCGTCATCACCGCACGGGCCGGTTGCCTTGCCCGCCAGTTGGCGGATCTGCCGCCGAACAATCTCACCGCGCGGAAGATCGCTGCAATGGCGGTTGAACTCGGCGCATCCCATGGGTTTGGTGTCGAGGTTTTCGACAAAGATCAACTTGCGGTCATGGGATGCGGGGGAATGCTCGGTGTCAACGCAGGGTCCACAGAGCCTCCGCGAATGGTCAAGCTCACGTATTCGCCGCGTGGCGCCAAGGCGCATGTCGCGCTGGTGGGCAAGGGAGTCATGTACGACTCGGGCGGCCTCAGCCTCAAGCCCACCAACCCGATCAGCGCCATGATGAAAATGGACATGTCGGGTGCTGGTGCGGTGCTGGCTGCCATGACCACGCTCGCGGAACTCGGCTGCCGCAACAAGGTGTCTGCTTGGCTCATGTGTACCGACAACATGCCGTCTGGCTCGGCGGTCAAGCTCGGTGACGTGCTGACGTTTCGCAACGGCAAGACAGCTGAGATCCACAACACCGATGCCGAAGGCCGCTTGGTGCTCGCGGATGGCTTGTCGCTGGCCGCCGAAGAGGCGCCCGACGCCATCATCGACATCGCCACCCTCACCGGCGCGGCGATGGCGGCACTCGGTACCGACATCGCTGCGGTCGTGGGAAACAACGCCGACCTCATCAACAAGGTGCGTGCGTCAGCCGATGCCACAGATGAGCCGGTGTGGGAGATGCCGCTCTCACGCGACCGTTATCGCAAGCTCATCGACTCGAACGTGGCCGACATGAAGAACGTCGGAGGCGCCTATGCGGGGGCCATCACGGCATCGATCTTCCTGTCGGAGTTCGTCGGCGAGGTGCCGTGGGCGCACCTCGACATCGCTGGGCCAATGAGCGTCGACAGTCAGACGGGCTGGAAGACGAAAGGGGCAACCGGATTCGGTACGCGCCTCCTGATCGATCTGGCAACCAGCTATACGAAATAGTTGACGAAGTGGTTCACGAGGCGAGTGCTGCGGCTTCGCATGCGCGGGCAGCGGCTGCTGGGCTCACTCCGATCTCGCGGAGGCGACGCTCGATTTCGCTGTGGTTGATCTGTACCGTCCGGCGTGCCCATTCGTCGTGTTCGGCCTGAACGTCGTGGGGCAACCGGCTGAGGTGCCGTCGGGCGACCGACGGCAGGCGTCGCCGCACGGCGTATCCGTTTGTGATCGGCTGGGCAAGGCCGAACATGATGCAGCGGTGTAACGCCCGGCCGAACGGTGAAGCCGCGCCCTTGTCGAACGAGAGGCCCATCGTGACAGCGGTGTGGTTGAGGTCGATCTGGAACCCGTCGGGATGTTCGTCGAAGCGATCGGCGAACCGCCGCATGATCCACAACGCGGTTGGCCCGATGACGGCCAGCCAATACCGCTCGACGTATGCGCTGCGCGGATCGTGGCCACGTTCGTCGACGATCGGGTCGATCCACGGTTCGATGCTCACCGTGTTCTCGGCTGCCGCCGACTGAGGACTGCGGGATGGCAGGGTCTGCCCAATCGTCGGGCGGACGACGCCGTGCGGGATGAGTTCCATGAATCGCTCCAAGCAGAAAGTTCGATGCGGGGGGAAGTCGGCTCTCACGGTGTGGGCACATGGCCCACCAATCGTCCAGGGCAGCGGTCCCCGGGGCGTGTTTGGCTATTGAACGACTACTGAACGTTCGGGACGATGACCACCTTCATCGCGGTGTCTCCCGCGAGCGCTGTTGCCATGGCTGTGGCGACGTCGCTCAGTGGAAAGGTGTGCGTGACGGCGCGGTGAAACGGCACCCGCTCGTGGTGTTCGGCGAGCATGGCCAGCGTCCGGTCGTAGGCGCGCGAGTCTTCGCCTGCCACACCGAGAATGGTGACGTTGCGGCCGAGCAGGCTGGCCGGGTTCACCGGCACCGTTCCCAGGTCTACAAAGGCGCCGACTTCGATGAGCGTGCCGCCGTTTCGGAGCATGTCGAGCGACGGAGCGAAACTCGACGGGTGGCCGGTGGCGTCGACGACCACATCGGCACCGCGGCGGCCGGTGGCGGCCTGCACCCAGGCAAGCGCCGCCGGGTCGTCGGCAGGTCCCGTGAACGTCGCCGTGGCCCCGAGCGCCGTGGCAAGTTCGACGCGTGCGCCGAACGGGTCGATGGTGAGTACTTGCGAGGCTCCCATGAGCGCCGCCTTGGCGACATGCACCACGCCGATCGGGCCGGTGCCAACGACCACAACCGTGTCTCCCGGCCGGAACCCGCCCGGGCGCGGCATGGCTGCGGCGAGGTCGAGACTGTGTGTGACGGCGAACAACTCCGTCAGCACCGCCACGTTCGTTGGTAGGCCGTCGGGCACCACGAAGATCGGGGTGTTCGGATGGATGTAGAGGTGCTCCGCCCAGCCTCCGAAGAGATGCGGTGCCGTGGCTGCGGTGAGTGAGTTGCCGTAGTTCTCGAGCGACGTACAGAAGTAGTACGGGTAGTCGCCGGTACAGAATTCACAGACGCCGCACGCCCGATTCGGCGCTGGCACCACCCGGTCGCCAATCGAGAGCGGGGTGCCGTCGAATGCCGTCGCGCCGCCGGCACCGATGGCCTCCACGATGCCAACGTTCTCGTGGCCCTGGATGATGGGGAACGGAGTGGAGCGGGCGTACTCGGTGCCGGCGTACTGTTCTGTCTCGCCTCGGAACGTGTGCTTGTCGGTTCCGCAGATGCCAGATGCCAACATCCGCAGCAGCACGGCGCCCGGTTCGAGTTGTTCGGGATACGGGTAGTGGCGGAGTTCAAGACGACCTGGCTCGAGCAACGTTGCGGCCAGTACGGGAGGGTGGACGCTGGTCATGACCGCAAGCTAATACGTCGCGTCTGAATCGATCCCGCCGAGCAACCTCAGGTATGGGGGATCGTGTTAGGCGGTGGTGCGGAGGTAGTCGGTTGGGCCGATGGCGAAGTGGGGGTTCAGTCGGGGGTCGATGATCCGCAGCGTGTCGACGAGGTCGTTGTAGGCCAACGACACGCAGCCGCTGGTTGGCTTGGCGATACCACCAGACGTGTAGCTATGACGGTGCAGGAAGATTGCCGATGCATACGGCGTCTCGCCCGGCTGGTCACCAGACACCGGGTCGAGGTTTGCTCCGATCACCGCTGCGTGCGCGTACACGTCATTGAACTTCGGCAACCATTCGTCGTCTGGGCCGGGGCAACCTTCGGCGTTCACCAAATGTCCGTACGACGATACTGCCGGCGGTGGCCCCCCAGCAATCTTCAGGCCGCACGGCCCGGTAGGGCGCCAGCACCCCGGGGTCGGGCGAGTTGCCGAACATCGAGAATGTCTCGTTGTCCCACGCGGTGACGACCCCAAGCGGGAACACGCCCGCTGGAGTGGTGCCGTCGCCGGATCGTCGTTCGAGAAGCGGCCGTGTGCCGGTGCGGCCGAACATCGCCGGCATCGACGAAAGTTGGCACCGCCAACCGCCAGGTGTTCTTACGGCGACTTCTACGGTGCCCTTCGTCGAAGTTGGCATGAGTTGGTGGCCATGAGGATGAACTGGTTGACGTCTGGGTGACGCAGACCGAGTGCGGCCGCGGACACAAGGTCGCACGTGGCATCGGGTGCGTACGCGACGCCACGAGCCGCGGTGCTGCTGGCGGTTGCTGGCACGTCATTTCCGATCTTGTCGAGCGTCGCGTGCGCAACCCCACCGGTCGCGAAGATCGCGACGAGCAACGCAGCGGCACCACATCGATTCACCCCTCCAGTGTGTCGCATTTCTCGCCAGGGCGCGCAGAATCGCGACGCGAGGACCAAGCTCGGCGACCGTACGATCTTGCACATGGAAATTGTGCTCATCAGACATGGGCAACCCGAATGGATCAAAGACGACCGCAACGTCGTCGACCCGCCGCTCACTGAACTCGGGCACCGCCAGGCCGAGCAGATGGCGTTGGCATTGAAGGATGAGCGTTTCGACGAGGTATTCGTCTCGCCGCTGTTACGCGCACGCCAGACGGCAGCTCCGTTGTACTCTGCGCTCGGACGCGACGAAGTGATCGATGAGTGGTTGCGTGAAATACAGGAGCCAGATTGGCACGGCACGCCCGCTGAGGTGTCCAAACTCGCGTACGAACAGGTCGAGGAGCGCCCGGTGGAGGATCGCTGGCACGGCGTCGATGGTGGCGAGTCGTTTGCAGACTTCGCTGCTCGCATCGACGCCGGACTTCAGAACTTTCTCGGCGAACGGGGTGGACGTCGGATGGAGCACGCGTTGCCGGTGTGGCACCTCGAACACCCCGACTGGCACGTGGCTCTGGTGGCTCACGCCGGCACGAACACGATCACGTTGGGCACCTTGCTCGGCATTCCGCCGACGCCGTGGGAATGGGATCGGTTCACACTGGGCCACTCGTCGATCACCCGGCTGGTGTCGAAGCCCGTCCACGGCGGGCACACATTCATGATGACCGAGATGTCGAACCTGGAGCATCTCGCCCGCGACGAGCGGACCCGATGACCGAACCCTTTGCTGGCCCGATGGCTGGTCCGATTGCCGAGGCGGCAGCCGCGGTGGGTCGTGCACGTCGCATCGTGGTGCTCACGGGAGCAGGGATTTCAACCGACTCGGGCATCCCCGACTTTCGTGGCCCGAACGGTTTGTGGACTCGCAACCCGAAAGCCGAAAAGTCGTCAGACATTCGCCACTACATGGCAGATCCCGAGGTCCGGCAGGCGGCATGGCTGCATCGGCTCGACACTCCCATCTGGACCGCCGAGCCAAACACGGGTCACGCCGCAATCGTCGATCTCGAACGGCAAGGTCGGCTCCATGCGCTCGTCACGCAGAACATCGACGGTCTCCACCAGGCGGCTGGCAACGACCCAGATCGGGTCATCGAAGTCCATGGCACGGTGCGTTTCACCCGGTGCATGGTCTGCGGTGACTCACGCGACATGCGCGAAGCGCTGGATCGTGTGCGAGCCGGCGAGGCCGACCCACCGTGCCTGGTCTGCGGCGGCATCATCAAGTCCGACACCATCAGCTTCGGCCAACCGTTGGTGCCGGAGGTCATCGATCGAGCCATGCGAGTGGCAGCCGACTGCGATCTTCTGCTCGCAGTGGGTTCCATGCTCAGCGTGTACCCCGTGGCGAACTGCGTCCCGATCGCCTCTCGCGCCGGGCGCACGCGTGATCATCCTCAACGGAGGCCCGACCGAGATGGACAACATCGCCGATGTGGTCATTCACGCCCAAATCGCCGAAGCCCTACCGGTACTGGTTTGCCTGCCTTCTACGCAGACTTGAAAGTGTTCGGCGGCCAGATGAGCGCCGTGAGATATCGATTTGTCGGGCGATCGGGAATACCTGACCTAGTTGGTAGGCTTTTACGTCTATGGCAACGTTCCGTGATTTGCTCTCCGCCGCCAAAGCCGAGATTGTCGAGGTGTCGACCGACACCGCTTCCGAACACATCGACGCTGGGTACGTCGTACTCGACGTGCGCGAGCCCGACGAACATGCCGAGGGTGCGATCCCCGGCGCCGTCCATATTCCTCGCGGCCACCTCGAAGCACAGGTCGAGGGTCGCCTCGTCGACAAGACCGCGCCGGTCGTGGTGTACTGCGCCGGCGGCGTTCGCTCGGCCTTCGCAGCCAAGACGCTGCAGGAGCTCGGTTACGAAACGGTCGAGTCGATGGCCGGAGGCTATGGCCGATGGAAAGATGAAGGCCGCGCTTGGAAGAAGCCGGCCAGCCTCAACCCAGAACAGATGAACCGCTACAAGCGGCATCTGCTGTTGCCCGAGGTGGGCGTTGAAGGTCAGATCAAACTGCTCGACGCCAAGGTGCTCATGCTCGGGGCCGGCGGTCTCGGTTCGCCGGCCGCCATGTATCTGGCGGCCGCTGGCATCGGCACCATCGGCATCGTCGACATGGACGACGTCGACGCTTCGAACCTGCAGCGCCAAATCCTCCACAACATCGATCGCATCGGTGATCGCAAGGTCGACTCTGCGAAGAAGACGCTCACGATGTTGAACCCCGACGTCAATGTGGTCACGTACGACACCCGCCTCGATGCGTCCAACATCATGGACATCATCGCCGGTTACGACGTCATCGTCGATGGCGCCGACAACTTTCCCAGCCGGTACTTGCTGAATGACGCGTCGGTGAAGCTCGGCATCCCGGTGGTGCACGGATCGATCTTCCGGTTCGAAGGCATGGTGTCGGTATTCCATCCGTTGGAAGGCCCGACATACCGCGACATGGTGCCCGAACCGCCGCCCGCCGAACTCGCCCCGTCTTGCGCCGAGGCCGGTGTGCTCGGCGTGCTGCCCGGCATCATCGGCACCATCCAGGCGCTCGAGGTGATCAAGGTCATTCTTAAGCTGGGCGAGCCGCTGATCGGGCGCATTCTTTCGGTCGACACCACCGAGATGGAGTTCCGGGTCTTCAACCTCAAGCCCGACCCCGCCAACCAAGTCACCTACACAAATCGTGACCGGATCATCATCCAAGAGCTCGACGGTCTCTGCGCCCCGGCTTGGCGCACTAGGGGTCAGGCACCCAGAGATGCGCCCAGAGCGCTGAAGTGGTGTCAATCCGGCGCATCGCTGGGTGCCTGACCCCCAGCGATCGTCAGCTGGGTTCTAGGAGCAGCGCCGGGTTTTCCGTGGGTGACTTCGCTTCGTCTCGTTCCTGGATGGCGACTCCGATGAGCACGAGGCAGATGCCGATCAGGTCCACCCAGCCGGGCTGCTGATCGAGCGCAACCCATCCGACGAACGTGGCGACAACTGGCAGGGTTGCCAGCAGCAAGCTGAACCTGCGAACCGAGACGCGTCGCAACACGAACTGATCGATGCCGTATCCGATCGCGTTCGAGAACACGCCGGTGAGGCAACACAACACGAGCAACGAGAGCGACGTCCAGACGTGGGCGCTTCCCGGCGCTCCGATCGGGGTGAGTACCAGGGAGCCGACCACCATGCCGACGCCGAGACCCGCCAGGCCTGGTCGGCCATTGGCCACCTTCGACCCGACCACGATGTAGGCGGCCCACAGCGCTGACGAGATAGCGATGAACAACAACCCCAGCGAGTTCTGGCCGATCTCGACGCCGCCGAGCGTGACCACGCCAACGATGGTGATGGCGAGAGCGGCCGCATTGCGGACCGAGCGTGTCGCCAGCGCAGCCACGACGATGGGCCCGATGAACTCGATCGCAACCGTCTTGCCCAGGTCGACGCGGCTGATGGCGAGGTAGAAGAAAAGATTCATCAGCGCAGTCGACGTACCGAAGATGGCTGCGCCAATGAGCTCGCGCTTGGTCCATCCCCGATAAAAGCCCGGTGAGATCGCGAGCAGTGCTGTCGCAGCACCAATCATTCGAAACCACACGACGGTGCGTGGTTCGACTTGGTCGAAGATCTGTATCGCGATCGCTGCGCCGATGTACTGACAGAGCGCCGAAATGACGAACAGCACCTCTGGCGGGGTCGTCGCCAAACGACTCTCCGTCGTCGACGCAACCGAATCGGATGACACGCGGGATTTCGAGCTAGTCGAACAAGTCGGGGTCGGATCGGCAGATCTCTTGCCACATCGGCTGGAATGAGAACCAGCCTGCGAGCGGGTAGGCCGTGTTTTCGCGGGTGTACTCGGCGTACTCGTGGCGAATCTCGTGCGGCGTGCCCGCTGCCATGGCCATGAGTTGCGCCTGGCACGAGCGCTCCATCGAGATGAACCAGAACGCGGCCTCGTCGACGGTCTCGCCGACCGTGAACAACCCGTGGTTCTGATGGATCGCGGCCTTGCCGGCGGAGAACAACCTGGCGAACTCTTCGCCCGCTGCGGTTTCGAACACCACGGCGCCACCCTGTTCGGCGATGAGTGTGTGGTCGTTGTAGAAGATGCACGCGTCTTGGGTCAGCGGAGCGAGCGGAATTCCGAGCGAACTGAACGCCTTCCCGTACGGCGAATGTGAGTGCGCCGCTGCGACAACGTCTGGTCGAGCCTTGTGGATGGCCGCATGCAACACGTACGCGGCTCGATTGACCGGATGCGTGCCGTACACCACCTCGCCTTGGTGGTTCACCAAGATGAGGTCGGACACGCTGATGTGTTTGAAACTCATGCCGAACGGATTCACCCAGAAATGATCGGGAAACTCTGGGTCGCGCACCGTGATGTGCCCGGCCACGCCCTCGGCAAACCCGAACTTGCCGAAAAGTCGTAATGCGCCGGCCAGCTTGGCCTTGCGGTGGGCGCGTTCATCGGCCACATTGTCGAACGCTTCGGGAAGTGGGAACACGGTCTCTTTCGGAGTGAGCGGCACCCCGTCGATCATTGGTTCGATCATTGGTTCGATGGTGGGGACGCCGCCACCATCGGATGCTTGGTGCCCGGTCGTCTCGTCTGTCATCGCCATGGAAGTGATGCTACGACACACTTTCAAAACCGCACCGACGGAGCCGACCCAACCAACAACTCGCAGCAGGGTTCTGTCGTTGCGGTTGTGGCGGGTGTTGGGAATTACGCTCGACACATGGCTGACACCCCCCGCCGCACTGATTCGGGCATCGACATCAAACCGCTCTATACCGCCGACGACCTGGCCGACTGGGACGTCGACGAACAGCTCGGGTTGCCGGGCGAGCCGCCGTACACCCGTGGCGTGTATCCGTCGATGTACCGGGGCAAGCACTGGACCATGCGCCAGTACTCCGGTTTCGGCGACGCGGCGGCGACCAACGAGCGATTCCACTTTCTCCTCAACGCAGGGCAGACCGGTCTGTCGTGCGCTTTCGACCTGCCCACTCAAATGGGCTACGACTCCGACCACCCGCGGGCAGAGGGTGAAGTCGGCAAGGTCGGCGTCGCGATCGACTCGCTCGCCGACATGCGGCTGCTGCTGAAGGATCTACCGCTCGACAAGGTCACCACGTCGATGACCATCAACTCCACCGCAGCGGTGTTGTTGCTCATGTATGAGTTGGTGGCTGAGGAGCAAGGGGTCGACGCGAGTCTGATTTCGGGCACCATTCAGAACGACCTGTTGAAGGAATACATCGCCCGGGGCACGTACATCTACCCGCCTCGGCCGTCGATGCGGGTCATCACCGACATCTTCGAGTACTGCTCGAAGCACGTGCCCCGGTGGAACACGATCTCGATCTCGGGCTATCACATCCGTGAGGCGGGCTCTACTGCCACGCAGGAGATCGCGTTCACGCTCGCGAACGCCATCGCCTACGTGCAGGCGGCAGTAGACGCTGGTCTCGACGTCGACGACTTCGGCCCGCGGCTCAGCTTCTTCTGGAACGGCCACAACCACTTCTTCGAAGAGGTTGCCAAGTTCCGCGCCAGCCGTCGCATGTGGCACAAGATCATGACCGAGCGCTTCGGCGCGAAAGATCCGCGTTCGGCGATGCTGCGGTTTCACACCCAGACCGGTGGGTCCACGCTCACCGCACAACAGCCCGTGAACAACGTGGTACGAGTGGCGCTGCAAGCCCTTGCCGCCGTGATGGGTGGCACACAGTCCCTCCATACCAACGGTTTTGATGAGGCGTTGTCATTGCCCACCGAAGATGCGGCGCGTCTGGCGCTGCGCACGCAGCAGATCATCGGCTACGAGGCCGGCGTCACCGATACCCCCGACCCGCTCGCTGGCTCATACTTCGTCGAGTCGCTCACCGATGAGGTGGAAGCGCTGGCTTGGAAGTACATCGAGCGCATCGACGAGCTCGGCGGAGCCGTCGCAGCCATCGAGCAGGGGTATCAGATGGATGAGATCGAGCAATCGGCATACGAATACACGAAGTCGATCGATGACGATCAACGTGTGATCGTTGGGCTGAACAAGTTCAAGATCGACAACGAGCCCGAACCGTCGGTGTTCCCGATCGATCCGACTCTGGAACCGAAACAGAAGCGTTCGCTCGCCGAGTACAAGGCGAATCGCGACCAGGCGCTGGTTGCGACCCGTTTGGAAGACCTGCCGCGTTGCTGCCCGCGGTTCCGACAACCTGCTGTACCCCATGAAGGAGGCGCTGCGAGCCAACGCGACGCTCGGCGAAGTGTCTGATGCCCTCCGCGACGTCTTCGGCCTGTACCAGCCGTAAGGGTGATCGATGAGCTGGCTCGCTGCGCATGCCGATGACGACTGCTGCGACATCATCCACACGGGCCGTCGGTCTGGGCTGCCACGCTCCACCGAGATCTGGTTCGGAGTTCTCGACAAGACGATGTACCTCATCAGCGGCAACGGTCCCTCGGCCGACTGGTACCAGAACTTGCTCAACGATCCGGTCGTCGATGTGGTGCTGAGCGGGCGCAACATGCGCGGGGTCGCCCGCCCGGTTGTCGATGACGATGAGCGCCGCCGCGTCGGCGACCTCATGGGTGCCAAGTACGTGTGGGACGGAGACGCCAGTATTGGCCTCACCTACGAAGCCTGGTGCTACACCGTCCCCGCCCTCGCTATCAGCTTTTAGCTCCGGCTGGATTCGCCGATTGCGTCGTTCCGTGTCACCGCTCATCGCCTAAAGGCGACTCGGGTGCCACGCGCCTAGCACTCGACGAATCCCGCTCGGAGCAGGTTTTCGGAGTCGCTTGCGCGGCTGGAATTTTGCGGGTGGCTCCTTCTTCCGGCGTCAGTTCGTGATGTGGCGGACTTCTGCCTTGGGGCGGGGTGGGGGTGGGGGTTTGCTGGTTTCCCAGCCCATGTAGATCACTCCGGTGATGGTGTCGGTTGGGTCGAACCCGCACAACTTCAAGGCTCGCTCGGAGTCGCTGAGGCCGGGGGTGGACCAGAACGTCGCCAGGCCCAATGTTGTTGCGCCGAGCAGCAGGTTTTGCACCCCAGCGGATACCGCGTCACGGTTCTCGTTGTGCAGGGTCGGGTTGTCGTGCATGGCGCTTGCGACGACGAGGATCGACGGGGTCCGTAAGTACTTCGTGCGGGTCTTTGCGCGCTTGACCTCGTCACCGAAGTTCCGATCCGCCATGTCATCGGCGAACGCGTCACCGAGCTGACTGCGAGCAGGTCCGGTGACGTGAGCGAATCGCCATGGCCAGGTCTTCTTGTGGTTCGGTGCCCACGTGGCGAGTTCGCACAGCTGATCGACGAGCGCTTCTGGCACCGTTCGCTCGGAGTCGACGAACATATGGGTGCGGCGCGACCGCACCAGGTCGGCGAATTGGTCGAACGGCACGGTCATGGCATACAGGATGTCAGCCGGGGACCGGATCGACACCTTTCGCTCGCTCTGCCGTTACACCCCTTACGTAAGCTCGGCGATGTGATCACGGTGACATTCGCCAAGGCGATTCGGCGGCATGCCGAATGCCCCGACCTGGAGGTGGCGGGAGCGACGTTGCGCGACGTGCTGACTGCCTACTTCGAGTCGTACCCAGGCGTGCGGTCATACGTCGTCGATGAACGGGGGGCAATTCGTCGTCACGTTGCGGTGTTCATCAACCAAGATCTCGTACTCGACCGCGACCATCAATCCGATGCCGTGCACGCGGGTGACCGCGTCTCGGTTTTCCAAGCGCTCTCAGGAGGAGCTGTATGAACACTGCATTCATCGGTACCCGCAAGGGGCTGTTCACGGTGTCCGTCGCCGGTGGCGTTCCGCAGGTCAGTGGGCCACAGTTTCCCGGAGCGCCGGTGACGAACGCCATGGTCGACCCACGTGACGGCGCGGCGTACGTGTCGATCAACCATGGGCACTTCGGCGTTCACTTTCACCGCAGCGATGACGGCGGAGCCACTTGGGTCGAGATCGCAGTACCCGAGTACCCGCCGAAGCCAGACGACGTCGAACACGCCAACCCGTACACCCAGAATCCGGTGGCGTGGGCGACACAGCTGGGTTGGGTACTCGAGCCGGGCCATCCTGACGAACCCGGCGTGCTGTGGTGCGGCACCATCCCGGGCGGCGTGTTCAAATCGCTCGATCGAGGCGATTCTTGGCAGTTGCAAGAGTCACATTGGAACCAACCGGCACGTGCGAAGTGGGGTGGTGGCGGATTCGACGAAGCCGGCACCCATTCCGTGTGCATCGACCCGCGCAACGCCGGGCATGTGCTCATCGGCATGTCAAGCGGCGGGGCCTGGTGCACCAGCGACGGGGGTGACACCTGGGAACGACGCCTCTGAAGGCATGACGTCCAACTTCCTTCCACCGGAGCTCGCGGGCGATCCCGACATTCAAGACCCCCATCGGATCGTGCGCTGCGCCGACGCACCCGACGTGTTGTGGACCCAGCACCATGCTGGCATCTTTCGCTCGGTCGACAACGGCCAGCAATGGGTCGAGATTCCAAAGGCTGGCCCATCCACGTTCGGGTTTGCGGTCGCAGTCCACCCACACGACCCGCGCACCGCGTGGTTTCGCGCCTGCGCAAAGCGACATGGTGCGCGTGCCAGTCGACGGTTCGCTGGTCGTCACCCGCACTCGCGACGGGGGCGAGACGTTCGATGTGCTGTCAGACGGGCTGCCACAAGAGCACGCATACGACCTCGTGTATCGGCATGGGCTCGACGTCGACGACTCCGGCGAGCAGCTGCTCATGGGTTCCACCACGGGCTCGCTGTGGTACTCGGGCGACTCAGGCGACAGTTGGCAGACGGTGTCGAGCAACCTTCCACCAATTGCGTCCGTGCGCTGGACGTCCTAGTCGGCTGGGCGCCCTAGCCGTCGGTCGGGTCGGGTTTGCGGGCGCGACTCGGCTGTACCCGTGGCGCTTCGTTGGGCATCTTCGGATACACCGGCGGCCACGGCGCATCGAGTATTCCCGCAGCCAAGTCGTCGGCGAACTTTTCCACCAGCTCCGCGATGTCTTGGGGCGTCTCATCCATGTCAGCCCACGGGTCACCCAGTTCGGTGAGTCGCGCCGCCACCGTACGGACCGTCAGCGAGTCAGGGTCAACGGTGGGTACTTCGCTCCACTCGATGGGTGTTGAGACTTGGGCGCCCACCCGAGGTCGGACACCCCACGCGCCGAACACGTTCTTGTGTGGTGCGTTCTGGTTGAAGTCCACAAACACTCGGCCATGGCGCAACTCCTTCCACCATTCATCGGTGATGAGATCGGGGTATTCCTGTGCGAGGTCTCGGGCAACGGTGACTGATGCGGCGCGGACTGCGAACGAGTCGTAGCCGTCGACCACCCGCACGTAGATGTGTAGCCCCTTGCTGCCCGAGGTCTTCACGTAGCAGCGCATGCCTCTTTCGGCGAAGTAGAGCTGCACGCACAGCGCAGCCTCGCGGATGTGGTCGAACGTCTGGCCAGGGGACGGGTCGAGATCGATTCGCAGCTCGTCAGACCACTGCGGACGATCAACCCGGTACTGCCACACGTGCAAACCGAGCACCCCCTGATTCACAGCCCAGAGCACGTGGCCGATATCTGCGATGACGAGCGCACGTGATTCGGTTCCGTTGATCGTTTGCACTGTCGTCGTGGTGAGCCAGTCAGGTGCCGAGTCCGGGATTCGCTTTTGGTAGAACGACTTGTCGCCGACACCGTTTGGGTAGCGCTCGAGCAACACCGGACGGTCGCGAATCCAGGGCATGAGGGCTGACTCGACCGAGAGGTAGTAGCGCGCCAGGTCGATCTTGCTGACACCGATCTTGGGGAACATCAGCTTGGCCGGGTTGGTGATGGGCACCGTATGGCCGCCTGCTTCGAGCTCGATCGGCTCTCCGAATTCATCGTCGGCCTTCGCCATTGAGGAAACCTACCGGTTGGCCATGTTCGTAGTCAGTTCGGGTCGCGGAGCGGGCCGATTGCAGCGGCCATCGCAATCGCCTGACGGTGCCCGGCAACGTCGTGCACTCGTAGCAAACGCGCGCCCGTGTGCACGCACGCCAGGTGGACGACGATGGATCCGCTGTCGCGGGTGGTGGGCTCAGCGTTGCCCACCACGGCGCCGATGAAGCTCTTCCGAGATGCCCCGACCAGAACCGGGTGGCCGATGGCGACAATCTCGCCCAGCCTGCGAATGATCTGAAGGTTGTGTTCGATGGACTTGCCGAATCCAAAACCCGGATCAACGATCACCTCCGGCACTCCGGCCTCAAGTGCGCGCTGCGCTCGATCAGTGAGGTCGGCAACGATCGCGCCGACGACGTCGTCGTAGGAGGCATGCAACTGCATCGTGGCCGGATCGTTCACCGGCGTGTGCATGATGACCACCGGTACGCGCCGTTCGGCGGCGAGGCCGACCATGTCTGGGTCTCGAAGCCCTGACACGTCGTTGATCATCGCTGCACCGGCGGCGATTGCCCGATCGGCAACAGCCGCGTGCCTGGTGTCGATGCACACGACCGACGCGAGCCCCGCAAGTTGTTCGATCACCGGCAACACCCTGCTCAGCTCTACGTCGTGCGGCACCGGGTCGGCGCCAGGACGTGTCGATTCGCCCCCCACGTCGAGCACGTGAGCACCTTGGGCAGCGAGACGCCCAGCGTGATTCACGGCGCGATCGGTGTCGAGGAACTGATTCCCATCGGAAAACGAATCGGGTGTGACATTGATGATTCCCATCAGCACCACGGGAGTTGTGTCGAGCAGCTTCGCAACAAGCGCAGTGTCGTGGCCCGGCGGGGTGCTCATGAGCTGCTCATAAGGTCGTCAGTCGTTGGTGTGGAGCATCGCGTTCAGCGACCCCCAGGATCCGGTTCGCTGGCGGGCAATGACCTGCCCGGTTTGCCCGTCGCGGATGAACATCAGTCCGTTGCGGCCAGACAGCTCGCGCGCTTTCACGACGCCGTCTGGAGTGAGAACCGGTGTGGACGAGGTGACGTACAGGCCAGCCTCGACGACGCAGTCGTCACCAAGACTGATACCGATTCCGGCATTGGCGCCAAGCAGACAGCGCTCACCAATGGAGATCTGTTCCGTTCCTCCACCTGACAGTGTGCCCATGATCGATGATCCGCCGCCGACGTCGGAACCGTCGCCCACGACGACACCACCGGAAACACGGCCTTCCACCATTGACACGCCGAGTGTGCCGGCATTGAAGTTGCAGAACCCCTCATGCATGACGACCGTGCCTTCGGCCAGGTGCGCTCCTAGACGGACCCGTGAGGCGTCGGCAATGCGCACGCCGGCCGGGACCACATAGTCGAGCATCCTCGGGAACTTGTCGACACCGTGTACGTGCAAGATCTGGCCTGTGGATCGAACCCGCATTCGCACATTGTCGATCTCGGCAACCGCAACCGGACCCAGGTTGGTCCAGACCACGTTGTTCAAGGCGCCGAAGATTCCGTCGAGGTTCAACGAACGGGGCGCAGCGAGGCGCCCAGACAACAGGTGCAAGCGCAGATACGCGTCGGCAGCTGATGCTGGTGGTCGCGTCGACGTCGATGGTGAGCCGTATCGGACGAACCGAGACGTTGCGTACGGCATCGGCAACGTCACGCAAACCGAGGGTGGTGTCGAGGTCGGGATAGGCCGACACCATGGCGTCGTCGCCGAACTCACCCCAATCGAACCAACGAAACCAGGCATCGAGAGTGGTGCCGTCTGGGGTCTCGGTGGTGTACCCAGCTCCCCACGCCATTCGTGTCATTGCGCACTCCTCATCAGCACATTTCCCATGGGATGACTCACATCACTACCTACATCACTTCGGGACGAAGCGTCGGGAACAGGATGACTTCCTTGATCGAGTCGACTCCGGCCAGCAGCATGACCACGCGATCGATGCCAATACCCAGCCCGCCCGTTGGGGGCATGCCGAACTCGAGAGCCCGGAGATAATCCTCGTCGACCGAACCTCGCTCGGTATCGCCTGCTTCCTTTGCCGCCTGTTCATCTTCGAAGCGGGCGCGTTGTTCGACCGGGTCGTTCAGTTCGGAGTAGCCGTTCGCGAGTTCGCGGCTGTCGACGAATAGCTCGAACCGCTCGGTGATGAACGGGTCGTTCCGATCGACCCGAGCGAGCGGCGAGATCTCCACCGGGTGCCCGGTGACAAACGTGGGTCGCACGATGTCGCTCTCGCACAAGTGCTCGAACATTGCTTCGATGACGCGGCCAGAACCCCACGACGACTCGTATCCGACGCCGACAGAGTCGGCGAGCGCACGCATGTCTTCGACGGGGCACGACGGATGGACCTTCTTGCCGATCTTGTGTTCAACGGAACCAGACATCGATACCCGTGGCCACGGCTCGTTCAGATCGAATTGTTGGCCGCGAATGGTGATGACCGATGTTCCCAGCGCATCTACTGCAGCGTTCGTGATGAGGAGTTCGGTGATGGCCATCACATCGGTCCAGTCGGCGAACGCCTGGTAGAGCTCCATCATCGTGAACTCTGGGTTGTGCCGGGTGGAGATGCCTTCGTTTCGGAAGATGCGACCGATTTCGTAGACGCGTTCCATGCCTCCGACGATGAGACGCTTGAGGTGCAACTCCAGCGCGATGCGGAGATAGAGATCGAGGTCGAGTGCGTTGTGGTGGGTGATGAACGGTCGTGCGAGAGCCCCACCTGCTTCGACATGCAGCACGGGTGTCTCGACTTCGATGAAACCAGCGCCGTCGAGAGTTCGCCGAAAGCTCGACACCGTCGCGTGGCGAACCTGAAAGTGGCGACGCGCCTCGTCGTTGACGATGAGGTCGGCGTACCGCTGCCGGAACCTGGTGTCGACGTCGGTGAGGCCATGCCACTTGTCGGGTAGCGGCCGGATTGCCTTCGCGAGCAACTGGAGGCTGGTGACCTTGACCGACAGTTCACCTTTGCGGGTCGTCATCACGGTGCCAGAGACGCCGACCCAGTCGCCGAGATCGAGTTCCTTGCAGTCGTCGAATCCGGCGTCGCCGATGACGGCTTTGGAAATGAAGAGCTGTACCTCGTCGTCGCGGTCGCGCATGGTGCCGAAGATCAGTTTCCCGGTGTCACGCTTGAGGAGCAGGCGACCTGCGGTGGCGACGTGTTCGTCGGTTTCGGTGCCGGGCTCGAGGTGTCCCCATTTCGCCCGCAGCTCGGCGAGTGTGTGACTGCGGTCGAATCGGTACGGATATGGCTCGACCTCGTTGGAGCGCAGCTCGGCGAGCCGTTGCAGTCGTCGTGCCTTTTCGGCGACGAGCCCGCTGCCCGTGGCGACCGGAGAGTCCGACTGCGGTTGATCAGGTTCATTCACAATGGTGAGACGGTAGCGCCTGGGGTGACCAATGTCGGGTGGCGCAGTTTCGTAGGCTGTCTGTTCATGCGCCCTCGATACCGTCCATTTGCCGCGGGCTGCATTGCTGTAGCGGCGCTCGGCGGCGGCATTGCGGCTGCAGTGGTTGATCGGGTCGACGAAGCGGCCGTCGTCTCTGAACGTGCGACTCGAGAGACCGCCGGTATCGGTGACGTCGCATCTGTGTACGACACCGGCGCGTCGACAGCGCGGTGGTTCGATCGGCGCAGACCGTCGCCCAGCAGATTGGCGGCGTCGCCACCACCGGGCGCACTGGGTCACTGGGATTGGGGGGCGTGTTTCGAAACGGTGCCCGAATTGCTGGGCCGCCACCGGGATATCTCGCTCCGGTGACGTTTGCTGCGTTTCCCCAACATGCCATCGGATGGTTGATGGGCGACGAGGTGTCGGCTGTGGTGGGTGTTCGCTCGGTGGCGATGAACACTCGAAACAGCGGCCTGATTGGGGCCGCGTGTCGGCGATGAGATCGAGTTTGAACTGCTCGACGGGCGATTCGAGCGCGTCGCCGTTGCCGCGTTGCTCGATCGATCTGTGTTGGGCAGCACCGAAGTGGCGATGACCACCGATACCGCCACCATGCTCGGTCAGCCCGACGACACCCGCGTCGTCATCTGGAACATCAATGATCGAGCGGCGTTCGACAAGGCGATCGCCGCGGCAGGACTCGACCGTCGTGCCGACACGCGGGTGGCACGCAAGCTGGGACACACCGTGACCCTGATGCAGACGCTCAGCTCGCTCGACACCAAGTTGAAGCTCGGCCAGCCGTGGTACAAGTTGGACTGACCTTGGGAGAATGTCCATCCATTCCACCTGGATGTCCGGCCAACCTTCCTGCGTACCGCGAGCTCATCAACCCCGGCATTCCGGTGTACGCGAGATGTCACAAATTGGTGATGGGGGACATTCGAAGCGGCGTTCGCCGAAATACTTGCCGCGGACCTTGGTGGCAACATCGATGTCACCAACGCCAACACATATGGCGGTTGCTACGTGCCGAGATTCAGTCGCAACAGTGGATTTGTGTCGCGACACACCTATGGCATGGCGTTCGACACCAACACGGTCGCCAACTGTCAGGGGTGTGTCCCGGTGATGAACTGTGACGTCGTTCGCATCTTCCGCAAGCACGGTTTTGCTTGGGGGGGCAACTTCCGCGAGCCAGACGGGATGCACTTCGAGTGGGTCGATGAACGCCGCGACCAGATCTCCTACCCGTCTGACTATTGCCCCAATGTCATCCTGCAAGCTCAATCTGGTGAACCATCAGCCGGAGTGCCCGAAGGTGCCAGCAATGTCGACATTCACAGCTTGGGTATCGACGTGCTCATCGTTGGCTCCGTCGAAGGCCACGACCACAACTAGACCGAAGCTTCGGGCAAGGCGACGACCCAGCAGCAGTAACCTCACTGGTGTGAGCATGCGATTTCTGATTATCGGTGGTGGCCCGGCCGGCAACAAGGCTGCGACCTATGCGGCGCGTCTCGGAGCAAAGGTCACGGTGGTCGAGCGCGACGTCATCGGTGGCGCCGCCCACCTGTGGGACTGCATTCCGTCGAAGACGATGATCGCAACAGGTGGAGCGATGAGCTTCGCCCGCCGTAGCCGAGGCATGGGGTTGGAGGCAGGCAACGCCGAAGTCGACATCGAAGCCCTCACCGACCGCATCGAGGGCATCAAGGCCACCATGCTCGCCGACACCACGAGGTTGCTCGAAAGCCAGAGGGTTCGGATGGTGTCTGGCAGCGCCCGGTTCACCAGCCCGCACACCGCCGAGATCGTCGGGGTCGAGGGAACCGAGACCATCGAGTTCGATGCTGCGTTGGTGGCGACCGGCACCCGTCCCCGCATCCCAGAGTGGTGTCACCCCGACGGAGATCGCATTCTGACCACCCGTGATTGCTACCCACCCAAAGTGTGGCCAGAGTCTGTCACGGTCGTCGGCTCAGGCGTCACCGGCGTCGAGTTCGTGCACATGTTCTCGTCGTTCGGGGCGCAGGTCACTCTCGTCGTCAGCCGCCAGCTCGTTCTCCCCGGCAAAGATCCTGAGGCCGCGGCCATCCTCGAAGAAGACTTCATGAAGCGGGGAGTCAAGCTGCTCAAAGGAGCTCGCGCCGAGGTGATCGAACGCGATGGCGACGAGGTCATCGTGCGTTGCGACGACGGCCGAACGGTGCGATCCAGCCACGCCGTGCTCGCGATCGGCTCGGTCCCGAACACCGAAAACCTCAATCTCGAGGCGGCCGGCGTGAACGTCAACGAGTCGGGTTACATCGACATCAACCACCACTGTGTGACCAACCAACCGCACATCTATGCGGCCGGCGACGTGAGTGGCAAGTTGCCCTTGTCGTCGGTCGCCTCGATGCAAGGGCGCAAGGTCGCCGAGCACGTGATGGGGCTCCATACCATCGAGCACCGGCATCTCGACTACGACAAAGCGGCCTCGGCCATCTTCACCGAACCAGAGATCGCAGACGTGGGGTTGGCTGAAGCCGAGGCGTTCGCCATGGGTCGCAAGATTCGTGTCACCAAGGTGCCGTTTTCCACCACGCCCAAAGCACTCATCAACGCCGATCCACGTGGGTTCGTGAAGATCATCTCCGACCCGGCGACCGGCGAAGTTCTCGGCGGTTCCATCGTCGGTCGTCACGCCGCCGAGTTGATCTCGGTGATCGCCCTGGCGGTCACCGCCAACCTGCGTGTGACCGACATCATGGAAAGCCTCCTGGTGCACCCAGCCTTGAGCGAAGCCCTGGCCGAAGCCGCCGAATAGCCCGCGTTGAGACGGGGCAAGGCACCCATGGCGGGAGCCGAGGGCTACGGGTGCGCCGCGAACGTGAAGCTGAACCCATAGGTCACGAGGCGCAACGTGGGGACCACACGCGAGGCCGAGGTCGCCTTCGCATCAAAATCGGGCGCCACCAGGATTCCGCGCACGGGGCCGTCGAACTCCTCAGACACGTCACCCATATACGCGAGCACCTGTGCGACTGCATCGCGAGTAGCCCGCACAGCCTTGAGTTCGATCACCACCCGCGCTCCCTCGGCGTCCTGAGCCAAGATGTCGATCTTGCCCGACTGAACGACGTGCTCGCCTCCGCCGTCGACAATCGTCAGGCCATCCTCGAGTTGCTCGATCGATCGACGTAAGGCTCCTTGCAGGTCGCGCTCCATGGAGAACGTCTGCACGAGGTCCCCCGTGCGACGTTCGACAGATGAGTTGACTACGTATGGCGACGCAATCTCGTCGTTGTCGATTGGGAAGCTCGCTCGCTCGACCTCCTCGCGGAACTGGCGGTACTTCGCAACCGCTGAACGCAGCGTGGCTAGACCGTTGTACGCATCGCCGCTGATCGAGATCCGCGATCGATTGGGGTTGCCCTCGCGAGCATCGTTCGTGCTGTAGGCGAGATCAGCGAGCATCGACTCGTATCGGTCAAGCGCATACAGCTCGTCGAGATCGCCGTACGCCAACTCAACGCGCCGCAGATTGGAGACGCGCGAACCGGCGGTTGCCGGATCACTACCGCTCGCGACCAGCCACGCCTCAAATTGAGAATCCACGCTCGCCTCCTCGGACCTCACTTCGATGAGTGATGCTCATACGCCGACAGTACACGCGGGGTCTCACAGCGCGATCTGGCAGCAGGGGCGGGGATCCATTTCGGGTCCGGGAGCGACACAAGACGTGCTGTAGGCGATAATCGCAGGATGAGCGGCAAACAGATCAGGTTGTTCCTCGTCGACGGAACGCCTGGAGGTGTGACCACCGCTGAAATCACCAACTGGACAGGGCACGTGCTGACGGGGCCGCGGTCGGATGTCGGAAGCGTGCTGCACCGCGACGAGGCCAGGCGCACCGGCGTGTACCTTCTGCTCGGCGACGACGAGGAAGCTCGGGGTGAGACGCGCTGCTACATCGGTGAAGCCGACGTGGTGGCCGACCGATTGCGACACCACCTCCGTGACAAGGAGTTCTGGGACAGGGTGATCGTGATCACCTCGAAGGATGCCAACCTCACCAAGTCGCATGGTCGATATCTCGAATCGAAGCTCATCGCGCTGGCAACACAGGCGGGCAGGGTCAGTCTGGAGAATGGAACGGCGCCACCAGTTCCGCAATTGCCGGAGGCAGACCGTTCCGACATGGACGAGTTCCTGGCGCAGCTACAGATCGTCCTGCCGGTACTCGGCGTGAACGTGATCCGCGTTCGGCCCGTCGTCGCGGCAGCGGCACCAGGCCAGGCCTCACCTGAGTCACCAATCTTCACGCTGCAAGAACCGAAGGCGCGCGTTGACGCTCGAGCACAGCAGATCGATGGCGAATTCACTGTGCTAGCGGGTTCTGCCGCTGTCGCCGAATGGAGCCGAACGGGCGCCAGCGAGAGTACGAAGAAGTCCTATGCGGGTTACCGCGCTCACCACGAGCGACTGTTGGCCGAGGGCGTGATCAAGGTCGAGAACGGGGTGGGCCGATTCACACGTGACTTTGTGTTCCCCTCACCGTCAACGGCTGGCGCGATCGTCGTCGGTCGCTCGTGCAACGGTCGCAGGGAGTGGGTGTCGACCGACGGGCAGATGTTCGGCGTGTGGGAGGCCCGCGACGTCAGTTAGTTCAGGTGCGACGAAGGCATATGTCGAGGTCTTGGTCGACACACTGCTCGGAGATCCGACGCTGGTCGCTCAGGCCCGGGCCGACACCAAGAAGCAGTTCCTCGAATCGCCTCACTTGGTTGACCTTCTTCTCGATGCGGTCTCCGACAATCAGGACGCCCACGACCGGATGGCCGATGCGTTCTACACCGACAGCGCTGCACGCTCTGAGATCGTTCGACTGGTGGGCGCCTTGCTCTACGAGTGGGTCAGCAGCGAAGAAGCGCCGACTGGTCTGATTCTGGAGGTGGGAGCCGCCCAACGAACACGCGTTGGCAACCGCCGCCACGACGAGGATCGCGACCGAAGCGAAAGCGCCGAACCCCTTTCTTCGTAGGCCCGGGCAACTCTGTTACACCCACCTGCGAGAATAGGTACATGTCGGCGGGCGTCGCAGAATCCGAGATCTCAGCTGAGGTGGATGACGTTGGGCTCGGCGACGCGCTCGCTGCCGATGGCTTGGCTGATGGCTGGAATGCCGAGCTCGAAGATGCTGAGTTGCTCGAGGAGTTGGAGATTTCTGATCGGCATGCTCGTCAGGTGATGGCGCACCAGTCGGCGCTGATTGCTGAGGTGATGCGGCGCAAGTTGTACAAGTCTCGTGGTCATTCGTCGGTATTTGGGTTGTTGCGGGCGCGGCTTGGGCTGGTCTGAGGGGGAGTGCAGTGACGCGGTGGCGGTGGTGCGTGCGTCTCAGGTGTCTGCGTCGATTCGTGCTGCGGTCGACAACGCGACGTTGCCGGTGAGCCATTCGGCGGTGTTGGCGCGTTCGTTGAACGCGCTTACCAAATCACCGACTGCGCCTCCTCATGATGTGTTGGAACGCGAGGTCGCGAGTGTGATCGCGGAGCGTGCACCGGAGTATGACCGGTTCGCGAAGTCGGTTCATCGGATGGAGAACATCACAGACCCGGCACGTTCGCAACGTTCCGCAGATGCTGCTCATGATCGTCGCGATGTGAGTATCCGCCCGACCGAGCATGGTGTCACCATCACCGCTCGTTTGCGTGCGGTCGATGGTGCCCGAGCGATCGAAACGATCTGCGGGTTCGCTGATGCGGAACACGAGACCGATCGACGAGAAGCGATCGCTGAGGGCAATCTCGATGACGACGGGTTCCCGGTGGGTGCACGGTCGGCTGCTCAGTGTCGCGCCGACGGGTTCGTCGCGATCTGCGACACAGCAACCACTGCGGCACCGGCAAAGGGTGTGTCGGTTGCTCCGGTGTCGATCCTGGTCGATGAGCGCACCTTCAAAGACACACTCGCCTGGTTCGGGTTGTACCCGGAAACCGCTCACGATCCGTTCACCACTCCACGTTGGTCGAAGCGGCGGTGTGAGACCAGTAACGGCATCGTGATCGATCCGGCGACTGCGGTTCGGGAAGCGATCTCTGGGCATCTCCGGTGGGTGATGGTCGACGCGTTGCTGCATCCGTTGGCGGTGTCGTCCCAGCAACGCTGTTTCCGTGGGCCGATACGCGATGTCATCTTGCAGATGTGTGATCGGTGCATCATCCCGGGTTGCCGACAACCCTTCGGTCGGCTCCAAGCCGACCATCTCGAAGAACATCATGCGGGCGGCGCAACAAGTTTGGTGAACGGCGCTCCATTGTGCGGCCGCCACAACCGCTTGAAACATCGAGAAGGTTTACAACCACGCCAAGACGAGTTCGGCAACTGGCACCTGTACGACCGACACGGCAACCTGCTCGAATAGCCCGAGGGGCGGAGCGCGCCCAAGAGACCCAACCGATTTCAGCCGAAGGGCGCCCCGACACGCTCGTCCTGAGGCTTCGACTGCAGCGTCAGGCGGCGTGCGGGGTGATGATGACGACGATGTCGCCGCTGCCGACGGTGTCGCCGGTGGTGACCTTGATTTCGGCGATCGTGCCGGCGATGTCGGCGTTGATCTGATTTTCCATCTTCATCGCCTCGAGCACCACCACACCTTGACCGGATTCGACGGTCTGGCCAACTTCGACGAGCACCTTGACGATGGTGCCCTGCATGGGAACAGCGATCTTGCCCGACCCGCCGCCGCCACCAGCACCGCTCGAATGAGCGCGTTTCTTCTTCGCTGCTGCGGGAGCGGCCGCCGCGCCCACTGATTCCGGCACCCACATCTTCACGTTGAAACGCTTGCCGTTGACTTCGACGGTGGTGGTGCGTTCGACGAGCGGAGCGGCGTCGTCGCCCTCTGCCGGTGGACCTGCGGCAACGGATCCGATGCCAGACAGGTCGAGGGTTTGCTCGACCCACTTCGTCGAATGCACGACGGCGGCGAAATCGGGATGCTCCAGAATGGCCAGATCGGCCGGAATCGTCGTGGCAACACCTTCGACCACCAAGTCGTTGAGGGCGCGGATGGTGCGAGCGATGCACACCTCGCGGTTGCGGCCCCACACGATGAGCTTGCCGACCAGATTGTCGTAGTACTGGCTGATCTCATCGCCCGACTCGTAACCCGAGTCGAACCGCACGCCGAACCCGTCTGGCGCGACCAGTTTGGTGATCGGCCCGGGCGAGGGCAGGAACTTGCCCCCAGCGGGATCTTCGGCGTTGATGCGAACTTCGATGGCGTGCCCGCGCCGCTGCGCCAGCACCTCTTCTTGTGTCATGGGTAACGGCAGCCCGCTCGCCACCATGATCTGCCACTCCACCAGGTCGATACCGGTGATCGCTTCGGTGACGGGATGTTCCACCTGCAGGCGGGTGTTCATCTCGAGGAAGAAGAAGTCGCCATCTTGGTAGATGAACTCCACCGTGCCGGCGTTGTAATAGCCCACGGCCTTGGCGGCCTTGACCGCAGCTGCGCCCATCGCGTCTTCGACACCGTCTGGCAGGCCAGGAGCTGGAGCTTCCTCGATGAGCTTCTGATGCCGCCGTTGCGCCGAACAGTCGCGGGTGGACACCCACACCACGTCGCCTTGCTGGTCGCCCACGATCTGCACTTCCACGTGGCGTGGCCAGGTGAGGTAGCGCTCGACGTACACCTCGTCGCGGCCAAAGAACGCCTTCGCTTCGCGTTGCGCGGATGCCATGGCGTCGTCGACCTCTTCGGCAGACTGCACCACTTTCATGCCGCGGCCACCGCCACCGAACGCTGCCTTGATGCACACCGGCCAACCGAACTCGTTACCGAAGTTGCGGATCTCGTCTGGCCCCTGAGCGAACTCAGTGGTACCGGGAACGATGGGTGCACCGCCGCGCTGCGCCGCGAGGCGCGAGCTGACCTTGTCGCCCATTTCATCGATGGCCGACGGTGGCGGGCCAATCCACGCCACGCCGAGTTCGGTGATCGCCCGAGCGAAGTCGGCGTTCTCCGAGAAGAACCCGTAACCGGGGTGTACTCCGTCGGCGCCGCTTTGTTCGATGGCGTCGAGGATCGCCTCGGTGTTGAGGTATGACTCGGTCACCGTCTGTCCGCCGAGCGCGTACGCCTCGTCGGCGAGGCGCACATGCAGTGCATTGCGGTCGAGCTCGGAGTACACGGCGACGGTGGCGATGCCGAGTTCGCGGGCGGCGCGGATAACTCGAACGGCGATTTCTCCACGGTTTGCGATCAAGATCTTCTGGAGCACGGGTGCAACAGTAGGAGCTATGACCGGTTCAGACCATTTCCTCGGCGGAATCGACACCTGATTCCACTGACAGCGCGCCCGGTTGGCACGTTCGTCACGTCGCGGAAACCGGCAGCACCAATGCCGACCTGTTGGCCGAGATCGACCTGGGTGCGCCCCACCGAACGGTGCTTCGTACCGACCATCAAACCGCAGGGCGGGGCCGTCTGGATCGCACATGGGACGCTCCGCCCGGTTCGAACATGCTGATGTCGTTGTTGTTCCGTGAGGTGCCGGCTGACCCCGGTGAACTGACACGCCGCGTCGGCTTGGCAGCGGTCGCAGCAGTTGCCGAAGTCGCTGGTGTCGAAGCCCAACTGAAGTGGCCGAACGATGTGCTCGTCGACGGTCGCAAGCTGGCTGGCATTCTGGCGCAGCGCTCGGTGAGCGGGCCGGTGGTGGTGGGGATCGGCCTCAACGTTGGTTGGGCACCCGAGGGCGCGGCCAGCCTCGGTGCAGAGTTCGAGCCGCACGACGTTGCGCTCGCCTTGCTGCGAGCGTACGACGCGCTCCCGAGCAACATCGACGAGTTGTATCGACAACACCTCGCCACCATCGGGCAGCGGGTGCTGGTGGAGCGAACCGTACGGCGACCTCGAAGGCAGGGCGCTCGACGTGGAAGACGACGGACGCCTGGTCGTGCTCGACGACTGCGGGGTCACCCACCGCATCGACGTCGGCGACGTCGTGCACCTCCGTCCAGCCGAGTGAACGCAGAACCAGCGCGGCGATACTGCTGAGGTGTTCGACGAACCTCGGCCCGACGAGCATCGCCCACGAGGGTTTCTCTGACGAAGAACTGCTGACGCTGTTTGATTTGCTGGCAGTACCGCGAACGATCGAGCAGAAGATGCTGAACATGCTGCGGCAGGGGCGGCTGTCGAAGTGGTTCTCGGGCATCGGCCAGGAAGCGATCGCCGTCGGTGTCACCTACGCGCTGAACTCCGACGACTGGGTGCTGCCGATGCATCGCAACCTCGGGCGTGTGGACCACACGCGGTGTCGACCTCGATCGGCTGTTTCGCCAGCTGCTGGGACGTGCCGACGGGTTCACGGCGGGCCGGGACCGAACGTTCCACTTCGGCTCTCTCGACGATCACATCATCGGCATGATCAGCCATCTTGGCGCCACAATGCCCGTTGCTGACGGTCTCGCTCTCGCCGGCCGTCTGAATGGCACGAACCGCGTTGCCGCGTCGTTCACCGGTGAAGGTGCGACCAGCGAGGGCGACGTGCACGAGGCGATGAACCTCGCCGCAGTGTGGAAACTGCCCGTGATCTTCGTGGTGGAAAATAACGGTTACGGGCTGTCGACCCCAGCGGCAGACCAGTTTGCCTGCACTCAGCTCGCCGATCGGGCGGTCGGATACGGCATGGCTGGTGAGGTCGTCGACGGCAACGATGTATGTGCGGTCGTCTCGGCAACACGTCGGGCCGCCGAACGGGGAAGAGCGGGTCACGGCCCGACACTGTTGGAGTTCATGACGTTCCGCATGCGGGGTCACGAAGAGACGTCGGGCACCGAGTATGTGCCTCAGGAATTGTTCGATCGATGGGCCCGCCTCGATCCGCTCGACCGGCTGTTTGCCGCTCTGGCGCGGCGTGGCGTGATAGATCAGGCCCGGCGCGACGAGCGCCTCGCAATGCTGAAGGCTGACCTCGACGCACGGATCAACACCGCGTCGGAGCATCCGGTGCCGTCGTCCACGCCCGCGCGAGAGATCACACGACGTGTATCCACTCCGTTCCCGACCGGTCCGAGCGCCGGTTCCCGGGCTGGTGACGGGGCCGGCAACCGAGACCCGGTATCTCGATGCGATCACCGACGCCATGCGTACCGCGATGCGCGACGACCCGTCGGTCCTACTGATGGGGCAAGACATCGCCGAGTACGGCGGAGCGTTCAAGGCCACGGTTGGATTCGTCGAGGAGTTCGGCCGCGAACGGGTACGCAACACGCCCATCATCGAGTCGGGTGCCATCGGTGCCGCGATCGGGCTCGCGCTCGATGGCTTTCGACCCATCGTCGAGATGCAGTTCGGCGACTTCATTTCATGTGGTTTCAACCAGATCGTCAATCAGTTGGCCACCACCCACTACCGCTGGGGTGCGGCCCTGCCGGTGGTCATTCGGGCACCGATCGGCGGTGGCACCGGTGCTGGCCCGTTTCACTCCCAGAACATCGAAGGTTGGTTCGGCAACGTCGCCGGGCTGAAGGTGGTTGCGCCGTCCACCGCAGCCGACGCACGCGGCCTGTTGCTCGAAGCGATCGACGACGACGGGCCGGTGTTGTTTCTCGAGCACAAGCGGCTGTATCGAACGGTCAGCGACATGGTTCCAGCGGGTTGGACGACCGTACCGATCGGTTCGGCGCGAACGGCCCGCCCCGGGCGGCATGCCACCGTCGTCACGTACGGGGGCACGGTGCAGGTCGCAGTCGACACTGCTGATCGGCTGGCGTCCGAGGGCATCGACATCGAAGTGATCGATCTGCGCAGTCTGGTGCCGTGGGACATCGACACCGTGATCGAGTCGGTCAGCCGTACGTCGCGTTGCCTCGTGCTGCATGAGGCGCCACTCACCGGGGGGTATGGGGGAGAGATCGCGGCCACCGTCGCCGAACGAGCATTCTTTGCGCTCGATGCCCCGGTGCGTCGGCTGGGAGCACTCGACACTCCTATTCCGTTCGCGAAGCAGCTCGAGGAACTGCACCTACCCAACGCCCGATTGGAGTCGGTGCTCCGCGAACTCTGTGCCGTCTGACACGTCGACGGTGACTCCATCGGACCGTCTCGTACCGGTACCGTTCTCACTATGAATTCTATGCAGCCGGTGCGCAGCCGCGCCCAGCGTCCCGGGTGGTCGCGTTCACCGCTACCACTCATGGGAGCAATCGTCGCCCTGGTGGGCATCATCGGTGCCGCAGGGGTGCTGAGGGCAGCCGATGCCCGAACCGCCGAGGTGGAGCGAATCGAAGGGCTCGGTGCGGTGTTGGCCGCAGTGCCGGACGGGGAATATCCAGCCGAGAACTATCTGCTGGTCGGCTCTGACAGCCGCGAAGGCGTCGTCGACGGTACGGACTCTGCGGTCATCGGCGGAACCGACGACGTTGGTGGTCGCCGAAGCGACACGATCATGGTGCTTCGCCAAGAGCGCAACGGCGGAGCGTCGCTCATGAGCATTCCCCGCGACCTGTGGGTTCCCATTGCGGGTACCGACGAGAGCGGCCGCATCAACAGCGCATATGGGGAAGGTCCTGAGCGGCTTGCGGCGACGGTGTCGCAAGCTCTGGGTATTCCCATACACCATTACGTGGAAGTCAATTTTCAAGGCTTCAAAGACATCATCGACCGGCTTGGCGGAGTCGACCTCTGTGTCGACGCGGATGCACGCGACACCCACAGCGGATTGTCGATCGTTGCGGGTTGCCAACGCCTCGACGGTGTGCAAGCGCTCGCGTATGCCCGCAGCAGGTACTACCAAACCTGGGACGGGGCGGAATGGCAGACCGACGGACGAGCAGACCTCGGCCGAATCGAGCGGCAGCAATTCTTCATTCGCTCTGCGGTGAACGGCGCGCTCGCGCAAATTCAGTCATCGCCGTTCAGCTCGGGCAACACGATCTCTGCAATCATTTCAGCGCTTCGCATCGATGACCAGCTCGATCCCATCCAGGCCGCGCAGGCTCTGCGACAGGCGTTTCAGACGGGGCTCCGGACGTTCGCGTTGCCGGTGTACAACGACACCGTCGGCGACGCCGCAGTGCTTCGGCTGGGCGACAGTGCCGACGAACTGCTTGCATATTTCCGAGGCGAGGCTCCGGCCCCGGTGTCGTTCGAAACGACCGACATCACGCAAGCCGGCTAGCGAACCCGGAGAGTTTGGTCGACACCTCGTAGGCTCGCCGCTCATGAAGGCGCTCATACTCGCTGGCGGTGCTGGCACTCGACTGCGGCCCATCACCCACACACGTGCGAAACAGCTCGTGCCGGTGGCAAACAAGCCCATCCTCTTCTACGGCATCGAGTCGATGGTCGCCGCAGGAATCGTCGAGATTGGTGTCATCGTTGGCGACACCCGCGACGAGGTGATGGAAGCGCTGGGAGATGGCAGCGCCTTTGGCGCGCGGATCACGTTCATCCCGCAAGACGAGCCGCTCGGGTTGGCGCACTGCGTGTTGATCGCTCACGACTTTCTCGGCGACGACGATTTTGTGATGTACCTCGGCGACAATCTGCTAGAGCAAGACCTGGCCGCCTTCGTTGCTGCGTTCGAAGCGGCGCGTCAGCTGCCTGATCCGCCAGCTGCGCAGATCCTCCTCAAGCAAGTCCCCGATCCACATCGATTCGGTATCGCCACACTCGACCAGAGCGGCAACGTGGTGCAGTTGGTCGAGAAGCCGGAAGTGCCGCCGTCCGACCTGGCGCTCGTGGGCGTCTATTTGTTCACGCCGCGTATCCATCGTGCAGTGGCGGCAATCGAGCCCTCGCCTCGAGGAGAATTGGAGATCACAGACGCCATCCAATGGCTCATCGACTCCAACGAGCGGGTGCGGTGCGAGCTGCTGACCGGCTGGTGGATCGACACCGGCAAGCTGACGCCGCTGTTGGAAGCCAACCGCCTGTTGTTGGAACGCATCGACTCGCGCATCGATGGCGCTGTCGACGCAGCGTCGGTCATCGACGGTCGCGTGGTGGTCGAGGTCGGTGCGCAGATCATCGGCTCCACCATCAGAGGGCCGGTGGCCATCGGCGCCGAACACGCGCATCATCGATAGTTTTGTCGGCCCGTACTCTGCCATCGGAGCCGACTGCACCGTTCAGGCTTCCGAGATCGAGCACTCTGTGGTGATGGACGGTTCGACCGTGTCAGAGATCGCTCGACTGGAAGATTCTCTCATCGGTTCGTACGCTGTGGTTTCGCGAAGCAAGCAGAAACCGCGAGCGTTGCGCCTGATGGTGGGCGATCATTGTCAGATCGACGTGGAATAGGAGCTGCCTGATGGCAATCGTGTCTGAATCCAAAGTTATCGCCGGCGTGTACGTGGTCGAACCCGTCGTGCATGGGGACGAACGTGGCATGTTCATCGAGACGTACCGACGCGAGTGGATTCCGGGCGCTCGCGAAATGGTGCAGTCGAACCGATCGAACAAGCAGTCGGGTGCGCTGGTAGGTCTGCATTACCACCTGCACCAAGCCGACTACTGGTACGTGCCAGCGGGGACCGCACGCGTGGTGCTGCATGATCTTCGTGAGGGTTCTCCTACCGATGGTGCAACTGAGTGTTTCGACATCTCTGGCTCGACGCACTGGGGCGTGTACATCCCGCCAGGGGTTGCGCATGGCTTCGCTGCTCTCACCGACGTGATGATGACCTACCTCGTCGACGGTTATCACAACAACGCCGACGAGCTCGGCGTGGCTTGGAACGACCCTGCCGTTGCCGCCGACTGGGGAGTCGGCGAACCGGTTCTGTCGCAGCGCGACCGTGAAAACCCGATGCGTGCCGATCTCCCCGTTGGACGACGGCCGTACTGGCCGATGCGGACCTGACCGTGAGAATTGTGTAAGGCGATGAAACTCTTTGTCACCGGTGCTGCCGGATTTATCGGTTCGAACTATGTGCGGTGGGTGCTGGCCAACAGCGATGACGAGATCACCGTCTTCGACAAACTCACGTATGCGGGCAACATGGCCAACATCGCCGACGTGCTCGACGACCGGCGTTGCCGGTTCGTGCATGCTGACATCTGCGATCAAGACGCCGTGGCCGAGCACTTGCCTGGGCACGATGCAGTCGTCCACTTTGCTGCCGAGAGCCACGTCGACCGTTCGATTCTCGACCCGTACGCGTTCGTGCATACCAACACGTTTGGCACCAACGTGCTCTGCGACGTTGCCCGCCGCGCCGAGGTGCAACGATTCCTGCACATCTCTACCGATGAGGTGTACGGGTCAATCGAAGAGGGTTCGTTCTCCGAAACGGATCGACTGACGCCGCGGTCGCCGTACTCCGCGGCCAAAGCCGGATCCGACCTGATTGCGCTGTCGTACCACACCACCTACGGCCTGCCGGTCTTGGTGACGCGCTGCTCGAACAACTACGGGCCGTACCAGTTCCCCGAGAAGTTGATTCCGTTGTTCACCACCAACCTGCTCGACGGACGCAAGGTGCCGCTCATGGGCGACGGCGGCAATGTGCGCGACTGGATTCATGTGGAAGACCACAACCGGGCGGCACACCTCGTGTTGAACGAAGGCACCATCGGGGAGATCTACAACATCGGTGCCCACAACGAAATCACCAATCGACACATCACCCACCTGCTGCTCGAACTCACGGGCCGAGACGAGTCGTTCATCGAGCGAGTCCCAGATCGCTTGGGGCACGACCGCCGGTATTCGGTTGAAATCGACAAGATCGTGGCGCTCGGATGGAAGCTCGAGCGCGACTTCGACGAAGGTTTGGCCCACACCGTCGAGTGGTATCGCGCGAACCGCGACTGGTGGGAACCGCTCAAGTCATCGACGCGCGTCATGATCACCGGTGCCGGTGGGCAACTCGGTACCGATCTAGCTGGAGCTTGTGTGGCCGCAGGTGACGATGTCGTCCCACTTGATCGGTCATCGATCGACATCGGTGATCAGCACATGGTGCGCGACGCAGTCCTCGCAATCAAGCCCGACGTCGTCGTCAATTGCGCCGCCTGGACCGCTGTCGACGCGTGCGAGGCGAACCCCGAACGTGCGATGCGCGACAACTCCGACGCGGTGCGGTGGTTGCGCGAAGCTGCTGATGAGGTCGGCGCACACCTCGTCCAGATCTCCACTGACTACGTGTTCGATGGAACGCTCGAACGGCCGTACCGTCCCGACGACTCGCCCAACCCGCAGTCGGTGTACGGGCGGTCGAAGCGGGTCGGTGAGATGCACGCGGGCCCGTCGTCCACCGTCGTCCGCACCTCCTGGGTGTGTGGCGAGCACGGCGCCAACATGGTGAAGACGGTGCTCGGCCTTCTGCCCACGGCGAACGATCTTGCCTTCGTCGACGATCAGCGCGGCTGCCCCACGTTCACCGACGATCTCGCCGGTGTTGTGCGGCAGCTTGCGATCGCGCGTCAGCCCGGTGTGTTTCATGCCGCCAACCCGCGTCCGGTGTCGTGGTTCGAGTTCGTGCGCGAGATCGTTCAGGCCGCAGGTGGCGACCCGGCAATCGTGCGGCCCATCTCCACCGAAGAACTCCAGCCGCCGCGGCCAGCGGCCCGACCGAAGAACAGCGTCCTCGACTGTTCAGCGCTCAACGCTGTCGGTGTGCCGCAGATGCGTGACTTCGCCGAGCCGCTCGCCGAACTGGTCGCTGCCCTGCGTCGGTAGCGGTGTTGATTGCCATACTCTCCCGGTGGGATTCACGCGTACCGAGTTGGAGTCGTTTCGCAATGCGACTGTGCCCGACTTGATTGGCCCGGGGCTCAAACTGCTCTTCGTCGGCATCAATCCCGGTCTGTGGACCGCGGCGACCAGCACTCACTTCTCTCACCCTGGCAATCGCTTCTACCCAGCGTTGTTGCTCGCCGGCATCATCGATCGGGCGATCGACCGAGGTGCTGGCATGACCGCCGCCGACCGGGAGCACCTCGTGAGCCGAGGCATCGGAATCACCAATATCGTGCGCCGAGCCACCGCGAAGGCATCGGAACTGACGTCGGCCGAGCTCGCCGAGGGCGGTCAAGAGTTGGCGAGGATCGTTCGCGTGCATACGCCAGACGTTGTTGCCGTCGCGGGGATCACGGCCTTTCGTACGGCCTTCTCGACTCCGAAAGCGGTCATGGGTGAGCAGGGCGAACGCTTCGAAGGTTCCCGGCTCTGGGTCGTTCCCAATCCGAGCGGGCTGAATGCGCACGACACGGTCGAGACGCTTGCCATGGCGTACCGCGCGCCGGCGATTGCGGCTGGTGTGATCGGGTCATGAGTCCAGACGTCCGTGGCGGCCGATCGGTTGCGGGTGGCCTACACCCTCGAACAGTGTTGGCATGACGTGCCCGGCGGAACTGCTGTTGCCGCGCTCGAACTGGCGGCGGCACTCATGGCTCGCGACGACATCGAACTGATCGCTGTCGCCGGTCGGCATCGACATCCGCCGAGTGCCGACTTCGTGCCACCAATGCGAGTTCGCCAGCTTCCGCTGGGGCGACCTTGGCTCTATGAGACGTGGAGTCGGCTCGGTCGGCCCCGCATCGAGAGGGTGACCGGTCCGGTTGACGTCTGCCATTCCACCCTCGCGATTCCCGCGGGCACCGTGGCGCCACACGTGGTCACCGTTCACGACGTCGCGTTCTTGCACGCGCCAGAGCGGTTCAGCCGCCATGGAGCGCGCGTCATGCGTCGCGGGCTTGAACGTTGCCGCGCCGCGACGCTCATCGCCTGCCCGAGCAACGCCACACGGAGCGACTTGATCGAGATTGGTTTCGACCCAGGTCGAGTGCGGGTGGCGCAGTGGGGTGTGTCAGCGCCGCATGTGACGGCAACCGACATCGATCGAGTTCGGGCCGCATACGACTTGCCGGATCAGTTTGTGCTCTTCGTCGGCACCATCGAGCCTCGCAAGAATCTGACTCGCCTCGCAGACGCCGTCGTTCGTTCAGACTGTCGCTTGCCCCTCGTGGTTGCTGGCGCCAGCGGATGGGGAGATCAGGCAGCCGGAAGCGGCACGAAGTTTCTGGGGTACGTACCTGCCGAAGACCTGGGCGCCATGTACGAGGCCGCAACCGTGTTCGCGTACCCCAGCCTCCAAGAGGGCTTCGGCATGCCTGTCCTCGAGGCGATGGCCCACGGGTTGCCGGTGGTGACAAGCCGCGACACGTCTGCGGAGGAGGTTGCGGGCGGGGCGGCCGTGTTGATCGATCCCGCCAACGTGTCGAGCATCGCAGCAGGTATCGACGAAGCTATTGCGCGAGCCGCTGAGTTGAGTGCCGCCGGACGGGTCCAGGCCGAGTTGTTCAGCTGGGAAAGTTGTGCCGAAACCATGACGGCGATCTATCGCGAGGCCGCTGCCGAACGATGACGACCACCAAGATCGATGTGAATCTCACCTGGTTGGCGCCTGGACGAGTTGGTGGCTCCGAGGAGTATCTCTCTCGCCAACTTCTCGGCTTGCTCGAATCTGGCGAAGCGGGTGACTTCTCCATCCGTGTCTTTTGTCAGCCCTCGTTCCCGCGAGCACACCCAGAGTTCGACGAGCGTTTGGAGTTCGTGCGGACACCGTTCAACCGAGACGTGCGCGGGCGCTCGGATCGCTGCCGAGAACTCGTGGTTGGCACGACAAACTCGAAAGGCCGACGTGGTTCATCACGGGGGCGGAACTGCTCCAATGGTCGGTCGCCGCTCGATTCTGCTCACCGTCCACGACTTGCAGTACCTGCAGTTTCCGCAGTATTTCAGCCGTGCACGCCGTGAGTATCTCCGTCGGATCATGCCTGGATCGGTGAACCGCGCAGAACTGGTCGGCGTGCCGTCGGAGTTCGTGCGTGGCACGGTGATCGATGCTTTTGGCTGTGGACAAGCAATCGTGTAGTGGTGATTCCACATGGCGTGCCGCGACTCGAGCGGCCGACCGCTGAAGAGATCACGACGACTCAGGCGATGTATGGCATACGCGGCGATTACGTGGTGTACCCGGCTATCACGCACCCGCACAAAGGTCACCAAGTGCTGGTCGAGTTGCTCGAGGCCACCGATGTATCGACGCATCCGCTCTCATCGTGTTGGGCTGGTGGTCATCGGTGCCGAGGGTTCGGCAGAACTCACTTTTCGAGACGCGGTCGCGTCAGCCGGAGTCTCGCAACGTGTCGTGCGTACCGGACGTATTCCAACCGTCACATCGAGACGCTTTGGTCGCAGGCGCCGCGAGCGCTGGTGTTCCCCAGTGAGTATGAGGGCTTTGGCGCTCCGCTGGTCGAAGCGATGGACCTGGGCGTGCCAGTGGTCGCCAGCGATCATCCTGCGGTGATCGAGGTGTGCGGCCACGCCGCAACGATCGTGAGAACGCGAACGGGTGAGGCGTGGGCCGACGCTGTCGGTGCAACCTTCGATCGGGCCGACGACCTGGTTCGCGCTGGCCATCACCGTCGCGAGGCATTCACCTTGGAGCGCTCGGGCATCGCACTCGCGGCTGCATACCGCCACGTGTCGTGCGAGGCGGCCGACATGAAGATCGTCGTGTTGTGTCCGCATTTCGAACCCGACACCGCTCCCACCGGCACCGTGATGACGCGAATCGTCCGCGAACTCGCAGCGTTCGGGCACGAACTGCACGTGGTGACCGCGTTGCCGTGGTATCGCAAGCACCAGATCGAGTCGGAGTGGGTCGGCAAGTTCGTTCGTACCGAAGACACATCGTGGGGGAGCGTCACGCGGGTCCATCCGTTCCCCGGCAACGACAAGAGCAATCTCGTGCGGCGCGCTGTCGGGTTCGCTGGGTTCTCGGTGCTCGCCGGATTGGCCGGTCTTCGTGCCGGTGGTGGTTGGTTCCGAAAAGCCGACGTCGTGTTCGCCATGTCGCCCCCGCTCACCTTGGGGTTGACCGGCTGGTTGGTCAGTCGCATTCGTCGTGCGAAGTTGGTGTTCAACATCCAAGACGTATTTCCCGATGCTGCAATCCGTACCGGAGCGTTGACCAATCCAAGGTTGATCGGCTTGGCCGAGTGGCTCGAGCGGGTGAGCTATCACCGAGCTGATGTGGTCACGGTGCTGAGCGAAGATCTTCGCAAGAACGTGGTCGCCAAGGTGGCACCGAAGCATCGAGACCGCGTGCAGGTCGTCGCCAATTTCGTCGATACGGAGCAGATTCAGCCGGCCGGTCGAATGACCAGTTATCGAACGGAGCTGGGCATCGGTGATGAAGTCGTGGTGCTGTACGCGGGCAACGTTGGCTTCTCGCAGTCGCTCGATCTCCTTGTCGAGGCGGCCCGGCTCATGCCTGATGTGACGTTCGTCATCAACGGCGACGGCGCCGCCCGCGCCGACATCGCCGGGCGAGCTGCAGATCTCCCCAACTTCCGCATCGTCGGGTACCAACCCATCGAGCGTCTCCCCGAAGTGCTCGCAAGCGGTGACATCCATGTGGTTCCTTTGCGCGCTGGGCTGGGCAACGTCAGCGTGCCTTCGAAGACGTATTCGAGCCTGGCAGCAGCTCGACCGGTCGTTGCTGCGATCGACGCCGACACCGAAATTCCTCGTCTGCTCGCTGCATCGGGAGGTGGCATTGCGGTCCCTCCCGACGATCTCGAGCTGTTCGTTGCCGCGTTACGATCGCTCGCCCGAGACGAGGGCTGGCGGTCGCGACTCGGTCAATCGGGTCGGAATTGGGCAGAACGCGAGGCCTCACCTCGGGCGGTTGGGGCTGCTTACCATCGCTTGATCACGTCACCCGGCGAGTTCTGACGCCCGCGGGCCCGACGACACGATGCTCCGATAGCCTGGCTCGCCGTGGCAAAGTCATCTTCATCCACCAACAAGGCAGCCAAACTTGCGCAGCACGGTTCAAACCGCTCTGTTCGGTTCTCTGGTGGAACCGTGTTCCCGTTGGCGATCGCGATCACGCTGGTGCTTGGCCTCGCCCTGATCATCTACGCGCGTCAGACGATGCCGGCCGCCGACGCCACCCCGCCCACCATCGATGACCACTGGCATGTCACCTATGGGTTCTTCTTGTGCGACGAGTGGTTCGAGCTCGGAGGAAACCTCGAAGAGACCAACTCGCAGGGGAATCTCATCAACACCCGCTACCTGGCGTCGGGTGTTCACAGCCACGATGACGGTTTGATTCACTGGCACCCGTTCTCGTCAGCGTCGGTGGGCAAGCGTGCTCAGCTGGGCGTGTTCTTGCGCGGGTACGACGTCGAGCTGACCAACGACGCGCTGCGCTTCCCAGACAACAACATTCCACCGTCGGGAATCCAGGAGTTCATCGAAGGCGAGACCAAGTGCGGTACCGAAGACGCCGAACTGTCGATCAAAGTGTGGAACACGTTCACCAGCACCGAGAGCGACGCAACGTACATCGCCAACTTCAACGACATTCAGGTTCGCCAAGACGGCATGGTCTTCGGTATCTACTTCACACCGAGAGACGCTGATCGTCCAAAGCCGCCCAAGGCCAGTCAGCAGCCAGAACTTGGGGCTGTGGACGCTGGCACAAATGTGAACACGCCGACCGTGGCAACCACTCCAGAGGTCACCATCACGCTGCCTGGCCCAGAGACGTCTCGGTCACTGATGACAGCACAGCGACCACCGAGGTTCCTCGACGGAAACGATGCACCGGCGGCTAATGCTCGCGGTCGTGCTCGTCGGCGGGTTCGGCACACGGATGCGTCCGCTGACCTACGAGGTGCCAAAGCCGATGCTGCCGATTGTGCATCGGCCGATGATCGTTCGGCTCGTCGAGCGACTTGGATCAGCTGGCGTTACCGATGTGGTGCTTGCGCTGGGGTTTCGGCCCGAGCCTTTCGCAGCGGCATTTCCTGACGACCGGCTTGGCACCGTTCGCGTGCACTATGCCGTCGAGCCCGAGCCGCTAGACACCGCCGGTGCCATCGCGTTTGCCGCTCGCTCGGTTCGGTGTCGATTCCACCTTCGTCGTGGCCAACGGCGACATCATCACCGACCTCGATGTCGGTCAGTTGCTCGATGCCCACCGAACTTCCGGGTGCGATGCGACGATTCACTTGACGCCCGTCGATGACCCATCGGCGTTCGGCGTTGTTGAAGCCGACGAGCGCGGGCTTGGTCCAGCGATTCGTCGAAAAGCCCGCTCCCGGTGAGACCGAATAGAATCTCATCAATGCTGGAACGTACGTGTTCGAACCGAATGTGCTCGACCTGATCACCCCAGACCAACGAATTTCAGTCGAGCGCGACACCTTTCCCAAGCTCGTTGAGGGTCGGTCGACTTGGGGTCCTTCGCCACCGACGAGTATTGGATCGATGCCGGTCGACCAGAGCTCTATCTCCAAGCGAACCTCGACCTGATCTCCGGTGCCCGCAAGTCGATCGAGGAGGGCGTTGCCGGCGACGCTCAGGTCGATACTCGGGCCTCAGTGTCCAACTCTGTGATCGATGCAGGAGTGCTGGTCGGTGCGGGCGCCGTCGTCACCGACTCTGTGTTACTGGCGGGCGCGGTCATCGCCGAGGGCGCTCAGGTCATCCGCTCGATCGTGGCCGGAAACATTGCCGCCGGAGCAGAGTTGACCGACTGCGTCGTGGGTAGCGGCTACCAGGTCTCCGCGGGTTCGCAACACGTGTCGGAGTTACTGCCAACCTAAGGGGATGAGCGGATAGGTCGCTTCGCTCCTTTTCATTCCGCTCATTCCCCCCGTATCTATGGGCGTCGCCAACCGGACAGGCTCGGCAGAGCCTCACCTATCCGCTCGACTCCTAACAACGATCATCGCCGACCGCGACCGGCTCGGCGCGCCATGATGGCGGTATGAACGTGATGGTCGTCGGAGGTGCCGGCTTTCTCGGATCCCATCTGGTCGATCGCTTCTTGGCGGAGGGAACGAGCGTCGACGTGGTTGATGATCTCAGCAGCGGCACGCTCGCAAATCTTGCAGAAGCTCGGTCATCTGCAACCGCCTCCGGCGGATCGTTGAGGTTCCACCACCTCAGCTGCGCCAGCACCGAAGCAAGTTCGCTCGTCGGGATGCGGCGGCCCGACGTGGTGTACCACCTGGCATCGCTTCCCCGCGGCAATCCGACTGTGCAGCAGCTCAGCTCAGCCTTCGCGGGAACGATGGTGCTCCTCGAAGCAGCGCGCATCCATCGAGTACCCAAAGTCGTCGTGGCGCTCCCTGCGTCGTTGATCTACGGTCGTCCTACCAGCCGAGACTTGCCGATCAAAGAGCAACCGCTGACGCCGCGTGGCATCCGAGGGGTCATCGCTCGCGCGACGGTCGACGTGCTCGTATCGCACCGCGAGTACGACGCCATCGAGTTCACCGCACTGGCATTCACCACGGTCTACGGACCGCGCCAGCGCCCTGATTCCGGTGTGGTTGCTGCGTTCGCCTCTGCTGTTGCCGAGCGTCATCCGGCTCACATCGTCGGCGACGGTCGACAAACTCGAGACTTCTTGTTCATCGACGACGCCGTCGACGCGCTCGTCCGTGCTGGCAGCAAGGGCAGCGGTCTCGTCATCAACGTCGGAACTGGTCAGCAGACTTCAGTTCGAGACTTGTGGACGCTCATGAGCAACAACTCGTCCACGGCTCCGCTCTTCGAGCCGGCTCCGTCTGACCATTTGCCTCGATTTTCGGTGTCTCCGGTGCGAGCACGCATTCACCTTTCGTGGTCCCCTTGGACGACGCTCGCAGATGGGCTAGCCCAACTTCGTTGAAGATGCGCCCAGACATGTCGCTGCAAGTGATTCGGCGATCGTTTGTGTGGTCATCACCGACGGGTGGACCACGCAGCGCATCCCCGTGCGCTCGACTCCGCTCGCAAGGTGGGCGTCGGCAGGGTCGATCACGAGTACATCAGCGATCGGTGCGTACAACTCAGCAACACCGATGACGGTTGGTTGGATACCGAGTTCAGACATCATTCGGTCAGCCGGACCCTTCAACGCGGCCCCTCCGACAATCGGCGAGATGGCCACGACCGATTCCCGACGTGCTGCAAGAAGGTCGTCGACCTCTCTGAGCTCACGAATTGGCCCGATCGAAACGATGGGATTCGATGGGGCGATCACCACGGTGATGGAGTCGACGATCGCTGCACGAGCAGCGGAGGTGAGACGCGCGTCGTTGTGGTCGAAGCGGACCCCGGCGATGGCCACGTCGTGCCTGAGCCGCACGAAATAGTCTTGAAAGCTCAGCTCTTCCCCAGTATCGGCGCGAATCACGTACGTGCGAAAGCGCTCGTCGCACATGGGCAACATCGCAAGCTCGAGGTTCCAAGCGAGCGCGATTTCATCAGTGACCTCGGTCAACGAAGCGCCCTCGCGCAACCTGGCCGTTCGATAGAAGTGCGTCGCCAGATCTCGATCACCCAGGTTGAACCAAGTCGGCGCGGCCTCTGAAACTGCTGGTCTGACGGACGCATATCGGCCGAGCGCTTCCATGGTCGCCCACGTTTCCCCGGCCAAACCCCATCCGCGTTCGAGGATCGATTGCCCCAGCGAGGGTGTACGTGATGGTGTCGAGATCCGGAGAGATATTGAGACCGTGGAGTTCGGTGTCATCAGCGGTGTTGACGACCGCCGATACCTGGTCCGCTGCAACGACCCCGAGGAGACCGCGTAGAAATCGTGCCGCACCAACTCCACCGGACAAAACTGTGATGCTCATTGTTGATCTGCAATGGCGCACCTATACAGGTCGACCAGTTGGTCGACCGATGCAGACCACGAAAATCGCGCTCGATTCGTGTGACCAGCGCCGATCAGCGTCAGGCGGAGGCCGCCGTCGGTGAGCGTGCGTCGCAGCGCCTCGGCTACCTGACTGGCATCGCGATCGGCGACGAGGACAGCGGCGTCGCCCGCAACCTCGGGCACTGAACCAACAGCGCGGGCGACCACCGGGGTTCCCGCCTCGTGCGCTTCGAGAATCGGAAATCCGAATCCTTCGTCGAGCGATAGGTATGCGAGAACCGACGCTTGACGAAGGAGCCAATGTTTCACCGCTTCGTCGACCCGGCCAAGTCGGTGGATCCGTTCCTGGACGGTCTTTGGCAAGGCGGCTATGGCTGCATCGATGTCGGCGCTGGCGTTGCCAGCGCCCCCCGCCAACACCAGAGCAGCGTCCGGTAGGTCGGTGCTGATCGCCGCGAACGCCTCGATCACCAACGGGATGTCCTTGCGCTGTTCCTCGGTGCCGATGGAAAGGATGAACGGCCGTCCGAGGAAAGGTGCTGCCTCGACCGGAACTGCAAGGTCGGCCAGCGGAGTAATGGCAGGTGGTGGCCCGAGCGGAATGGTTCGAACCCGGTCGGTGCGCAGGATCTCTTTGGTTTGGTCGTTGATGGTCGACGCGCTCGACATGCACCCAGGCACCAGCTGCGACGGCGCGTCGCAGCGATTGGCCGGCGCGTTGTACCACAGGGTCGGCGCGATCTGGGTGAACGAGAAACCAGCAGTCATAGACCGAGACGACCGTCGGTAGACGGCTGGGCGGTGCGATGTAGTTGGTCGCCGTGCACCACGTCGGCGGTTCCGAGCCATCGATCTGCACGAGGGAACCCCACCCGCGACCACGCATGCGATGCAACGATGCCGGGCAGCGGCAGCCGAGTGTGACCGAGTCGAGGCGTCGCTCGAAAACTGACCAGGTAGGGATGCACGGTGATCGATGGTCGGCGCCCGAGTTCGTCGATGAAGCCCGCCGCCGCGATTCCCACCCCGGTACGGTGGCCGTACAACGGGCCGGCATCGATGGCGACGGTGACGTGTTCGGCGGGAAGCGAGTCGTTCATGTGATGGATCTGCGGTAGCGCAACTGGGTGAACCGCAACCGTACCGGCGGAACAACGGATCCGCTGCGCTAAACTTTTGCGGTCCCCACGACGAAGGTAGAGCAGAGTTGCCACGCGCATTTATCACCGGAATTACTGGTCAAGATGGTCAGCACCTGGCCGAATTCCTCCATTCAAAGGGCTACGACGTTTACGGAATGGTCAAGGGCCAAAGCAACCCCCGGATTCCCGGTGTGCTGGAGGAAATGCCGTTCATCGAAACCGTGCCCGGTGACTTGACCGATCTTCCGTCGCTCGTGGCAGCGCTCAACATGGTGCAACCCGACGAGGTCTACAACCTCGGGGCGATCAGCTTCGTAGCCATGTCGTTCAATCAGGCAGAGTTGACAGCGAACGTCACCGGCCTGGGCGTCCTTCGGATGCTCGAAGCAATCCGCATGGTCGGCGGCGCGAAGAACAATCCCATCCGCTTCTATCAAGCATCGTCGTCAGAGATGTTCGGCAAGGTTCGCGAGACGCCGCAAACCGAGGCCACACCGTTCTACCCGCGTTCGCCGTATGGCTGCGCCAAGGTGTTCGGGCACGACATTCTCGTGAACTATCGCGAGAGCTACGACATGTTCGCCTGCTCGGGAATCCTCTTCAACCACGAGGGCCCACGTCGCGGTATCGAGTTCGTGACCCGCAAGGTCACCAACGCAGTTGCTCGAATCAGTCTTGGGCTGCAGCATGAACTGGTGCTTGGCAACCTCGACGCCAAGCGCGACTGGGGCTACGCCGGCGACTACGTCAAGGCCATGTGGCTGATGCTCCAGCAAGATGAGCCCGACGATTATGTCGTTGCGACCGGCATTGCACACTCCATCGAAGATCTCGTGGTCAGGGCCTTTGCCGAAGTGGGTATCGACAACTGGGCTGACTACGTACGCCAGGATCCCAAGTTCTTCCGTCCCGCAGAGGTCGACTTGCTCATCGGCTCGCCAGCCAAGGCGAAAGAAAAGCTCGGATGGGAACCCGAGGTCGACTTCGAGGAGCTCATTCGCATGATGGTGAAGAACGATCTCGCCATCGAGTCGAAGAAGGCTGGCCTCGCGCTGTAGCGCGGCATTCTCAACCCTCGTACGGAAGTTCGGTGAGGGCGTCGAGTACGGAATCAGGAGTTGGTTCAACTCCAGCAGCCAGTTTGTGACGGAGCGCCAACGAGAAGCACGCCAGTGCAGTGGCACTCGACACCACGAGCCCGATTTCGATTCGACGGAACACTTCTTCGCTCGACAACCAAGTGCCGAGTACGAATGCGGCGAGTCCAACTGCCCAGCCCAGGGCCACCGAAGCATGACCGTGTAGAGCTATTACCGCCTGGGCCGTTGCGATACAGGCCATGTACAGCGAGCTGGACAACGCCAGCATTGCCAGGGTGCGACCGCTGAGCTCGGCGTCGTACATCAACTCGACCGCAAAGGGGCCGAGCACAAACGCCCCAATCGTGCCGAAGACGCCAACACCGGCGACCAAGTAGAGCAGTTTGCGCAGGCCGCTCCGGAACTCGTCGAATTCGCCACGAGCGGCGAGGCGCGACAGACGCGGCAACAAAGCAGCCTGCACCGCCTGAAACAGAAACAGCGGGATTCGCGCGAGCAACACGCCGTAGCCAAATCGGGTGACAAGGTCACTCTGGGAGTCATTGGACAGGATCGTCGCTGCGACCGGGCCGGCATTCAGTAAAGCGGCGGAGCAGACCGTGCCGACCAGCAGCCAGCCGAGGTTCTGGGTCACTTCGGACCACGGAGCTGGCGGCCCGTCATTCGTGCGCAGCTGGCCCCGCGACCACACCACAGCGACGGGCACGAGTGGTGCGATCGCTACTGCGAAGCCGTACGGTCCGGCCGCTTTGACTCCGATCGCGGCGAGCATGAGACAGAGCGCTATTCGAACGACACCGTCGGACCCAATGATGACGGCGTACGCCTTGAAACGGCCGGTTCCTGCAGTGACGCCACGTGCGACGTGGGCGGGCGCGTATGCGGCAAATGAAAACACGAGCGCCGCGACCATCCACCAGTCGCCGTCAAAGAATTTGGACGCGAGGAACGGGCTGGCGAAGAGCAGTGCCACCAGCACGATTGACGTGATGATCGCGCCGAGCGTTGCCACCCGCCGAACAACGGGTAGCCCGCCCTCGTCGCGAGCACGACGGCTCGAGACGGCTCGGCCGAGCTCTTGTTCGAGGGGCAGGAAGAAACCGGGAGCGAGGGAGAACGTGAGGAACCACATCGAGACGATGGGCTCGAATTCGGCGTCGCCCCCGAGGGCGGCCTTTCCGATGATGAAGAACGAATACGTGGCCAGGCCGGCGACGATGAGCGCGCCCCCCACGGGGAGCGTGCCTTCAGGCAGTGCGAAGCGGCGGTCTGCCGTGGAGCGATCTGACGACACGAAGACCTGAGGCTAGCTCTCGCATGGGCTACGTAAGCGGCTTCGCCGAAAACGAAGCTTGTCCCGCCGGGTCGGCGGGACAAGCTTCAACATTCTTCGAAAGGAACCTTTCGACGTAGGTCAGGCGGCTGCGCCGACGACCTTACGGTACTGGCCGGTGATTTGCTCGGTGACGGAGCGTCGACGCTCGTCGACTGCCTTGACGGTAAGGACGACCGCGCCCACGCTGGCGTACGCAGCGTCGCGAGCGAAGTCGGTGGCGCGGGACACGTCTGCTGAAAGATCTACCTTCGGGAGCTCGAACTTCGAGGTGTCGAACTTCGGCAGGTCGAATTTCGGGAGCTCGAACTTCGAGGTGTCGAACTTCGGCAGGTCGAATTTCGGGAGCTCGAACTTCGAGGCGTCGAACTTCGGCAGGTCGAATTTCGGGAGCTCGAACTTCGAGGTGTCGAACTTGGGCAGGTCGAACTTCGGAGCTCGAATCGAGGTCGAATTGCTTTGGCAGCTCGAACTTTGGCAACGAAATCTTGTCGGTGATGTCGGTGACGGTGATCATGAGTTTCTTTCTCCTATGACTGGCCGGAAACACCCGGCGCGAAGCTTTCGATTGCAAGTGTGTCCGATAGTGCTTGCAAATGCAAGCACTATCGGACATGTCCTGTGTGAAACGCGTCACAGGGCGGGGCGCGTGCGTTTCCGGGTGATGACGGCATGGTCAGTGGCAGCGCCGCTAGCCTCGTTCCATCGTGGAGGCCGACCAACAACTCGCGCCGTCGGTCGTGGCCGTCATGGTGGTGCACGAACCAGGCGACTGGTTCGACGAGACGCTCAGATCTCTAGCCCACCAGGACTACAACAACCTGCGCACGCTCTTTCTTGTCACACCTTCGGGTGATGAACGTGCGTTTGCGTCGATGACCGCTCGGATCCGGGCGGTGCTCCCGTCAGCGTTTGTCCGCCAAGCACCTTCGAACGACGGATTTGGCGTGGCCGCCAATGAAGTGCTCAGACTTGTCGAGGGCGACAACGGGTTCTTTCTCATTTGCCACGATGACGTGGCGCTGGCTCCGAGCACCGTCCGCATGCTCGTGGCGGAACTGTTCAGGTCAAACGCCGGCATCGTCGGCCCCAAGCTCACCGAGTGGTACCAGCCGCGCGTGCTGCAGCACGTGGGTCGTGGCCTCGACCGTTTTGGCGAGTTCGAGGAGTTCGTCGAGCCGGGCGAAGTCGACCAAGAGCAGCACGACGCGGTTCGCGACGTGTTCGTCGTGCCATCGGCATGCATGTTGGTTCGAGCTGACCTCTTCCGAGCACTCGGCGGTTTCGATCCAGCGATCTCGTTCCACGGCGAAGACGCCGAACTCTGTTGGCGGGCTCATCTGAACGGCGCCAGGGTGATCGTCGCCCCCGATGCATCGGCGCGGCACCTCGAGTTACTCACTGAACGTCGGTCTGATCTCCCTCACCAGCGGTTGCAGAGTCGACATCGCATGCGGGCGGTAGCGACGCTCACCGGTGGTTCTCGACTGTTCGGGCGGTCCGTGCAAATGGTGGTGCTCACCATTGCCGAACTGATCGTGGGCCTCTTCACCGGCAGGGTCGGCGAGGCGTTGTCGTCGTTGCGCGCGTTGGTGGGCCTGATTCCACGCACGCCGAGGTTGCTGGCACGTCGTCGCGAGATCTTGGGCCAGCGCGCAGTTCCAGAGCGCGAAGTGCTCGGCTTACAGAACCGCGGGAGCAGTCGACTGACGTCGTACCTCCGAGGTCGCGAGACCGCGACCTTCGTTGGCGAAGGCACCACGGTGCGCCGATGGCGGCAAGCCTCGTTCGGCCCGCTGCTGGCGTGGTTCTTGGTCATCGTTGCTGTCGTCGTGGGTAGTCGGCATTGGATTCGTGACGGCGTACCGGCGGTCGGCGAACTCCTTCCTTTCCCGAGCGCCGGTGATCTGTGGACGGGGTACCGCTCGTCGTTCGACCCGCGCGGATTCGGTGCGAGCGTGGCCAACCCGACTGGGTGGGCGACGGCGGCGGTGTTGAGTGGGTTCGCATTGTTCCGCATGCCCCTCTTCATGACGTTCCTCGCTGTGGGCCTGTTCCTGTTTGGCGCGATGGGCGCGTGGCGGCTGTGCACCGTGTTCCCGGCGAACCGTGCCCGAGTGGCGGGAATGATCGTGTACGTCGGCACCCCGCTCGTGCCCGGCCTGTACCAAACCGGTGACCTTTCGGCGCTCGTGTGGTTCGCGGCGCTCCCGTGGCTGGTGCACGAGACTCGCTTGGCCGCTGGTCTGGCCACCGCTGATCCCGACGCAGTCACAGTTGATCTTCCTGACGGAATTGCTGCTCTTCATTGGCGTGCTCGCTTGCGGTCCGTCGCGGCCGCAACGGTCATCCTTGCGATCGCTGGGTCCATCGTTCCCGTCACCTTGCCCCTCTGGATCGTGGCCGGACTTCTGCTAGCGCTGTCGACCCTCATCGCCGGTAGCGCTTGGCGAGTCGCTGCATGGCTTGCGGGCGCAACCCTGGCATCCACGTGTGCAGCGTTGGTGCTGAACCTGCCGTGGGCGACTGATTGGACTTGGGTAGACCTCGCGGGAGGTCAGGCTCTCGGTTCCGACGGGAGGTCGCTCGCCGAACTGGCCTCGCTGGCCCCAAACGAGGATCGATTCGCCGTGCTTGCCCTCGGCCTCTATATCCCGGTCATCGCTGCCGTAGCGATCGCCCGGGCATGGAGACTCACCTGGGCCATTCGTGGAGGGGCGTTGGTGTTGGTGTTCCTCACCGGAATGGTGCTCGCCTCTCGGGGAACTTTGTCATTTGCGCTGCCGTCGACGGCGATGCTGGCCGTTCCTGTGGCTTTGGGTCTCGCGCTCTCGGCGGCCGCACTGGCCGGCGGGTTCGGGTCTGATGTACTCAGTCGCGGGTTCGGTTGGCGCCAACCCGTGGCGCTCATCGCGAACGCTGCGATGGTGCTCGGCCTGGCGCCCGCCGTGTTGGCAATTGGCGATGGCGGATGGCACGTCGAGAGCACCCCACTCGCGCGGTTGGCGTCCACTCAATTCCGCGCCGACCCCGAGGTGGGCGATTATCGAGTGTTGTACGTCGGAGACCCGCGGGTGCTACCCGTACCGGGGCGCGAGTACGCACCGGGCATCGGGTACGTGGTCACCGATTCAGGTGGCTTCGACTTCACCCACCGATTCACACTGGCGAACACCGCCGGAGACGACGCAGTTGAACGGGCGATCGGTCTGATCGCTACCGGCTCGACGCTGCGCGCCGGCCGCCTGCTCGCTCCGCTCGGGATTCGCTTCGTGGTGGTACCGCTGACCGACGGTGCACGATCTACCGTCGACGACCCCATTGAACCACCGGCGGGCATCGTCTCGGCGCTGCGGGCACAGCTCGACCTCGGCGATTATCAGGGACATCCTTCGCTCGAAATGTTCATCAACCGTGCGTGGTTCTCGGTGGGAGCGCAACTCACAGGATCCACCGCTGAGGCCTCGCGTGAGGCTGGCGACGAAGCGTTGGTTCGTGCCGACCTCTCGGGGGCGGTTGCGTCGATGGTGGGAATCGACCGCGGCACATCTGTTCCCTACGAGGTGCAACCCGGTGTGGTCCACGTTGCGATCCCGTTCGATCCTCGATTCACCCTTGAAACAGATGGCGAAGCGAACGGTGAAACGATCCAAGCTCGGCCGGGATTCGGTATCACCACAGCGTTCGACATCGTCGATCCCGGAGTTGGCCAGGTCGCCTACGAACAAGATGCCACTCGGGGTTGGTGGTTGACGGTGCAGGCTGTGATGTGGCTACTGGTGCTGGTGGTCGCTTCGGGTGCTCGATCGCCGTTCGCGCGACGGAGGACGGCGAACGTCGTGGACGAAACGTTGATCGTCCTCGACGAACCGTTGAACGACCAAAGTTATGTCGCCGGAGAAGCGCTGCCGAGCGGGGGATGGGCTGGCGACTTCGAATTCCCGCACGGCGCCGAATTCGAAACGGATGATCCATTCGATTTCATCGACACCTCATCAGAGCCCGATGACGATGCTGACATCGAGGAAGACCGATGAAGCGGCGTTCCCTCGGCCTGGTCATGATCGTGCTTGGATTCGTCGCGTTGATCGTGCCGACACGGACGTCGATCCCGGCCGAGACCGCCACGTTCCAAGTACAAGTCCCCGCGTGGATGCCGCACGCATCCAGCGCAACGGTCATCACGGAGACATGGTTTTGCCCTGGTGTTCCCGCCACCGGTGAGGGTGACGTTCGAGGCGGGATCGTCATTGCCAATCGGTCCGAAGCGCCACTCGTCGGTGTTGCCACGCTCGTCAACGAACGCGCACAGAACGCTCGCGTTGAGCTCAATGTTCCCGGTTGGACGACTTTTACCATTCCGCTCGACGAAGCGCTTCCGGGAGCGATGGTTGGAGCCATCGTTGAGATCGAAGGGGGCGGCGGGCTGGTCGAACAGCAAGCGTTCAGCCCGTCGGGGAATAGTCAAGCTGCGTGCTCCACAGACACATCGAGTCAGTGGTACTTCGCCGACGGTTTCACGGTCGACGGCAGCCGCAATCAGATCGTGTTGATGAACCCGTTCGAACAGACTGTCGTAGCGAGTCTTGCCTTTGCTACCAGCGAGGGAGGTCGTGCCCCCGGCTCATACAGCGGCCTCACGGTGCCAGCCCGCAGTGTCCGCGTGATCGATCTCGGTGCACCTGGGGCAGGAGCACAGAGTGAACCCATGCTTGCCGTGCAGGTGAGGGCATCGCAAGGGCAACTCGTGGTGGGCCGTTCGCAGACCTTCCTTGGTGGTGGCCGACTCGGAACCCAGGCCACCCTCGCTGCGCCGGCGCTCAACAACCAATGGTGGTTCGCAGGCGGTCGCCACGACCCTGGCTTCGAGGAGGAATACCTCATCTACAATCCCACCGATGACGACGTCGAAGTCGATGCCGTGTTCCTCGGGATCGCCACGGTCGCAACGACCGATCCGATTTTGGTGCCGGCCGGTCAGGTGGTGCGGTTCGATCCAAGCACGGTGGCCGACTTGCCGGCGACCCGTTATGCCGCGGTGTTCGCCACGCTCACGGGCCCGTCGGTAGTGGTCGAACGGGTGACGACCGCAGAACCTCGACGGCACGGTCGCGACAAGTGTGATGTTGGGAGCTACCGCGCGCCCCGATGGTTACCTGCCAAGTACCTGGCACGTCCCACTCAGCCCGAGTACACCGACCGGCGGTGCACTCACCATCTACAACTACGACAATGCTGAGGGCACAGTGTCTGTCTTTGCCGTCGGGTCGTCTGGCCCAGTACCGGTGCCCGGACTCACGGACCTGCCACTGCCGCCCCCGTCATCGGTGTTGGTCGTCGATCTCACCGACCCGGCAGCAGTGGGTCGGGAACTGATCATTTCGTCGCAAAGCCGTATCTTTGTCGAGCGTGCGTTCCCGACGGGGCGCGACGACACACGCACGCTCTCGTGGGCAATTCCGGAGGGCTGAACGATGTACCGGCTTCTCATCGCTCTGGCAGTCGTCGCTGTAGCGGCCGGCGTCGCTGAACTCGTCCGGCGTCGCCGCGTCGCCGACCCACCCACGCAGCTCCGCGGGGAAATCCCCTCACAGGTGGATCGGGCAGATTTCGAGGGGGTCGGGTGGTTGGTAGCGGTGTTCACTTCTGACACGTGCGACTCATGTGCCGACGTGAAACGCAAGGCGGAAGTGCTCAAGTCGACAGAAGTGACAGTGCAGAACGTGTCGTTCCAAACACGCAACGATTTACATCAGCGTTACAACATCGACGCCGTTCCGACGCTGGTGATTGCAGATAGCGACGGCGTGGTCAGGGCTGGATTCATTGGCCCGGTGACTGCGACGGACCTGTGGGCCACGCTGGCCGACTGCCGCGAACCCGGGTCAGTCGATCGTGGCACCTGCGAACACTGAACCTAGTCGGGGATGCCGAGGACGTTCATTTCGAACACCTCGCTGTCGCCGGTTTCATCGAGACCCTGCTGAATCAACTTGGCCACCGCTGGGCCGTCGATGGTCTCGAACTCGAGCAGTGCTTCGGCGATGAGTTCCAGGCCACGCCGGTGCCGTTCGAGGAGCTCGTGCGCCCGGGTCTCCTGACCGAGAAGGATCTTGGCGATCTCTTCATCAAGAAGCTTGGCTGTGTCGTCGGAGTATTCGCGTCCTGAAGACATGAGGTCTTCGCCCAGGAACACCTGCTGTTGACCGGCCCATGCCATAGGGCCGACGGCGTCGCTCATGCCCCATTCGCGCACCATGCGGCGGGCGATGGCAGTGGACTGTTCCAGGTCGTTGGCCGCACCTGAGTTGAGGTGACCAAAGACGATCTTCTCGGCGACCCGCCCACCCATTGCCTTGCAGATGGTGTCTTCGAAGTACTCACGCGAGTAGGTGTGGCGCTCTTGGGGCAAGCTCCACGTGACGCCCAGCGCCATGCCACGCGGCAGGATGGTCACCTTGTGGAGTGGGTCGCCGTGTGGCAACACCACAGACAGCAGGGCGTGGCCGCTCTCGTGGTAGGCGGTTGCCTTGCGCTCTTCAGCGTTCATTATCAGCGACTCGCGCTGAGCACCGAGCACCACTCGGTCGCGTGCGTTTTCGAAGTCGATGCGCTCGATCTCCTTTGAGCTGCGCCGCACGGCGATGAGGGCAGCCTCGTTGACGAGGTTGGCGAGGTCGGCACCGGACATACCGGGCGTCGCGCGAGCCATGGTTTCAAGTTCGACGTCGGTGCCCATGCGCTTGTCGCGGCAATGCACCTCGAGGATTGCCTTGCGCTCTTCGTACTCGGGCAGTGGCACCACGATCTGACGGTCGAAGCGTCCGGGACGCAGCAGCGCGGGATCGAGAATGTCGGGCCGGTTGGTGGCCGCCATGATGACGATGCCTTCCGAAGTTTCGAAACCGTCCATTTCCGACAGCAGCTGATTGAGCGTTTGTTCGCGCTCGTCGTGACCGCCACCGAGGCCAGCACCGCGTTTGCGGCCAATCGAGTCGATTTCGTCGATGAAAATGATGGCTTTGCCCATACGGCGCGCTTGTTGAAACAGATCGCGAACGCGGCTGGCGCCGACTCCGACGAACATCTCCATGAAGTCGGAACCGGTGACCGAAAGGAAACCAACGCCCGCCTCGCCCGCAACGGCTCGGGCAAACAGCGTCTTGCCGGTGCCGGGAGGGCCGACGAGCAGGATGCCTTTGGGAACTCGGGCACCGATTTCCTTGAACCGTTCCGGCATGCGCAGGAAGTCGACGACCTCGTTGATCTCGGTCTTGACGCCTTCGTAGCCCGCGATGTCTGCAAACGTGGTGCTGGGCTGATCGGTCGAGTACGCCTTGGCGCGGCTACGGCCGATGGACATGACGCTGCCCATTTGGCCCTGCGCCCGGCGCTGCATCCAGACAAAGAATCCGATGATGAGGAGGACTGGCAGCAACAAACCGACGACGCTGAGGAACCAGTTGTTGCTGGGGTTCTTGTAATCGACATCGACACCGTTGGCGTCGAGGAGTGCGCGGTCGGCCTCGTTGGGGCCGTCGCCGCTGCCGGTCGTGACATATTCGTCACCGTTGGTCAGTTCGCCAGTGATCTGGCCGGTGCCGTTTTCGATGTCGGCAGTGCGTACCAAGCCCTGGTCGACCATTGACATGAACTCGCTGTACGTGATCTCTTCACCGTCGTCGCCGCCAAGCAGCGTCGGTACCGCAAAGATTGCCAGGAACACACCGACGACGACCCACGGCCACCAACGCTTCCAGTTGGCGCCCGATCCTTCGGGACGGCGTTCGCCATCGCCGGAATCGAATCGCGGCGGAGTCTTTCGGCCAGGAGGAGAGCCAGTTGGCCGACCTCGCCCCGGGGGCGGGGGAGGGGGCGGCGGGGGGAGCTGATCCATGTATCCATGCTACGGCGCGATGTGCGCATTGGCAGGTCAGCGTTGGGTCCGCGAGTCAAGCTTCAACCTCGAATAAGTTGCTCGCCGTGACCAGACAGTGCACCCGAACCGGCTGTAGCGAGACCGCAGAGGTCACGCTGTCGTACCAATACGGGCAGGCGCAGGTGTGGCTCGATCCGCTCGTGCCCGAGCGCGATCCTCATCGGTACGACTTGTGCGCTCGACATGCTGGTCGTCTCACCGCTCCTCAAGGGTGGCAAGTCATCGATCGCCGCACCCTGGTCGACTTGCCAATGCACCTCATCGCAGTCTGATCGGTACTCTCCCAGGTCGTGGTGAGCATTGACGACACGTCTGGCGGCACCGGCGCGACCATTCCGACCGGGATCGCGATCGGTGCGTGGGTTGCCAGTTGGGTGCTTGGCATGCTGGTACTGGGTCCTTTGGCCATCGTGGCCATGGGCGCTGAGCTCGGCGACGACCTCACGGTGCCGCAACTGGCTGTGGCCACGGCAGTGGGGTGGGCAGCGTTTGTTGCCGCTTTGGTGATCGCCAGTCGTCGCGGCAGGCACCGGTCAGTTCAGGCGCGACTACGCCGTGGCATTTCGGCCGATTGATCTCGTGGGCATTCCGATCGGCATCGGTCTGCAGGTCGGGCTGATTCCCCTGATGTATTGGCCGCTGCGCACCTTGTGGCCGGCTACGTTTTCCACCGAAGAGGTGGAACAGCGGGCCAACGACCTGGTCGATCGAGCCGGCGACCGTTGGGCGTGGCTACTCGTCGTGGTCGTCGTCATCGGTGCACCAATCATCGAGGAGCTGGTCTACCGGGGGTTGTTGCAGCGTTCGATCTCCCTGTCGGTGGGGCTGCCGTCTGGGTTGCTCCTCACGTCACTGTTGTTCGCGCTCATTCACCCGAGCGCGGTCGAGTGGCCGGGTTTGATGGTGGCGGGTCTCGCGTTCGGGGCCGGCGTGATATTCACGGGTCGCATCGGCATGGGAATCGCGACGCACATGGCCTTCAATGCGGCTGGGCTTGCCGTCATCTATTGGTGGTGAGCGGTGAGCCCAGCGGTGTCGAAACAATCCGATCAGCTGACTGAGGCGACACCTTGTGTCGCGTTCTGGCTGACAGACTGGGAAATTCATGACTGATCGCCTGGATGAACCCAACCTGGACGACCCCGAATTCGAACGGGGGCCAGGAAGACGAATCGAGTGATACACTTCGGGCCATCGTGTCGACGAAGGTGTCGACAGCTTGGCCGACGACATGGTCGAGTTCGACGTGAAGCGGTCGACGCGGTCGATGCTGACGTCGACGTGGTCGAGTTCGACGTGGTCGAGTTCGACGTCGACGCGGTCGATGCTGACGGCGACTCCGATGTTGAACCGGTGCCGGTTGGCATCCGCGTCTGGCGACGCATGGTTCGGCGTCCAACTCGGTGGGCGCAACGTCCGTGGCCGAACGAACGCATCGTCAAGCTTGCGTTCACGATCTTCTCGTTGGGATTGACCTCGGTCATCATGACCAGAGTGGTGCACCTCGGCTTCACAGCCGGCAGTGACCTGGTGTTCGACGACAACACCCCCACCGGCGGCGATTTCGGTGCTCACGTGTGGGGCCCGGCGTACCTGCGAGACCATCTCCTTCCGTCCTGGCGGCTCAACGGCTGGACGATGGACTGGTACGCCGGTATGCCGGCGTACCGGTTCTACATGGTGCTCCCAGCGCTGGCGATTCTCGTTGCTGACATCTTCCTGAAGTACGGCGTGGCCATGAAGCTCGTCAGCGTGCTTGGAATCATCACGATCCCGTTCTCATGCTGGGCGTTCGGTCGGCTCGGCAAGTTCGCTTACCCGATTCCTGAACTCTTGGCGTTCGCTGGTTTGGCTTTCGTGCTCGACGAGAGTTTCGAGATCTATGGCGGCAACCTCAAGTCGACGATGGCTGGCGAGTTCTCGTTCTCGATCGCTCTGTCACTGGCGATCCTAGGTCTCGGTTTGCTGTCTGCGGGTCTGCGCACGGGCAAGTACCGCGTGCTGGGCTGCCGTCGTGCTGGCCGCCGCGTGCGTGTCACACGGCATCGTGCTGATCTTCGTCGTGTTGGCAGCGACGATCTTTTGTTTGGTGTGGGTCGACCGCCAGCGCATCGTGTATGCGGCCACCGTCGGCGTCACGACCCTGCTGTTGATGATGTGGTGGGTTGGGCCGTTCCTTGCGGGTCATTCGTACATGACCGACATGAAATATGGCGCCCGGCCCGAGGGTGCAGAAGACTCGTTCTGGGACATGTTCTTTCCGCTCACCGCTCCACTCGACATCCTCATCACCACGTTGGCCGTGGTGGGGTTCGTCATGTGCATCGTACGGCGCCAGTTGAACGGCGCGGCGATCGGCGTCACCTGCCTGGCGCTCGTCGCCGGCGTGTACCTCACTCGCGACAGCCTTCCGGTCATCGGATTGCTGTGGAACCCGCGTCTGCTTCCGTTCATCTACCTGCTGCGCTATCTGCTCATGGCCATTGGCGCCTTTGAGGTGTTGTCGCTGTTGTGGAACATGGTTCGCAACCGACGCGCGACAAGAGGCTCCGTCGGTGTATGCCGCTACCGCGTTCGCCGGTCGTCACAGCGCTGAGCGTGCTGTTGATCCTCGGTTGGGTGTTCCAGGAACTGCCCGGTGCCACCCAACAGGTGAAGCGGGAGGGCGAGTCTGCGGTGTACACGTGGGGCCCGCTCAGCGCAACTAAAGACAACATCGACGCCAAAGGCGACGGCTGGTCGCGCTACAACTTCCAGGGTTACGAGGGTCGCGACGCGTACCCGGAGTACCACGCGCTCATCGAGACGATGGAACGACTCGGTGCGGAATACGGCTGTGGTCGTGCCACTTGGGAGAACAACGAAGCCAACGGCCAGTACGGCACCACGATGGCGCTCATGCTGCTGCCGCACTGGACAGATGGCTGCATCGGCTCGATGGAGGGCCTGTTCTTCGAGGCGTCGGGCACCACGCCGTACCACTTCCTCACCACAGCCGCAGTTTCAGAGAGTTCGTCCAACCCGGTGCGTGAGCTGCGGTACACGAACAACGACGGCGCGCTCGGTGTGCGTCACCTCACCGATCTCGGCGTGAAGTTCTTGATGGTTCGTACCGACCCGGCGAAGGCCGAGGCCGAGGCGCAGCCTGAACTCACGATGGTGGCCGAGTCAGGCCCGTGGAAGATCTTCCTCGTTGACGACTCCGAGATCGTTGTCCCGCTCGCAGTGCAACCGGTCGTGGTCAACGAGCGACCGGGAGATCAGCGGGAACGCAAGCTGGAGGTGGGCACGAGCTGGTTCCAGAATCCCGACGAATGGTTGGCCATGCCTGCCGACGACGGCCCTCCCGAGTGGCAACGTGTCGACGCCGAGGTCGATGCCAGCCGTCACTTGGGCGAAGGAGACGCGGGTGGTCCTCGGGTCGACATCGTCACTCCGGCTCAGCCGATCACGCCGGTGCCACTTGCACCCGTCGTCGTGTCGAACATCGATCAGCAGGAACAGTCGCTGTCGTTCGAAGTAGATCAAGTCGGTGTGCCGGTGTTGGTCAAGGTCAGCTACTTCCCGAACTGGGAAGTGTCCGGCGCCGATGGCCCGTATCGAATCGGCCCGAACATGATGGTGGTCATTCCCACTTCGACCCAGGTGGAGATGACCTTCGGTCGAAGCTTCATGGACTATCTGACGCTCCTGATGACCCTGGTTGGTATCGCGTTGTGTTTCGTCTGGCGGCGTCAGGGCGACATGGTGTTCGACTCCGAGACGCCGGGTGCGCTCACCGGCCGCAACCGTGTGCCGACCACCTTTCCTACCGCCGGCGTGCCTACCGCAGGCGGTGTGTACGACGAAGACGCCACTGAAGATGCCACTCCTACGGAGGGGTTCGATGGCGACGTCCCGGACGAAACTGAGTTCGACCGGTCCACGCTCCCACCCGCTGACCGATAGCCTCAAGCCGCCCTATGTCTGCACTGAATCAGATCGTCAAGGCGTACGACATCAGAGGAACGGTTCCCGACCAGTTCCACCCTGAAATCGCTTACGCCCTCGGAGTCGCCTTCGCCCGTTTCACCGGTGCGGAGCGTGTCGTCATTGGTCGCGACATGCGCCAGTCCGGCGTGTCCCTCGTCGCGGAGTTTGCGCGGGGCGTGAGCGAGCACGGCGCCGATGTGGTCGATATCGGGCTCGCATCAACCGACATGCTGTATTTCGCGTCGGGGTCTATGGACATTCCTGGCGCCATGTTCACCGCATCGCACAATCCCGGCGCAGTACAACGGCATCAAGCTGTGCTTGGCGGGCGCTCGTCCGCTCGGTATAGACAGCGGCCTCGCCGATGTCCAGGCCATCGCAGAGCAAGTGTTGGACGGTGATGGTCCCGCTCCGGCCCTGCGGGCCGGCTCGCTGACCGAACGTGACGTGCTCGACGATTTCGTCGACCACGTGTTGTCGTTCGTCGACGTCGAAAAGGTTCGGCCCATGAGAATTGTCGCCGACACGGCGAACGGCATGGGTGGTCTCGTCGTTCCTGCGGTGTTCGCACGGCTGCCGATGATCGAACTCGAAGTGATGTACGGCGAACTCGACGGCACCTTCCCAAATCACCCTGCCGACCCGTTGCAGCCCGCCAACCAGCGTGACCTGCGGGCACGTGTGGTCACCGGTTCATTCGACGTCGGCCTCGCATTTGACGGAGACGCCGACCGTGTGTTCGTGGTCGACGAAGAGGGCATCGGCCTGAGCGGCTCCACCACCACCGCGCTGCTGGCGGCGGCAGTGTTGCGCACCAACCCGGGCGCGACCGTGCTGCACAACCTCATTTGCTCGCGAGCGGTTCCGGAAGTGATTCGCGAACATGGTGGCGTTCCTGTGCGCACCAAGGTTGGGCACTCATTCATCAAGCAAGTCATGGCCGACACCGACGCGGTGTTTGGTGGGGAACACTCGGCGCACTACTACTTCGCACGCAACTTCCGTGCCGACAGCGGGCTGATCGCCTCGATGCTGCTCATCGACGAACTCAGCCGCACCGGTCAGTCGTTGTCGGTGCTGCGCAAGCCGTTCGAGCGATATGCCGCCAGCGGCGAAATCAACACGCAGGTCGCTGACCCGGTCGCCGTCATGGCAGCCGTCAGCGCTCACTATGCCGACACTGCGGTTGCAGAGTCTCACCAGGACGGGCTCACCATCGAATTCGGTACCTGGTGGTTCAACCTGCGTCCTTCCAACACTGAACCCTTGTTGCGTCTCAATCTCGAAGCCGACACGCGCGATGAGTGCGACGATCGGGTCAGCGACCTGCTTGCGCTGATCACGCAATCGTGACATTGGTATCAACACTGCTGATTGGAGCATCCTCATGAGTCTCGACGCCGCCCTACTGAGCATCCTTGCCTGCCCCGAAGACAAGGGTCCGCTGTATTACATCGAATCCGAAAATGTGCTGTACAACCCGCGCCTTGGTCGTACCTACGAGGTGCGCGGCAATATCCCCGTCATGTTGATCGACGAGGCAACCACGCTCGACGAGGCGGGCCGTGCCCGCCTCGACGCGTTGGTCGCCGAAGGCAACATCGCCCCCACCTTCAGCGCCTGACCTCACTGCCGGATTCACCGGTGGAATGCTCGGCCAGTCGCCTAAATGGTGTCGCGACAGCCAATTAGGTGACGAATAGGTTACGATCTGCTCCGTGATGCGAACGATGTTTGGAAAGTCCGCGCGCGCTGCAGTTGCTGCAACGCTCACAGTGGCAATCGCGGTGGTCGCAATGAACGTCGGGCCCGGCGAGGCGCCCGTCGTGCAGGCCATCGGGGGCACGCTCGGTGCCGGTGGCGAATATCACCCCCTCGAGCCCAAGCGCATCTTCGACACACGCACGCCGGCCCTCGACGTCGCCCCGTTGGGTGCCAAGGCGACGGTGACCACCAACACCGTCGCGGGATTCGATGTACAGATTGCTGGCCTCGGCGGTCTCCCTGCGTTTGCCGACGTCAACAAAGACGGTGCCGACGACAACGTGCTCGCGGTGGCCGTCAACATCACCGTCATCAGTCCAACTGGTCTTGGGTACCTGCAGGCCTACGGCAAAGGTGCCGCCCGGGCAGAGTCGTCGGTCGTCAACTTTGCCCCTGGCGGAGTGGTGCCCAACATGGCGATTCTGCGGCCAGGTGCCGAGGGCAAACTCACGCTGCATTTGGTCACGCCGCTCAAAGCGGGAACCTCCCACGTCGCCATCGACATTTTCGGCTGGTTCTCCTCCAGCACGTACGCCCAGCGGGGTGCGCGCGTCGTGCCGGCCGGCCCGGCTCGCGTGTACGACTCGCGCCTCGAGAGCTTCGGCGGCTCGCCCCTCGGGTCGAAGTCGACGGTCACCATCCCCGTACGCGGGGCTGATTCCTATCGATCCGGTGTTCACCGACCTGGTACCCAACAACCCAAATGTGGTTGGCGTCATGGTGAACATCACCGGCGTGAACTATCTGCCGCTCAGTGCACCGACGTTCATCTCAGTGGTACCGAACGCACTCGCCGTCGACCAAGAACCCACCACCAGCAACCTCAACCTGGTCCCTGGCCAGCTCCGATCCATCATGGGCATCGTCCCTGTCGGTGCCGACGGATCGATTCGAATCTTCAACCTCGCAGGAGAAACCGACATCGTGGTCGATGTGCTGGGGTATTTGCTCAACGGTGAGAACGTAGACACCCGCCGCGGTCGCGTCGTTCCGCTGGTGACGCCGTATCGCGCATTCGACACCAGACTTGCCTCGTTCGGCAATCGTCCGCTCGCACCGGCCAACGCCGAACCGTTCAACTTCGGTCCACTCATCGACAGCGTGAAGATCGGCAGCGAGCCAGTCGGGCCGCAGCTCGGTTTGATCGGCAACCTCACTGCGACCGACCTGAAGCCGCAATACGCGGGAGCCACTGGCGTCGACCTATCTCACTGCGTATCCGCCGGCCGACAAACCGCCGCTGATCTCGAACATCACCATCGGTGAAGGCGAAACGCTCCCGAACCTCACCTTGCTGCGGTTCGGTGCAGACCCCACCGCGGCCCCAGGGGCTGCCTGCTCGCAGCCCACGTGCGTGATGTTCTACAACCTCGCCGGATACCTGCACTACCTCTACGACGTCTCAGCCGTCATCTTGGCTGACTGACGCCAGATGTCCGATTGCGCGTTGCGGATCGGCGCTCGTTGCCGAGGCTCCGGTAGATCTTTCTCTCGCGCGGGCTGACTCGATCGGAGCCAGCAGGCCCCGGCTCGCCCTCAGAGAACACATACACCTGAAGGGGTACCCGCATGTCTGAAACTTCCACCCTCGCGCAGCACGACTTCCGTGTTGCCGACCTGTCGCTCGCACCGTTCGGTCGCAAGGAAATGATCCTTGCCGAGCACGAAATGCCCGGCCTCATGGCCATCCGCAAGGAATACGGCCCTGCCCAGCCGCTCGCCGGCGCACGCATCTCTGGTTCGTTGCACATGACGATTCAGACCGCCGTGCTGATCGAGACACTCACCGAACTCGGCGCCGAAGTGCGTTGGGCGAGCTGCAACATCTTCTCCACCCAAGATCACGCTGCTGCGGCGATCGCCGTCGGCCCGACCGGCACCGCCGAGGCGCCAGCGCGGCGTTCCGGTGTTCGCCTGGAAGGGCGAGACGCTCGAGGAGTACTGGTGGTGCACCGAGCAAATGATGACGTGGCCCGCCGATGCCGACGGCTACGACGGCCCGAACATGATTCTCGACGACGGTGGCGACGCCACCATGCTGCTCCACAAGGGCGTGGAGTACGAAGCAGCCGGTGCAGTTCCAGACCCCACCGAGGCACCGAACGCCGAACTGGCGATCGTGCTCGGCCTGCTGCAGCGTTCACTGAAGGCCGACGGCCAGAAGTGGACCCGTATGGGACGCGAAGTCAAAGGCGTCACCGAAGAGACCACCACCGGCGTGAAGCGCCTCTACAAGATGTTCGCCGACGGTGAACTGCTCTTCCCAGCGATCAACGTCAACGATTCGGTCACCAAGTCGAAGTTCGACAACCTGTACGGCTGTCGCCACTCGCTGGTCGACGCGATCTGCCGTGCCACCGACGTCATGCTCGGCGGCAAGACCGCCCTCGTGCTCGGTTACGGCGACGTCGGCAAGGGCTGCGTGCAGTCGTTGCGTGGGCAGGGTTGCCGCGTGCTCGTCACCGAGATCGACCCCATCAACGCACTCCAGGCCGCCATGGAAGGCCTGGAAGTCGTGCTCATCGAAGACGTGGTCGAGCAAGATCGACGTGTTCGTCACCGCATCGGGCAACAGTCGTCTCATCACCGCCGAGCACATGTCGCAGATGAAGCACAACGCGATCGTGTGCAACATCGGCCACTTCGACAACGAGATCGACATGGAAGGCCTTGCCCGCACCGGCGCCACCCGCGACGAACTCAAGCCCGGCACCGACGTGTGGAAGTTCGATGCACGAATGGACGACCCAGCCACCAGATTCTGGTGCTCGCCGAAGGCCGCCTCGTGAACCTCGGATGTGCCACTGGCCACCCGAGCTTCGTGATGAGCTGCTCGTTCTCCAACCAGGTCATCGCACAGATCGAGCTGTGGAACGCACAGACCAGTATCCCCTCGGCGTGTATGTGTTGCCGAAGCACCTCGACGAGAAGGTCGCCCGGCTGCACCTCGACGCCCTTGGCGCCAAGCTCACCGTGCTCAGCGACGAGCAGGCCGAGTACCTGGGCATGGATCCCGCGGGACCCTTCAAACCCGACAATTATCGTTACTAGTCGGTCCAGTTTCCGCCCTCGCTGCGTTGCGGTCGGCGCTCGTTGCCAAAAGGCAACTCGGCCTCCCGCGCCTTGCGAGGACGAAAACTGATCCCGACTTGAGTTTGGATTTCCGTGAGAGGTCGTGCCCCTGCGGGGCGCGGCCCTTCTCATGCCTGGCTGGAACAGCTATCCCAAGTGGCCGATCTGGGAACTCTGTGACACCCATGTGCGCATGATTCCTGCATGTTGTTGAACTCTTGTTGCGCTGGGTGCCGCCGACCTGGGCCTGTGTTGTGTCGTACCTGTCGCTTTGCTTTGGTTTCTCCTCCCAACATGGCCTATAGCAGCGATGTCGTTGCTGCGGTGCCGTTCGCTGGTCGACCGCGAGACGTCTTGTTGGGGTTCAAGTACGGCAATCGCCGGCAGTTGGCGCATCACTTCTCAGGGCTGCTGGTGAATCGGCTCGTGCTTGCCGGGCTCGATGGGGACGAACTTCGATGTGGTCACCTGGGCGCCAACGCTCGAGGTCTCGCCGACAACGGCGCGGCTTCGACCAGGCAGAGGTGGTCGCCAGTCGCGTGGCAGCGCAGCTCGGCTGTGCCGTGCCGTCGCCTGTTGGAACGTGACCGCAACTCGGTCACCCAAACGGGTCTGGCCCGCATCGAGCGGCTCCACGGCCCGGTGTTTCGGGCCAGCCCAGCTGCCCGAGGCAAGCGGGTGCTCGTCATCGACGATGTGGTGACAACAGGCTCCACCCTGCGTTCGGCGTCTTCAGCTTTGCGGCACGGCGGGGCTGCAAGCGTGCAGCGTGCCGCTGTGGCCACCACGCCTGCGCTGCCTGCTCGTTGGGCCAGTTCAGAGTCGCGGCCTCGGCCGCTTGCAGCGGCGCACCGTGTGCCGTCCCACGTCGCGGACATCCGCCCGCATGCGGCCTAAGAGACGCATGTCGGGCCGATAGCTCACGACATGTCACGCTTCGGCCCGGACTCCGCCGGTGCGTGAGCGCCGGTAGGCTCCGATGTCGCATGGGAATTCTCGATCGCATCCTCCGCGGTGGGGGAAGGAAAGAAGCTCAAGGCGTTGGAGGGCATTGTGCCCGATATCAACGCTCGGGCTGAAGAGTACAAGCGTCTCTCCGACGACGAACTGAAGGGCAAGACGGTTGAGTTCCGCGACCGTCTCGCCAATGGTTCGACGCTCGACGACATTCTGGTCGAAGCATTCGGGGTGATGCGTGAAGGTGCCGACCGTGTCATCGGGCAACGTCACTACGACGTGCAGATGATGGCTGGCGCCGCACTGCACTTCGGTTGGGTGGCCGAGCAGAAGACTGGTGAGGGCAAGACGCTCACCTCCACGTTGCCCGCGTATCTCAATGGCCTTAGCGGTAAAGGCGTTCACCTCGTCACGGTGAACGACTATCTCGCTCGGCGTGACGCCGAGTGGATGGGTCGCATCCACCGTTGGCTCGGGCTCGAAGTTGGCCTCATCATCCCCGGGTTCAAAGATCGTCCGGAAGAAAAGCGCCGTAACTACGCCGCCGACATCACCTACGCCACCAACAACGAGGTCGGCTTCGACTATCTCCGCGACAACATGGCACCACGGCTCGACAACAAAGTGCAGCGCGGTCACGTGTTCTGCATCGTCGACGAAGTCGACTCGATTCTCATCGACGAAGCCCGCACCCCACTCATCATCTCCGGGCGCGTCGGCGATGCCGCCAAGCTGTACTACCGGTTTGCTTCCATCGTTCGCTCGCTGCAGCGAGACGTCGATTACGAGGTGGAAGAAGACAAGCGAGTCGTCGTGCCGCTCGAAGAGGGCATCAACAAGGTCGAAGCCGCGCTGGGTGTCGACAACTTGTACGACGATGTCTCGTCGAACCTCGTGCATCAGTTCTCGGTAGCGCTGAAAGCGAAAGAGCTCTACAAGCGCGACAAGGACTACATCGTGCAGGGCGGTGAGGTGAAGATCGTCGACGAGTTCACCGGCCGCATTCTCGAGGGCCGCCGCTGGTCAGAAGGCATCCACCAAGCGGTCGAGGCCAAAGAGGGCGTGAAGATCAAAGAGGAGAACCAAACCCTCGCCACGATCACGCTGCAGAACTACTTCCGCATGTACGACAAGCTCGCAGGCATGACCGGAACCGCCCAAACCGAGGCGGCTGAACTGATGAACACCTACGGCTTGGGAGTGGTGCCTATCCCCACCAACAAGCCGCAGGCCCGCATCGACGCCCCCGACCTCATCTTCAAGGGCGAGTCGGGCAAGTTCAACTCCATCATCGACGACATCGAACAACGCAACGCTGCCGGCCAGCCGGTGCTCGTCGGCACCATCAGCGTCGAAAAGTCCGAGCACTTGTCTCGGATGATGAAGCAGCGCGGCATTCCCCACGAGGTGCTGAACGCGAAGCAGCACACCCGTGAGGCCGAGATCGTTGCTCAGGCTGGTCGCCTCGGCGCTGTCACCGTCGCCACCAACATGGCCGGTCGAGGTGTCGACATCATCCTCGGCGGCAACCCCGAACTGATGGCGCGGGCCGAGGTGTTGAAGGAGGGCTTCGGTCTCGACGTGATGGTCGACGACTTCGCACTGCCGCTGCCACTGGCCGAGATGCCTGAAGATTTCCAAGAGGCCCGCAAGAAGGCCTTCGCTCGTTACGACGAGCTGGTCGCCGAGTTCTCGGTGGTCTGTAAGGAAGAGGGCGAACAAGTGCGCGCCGCAGGCGGGGTGTATGTCGTCGGCTCTGAACGTCACGATTCGCGCCGTATCGACAACCAGCTGCGTGGGCGATCCGGCCGTCAAGGCGATCCGGGCGAAAGCCGCTTCTACCTCAGCCTCGACGACGAACTCATGCGTTTGTTCGCAACGGGCGCCTTGCAGTGGGCCATGGGTCGATTCGACGACGACGAAGCGATCGAAGCGAAAATGGTCACCAAAGCCATCGAACGTGCGCAGACCACGGTCGAGACCAAGAACGCCGAGATCCGCAAGAACGTGCTCAAGTACGACGAGGTGATGAACGAGCAGCGCAAGGTCATCTACAAGCGCCGCGACCAGATCCTCGAAGGCGAAGACCTGCGATCTGCGGCGATGGAGTACCTCGATGACGCAATCGAAGCGCTCGTCGACACGCACTGCACGTCGGTCGCCACCGACGAGTGGGATCTCGATGGTCTCGCCAAAGAGCTCGTGCTCTTCTGGCCGACCACCCTCACCGAAGACACGCTTGCCGAATGCCGCAACTCCGATCAGCTGTACAACGTGATCCTGGCCGAGGCCAAGAATCACTACGAGTTGCGTGAAGTCGAGTTGGGCGAAGGCGTCATGCGGGAGGTCGAGCGTCAGGTGATGCTGCGCATCATCGATCAACGCTGGCGGGAACATCTCGAGGAGATGGACTATCTCAAAGAGGGCATCAACCTGCGCGCCATGGGTCAGAAAGACCCGTTGGTCGAGTGGCAGCGCGAGGGCTACGAGATGTTCGGCATGATGATGAAGGGCATCGCGCAAGATTTCGTGCGCTATGTCATGCACGTGAAGGTCGTCGAGAACGAGGCGCCAGCCCCCACACTCGAGCCCAAAGTCATGAACCTGCAGACGCTCTCGAGTGACAACGCTCCCGCATCAACCGGGTTCGACCGCGCTGCTGCGCAAGCGATTGCCGATGGCGACGTTGACATGCCCGCTGTCGCGCAGCCAGTCCAAACGGCAAAGCCTGCCACCGTCGTGAAGAGCGCCGTTCGAGCAGACTCCGCGCAACGCTCCGTGCCCCTGCGGTTCGGGCAAGAAGTTCAAGCAGTGCCACGGCGCTGCCTGAACCGGAAGGAACGATGTGCGCGACTTCACCGATGACCTGCGCGACCAGCGTCGCCGACTTGGTGAGGCCGAGACCTATCTCAGCGTCGCCGAAGGCCGCAACCGCCTCGTCGAACTCGAATCTGAGATGCAACGCCCCGACCTCTGGGACGACGCCGAACTAGCCAAGCGGGTCAACTCCGAATATGCCGCCGTCAAAGACGACGTCTCCACCTACGACGGGTTGATGAGCCGCCTCGACGATGTGGAAGTGCTGCACGAGATGGCACGCGAAGAAGACGACGAATCTCAAGAGCCAGACATCGAGGCGCAGATCTCGTCGATTCGCAGCGAACTCGACCAGCTGGAACTTCGAAGCCTGTTCACCGGGCCTCACGACGACTCCACCTGCATCGTTCAGATCAACGCGAAAGACGGCGGCGTCGATGCCCAGGACTTCGCCGAGATGCTGCTGCGCATGTACGGCCGGTGGGCCGAGCGACGCGGTTTCGAGACCAAGCTCACGTACGAATCAGAGGGTGCTGAAGCCGGCATCAACTCGGCCGAGTTCACCATCACCGGACGCTACGCCTACGGGCTGATGCGGTCCGAGAGCGGCACCCATCGACTCGTGCGAATCAGCCCGTTCGACAACCAGGGCCGTCGCCAGACCAGCTTTGCAGCAGTGCAGGTGTGGCCCGAGATGGACGCACCCGACGTCGAAATCAACGAGTCCGACGTTCGCATGGAAGTCTTCCGGGCATCCGGAGCAGGTGGCCAGCACATCAACAAGACGTCGTCGGCAGTTCGGCTCATTCACGAACCAACCGGCCTGGTGTCTGCTTCGCAGGAAGAGCGCAGCCAGCTGCAAAACCGCGAGCGTGCGATGAACCGCCTGAAGGCGATGTTGGCAGCCAAGATCGAAGAAGAACACCAAGCCGAGCGCGACGCCATTGGCGGCAAGCAAGCTCAAGTGGGCTGGGGAAGCCAAATCCGGTCATACGTCATGCAGCCATACCAAATGGTGAAAGACCTACGAACCGAAGTCGAGACCAGCCAGGTCGACGCAGTGTTCGACGGCGCCCTCGACGAATTCATGGAGGGTTACCTGAGAATGCTTCGCGCGCTGAGTGATTCGGTCCGGTTCGCCGATTGCTGCGTTCCGGACACCGCTCATCGCCGAAAGGCGACTCGGGGTGCCCGCGCCTTGCACTCGAACGAACCGATCCCGAATTGAGTTTCACGATTTGATTGCCGTGTCTGACGCTCGGTCGCACTGGCAGGCGGTGACGTAGTGTGACGGTTTGATGGCGATACGCTCGGGGAGCCGTTTGGCACCAGGCCAAACCGATCGCACTCACTCATGATTCGCCTCGAAAACGTCACCAAGAGCTATTCCAGCGAAGTCGTTGCCCTCAACGACGCCAGCTTCGACATCGCCAAGGGCGAGTTCGTCTTTCTCGTCGGACCATCTGGGTTCGGGCAAGAGCACCATGTTGCGGCTGCTCAACCGTGAAGAACGCCCAGAACGCGGAGCTGTGTGGGTCGCCGGCCGCAACATCATCGACATGCCGCCCAGCCGGGTGCCGCACCTTCGTCGCAACATCGGCAACATCTTCCAGGACTACAAGCTGCTGTCGAACAAGACGGTGTTCGAGAACGTGGCGTTTGCCCAAGAAGTCATCGGGAAACCCAAACACGTCATCCGCCAGCAGGTTCCAGCCGTGCTCGACCTCGTCGGGTCTTGCAGGCAAAGAAGAGCGGTTCCCACACCAGTTGTCTGGTGGTGAGCAGCAGCGTGTGTCGATTGCTCGTGCGTTCGTCAACCGGCCGCTCATCCTCATCGCCGACGAGCCCACCGGCAACCTCGACCCGGGCACTGGCGAAGGCATCATGCGCCTGCTCGACCGCATCAACAAGACCGGAACCACCGTGGTGATGGCAACCCACGACCAGCGCATCGTGAACATGATGCGCAAGCGAGTGATTCAGCTCGACCGCGGCGTGATCGTCCGCGACCAGGCCCGAGGGGTATACGAATGATTTCCCGGCTCTCCTACACGCTCCGCGAGACCTGGGCCAGCTTCAAGCGCAACGTCACCCTCACGCTCGCCGCCATCATCACCTCGGCCGTGTCGCTGTTGATTTTCGGCCTCACACTCCTCATCCAGCACGGCTTCGACAACTTGCTGCAACGGTGGGAAGGCGGTGTCGAGATGATCGTCTTCGTCCAAGCAGAAGCCAGCCCCGACACAGTCGACTTCCTTCGAGCAAGCTTGCCGAGCAGCAGGGCGCGACCATCGAGACGTACTCGTACTGCGACGTCGAATGCTCGCTCGCCGACGCCCAGCGTGTGCTCGCCGGCGACCGCACCGCGCTCGACCTCCTCGATGAGACGAACATTCCCACCCTGTTCAAAGTGGTGCCCACCGACGCCACCGAAGTCGACATCTTGCGCGGGTTGAAAGCCAACTACGAGGAACTCCCCGGCGTGTTGAAGGTCACGTTGGCCGAAGACCAGCTCGACCTCATCAGCAAGCTGCAAGGGTTCGTCAGCACCTACACGACCGGTCTGTGGATTGCGTTGATGTTCGGCGTCAGGTCTGTTGATCTGGAACACCATCCGAACCGCCATGTTCGCGCGGCGTCGTGAGATCGAAGTGATGAAACTCGTTGGTGCCACCGACTGGTTCATCCGAATCCCGTTCATGCTCGAAGGTCTGATCCAGGGTTTGCTTGGGGCCATCGCTGCGGTCGGTGCCATGCAGTTCATCAACTGGCGATGGACCCAGGGTGTTCAGAACTTCCCCGACTCGTCGGGCATGACCGCGCTCGTCGTGGTCGACGGGTACCAGTGGAAAGTGGCGGCCGGCATTTTGGTGTTCGGCGCGCTGGTCGGCATGATTGGCTCCGGCATCGCCGCCTCCCGCTTCTTGGATGTCTGATTCCGGCCAGATCGCCCGATTGCTGCGTTCCGGCTCACCGCTCGTCGCCTAGAGGCGACTCGGGCTCCCGCGCCTTGCCCTCGGACGATCTGACTCGGAATCAGTTGGGAATATACTCGGCACTTCTAGCGCTGGGACAGCCGATTCGCTTGGTTCTTTGATTGCTGACGCGGTGGATAGCCCTGCAAGGTCAACTGATTACCCGGCGCTGCTCATCGCCTGGAGGCGAGGGCTGCCCGGCAGGTACGGTCGCCTTCGTGTCCGACGACTTTTCGCAGATTCTGTATTCGGTTCAAGACCACGTGGCAACGATCACGTTGCATCGTCCCGAGGCGATGAATGCATTCACGAACCAAATGCGAAATTGAACTCATCGCGGCGTTCGATCTCACCGATGCTGACGACGGTGTTCGAGCGGTCATCGTCACCGGTCTTGGAGAACGAGCATTCTGCGCAGGTGCCGACCTCGCCGCTGGGGGCGAAACATTCGCTCTTGGCGGCGGTGGCGACGTCGAAAACGGCGTTCCCCGCGACAGCGGCGGCATGCTGTCGCTTCGCATCTATGAGTCCAAGAAGCCGGTGATCGGCGCCATCAACGGAGCTGCCGTCGGCGTTGGGGTCACCATGACGCTGCCGATGGACATTCGTCTCGCCAGCACCACCGCCCGATTCGGCTTCGTGTTCGCTCGGCGCGGCATCACCCCCGAGGCTGCGTCGAGTTGGTTCCTGCCACGCATTGTTGGCATCAGCCAGGCGCTCGAATGGTGCTACTCCGGCAACGTCTTCCCGGCCGAAGAGGCGTTGGCTGGAGGGTTGGTCAAGTCGTTGCATGCCCCCGAAGACTTGATGCCGGCCGCGCGGTCCATTGCAGCAGATATCGCCCTCAACTCGGCCCCGGTGTCGGTGGCCCTGACTCGTCAACTCTTGTGGCGCGGGCTCAGTCTCGACCACCCGATGTTGGCCCACCGTGCCGACAGCCGCGCGATTCTCGAGCGTGGACGCAGCGCTGACTCAGCCGAAGGCGTGACCAGCTTCTTGGAAAAGCGCCCGGCCAGCTATCCAAACGTGGTCTCGACAGACTTTCCTGACGTGTTCCCCGGCCTGGGTTGACCCAGGCTTTGAGTGACCGTCTCGGCTGCGTGGCGCCTGTATCGCCGGTTTCCTCGCGTCCTGAGAGAATCTTGAGGAATATCTCAAGAGACTCACGGTTGCAGTCGATACATCAGTGACTGGCAACCGGAAGAAACGGGAGCCTCGTACCGAGAACAGAAGAGAACTCGAAATGACTACTTTGACCAATGAAATCCTCGAGTCCGGCGACGTGATCGAGATTGATCGCGACGGCGAGACCATCAGCGCACTCGTGCTCTTGGCCGCCGACACCGCCATCATCCTCGATGCGTGTGACGGATCCACCCCCTTCGTTGTCAAGCGTGACGAACTCACCAATTTCCGCAAGTTCGTTCCTGCGGCCTGAGCCGTCAAGTTTCAGAGTCACCAACAAGATCCCCCCGAGAATGGGCGCCATGACCGGCAAGGTCGTGGCGCCCATTCCATTTTTCTGTCGCCTTCTGTCCAGCCGTAGGCTGATGGCATGACTCAGGCGGATGCGGGCACGCTCTACGAACGTGTTGGAGGAACTCCGTTCTTCGAACGCTTGGTCGACGAGTTCTACGCCGGAGTCGCCACCGACGAGGTGCTGGTGCCGCTGTACCCAGAGTTTCCCGGACTTCACCGGAGCGCGGCACCGGCTGACGTTGTTTCTCGTTCAATACTGGGGCGGCCCGACCACCTACTCCGACGAACGTGGCCACCCGCGGCTACGCATGCGCCACTTCCCGTTTCATATCGGCCCACTGGAACGCGACCGGTGGCTTCATCACATGGACGCTGCAATCAGTCGGGTGTGTGACGCGGAAATCCCCGCCGACGTTGCTGCAGAGCTAAGGGCGTACTTCGTTCCAGCGGCGGAGCACTTGCGGAACGATACGGGCTTGCCAATCACGTCTGCGGGGTTCGCGAAGCCATGACTGCTGCGATCCTGGTGGACGATCTACATGTTCGCTACGGCGATGTGCACGCTGTCCGCGGTCTGTCGTTCGAGGTGCAACCCGGCCAGGTGTACGGCCTACTCGGTCACAATGGTGCGGGTAAGACCTCCACCGTCGAGGTGTTGGAAGGGCACAGATCGGCATCGAGCGGGTCGGTGACCGTGTTGGGCATTCAGCCGAGTTCCGGTGGGCGGGCGTTCCGAGATCGGATTGGGATCGTCCTCCAATCGTCGGCTGTCGACCGTGCACTGACGGTCCGTGAGGCGCTGCACTTCTACGGCGGTTGTTATCGAACGCCGCGTCCGATCGACGAGGCCATCGAGATGGCTGGGCTCACCGACAAGGCCGACTCGCGTGTTGCCACCTTGTCAGGCGGCCAGACACGCCGTCTCGACCTCGCACTCGGCATCGTTGGTCAACCTGATGTGCTGTTCCTCGACGAACCGACCACGGGATTCGATCCGGTCGCCCGGCGCCAGATGTGGGAACTCGTGAAGCTCATGTGCGAAGGCGGAACCACGGTGTTGCTCACCACCCACTACCTCGACGAGGCCGAACACCTTGCCGACCGGGTGGGCGTGATGGCAAACGGGCTGATGGTCACCGAGGGCACGCCCGACGAACTGTTGGCGTCAACTCCCGACACCACGATCTCATTCGCGGTGCCCTTGCACCTGATGACCCTGTTGCAGCTGCCGGCTGAGGCCCACATCGAGCAGTCGGATGGACCGAGCCGTCGTTCGCATCGAAACCCCGTTGCCAACACAGGTGCTCGCATCGATCGCTCGGCTGGCCGTTGAAAATGGCTTGGAACTCGACGGCCTGTCCGTGCGCAAGCCCACACTGGAAGACGTGTTCCTGCGACTCGGCGATTCGTCCGATTCCGCTGAGCGACGCGATGACGATGACGATGACGATGAGTGACGGGCGGGGAACGATGACCGCTTCATTCCCGGCGGCGGCGAAGCTGATTGGCGCTCAGTTGAAATATCAGCTCCTCATCTTCTTACGCAGCCCGGTGGCGGTGTTCTTCACGCTCGGCCTGCCGCTGTTCATGTTGGTGTTGTTCAACGCGCTGTTCGGCGACGACACCGTGTCGACCCCCGGCGGTGAGTGGTCGGTGCAACAGTTCTACACGGGCGGTTTGGCCGCGTTCACCGCAGTGTCCGCCACCTACACCAACTTGGTCAATGTGGTCCCCATCCGCCGCGACACCGGCATTCTGAAGCGTTGGAGGTCGACACCCATGCCGCTGCCGGCTTACCTTGGCGGTTGGGTGGCATCGGCGGTGCTGATTGCGCTCGGTGGAGTGGTTCTTCAGTTGACGATGGGTGTGGTGGCCTACGACCTCACCATCGAGGTCGCAAAGGTGCCAGCGATGGTCGTCACCTTCGTGGTGGGGGTGGTGTCGTTCGCGGCACTCGGTCTGGGGGTTGCCTCACTCGTACCCAACCAAGATTCGGCGCCCGCCGTTGCCAACGCGACCATCTTGCCGTTGGCGTTCGTGTCTGACGTCTTCATTCCGCTCGACGACCCGCCAGCGTGGTTGCGAATTGCCGACTTTCTCCCACTGAAGCCGTTCGTCAACGCGTTCCAAGACACGCTGAATCCGTTCGTCGACGCGCCAGCGTTCGACATCAAGAAATTGGCGATCGTGGCGGCGTGGGGTGTGTTCGGCTTTGTCCTCGCAAAGATGAAGTTCACCTGGGAACCATCAGCAACCGCCGGGAGAAACCGCCCCAGCAAAGCGAAGGGATAGTGCCAGGCCTGACACCCTTCAGGCGAGGGCGTAACAGGCGACTGCTACTGCGGCGGCGGCGTTGAGGGAGTCGACTCCGCTGGACATGGGGATTCGAATCGCAATCGTTGCTGCCAGCACCTCTTCGCTCAGCCCGGCCCGTTCGGAGCCGACGATGACGGCCCTCGGCCCCGATGGAGTGACGTCGCGAATGTCGAGAGCCTTGTCAGACGGGGTCAGCGCGTAGAGCTCCATTCCCGACAGGCCGGAGAGCACACCGAGCAGGTCGGTGGTTCGAGCGTGGGGGAGTGCGAACGCCGTACCCATCGCTACTCGCAACGATCGGCGCGACCACGGGTCGGCCGACGTGTGGTCGAGCAGCAGTCCGTCCCATCCGAGTGCCGCCGCGTTTCGGACGATGGCGCCGATGTTCGACGGGTTGTCGACACCCTCCACCACCACCAGCCGCGTCGACTGTGCGACGAGTTCGGCTGGCGACGGCCGCGGTGGGCGGTGGAACAGTGCCACGATCGGATGCGGCATCCCGAGACTGGTGACCATTCGACGAACGTCGTACCCGCCCACGTAGACGTCGATACCTGCGTCGTGGAGCTCGTGCGCTACCGGCGGTATGCGATCGCCGTCAGCCAGCGCGGAATGCGGCCTGCAGCCAGCGGCGAGCGCCCGCTCGACCACGAGGTCGCCTTCGGCAAGGAACAGGCCGGCCCCGGCGTCGTCACGTTTGTGCGCGCGGCTGGCGAGGCCGCGCTCATTCAGGCGGAACGGCGCGAGCCGCGGGTCGTCTGCCCGGTCGATCGGATGAAACGGCACCTTCTACGTCGCGTGCTAGTAGTGGTACGGGTACGGCGACCAGTCGGGTGTGCGCTTCTCGAGGAATGCGTCGCGCCCTTCTGCAGCTTCGTCGGTGCCATAGCCAAGTCGAGTGGCCTCGCCAGCGAAGATCTGCTGGCCAACGAGGCCGTCATCGATCATGTTGAACGCGAACTTCAGCATCCGCTGCGCCGTCGGTGACTTCGCAGTGATCTCCCGAGCCCACTGCAACGCTTCGGATTCCAGCTCGGCATGCGGCACCACGGCGTTCACTCCGCCCATTTGGTGCATCTGCTCGGCGGTGTATTCGCGGCCGAGGAAGAAGATCTCACGTGCGAACTTCTGACCCACGAACCTGGCGAGATACGCCGAGCCGTAGCCCGCGTCGAACGAGGCCACGTCGGCATCGGTCTGCTTGAACCTGGCGTGCTCGGCGCTGGCGATGGTGAGGTCGCAGACCACATGGAGACTGTGCCCGCCACCTGCAGCCCAGCCGGGAACGACGGCGATGACCACCTTGGGCATGAAGCGGATGAGCCGTTGCACCTCGAGGATGTGGAGCCGCCCAGCCCGACCCGGTTCGATGGTGTCTGAGGTGGTGCCCTCGGCGTACTTGTAGCCGTCTTTGCCACGGATGCGCTGGTCGCCACCCGAGCAGAACGCCCAGCCGCCGTCTTTCGGTGACGGGCCGTTACCGGTGAGCAATACGCAGCCGACGTCGGTCGACATGCGTGCGTGATCGAGTGCGGTGTACAACTCGTCGACGGTGTGGGGCCGGAACGCGTTGCGAATCTCGGGGCGGTTGAAGGCGATTCGCACAGCTGCGACATCGTTGGCGCGGTGGTAGGTGATGTCGGTGAAATCGAAACCTGGCACCGTGGTCCACACTGCGGGATCGAAGATCTCAGATGGCTGTTCGCTCATGGGCACCATGTTGCCCGAAAGCGGCCCGCTACCGTGCTTCCGTGACCAAAGCACTCACGATTTTCCCGGTGGATGGCCTGCCCGAGTTCGTCGCTGGCGACGACATCGCCGCGATGGTGGCGGACCAGTTCGCACTGCAAGATGGCGACATCGTGGTGATCACGTCGAAGATCGTGTCGAAGGTGGAAGGCTGTGCCGTCGAACTCGACGACGTCGAACCGTCAACTTTCGCGGTCGAGTGGGGTGAGCGTTCGGACAAAGATCCGCGAGTGGTCGAGGTGGTGTTGCGCGAGTCGCGGCGCATCGTTCGCCAGATCGGCCCGATTCTCATCACCGAGACTCGGCACGGTTTCGTGTGTGCCAACTCCGGGGTCGATCAGTCGTCGAGCGGTGCGTCAGGTCGACGTACTGACGCTTCCCGTCGATTCCGATGCCTCGGCTCGTCGCGCTCGTGAAACCTTCCGTCGGAGGGGGTCGATGTGGCGGTGGTGATCACCGACACTTTTGGCAGACCGTGGCGAGAGGGGCAGACCGACATCGCCATCGGCATCGCTGGCATGCAGCCGTTGCGCAGCTATATCGGCGAGCACGATCCGCACGGGCACGAGTTCCAAGTGCAAGAGCTCTGCATCGCCGACGAGATCGCGGCCGCTGCGGAACTGGTGAAGGGCAATACCAGTCGTGTGCCGGTCGCGGTGGTGCGCGGCTATCGAGTGGACGCCAGACGATTCGGCGTCGTTCGCGTCAGTGATCCGCGACTCCAGCAAAGACCTCTTCCGCTGACGAGGTAAGTAGGCTCAGACGCGACACGGGCCGGGCGCCGAAGCGCCCGGCCCGCGAGGCTAGGTAGTCGTGATTCTGAGGGTCAGCCTTCGTAGACGCCGAGGAGGCCGTCGAAGTTCTGCGCCTCGCCAACGTCGACGAGGACCTTGTCTGCTTGCGACCACTGCACGAGCTGGGCGCCTTCGGCCGCGTAGCCGTCGGTGGCGCTCATGTGGAAGCTCAGGCCATCACGAAGGAGTGTTGGGCTGAAGTCGATGTTGCGAGCCGCGTTGGCGATCGTCTCGCGAGACAGCGTGCCGGTGGCAGCCGCGTCTTCGAGGGCCTTCACTGCTGCTTCGCCGGCAACCCAACCTGCAGCGGCGAGGCCTGCAGGGTCCGCCGTCGAACCGGTGGTCGCGAACGCTTCCAGGTAGGTCGCGATGTTGGCATCGCTCGTCTGCAACTCCGTGATTGGCGACGTCTCGGTACTGGCTCGTGGTGATGACGCCGTCTCCGCCGCCGTTCGCAACCGCGCCGAAGAACACCGTGCTGGCACAGTTGCCGGTTTGGTAGACGAGTGGATCGAAGTCGGCGTTGGCTGCTTTGGCGTTGCCAAGTTCGGTCATGAACGCGATGCACGCGGCCCCCAACGGGATCGCCATGATCGCATCGGGGTTGGCCGCAACGAGGTTGGTCATCTGAGCCGAAGGTGCGCCCGAGTCGGTTGCTTCCACAGTCTGTTCGATGATGACTTCGAAGCCGTACTCCGCGGCGCGGGCGTCGAGAGCGATCTTGTACTCGTTGCCGAACTCGTTGTTGACGTAGAAGAACCCGAGCGTTCCGCCATCGGGGAACTGCTCTTGCGCATACTTGAGGAAGAGCTCGACTTCGATCGAGTACGGAACGAGCATGGCGCTGGTCCACGGGTACTCGGCGATGTTCCCAAAGGTCGTTGACCCCGCAGCGGAGAACAGCTGCGGGATGCATTGGGCATTCAGGTCCGCCTGGATGACGGCGTTGTTGGCCGTGCCGACCACGCCAGCGACGACGTGTACGCCGTCGTCGAAGATCAGCCCGTCGATATTGGTCTTGGTGACTTCCGGCAAGTACTGGTCGTCCTTCTGGATCAGTTCGATGGGCGCACCGTTGATGCCACCAGTTTCGGCGTTGTAGTAATTGATGTAGGCCTTCATGCCGTCGCCGAAGGGGGCGAACAGCACAGCGGGGCCACCCGACTGCGGGTACGAGGTGCCGATCTTGATGGCGCCTTCGATCGGGGCTGTGGCCGCGTCCGGGTCTTCGCAAGCACTGACGTCGATGGCGAACGCTTCGCCGTCTTCTTCGGGTGCGGCGGTGGTGTCGGTGCCGCCTTCTTCGGGTGCGGCGGTGGTGTCGGTGCCGCCTTCTTCGGGTGCGGCGGTGGTGTCGGTGCCGCCTTCTTCGGGTGCGGCGGTGGTGTCGGTGCCGCCTTCTTCGGGTGCGGCGGTGGTGTCGGTGCCGCCTTCGGTCGTGGTGGTGGCGTCGTCATCGTCGCCGCATGCTGCGACGATCAATGCGCCTGCGGCCAGAATGGCCGTAATCCTTCGTGCTTTCATGATCGGGGGTCCCCCTATAGGATATTTTGGCTAGCTGTTTGGCTAGATGTTGGTTTGGTTCACGTACGAGTCAGCCAGTTGAGGCATGACTCGGGTCTGCCTCGGACGGAGCCGAGACATGTTGCAGGTCGTCTGCGAGGGCGACCGGCGGCTTGGGTACGACGCGCACGAAGCGCGAACGGAACTTGCGAAGAGACCCGACGATGCCAAACGGTGCGAATCTCGCCAGCAGGATGAGGATCACGCCGAAGATGACACCAGCGAGGCCATTGATGCCACGTTCTTCGCCTTGGGTGCGAGCCCAGTCGTTGACGTAGGTGTAGAACAACGCTCCGACGAGCGGCCCCCACGTTGATGCCGAACCGCCGATGAACATGGCGACCAGGATGGTGATGGCGCCGATGATCGTGAAATAGGAGATGGCTGGCTCGACGAGTGTGAGCTTGATGGCGAACAGGCTCCCGGCCACGCCAGCCATCGCTGCCGACAGGCCGAACACAACGGTCTTGACGACGGCCCGATCGACACCCATGACCGCTGCCGCCGTCTCGTTGTCGCGAATGGCGATCATGGCGCGGCCCATTCGCGAGCGCAGGAGGTTCGAGGCAATCAGCGATGCCAACAAGAAGATGCCGAACGAGAGCCAGAACAACCAGAGGTGAAGATCCTCCCGGCCGTCCCAAGGAGTCCACGATGGAGGCAGGTAGGTGAGATCCTTGATACCCAGTGCGCCGCCGGTGAGCCATTCGAGCTTGTCGTAGTTGAGGATTGCGGGGAACGCAACCGCCAAACCGAGTGTGACGAGGGCGAGATATACGCCCTTCAAACGAAGGGCCGGCAACCCGACGATGCAGCCGATGACGAACGCCACGATGGCTGCGGCCGGGAAGGTCCAGCCGTGCCCCCAACCCCGATCGACGAGGATGGCGGTGGTGTACGCGCCGATACCAAAGAATGCCGAGTGGCCGATGGAGATCTGGCCGGTATACCCGGTGATCAGATTGAGGCCAGTGGCGGCGATGGCAAGAATGATCGCGTCGGTGAGCAGGCCCAAACCGGTGCGGTCGCCCTCGAGGCCGGCGCGGAGGAAGTACAGCGCGAACGCACCGAACAAGACGAGTTGACCCACACGGTGCAGGGCTGAACCGCGGGTGACGATGCGAGGATGCAGGGCCATCAGACGCGCTCGACTTTCACCGAGCCGAACAGGCCACCAGGTCGCAACAGCAGCACGACCAGGATGATGAGCAACGACACGGTGAACACCATGTCGCCGCCGAGGAACCCGACGTAGCCGATGATGATTGCCTTGATGATTCCCAGCGCCAACCCGCCGACTACCGCACCAACCGGCGAGTCGAGCCCGCCCAGTGTTGCTGCTGCCGAGGCGATGAGGAACGGGCCGAACATCAATGAGGTGCTGAGGCCGCCCTGTGGCGCGAGCAGCGATGCGGCCAACACCGAGATCGCCGCGGCCAACCCCCAGCCGATCATGAGAATGCCACCTACCCGAATACCGACGAGCCCCGACGACTCTTGGTTGTTGGCGACGGCGCGCATGGCGAGGCCGACTTTGGTCTTGTTGAACAGCACCCAGAGCAGTGCGAGCAGTGCAAGCAACACGAGGAAGATGCCAAATCGTTCCCATCGGACCGCCGCACCGAACAGTCGGAAGAAGTCGTCGGCATCATTCGGGAAGACGCTCGGCAGGCTGCGTGCGTTCGGGCCCCAGATCATCGAATGAAGTTGGTTGAGACCGAGGAACAGCCCGATGGACGCCACCACGACGGCCCCCGGGTTGCGTTTCTCGATGGGACGAATCACCACCCGCTCGATGCCTGCCGCCAAGACGAAAACGACCAACATGGCAATGGCGATCGCCAGGCCGATCGGAACATCAGACAACGTCAGCGTCGAAACGAGGTATGCACCGAACAATCCCAGCTCACCTTGGGCGAAGTTCAGCTGGCCGGTGGCGCGGAAGACCACGACGATCGACAGGGCCAGCATCGCGTAGATGGAACCTTCGCTCAGGCCGTCGACCATTCGTTGCACGAACAATGAGAAGTCAAAGGCAAGCATCATCCCACCCCGAGGTAGGCGCGCTTGATGGTGTCATCGGCAAGCAATTCGGCTCCGGTTCCCTGGGCGACGATGGTGCCGGTTTCGAGCACATAGGCACGATCGGCGAGCGCGAGCGCGAGGTTTGCGTTCTGCTCGACGATGAGTAGCGACATGCCGGTGTCTCGGCTGGCTTGACCAAGAATGCGGAACAATTCCTTCGTGATCAGCGGCGCAAGGCCGAGGCTCGGTTCGTCGCAGAGCAGCAATTTCGGGCGGCTCATCATCGCTCGCGAGATGGCCAGCATCTGTTGTTCGCCACCCGACAACCCGCCCGCCCGCTGGTCGCGGCGTTCACGTAGGCGTGGGAATGCAGTGAACCAGCGCTCGATGTCTTCATCGATGTCATCTTTTCGGGTGTATGCACCGGTCATGAGGTTGTCTTCGACCGACAGATCAGTGAACGTGCCACGTCCTTGCGGGACCTGCGAGATACCAGCACGCAGGACCGCATCGGGCTTGGCGTGGGCCAACTCAGCACCGTCGAACATGATCGATCCGTGCCGCCCAATCATGCCCGACAAGGCTCGCATGGTGGTGGTCTTGCCGGCACCGTTGGCGCCCAGAATGACGACGATCTCGCCGCGCCCGACCGTGAAGTCGATGCCCTGTAGCACCTGAATTTGCCCGTATCCGGCGGTGAGGCCGGTGGCCGTGAGCAGTGCGTCGTCGCTCACGCTGGCGCTCCGAGATAGGCGGTGATGACGGCTTCGTTGTTGCGGACCTCGGCTGGGGTGCCTTCGGCGATCTTCCGGCCGAATTCCATGGCGACCACCTTGTCGGAAATGCTCATGACCATCCCCATGTGGTGCTCGACCAACAGAATGGTGACGGAATACTCGTCGCGGACGTGGCGGATGGTTTCGCTCAGCTCGTCGACTTCGCCATGGGTGAGGCCGGCAGCAGGTTCGTCGAGTAGCAGCAGGCGCGGCTTGGCGGCCAGTGCCCGTGCGAGTTCGAGCCGCTTGAGCGTGCCGAATGGCAACCCGGCCGCAGGAACGTGAGCCAGGTGCGCCAGATTGAGCGATGCCAAGATGCGATACGCGTCGGCGGCAAGCTCACGCTCTTCCTTCGCAGCTCCGATGCGAAAGATCGCCCGGCCAAACCCGACATGACCGCGCGAATGGGCGCCGGTCATGGTGTTTTGCAGCAACGTCATCGTGGGGAACAACGCCAGGTTTTGGAAGCTCCGGGCGATGCCGTGCTTGGCGATACGGTGCGACGGCACCGCCAAGATGTCTTCGCCGGCGAACGTGAGTCTGCCCAACGTGGGCTGGTAGATGCGACTGACCACGTTGAACATGGTGGTTTTTCCGGCGCCGTTCGGGCCGATGAGCCCGCAAATCTGTCCGTCGTCGATGGTGAACGACAGGTCATCGAGTGCGACGATCCCCCCGAATTTCACGGTGATGCCTTCTACATCAAGTAGCGCCACGTCGGCTCCGCCCCCTTCTCCCCATGTCGAGCACACCAAGACCTGGAGTGCGTATTCGGCAGTTCATGTGTTGATTGAGGTGTGCCGAATTCCCACGGCACCCGACATGCTTGTCGGTCAACAAATATTACGCAGCAATCTACACACCGACAGGCGAATGCGGCGAACTGTCATCTTGCTCACTTCAACGGGTCTGGACGGCCAATCGACATGAGCACTGTCTGCCAGGCGAGATCGACCTGCGCGGGACTGAGAGTGGGTTGGCCGGCGCCTGCGCCCAGTGCTGACGCCCATTGGGCGACTTGGCGGCCGTCGACGGCCGTGACCCCGTGCATGACAGCTACGGAGTGCGGTGCGCCGACACCAACCTGCCCCCAGTGAACTCGCACGAGTCCGGCGCTCGACATGGCGCACCTCCTCAGCGCATCATCGAGACCGCCTCTGATGATGGCGACGCGCGCCAGTTCATGGGCGTCTGGTTCAGCCAACTCTTCGACGGGTGCGGCTGGAAGCGGGTCGAGCACCGTGACGATGGCGAAGGCTCCGGCCGGGCCGATGAGGACGTGCTCGATGCCGTTCATCTTGTCGGCGGCGATTTCGTAGACCACTCGCCATGGGGGTGATTCCAGGGCGCGCAGCGCATTACTCGTGAGCCGACTCGACGGGGCGACGACATTGACGTCGCTTCCCGCACCATCTCTGAAGCGCTTCTTCGCCCACCACGACACCATCGGGACGATGACGACCAGCAACAGAACCGGGATGAGGATCTTTGGTCCCACGCGCACCAGTGTCGCATGTCAGCACAGTTGATCAGTACGTCTTGATCAGTACGTCGCCAAGTTTGGCCGAGCCACTTTCGACAACTTTGAGATTGACACCACGGAGGCGCAGTTGCTTACCGATGTCGGAGTTGACCCAGCGCATCGCGTCGAGCCCAAAACGTTGGGTGAACTTGGCGCAACCAAGATGCGGCGACGCGGTCACTTCGAAGACGGCCGTACCGAGGCGCACCTGGGTACCAGCAGGCAGATTGTCCACCGAAATGTCGAAGTCGGCGTAGATCTGATCTCCAGCGAACGCCCAGCGGTCACGAGACAGCGCTACTGCGTTCGCGGCGCGAGCATTCATGATGGTGAGCTGCTTGTCGGGGTCGGCAAGGCCGTCTGGGCTGTGTGAGCTCCCTCGCACGAACCAGTTGTCGCCAACCAGGCCGATTCCCGTGTCGAAGCTGGCTTCGTCGAGCACTTCGCGTTCGGACACGCCGGGGCGACGCAGGAACAACTGCACCTCACCTTGATCAGCAGGAGATTGACGAACGTTGTCGAGGGCGACTTCGAGTTCGGCAGGAGTGGCAAGTCGGTGGGTCGGTTGCGCCATGGCTTGAGTTTCGCGCATGGTTCGTGTCGCCCGTGTGCCGGTATCGATTCCGGCTACCGTCGAAGGATGCCGCTCGAAGCTGCCGTTGACAATGGCGCAGTGGTCGACGGCTCGGTCGCTATCTCGTTGAGGTCGGTCAGCAAGTCCTACCCGGGGTCGCCTGTGCCAGTGGTGAACGAGCTCTCCCTCGACATTCGATCGGGCGAGATCGTTGCGCTGGTTGGCCCGTCGGGCTGCGGCAAGACGACGACGCTGAAGATGATCAACCGTTTGATCGAGCCGTCGGCCGGCACCATCGAGGTGTTGGGCGTAGATCAGATGTCGTTGCCGGCTCACGAGTTGCGACGGAAGATCGGCTACGTCATCCAGCAGGTTGGTCTCTTTCCCCATCGAACCGTCCGCGGCAACGTTGGCGTCGTCTGTGAGCTGCTCGGTTGGGACAAGGACGCCATTGCGCGACGGGCTGATGAACTGGTCGAACTGGTGGGGCTGAGCCGCGACGTGCTCGACCGATATCCCAGCGAGCTCTCCGGTGGCCAGCAGCAACGGGTGGGAGTTGCCAGAGCCCTGGCGGCGGACCCACCAATCTTGCTCATGGACGAGCCGTACAGCGCGGTCGACCCCGTGGTGCGCGACCGACTGCAAGGCGATCTGCTGGAATTGCAGACCAAGGTTCGCAAGACGATCGTCTTCGTCACCCATGACATCGACGAGGCGATTCGCCTTGGCGACCGAGTTGCGGTGCTCGATGTTGGCGGCGTGCTCGCCCAGTACAGCGAACCGGATGAACTGCTGCGAGCTCCGGCAACCGAGTTCGTCAGCCAGTTCTTGGGACGCGAGCGTGGGCTCCGGCGATTGTCGTTGCTCAGTGTCCGCGATATCGCATTGTCGGGCGGCCCGGTTGCAGAGGTGTCGGAGCTGGCGGGGTCGGCTGTAGAGCACGCGAACCGCTTCGGAGCTGCGTGGGTTGCAGTCACCGACCAACGCCACTTGCTCGGTTGGGTATCGGTCGATGCGCTCGAGCGCGCCGGTGCTGCAGCATCTGTTGGCGAGGTAGAGCGATATCGGTTCCACACCTGGGTCACGGTCGACACGCCGCTGCGGGAGGCGCTCGACGTCATCGTCACGTCGCGTTCGCGTCTCGCTGCGGTACTTGGGGGAGCCGACGGGGATGAGCTGCTGGGGTTCGTCTCGATCGATGACGTGGCTGGTGGGCTGGAAGATGATCGCCTCCGACGAGCCACTCGTTCGCTGGGACTGGGTGCGTGACCACATGGATGACGTGTGGCAGCGGACTCTCGAGCATGTGCAACTCACCGTGTACAGCCTCGCCATCGGCTTCGTCGTTGCTGGTCTGCTCAGCATTGTGGCCCTCAAGTACCGGAGGACGTATGGCCCGATCACCTGGGTGACTGGCATCTTGTACACCATTCCGAGTTTGGCACTGATCGCCCCGCTGGCGAGATGGCTGGGGTTCGGCAATGCACCAGTCGTCATTGCGCTGGTGACGTACACGTTGCTCATCCTCATTCGCAACAACGTCGCCGCGTTCGATGGGATACCACTTGAGGTTCGTGAGGCAGCGATGGGTATGGGCTACACGCCGCTTCGGCGCGTGCTTCGGGTTGAGCTGCCGCTCGCGCTGCCCGTGATGATTGCCGGGCTGCGGATTGCCTCGGTGACTGTCATCGGTTTGGTGACGATCGCCGCATTGGTCGGTGCTGGCGGCTACGGCGCCTTCATCGATGACGGACTCAACCGGTTTTTCCCCACCGCGGTCATCCTTGGGGCATTCCTGTCGGTGTTCTTGGCGATCGTGGTGGATCTCGGCTTCGTGTTGTTGGAACGTTTGCTGACGCCATGGCGTCGAACTCGCGGCGTCGAACCAGCCGTGAGGTCGGTGCGGTGTGAACGCCCTCGGCGACCTGTGGAACTTCTTCACCACCGCTGAAAATTGGACGGGCAATCGCGGGATCTGGTCTCGAACTGTCGCCCATGTGTGGATCTCACTCGTCGCTTCTGTGCTCGCCGTCGGTATCGCGATGCCGATCGCAGTGCTCTTGGCGCACCGTCACCAATGGCCTGTGGTCTCTGTCGCCGTGGCCAACATCGGGCGAGCGATCCCGTCGTTCGCCATTGTCGCCCTCGTGTTGCCATTGAGCATTCGCTTCGGTTTTGGGCTGGGCTTCTGGCCGACGACGGTCGCGCTCGTCGCCCTCGGCATACCTCCGATCTTCACCAATACATATACGGGTGTGGCGGGAACCCCGCCTGAACTGGTGGAGGCGGCGGCTGGAGTCGGCATGACAGGCGGTGAGATTCTGCGACTCGTCGAGCTTCCGGTGGCGCTGCCGCTGGTGTTGGCTGGCTTCCGAATCGCCGCCGTGCAGATCGTGGCAACCGCGACCCTCGGGGCGTTGGTGGGTTATCAGTGCCTGGGTTCGTTCATCTTGGAAGGCATTGCCCAACCGAAGGTCAATGGTGATCGATTGCTCGCCGGCGCGTTCTTGGTGGCGTTGCTGGCGGTGTTCGTCGAGATCGCGATGAGCCGACTCGAACCTCGCCTCGTCCCGTGGCGGTTTCGACGGCGTTGATTCCGGGTACGGTTGGACCCATGAAGTTTCGCCAGAAAGCTGTCATTCTCGGCACCGCAGGTGCACTCGCCTTCACCGCGGCAGCGTGCGGTGACGACGAAGCCGCTACTGAAGCCACAGCGTCCGCTGCCTCGCCCGACACGACTGTCGCGGCCGTCGACGTAACCGACGGCCCGACCATCGTGATCGGAGCCCAAGACTTCGGCGAGAGTGCGATCTTGTCGGAAATCTATGGGCAAGCACTTTCCGCCGCTGGTTATCCGGTTGAGCAACAAGCACTCGGCGGTTACCGAGATCTGGTGTTCACCGCATTCGAAGGCGGTGACATCAACTTCACCCCCGAGTACGCGGCGAGTGCCCTCAACTTTCTCGCGCCGGGCACCGCCACTGGTGACATCGTTGAAACGGCAGACGCACTACGCGCAGCGCTGACGCCGCTCGGTCTGGTCGCGCTGGACGCTTCCCCGGCGGTCGACTCGAACAGCTTTGTCGTCACGCCGGAAACCGCTGCAACCTTGGCAGCCCAAACTGTCAGCTCGCTCACCGAAGACCTCCGGCTCGGTGGCCCGTCGGACTGCCCTGACAATGCGTCATGCATCCCCGGTCTCATCGAGACGTACGGCATCGATCTGTCAGCCAACTTCGTACCGCTCGACGGCGGCGGCCCGCTCACGGTGACAGCGCTCGAAGGCGGTGAGATCGACGTCGCGATCCTGTTCTCGACCGACGGCATCATCGCCGACAAGGGTTGGGTCGTGCTCGAAGACGACAAGGGTCTCATCGACGCCGACAACATCATCCCGATCACCCACGACGAAGTGATCGCGGCGTACGGCGATGAGTTCACGGCCTTGGTGAACTCCATCTCAGCCGCGCTGACCACCGAAGCACTCACCGAGTTGAATCGCCAGTTCGGCATCGACAAAGAAGACGCCGACGCAGTGGCCACTGCTTGGCTCACCGCCAACGATCTGCTCTAACGGTCACTCGCTGGGTCGGTTTTGGGCGTGTTGGAAGCCGAAGCGGCCTTTGATGCACAGATTGCCGCGGGTGATCGGGCTGTCGGGAGGCGACGACACTTTGATGATGGTGTTGTCTTGCACGTGCAAGGTGAGATTGCAGCCGACTCCGCAGAATGCACAGATGGTGTCGGTGGTGGTCTGATCTTCCAGCCGCCAGGTTCCTTCGGCGCGCATGTTGTACTCAGTGAGATCCATCAGCGCGCCCGTAGGGCAAACCTGTATGCAGTTGCCGCAATACACGCATGCCGAGTCGGGCAGCGCAACGTCGTGTTCGGTGGAGACGCGTGATTCGAAGCCGCGGCCGGCGATATCAATGACGAAGCTGTGTTGCCACTGTTCGCCACACGCGTCGACGCACTGATAACAGAGGATGCATTTCGCGTAGTCGCGAACGTAGAGGTCGTTGTCGACTTTCACCGGTTGCGCCATGGTTGCAGCGTCGGCTCCATACCGGGTGGGGTCTGCGCCGTACTCGTCGTTCCACTCGGCAACGTGGTCGGTGAGCGACAGGTCGACCGACGAGCCAAGGAACTCCAGCACCATCTTGCGGGCGTGGTCGACCCGCTCGGATCGGGTGTGCACCACCATGCCCGCTTCGACGGGTCGCGAGCACGAAGGCACCAGCACCCGCGACCCTTCCACCTCGACCATGCAGACGCGGCACGCGTTCTTCGGTGTGATGGTTTCGCCATAGCACAGTGTGGGGATATCGCAACTGGTGTCGCGGCTCTTGCAGGCGTTGAGCAAGGTGGTGCCTTCTGGCACGGTGACGGAAGAACCATCCACGGTGAGGGTGATCGACTTGCTGATCGAGACGTTCGTCGTGTTCACGCGACTCGGCTCCGACGGAACGGCCGTAGCGCAGCGAACATCCGAGTCGATCGAGCGCCGACTCGATTGCGTTGAACGCCGTTTGCCCGAGGCCACAAATCGATGCGTCTTGCATCGCCTTCCCAATCTCGCGGACGAGGGCAACATCGGTCGCACGGTCTTTGAGGTTGGCGTCACTGTCGGCGAGTCGTACCAAGGCCTCGTGCTGGCGAACCGTGCCGACCCTGCAGGGCACGCACTGTCCACATGATTCATGTTGGAAGAACTCGGCGATGCGCACCACCTGATCGTGGAGGTCGACGTGTTGGTCGAGCACCATGACGACTCCTGAACCGAGGGTGAGCCCGGCAGCACGAGTGGACTCGTGATCGAGCACGAGGCCTAGATCTCCAGGCCCAGCGAAACCGCCAGCGGCGCCACCGAGCAGCACCGCCTGGAGTTCGCTGCCATGTGACAGACCACCGGCCAACTCGATGAGTTCGCCCAACTTCAACCCGACTTCCACTTCGTACACACCAGGGCGCCGCACCGAACCCGACAGGCAGAACAGTCTTCGGTTCGCTTGCATCGGGGTACCGGCTGCGTGGGCGGCAACAATTCCAGGGACGTTCATCAAAGTCTCGACGTTGTTCACCGCCGTCGGCTTCCCGAACAGCCCCACCTCGAACGGGAATGGCGGCTTGTTGCGCGGCTCGCCCCGATACCCCTCGATGGAGTTGAAGATCGCGGTCTCCTCACCGCAGATGTAGGCGCCGGCACCCCTTCTGAGTTCGATGGTCAGCCCTTCAAGGAGTGGGTGTTGGCTTGCGGACTCGATCGCGGCAGACATCATTGCGAACGCTCGCGGGTACTCGCCCCGCAGGTACACGAATGTGTGGGAGCTGTCGATGGCCAGGCTGGCGATAGCGATCGCTTCGATCAACGTGTAGGGGTCATTTTCGATCAGCGTGCGGTCTTTGAAGGTGCCGGGTTCAGACTCATCCGCGTTGCAGACGAGATAGTGCGGGTATGAGGGTTGCGAGCGAACTGCCTCCCATTTGCGCCCCGTGGGGAAGGCGGCGCCACCGCGCCCAGTGAGGTTGGATTCAGCCACAGCGGTGATGACGGCTTCGGCGCCCATTGTGCGCGCCGCCTGCAAGGAACCGAAGCCGCCACTGCTGAGGAACGCGGCGAAGTCGAGCGGGTCGGTACTGCCAACACGTCGTAGCAAGACGGCTGTTTCGTCGGCCTGCGGCACCGCAGCGTTGGGTGGAGCTTCGGTGCCGGGATCAGCACCTTGGACGAGGAGTTCGAGTTGCGGTCGCCGAACTGGCGCAACGAGGGCCTGGGCGGCCAGTACTCCCGAGTCGATGACCAGGGCGGCAGGGGCCCGTTCACAAGCGCCGAGGCACGGGGAGGCCATGCTTCCGTCGGGCAGGTCTTTGACGAGATCCGGGTCGGCAGCGCGGCAGGCCAGATCGACGCACACTCGGACCTGCCGACCCGTGCGCTCGGTGAACGTGAACAGGTCGTAAAACGAGGCAACGCCGTACACCTCAGCTGGCGAAATGTCGAGCTGTTCCGCAATGGCATCGATCGCCGCTTGGCTGAGCCAGCCCACGCGATCATTCACCGCGTGTAACGTCGGCAGCAGGAGATGGCGACGCTCCCGGTTGCGTTGCCCGCCACTGCCGACGTGTGGCTGGCGAACGTCTGGTGGCCCGAGCACCGAGGTGATCGCATCACGCTCGTCGGTGGTGGGCTTGACCCCTCGGGTGCGAACCTCCATGCAGCTTCAGTCTCCCGCACCAATCGGTACTGGCGCGAGTTCGGTGACGATTCTCTCCACCCGTACGGCGGCCGCTTTGTACTCGGCGGTTCCGGCCTTCGGGTCGGTGGCGTCGATGGTGAGCACGTTGACGTCGATTTCGTCGGGAAAGTGGTACGTCATGAAGACCAAACCGGCCCGCAGCCCTGGGTCGATTCGCGCGGGTGCTTCGATGCTGCCGCGGGGCGATGAGACACGAACCATGTCACCTTCGGTGATGCCAAGCCGGGTGGCGTCGGCGAGCGAAAGGTCGAGTGTCTCACCGACGCGGTTCGGGCTTCGGAAGCCACCCGATTGCACGCCCGTGTTGAACGAATCGAGACGCCTCCCAGTGGTGAGGCGAAGGGGGAACTCTGTCGATACCGCTTCTACCGGCGGGTCGTCGACGACGACCGAGAACGGGGCGAGCCGACCTCGATCGGCGGGGTCATCGGCCCACAGGCGACCGTGCAAGAACGCCGGTTCCAGCGTGTCTTCGGTGAAGCACGGCCACTGGATGCCGCCGAGTTCTTCGAGCCGCCTCCACGGCATGCCGGCGTGCATGGGCGACAGCGACCGCAGTTCATCCCAAACTTCTTCGTGCGACCCGTAGGTCCAGTGCTGGCCGAGCTTGGATGCCAGCGCAACCAGGATGTCGATGTCGTCTTTAGCGTTGCCGGGCGGTTCGATTGCCTTGCGTACGCGCTGGACGCGTCGTTCGGAGTTGGTGACCGTGCCTTCCGACTCGCACCACGACGCAGACCCGGGCAGCACCACGTCGGCCAGTTCTGCTGTTCGGGTGAGATAGAGGTCGAGCACGACGAGGTGGTCGAGGCCCTCGAGCAACCGGATCGCCTTGCCGGAATCGGCTTCCGACTGGGCGGGGTTCTCGCCGATGCACAACACAGATCGCAACTGGCCGTGTTCCATCGCCTCGAACATCTCGGTGAGGTGGAGCCCGTTCTCGGCCGGAATCGTGGTTTCCCACAGGGCTTCGAACTTGGCACGGGCCACGTTGTCGGTGACGTCTTGGAAACCGGGCAGTTTGTTCGGCAAGGCACCCATGTCGCCGCCGCCCTGCACATTGTTCTGCCCGCGTAGCGGCGTCAGGCCGGCGCCGAATCGCCCCACCTGCCCGGTGAGAATGGCCAGGTTGCACAGAGCGAGCACATTGTCGACACCGTTGTGATGCTCGGTGATGCCGAGCGTCCAACACAGCTGAGCTGCCCGCGCCGTGGCGTAGGCGTGAGCGAGTTCACGGATCGCTTCCGCTGGCACGCCGGTGACCTGCTCGCCGCGCTCCAGTGTCCACGGTTCCACCGACGCGGCGTACTCATCGAAACCGGTGGTCGAACCGGCGATGAACTTGCGATGGTGGAGCCCGGCGTGGATGATCTCGCGAGCGATGGTGTTCGACAGCGCGATGTCGGTGCCCACGTTGAGCCCTAGCCAGGTGTCGGCGAACTGGGCTGTCTCGGAGTGACGGGGGTCGACCACGAACAACCTTGCCCCGCGACCGATTGCGGTGAGCACACGGTGGAAGAAGATGGGGTGGGCGTTGCGCGCGTTCGAACCCCACATGACGATGAGGTCAGCGTGTTCCGCTTCCTCGTACGACGACGTGCCGCCACCCGCTCCGAACACTGTGGCCAGACCGACCACGGATGGAGCGTGTCAAGTGCGGTTGCAGGAATCGATGTTGTTGGTGCCCAGCGCCGTTCTGGCCAGTTTCTGGGCGATGAAGTTCATCTCGTTGGTGGACTTCGAGCACGAGAACACGCCGATCGATCGCGGGCCGTGCTGCTCGCGGGCGTTCTGAAAGCCCTTGGCAGCACGGGTGAGCGCTTCATCCCAGGTGGCTGGGCGAAGTACGCCATTGTCGCGGACGAGCGGTTCAGTGAGACGTTGCAACGGTTGGAAACGATAACGACCCATGGGCCCACACTAGCGACCGGTCCTGCCATGATGGGGCGGTGAATTCCCCCGAATCAGGCACGCACGAGTACACGCCCGGTGGGGCCGTCCTGATGGACGGCAACCGGCTCCGCGACGAGACGGTGGCCCGCATCCGCGACGAGATCGAGGCGCTCGGGAACCCGGCCGTGTGCTTGGCCACCGTGTTGATTGGCGTCGACAAGCCGAGTCAGGTGTACGTGCGCATGAAACACCGCAAGGCCACCGAGGCAGGGCTCGTCTCACGCGGCGTCGAGTTGCCGATCGATGCGACCCAGGGTGAGGTCGAGGCAGCGGTGGCCGAGTTGGTTGCGGACCCCTCGGTGCACGGCATCTTGGTGCAGTTGCCCCTTCCGGCCCACCTCGATCCGGAACCGGTGCTGGCGCTCTTGACCCCCGAAAAGGACGTCGATGGGCTCACCGAGCGATCGATGGGACGTCTGGTGCGCGACCTTCCTGGCCACGTGCCCTGCACTCCGCTCGGCGTCATGCGACTGCTCGATCGCTACGGGGTGCAGACCAGCGGCAAACGAGCCGTCGTGGTCGGCCGCTCGACGTTGGTGGGTCTGCCGCAGGTGCTGCTGCTCGGACGAAAAGGTGTCGATGCCACCGTCACCCTGGCGCATTCACGCACGAAGGATCTCGTTGCGGTGTGCCGCGAGGCAGACATCTTGGTGGCTGCGGCCGGTCAGGCGCACATGATCACGGCGGAGCATGTGAAACCGGGTGCCGCAGTGCTCGACGTGGGCGTATCTCGGTCTGCAGACGGCATCGTCGGCGACGTCGACTTCGACGCCGTACAAGCAATCGCCGGAGCCATCACCCCCATGCCAGGAGGCACCGGCCCCATGACCATCGGCTGCCTGCTGGAAAACACCGTGGCAGCAGCGCGACTACTCGGCGCGATATCAGCCCAAACTTCCCTGCGGTCGCGATTTCGCTCAGCGGGCCGAGCAAGAACGCGACGGCAAGCCGTCAGACGGGACCTTCGAGGCGTGGCTGGTTGCCTTGTTGGAGGTCGACGGGGACGCCGTCGACCTCGTCTGGGAAGAGTTCTCCTTCCGGAACCTCGTGGGCGGGCAACTTCTGCTCGATCGTGACTCGGATCCCGATCTCGTTCGTGGGGGCACCGTCGATCCAACGTCGAGCTACCTCGACCGAGATCACCCCCTGACGAGTCAACCATTCCGGTGCGACAGCGCTGAGCACTTCCTCGGCGCGTTGTTGACTCACCGGCGGGTCGCGGTCGGGATCCGAGCGTGTCACGGTCAGTCCTGTTCCATCAGGTAAGCCAGCAGATCGGCGCGCTGCGCGTCATCATCACCTGCCGAGTCTTGCTTCTGCCCACCGCACCCGCAACCGCCTGCTGTCTGCCCGATCAATGGGCTCGGACCCGGGCCTGGCCCAACCGGAACGAATGGCGGCACCACTGGTGGGTATGGCGGAAATACCGGAATCGGGTAACGGACGATCGGCCGACACAGGAACGGCCAACGGACGCAAGGGTCGATGGGTAGCGGCCGCTTCCAACAGAACACCGGAAGGAATGAGAAGTTGAACTCCGTCGCGATCGGCCCCATGGGATTGCAGATTGCATTCTCCGACGCTGGAGCCGGGTTGGACTCGCCGGCAAAGTGCAGACCGATAGCGCGATTGTTGGCCTCGTTCAGCCAGACGCTTCCCGAGTCGCCGCCGATGCTGACTTCGTAGTCAACAGTGGGCCATGGTGGGCGCGGCACGATGCGGATTTGATTCGAGAATGCCTGTACGCCCGGGTCACCGTAGTTGATCGAGACGCTCATGCTGACTCCGTCGATGACGCCCTTCGTGATCGCGGTCGATCGCCCAGATTTCACGACCAACATTCCCAAAGTGGGTGTGTCGATGCCAGCGATGGTTCCCAGACCGAGGATCTCACGTTCTGCCGGACGGGTGCCATTCAGCGTGGCCACCGCCGCATCCATCTGCGAGTTCAAACGCATCGCGGTCAGCGTGGCGACCGTGCTGGTTCCCCCGTCGACTCGCCCTGGCTGCAGAATGTTCTCGCCGACTGCGGCCGAACCGCTGCCTGCAAGTACGTGCCAGTTGGACAGGATCATCTGGCGACAATTCGCTCGGTTGTAGACGATCGCTCCCAGGGTGCCAGCAGTCACACGCTGGTTGCCCACGCTGACTCCACCAACCATGGGATTGAACGTCGTGCGTCTGTCGATCGCCTCGAGCGCATCAACATCCTCGTAGTCGAGCGCCGTGGGTGCATTCGGCTGTGCATTCGCTGGTGCGTACTTGGCTTCGAGAACATCGACCGGGAAACCGCCGATCTTCTTGTCTGCTTTTGCCGTGTCGTTGAAGACTTCGCTGGCGGCGAGTTCGGCGACCGGCAGCTTGCGCTCAACGTGAACGCGCAGTGCAACCGTTTCGGTGGGCACTCCGTTTGACTGCTTGAACCCCACGTCGACGGCGGTGACGCCTGGGCGTCGCAACCATTCTCGTCGTACGGTGTCGAGGGCAGCGATTGCGTCCTCAACGGTCTTGTTCGTTGGCTTCTTCATGAGTTTCTCCCTGTTCGTCGTGGACCATTGGTTGGTCCTGAATCCTCAAAGAGGGGAGAAGTACAACTGGTGATACGTCGCCACTGCAAAGATCGCGGCGGCGAACTGGTCGCTTCATTCAAAAAATGATGGCGATTCACAAGTTCATGAAAATGCATATGGAATCCAGAAGATCGCCGATGCTCAAGCCAGTTTCGCGGGCGTCGCTGCACGGTACCATTTGACTGAATCTGGTACCGCGACCTAGTGTCTGAGCCCATGGGGAACGATCGCCGGTGAGCGTCGAATGAGTTTCGTCCGATCTCAACTCGACCTGCGTTCAGACTCGTATCAAGCGAACCGAGCTGCGATGCAAGCCATGTGGGACGACGTCGAGGCGCTGATGGCCACAGTGCCATCGATCGGCGGCCAGCGGTACGTCGACCGCCATCGCCAGCGCGGCAAGATGTTGCCGCGTGAACGCATCGAGATGCTGATCGATCACGACTCCCCGTTTCTGGAGCTCGGTGCGCTCGCCGCATGGGGCACCGAGTTCCCGATCGGTTGTGGTGTGGTCAACGGCATCGGACGCGTTGCCGGCGTCGAGTGCGCGATCAGCGCCACCGACATGACGTACCGCGGCGGCTCGGCGAACCCCAGCACCGTCACCAAAGGCGGCCGGTTTCAAGAGATCGCTCAGCGGAATCGACTGCCCGTCATCAACCTCAACGAGTCGGCTGGTGCTGATCTGCCCCACCAGGCTGACATCTTCGTTCGCGGCGGCGAGGGCTTCAAGAATCTTACCCGCATGTCGAAGATGGGCATCCCGTCGATCACGGTTGGCTTCGGCCCAGCCACCGCAGGCGGCGCCTACACGCCGGGCATGAGCGACTACACGGTCTTCGTGCAGGGCCGGGGTACCGCATATCTGGGTGGGCCACCACTGGTGAAGATGGCGATCGATGAGATCGTTGATGAGGAAACACTCGGTGGTGCAGAAATGCACAGCCGTGTCAGCGGCTTGTCTGATTACCTCGCCGTCGACGAACTCGACGCGCTTCGGATCACCCGTGACATCGTGCGCCACCTGCGTTGGAACAAACTCGGCCCGGGTGCCACCGAGTTGGGTGAAGATCCGTTGTACGACCCGGCAGAACTGATGGGCTGCGCGTCGGCCGACGTGCGGGTGCCGTTCGACATTCGCGAGATCTACGCACGTCTACTCGACGGCTCGCGGTTCGAAGAGTTCAAGCCGCTGTACGGCGACAAGCTCGTGTGCGGGTGGGGTTCCATTCACGGCTTTCCGGTAGGGCTCATCGGCAACAACGGCATTCTGTTCTCGGAAGAGTCGGCCAAGTCAGCTCAGTTCATCCAACTGTGCAACAAGACCTCCACCCCGCTCGTCTTTCTGCACAACATCACCGGCTTCATGGTGGGCTCGAAGGCTGAACGTGGCGGCATCATTCGCAATGGCGCAAAACTGATCAACGCAGTGTCCAACAGCGAGGTGCCGCACTTCTGTCTGATGGTGGGCGCCTCCTACGGCGCAGGCAACTACGGCATGGCGGGTAGGGCGTACGACCCACGGTTCATCTTCTCGTGGCCCAACCACAAGATCGCCGTGATGGGCCCGAAGCAGCTGGCCGGGGTGATGGACATCGTCGCGAGAAACGCGGCCGTCGGGCGCGGCATCGAAGTTGACGAAGAGGCCCTGAGCGCGCAGAAAGCCGGCTTGGAGGCGCTCATCGAAGGTGAGTCGTCAGCGCTGTTCGCCACCGGACGCGGGTGGGACGACGGCATCATCAACCCGGCCGACTCCCGAACGGTGCTGGGGCTCGCCATCTCGGCTGCTCACAGCAACGTGGTGCAAGGTGCCACCGACTACGGGGTGTGGAGGCACTGATGGGTTCTGCGCCAATATCTCGGCCAATCTCCCGGCCGATCTCCCGGCTGCTCATTGCGAACCGTGGCGAGATCGCTTGCCGGATTGCTCGCACAGCTCATCGGCTCGGCATCTCGACCGTGGGGGTGTACTCCGAGCCAGACAGGAATGCATTGCACGTCGACGCTGTCGACGTCGCTCTCGCGTTGGGTGGGTCCACTCCGGCCGACTCGTACCTCCGTGGTGATGCCATCATCGCCGCCGCGCGACACGCCGGTGCCGACGCCGTACATCCGGGTTACGGGTTCCTCGCCGAAAACGCCGAGTTCGCCGAAGCAGTCGTCGCAGCAGGCCTCATCTGGGTTGGCCCTACCCCGGAGCAGATTCGGTTGCTCGGTGACAAGGTCGCGGCCAAGGAGGCCGCGATCGCGGCCGGGGTGCCCACTACGTCGATCGTCGCAGTGACAGATGGGTCTTGGCGCGATCCGCTGCCACCGTTCCCACTCTTGGTGAAAGCGGCGGCAGGCGGCGGCGGTCGCGGCATGCGCGTGGTCGACACCGAAGATGCATTGACTGACGCCGTTGCCTCGGCATCTCGGGAGGCCGCCGCTGCATTCGGTGACGGCACGGTGTTCATCGAGCCGTTCATCGCCCGTGGTCGCCACGTCGAGGTGCAGATCATGGGTGATACGCACGGCAACGTCATCCACCTTGGCGAGCGCGAATGCTCCATCCAGCGGCGCAACCAGAAGATTGTCGAAGAGTCACCATCGCCCGGCATCAGCGAGGAGACCCGGAGTGCCTTGCACGCCGGAGCGGTCGCCCTCGCGAAACACGTCGGGTATGTCGGCGCCGGCACGGTGGAGTTCATGGTGGGTGAACTCGACCCGGCAACGGCGCAGCCGGTCATCACCTTCCTCGAAGTCAACACTCGTTTGCAAGTGGAGCACCCGGTGACCGAGGCAGTCACCGGCCTCGATCTGGTGGAGTTGCAACTGTTGGTCGCTCAGGGAGCAGTGCTGCCGTGTGCCCAGTCCGACGTCATCGTCACGGGGCACGCGATAGAAGTTCGGGTGGTCGCCGAAGACCCGGCAGCGGGTTGGTTGCCGTCGGTGGGCACACTGTACCGAGTTCTCGATTGGCGCGCCGGGCGATGGTGTTCGTGTCGACACGGGCTTCCGAGCTGGTAGCGAAGTGTCGGCCGACTACGACTCGATGCTCGCCAAGGTCATCTGCCATCACGCCGATCGCCGTGTTGCCGCTGCCCAGGTGGCGCGGGCGTTGCGCAGTGGATGCGTCGCGGGCGTGCGCACCAACATCACATCGCTCATCGCGATCATGGGCGAGGCCGACTTCCTCACCGGCAACACCCCTACTGCCTACTTGGCGGAACATCCCGAGGTCGTCGCCGCAGGAGGGCCAACTGGCGAAGACCGCCTCGTGCATCTGCTGGCCGCGGTGTTCATGTTGGAGCGCCAGAACCGATCGTCAGACACCGTCACCGGGTTCGCGCCATCGGGTTGGCGCAATCTGCGTACGCAGGGTCAGCGCCGTTGTCTCGTGGCAGAAGGCATCATCGACCACGTCGAATATGTGCTGGCCGGCAGCACCGCCGAGGTGGTGGTCGGCGATCCGCTCGCGCCCAACGAACGGGGTGAGTTGCCAGCAGACGAGCGTCGCCGCGCATCGGTACGACTCCTCGTGCGGTCGTCTGAACAACACGTGCTGGAGGTCGATGGTGTTCGGCACGCAGTCGCTGTTCGAGCCGACGGCGATCGCATCGTCACTTCTGGAGCTGCAGGCGCGCTGGAGTGGACGGTGCCCGCCAGATTCGATGAGCACGACAACGCCGCCTCTCACGGCGGGCCTGTGTCTCCGCTTCCGGGGACGGTGATTTCTGTACTCGTCGCCGCTGGAGACATCGTCACCAGAGGACAGGTGCTGATGGTGGTGGAGGCGATGAAGATGGAGCATCACATCACCGCTGCTACCGATGCCGTCGTGAGCGAAGTCCGGTTCGCGGCAGGGGACCGCGTCGACCAAGGCGACCTCCTCGTAGCCCTCGAGGAATCCGAATGACTCGCGTAACGAGACGTGCCAGGCACGTCTCGTTACCCGGGGGTTGCGATGACTGAGCCGATTCGGATTGCCAACTGTTCGGGGTTCTTTGGAGATCGCGCGAGCGCGGCAGCAGAAATGGTCAACGACGGGCCGATCGACGTGCTCACCGGCGATTGGTTGGCCGAACTCACCATGCTGATCCTGTCGCGCATTCAAGCGAAGCGACCAGGCTTTGGTTTCGCAGGCACGTTTGTCACTCAAATGGAAGAGGTGATGGGCACCTGCCTCGACCGAGGCATCAGGGTGGTTTCGAATGCCGGCGGCCTCGACCCCGCCGGCTGTGCCGGCGCTGTGCAAGAGGTGGCCGATCGGCTCGGACTCCACCCGACCATCGCCTACGTCGACGGTGACAACCTTCTCGATCGTGTGGCCGACCTCGCTCGCTCGGGTGCGCTCCAACGATTCGACGACGGCAATCGCCGGGCCGGAAACTCGGTTGCCGGACTCGGTGACGTGTCTCGATACGTTTCCGCGAACGTGTACCTGGGTTGCTGGGGCATCGTCGAGGCGCTCACGCAGGGTGCCGACATCGTCATCACAGGTCGGGTCACCGACGCCGCCGTGGTGTGTGGCCCGGCGGCCTGGCATCACGGTTGGAAGCGCGAAGACTTCGACCAACTTGCCGGTGCAGTCGTGGCTGGTCATCTCATCGAGTGCTCCGGGCAGGTCACCGGAGGGAACTATTCGTTCTTTACCGAAGTTCCTGGAATGGATCGTGTCGGCTTCCCCTGGGTGGAAGTTGCCAGCGATGGTTCGTCGGTGATTGGTAAGCACGATGGCACCGGTGGCGCGGTGTCGATCGGCACCGTGACTTCGCAACTCTTGTACGAAATTGGTGGGCCGCGTTACTTCGGGCCGGACGTGACCGCACGATTTGATTCGGTGCACCTGGATCAGATTGCGCCCGATCGTGTGAGGGTGAGCGGCGTGATCGGCGAACCGCCGCCGCCCACGCTGAAGGTGGCGATGAACGCCGTCGGCGGCTATCGCAACCACGTATCGATCGCGCTGACTGGCCTTGACATCGAAGCAAAGGCGAACATCGTGCAGGCTGCGATGTGGCGGGCGTGCCCCTATCAGCCGAGCGACTACGACAGTGTCACGACGCGCCTCATTCGAAGCGACCACCAAGATCCTTCGACCAACGAAACCGCCACGGCCGAACTTCGCATCACGGTGAAGGACTCCGACGACAAAAAGGTCGGTCGGGCATTCACCAACGCCATGGTCGAATCGGTGCTTTGCAACATCCCGGGAATGTACGCGCTGTCGGGAACTCCCAGCGGTGGTGGCCCCTTCGGCGTGTACATTCCCGCCACGGTTCCGGCGGAACTGGTGCCGCAACTCGTGCACGTTGGCGGAACTGCCGTGCACATCGACTCGGTTGCGCCGATCAGCCAGCTGCTCTGCGACGATCCCTGCGACGATCCCTGCGACGATCCCTCGGCCGATGTTGCCGATCGCGGGGCCGTCGCTCAGTCGGCATCAATTCAGCCGACTCGTCTTGCGCCATTGGGAACCCTGGTCGGAGCGAGATCAGGCGACAAAGGTGGCAACGCCAACCTCGGCGTGTTCGCTAGATCCGAAGCTGCGCACGAGTGGCTGTCGAGCTTTCTCACCGTGGAACGGTTCAAATCGCTATTGCCCGAGACTGCGAACCTCGCCGTCGATAGGTTCGATTTCCCCAACGTGTGGGCGATCAACTTCGTGGTGCGCGGTTTGCTTGAAGAAGGCGTCGCCGCGTCGACCCGAGTCGATGCCCAAGCCAAGAGCCTCGGCGAATGGTTGCGAGCACGGTTCGTGGAGATTCCCGAACACCTGCTGCCCTGACCTCCTCCGCTGGGTCTCCAGGCACTATCTCTGCTTGTCATAAGATCTGCCGCACGATGCTCACCGACGATCGGCGCCAAGGTGGCGGCTCAGTGCGGGACCTCAGGTCGATGGGCTATCAGCCCAGTCTTGATGGGTTGCGGGCTGTCAGCGTTTTGGCAGTCATCGCCTACCACGCGGGTGTGCCGTGGATGACTGGCGGGTTCTTCGGAGTCGAGGTGTTCTTCGTCGTGTCGGGTTACCTGATCACTTCGTTGCTGCTCATCGAACGCCAGCGAAGTGGTCGGACCAACCTTGGCCAGTTCTGGATGCGTCGAGCACGACGGTTGCTGCCGGCTCTGTTCGTCATGCTGATGGCGGTATCGGCGTGGGTGGCGGCATTCGGTACTGCTGAGCAGCAGGCGACACTGAGACGCGATCTGCCATGGTCGATCCTGTACGTGAACAACTGGGGTCAGATCGTGGGGTCCACGCCGTACTTCTCACCAGCCGACCCACCGGTCTTGCGGCACCTTTGGTCGTTGGCGGTGGAAGAGCAGTGGTACCTCGTGTGGCCGTTGACGTTCATCGTGCTGATGCGAATTGGCAATCGAGCACGTGCGACGACGTTGTTCGTTGCCTCCATCGGAATCATGATCGTCACTGCGTTGCTATATGGCCACGTCGACAGCAACACGCTCTACCTCTCCACGCCAACGCGGGCCAGCGGTTTGCTCGTGGGGGCAGCTGCGGCATTTGTGTGGAAGCCGTGGCAACGCCAACACCATGCGTCTGGGGTGAGATCAGCCGCGGTGAAGTCGGCCGCAGCCGACGTGACAGTGGAGCTGCTGGGGTGGTTGGCGGTTGGCGGCCTGGCGGTTGCCATGGTGGCTGGCGAGGTCACGGCACCGTCGACCTACCGGTGGGCGCTCGCAGCGGTATCGATTCTGTCGATGCTCGCCGTGGGTGCAGCGGTCACACCCGGAGCATCGGCGTTCCGGGCAATGCTCAGTTGGGGGCCTCTGGTGGCCGTGGGGAAGCGTTCGTACGGCTTGTATCTCTGGCACTGGCCGATACTCGTGCTGGCTGGAGCCACAGGTGACGCCTCGGTACCTCGTGTGGTCGGCGCGCTCACGTTGGCCGCGGCGGTCAACGAGATCACCTACCGTTACGTCGAGCTGCCCTTCCGGCCGGGACAAAATGCAGCTGGCATGTCGACCGGCCGAGTGCGACCGAGCCCGCGTTGCTGTGCTGGGTGGCGCTGCATTCGTGGGCGTGTGCGTGCTTGCTGTCGTCTACGTCAACGTCGAACCTTACGACCCGGCTGTCGGCGCGCAGACCGTTGATTTCGACCCGCGGACCATCGACCTTCAGGCGCCGCCGACAGCGACGACACTGCCGGTGACTTCGTTGACTTCGTTGACTTCGGTGACTTCGGTGACTCCGTTGACCCAGCCGGATCAGTCGGTGATTTCGACTGTTGCGCCAGCGGTCTCTTGGCCGCTGGACGGCGCGGCGGCCGTGACGACACCGGTCAGCGTGCCCGCCACGACGCTGCCCGCAACGACGACGACGCTGGCGCTGTTGCCCCGCAGCCTCGTCATCGTTGGCGACTCTCAGGCACATTCATTCGTCGTCAACCTTCCCGACGGAACCGGTGACTACTTCACGGTGACCGACGGTTCGGTGGACGGGTGTGGGGTGCACGACCGGGGCGAGGTCCGATCGACGCTCGCCGGGTTCGGCCGCGACTTGGCAGATTGCGTCGGGTGGTCCGAACGGTGGGGTGACGACGCGGCACGCTCCGAAGCAGATGTTGCGCTCGTCATGCTGGGCGCGTGGGACGTATTCGATGTACAGATCGACGACGAGTTGATCGCGTTCGCATCCCCAGCGTTCGATCAGCTGTGGCTGTCGAACCTGTATCGAGGAATCGACGCCCTTGCGGTGCACGGTTCGCAGGTTGCGCTGCTCGAGGTGCCGTGCATGCGGCCCGTCGCCAACTCGGGTGCGAGGGTTCCCCCGTTGCCCGAACGAGGTGACGACGCTCGTGTCGCCCACCTCAACGGTTTGCTCCGGTCAGTCGCAGACGAACGCAACGACGTGTGGTTTGTCGAAGGCCCAGACGAATGGTGTGACGACCCGGCGATCAGCACCGACGTCGACTATCGCTGGGACGGCGTGCATGTGTATCAACAAGGCGCCAACCTGATTCTCAGCAAGATGGCGTTGTCGCTGCTTCAGATTCCGGTGGCCCAAACGACGTACGGAACGAGCGGATAGGTCGCTGCGCTCCTTTTCATTCCGCTCGTTCCCCGTATCTATGGGCGTCGCCAACCAGGCAGACTCGGCAAGGCCTCGCCTACCAGCTCGGCTACTTCATCGGCGTCATCCGCTGGTGGTTCCCGGAGCGCCGGTGGCCGGCACTGTGGCGACGGGCACCGTCTGTGCCGGAATCGGATCTTGTGGAGCAATGGTGGTGATGGGCAGGTCGACACCGCAGTTTCGGTTCATCCACACCTTCACCTCATATGCCGATCGTTCAACGGCGTAGGCGGTCTGGGCAACTACTTGCTCTGATGCCGGATCACCCGGAACGACGGTTGTGGCGGTTTCCATCGCACCCACCAGCCTGCTCCACTGCTCGCTGATGGCGAGCGGGGCCAACTCACCCATCAGCCGATAAAAGTCCATCGTCTCGGCCAGCTCGGCTTCGGTTGTCATGGGAGGTGCGACGATGAGCGTGGTGTTGAGGCGCGCTTGTTCGCAGAACTGACCCGCATCGCTGTGCGTCTCGTCGTCGCCACATCCAGTCAGGAACGACATGCCGATGACGACGACCGATCAGTGCCGCAGCCTTTCCTGTTCGGCCCAACGAGCGCCGCGAATTCGCCGCTCCATTCACCGGCACGAGTGTGCCACGTCGATCACGAACAGCATCGGCACTGCGGAAGTTGTGGGCTCGAGTCCGACTGTCGCACCCTCCTGGTAGGTTGGGGCTTGCTGTCGAGGGGCAGGTCCACACCCTCCGTTCCCATCGGCGACTTCAGGCCAAGTCTGGTCATGGTCTGGTCGCCACGGTTCTGGAGGTCAGCATGATCGCAGCCATTCCATCCGCCACCATCGTTGGGGCGCGTGGCTACCCGGTGTCGGTCGAAGTGCACGTTGGCAAAGGTTTGCCGGGCTTTCTCATGCTCGGCCTGCCCGACGAGTCGTGCCGCGAGTCGCGCGACCGGGTGAGAGCCGCCGTGTTGTCGTGCAATTTCGATTGGCCCGACAAACGAATCACGGTCAACCTCGCTCCGCCCCTGTATCGAAAGGCGGGTTCCGGCCTCGACGTTGCAGTTGCAGTCGGCCTTCTCGCTGCATGCGGTGTCATTCCGGTCGAGGCGCTGACCGGTTTGGCGTTCGCCGGCGAGTTGGGTCTCGACGGTTCGATCCGACGGATTCCCGGCGTTGCGCCGATGGTTGGCGTCTTGCCCGATCTCGACTGGGTGGTGCCGGTCGAGTCGGTACCCGAAGCTCGAGCGGTGGCGCGAGGTCACGTTCGCGCCGTGGCCCACCTCAAGGAATTGGTCGAGGTACTCACCGGTCTCACTGGGTGGCCGCGCTACGACTCCGTGGCCCATGCGTCTCTGGAAGAGCCGGATCTTGCCGATCTTGCCGACGTCAAGGGGCAACCGTACGCTCGGCTCGCGTTGGAGGTGGCCGCGGCCGGTGGCCATCACCTCTTGTTCGTCGGCCCACCGGGCTCTGGCAAGACCATGCTGGCTCGCCGGTTGGTTGGGCTGTTGCCAGATCTCGCGCCAGATGAGGCGCTGGAAACCACCATGGTGCATTCGGCCGCCGGGTTGCAGATGCCATCGGGCGGGCTGGTGGTGCGACCACCGTTTCGGTCGCCCCATCACACCACGTCAATGGCAGCTTTGGTCGGTGGCGGTGGGCACATCATCCGTCCGGGGGAGGCGTCGTTAGCGCACGGCGGAGTGCTCTTCATGGATGAAATGGGTCAGTTTGCGCCGAAGACCCTCGATGCCTTGCGCGAGGCAGTCGAAGAAGGCCGCATCATGGTCGGCCGCGTCGAGCAGCTGCGAGTACCCATGCCTGCCAAGTTCCAGCTCGTTGGAGCTACCAACCCGTGCCCATGTGGAGGAGGTGGTCCCGGAGACTGCGTCTGCGACGAGCGCTCGCGCCAGCGTTACATCGGGCGGCTCTCTGGCCCACTGCTCGACCGGTTCGACCTGCGAGTAGCGGTCAATCGGCCAGACATCCACGACCTGCTCGATGGCCCGCCGGGGGAGTCGACGGCAGCGGTCGCAGCACGAATCCACCAAGCACGGTCGATCGCACTGCAACGGCAGGGCATGCTCAACGCCGGGCTCAACGATGCCAATCTGGGAACGTTCGCATCACTCACCGGTGACGCCGAACGATCGACTGCGATCGGCAGCCGAACGTGATCACTTGTCGGCGCGGGGCTACCACCGGGTTCGACGAGTTGCGCGAACGATTGCCGATCTTGCCGGCGACACGGAACCAGCCGACCTCGTCGACGAGGGCGCGGTGGCTACGGCGCTAGCCATGCGATCGTCGCTGGGGCCGGTGGCGATGGGGCTCGCTGCATGAACGACCCCAGCCTGATCACGTTGGCTTGCCTTCCCGCCATGAGCCCGCTGCAGGCTCCGGCACATCTTGAAACACCACGCGCCGGGCGAGGCGCTCGAACTGCTGCGGGCGGGCGCGCCCGCTGTCGGCCATGGCGGTCCGTCGCATCTCAGCCGAAGGGCTGGCGGTGCTGCAGCGGCAGGCGGCACACGCGTCGGCGGGGGAGGCCGTGAGTCGATGTGGCGAAGCAGGAATCTCCGTCGTCGGCGCTCGCGACGACTGCTGGCCGGCGGTGTTCGAGAACTTCGACGACGCCCCCGCAGCGTTGTTCGTTCGTGGCGACCTGGCCGTGTTGTCCGCTCGCCGGGTTGGCATCGTGGGCACTCGCAATGCAACGGCGGCCGGACGCGCCACGGCGCACGAGCTCGGTCGCGACCTGGCCCGAGCGGGCGTCACCGTGGTATCCGGCTTGGCGCGCGGGTATCGACGGGGCGGCGCACAACGGTGTTCGGGCAGCCCACGGCGCCCCACCTGAGGCGCTGTCGGGTGAAGTGGGTCGCCCCGCAGGGGTGGTGGGTAGCGGGCTCGATGTGCCGTATCCGCTGCGCCACCGCGATCTGTGGAGCTGGGTCGGCGACAGCGGCGTGCTCATCTCCGAGCACGCGCCCGGTGTCACGCCCGAGCCCTGGCACTTTCCTCTGCGGAACCGAATCATCGCCGCGCTCAGCGAGGTCCTGGTAGTGGTCGAAAGTCGTGAGAGCGGCGGCAGCCTCATCACCGCCCAACTTGCGCTCGACTTCGGGGTGGAAGTGATGGTCGTTCCCGGTTCCACCCATAGCCGCGCTTCTGCCGGCACCAACCAGTTGATGTTCGAGGGGGCGAGCATCGCCCGATCTGCCGTCGACGTCCTCGGGCTTCTGGGTATCGATCACTCGAGGCACAGTCCGGTCCGTCGTGAACGCCCGCAGCCCACCGGTGTACAGACCGCAGTGCTGGAGGTGTGCCAAGAGCAGCCGAGCACTCTCGACATGATTGTCGCCACCACAGGTCACTCGGTGTTCGAAGTCGCACTCGCTGCGGCTCGGCTAGAGCAGTCTGGATGGTTGCTCGAGGCCGGCGGGTGGTTCGAGCCCGCGACATCCCGATTGGGAACGCCGTGAGCGAATACCCTCCAACGCATGGCCGACCACGACCCGTGGCAACTTGCGGACTTTGTCGGCACCCATACGTCGTTGTCGGAACGCACGTTGGCGGCCTACGAGACCGACGTGCGACTGTTCGCCGAGTGGGCGGCACGGTCCAACGTCGAATCGCCCGGTCAGGTGAATCGACGGTTGGTTCGTCGCTACATAGCGTCGTTGTCCACACGCGACTACGCGCGTCGGAGCATCGCTCGCAAGGCCGCCGCGCTGCGGCGGTACTTCGGATGGGCGCTCGCTCGCGAACTCGTCTCGGTCGATCCCACGTTGGGTTTGCACGTCACTTCCGACTCTGGTCGCCTTCCTCGGGTGCTCGACCGGCGCGATATCGATACGTTGCTCGATGGGCCGTCACCGGAATCCGAGCCCGCTTGGCGCAAGCGACGCGACGACGCCGTGCTCGAAACGTTGTACGGCAGTGGGGTGCGCGTGTCGGAACTGTGCGACCTCACGTTGACCCAGGTGCATCTGGCCGAGCAGTACCTCGTGGTGTGGGGCAAGGGCGCCAAAGAACGTCGGGTTCCGCTCAGCGAACCCGCCATCGATGCTCTCAGGGCATGGCTTGCCGTCCGACACGAATGCGCTCCACCCGAAGCAGGTCCGGTCGTGTTCGTCAACGAACGCGGCAAGCAGTTGTCGCCGCGCGACGTTCGACGGGTGCTCGATCGCCGGTCACCAACACCCACGCATCCTCACGCGCTCCGCCACACGTTTGCCACCCATCTGCTCGACAACGGAGCCGATTTGCGTTCCGTCCAGGAGTTGCTGGGCCATTCAGACGTGGCTACGACGCAGCGTTACACTCACGTCAGCCGAGAACGGCTGAGGAACGCCTACCAGAAGAGTCACCCTCGCGCATGAGCATTGTTCCTGAAGATCCAGACCTGGGCATGCATTGGAATCGCTGGTTGGTTCGCAAGAACACAGCTTCCCGTGACCACCTGATCGTGCACTACTCGCCACTGGTGAAGTTCGTCGCCGGCCGAGTCGGGGCGGGTCTACCGAACAGCGTCGACCCGGGTGACCTCGTCAGCTACGGCGTCTTCGGGCTCATCGACGCCATCGATCGATTCGATCTCGATCGCGGCGTGAAGTTCGAGACGTTCGCTGCGCCGCGCATTCGTGGGGCGATCTACGACGGTCTGCGACAGCTCGACTGGGTGCCGCGGTCGGTGCGGAGCCGTGCGCGCGAAGTCGAGCGAGCGTTTCGCCGCGTCTGGAACACGAGCACGGCAGATCCCCCAACGATGAAGAACTCGCCAAACATCTCCGCATCGGCTCCGACGAGTTGGCCCGCTGGTTGGCGTCGATCGCCGCCACAACCATCGGCCCGCTCGATCGAGCCATCGACGCAGGGCACGAGCCTCAAGCCGTCGACTCAGCCGGTTTCGCGTCGCCCACCGTGGTGGTGGAAGAAAAAGAACTCCGCGAAGTGATGAAGGCCGAGATCAAGAAGCTCCCCGAACGCGAGAAACTCGTGCTGTCGCTCTATTACGACGAGGGGCTTACCCTGTCGGAAATCGGCCAGGTGCTGGGCGTCACCGAGTCTCGCGTCAGTCAGATCCACACGAAGTCTGTGTTGCATCTCCGCAGCCGCATGTCGGCTGCAGGCGTCGGCTGAACACCCACCTTCGAGACACCGATCGCGGCTTCGGCCGCCCTGGATTCAGAAGACCTTTCAGGGAGGCTGCATGTCGGCTCGCACAGTTTCAACCAGAACTACCTCGACGGTGTCACGGGCCCGGTGTGCGGCTGCCTCCGTCGGGGTGGTCGTCGTGAGCTCTGCTCACCGGCGCCTCGTCGTCGGTGGCGAGGCCGTGCTGGCAACCAGCCGGTCGCCGCCGCGATCGCTGATCCGTTTCGTCAGCCTGCGTGCCGCTGGTGCCCCGGCAACCGCGGCATCGAATACGCCACGGTCATCGGTGACGATGTCACCTCGGTGTCGGCTGGCACGGTGTCGTTCGCAGGTTCCATTGCCGGCGTTCAGTACCTGGTGGTGACCGTCGCAAGTGGGTGGCGAATCACCTACGGCAACCTGGCGGACACTCGCTTCAGAGTGGGAGACACTGTCGTGGCTGGCATGTCGGTTGGTTCGGCGGCCGGCGCGTTCCACTTTGGCTTGCGCGATGGCGACGAATACCTCGATCCGGCGCCGTATCTGGGCGAGTGGTGGTTCCGGGTTCGTCTGGTGCCAACCGATGGTTCGCGAGCGGCCCCCAGTCCGCCGCCGTCACTGCGTTGCAGAACTGACGTGCCGAGTGCAGCGCTGGAAGACCCTGCAGGGCGCGAATCGTCTCTGCGCCGCTAGCCTTGCCTCCTGGTTCACCGCCTGGGTGATCCATCCATCAACTCAGCCGGTCGTTCCATCTGCGGTCACTCCGATCAACGTTGGGGTGCCAGAACGACCGGACAACCGCTACAAGGAGCAAGTCATGGCTGTTATCAGCATGCGTCAAATGTTGGAAGCCGGCGTTCACTTCGGGCACCAGACCCGTCGTTGGAACCCGAAGATGAAGCGATTCATTTTCGGCGAGCGCAACGGTATCTACATCATCGATCTCGAGCAGACGCTCACCCGCGTTGAGACTGCCTACGTCTTCGTGCGTGATCTCGTCGCCAACGGCGGAGACATCCTCTTCGTCGGCACCAAGAAGCAAGCACAAGACCCGGTGCAGAGCTACGCCGAGAAAGTCGGCATGCCGTACGTGAACGAGCGTTGGCTCGGCGGCATGCTCACCAACTTCGAGACCATCTCGAAGAGCATCAACAAAATGCTCGAGTACGAGCGCATGAAGGCCTCGGGCGAGTTCGACGTCATGATCAAGAAGGAAGCCCTCCTGCTCGACCGAGACCTGGTCAAGTTGCAGCGCAACCTCGGTGGTCTGCGTCACATGAAGAAGGCGCCGAAGGCAATCTTCGTCATCGACACGAAGAAAGAGCACATCGCAGTCACCGAAGCCAACAAGCTCGGTATCCCGGTGGTGGCCATCGTCGACACGAACGTCGATCCAGACGTCATCCAGTTCCCCATCCCGGGCAACGACGACGCCATTCGCGCCAACATGCTGCTGGCTCGCGTCATCGCCGAGGCCGTCGAGGAAGGCCGCTACATCGCTTCTCGTCGCCCTCGCGCAGCCGCTGCCGAAGGCACTCCAGAGCCCAAGCCCGAGCGCTCCGCCGAAGAAGAAGCCGCGTTCGCCCAGGCCCAGGCCGAAGCCCGCAACGCAGCAGCAAAGGCGCAGCAAGATCGCGAAGCCCGCCTGACGGCGAGCAAGACCAAAGCTGAGCCAATTGACCTTGCCGAAGCGGCCGTCGCTGAAGCCATCGTTGCCGAACTGGTCGCTGAAGAGGCCGTCGCCGAAGCGGTGGTTGCCGAAGTGCTCGCAGAGGAAGCCGTCGCTGCAGCGGTCGCTGCCGAGCTCATCGCTGACGAAGTCGCAACTGACGAGGCCGAAGCCGAAGCGGTCGCCGCTGAAGTCGTGGCCGAAGAAGCGGTCGCTGTGGCAGCGATCGCCGAACTGGTGGCAGAGGTAGCCGTCGCCGAAGCAGTGATTGCCGAAGTGGTAGCCGAGGAAGTGGTTGCTGAAGTCTTCGGCGTCGAGCCGGATGCCGACGTCAACGACGAGTCCTGAACTCGCTCACCCAAAGCCCCCGCACAACACACGACGTACAGAGGAACGAACCATGTCATTTACCGCGGCAGACGTGAAGGCGCTGCGCGACAGCACCGGCGCCGGAATGATGGATTGCAAGAAAGCGCTCGAAGAGACTGGCGGCGACATCGACGCCGCCAAGCAGCTGTTGCGTGAGAAGGGTTTGGCCGCCAGTGCCAAGCGCGACGACCGTGATAACAACCAGGGTGTCGTAGCGCTCAAGGTCACTGACAATGTCGGTGCCATGGTGTTGCTGAAGAGCGAGACCGACTTCGTGGCCGGTTCCGACCAGTTCAAGGCCGAGGCCGACGCGCTGGTCGACCTGGTCATAGCCAAAGGTGCTGACGGTGTCGCCGAGCGGGCGACCCAGCTCGACGAGCTGAAGATCACGCTCAAAGAGAAGATCGAAATCGGCACCGTGGTGCACATGGCCGCTGAGCCTGGCAATGTCATCGGCCACTACGAGCACATTCAAGGTGGTCGTGGCGTCAACGGCGTTCTTGTCGAAGTTGCCGGCGGCTCCGACGAACTTGCGCACGATCTCGCCGTGCACATTGCGTTCGCTCGTCCGCAGTACCTGGCTCGCGAAGACGTGCCCGCGGACGTAGTGGAGGCCGAGCGGGCCACGCTTGAAACCCTCAGCCGCAACGAAGGCAAGCCCGAAGCTGCACTGCCGAAGATCGTTGAAGGTCGGGTGAACGGGTTCTTCAAAGACGTCTGCCTGCTGGAGCAGCCGTACGCCAAAGATGACAAAATCTCGATCAAGCAGTTGATCGGCGGAGCGAAAATCATCCGCTTCTCCCAAACCGAAATCGGCTGACTGACGCCAGATCGTCCGATTGCGTCGTTGCACCTCGCCGCTCATCGCCCAAAGGCGACTCGGGCTCGTTGCGCCTAGCACTCGAACAATCTGATCGTCAGTCAGTACAAACGATTTGAAACCCGCTGCACCACACGGTGCAGCGGGTTTTGCGTTCTGGGTCAGGCGGCCTTTCTGTGCTCGCTATGGAACCTGGCAGACTGTCGACTTGTGACTGACTCTTTGGATGGACGACCCGCTACTCGATGGAAGCGGATCCTGTTCAAGCCGTCGGGTGAGGCACTTGCGGGCCCGTCAGGCCGTGGCATCGATGCCGCCACGCTCGATCACACTGCCATGGAGATCATGGACATTCGCGAGGACCTCGACGTTGACGTAGCGGTCGTGGTTGGCGGTGGCAACTTCTGGCGTGGCCGTACCGGTGCCATGTCTGGCATGGATGCCACCCAGAGCGACCACATCGGCATGCTCGGCACGGTGATGAATGCGCTCGCTCTGCAGGATGCACTCGAACGTCGCAACCAAGAAGTCCGCGTCATGTCGGCCATCGAAATGCCACGCATCGCCGAGCCGTATATTCGACGTCGGGCGATGCGCCACCTCGAGAAGGGACGTGTTGTCATTTTCGCCGCCGGCACCGGCAACCCGTTCTTCACCACAGATACGGCGGCCGCCCTGCGCGCTGCGGAAATCGAAGCCGGTGCGCTGCTGAAAGGCACCCATTCCGGCGTCGACGGTATCTACACCGCTGATCCGCGGACAGACCCCACCGCCAAGAAGTTCGCCACGATCAGCTACATGGACGTGATGAACAAGGACCTCAAGGTCATGGACGCCACTGCCATCGCGTTCTGCCGCGACAACAAGATCCCCGTCGTCGTGTTCGACATGTCGGCCGAAGGGGCATTGCGCTCCATCGTGCTCGGTGGCGACGTGGGAACCGTCGTCACCGACTGACCGGTCGTCGCAACATCGACGGGCGAGTCGCACCGACGTGGCACGTCTGAGCCGCTCATCATGGTTACGCTGGGCTTCGTGATCGAGGACACCCTGCTGGAAGCCATGGAAAAGATGGACAAGGCAGTCGAGCACGTCCAGCAACTCTTCTCGAGCGTTCGCACCGGGCGCGCTTCGCCAGCCCTCGTGGAGCGGCTGACCGCTGAGTACTACGGGTCGACGGTGCCGATTCAGCAGATGGCCACGGTGCAAGTTCCAGAAGCGCGCATGTTGCTCATCAAGCCCCACGATCGGGGTTCGCTCGGTGCCATCGAAAAGGCCATCCGCGAGAGCGATCTCGGTGTCAATCCGAACAACGACGGGGTTGTCATTCGGTTGAACTTCCCGCCGCTCACCGAAGAGCGTCGGCGCGATTACGTCAAGGTTGTCAAGAACATGGCCGAAGATGGCCGGGTCGCCGTGCGCAACCTTCGCCGAGATTCTCGCAAGGCGCTCGAGGCTTTGGAGAAGGCCAGCGAGATCTCTGCCGACGAGCTCGAGCGGGCCGAGAAAGAAATTGAGAAGCTCACGGGTGACCACGTCGATCGCATCGACGCAGCGCTCGTCCGCAAGGAAGCCGAATTGCTCGAAGTCTGAGCCGGGGGAGGGATTATCTGATGACTGATGACAGATGGCGTGATCGCCGCGACGCAGACGATTTCAGCGAGTTTGGCTCGCTCTTCGACGATGCAGAGCCCACACAAGACCTGGATGAAATCGCGCCAGCGCGCCGACCGGCCGCCGATACCGAAGAGGGCATCAGCTTCGGCGACAGCGACACGGGGTCGTTGCCTCACTGGACCGAGCCTCCCACGGGTGAGGTGCCTCGACTCGACGCCGTGGCCGACGAACAAGATCGCGAAGAGCATCACGACGTCGACGTTTGGTCGTCGTTCTCGTCCGAGTCGCCGGTGTGGAAAGACGACGAGCCGGTGGAACCGGCCGTCGATCCCCGGCCGTCTGGTTCAATGTCGGCCACCTCGGGGCAGCACCGTCGGGTCTCGGCGCCCGAACATCAAGTCACCGAGCAGCATCAGCGTGTGACGGGGCAACAGGGACGAGTTGATGAAGTAGCGCCAGGTGCTCCGGCTCGCGAACCCAGTCGCATCACCATCGGCACCGATCCATCAGGTATGCCCCGTCGTGAGCCCGTCGGCGGGACTCGACGGCGCCCCGGTTCAGCACCGTCGGCGGCACGTTCGCGCCCTGGCCAACCCGCTGCACCTGCCGGGCGTGACATGCCAGCCGCCATAGCTGTTGGGCTCGTGCTGGCTGCCGCGTTCATTGCGGCTCTCATGTGGCGTCCCTGGGCAGTCGCCGCAATGATCACGTTGATCCTCGGGCTCGCCGCTGTCGAGTTCTACGACAAGGTGTCTGAGAAGGGCTACCGCCCGGCCGTCGTACCTGGCATCGCCGGTTGCGTTGCCATTCCGCTCGCTGCGTATTGGTTGGGCGAAGTGGCGCTGCCACTCGCCATTGCGTTCGGCTTCATGGCTGTGGCGGGAAGTTTCATCGGGGCGCGTTCGATCGAGGCCGGCCCGATGCCGAACGTGTCCATCACCATGCTTGGCATGGTATGGATTGGCGTGCTGGGTTCGTTTGCCATGCTGATACTGCGGCTCTCCACGGCAAATGGCAGCGACCTTCCCACCACCGACACCTGGGGTACCGACACGCTGTTCCTGTTGGCGCTCGGCGTCGTCGCCAACGACGTGGGTGCATTGTTTGTCGGCTCAGCGGCCGGACGCACGCCCCTCCGGGCGTGGATCAGCCCCAACAAGACGGTCGAGGGCCTCATCGGCGGATCTCTGTTGACCATCATTGCGCTCGTCGTCGTGGGCATCGGCGAGTGGAGCACCACCTGGACCTCGTATCAAGATCTCCTGTTGCTCGCCATCGTCATTTCGGTGCTAGCGCCGATGGGTGATCTGGTGGAGAGCATGTTCAAGCGCAATCTCGACACCAAAGACTTCGGGTCGATCATCAAGGGTCACGGCGGTGTGCTCGATCGGTTCGACGGATTCTTGTTTGCACTTCCAGGCGTGTACTACCTCACCCTGGTGCTCGAGCCGTGGGTGAGCTGAACCGGGGATCCAAACCTGTTCGGGTAGCGATCGCCGGATCCAGCGGGTCGATCGGAACGCAGACCCTCGACGTCATTCGCGCGGAGGGCAGCGATCGGTATCAGGTCGTGGCATTAGGCGTGGGCGGCTCGGTCGATGCTGTCGTCGCGCAGGCGCGGGAGTTCCTGCCGCTGGTCGTCGCAGTCGCCGACGAGACGGCACGTCGCCTGGTCGCGGCGGCATTGGCTGATCTCCCGCTGATCGAGGTCGTTGCCGATCTGATCGATTTGGTCGAGCCAGCCGACGTGGTGATCAACGGTGTGGTTGGTTTTGCTGGTCTACCCATCACCATCGCAACGCTCACGGCTGGCAAACGCCTCGGATTGGCCAACAAAGAAAGCCTCATCGCTGCTGGCCCTGTGGTGCAGCCGCTTCGCGCCACACCCGGCGCAGAACTGATTCCGGTGGATAGCGAGCACTGTGCAATCCATCAGTGTCTTCGGTCGTCCACCGGGTTCGGGGATGGGAGCCACCGCGAGGTCGACCGCCTCGTGATCACCGCGAGCGGTGGCCCGTTTCGGGGGCGGGCCACTTCGGAGCTGGCAAATGTCACCGTTGACGAGGCATTGGCGCACCCAACTTGGTCAATGGGGCCGAAGATCACGATCGACTCGAGCACCCTCATGAACAAGGGGCTCGAGGTGATCGAGGCACAGGAACTGTTCGGCGTCGGATACGACCGGATTGAGGTCGTGGTGCACCCGCAGTCGGTCGTGCATTCCATGGTGGAGTTCACCGATGGTTCCACCATTGCCCAGCTGAGCATGCCAAACATGCGGCTGCCGATCGGGTATGCGCTCGGCTACCCCCAGCGCATCTCCACGCCGTACGGACGTATCGACTGGGCAACACTTCGCCAACTCGAATTCGAGCCGCCAGACGTCACGACGTTTCGGTGTCTCACGTTGGCGTACGCCGCTGGTCGGGCCGGCGGCGACACCCCAGCCACGATTTCGGCTGCGAACGAAATCGCCGTCGACGCATTCCTCGAAGGTCGACTGCGGTGGGCCCAGATCGCCGACGTCTGTGCGGAGGTGCTTGATGCACATCATCCTGCACAACCAGGTACCGTCGAGGATGTGATCGAGGCCGATCGTTCCGCTCGTAGTCGTGCTGCGGAAGTGATTCGTCGCCTCGTCCCTTGATTTCAAGGATTTCGAAACCGATGAACAGTGCACACTCGCTATGACTTCCACCACAACTGAACCAGCCTTCCCGCCTCCCGAATTCGACGAGCAGCCTGAACGACAGCGCCCCGGTCGATTCGTGGGCGAAGTCATGGGCGGTGGTGCAGTCACCGAAAAATCGGAAGACGAGCTCGTTGGCGGAGTGCGCGGTGCCCTCGGAGTAGCCGCAGTCATTGCACTCGTCGGGGTGCTCGGCTTCTTCAGCATCTGGTGGCTGGTCTTTGCAGTCGGCATCATTTTCTCGATCTTCATGCACGAGCTCGGCCACTTCATGACTGCTCGATGGACCGGCATGAAAGCCACTCAGTTCTTCATCGGCTTCGGCCCGCGCATGTGGAGCTTCCGTCGGGGCGAGACCGAATACGGCGTTCGTGCATTGCCGCTAGGTGCCTTCGTTCGCATCATCGGCATGAACAACATGGAAGAAGTCGACCCCGCCGACGAGCAGCGCACCTACCGAGTCAAGAGCTATCCGCGTCGGCATGTTGGTCATCTCCGCCGGGTCGATCATGCACATGTTGATCGCGATCGTGCTGCTCTTCATCGTGTATGTCGCCGATGGTGAATCCGTGCAGCGCGACGGTGCCGAAGTCGCAAGCGGCACCACCGAGCAGCCTTCGGTCACCGGCGCTGCACTCGCGGCCGGAGTGCTGGCAGGCGACGTGGTGCTCAACATCGACGGAGCGGCCATCGCCGCGCCCACCGATCTTGGCGCTGCAGTTCGCAGTCACGAACCGGGCGACACCGTCAGCGTCACCGTGCTTCGCAACGGGGAAACGGTCGACTTGACCGCCACCCTCGGGTCATCACTCGCTGATGCGGGTGACATCATCGCGATCGACGGCATAGCCTTCAGCGACGCCGAGCAACTACGCGATCTTGCCAACTCGCTCGAAGCCGACGAGATCGTGGGCGTCGAAGTGCAACGCGGCGACACCACCGATGTGGTTCCCGGGCGACTCGTCGTTGAAGGCGACCAAGTGTCTGTGGTCGGAACCACCTTGCTCGGTGTCTCCACCGGTGCCTACTTCGAGACCATCGAACACTCGGTACCGGCGGCGGCAGCGAACGCCGTGATCGACATCGGGCCTACCTCGTGGGAAATGACCAAGGGCGTCGTCAAGGTGCTCAACCCGGTCAACATCTTCACCCATGTGGCTGGCACGAACGACGACCTCGCCACGCGACCCACCACGCTCGTCGGAGTCACCAGCGTGAGCGATGATGTCGGCGAATCCCAAGGCCTGGTCGGCATCTTGTTCCTGCTTGCCGTGCTGAATGTGTTCGTCGGAGTCTTCAATATGTTCCCGCTCCTACCCCTCGATGGTGGGCACGCGGCGGTAGCCACGTATGAACGGTTGAGGGAACGAAACGGTGAGCGCTACTACGCCGACGTAGCCAAACTCATGCCCTTCGCCATGGCCGTGGTGACGGTGCTGGGCTTCCTGTTCTTGAGCGGCCTCTACCTCGACATCACCTCCCCTATTTGATCGGGGTATTCCGGTTGGATTCGCCGATTGCTGCGTTCCGGGTCACCGCTCATCGCCTGAAGGCGACTCGGGTTCCCCGCGCCTTGCACTCGACGAATCCAACTCGGAATCGGGTTTTTGGATTTGGCTGCGCCTGACCTGGTGCGGGGGTTCCCGCGCCTTGTCCTTGATCCACGGCCTTCATGACGGCTTGGGAAACCTGTTCGGCGTTAGCGTGAACTCTTATGGACGTGATGTTGTGGATGTGAGTGCTTGGACTACGGAACGTCGGGTTACTCGGCAGATCATGGTGGGGAATGTTCCTGTTGGTGGTGGGGCGCCCATCACCATCCAGTCGATGACCATCACCAAGACGGCCGACGTCGAGGGGACGTTGCAGCAGATCTATGCGTTGGCTGCGGCTGGGTGCGACATCGTTCGATGCACCTGCAACGAGGCGGAGGCCGCCATTGGCCTCGCCCAGATCGTCCCACGGTCGCCGATTCCCGGTCATTGCCGACATTCACCACCAGTACAAGATGGCGCTCGCGGCGATGGAGGCTGGGGTGCATGGCCTGCGCCTCAACCCTGGCAACATCCGCAAGCCCGAGCACATCAAGGCCGTTGCCAGCGAGGCTCGCGACCGCGGCATCCCCATTCGCATTGGTGTCAACGCTGGCTCGCTCGACCCGGCGCTCTACGAGAAGTACGGCGGTGCCACGCCCGAGGCCATGGTCGAGTCGGCGATGCAAGAGATCGCGTACTTCCGCGAGGTCGACTTCGACCTCATGAAGATCTCCGTGAAGGCGTCGAGCGTGCCGCTGATGGTCGAGGCGTACCGGCAGCTGGCTGAGGTGACCGACATCCCCCTGCATCTCGGCGTGACCGAGGCTGGCCCGCCCCCAGCCGGGCTGGTGAAGGCCACGGCTGGCATCGCAACGCTGCTGATGGAAGGCATCGGCGACACCATTCGTTACTCGCTCACGGCCGACCCTGTGGAAGAGGCGCGCGCCGGCCGCCAGCTGCTCGAAGCGCTCGGCTTGCGTGAACGCAAGAACGTCGACCTCATTGCGTGCCCATCTTGTGGTCGTGCCGAAGTCGACGTGATCGATGTGGCGAAGCGGGCGATGGAAGCGTTCGGGGAACGGGAACTGCCGCTGCAAGTGGCCGTGATGGGCTGCGTCGTGAACGGCCCCGGCGAAGCGCGTGAAGCCGACCTTGGTATTGCGGCTGGCAACAAGCGCGGCCACCTGTTCGTCAAGGGACGCAACGTGGCGGTTGTCCCGGAATCGGAGATGGTTGAAGCCCTCGTGGAATGGGCGGAGTTCATCAACGAACACGGCACCGACGCCGCGATCGCCCGAGCCGACACCGTGGTCGCCGAGCGCGAGGCCAGCCGTGACCGCAATGCGTTGCTTGCATCGCAGGGCGACGATGCCAACCACGCCGCCGAGAAGATCGTGGAAATCCGCAAAACCGTCAGCTAAACCTGGCGCCTCATTGCCGTCGCGTTTTTGCGCGCCGGGGCGAGCACGAACGCGACACGGTCGACACTTTGCCGGTGGAATCTTGCCGGTTGGGTGGCGTTGGTGGGCAGATGTGAGGATGACTTGCATGGAACCTGTTGACATCATGCGCGCCACGGAAGACATCGCTCACATCGGATCCGCGTTCTACTTCCACCCCGACACCGTTGAGGTCGGCAAGGCGCACGGTCTCGGTGGGTTTCGGTTCTACTTCCTTGGTCGCGGCGGTGTGCTTGGTGATGTGGATGCCGACGTCGTGCGCTGCGCGTTCGGATACTTTCAGCCTGGCCTCGTGCGCAAGATGTGGGAATCGTCCTTGCCGATCATGGCGCCACGCGATGCCGCTCGGCTGTATCTCTCGTGCGCTCACGACCTGGGCCGCAAGAGATTCGCCGAGCTTGAGCGGGCTCGACGCGTTCGTCGACGCGGCGACCACGTTGATCCAATCTGTAGAGGGGGCGTCGTTGCCGCTCTTTGTCGGGGTGCGCGCCGAACCGGTGCCGACCGATACGCCAGCAGCCGCCATGCACCAGGCGATCGTGCTACGCGAATTGCGGGGCAGCGTCCATCTCTTGGCACACACCGCAGTCGGTCTGAACAGCTCGCGCGCGCACTCGATCCGGCGACCGAATGACACCGCCTTCTTTGGTTACGAGGTGCCGCCAGAGGTCCACGACGCAGACCGCGAGCTGTGGGATCGCGCGGAGGCGCTCACCGATGACATCCTCGTTCCTGCGTATGCCGCGTTGTCTGACGAGCAGGCGAATGCGCTGATCGACGGCACCAACGCCATGCAAGCCGCCTTAGCGGACATTTGACAGCTGACCTGACAGCGAGCGGTCAGGCGGGCGACGGTACGACGACGAACGTCGTTGTCTGCGCTTCGAGCTGATCTCCCGGGGCCAGATACCAGCTCACGCCGTGGAGATCGATCGTGAGCTCGTGACCGGTTGCCTGGTGCTGTTCGCCTGCTTCCAGCTTGATGAGCGCGACGCCAGCGTCGGGTAGTTCATAGCGCGCTACTACTCGGGAACAGCGGGTCGGCCAGCGGAGTCGGGTCAACGACATGCAACAGCTCGTCGACATCGACCGGCTTCACGGTGAGGCCGCCTCGGATGACGTTGTCGCTGGCCCCCATCAACTCGATGCCCACGCCGTGCAGGTACGCGTGCAGGTTGCCGGCATCGAGCCGAAGTGCCTCGCCTGGCGCGAGCACGACGTAGTTCAGCAGCAGCGTGGCGGCCACGCTCGGGTCGCCCGGGTACTTCACGTCGAGCCGGCGAACCCACCTCGGCCTCGTCACGATCTGACGTTTCGCAGGCCTCGGTCACCGGCAACGGGTCGATGATGTTTCGGTACAGCCCGACAGAGCTTCCCCCGGCACCGTGTCTCGCCAGCACCCTGGACAGTTCGCTGTCCGCGAGTCCGAGCTCACTCAGGATGGCAAGCGTGTGTGCCTCGGGTCGGATGCCACACAACGCCTCGAAAGGAGTGAGTGCGCACAGCAACTCAGGTTTCGCTTGGTCGTCGGGGTAGACGCCACGGGTGAAACCGTCTTGCGCTTGCAGTGTCGTCGGATGTGTTTGCAGAGAGAGTGGCTCGGCCGCAGCCAACACTTTCAGGAGATACGGCAAAGGCCCCGTCACCGTCGCTGAGCAACTCACCGTTGGTGAACGTGGTCGGCCCGGTGGGGTGGGTGCCGAGCCACAGTTCCGCCCACGGCAGGCCATCTCGCTCGACCCCGAGGAGGTCTGGAATGAAGTGCGGGTCGCCCCACTCGTAGTGCTTCACGACTCCGGTGACGCGCTGCATGCTGATGAGCTACGAGATGCCGAGCTCGGCGGCGCGTGCCAACACTCCGTCGCGTTCTGCGCCGATGGTGGTGCTGTCGCCGTGGCCGGTGTGCACGATCGTCTCATCTGGCAACGTGAGCAGCTGATCGATGATTGACCGCAGTATTGTCGGCTCGTCGCTGTAGCTCCGACCGGTGGCACCGGGCCCGCCACAGAACAACGTGTCGCCCGAGACGACTCGTCCGTCTGCGGCGTCGTAGAAGCAGCAGCACCCGGGTGAGTGGCCCGGGGTATGCCTCACGGCGAGCTGATGCCCAGCCACCTCGAAACCAGTGCCGGGTGTTACGTCACGGTCGGTGGTTTCGCTGGGCCACACGGCTTCCCACAACATCTGGTCTGCTGGATGGAGCCAGATGGGAGCGTCGACTGCCTCACGCAACGGCACCGCTGCGTTGATGTGGTCGTTGTGCCCATGAGTGAGCACGATCGCCTTCACCCGGCGTCCTGCGATCGCGTCGACGATGCGCTGATGATCGTGGGCGGCGTCGAACACGATCACTTGGCGGTCGTCGCCGACCAGCCAAATGTTGTTCGTCACCTCCCACTCGCCGCCGTCGAGCGCAAAGATGCCGTCGGTGGTGACGAGTTCGATCGGCATCAGGCTTGGCTCTCCATGACGACCACGCTGCGCAGCACCTCGCCGCGCTCCATCTTGTGGAAGGCCTCTTCCACGTCGTCGATGGTGATGGTCTCGCTGACGAAGCGATCGAGGTCGAGACGGCCCTGCTGGTAGAGGTCGATCAACATCGGGAAGTCGCGCGATGGCAGGCAGTCGCCGTACCACGACGACTTCAACGTGCCGCCCCGACCAAACACTTCGATCATGGGCAGCTCGAGCACCGCAGTTGGACTGGGCACACCCACCAACACCACGGTGCCGGCGAGGTCGCGGGCGGCAAACGCTTGCTTGTACACCTCGGGGTGACCCACGGCGTCGATACATACGTCGGCGCCGTTGCCATCGGTGACCGACTGGATGTACTCGACGGCGTTGGTCGTGCTGGAGTTGCACGTGTGCGTTGCACCGAACTCCTTCGCCCATTCGAGCTTTCGGTCGTCGAGGTCTACCGCGATGATCTTGCTCGCTCCTGCGAGATACGAACCAGCGATTGCCGCGTCACCGACTCCGCCGCAACCGAAGACTGCAACCGTGTCACCCCGACCCACGTTGCCGGTGTTGATGGCCGCGCCGATGCCAGCCATGACACCGCAGCCAAGCAGCCCGGCCGTGGTCGCCGGTGCCGCCGAGTCGACCTTGGTGCACTGACCCGAGTGGACGAGCGTCTTCTCGACGAACGCACCGATGCCGAGGGCTGGTGACAGAACGGTGCCGTCTTCGAGTGTCATCTTCTGGGTGGCGTTGAAAGTGGAGAAGCAGTACCACGGTTTGCCTTTGAGGCACGACCGACAGTTGCCGCACACCGCGCGCCAGTTGAGGATGACGTAGTCGCCGGGGGCAACGTTGGTCACGCCTTCCCCGACGGATTCGACCACTCCGGCAGCCTCATGGCCGAGCAAGAACGGGAATTCGTCGTTGATACCGCCTTCGCGGTAGTGCAGGTCGGTGTGGCAAACGCCGCATGCCTGCACCTTCACGATGGCTTCGCCGGGGCCGGGGTCGGGAATGACGATGGTTTCGATGCTGACAGGGGCGCCCTTGGACAGGGCCACCACACCACGTACATGTTGAGGCATGACCGAGAACGTAGCCGACTCGAAATGTCGTCGTTCAGTGGGGCGATCCACCGGTATCTGCCGGGGTCACCCCGCCTAGGGTTGGCGGATGGATGGGCCACAGCCGCTGACCGCCTACGAGCGGTACTTCTTCGACTTGTACGGGTACGTCGTCCGGTACGGTGCGCTCGACGATGACGAGGTCGACGCCTTGCTCGGTGCGGTCGAGCGGCTCGACGTGCCGCCGCCGGCCGACGATCTCGGGTCGCAACGGTTTGTTGGCTTCCTTGAAGGTGAGCAACCGTTTCGAGACCTCCTCGATCACGAAGCGATCCTGGAACCGATTCTCGAGATGTGCGGCCCGAAAGCCCGGCTCGATCATGCGTATGGCATCACCATGACCGCCGGAACGGGTGGGCTCGGGTTGCACGGAGGCGGTACGCCGCACGATCCGTCCCAGTTCTACGAGGTGCGTGGCAACAGGATGTACAACGGCCTGGTGGCGGTGCAGTGGGCGTTGGTCGATCACGCCCACGGTGACGGAGGTTTCCTCTGCATCCCCGGAAGTCACCGAGCCAACTTCGAACGGCCCTCAGGGCATCCACCGAACTGGGCAGTCGAGATTCCGTTGCAAGCAGGTGACGTGGTGATCTTCACCGAAGCGCTCACGCACGGCACCTCGCCGTGGCGTGGTGAGCACGATCGCCTGTCGCTGCTGTACAAGTACGCCCCGGGTCACTCCACATGGGGCACCCAGTATCAGACCACCCTCGCCGATCTTGCTGCCAGCGGCCTTCTGACGGAACGCCAACGCCGGATGATGCAGATCCCCGCAGTCCACCCGCACGACGCGATCCGCGGCTAGAAGAGGCGGAGTTCGTCGGGGGCCATGCCTCGTAGATGGTCGTAGTCGACCTCGACCCACGTGAAGCCGCGCGACTCGGCGAGCACTTTCGCCTGAGGTTTGATCGACTGGGCGACGAACACTCCGCGGATGTTGCCGAGTGAGGAATCGAGTTGCAATCGTTCGATGTACCTGGCGAGTTGCTCGACGCCGTCGATGTCGCCACGGCGCTTCACCTCGACCGCAACGGTGGTGCCGCCTGGGTCTTTGCACACCAGGTCAATCGGGCCGATCGCAGTTGGGTACTCACGGCGAACGAGCATCAGCCCCAACTCGATTGCATGCGGTGACGCAGCGAGCAACTCCTGCAGGTGCGCCTCGACACCATCTTTCTGAAGGCCTGGGTCCTCCCCCAACTCGTGAGCCGAGTCGGCCAGTACCTCGTGCAGATGCACGGTCAGCGTTTCGCCTTTCGGGTTCGAGATCTCCCAGTGGCTGTCGAACTCGCGGATCGTGTTCGGCGCGTTCATCCAGTTCAGCGGCTTGTAGGCGCCTCCGTCAGCATGAATGGCAACGCACCCGTCGGCCTTCACCATGATGAGCCGGGTCGCTTCGGGCAGATGCGCGGCAAGCCGGCCGGCATAGTCGACCGAACAGCGGGCAATGACGAGGCGCACGCCGTCGGAGGTTAGCGAGGCCCAGCGACAGCGCGGTCAACGAGTGGATTCAGCTGTCGCTGACGTGTGCCTTCATTCGTTTCTGAATGAGGTTGCGGCGTGCTTGAAGTTCGCGATACGTCAGTTGGTCGGTGTCGAGGTCGACGCCGAAGCTTGCCTTGACTCCGTCGAGATTGACCTCGAGGTTCGCGGCGTCCATTCCCAACTCGCGTCCAAGACGCTCGCCATGACGCTGGGCAAACAGCATCGCGATGGTCTGCACTTCCGCCAGCAGGTCGAGGTCTGGTGCCAAGCGCGCGATGGCCCCATCGAGGAACACGAGGTTCTTCACGTACAACATGAGCTCTTTGGGAAGGCGAGCGCCGTACCCGAGGAGGGCTTTGATCACCCGCTGTACCTCGCGCACGAGTTCGTCGCCGCTGAGGGTGGTGGGGTCGATGGGAGGCAGGTCGAGACCCAGGTCTTTCACGACAGCCTTGAGGTCGGTGTCTGCGGGCAGCGCACCGAGATCACGAAGCGCTGCCATCTGACCCATGACGTCGTTGGTCATCGCCCCGAGCATGAGCCGCAAAAACGCGAGGCGGCGTTCTTGCGACAACCGTGCCACGATGCCGAAGTCGAGCAGAGCGGTGGTGCCGTCTGGCAGCACGAAAAGGTTTCCCCCATGCAGGTCGCCGTGGAAGATGCCATGAACCATGGCTCCCTCCATGAACGCGACCATGCCCGACCGGATCACTTCTTCAGTGTCGATACCACCGGCCTGCATCCCGTCGACGTCGTCGAAGTTGTACCCCGAGAGCCGTTCCATCACCAGCACGCGCCGGGTGACGTGAACCGGGTGGGGCCTGGGAACGACGTAGCTGGTGTGGCCAAGGTCATGAATGACCACAGCCACATCGATCATGTTGGCGCCCTCCAATCGGAAGTCGAGTTCTTCCACGATCGTCTCTGCGAAGAGTTCAACCAGCGCCGGCGGATTGGCGAGGGCGGCGACCGGAATTCGGCCGACGAGGTGCGGGGCCAGCCATGCCATGGCCGCCAGGTCGCGGCGCACCAGAGTGGAGACGTCGGGGCGTTGCACCTTGACGACGACGTCCTCGCCGGTTCGCAACTTCGCTACATGAACCTGGGCGATGGACGCGGCGGCCAATGGGCGCCGATCGAAGTACGAGAAGATCGGTCTCGATGGAGGCACCGAGGTCGGCCTCGACGATTTCCCGAACCACCTGGAATTGCTCGGCTGGCACCTGGTCACGACACTTCTTGAACTCGGCGACGAGCTCGGGCGGAAACAGTCCTTCTCCGGAAGAGATGATCTGGCCGAGCTTGATGAAGGTTGGACCAAGTTGCTCGGCGCCCTTGCGGAGCCGGGCCGACAGCTCGGCCCTTCCGGCCTCCGTCGTCGGATAGGCGTTGCGTCGCTTCCGCCACGCCCATGGGCCGACTGCGAACGCCAGCCGGCCCGTGATGGCCGCCGACCGTCGGCCCGGTGGCAGCTTGCCAGGGGTGATGAGACTCGGGATTGATGCCCGTGCGGCGTGCCGGAGTGCCTCGGTTTCCGGAAGCCAGGCGATGTCCTCACGGGTGAGGTTCCAGGGCCCGGTAGCGGTGAATGCGCCCCACGTGCGGTCGTCGATGGTGGACATGGCTGAACTCGTCAACCGTGGATGAGTCAGTGGCTTCCATGCGCTGCATCGCAGAGTCTTTCCTCGCCAGCGGCAACCTGCCCGGCGCCGATGCCGTCGAGGGCGGCGAACGGACCACACGGCGTTGGCGTGATCCAGACGTGGATCATCGGTGGGAGCACAAGGTCGACGAGCGGAGCCCGGCATGGGGTACCGATGGGCTTGACACCGACGACCCTGGGGGCCACCGGATCGTCGGTGAAGCACAAGTCTTCATGAATGTGCCACTGCATCAGCCCACCGCCGTAGTCGGGTGCGTCGGCGACGTCGATTCCGGGTGGCAACATGAACATCGCCGAGACGAGCTTCTTCGACCCGTCGGGCTGCGGCTCGAACACCAAGCTTTCCGGGAAGTCGGGGTCGAGAACGATGTCGTCGTCGATCCAGTCCCACTGGATGTAGTGCTCATGGCCCGTCAAGCCATCGCCGATGGACTGGAAGCCGGCGGCCTCCACCGCTTCGAGATCGGCCCACTGTGGGAGGTCGCGAAGCGTCGCAGCAACGAGGTTCTCGGCGAACGCCTGTTGCTGTGGCGTCACTCCCTCGACGCCGCCAAGATCGATCGGCAACGTGGGGTCGTACGGTTTGGCTTCGGCGTCTGCGGCCGTTTCGCCCGTTTCCGTCGTGCTGTGGTCGTCGTGAGCGCACTGGTCGACGCGAGTGCCGTCCGCTGATGCCGCTTGGCCGGCGCCGTGGCCTTCGAGGGCGGCGAACGGGCCGCATTCGTGGGGTGCGATCCATACATGCACCATCGGGTTCCCGCCGCCTGCATTGACCGTGCCTGCAGGGCATTCGTCATCGAGGTTCTCAAGCACCGACTTGACGACTGGGACGTTCTGGTCGTTGAGACCCCAACACAGGTTGAGGTGGACATGCCACTCCATGAGCGGGCCGCCCACGGCAACCAACTCCGGATCATCCATGGCCATGTCTTTGGCGATGAACATCGCCGAGACGAGCGTGCGGGCATCGCCGTCGACCTCGTACACCAGCGACTCGGGAGCGGTGGGGTCGAGGAACTTGTCGTCGCCGATGTAACCAACGTTGATGTAATGCTCGAACCCGGTTCGGCGTCGCCGATCGAGCGGTAGCCCAACGCCTCGACAGTGGTGACGTCGGCGAACGCGGGCAGGTCGCGCAGCGTGTCAGCGGTGAGTTGTTCGGCGCGAGCCTGTTGCTCGGCGGAGACGCCGGGAACGCCGGAGAAGTCGATCTGCGCTGTCGGGTCCCATGCTCGCGGCCACGTCGAGGCCGCGTCGGTCGCGGCCGACGCCGGAAACCGCGACATCGCTGGCGTGAGCCGAGTCGTCTGCGGCGTGGGCGTGTCCGTCGTCGGCGGTAGCGCCCGAACGTGTTGGACGTTTCGGCGCCCGTGCTCGCTGGTTCGGACGCCGCCACTTCGCCGCCTGCGGTACCGGTACCGGTTCCTGTGGCGTGGTCGTGGCCGTCGTCTACCACAGCGGTGCTGTGATGGTCGTCGCCTTCAGCATGAGCGTGGTTGGTGGCAGCAAGGAGACCGGGTACCAGCATGACGCCCACCAACACCGCCGAGTTGACGACAGCCCGGCTTGGGATTGCCGGCGCGTGCTTCCCCAGCGAGCTCGCAGCGGCGACGACGGCCACCAGGGCAAGGATCGCGGCAATTCCGTCGGCGAGCTGTGGTGCCTCGGCGACCTCGAGCCCCGGGAACCAGGAAATGTCCACGAAACGGGTGGTCAGCCATCCGCCGAACGCGAACACGTTCACCGCGACCAGAATCAACGCCGCCAAGCGCCCGGACCGCAAAAAGCCAATGAAGCTGGCAGCCGCCTGAGCGATGGTGATCGCCACAAAGGTGCGTGACAACGTGGGATGGTCGGCGTGGATGCCCGCTGCGGTGGCGTGCATGACGGCGGCACCGGCACTCGCAATGGCGGCGATGGCGAGCGGCCCCTGAGCCCGCTGGCGTTCATTCATGCGTCGAGTGTACGGCCGGGGCCGTTGGCCGTGTCGCCGCGCCTACAACCAGTGTGATGTGTCGGCGTCAGCCCCACAACGCGGTGAGCACGTCGGCTGCATAGCTCCTTGCGGCAAATGATGAGATCTGGCAACCATGGGTCGCGTGCGTTGTACACGATTGGCGACCCGTCGATACGGCTGACGTGGAGCCCGGCGGCCAACGCCACTGCGGCCGGCGCCGCCGAGTCCCACTGGTACATCCCGCTGTCGTGCACGTAGATGTCTGCCTCTCCCAGCACTACCGCCATTGCCTTGGCGCCGGCCGACCCGAGCCGGATTGCATCGCACCCGAGGCGGTTGGCAACCACCACAGCGGCATGCGGTGCGCGGTTGCGTGACGTGATGATGCGCGGACGTTCGCGAGTGACCGGCGGCAGAACAGGCGCCGGATCGGTGGTGAGCGTCGCTCCCATCGCCGGCAGGGCCACAGCGCCGCACACGAAGTGATCGCGGTCCCAGAGCGCGATGTGGACGGCCCAGTCGGGGCGGCCCTGTTCGCCGAATTCGCGGGTGCCGTCGAGTGGGTCGATGATCCAGACGCGGTCGGCGCCGAAACGACGCGGGTCTTCGACACCTTCTTCGTCGAGTACCGCATCGTCGGGTCGGTGACGCCGCAGTTCCTCCGCGATGAAACGATGGCTGGCCGCGTCGCCGCCGTCCATCACATCCCACGGGTGCATGCCCGACGCCCACATTTCGGCGCGCAGACGGACCAAGCGCTCGCCGGCTTGTTCAGCCAGTCGTGTGGTCAGCTCGACGTCGCTCTCGCTGCCGCTGTCGATGACGCGCTCGCTCGTTGTCTGCTGATCCACGATGCCTCAGTATGCCGCCCAGCGTCATCCGGCCATGTCATCCGGCCATGTCATCTCACCGGGCCCAAACGGCCGAGTGCCCGGTACGCGAGAATGTGTTGATGGGCTTGCCTCGCTTGTTCGTCGCTGTTTGGCCGAGTGACGAAGCGTGTGCCGATCTGGCGTTGTTGCCGCGTAAAGACCAGGTCGGGGTGAGATTCGTGCCCGAAGAGAACTGGCACGTGACCCTTCGATTCCTCGGTGAGTCACATCCTCGCGAGGTCGCAGAAGCACTCGACGCCGTCGAGTTCCCAGCGGCAGTGGTGCAACTGGGCCCTGTCGTCGAGTACTTGAGCGACCATTCGCTGATCGTGAGGGCCAGCGGTTGCGAGGGTCTGAACTCGTTGGTTGACAGAGCGACGGCCCACCTCGGCGACGCTCCTCCACGCAAGCGATATCTCGGTCACGTCACCGTGGCCCGTTTGGGTCGGAGCGCACGCAGCGGCAAGTCTCGCGCCGTCACACCGCCAATCGTGGGCCTGCCGTTGTCGTCATCGTTTCGTGTCGACGAGGTGGTGCTGGTGCAGAGCCATCTCGAGCCGGAAGGAGCTCGCTACGAGGTCATCGCGAAATGGCCGACGACGTAGCCAGGCACTATCGCATCGCGGATCAGCCGAGCGGCACACCGAGGATGATGACGCCGCCAAGCGCGACGACACCGCACGCCACGAGCGCCCAGTTCGACTGCGTTGTCGCCGAGCTGCAGACGCTCGTTGAGAGCGGCGCGCGACCGTGCTGCAAGCCAGACAACGGCGCCGACGGCTGTGAACAACACCACCGACGGTCGCATCGTTCGGACGAACTCAGTCCCACGCCGCGCGGGCGAATGCGCCATCAGTTGGGCCCTCACTGATTCCATCGACGGTCGACCTGCCGAAGTACATCAAGATCCCAAGGATGACGCCTGCGATTGCGACCGTTGCGCCGATTCGTGTTGCAGTCGCCCACCGAGTGGCGCTGAGGTACACAGCAAGGGCGAAGAAGGCCAGGCCAAGTGCCGGCAGCAGCCAGGCGAGAATGTGTATATACCGCGCACCTATGATGATGGGTTTTGCGAAGCCCTGATTGCTGATCGAGGCGAGTTCCACCGAAATGTCTTCGGCGTTCTCGAACCTGTCGGGAGCGACAGCGGCCAGGGTTTCAGTGACCCGTGACGCGACGCCGGTGATCTGGAGGACAAAGCCATCGGCGTCCGGGTCGGTGAAGACTTGGTGTGCGCGATAGGCGCTCTCTTCGACAACTGGGGTGAGGGCGTCGCTCTTCGCGATGTCTGTGGCCATGACTGCAAGTAATGGACGAACGATTTCAAGCCTCGGGTGATTCTCGACCATTCGATCAGCAACGTTCTGGCCGACAGCATCTGCGACCGCTTCGTCGCGACGAATTTCGTTGACGTGATCTGCAAACTTCTGGCTGTCGAGCATCTCGCGGTTGACGTGGCCGACGATCAGTCCGAGTATCAGCATCAGGGCGCCGAGCACCATCAGGGTTCCGATCAGCCAGCGTTTGGCACCCCGATTTGCTGGTGTAGCTGCCGTGCCGGTGCTGTCGACGCCGGTACTCTCGACGTCAGCCCGGACCGGATCTCCGTCGACTGGTTCGGTCGCTTCCTCACTCATGTTGTCCTCTCATCCCCAGGTGGCCGTCGGAGCGAAACAGCAACAACTGACGGGCCGAACGCTAGCCGTTGGCACGCCAACCGCTGAGTGATCAGGCAGCTCCGAGTCGCTGGGCCACTCGCCGGGTCGGCCCTCGGCGCTGCGACACCGATGGTCTATTCTATCGAACATGCGTTCGATATCCCGACAGGCCACCATTCTCCACGCCGACCTGGATTCGTTTTACGCGTCGGTGGAGCAACGCGACGATCCCGCACTACGCGGGCGACCGGTTGCCGTAGGGGGCGGCATCGTGTTGGCAGCGAGTTACGAGGCCAAGGCGTTTGGGGTCTCGACCCCGATGGCCGAGTGGAGGGCACGGCGACTCTGCCCAGACCTGGTGGTGGTGCCGCCGCGATTCGACGCGTACGTCGCCGCGAGCAAGGCGGTATTCGAGGTCTTCCGGAACACGACGCCTCTCGTCGAGCCCATGTCGATCGACGAGGCCTTTCTCGACGTTGGCGGCCTGAGCCGGGTGAGTGGAAATCCGTGCCGTATCGCCGAGCAGTTGCGGGTCACGGTGCGCGGCGAGGTGGGGCTGCCCATTTCTGTCGGAGTGGCCACCACGAAGTTCTTGGCCAAGGTGGCTTCAGCGGTATCGAAGCCCGACGGGTTGCTGGTGGTTGCAGCCGGGGAGGAGATGGACTTTCCTTCACCCGCTTCCGGTGAGCCGACTCTGGGGGGTCGGCCCCAAGACGAACGAGCGGTTGCGGGCGCGTGGCATCTTCACCGTGGCCGATGTGGCACAGCTGGAAGAACAACATCTGGTGGGAATGCTCGGACGCGCGTCAGCCCGACACCTGTATGCGTTGGCCCACAATCTCGATCCACGTCCCATCGAGACGGGCCGCCGACGTCGGTCGATCGGATCGCAACACGCCCTCGGGCGTGGCGAGATCGCTCCGGTGGTACTCGAGGCGATCCTGCTCGGCATCGTGGACCGTGTCGCCAGGCGCATGAGAACTGCCGAGCAGGGTCGGTTCCACGCTGACGGTCCGGTTTCGGTTCAACGACTTCACGAGGTCAACGAGGTCGCGAACCCTGGCGCACCCCACCGCCTCCACCGAGACCATCGCCGACGTGGCCATTGGCGATTCTGCGAGCCGAGCGGGAACGTATCGAACAGCGTGGGCTCACGTTGATCGGGCTGTCGGTCGGTCACTTGCTCGACATCGACCAAACGCCCGTTCAGATGTTGCTTCCGTTTGGAAGTAAGCCAAGATCCGGGCTCGACGAAGCCGTCGACGACCTACGAAAGCGCTTCGGCAACCAAGTCCTCACCAGAGCCAGCCTGCTGCACCACACGAGGACAAGAAACCCCAAAACTCCCCGACTAACCCATCGATCTATATCCGTCTTGTACTTCAACCGTGCGGCTGGTCGGAGGAGCGCGCCGAACTCTTTGCGCTTGTAGTCCTCGTATTCGGTGAAGTTGCCTTCGAACCAGCGCACGACCGAGTCGCCTTCGAAGGCCAACACGTGGGTGGCGATGCGATCGAGGAACCAGCGGTCGTGGCTGATCACCACGGCGCAGCCAGGGAATGATTCGAGGCCAGCCTCCAACGCCCGCAACGTGTCGACGTCGAGGTCGTTGGTGGGTTCGTCGAGGAGCAACACGTTGCCGCCGGACTTCAGCAACTTGGCGAGGTGAACTCGGTTGCGTTCACCACCCGACAGCTTGCCGACCAGTTTCCCGTGGTCGGTGCCTTTGAAGTTGAAGCTCGACACGTACGCGCGACCGTGAATCTCCCGGTTGCCGACTTGCATGTGATCGACGCCGCCGGTGATTTCGTCGTACACCGTGGCGTTGTCGTCGAGGCTGTCGCGAGATTGGTCGACGTAGCTCATTTGCACGGTGTCGCCGATCTTGATCGTGCCGCCGTCGGCCTTTTCCTGGCCGACCAGCATTCGGAACAACGTGGTCTTGCCGGCGCCGTTGGCCCCGATGATGCCGACGATGCCTGCCGGCGGCAGCGAGAACGAAAGGTCGTCGAACAACAGCTTGTCGCCGAAGGCTTTCCGCAGACCCTTTCACCTCGATGACGGTGTCGCCGAGACGCTTTCCGGCCGGGATGGCGATCTCTAGACGCTGATCTGTGCCGTTGGCAGCCTCGGCTTCGGTCTGCAACTTGTCGTACGCGGCGAGACGTGCCTTGCCTTTGGCTTGGCGAGCCTTGGGCGACATGCGAACCCACTCGAGCTCTCGTTCCAGTGTGCGCTGACGGCGTGTTGTCGGCCTTTTCTTGCAAGGCGAGTCGTGCAGCTTTCTGTTCGAGCCACGACGAGTAATTGCCTTCAAACGGAAAGCCCTTGCCTCGCTCGAGTTCGAGGATCCATTGTGCGACGTTGTCGAGGAAGTACCGGTCGTGGGTGATGGCGACCACGGTGCCCGAGTACTCCTGCAAGAAGCGTTCCAGCCAGAACACCGACTCGGCGTCGAGGTGGTTGGTGGGCTCGTCGAGCAGCAACAGATCTGGTCGGGCGAGCAGCAGGCGGCAGAGCGCCACCCGTCGCTTCTCGCCACCAGACAGAGTGGTGACATCGGCATCGTCGGGCGGGCAACGCAACGCATCCATCGCGATCTCGACGTTGCGTTCAAGGCTCCACGCGTCGGCGGCCGCGATCTTGTCTTCGAGGCTGGCCTGCTCTTTGCCGATCTTGTCGTAGTCAGCGTCGGGGTCGGCCCACATGGCCATGACTTCGTTGTAGCGGTCGATCAGCGACTGCACCTCGGCCACGCCGTCCATGACGTTGCCCTTCACGTCTTTGGTCGGGTCGAGCTCTGGCTCTTGGGAGAGGTATCCCACGCTGAACCCGGGTGTGAGGCGCGCATCGCCCGAGAACCCATCGTCGAGCCCAGCCATGATCTTCAACAGGCTCGACTTGCCGGAGCCGTTCGTGCCGATGACGCCGATTTTCGCTCCGGGATAGAACGACAGACGAGATGTTCTCCAGCACCGTGCGATCGGGCGGATAGAAACGCGCAAGTTTGTAACAGGTGTAGATGAACTCGTGGGCCACGACTCTGAGGCTAGAGGGGGCCGATGAAGGGATAGTGCCTGGCACTATCTCTTCGGGCTGGGGGGCGTGGCACACTCGGGCCATGACGTCTGCGTTGAACTTGCCCGACCACGGGGCCAACCTGGCGGCCGGCCCTGAGATCCTGGCAATCCCCGGGCCGTCGTTCATGCCCGAGCGGGTACTCGCTGCGATGGGTCGCCAGATGACCGACATTTACGTCGGCGATCTCGTCCGCATCAGTGAAGAGGTGTTTGCGGGCTTGTCGACGGTGGCTCGCACCACCGCCGAGCCGTACGTCGCCATCAGCAATGGGCACGGCGCATGGGAAATGGCGCTGTCCAACACGTTGTCGCGTGGTGACAAGGTGTTGGTGTTCGACTGCGGCGGATTCGCTGCGGGCTGGGCCGAAATGGCGACGTTCAACGGGCTCGACGTCGAGCTGGTCTTCGCCGACCCCGGACGCGCCGTCGACCCGGCAGTGGTTGAGGAGCAGCTGCGCGCCGATGCGAGACCACCGGGTGAAGGCCGTGCTCATGGTGCACGTCGATACCGGTACTTCCATTCGTAACGACATCGCGGCGATGCGCACTGCCATCGACGCAGCGGGGCACCCGGCGTTGTTCATGGTCGACTGCATCGCGTCGCTTGGCTGTGAGCGATTCGAGATGGACGAGTGGGGAGTCGACGTCACCGTGGCCGCGAGTCAGAAAGGGTTTGATGACTCCACCTGGGCTCGGCATCGTCTGGGCGAGCGAACAAGCGCTAGCGGCCCACCAAGTTGCGGATCTGCGCACCTATTACTGGGACTGGACCGCTCGACGGAACCGCGACGCCCACTACCAGCGCTACGCCGGTACCCCGCCAGTGAGTCATCTGTTCGCGCTGCGCGAAGCACTGCAAATGATCGCGGAGGAAGGGCTCGAGAACGTCTGGCGACGGCACGAGGTAATTGCGTCTGCGGTGCGTGCGGCGGTTGGCGCGTGGGTCGCTCCCAACGGCATCGAGCTGCAGGCGAAAGTGGCGAGCGAGCAGGCCAACTCGGTGACGAGCGTTCGCACGGGCTCGATCGATGCGCAGCACATCCGGGAGCTGTGCCAGCAAACGATGGGAGTCACGCTGGGCATCGGTCTGCGGGGCGAAAGTGCTACCTCGTTTCGCGTGGGTCACATGGGACACGTCAACGGGCAGAGCAATTCTGGGCGTGCTCGGCGCCATCGACACTGCGCTCGATGTCATCAACGCGCCCAGGTCGGGTTCCGGTGCAGCTGCCGCGGCTGCGGTAATGGCGGCGGCGATCGCCGGCGAGTGAACATCGTCTCGCTCGATGCCTGCGGTGTGACAAACGACCCCTGTCAGCCCGAAGGCTCGACAACAGCGCACTCTTGACGCCCTTGTAGCTTTGCGTTCATCGGGGCCGATTCGAATCACCAATCTCACGTGCGCGCTGACGACAAGTTCGCCGTCAGGTTCTTTGGCGTGCGTGGTTCGACGGCGTGTCACGGTGGCGACATTGTTCGATATGGCGGCAACACCTCGTGCGTCGCGGTCGACGTGCCAGGGCACGACCCGATCATGTTCGACATCGGGACCGGCTCCCGGTACTACGGTGCTGAGTTCCTCGATGGAGAACTGTTCCGGGGAACGTGCCTGTTGAGCCACGCCCATTGGGATCACATTCAAGGTTTGCCGTTCTTTCCACCCCTGCTGCGGTCAACCAAGAACAGCCTCGACATCTATGCGCCGGCCCAGAGCGACGGCACCACGGTGGGCGATGTCGTCAACCAAATGATGCGGCCGCCACTGTTTCCGGTTGGTGTCGATTCGTTGCCCGGCTCGGTGGTGTTTCATTCCGTCGCCGACACCGATTTCACGCTTGGCGAGCTTCGACGTGAAGTGCCGACTTGGTTCCCCATCTCGGAAACACGTGTGGTTACCGACTCGACTGGAATGGCTACAGCGTTGCGTATCTCAGCGATCACCAGCAGCCGGGCATCGACGTGTACACCACGACCGACAACGTCCGCGAGCTGTGCGACGGGGTGGACCTGTTGATACACGACGCGCAATACACGCGACCCGAGTTCGAACATCGGTCGAACTGGGGGCACTGCACGGTCGAGTACGCACTGTGGATAGCTCAGGAGTGTGGGGTTCGCAACCTCGGGTTGTTCCACCATGACCCCACCCACTCCGACGATGCGATGGACGAGATCGAGTCCGCTGCGCAGCTGTGCGGCGGCGTTGTCAACGTGTTTGCAGCCCGAGAGGGCTCGCGATTCGCGATCGAGTGAGCCCCGTCGAGTGAGCCCATCAGTGAGCAATTGAGCACAGCAGCATCGATCGCCGGCGTCATCGTTGGTGCCGCGTTCGTTATCGCCGGCGCATCGAAAGTCGCTGCCGGACCGTCGTGGCCCGCGCAAGCTGCTGGCCTGGGAGTTCGCGGCCCCGTCGTGGTGCTGGTGCCCTGGATCGAGATGGTGATCGGTGCGTTGACGGCGGTACAGATCGCGACCCCATGGCCAGCGGTGGCGGCGGCGATGTTGCTGGTGGTCTTCACCGCGCTGATCGCTCGGCTGCTCGCAGCAGGAAAGCACCCGCCGTGCGCCTGCTTCGGTGCGTGGTCGGCGAAGCCACTCGGCATTGGTCACCTTGCTCGTAACGCAGTGTTGCTGGTCGCAGCGGGCGTCGCCATCGCTGGGTGAAGCTGGGATGACGCGGCATTGACCCTGGCAGCGCGTGCTGCGGCAGCTCTAACCGGCTGCGGTGGTGGTGCTGGGCGCTGTGATGCCGCGCAGATCCAGCACGAGTGTGCGACGCTCTTCGACCCTGGGAAACACACCCTCGTCGGGTATCGCGAGCTCGCTCACATCGACGACGCGACCTTCGCAGTCGGTGAAGGTGCGGGTCTTGGGAACTTGCTCGACGACGCAGGCGGCGTCGCGGTCGGCCGGATAAGCCCAGTAGATCCGCCAATTGTCGGCTGGAACGTCGCCGGTGTGATCCACCACGATCGACCTCGAGCCGACCGCCGTTCCCAGTTCGGGAAAGAACAGCGGACCTTCCTCGGCAACGGTGGCAGAGAGACCCTCCACCTGGCCGACGGTGAAAGTGGAAGGGGCGAATCTGCTGCTTCCTTCGCTACCGCCGCTGGAGATGAAGGCAGCCATGCCCCAAGTGAACAACGCCAGCAGCGCGAGCACTGCGATGCCGGCCAGCACAGGAACGACGGCACGAGCGAACGGCGAACGCAGCTGGGGCAATTGCATATTGCCAGTCTGCCGCCATTGACTGTCGTGCAACTCTCGGTTGCGCGAACGGCTTGGTCGGTGTCGGCGCTGACGAATAGGTTGATCGATTGTGAACCGTCAGTACCGCGTCGTCGTTGCCAAGCCCGGCCTTGATGGTCACGACCGCGGGGCCAAGACGATCACCCGGGCGCTGCGTGACCACGGCTTCGAAGTGATTTACACCGGCCTACACCAAACGCCGGAACAGATCGCCGAGACGGTGCTGCAGGAAGACGCTGACGCGGTTGGCCTGTCGTTGCTGTCGGGAGCCCACCTCACGCTGTTTCCGCGAGTCGTGGAAGAACTCAAGGCCCGTGATTTGGAAGACATCTTGGTGTTCGGCGGGGGAGTCATTCCAGATGCCGACGCCCGAGCGTTGAAAGAACAAGGCATCGCCGAGATCTTCCAGCCGGGAGCCTCCCTCCGTGTCATCAGTAGCTGGCTCGAACAAGCCCTCGACGCCCGAAGCTAATCAGTCAGACGCGTGTCGCGTTCCGACGAATGGCGCCTGAACGCGACCGGTGATTAGGCGGGTTGGGTGGGTTCGGGGGCTGGCGAATAGGGTGACTCCGGCAAAACGATCTGGAAGGGATTCATCCGTGGACCTGTTCGAATACCAGGGCAAGCAGTACTTCGCCCGATACGACATTCCCGTCAGCCCGGGCGACAAGGCAGACACCGTCGACGAAGCCGTTGCCGCCGCTGACGCGGCCGGTTACCCGGTCGTTGTCAAGGCCCAAGTGCAAGTGGGGGGCCGTGGCAAGGCTGGCGGCATCAAGCTCGCCAACGATGCCGACGAGGTTCGCCTCCACGCCGGAAACATCCTCGGGATGGACATCAAGGGTCACGTCGTCAACCGTGTGTGGGTAGAGAACGCCTCCGACATCGCCGAGGAGTACTACGCCAGCTTCACACTCGACCGGGGCGCCAAGAAGCACCTGCTCATGCTGTCGCGTGAAGGCGGCGTCGAGATTGAAACTGTCGCCGAAGAGAACCCCGACGCCATCTTGATGCTGCACATCGATCCCACCGTCGGAATCGATCTCGCGACCGCTCGACAGGCCGCTGTCGACGCGAAACTTCCCGAGGCTGCGCTCGACGGCACCGCCGACATTCTCGTCAAGCTGTACCGCTGTTTCACCGAGGGAGACTGCGACCTTGCCGAGATCAACCCGTTGATCCTCAAGCCCACCGGCGAGATTCACGCTCTCGATGCCAAGGTCAGCCTCGACAACAACGCCTCATTCCGCCACCCCGAATGGGCTGAGTACTCGGCCACCGAGGTGCTCGACGAGCGCGAGCAAATGGCCAAGGCCAACGACCTGCAATACATCGGTCTCGACGGCACTGTCGGCATCATTGCCAACGGGGCAGGTCTCGCCATGTCGACCCTCGATGTCGTCAACCAAGTGGGCGGGTCTGCCGCGAACTTCCTCGACATCGGCGGCGGCGCCAACGCCGACGTCATGGCCGCAGCGCTCGAAGTCATCAACTTCGACGACAACGTGAAGTCGATCCTCATCAACATCTTCGGCGGCATCACCCGCGGCGAAGAGGTCGCCAAGGGCATCGTTGAAGCCATGGGTCGTGTCGAGTTGAAGGCGCCCATCGTCATCCGCCTCGATGGCACCAACGCCGAAGAGGGCCGTCAGATCCTCGCCAATGCTGGCATTGCCCCTGAGAAGCTGCGGTCCGAGCCCACCATGCTCGAAGCCGCTCGTACCGCCGTCGCGCTCGCGAACGCCTGACTCGAACAGAAAGCACAGTTTTCCATGTCAATTTTCGTGAACGCAGATACCAAAGTCATCGTCCAGGGGCTCACTGGCGGCCAAGGCAAATACCACGGGCTGCGCAACCAGGCGTACGGCACCCAGATCGTCGGCGGTGTCACCCCCGGCAAAGGTGGGCAAGACGTGGAAGGCATCCCGATTTTCGACTCGGTTGCTGAAGCGGTTGCCGCAACCGGGGCCACTGCGTCGTTCATCGCGGTGCCGCCGAAGGCCGCTTCGGCCGCAATCCTCGAAGCCGCTGCTGCTGGCATTGCGTTTGTCGTCTGCATCACCGAAGGCATCCCCGCGCAAGACGAGGCCAAGGTCTACAACACGCTCATCAAAGACTTTCCCGGAACCCGGTTGCTGGGCCCGAACTGCCCCGGCATCATCAGCCCCGGCAAGTGCAACATCGGCATCACCGCCGGAGAGATTGCGCATGAGCCGTCGGTCAGCGGCCCCAACGTTGGCATCGTCAGCCGCTCGGGCACGCTCACCTATCAGGCGTTGTACGAGTTGAAGCAAAAGGGCATCGGGGTGTCCACGTGTGTTGGCATCGGTGGCGACCCAGTGCCTGGCACCAACTTCATCGATTGCTTGGCTGCTTTCCAGGCCGACCCCGAAACGCACGCCATCATGATGATCGGCGAAATCGGTGGTTCCGCCGAAGAAGAAGCGGCCGAGTTCATCAAGGCCAACGTCACCAAGCCCATGAGCGCCTACATCGCCGGCGTCACCGCCCCAGAGGGCAAGAAGATGGGCCACGCCGGCGCCATCGTGTCGGGCGGCAAAGGAACGGCGCAAGGGAAGATGGATGCTTTGGCCGCAGCCGGTGTGAAGGTCGGGCTCAACCCCACCGAAGCCGGCGAACTGATGGCCGAGATCGTCGCTGCCCTGTAGCCCCGTCGTCGGCTCCGATCAGTCTTGACGCCAGGAGCGGACTGATTGACAAAGAGTGGTCGAAGCGTGGTACATGTCGCTTGGTGTGAGCTTTTCTCGGTGTGCTTCAAGGTGCTTCGATAATGTCCCGATCGCGCGCCAGCAGGCCGCCTGTTGTGATCGGGGAAGCCATGACTCAGTTGCCAACACGACACCAAGCTCTCAACTGTCGCACTCGTGCGCCGATCCGTTTGGCGCTGATCACGATGATGGCCGGATTGATGGCTGCGTCGGCAACGCTCCTGACTTTTCGCTGGCACACGCCGCTGTGGTGCCGGGTGCGCCGACCGGTGTGACCCCAATGGTGAGCTCGGGGCAAATGGGTGTGGTGTGGGCGCCCCCGGCGAGCAGTGGCGACTCGGCAATAACTAGCTACACAGCGACAGCTTCGCCTGGCGGGGCTAACTGTGTCACGAGCGCCACGTTCTGCATCATTCCCGGGCTGACAAACGGACAGATGTATACCTTCAGCGTGGTGGCGACGAACGCCACAGGACCGTCGTCACCGTCGGTGCCAAGCATCGCAGTGGCGCCGGGTGTGGCCCCCACGCCGCCGACCAACGTGACAGCTGTGGCCGGTGGTGGCTCTGCGACCGTGTCGTGGACACCTCCGCTGGGGTTCGGTTTCATCTCCAGCTTTCAGGCCACATCGGCGCCCTTCGGCAAGACGTGCACAGCTTCGATGAACTTTCTTGCGCTCACGCCAGCCGAGATCATCGAGGCGACATCTTCGAACGCCCGAGTGAGCTGTCTGATGACCGGTCTTGAGAGCGGTACGGCGTACACCTTCACCGTCACAGCGAGCCCAATACCTGGTCTGACGTCGCTGCCATCGGTTCCGTCGGGCCAAGTCACCCCAACCGGACCGCCGTCGTCACCGCCAGATGCGCCGGTGAGTGTTGTTGCTGTGGCAGGAAACGCCAGCGCAACGGTGAGTTGGGGACCGCCGCCCACCCTTGGGGGCCTAGTGAACAAGTACGTCGCGACTGCGACCCCAGGCGGGGCGACGTGCGCGACTACCGGAGCGTTGAGCTGCGTGATTTCAGGCTTGGCGAACGGCACGGCCTACACCTTTCGTGTCGTTGCGTCTACGCCCATTGGCAGTGGCAGTTCATCTCTCGCCAGTGCAGCGGTAACTCCGTCCGCCAGTATCGCTGCGCCACTGCTGTCGCCGTTGCCGCCGGCGCGGTTGTTGGAGACTCGTGCTGGTTTGGACACGGTGGATGGTGTGGGTGAGGGTGGTGGGCGTGCGTTGCCTGGTTCGGTGACTGAGGTGTTGGTTGCTGGGCGTGGTGGTGTTGCTGCTGGTGCGGGTGCGGTGTCGTTGAATGTGACGGCGGTGTTCCCGGATGGGCCTGGGTTTGTGACGGTGTTTCCGTGTGGTCAGGAGCCGCCGTTGGCGTCGAATATCAATTTTCTTGGTTCGGGTGTGTTTCCGAATGCGGTGATTTCGAAGGTTGGTGCGGGTGGCAAGGTGTGTTTGTTCACGACGACTGCGACGGATCTGTTGGTCGATGTGAACGGTTCCTTCGCGGATGGTGCTGGGCTGTCGCCGTTGCCGCCGGCGCGGTTGTTGGAGACTCGTGCTGGTTTGGACACGGTGGATGGTGTGGGTGAGGGTGGTGGGCGTGCGTTGCCTGGTTCGGTGACTGAGGTGTTGGTTGCTGGGCGTGGTGGTGTTGCTGCTGGTGCGGGTGCGGTGTCGTTGAATGTGACCGCGGTGTTCCCGGATGGGCCTGGGTTTGTGACGGTGTTTCCGTGTGGTCAGGAGCCGCCGTTGGCGTCGAATATCAATTTTCTTGGTTCGGGTGTGTTTCCGAATGCGGTGATTTCGAAGGTTGGTGCGGGTGGCAAGGTGTGTTTGTTCACGACGACTGCGACGGATTTGTTGGTCGATGTGAACGGTTCCTTCGCGGATGGTGCTGGGCTGTCGCCGTTGCCGCCGGCGCGGTTGTTGGAGACTCGTGCTGGTTTGGACACGGTGGATGGTGTGGGTGAGGGTGGTGGGCGTGCGTTGCCTGGTTCGGTGACTGAGGTGTTGGTTGCTGGGCGTGGTGGTGTTGCTGCTGGTGCGGGTGCGGTGTCGTTGAATGTGACCGCGGTGTTCCCGGATGGGCCTGGGTTTGTGACGGTGTTTCCGTGGTCAGGAGCCGCCGTTGGCGTCGAATATCAATTTTCTTGGTTCGGGTGTGTTTCCGAATGCGGTGATTTCGAAGGTTGGTACGGGTGGCAAGGTGTGTTTGTTCACGACGACTGCGACGGATTTGTTGGTCGATGTGAACGGTTCCTTCGCGGCCGCGTAGCAGTTCTCTCTTCGCCCCGCACGGGTCGGTGCGGCGACCCCCGAGTGCCCTGATAGAAATCGGTGGCCAGAAGTAGCGGTTGAATCTACGATGCCGTGTCTGTCGCCGGACGCACCGGTGGCAATCTGGGAGGAATGATGCGCGGTACGAAAGTTGTGCTGAAGGTCGTGGGTGCCCTGATGGCCCTCGGCGGCATTGCACTGATTGTCAGCGCAGCAATGAGCGACAGCCTGGCCAAGTTTGGGTTGATCGGCGCAGGTATAGGGCTGCTGTTCGCGGGGGTGGCGATGGTTTTCGGCGGGCGCTACGTCAGCAATGTCACTGGTGGCAACGTGAAGAATGGTGTCCCTGGTCAGGGTCAGGTGTTGTCTGTTCGAGACACCGGGGTCACGGTTGGCGGACACAACATGGTGCTGGCGGCGCGAGTTTCGGTGTCGGGTCAAGGAATCTCGCCCTATGAGACCGAGTTGAAGATGACGCTTGGTCGAACTCAATGGGGCGCCATACAGCCGGGAATGGTGCTGCCGGTGTTGATCGATCCGAAAGACCCCCGGAAGGTCGCCTACGACCAGAGCCGTCCCGTGCACGCCGCCGCGCCCGGGATGCCCGCACCCGGAGCGACCCAGCAGGTCACTCGTAGCGCCAGTGATGTCGTGGCCCGTGGAGTTGCGACCCATGGGGTACTGCAGTCGGTGGCGTCACTCGGACTCACTGCTGGCCAGGTTGCCCAAGGCCTTGCGCCCCACGAGGCAGACGACCCGGTGATGCAGATCACGATGGTGTACATCGGGCCCGGCGATGCCCAACTCACGACGACGATTGGCGTTCGAGTCCCCGACGGCAAAGCCGGCGCGCTCGTGCAAGGCGCCACCGTGCCGGTGCGCTATTTGCCCGACGACCCATCGGTGGCCACCATCGATTGGGCCAGGGTCTGACGCCTTCGAGCTGATCGCCCGATCGCGAACCGGCCCCACCACGGGGGCGGGGCCGGTCGTAGACATGGTTGAGCGTGAACGGTCTGTGACCGCCGACTTCACATGGGAGGCGGCGGGGGAGGGGGCGGAGGCATGAGGCTGCCGCCGGCAGGCTTGTCGTCACCCTTGTCGAACGCCGACTTGATCTTGTTCACGTCCTTGAGGTCGTTGAAGTCGCCGCCAGCCTCTTTGAACGCCATGGCACTCCCGGCAACCGCGAGTATCCCGCCGATCAATGCCATGAAAAGCCCGATACCACGCGACAGCCCATGATCGTCTGGCGCACCGTGACCCGGACCGATGAACCGGATCAGCGTCAACAACACTGCGAGGGCAGATGCGGCGAGGAACACGAGTTGTGTCGGGAACGACTCGGGGAGTTTGAAGATTCCCGCCGCAGCGAGGAAGGTGAGCACCCCGATTGCCACGATCACGAGCCAGGGAATCGTCCCGGTGAAGAAGAAGTCGAAGGCCGTGAACGAGGCGCTGCCGAACCCTGGTACGTCGAGGCCCCAGTAGCGAAGGAAACCGCCAATGAGGATCACGACACCGCCGCCGACCTTGAGCCAATCGTGGGTCTTGAACTTGCTGATGTCCATTCGTACCTCCTGGAAGTTGCGCGCGGTCTTCGTGCGCTACTCAGCACGGTAGTTCGCTTGTGAAGGACGAACGAGACATTTCGTCAACCTGCAACACGAGTGTGCATCGACGGGGGTTGCGTTGGCTACCGTCGTCGTGTGCCTACAGCCCTGCTTTCTGTGTACGACAAGACCGGCATCGTGGAGTTCGCAACAGCGCTTCATGAGCTGGGATGGGACCTCGTTTCCAGCGGTGGCACCGCCAAAGCCATCGCGGCCACCGGTGTTCCTGTCACCGACGTGGCCGACCTCACGGGGGTGCCAGCAATCCTCGACCATCGGGTCGTGACACTGCATCCGAAAATTCACGGTGGGCTGCTTGCCGACCCAACCAAACCCGAACACCAGGCCGACATGGCCGAGTACGGCATCAGCCCGATCTCGCTCGTCGTCGTCAACTTGTACCCGTTCACCAGCGCGCCAGGCATCGAACTCATTGACATCGGTGGGCCGGCGATGGTGCGAGCCTCGGCGAAGAATCACGCGCACGTCGCTATTGTCGTCGACCCCATCGACTACGAGCCGCTGCTCAGCGAACTGCGCGCGGACGGTGAAGTGTCGCTCGCTACTCGGCGCCGACTCGCTCGCGACGCGTTCGCCCACACCGCTGCATACGACGCCGCGATCGTCACATGGTTTGACCAGACCGAGGCCGAACCAGAACCGTTGCCTCGCACCATTCATATCGCGCTCGAGCGCGCCGAGGTGCTGCGATACGGGGAGAACCCGCACCAGCTCGGGGCGCGGTACCGGTTTGCGGGTTCGGCCGGCTGGTGGGACTCGCTCACGCTGCACGGGGGGAAAGCGCTCAGCTATCTCAACCTGTACGACACCGAAGCGGCGTGGCGTCTCGTGAACCGGTTCTCCGACATTGCGGTCGTCATCGTCAAGCACGCCAACCCGTGTGGAGTCGCCGTCGCCGATTCGGTGGCCGAGGCGTACGTCCGTGCCGATGCGTGCGACCCAATCAGCGCGTTCGGCGGCATCGTTGCCGCGAATCGAACGGTCACTGCGGCGATGGCTGAACAGTTGGTGAAAGGCTTCACTGAAGTTCTCGTCGCCCCTGGCTACGACGACGCCGCGCTCGAAGTGCTCTCAGCGAAGAAGAACATGCGAGTCATCAGCGCGGCAGCACCGGGTGAATGGCCGTTCGACCTCAAACCGCTCGATGGCGGGTTCATCGTGCAACAACCCGACGTCGTTTCCCTCGACCGGTCCACGTGGTCAGTCGTGACCGATGCCCAGCCCACCGAAACACAGTGGGCTGACATGACGTTTGCGTGGCAGGTGTGCGCTGTGGTGAGCAGCAATGCGATCGTATTTGCGAAAGATGGCCAGTCATTCGGCATCGGTGCCGGTCAGCAAAACCGGGTCGACGCCGCCCGCATTGCCGCAACCCGATCAGATGGTCGCGCAGTTGGTGGCGCGTGCGCCAGCGACGCGTTCTTCCCGTTCCGAGACACGCTCGACTTGGCAGTGGCCGCTGGTATCACGGCGTTCATCCAGCCTGGTGGCAGCATGCGCGACGACGAGTCGATCGCCGCGGCGAACGAGGCGGGCGCGACCATGGTCCTCACCCACCAACCGCCACTTCCGCCACTAATCCCCATTCCGGCCAGATCGCCCGCTGGCGTCGTTCCGGCTCACCGCTCATCGCCTGGAGGCGACTCGGGTTCTCCGCGCCTAGCCAACGAACGATCTGACTCGGAATGGTTGATTCCGGCTGGATCCGCCGATCGCTGCGTTCCGCCTCGCCGCTCATCGCCTGAAGGCGACTCGGGCTCTGCGCGCCTTGCGCTCGACAAATCCAACCCGGAATCAGCGCGATTCCTTTGCAATCGAGCCTGATCGTCTCGGAGAGCCGCGACGTTGCGAGGACTTAGTCGGTCTGCGCTGGCACAGCGGGTTTGGCTAGGTCTTTTACTATTTGGGCTCCTGGGAGGGCGGCGAGGCTTTCTGGGGGGACGAGCAACTTGCGGTCTCTCGAGCCTCCGCCAACGATCACCTTTTGTACCTGCATGATCCGTTCGTCGATCCACAACGGCAAGGCCGGCGGGTAGGCCGTACGGCGTGACCCCTCCTATTTCCATGCCGGTCATGGAGCGCGTATCTTCCGCATCGGCGAACGAGGCCTTCTTGGTTCCGAACCGTTGACGAACGGCCCCGTTGACGTCGAGTCGAGTGTTCGCAAGCACCAGGCAAGCTGCGTACAGCCGCGGCGATGTGGAACCGGATGGCTTTCCTACCACCACGATCGCGTTTGCCGATTGATCCAACGAGTAGCCGTAAGTTGCGCAGAACTCGGCAGTGTCGGCGAGCGCGGGATCGCAAGCAACCAGCGTGTAGGGGAACCCTGTCGCCTGTGCTGCCTCGATCACGTTGTCGGTCATGGACGGCAAACCTACGAGAAGATCCCGTCAGGGGTACGCCCGGATGGCTGAACGACCGGCGATACTTGCGGGACGATGGCTGACTACAACGTCACCGCAACGAGGCCCTGGAGGCCCGCTCAACATCTGAGTAGCGTGCCCTACCTCCCGGGGCTCGACGGCATGCGCGCGCTTGCAGTCGTCGCCGTCATGGTGTACCACGCGAACAGTGACTGGCTCAGCGGCGGGTTCCTTGGCGTTGAGGTGTTCTTCGTGATCAGCGGCTACTTGATCACGCTGCTACTGATGGCCGAGCACGAGCGCACGGGTCGAGTCGACCTGGTGGGTTTCTGGATCCGACGTGCCAGGCGACTTCTGCCAGCGCTGTTCCTGATGTTGTTTCTGCTGCTGACGTACACCGCGTTCTTCAAGCCAGAAGCGCTCGGCCAACTCCGCGGCGATCTCATTGCCGGATTGGGTTATGGGTCGAACTGGTACCAGATCTGGGTAGGCCAGGGGTACTCATCCAGCGGTGATTTCGCCCCACTTCGACACCTCTGGAGTCTGGCGGTTGAAGAGCAGTTCTATCTGTTGTGGCCGATTGTCATGATGTTCCTTCTCCGCAGTGGCACCCGCAAGTTGGCGAAGACGGCACTCGCGTTGGTCATCGCCGCGATCGTGGTCAACGTCGTGATGATATTGCTGTTTCACGGTGGCCAGGTCGGCACCTGCGAGCTCACACCCGAGGCGTACTGGAAGACAGGCGGTCGCTGCATCTCGAAGGCGGATGCGCTCTATCTGTCCACCATCACCCGCTCAGGTGGCCTCCTTCTGGGCGCTGCATTCGCCATGTTCTGGCGGCCCGTGGCGATCATGCGCGGCCCGTTACGCAACGCCGGCCGGTCGCTCGACATCGTCGCAATGCTCGGCGTCGTCATCCTCGGGCTGTTGTTTTGGAAGGTCAGCTTCCTCACCGCCGATGGAGCCGACCCATGGCTGTTCCGCGGCGGGTTGTTTGTCACCGGTCTGGCGTCACTCATGGTGATCGGCGGTGTGACGCACCGGTACGCACTCGCTGGCAAGGTGCTCGGCAATCGGTTGTTTTCGTACATCGGAACTCGCTCGTACGGGTTGTACTTGTATCACTGGCCGATCTACCAGATCATCCGTCAAGTTGCCGGAAACAAGCTGACCGTGTCGGAGTTCGCAGTCGCGATGGTGGCCACGTTCATCATCACCGAACTGTCCTACAAGTACGTAGAAACACCCATCCGCAAACGCCAGGTCGCCAACTGGTGGGCGAATCTACGTCGACGTCGCGACCCGGTACCACGACAAGTCGTGGCGGTCACGATGGTGCTGGTGTTGGCGCTGTTGGCATTCGGTGTGATTCGGATGGGCACCGCCGATCTGCAGCAGAACGAGATCGCCCAGAGCCTCGACGAGGGTGACGATTTCACAACCGATCTCGAAGATTTGATCGGCGGTAGTGAAACCACTGCGCCGACGACTCAAACGACGATGCCTGCCAACAGCCTGGCTGATCCGTCGGCGACGACGGCTCCCACTACGTCGACCACTTCCACCACCACGACGACGCTGCCGAGGGAACCCATCGAAATCCTCGCCATCGGCGACTCCGTGATGAAGGGGGCTGCCGGTCTGCTGTCGTCACGCGGCTACGTCGTCATAGCTGAAGAGGGTCTGCAGATGAAGAACGCTGTGCCGATTCTCGAGACGCTGCGGGCGGAGGGCTTGCTGGATACAACCGACGCAGTCGTGGTTCACCTCGGCACGAACGGCTACTTCGAATCAGACACGCTCACGGCGTTGCTCGCTCCGCTGAGCGGCATTCCGAACGTGCTGCTCTACACGATTCATGCCAATCGTGAGTGGACGGTGCCGAACAACGAGCTCATTCGAGCTCGCGACGTCGACGGCGACAACATCGTGCTCATTGACTGGGATGTGCGAGCCAACGAGTGCACCGACAACTGCCTGTACGCCGACGGCATTCACCTGCAACCCAACGGCCAAGAGTTCTACGCCGACCTGGCTCAAGACTGGACCGGCATCTAGAGGATTAGTTCCAAGGGGTGTCAGTGGTCGTAGGCGAGGAGTGATCGGGCGGGGCCGGGTTGTTGGTGGTTTCGTTGTGCCAGATGGTGGCGGTGAGCGTGAGGATCGTTGCAGATGCGGGCGCAGAGGCCGTCGGGTTTGCGTCCGCCGTGTCTTTCGAGGTCGAGTTGTGCTTGAGGGTCAGTTGACCGACTCGATGATCTGGCGGAACGGTGCAGGAACGTTGCCGTTCGGGGTTTCTCGCCGTAGGTGGGTCGGATCAGGGTGATGCCGGCGGTGTTGAGTGCGGCCTCGAAGCTAGCAGAGCGGTAGCGCTTGTCGGCCATGAGGGTTTGGCCTGAGAGGCCGGTGGGCGAGTTCGGGTCGAGGAGAGCATCGCCGAGTGCGGTGTCTCGTTCGTCGGTCGTGGCGCCGGTGAGCGCGTAGGAGACGGGCAGACCGGATGGTGTGGCGATCAGGTGTAGTCGCAGCCCCAGAAGAACCGGGAGTGCGAGGCGCAGCGGCCGTAGGTGGCGTAGCCAGCGAGGTCGGATCGTTTGACGGTTCGCGGGATCGGCCGCATCGACGGGGTGGAGTCGACGAGCACGATCGTCGTGTCCAGAACGGGAGGTTAGAGGGTGAGCGCGCGATGACGTGTTGCATCGTTGCCGCGGCGTGGCGGAGCCGTTTGTTGTAGGCGGGGGGCTGGGGCAGAGACGGGAAACAGCGGCCGGAGGTGGGTGTGTGCGTGGCGGATGAAGAGCGGTTCTGAGGTGTAGCCGAGTAGTGCCTGGATCACTGCGAGGGTGAGTAGTTCGGCGTCGGTGAGTTTCGGGGCGATCCCGACGGTCGGCCGTTGGGTGCCCACTGTGGGTGTTCGATGAGGAGATCGTCGATGGTGACGTAGAGTCGGGTGGCGAGGGTGTCCAGGTCAGGGTTCATGCCGCTGTGTCCTTCGGGATCAGGGTTTGTGTAAGCCCCCTGATCATGGACACCCTCGTGAACTCAGTGGTGGATCATCGCGTGGAGTGCGGCGAATCCCTTGGAACTAATCATCTAGCTCGTCGTATCGCTGGGGGTCAGGCACCCAGCGATACGTCGCTGGGTGCCTGACCCCCAGCGACGGGCTTGGCTGCTCTACTCGTCGGGCCGTACGCTCGGAGCTATGACGTCACCTGTTCGTGTTGCTGTAACCGGCGCCGCCGGCCAAATCGGTTACTCCCTGTTGTTCCGCATTGCATCCGGTTCGATGCTTGGCCCCGACACTCCGGTGGCGCTGCAGCTGTTGGAAATCACCCCGGCGCTCGGAGCGCTCGAAGGCGTGAAGATGGAACTCGACGACTGCGCATTCCCATTGCTGACCGAAGTGGTGTGTACCGACTCGGCCGACGTTGCCTTTGGCGACGCCGACGTCGCACTCCTGGTGGGCGCCATGCCCCGTAAAGACGGCATGGATCGCGCGGATCTCCTGTCGGCCAACGGTGGCATCTTCAAGCCACAGGGCGAAGCGCTCTCTCGTTCAGCCAAGCGCGACGTCAAGGTGCTCGTGGTGGGCAACCCGGCTAACACGAACGCGCTCATCGCCATGAGCAACGCGGCCGACCTCGATCCCGCGTCGTTTCACCGCGATGACCCGTCTCGATCACAACCGCGCCATGTCGCAATTGGCCGCGCGGCTCGGCGTCACCGTCAACGACGTGAAGAAGATGACGATCTGGGGCAACCACTCCAACACGCAGTACCCCGACCTCACACACTGCGAAGTGAACGGTCGCAACGCATGGGAAGCGGTCGGCGACGCCGAATGGATCGACGCGTCGTACATCCCCACGGTCGCCACCCGCGGCGGTGCGATCATCAAAGCTCGCGGGGCCTCGTCGGCGGCATCGGCTGCCAACGCAGCGGTCGACCACATTCGTTCATGGTCGCTCGGCACGCCTGAAGGCGACTGGGTGTCGATGGGGGTGCCGTCAGACGGCAGCTACGGCGTGCCGGAAGGCATCATCTCGTCATTCCCGTGCGTCTGTTCGAACGGCGAATGGTCCATCGTGCAGGGTCTCGAGATCGACGACTACAGCCGGGCCAAGATCGACGCATCAGCCGCCGAACTGGTCTCCGAACGCGACGCAGTACAAGAACTCGGCCTCATCTGATCTCCAAACCTGACGAATGGGGTCAGACACCTCTCGTCAGAATTCTGACGAGAGGTGTCTGGGTGGGTTCAGAGGGTGGTTGCCCTTGATGGGTTCCACCGGTTGGTGTGTGCGGCAGGCGATGATGCCTGTTGCTCAAACACACAACAACACCAACCGGTGGAGGTTTCATCATGCCAGGAGTTGCGTGTCGCATAGCGAACGCACCGTCATCGAAGTAGGGATCTGTGCTGGTCGGTCGAACCCGGTGATCGCGGCCGAACTGGACCGTCCGGCGTGCACGATCCGCCGTGAATCGTCGCAACGGTGGTCGAGCCAAGTACACAGCTGACAGGGCGGATCGTCGCGCAAGCGTGAACGCTGCAGACCCAAGCAGTCGCGCTCGAGGCAGACCCTGATCTCGCGGTCTACGTCGCTGGTCGTCTCACGCTGCTCGACTCGCCAATGACGATCGCGATCGAGTTGGCCCGAGGCACCCATGGCCGGGTGGCCTTCATCTCTCACGAGTGCATCTATCAAGCGATCTATCAGCGGCGCGGTCTTGACCGCGACATCCGACGGTGTCTGCATCTGGGCCGCCGTCGCCGGAAACACCGCAACAACAACCGCGACAAGCACCACACGCACCCTCTTGGGAACTACCGACCGATCGCCGACCGACCTCAAATCGCCGCTGAACGCACCGAGATCGGTCACCTCGAAGGCGACCTGATCACCGGTGCCTATAACCGTTCGCGTTGATCACCGTGTTCGACCGGACCAGCCGCACACTGTGGCTGCAAGCCACACCCAACAAGTCCGCCACAGCTGTGCTCGACGCGATGGTGCAGTTGTTGAACCGGATCCCACCCCATCAACGTAGAACGCTGACATGGGATCAAGGATCTGAACTCGCCTACTGGGCCGACCTCGCGGAACGCTGCAAGATCGACATCTACATCTGCGACAAGAACTCGCCATGGCAACGCCCCACCAACGAGAACGGCAACGCGTTGGTGCGTCGCTACGTCGGCAACGGCACCGACCTCAACGCAATCAGCCAGGAACGCCGCGACTGGATCGAGCACCGCATCAACACCACCCCACGCCGCTCACTCAACTGGCAAACCGCCAACGACACCTACACTCGCCTCAGCGCACCGACCACCTGACCACCTGACCCCATTCGTCAGGTTCAAAACGATCGCTGGGGGTCAGACCCCCAGCGATGAGGCTGGGGGCGGTAAATACGAGTTGAATGGTCGGGATTTGACTGGGTAGGGTGCCCCGGCATGAGTGACTCCTGGGGTTTCGAGACCAAACAGATCCATGTCGGCGGCGACGCCGACCCCACCACAGGGGCTCGCGCCGTACCGTTGTACCAAACGACGTCCTACGAGTTCCGCGACACGGCGCATGCCGCGAATCTGTTTGCGTTGGCCGAGGTGGGCAACATCTACACCCGCATCATGAACCCCACGCAAGGTGCGCTCGAAGCCCGCCTGAATGCGTTGGAAGGTGGCTGCACCACGGCGATCGGTATTCCGGGGGCACTTGCAGTGGCATCGGGACAAGCGGCCGAATCGCTCGCAATCATGACGATCTGCGAGGCGGGCGACCACATCGTTGCCTCGCCGTCGCTGTACGGCGGCACCTACAACTTGTTGCACTACACGCTGCCCAAGATCGGCATCACGGTCTCGTTTGTCGACGACCCCGACGACATCGAGCAGTGGCGCGCTGCCGTCCAGCCCAACACCAAGCTGTTCTACGGCGAGGTGCTCGCGCAACCCGCGCAACAACTTCTTCGACATCGAGAACATCGCACAGGTCGCCCACGAGGTCGGGGTGCCGCTCATGGTTGACAACACGGTGCCCACCCCGTATTTGGTGCAGCCGCTGAAGTGGGGCGCAGACATCGTCGTCCACTCGCTCACCAAGTTCCTCGGCGGCCACGGAACTTCGATCGGTGGCGCCATCATCGATGGTGGCACATTCGACTATGGCGCGTCGGGCCGCTTCCCGAACTTCACCGAGCCAGACCCGAGTTACCACGGTCTCGCCTATTGGCCGGCGCTCGGGCACGGCAGTTTCATCTTGAAGGCCCGCGTGCAGATGCTGCGCGACCTGGGCCCAGCTATCTCACCGTTCAATTGCTGGACCATCCTGCAAGGCATCGAGACGCTCAGTCTCCGTATGGAGCGCCACTTCGCGAACGCTCAGGTCGTGGGCGAGTACCTCGCTGCACACCCGCAGGTCACGACCGTTTCCTACGCCGGCTTGGAATCGTCGCCGTGGCACGACCGCACTCGGGTGTATGGCGGTGGAAAGGGTTACGGCTCGATTCTTGCCTTCGAAATTGAAGGCGGCATCGAAGCGGGCAAGCGCTTCGTCGAGGGCCTCACGTTGCATAGCCATGTTGCCAACATCGGAGACGTGCGCAGCTTGGTGATCCATCCCGCCAGCACCACGCACAGCCAGCTTTCTGCCGACGAGCAGGTTGCGTCGGGGGTCACGCCGGGGTTGGTGCGCTTGAGCGTTGGGTTGGAGACGATCGAAGACATTCTCGCCGACCTCGACCAGGGTTTCGCTGCCGCCAAGTAGCGCTGACCCACCTGACGTCGCGATTCTGCTCGGCGGTTTCGATCGGCTGAGCAGGATCGCGACACGCGAAACGTCCGAGGGTGGTGAGGGGTTCGGCGTCTAGCCTGTCGGACGTGCCCTCCACCTCAGCGATTGGATTGTTCAGCTTGGCGGCGCTCGCGTTGCTCCTGATTCCTGGGCCGTCGGTGCTGTACATCGTGGCCCGCAGCTCGTCGCAGGGTAGGCGCGCAGGCTTGGTTTCCGTGGCGGGTATCCACACCGGCACGCTGGTGCATGTCGCTGCCGCCGTGTTGGGATTGTCGGCCATCATCGTTGCGTCGGCATCCGCCTTCAACGTGGTGAAGTACGCAGGTGCGGCGTATCTCATCTTCATGGGCATTCGCACCATGATGAACCGCGTCGGGCCAGCGAGCGAACAACGCCTCACGGCCCGCTCGAACCGCCAGTTGTACACCGATGGATTCGTCGTGAATGCTTTGAATCCAAAGACTGCGGTGTTCTTCCTCGCGTTCGTACCCCAGTTCGTCGATGCCAACGGGGGAGGTTCAGCCACTACCCAACTCCTGGTGCTCAGCGCAGTGTTCGTTGGGATGGGTTTGATCACCGACAGCACGTGGGCGCTTGCTGCGGCATTTATTTCGACGCGCCTTCGGCGGCAGCGATGCCGAGGCGCGCCGTGAAGGTCTCGTGACCGGTTCGCTGTACATCGGGCTGGGCTTGATGACAGCCGTGACCGGCCGCCACACCGCATAACGAAAGGTACTAACGAGACGTGCCTGGCACGTCTCGTTACGGGTCGGGGCGTTGGTCTCTGAGGAATTGTTCGAACTGGGCGCCGAGGTCGTCGGCAGACGGAATGGCCGCCTCGGCTTTGCGGTCGTAGTCACTTTCCAGCATGCGAACGTACAGTCCGAGTTGATCGTCGCTGTCGACGAGTTCATCGTGCAACGAACGCCAGCGGGCGATCTCCTCGGCATGGTCGTTGGCAGGAACCGGGGCTGGCACCCCCAACACGTGCGACAGGTGGGTCTGTAGCGCAGAGACAGCGAGGGGATGCTCGGCATTCATGAGGTAGTGCGGGATGCCGACGCGCAACGAGATGCAGGCGATGCCGGCTGCGGCCAAATCGGCTTGGATGACCCCGACCACGCCCGTCGGACCCTCGTAGGTTGGTTGCCCGATGCCGAGCGCGCCGGCCAGAGCAGCGCTGGTGGTACTACCGGTCACCCGTGGCGCACGCGTGTGGGGCACGCCTTCTGCGGCCGAACCCACCGTGACGACCGCCTCGCATCCGAGTTGTTCGGCGACCCGACGAATGCACCCTGCATACGTTCTCCAGGCGAGATGTGGTTCGGTGCCCACGAGCACGACGAGATCGCGGTCGCCGTGGCCTCGCACGACATCGAACTGGTTCTCGGGCCAGGTGATCTCGCGGATGCCGTCGTCGTCGAACTCGATCTGTGGTCGGGCCTGCGTGAAGTCGTAGAACGGGTCTGGGTCGATATCACCGATGGTGACTGCCGAGTCCGCAGGTGCGAATTCGTCGAGTGCGGTGGTTGCGGCCCCAGCGATGTCGAAGAGCCCGGTGAGGGCGATCAGCATCACAGGCGATCGCAACGGCCCGAGGTCATCTATCTCCAGCGTGAGCACGTCGTCGATGCTGTCCACGCCGGTCAGGCTAACTGAGTCAGTTCTGGAGCGACTCGACGACCCGGTCGATGCAGACGGTGAGCGCTTCAACGTCGGACGGGTCGATGGCGGGGAACATGCCGACTCGCAACTGGTTGCGTCCGAGTTTGCGATAGCTGTCGGTGTCGAGGATGCCGTTCTTACGAAGGATCGAACTGACCTCGTTGGCGTCGATCGACTCGTCGAGGTCGATCGTGGCAACGACCGACGAGCGCTTCAGCGGGTCGCTGACGAACGGGCTGGCCCAATCGCGCGCCTCGGCCCAGCCGTACATCACCGCTGCGGAGGCGTCGCTGCGGCTGGCGCACCACTCGAGTCCGCCGTTGCTGTTCATCCACTGCACCTGGGCGTCGAGCATGAGCAACGTGGCGACAGCTGGCGTGTTGTAGGTCTGGTCGGCCTTCGAGTTGGTGAGGGCGATACCGAGGTCGATCGAGGCGGGGCACCAACGGTCACTCGCAGCGATCCGTTCGATTCGCTCGACTGCGGTCGGCGAGCAGGCCGCAATCCACAGGCCACCGTCGGCAGCGAAACACTTCTGAGGCGCGAAGTAGTACACGTCGACTTCGTCGGGGCTCCATCGCAGACCGCCAGCACCTGATGTTGCATCGACGGCAACGAGCGAGCCAGGGTCGGAACCCTCGGGCCGGGTGAGCTGCATCGCCACGCCGGTGGAGGTCTCGTTGTGAGTGAGGGCATACACGTCGACACCGGCCTCGGCTACGGCAGCGGGATGGTCGCCGGTGGCGCTCTGAATCACGGTCGGGTCACCGAGGTGTGGAGCCGCGGCGCAAGCTTCAGCGAACTTCGACGAGAACTCCCCGAACACGAGGTGCTGGCTGCGATTCTCGACCAGCCCGAACGTGGCAGCATCCCAGAACACAGTGGTGCCACCGTTGCCAAGCACGATCTCCCAGCCGTCGGGTAGGCCGAACAAGCTCGTGAGGCCCGAACGGATCGACCCGACCACGTTCTTCACCTGAGGCTTGCGGTGCGACGTGCCCATGACCGAAGTCGCCGCCGACACGATGGCGTCGATCTGCGCTGGGCGCACCTTGGAGGGGCCGCAGCCAAAGCGGCCGTCGGCCGGCTTGATGGAATCGGGCAGGGTGACGGTGCTGGTGGGGGAGTCGCTCACGGTGACCAAGCATGGCACCGCCCGGGCGCCTCTCCCACCTTGGTTGACGAACTGTCCGCGCCGGAGTGTCTGTTCCGGATCGGCGCGGGCCATGACTTGGAACAACCGATAGAAACCAAGGAAACATGGTGGGTGAAAGCGGCTTGCGCGTGGCACCATTAGGCCCCGTGAACCGCACCTCCGAGCGCCTAGCTGCCATTGCACCGTCCGCAACTCTCGCCGTCGACGCGAAAGCCAAAGCCCTGCAGGCTGCTGGCGAAAACGTCATTGGATTTGGGGCCGGCGAACCTGACTTCGCTACGCCTGCGCACATCGTCGAGGCTGCGATTGCAGCGTGTTCCGTCGTCGCCAACCACAAGTACACGCCGGCGGGGGGTTTGCCTGACCTGAAGGCGGCTATCGCTGCAAAGACCCTGCGCGACTCGAACCTCGAGGTCGATCCGGCCAACGTGTTGGTCACCAACGGTGGGAAGCACGCGGTGTACACAGCGTTCGCTGCGCTGTGCGACCCGGGCGACGAAGTGATCGTTCCCGCGCCGTACTGGACCACGTACCCCGAGGCGATCACCCTTGCCGGAGGCGTGCCGGTCGTGATCGAAACCACCGACGCCACCGAGTTCAAGGTCACGATCGAACACCTCGATGCCGCGATCACGCCGCGCACCAAGGTGTTGTTGTTCGTCAGCCCCGACAACCCCTCCGGAGCGGTGTACACGCCCGACGAAGTGGTCGCCGATCGGGCGAATGGGCGGTGGCCAACGGTGTGTGGGTGATCACCGATGAGATCTACGAGCACTTGCTCTACGGCGACAGCCAGTTCGTGTCCATGCCGGCTGTGGTGCCCGAGCTCGCCAACCAGTGCCTCATCGTCAACGGCGTCGCAAAGACCTACGCCATGACCGGTTGGCGCGTCGGCTGGATGATCGGGCCGGGCGACGTGATGAAGGCTGCCGCGAACTTCCAAAGTCACGCCACTTCGAACGTGTGCAACGTTGCCCAGCGCGCTGCGATCGCCGCCGTTGCCGGCCCACTCGACGACGTGTACCGCATGCGTGAGGCATTCACGCGGCGCGGCTCGATCATGCACGGCATGCTCAACGACATCGACGGCGTCACCTGCATGGCGCCGCAGGGTGCGTTCTACTGCTTCCCGAACATGACGGGCCTACTGGGTCGCGATCTCCACGGCGCAACTGCAACGAACACGTTGGAACTCGCCGACATCGTGCTCGACAAAGCAAAGGTCGCGTTCGTTCCCGGCGAAGCGTTCGGCGCGCCCGGGTACGGCCGCTTTTCGTTCGCGCTCGGTGACGACAACATGATCGAAGGCATCCGCCGCATCGCCGAGTTCGTCCGGTAGCGACCTGGAGTGACCGGGCGGCGACGGTCTCAGTGTTCGCCGGTGAGTGCGTTGATCGTGCGCTGAACCTTACGGAGGTCCGGCGAACGACAGCTGGGCGACGACCTCGAGTACCCGCATCCACTGGCATTGTTTGCAGGTGATCTGCTGCGTAGAGGCGACTGATCGATCACAAATCGCCACGGATCGAGCAACTCGTCCAGCGGTAGTCGAAGTTCCGGCACCACGATCGCCCGCCGTGATGCCCGGTGAAACCTGGCCGACGAGACGACGATGACCTGGCATCGCATTTCACCGCCCAGGTCTGCGATCGCGATATCGCCAGCGTGAATCACCGAATAGCCCGGAACGCGGCGTCGAGTTCGTCCTCAACCGCTGCGCCTGCGGGCTAGTTCTTCGGGCGAGAGCGTGGCGCGCCAAGCGGCCGCCGCCTCCGCCTGTGCCCAGAAGCGCTCCGTCTCCAGAGCGTCGAGACCAGCAATGATGGTCTCTTCGTGGGTTGCCCCGCCGAGATCGCGGATGCGGTCTCGTGTCTCGACACTGACCTTGATCGTCGTGGTTCGCATATACCTGCAGTATACCGACGACCGTCGACCTGTCGAGGGGCTAGCTCCACCACAACTCGTGATGGAGGGCGAGGCCGCTCACGGCTACCAACACGAGGCACTCGACGACTTGTTCGATCGCGCCCAAGGTGTCTCCGGTGAGGCCGCCGATCTTGCGGTTCGACAGCCACAGCACGGCAGCGGTTCCAGCCAAAGAGACGCCGACGAGCGGCGCCGCCCACCATCCGGTGAGCGCGACGAGAGCGCCGATCGCAAGCAACGAGGAAGCGATGATCGCCCGGCGGGTTGCGCCTTGCGCAGCGCTTGCGCCGAGCCCTGATTGGGTTGCTGGTCGCCCCACGACGAGTGCGACGACAGCCGAAGTTCTCCCCAACGTGTGTGCGGCGACGAAGCCGGCAACGAGAGCCGGTTGGGCGACGATGGACCCAGCACTCACCACTCTGATGACGACCGAAATGCAAAGAGCGGCGACGCCGTAGGTGCCGTGGCGGGAGTCTTTGAGGATCTCGAAGCGCTGCTCGCGTGTCCACCCGCCACCGAACGCGTCCGCAACATCGGCGAGGCCATCCTCGTGGAACGCACCAGTGATCAACAGCCCGACTGCTACCGCTACCGCTGCCGCGACCGCCACGGGGAACCACTCAGCCAGGCCGGCAGCGATGCCGCCGACAGTCAGCCCGATGACTGCACCGACCCACGGGAACCATGGGAGCGTGCGCTCGTGCGGAACTGCGGAGCGGGTGCGAACCGGAACCCGCGTCAGAAACTGAACCGCTCCACGGAGGGACTCTGTCAACGGCTGAACCACTCGTCGAAGGTGGCGACGTTGGTGATCGCAACGCACGCCATCTGCACGATCGGCAGGGCAGCGAGCGCTCCGCTCGCCTCGCCCAGCCGCAAGTCGAGGTCGATGATCGGACGTAGGCGCATCTGGTCGAGCAGCAAGCGATGGCCGCCTTCGGCAGACGCATGCCCTGAGAGACAATGGTCCAGGGCAGTCTCGGTCGACGCACTGCAGCGGCAACACCGCACTGGTGGCGACATAGCCGTCGAGCAACACCGGCAGCCGATGATGACGCGCTCGTGCACATGCCGCAGCCATGGCGATCAGCTCTGAGCCGCCCACCTGGCGAAGGGCTTCGAGAGGGTCTGGTTCACCTGCGATCCGTCGCGATGGCCGTTGCAACAGCGGAGCGCTTACGTTCAAGACCTTCGTCGTCAACGCCGGTGCCGCGCCCGGTCCAGCGGTCGACGGACCCGCCGAGCAGGTGCGCCGAGACGGCGGCCGCTGCGGTGGTATTGCCGATGCCGAGCTCGCCGAGAAGCAAGAGATCTGCGCCCTCAGCGACGACCGCATCGACCTCGGCGAAGGCGATGCCCACGATGGCGTCGAACCGTTCCGCTGAAACGGCGGGTTCGAAGCGGATGTCTGCGGTGGGCATGCCGACGCCCACGTCGACCACGGCCACTGTTGCGCCGGCCCGGGCGGCCATTGCGTTGACCGTGGCACGTCCCTCGCGCACGGCCGCCAGCATTTCGGCAGTGATCGAACTGGGGTAAGCGCTGACTCCAGCGGCTGCCACGCCGTGATCGCCGGCAAACACCAAGACGGCGGGATGACGAACATCGGGGGTGTCAGTGCTTTGCCACGACGCGAGGTGTATGGCAATGTCGTCGAGCGCCTGCATTGCGCCGGCGGGCCGAAGGACGGTGGACGCGCGCAGTCGAACTGCGGCCGCGGCGACTTCGTCGGGCTGGGTGAGCGCATTGATGGAGTCGCGCAAGCGCGTTCATGGTTCCTCGATGTCGGTGAGCATCAGAGCGCGACCAGCCACCATGAGATAGGCCTCGGCGCTCGCGGCGACGAAGAGTTGGTTGACCCGCCCGAGCACGTCTCGGTATGAGCGAGCGAGGTCGTTCATCGGCACGATGCCCATTCCAACCTCGTTCGAAATCACCACACTCGGCCCCTGGCGTGAACGCAGCGCGAACAGCGCGCCCTCGGCAGCGGTGACTACCTCGGTTTCTGGGGTGGCGTGGTGCAAGCAGATTCGACACCCACAACGTCACGCAGTCGATGATGACCAATGCGTCTGGAACAGTCGCACGGACGGCGCGCTGGCAGGTCGAGTTCCTCTTCGATGGTGAGCCAAGTCGGCGGACGTTCAGAGCGATGGGCGGCGATGCGAGCGTCGAGGTCGTCGTCGCCGGGAATCCTCGGGCTGGTCGCGATGAACGTGACGGAGCGGCCGGATGCTTCCGCCTCGAGACCGCGACGCAGAGCGAATGAAGACTTGCCCGAGCGTGCGCCACCGAGGACCACCGTCACTTGTCCTGCGGGCTGACCAGCGGGTATGTCGGGCAGTGGAGGGACCATCTTGTTGAGCACGGCGAAATGCCCTAATAGTCGATGCCGCGCTTGGCACGGATTCCCTGTTGGTACGCGTGTTTCACTTCGTTCATCTCCGTCACCGTGTCGGCAATTTCAATCAATCCCGCCGAGGCGTCGCGGCCGGTGATGACGAGGTTTACTCGCTCTGGACGATCGGCAATCGTGGCCAGACACGTCTGCCTCGTCGATCCATCCCCACGTGCACAGATAGGTGAGTTCGTCGAGGATGATGAGCTGGTGCTCGCCTGCTGCGATGAGGTCTTTGGCCTTCCGCCAGCCGGCCGCGGCGAGTGCCTTGTCGTGTTCGAGATTGTTTGAATCCCAGGTGAATCCGTCGCCGAACGAGTTCCAATCGACCCCAAGTTGCCGCCCGATCTTTTCCTCGCCGACCTTCCATTCGCTGGACTTGATGAACTGGCAAACGGCAACGTTCCAACCAGCAGCAATGCCGCGCAACATGACGCCGAATGCGGCAGAGCTCTTGCCCTTGCCATTCCCGGTATTGACGATGACGAGCGAAGGAACCGAACGCAAACCATCCGGGCGCGGGTCTTCGGTCAACGCTTCAGTCAACCCTTCGGTTGCGGCTTCTTCACTCGTCATATCGCTCGTCATCGTCCTTGTGCGCTCGTTCGTTCAGGCCGTTCATTCACGTCATTCATTCACTTCGTTCATCCAGGCGGGGCGGACCCTAACGGATCGCCCCGCAAGATTCGATTTGCGGTGCGGACAATCCAATCCGGTAAGTTGACACCGCACAGTGTGGCGCGAAGTCCGGTGAGATCCCGGCGCTGTCCCGCAACGGTAGTTCCAGAGCGATCTGGACGAGCCCGGTCGACCCTGCTGAGCGAAGAACCAGACCCTCGAGGCAAGGGCGGTTTGCGAGCCTCGGCTTTCGACCAACTTGTCCTCCCAACGTGGAGGAATTTCCATGCGTACACACCATCTGGCCCGTTGGGCCACTGCGGCCGTTGGCTTGGCGCTCGTCGCCGGAGCTTGCGGCGACGACACCGAAGTCACGAGTACCACCGCAGCTGCGGCTACCGCCACCACAGCAGCATCAGGGAGCGACCCTGCCGCAGCGACCACGGTTGCTGGCGCTGTTGCCACCACCGTTGCGGACACCGTTGCAGCCGTCAGCGACGGCGACGCGACGACGGCCGATGTTCCAGGAGCCATCATCTCGCTGTCGCCGACGGCGACCGAGATGCTGTATGCACTCGGTGCTGAGGATCAGATTCTTGCCGTCGACGACTACTCGAACTACCCGCCCGAAGCTGCCGACAAGATGGCTGGTATCGACCCGTACCAACCGAGCGTCGAAGCGATCGCTGCGTTGGCCCCCGACCTGGTCATCACCGACGGCACGAACGATGATTTCCTTGCGCAGCTCGACTCGTTGGACATCGCGCACTGGGAGGGCATGGCCCCCGAATCATTCGACGGCATCTACACCCAGATCGAGCAACTCGGCGCGACCATCGGCCGCGTCGGTGAAGCAGCAGAACTCGTTGGCCAGATGCAGACCGACATCGAAGCAGTCATCGCGGATTTGCCCGTGCTCGAAGAGCCGATGACCTACTACCACGAACTCGACGACACCTACTTCTCGGTCGGTTCCAGCTCGTTCATCGGTGCGATCTACACCCAGGCCGGATTGGTGAACATCGCCGACGAATCAGGCGACCTTGGCCAGTACCCGCAGCTCAGCGCGGAGTTCATTCTCGAGTCCGACCCGGACCTGATCTTCCTCGCGTGCACCAAATACTGCGGTGAGACCGCGGAGACCGTCGCTGCTCGCCCCGGCTGGGACGTTCTGTCAGCGGTGGTGGACGGTGGCGTCATCGAAATGGACGACGACATCGTGTCTCGTTGGGGGCCACGAGTCGTCGAGTTCCTCGAGAGCGTTGGTGAAGCGGTCAACGCCCAAGCTTCGGTCGACGCCGGCTGACCTAGGCAATCCCGATGACGACAGCCCGCGACGCACCGGAAGACGCATCGGCGGGTGTAGCCGCGCCTGCATCTGGCAACGCGGCACTGTCGACACCAGTCGACGCACAGCGTAACTGACGGGGAGGCGGCTCTCGAGTCTGGGCGCGGTTCCACCCGCTGGATCGTGTGCGCAAGCGCAGTCGCGCTGCTCGCCATTTCGCCGGCGTCGTCATCGGGCCGGCCGGGCTCACCTGGTGGCGAATACCTCTCGCCCTCCTCGACCACCTGCCTTTGATCTCCATCGACAGCGGCGTCACCGAGAGTCAGTGGAACATCCTGTGGGAGATCCGCATGCCTCGGGTGGTGCTGGGTGGCTTGGTCGGGGCGATGTTGTCGGTCGGTGGCGCCAGCTACCAGGGTGTTTTCGTAACCCACTCGTCGACCCGTACCAGCTCGGCGCGGCCGCCGGAGCTGGCCTCGGGGCCACGCTGATGATCGCGACCTTTCGAGGTGCGGGGGCAGACTGGCCAGTCGATCCGGTTCCGGCGGTTGCGTTCGTGTGCGCCATCGCAGCCGTGGCGGTGACGTACTTCGTCGGGGCTGCGTTCGGAGGCCTGCGTTCCACGGCAACCTTGGTGCTTTCCGGGGTGGCCATGGTGTCGCTGCTCACGGCGATGCAGACATTTCTGCTCCAGCGAAACTCGGAAGTGATCAGAGATGTCTACACGTGGATCCTCGGGCGATTGAACACTGCGAATTGGGACGACGTGAAGCTGGTCGTGCCGTACGTCGCGGTCGAGTTGCATCGTGTTGTTCCTCCATCGTCGCCATCTCGACGCGCTGCGAGTGGGCGACGACGAAGCGACGACACTCGGCATTCCGGTAGCTCGGGTGCGGTTGATCGTGGTCATGGCAGCAACGCTGGGCACCGCTGCGGTGGTCTCGGTGAGTGGCCTCATCGGTTTCGTCGGCATCGTGGTGCCGCACGTGGTTCGGCTGGTCGCGGGCTCGAGCTATCGACGTGTGTTGCCGTTGTCGGCACTGTTCGGTGCCGCCTTCCTCATCGTGTGCGATATTCCAGCTCGGATGCTCACCGCACCGGCGGAGCTTCCGATCGGCGTGGTCACGGCGATGGTTGGGGCGCCGTTCTTCATCGTGTTGTTGCGTACGAGGAGTCTCAACCGATGAGTTCCATCGAGTTCCGCGACGTCTCGGTGCGTTATGGCAAACGCGTGGCAGTTCATGGCTTCAACGCGTCGGTGCGGTCGGGCGAATGGCTTGGGCTCATCGGCCCGAACGGGGCTGGAAAGTCGTCGCTGCTGCAAGCGGTCGTTGGCGTGGTCGACAGCACCGGAGGCATCGATGTCGATGGGTCACCGCTGGCATTGCGGGCTCGCTCACGCCGCGCCGCGCTCGTGGCGTACGTGCCCCAAGACCCGATGATGCCCGCCGACATGTCTGGCTTCGAGTACGTGCTGCTCGGTCGCGCACCGTACGTGGGCTACTTCGGTACCGAAAGTAGAAACGACCGCGCCATGGTGCGCGACGTGCTCGCCCGACTCGATCTCAGCGAGTTTGCCGATCGTCACCTCGGTCACCTCAGCGGTGGCGAGCGGCAACGCCTCGTCATTGCCAGGGCGTTGGCCACCGAGGCACCGATCCTGCTGCTCGACGAACCCACGAGCGCGCTCGACATCGGGCATCAACAACAGGCGCTCGACCTGGTGGCTCGGCTGCGCCACGATCACGGCCTCACGGTCATTTCGGCCATGCACGACTTGACGCTGGCGGGCATGTATGCCGATCGCCTCGTGCTGATGCACGAAGGAGTCGTGGTGTCAGAAGGCGAGCCGGAAGCGGTGCTGAACGCCGAGATCCTGGCGGAGTTCTATGGGGTTCGAGTCACGGTGCACCGTGAACCAGACGGCACCATCGTGGTGATCCCCCGTCGCAACAGCTTGTTGTGAGCGACGCAAGCACCTGACCCCCATCGTCAGGTTCAGTTGATTGCTAGCCGAGGAGGGTGACGACGACGACTCCTGCGAGGACGAGTCCGCTGGCGACGTAGTCGGCTCGTCGGTGACGTTCCCCGAGGGTGACGCGGGCGATCACGAAGGCGATCACGAGTTCCACTTGGCCGAGCGTGCGCACTTTGGCGGCGCTTTCCAGAGTGAATCCCCATGCCCAGCCGATCGAGCCGAGCAGGCTGAAGACGCCCACCCAGGTGGCTGGTCGCCACGCCGCAGCAGCGAGGCGAAGTTGGCCAGGGTCGGTGGCGACGAACCACGCCGCGTTGATGAGGGTTTGGAAGGTGAGCATGACCGTGAGCGTCAACAGCGCCCGGTCGAATGACGGAGCCCCGGTGAGCGACTTCGATGCCGACCCGATGCCAACCGCGGCGGCAGCAAATCCGGCGGCCGCGACGATGCCCATCAACGCAGCAGGGTCGCCGGAGCCTTGCACGCACGGTGCGCCACGACCCTTTCGATGCCAGCGCAACCACGCCGACTGTGACCAACACGACGCCGATCCACCCTGCGGGTTCGATCGCGGTGCCCAGGCCCACAGCGCCCATGGCGGCGACGATGAGCACTTCAGACTTGCTGTAGACGGTGCCCACGGCGAAGTCGCGCATTTTGAATGCCTGCAGCAAAGCGATCGTGGCGACGATCTGGGCGATGCCAGCCCCGACGATGGTTGGCCAGAAACTGCCTGGAATGTGGGGGATCGGACGACCGAGCACGCCGAACACCAACAGGCTGGTGAGCAGCGCGAGGGGCGCGCCGTAGGCGTAACGGACGAACCCAGCGGCGCCAGTGGACAACACCGAACGCAGCTCGTGCTGGCGGGAGGTACGGAGGATCTGGCACGTCGCTGCAGCGAGCGTCACCGGAATCCACAACATTTCAGCGTCTCACAATCTGGGAATGATGTCCCGTCACATGAGAACGATACCGCGTCTCCCGGGTCAATCGCCGAGATCAATCACTGAGATCAATCGCTCGGCGCGAACCAATGATCTCCCGAGCCGAGCAAGCGTTCGGCTTCGGATGGCCCCCACGACCCTCGGAAGTAGGGATGAACTGGGCCGGGATGGTCGAGAATCGGCTGCACCACACGCCACGTCGCTTCCACCACGTCTTGGCGAGCGAAGCGGCGTGTTGACCCTATGAGAGCGTCGCCGAGCAGTCGTTCGTACGCTTCGGAGCGCTCGCCCAGTGCCGCAGCGAAGTCAACCGACACTTCGACCATCTGGCTGTCGAGGTGCGGCCCAGGAGTCTTCGCTTGCAGCCCAAACGTCACCCCGTCGCGCTTGCCGAGCCGCAACCGAACCAGGTTCCGATCGGGCGCGGGCCCGCCGGCCTCGTCGAACAGCAGCCGAGGTGGCGAGTGGAACTCGATGACCGCCTCGGTGGACGATTGGGCCAGCCCCTTGCCAACTCGAACGAACCATGGAACTCCGGCCCATCGCCATGAATCGATTTCCAGTCGGGCTGCCACATACGTCTCGACCGACGAGTGGGGGTCGACCCCGGGTTCATCGCGATATCCGACGTACTGACCTCGGGCGAAGTGCCGAGGGTCGATGGGGCGCATGGCCGCCATGACCTTGGCCTTTTCGTCTTGGAGGAAGCGGCTGTCGCTCCCGGCGGGCGGTTCCATGGCCAGGAGAGCGACCACCTGCAGCAGGTGGTTCTGCAACACGTCACGGATGGCTCCGACCCCGTCGTAGAACGAGCCCCGCCCTTCCACGCCGATCGTTTCCGACATGGTGACCTGCACGCTGCGCACATAGCGGCGATTCCACACAGGTTCGAGCAGGGTGTTCGAGAACCGAAACACGAGCAGATCTTCCACACTCTCTTTGCCGAGGTAATGGTCGATGCGGAAGATGCGTTCCTCAGGGAACACGGTGGCCAATGTGGCATTGAGTTCAATCGCCGAAGCGAGATCCCGCCCGAACGGCTTCTCCACCACGATCCGGCCGCGTTCGTTGAGGCCGACCGATGCCAGCGAGTGAGCGACCTCCGGGAACACGGATGGAGGGATCGCCATGTAGTACACGGCGTGTTCGGAGCTCGCGGCGTCAAGGGTCGAGCGCAACGACTCCCAGGTAGCCGAATCGGCGTAGTCACCCTGAATCAAGTCGAGGCGCTGCATCAACGCCTCGACTACCCGACGGTCGGCGTCGGGATCGGCATCGATGATCGCCTCGCGAGCGTGTTGGCGAAACGACTCATCGGTCCAGTCTGAGCGGGCGACGCCGATCACCGGCACGTGGAGCATGTCGTTCTCTTCGAGGTGGTACAGCGCCGGGAACAGTTTGCGTTTCGCCAGGTCGCCGGTTGCACCGAAGAGCACCAGGGCGTCTGCTGGTGGCTGTGCCGAGGTGAGGGTCATCGCGTTGAATCCTTCCGCTCGTGGTGGCCACCGAAGCCAGCACGCATTGCCGACAGCACCTTGTCGGCAATATCGGCTCGCCCACGCGAACTGAACCGCTGGAACAGGGCAGCGCTGAGCACCGGCGCCGGAACCCCTTCGTCGATCGCTGCGTTGATGGTCCACCGACCCTCGCCCGAATCGCTGACGTGGCCTGCATATTCGTCGAGCCGTGGGTCAGTGACGAGTGCCTCGGCCGTGAGATCGAGCAGCCAGCTCGACACCACAGAGCCGCGTCGCCACACTTCAGTGACGGCCGCCAGGTCGATGTCGTACTGGTAGTACTTCGCGTCGGCGAGCGGTGCCGTTTCGGCATCGGCTGCGTGTGACTCGGCCCCGATGTTCGCCTTTGCGAGCACGTTGAGCCCCTCGGCGTACGCGGCCATCAGGCCGTACTCGATGCCGTTGTGCACCATCTTCACGAAGTGGCCAGCGCCGGACGGCCCGCAGTGCAGCCAACCCCGCTCGGCCGCAGTTGGCTCTCCAGTACGACCGGGCGTTCGTTCGGCAGCGTCGAAACCGGGCGCCAATGTGTCGAAGATCGGTGCGAGTCGACTCACCGCTTCGGTGTCACCGCCGACCATCAAGCAGTAGCCGCGTTCCAAACCGTGCACGCCGCCGCTCGTACCAACATCGAGATAGTTGATGCCCAGCCTGGCGAGTGGGGCGCCGCGGTCGACATCGTCGCGATACCAAGAGTTGCCACCGTCGATGATGGTGTCGCCGGCCACGAGGAGCGGAGTGAGTTTGGCCACGGTTCCTTCGACAAATGCGGCGGGCACCATGACCCAAATGTTGCGAGGCGACGTGAGCGAATTGACGAAGGCCTCGAGCGTGAAGGCGCCCGTCGCTCCCTCACCAGCGAGTTGGGCGATGGGTTCAGGAGCCACGTCGTACACCACGCACTCATGGCCATCGGCCATGAGTCGGCGAACCATGTTGGCACCCATCCGTCCGAGCCCGATCATTCCGAGTTGCATCCAGACAGCTTGGCACTTGCACAGTACGTTCGTGTCATGAGCAACGCAATGAACGCAGCACAACGCGACCTCGCCGCCGTCCTCGAATCCGTTGCCCGATCCGAAGTCAACCTCGTGGCGTTTCTGGAACGTGTTGGGCCAGTTGATCCAGGTCGTCCTTCGCTACTTCCCGAGTGGACCGTCGGTCACGTGCTCACGCACATCGCTCGGAATGCCGACAGTCACGTCGCGATGCTGTCCGGGTTGCCGCAGTACGAGAGTGGTGCAGCGGGGCGGAACGCTGCTATCGAGGCGGGCGCGGTGCGCACATGGCCGGAGTTGGTTGCAGACGTTGCAGCCGCAGGTGCCGCCTTGACGAAGCGCTATGCCAGTCAGGTGGAATGGGACGGCACCGCGCAATCGGTCGCCGGGCCGAGACCCATGGTGATGCTGCCGCTGTTGCGTCAACGCGAGGTGGAACTGCACCGGATCGACCTGGGCCTCGGCTACGAGTTCTCGGCGCTGCCGAGCGACTATGTGCGCCGGGAGCTGCGCACCCTCGAGATGGTGTGGAAGGCGCGCCAACCCATGGGGCTCACCGGTCTGCCTGCTGCCGCCTTGGCGTTGCCCCCAACCGCTCGCCTTGCTTGGCTGACAGGCCGCTTCGAACCTGATGGGTTGGCACCCGCTGGGGTGTTCTAGCGAGGCGATCGTGTGCGCTCAGATGTTCGGCAACCACACGTCGCGCAGCGTGTGCATGGCGAGGCGTGCGGTGAGAAACGCATTCATCGCTGCGGGGTCGGGGCAACGGATGGATGCAATTTCGTCGATCGCCGCGACCACGTTGTGTCGCAGTAGTTCGAGTCGATCATCGCTGGCGACGCCAGTTTCGAAGTGACTGTGCTCGATGTGATTGTGCATGTCACATTCCCTCCCGCCGGGCGGGGCCGTGAGCCAGCTCGAGTCCGTCGGCGCACTGCCACATCCTGTGCGCGAGGTCACGCAACTCGTCGGCTGCGCGGTGGAGCTGATGCAGATTGCGGTCGAGCATTTGGCGGCGCACCTGCCAATGGCCTGCGTTGTCGGAGCTGCTGGAAGCCAGTGCCTCGTGTTCGTCGATGTGTGTGACGCGGAGTTGGTCGATGGTGCCGGCAAAGGACCGTAGGGCCGTCGCTCGGTGCCGCAGCGTGCTGGCGTTCGGGCTGATCGAAGGGCTGATCGAAGAGCTGGTTGACTGGTGTGACGGTCGAGATGACATGGGCAGTACCTCCTGCCACGTTGTGCACCTTGATGACGCAGTACGGGCTGGGCAACAGTCCCCAGCGGTTCGATGATCAGCTGTCTGAGAACAGCATGAACATGTCGTGGTGGGCTTCGCCGGTTTCTCCGTCGATGTAACCGTCACCGACGATGCTGAACCCGTGGGCCTCGTAAAACTCCAAGGCGGTGTCGCGAGCACGGGCCCAGACCCCTTGCGCGCCCTGCTGACGACAGTACGCGAGCCCGGCGATCAGCAACTTGGATCCGATGCCGGTTCCGCGGATTGACGGATCGGTCACCATCCCGCGCAATTGGTAGGCATCTACGGAAGGGCGCACGTAGTACGAACGATGCATCCAAGTGGAGATTCCGACGACTCGGCCATCTACTCGCCAACCGAGGTGCACGGTCTCGGGGTCGTCGTCTCCCTCGAACGCCACGACGTTCGACGGCGTGCCGTCGCGAAGCACCGATTGGCGCAGCGCGAATGTGTCGGCGGTGGTGAGTCGTTCAATCATGAGCGTCACCAGTATGCGCCGGGGGAACATGGGTGCCTAGAGGCCAAGGTCTCTCAGGCGTGGAGTTCGACCGAACGCTGCGCAATCGTCGCCGCTTCGGCGCGGTCGTGGGTGACCCAGATCGCCGTGGTGCCTCGTTCGCGAAGCACCACCGCGAGCTCGATCGCCAGCCGATCATGAAGTTCGCGGTCGAGCCCGGTCAGCGGTTCGTCGAGCAGCAACACCAATGGGTTCGGAGCGAGCGAACGCGCGAGGGCGACTCGCTTGCGTTCGCCTCCGGACAGATTGCCGATGGAACGGTCTTCGAACCCGCTGAGCCCCACTGCCTCGAGCAGTTCACCCGAGCGCTGGTGACGTTCAGCACGCTTCATCCGAGCGACCTTGAGGCCAAACGCCACGTTGTCTCCGACCGAGAGGTGCGGAAACAACTGCTCATCTTGAAAGATCATGCCCACCGAGCGGAGGTGGGTTGGCAGGTTGGTGATGTCGCGTCCGTCGAGTGTGACTGTTCCGCTGTCTGGCTCGATGATGCCTGCGATCACGCGCAACAACGTGCTCTTTCCACTCCCCGACGGGCCGAGCAGCGCGACGATCTCGCCGCGCTCGACATGCATCGACATGCCATCGAGCACCGGGGTCTCGCCGAAGCGCACCGAGACGTCACGAACGTCGAGCACGATCACCCCCGACATCGATGGCCACCACGAGCACGACGGTCACCGCGGCAAGGATCGAGGCGAGCGCAAACGCCTGGGCCTGAAAGAGTCGGCCCGTTCTGCCCAGGAGACGGTCGATGGCAATCGGCAGCGTCTCGGTACCGGATCTGCTGAGAAAGCTGGTGGCGCCAAACTCGCCCAGCGACACCGCTGCTGCAAGACCGGCGCCGACGGCAAGCGGTCGACGCAGCGCTGGAAGCGTGGTGGTCGCCCACGCTCGGGTCGGCGACGCGCCCAGCGTGGCTGCGGCATGCCGCTGGTCGGGCGAAATGGAACGAACCACGCCGAGCGAGTTGCGAACCACAAACGGGGTGGCGACGAGTGCGTGCCCGATCGGCACCAGCCACCAAGCGGCTCGCCAGTCGACCGGATCGTGGTCGAACGTGATCAACATGCCGAATCCGATGGTGACAGCGGATGTGCCCAACGGGAGCATGAGACCGGTGTCGAGGAGTCGGCTCGACCGAACACCGACAGTGCTGATGGCGATGATCGCGGCCGCTCCCATGACCACAGCGAAGCCGGTTGCCCATGCCGCAGTGGTGAGCGACATACGAAGCGCGGCAATCGGGTCGACGCCGATTCGCAGACCCGGGCGCACTTCGTTGTTGCCAAGTGAACGCCACGCGGCCAACGAGTAGCTGTCGCCGTTCCAGAACGAGCGCTCGACCAAGGCGGCCAGCGGCACCGCGACAATGAGGGCGGCGAACAACGCCGCCGCCGCGACATACCACCGTGTTCGTCCGGTTGGGCGCTCGATGTCGTGATACCTGCCAGCAGGTTGGAGCGTTGCTGCGGTCTGGCGCTGAATCCTCGAACTCCAGGCCACCACCCCGGCGAGAGCCAACAGCTGAACGATCGTCAGCGTCGCGGCCCCGGGAATGTCGCCGAGTTGTGTGGCGCGACGCCATATCTCCACCTCGATGGTGGTCTGAGTTCCGTTACCCAGCACGCGCACCACGCCGAACGAGGTGAAGGTGAAGAGAAACACGATCGCCGCTGCGGCCGCGAGTGCCGGACGCAACACGGGCAACGTGATCAAGCGAAACGTCTGCCAGGAGCTAGCGCCGAGTGTTCGCCCAGCGTGTTCGAGATCGGGGGGGATGACCGCCCAGGAGGTGCCAACGGTGCGCACCACCACTGCGAGGTTGAACACCACGTGGGCGGCAAGAATGGCCCAGACACTGCGTTCGAGCGAGGCCGGGAGCACAGCAATCATTGCCGCCCCGATGACGACTGTGGGAAGCACGAAGACGGCGGTGAGGGCGCTCAGCAGCAATCGCCGCCCTGGAAACCGGTAACGCGCGGTGGCCCACGCAGGGGCAAGGCCGATCGTCAGAGTGAGCAACGTGCTGGCTGCGGCCTGCCAGACGGTGAACCACACCACCTGCCACGTGGTCGCCTCGGTGAGCAGGTTCAGCGCATCGGGCCCGGCAAGTCCGCGAGCGATGAGCGTGAGAAATGGCCAAACGTAGAAAACCAACAGGAACACGGCGGGCGGCGCGGCGACTGACAGCCGAAACCAATAGGGCACCCGATTGGCGCGGGAGCCGGCTAGCTCCCCGGCACGAGGCGCGTCCACTCGTCGATCCATTCCTCGCGTTGTTGGTCGATGATCGCTGGGTCGAGCGACAGCGGAACCTTCGGAATCACCGCATAGTCGACGAACGCTTGATCGAGTTCCACGTCGGGGTGCACTGGGAACACGAACAGATTCAGCGCGACTTCTTGTTGGAATCGCGGCGACGCCAGGAAGTCGACGAGCTGCTGTGCTGCGCCGAGATGTTCCGTGCCGCGCAGGACTCCGGCGAACTCGACCTGGCGCACGCAGGTGGCCTCGACGACGCCGGTCGGCGCTTCTTCGAGTGGCTCGACGGCGTACAACACCTCGAACGGTGGGCTGGATCCGTAACTCACCACCAGAGGCCGGTCGCCGCCAGCCCACGAAAATGCTTCGTAGTAGGCCTGTGACCATCCATCGACAACAAGCACGTCGTTCGCCACCAGGTTGGACCAGTAGTCGGCCCAACCGTCTTCGCCGAACGTGGCAACGGTACCGAGCAAGAACGCAAGCCCCGGCGAGGACGTCGCCGGGTTCTGCACCACGAGCATCCCTGCGTACTCCGGTGATGTGAGGTCTTCCCACGAGGTTGGCGGTTCGACGCCCGCTGCGGCCAGCGCGGCGATGTCATAGTTGACGCACACATCGCCGAAGTCGACCGGCGTCGCCTCGCGACCTGGGACGAGTTCGGTGAACTCGGTTGGCAAGTCGCTCACCCCGGCGGCGGCGTACGGCTCGAAGACACAGGCTTCGATTGCACGCGATAAGAAGGTGTTGTCAACACCCCACATCACGTCGCCTTCGGGGTTTCCGGCAGTGAGGGTGGCCTTCGACAACATCGTGCCGGTGTCGCCGGCGATCAGAATCTCTACGGCGATTCCGGTTTCGGCGGTGAAATCGGCCAGCGCCAGCACCGCTGGGTTGGCGGGGTCGGTGGGGAACGACTCGTAGGCGACCAGTGTGATCGTCTCACCGTCGACAGCTCCGTCGACAGTGTCGGTGTCTTGTTTGGCTTGGGCCGCGGGGCCGCACGGCGTGTCTTCGGCTGCCGTACCGACATCAGAATGTCGTCAGAGCTGTCGCCAGAATCGTCGCCGCACGCACTGACCACGATGGCCACGAGCAGAGCCAACGCGAGTCGAGGCACCGTGCCGGTGATGTGACGGTGCATCATCGTTCGCCGTCGCTTTCTTCCAGCGGTGCGAGAAATACGGTGACGACACCGTGGAGCACCGAGATGGTGACAGTTGGATCGACGGCGATGTTGCTGATGCCCAGCCCAACCAGCGGGTCGAGTTGGTGGTTGGAGAGCGGCCATTCCACCCCGGTGAGGGTGACGCCCTCGCACGGACCGTGTGCCGCCAGCACCGACAGAGCGGTGCCAGGGACCAGATCGGTGAGCTCGGCACGGCCGGGCCCGTGCAGCACCCGGATGCGCTGGCGGCCCCACCACCCTTCGATGATCGGAATGCTGGTGAGCGTCGGGTGACCCAGCGCGCCGAGCGCACCCATGGTGTGGTCGAGTCGGTCGCCTCCGCCAGCAAGGAGCACGAGGCGGGCCGGATTGAGGTCGATCGCCATCGCCAGCGCCAGCTCGGTATCGGTCTGGTCTTTGCGCGGATCGTGTCGAGCGATCGTGGAGTGCGCTTCGGCCCAGGCCAGACCTTCCGGCGTGATGGAGTCGAGGTCGCCTACGAGCCCAGCCGGTGTGAGCCCGGCGGCCAACGCGTGATCGAGGCCGCCGTCGGCCGCGAGCACGATGGCATTGGCCGGGAGAGCAGCTACGGCGAGAGGGTCGAGCGGTTCACTGCCAGTCACGACCACGACGGTGTGACCGATGCCAACTCGAAGGGCAGCGTTGACTGATTCGAGGGGACTGGGTGGTGGTTGTGGTGGCGCTGTGTCGGACATGACTTCCTCCGCCGGCATTACCCGGATCAGGTGTGCGGGTCGGTGGCGGCGTGCCCCCCTCTCAGCCCGTCGTTCCTCGAGCTCCCCGGTGGTGTTGGTAACTCAGAGGCTAGTCGGCGTTGCGGTGAAGTCGGCTGACGAGACCGCTGAGCGCAGACTCAGGCGAGGCCAGGTCGTCGCGATGTGATTGGTGTTCAACCGGCGACAAGTACGACACCGAGATGATGCCGTGGGTCACCAAGCTGGCGTCCGAGTCGAGCGGCGGCGCGGTTTGACGGGCCCAACCCATCTTCACGTCGAAGTGGCCGGGACGATCTGCGATGGGAACGAGTGAACCGGAGTCGCCCAATCCGAATCGGTTACGGGCGATTGGCGCGAGCTGCCAGCCGATCATGTCGGCGACCTCGAGGTCGGGCACGTTGAGGTTGGCGATGACCGGCTCGGTCGGCAGGTCGGCCAGCAACCCCGCGACGAACACCTTGGCAACGGCTGCCGCAGCGTGCCACCTCAGACCGGCGATGGCTTCATCGAACGCCTGGCCCTCGATGCTGCCGAATTCGACATGTTGACTGACCGCGACCCCCGACCAACCCGCGTTCCTGCCTGCGGTACACGCTCCGATGGTGCCCGAGTAGTAGACGGCGCGACCGGTGTTTGCACCGGGGTTGATGCCAGATACCACGAGATCGAACGGGGCGCCGAACACACCATTCGTGGCGTAGAACACGCCGAGCGCTGGTGGGCCGTCGACTGCCCAGGCTTCGAGGCCGCCCTCGAACTTGCGTCGCTCCACGGTCGGAGCACCGAGGTGAATCGCACCGATCGCCGCGCTCGCCCCAGAGAACTCGCTGTTGGGTGCCACCACGACCACTTCGCCCAAGTCGGCCATGGCCCCTGCCAGGTGGATGATCCCCGGAGCGTCGATGCCGTCGTCGTTCGATACCAGAATGCGCACTCTTTGTGGATACCAGCGTTTCGCGGCTTTCAGGTAACGGGCGGGTGAATGATCACAAGCCGGGGAGTTGGAACCAGGCGTTCAGCACCGATTCGTCACCCACGGGGCTGAGATCGGATCGGCTTCCCTCGCGATGGTAGAGCGCAAGGAGCAGCTGTTCTGCGGGGCCGCGCAGCGCCGCATCACCCTTGCGATGTTCTGGCACCACGTGGTACCCGTCGTCGTCGAACCAGGCCAACCATTCGCCGTCGACGTCGGTGCAGTGAACGTGAACGCTGCCAACCGGCGGCGTCAACGATTCACGCACGACCGTGCGCGGCAACGCAATATTGAAGAACTCGTCGATGCCGTCGCTTGCGAACGCAGCGTCGATGGGATCTGCAGCGCCGACGGCGTGTTGCGCGTCCCATCGGTGAATCGACGTTTCGTGCGCCTGACGACGAGGCCACACGCCAGTGACGCAGGGCACGGGGAACGGATGCCAGGTGGGCGACTCGGGGTCGGCCGTGCGGAGAACCCTGGCCAGGGCATCGGCCCCATCGAGGAGCCAGGCGGCGAGGGTCGCCGCATCGACGTCGAGCTCGGGCTGAGCGATCTGGCCCTCTTCGGGCCGTTCGCCGTGCTCTGCGCAATGCCTGGCCCACCGGTGGACGTACGCCATGTGGCGGGAGAGCTGGTCGAGGTTCCAACCCGGGCACCCCGAAATAGGAGCGTCGAGGGGCCCCGTCATCACCGCAGTAGCGAAGCGGTCGACGTCGATCAGCAATTTGTCGACGTACTCGCCGGGTTGATAGGGCGACGTGTTCTTGGGCGACGTGTTCTCGGCGTTCACGACACGCGACGGTAGCCTCGGATACATGAGTCCGCTCGAAGCCCTCGCAACTGCGAACGACCGTGGAGATCTGGCAAGCCGTCCGATCATCAGCATCACCCCCGGAGCGTTGGCGAAGTTGATCGAACTGCGTGCCGAGGAGGCAGATGCCGATTCACTCGGCCTCCGGCTAGCGATCGCGTCGGGCCGCGGAGAAGACTTCAAGTACGACTTGAGTTTCGATGAGTTTCTCAAGGCGGCATTCACCGACGAGGTGCGCACCCACACCGGTGTAGCCAGCGGGTTCGATGGCGACACCGACTTGGCGATCAAGGTCATCATCCCCGGTGACGACGTTGAACTGTTACGCGACGCCACCCTCGATTACACAGACACCCAGGGTTTGGTCATTCGCAACCCCAACAAGCCTCAGGCGCCAGACGTGGAAGGTCTCATCAACGACGACGAGTTGTCGGCCGAGATCGAAGCGCTCGTGTCGGGCGACGTGAACCCGTCGCTCGCGGCCCACGGTGGCTTCGTCACCTATATGGGGCACGACGGCGAAGGCACCGTGTACATGACGATGGGCGGCGGCTGCCACGGATGCTCCATGAGCAAGATGACCATGCTGGAAGGTGTGCAAACCATGCTCAGCGATGCATTGCCCGCAGTGCAGCGGGTCAAAGACCTCACCGACCACACCTCGGGCGAGAACCCCTACTACACGTAGAACCTCGTACACGCAGAACCGCGTACACCTAGAACCTCGGCTGCTGCGCTCATCGAGCGCTGATCAGCAACAGCACACCGAAGGTGGCGAAGAGCGCGGCCGAGGCGAACGCGATCGTTCTGCCGCTGAGGCGTGTGCCGATGCGATTACCTGCGATCGCGCCGATCATGCCGACGCACACCAAACCGGCGGTGCTTCCGACCCACGTCATGAACGGGTTGTTCTTCGCGGCGAGTGCGGCCGTCGCAAGCTGCGTCTTGTCGCCGAGTTCGCCCACGATGATGCTGCCGGCGATCGACCAAATGGCGGTGCGTGTCGACACGGCTGCAACCGTGACTTCGGCCCCCGCATCGCCCTCGTCTCCACCGTGAAGTCCCTCCCACAGCGTCCATACCGCGAAGGTCAAGAACAGCAGGCCGCCGCCAATGGCGATGGGGCGTTCCGGCAGGGCAGCACCAAGCACGCCACCCACGATTGCGGCAAACGCTCCGGCGATACCGAAGCCGATGAGGAGGCCAATCGCCACGATGCGCAACTTGTACTTGGCGCCGAAGCCCATCGCCAGCAATTGGGTTTTGTCACCCAGTTCGGCGAGAAAGACCACCCCAAAGGCCGACGCGGCGGCGCCGGTGAGTTCCCACATGACTGGTGTGCCTCAGGCTTTACACGAGGGCGCGGGTGATGTCGGCGATGAGGTCGTCTGAGTTTTCGAGACCGACCGACATACGAATGAGGCCGTCGGTGACTCCAGCTTCAATTTTCTCGGCCGGGGTGAGGCTCACCGCCGTTGACGTTGACGGGTGGGTCATCAGCGTCTCGGGGCCGCCGAGCGAGGTGGCACACCGGATGACCTCGATGTCGCGCAGGAGTTTGCGCGACGCATCGATGCCGCCGCCAAGTTCAAACGCGACCATCGTGCCGAACTCACACATTTGCCGCTTCGCGAGATCGTGCTGCGGGTGCGACTCGAGACCTGGGTAGTACACCCGGGTGACCGCTGGGTGGGCCTCCAACCAAGTGGCCAGTCGCAGAGCGGTTTGAGCTTGGCGCTCCAACCTGATGCCGAGGGTGCGGATGCCGCGCAGCGCGTTGTGCGCATCGTACGGCGAGGCCGTTGCACCATGAAGTACGCCGTAGCTCCAGATCTCGTTGATCAGGTCTTGTTCGCCGGCCACCACGCCGAGGGTGGTGTCGTTGTGCCCGCTGATGCCTTTGGTGGCCGAGTGCAACACCAGGTCGGCTCCGTGCGCCAGCGGCTGTTGCCCGAGGGGAGTGGCGAAGGTGGAGTCGACGAGTGTGAACGGGCCACCGATGGCACCGATTTCATCGAGATCGCAGAGTTCGAGCAATGGATTCGACGGTGTCTCGACGATGACCAACATGGTTCGTCCGGGCTGCACAGCGGCCGCGATGGCGCCGGGCTGGGTGCTGTCGACGAACGTCGTCTCCACGCCGAACCGGCGCGCCGGCCCCTGCAAGAACGCGAGCGTGCCGCTGTAGATCTGGCGTGCGGCGACCACATGCGACCCGGCGGAACAGAAGGTCATGATGGTTGATGTGACAGCACCCATTCCCGAAGCGAAGGCCATGGCGTCTTCGGCCCCTTCGAGTTCGGCAATCGCCTGCTCGAACGCGCGGACGGTTGGGTTGCCATAACGACCATAGAAACCCGACGACCGGACAGTCGTGGCGCGTTGGTTGGCATCGTCGATACAGGTGGTTTGCCACACAGCCGACGGCCAGATGGGGGCGACCAGCGACGCCCCGTTCTCCTGTCGGCCGACGCTGATGACGGCAGTATCCGGCTTGATCGCGGTGTCGGGTTTCACGGGGAGGGGGGCCTCAGGTGACACAGAACTCATTTCCTTCGGGGTCGGTCATGACCATCCACCAGCCGCCATTTTCTTCGACTCGGCGAACTTCGGTTGCCCCTGCTGCTGTGAGCTCGGCAACCTTCGCCAGTTTCTCACCCTCGCGGCGTCCGGCACGAATATCGAGATGGACGCGATTCTTCATCGATTTTGGTTCCGGCACCCGCAAGAACAGAATCCGCGGACCAACCTCTTCGGGGTCGACGATGGCACTGATCGAGCGAGGTGGCGGGATGGGAATGCTGTTGGCGCGAAGGAAATCCTCCCACGAGAGATAGCCCGCCGGCGGTGGCTCGACGACGTATCCGAGGGCCTTCGACCAGAACGCGCTCATCAGTTCGGCGTCGTCACAATCAACCGTGATCTGGAACGGCGTGGCCATCTCCCGTACGGTACCTGTCATGGCCATTGGAGCGTTACACCAGATTGTGTTCGATTGCCCGAATCCGGAGGCACTTGCGCGCTTTTGGCAGGCACTGATCGGGGGCGATGTAGACGTGGAGAGTTCCGACTGGGCGGTACTCGACGGCGATGACATGGGCTTCTACATCAGCTTTCAGCGCGTGTCTGAGCAGAAGTCGTCCAAGAACCGGGTGCACCTCGACGTGGAGGTCGACGATCTCGATTCCGCGGTTGATCAGGCGGAACAACTGGGGGCACGAAAGGTTGGCGGCGTCGTCCGAGAAGACGACGACGCAGAGTTTCAGGTGATGGCGGATCCAGGCGGCAACGAGTTCTGCTTCGTCACCGGCTGAACCGGGCGAGCACGGGCGGAGCAGCGTCATGCAGCGCTCCGTTGCTGCTGATGGCGCTGTTCGATTCGTGAGTCACCACACCGTGGCGGTCGGTGAAACGCCCGCCTGCTTCTTCCACGAGCAGCCGTACTGCGGCGATGTCGTAGATGCCGAGACCGACTGCGTCGACGGCGACGTCGAGCGCGCCCTCTGCGACGAGGCAGTGCTGCCAAAAGTCGCCGAAGCCGCGTGACCGTCGTGCGTCGGTTGCCAGTGCGGCCAGTTGCGGAGTGAGACCGAGTTGGTCCCACCCGGAGTTGAAGGTGATGCTCACCTGTGCGTCTTTGATCTGAGGCACCTGGCTGACCTGGCATCGTCGTCCGTCTGCGAACGACCCACCGCCAGCCGTTGCCCACCACCGCCGCGGGAGTGCCGGGGCGGACACCACCGAAGTCACGACGTCACTCGCTCCGGTGAGAGGGTCGGTGTGGGTGAGCGCGATCAGCGTGGCCCACACCGGAATGCCGCGAACGAAACCGCTGGTGCCGTCAATGGGGTCGACGATCCACCGCCACGCTGATGCGACGTCACCCTGTTGCCCGAACTCCTCACCGAAGAACCCATGGCCCGGCCGTGCGTCGAGCACCATGTTGGCGAGCAACGACTCGGCGCCACGGTCGGCTTCGGTGACTTCGGTGCGATCGTCTTTCCAGCCGAGCGTGAAATCCTGCTGTTGGAATCGAGGCAACGTGAACGCGTCTGCGGCATCTGCCATGGCCAACGCCAGCGACAGGTCTTCGGTGGCCTGTGTGGCGGTGCGGATGGCGCCGGTCACCTGAGGCCGGTCATTCGAAGTGGGAACGGATCGTCGCGGCGATGCCATCGGCGTCGAGTCGCAACGACCGCATGATGTGACTGGCTGAACCGTGCGAGATGAATCTCGTGGGCAGGCCGAGTACGTCGACGACGACATCGTTGCGTACCGCCCGCACCTGATCGGCGATCGACATGCCGATGCCGCCTTCGCGGACACCGTCTTCGACGGTGATGACGACACGATGTTCTGCCGCGGCCGCAATCATCGCTGGGTCGAGTGGGGCACAGCAGCGAACATCCCACACCTCGACCGAGTGGAGCGGTTCCAGTTGCTCGGCCGCTTTCAGTGCTGCTTCGACCATCTTGCCAATCGCCAACACGCAGATCGAGTCGCCACCAACAGCGCCCTGCCTGACGATGCGTGCGTCGAGGCCCGAGCCCACGTCGTGCTCGTCAACTTGTCTGGCAGCGCCACGCGGATAGCGAATGGCGACAGGACCGTCACCCAACCGAGTGGCGTCGAGCACCATTTGCTGCAACTCCTGAGCGCTCGACGGAGCGAGTACACGCATGCCGGGAACCTTCGACAGCAGGGCCATGTCGTAGACGCCATGATGCGAGGCGCCATCGGGGCCGGTGATGCCGGCTCGGTCGAGGCAGAACACCACGGGCAAGCGGTGCATGGCGACGTCGTACACCACTTGGTCCCAAGCTCGGTTGAGGAAGGTGGAGTACACGGCGACCACTGGACGTAAGCCCCACATGGCCATGCCGGCAGCGGAAGTGACCGCGTGTTGTTCGGCGATTCCGACGTCGAAGAATCGGTCGGGGAAGTGTTGCTGGAACGGCAGTAGCCCGGTTGGGCCGGGCATTGCTGCGGTGATGGCGACGATGCGCGGGTCTTCCTCTGCAGCCTTGATGATCGCCTCGGCGAACGCCTGCGTGTACCCGGTGGGCACCGCCTTGGGCGGGCCGGCGATGGGGTCGAACACCGGAGCGTCGTGCAGGTGCTTTTCGTCGTCGTCTTCGGCGGGTGGATAACCGCGGCCCTTTTGGGTGAGCACATGAACGACGATCGGGCCTTCGGCCGAGAGTTCGATTGCGTTGCGCAGGGCGGCTTCGGTGTCGACGATGGAATGCCCGTCGACAGGGCCGACGTATCGAACCCCGAGTGCTTCGAAGAAGGCGGGCGGCTGCAGGATCTCGCGTACGCCGGCTTTGAGTCCCTCGAGCGCCTTCTCGGCCTGCGGGCCAACGACGGGCAGGTTGTGCAAGAACTCTTCGATGCGTCGCTGCCGTCGCACATACACAGGGTTGAGCCGGATGTCGGTGAGGGCGTGCGACAGTTTGTCGGTGACGCGGTCAGGAATGCTGGGGTGGCCGGCGCGTTCGTCGATCTCTTCGGGCTGTGCCCAAAGGTTCGACACCGTGGGCGCATAGCTGCGGCCGTTGTCGTTCAGAACGATGATCACACGACGCTTGCTGTGTCCGAGGTTGTTCAGCGCCTCGTAGGCCATGCCGCCCGTCATGGCGCCGTCGCCAATGACCGCGACGATATGGCGATGGTCGTCTACTCCGGCGTCGCGGGCGACCGCCATGCCGTAGGCGTAGCTCAAGATGGTTGAGGCGTGGCTGTTTTCGACGTGGTCGTGTCGGCTTTCCTCGCGGCTGGGGTAACCCGACAGCCCGCCTTCCTGGCGAAGGTGAGAGAATGCACCGCGCCGACCGGTGACGATCTTGTGGACGTATGCCTGGTGGCCTGTGTCCCACAAGATGGCGTCGGTGGGGGAGCGAAACACCCGGTGCAGCGCCAGCGAGAGTTCGACAGCACCGAGATTGGAGCCGAGGTGCCCCGCGTTGTTGCTCACCGACTCGACGATGAGATCACGAATTTCGCCTGCAAGCGCGTCGAGTTCACGGGGGTGAGCGGACGCAGGTCCTCAGGGCCGTTGATCTGGTCGAGCAACATTCGCCCACGACGCTACCCGCCGGTACACCCCGGCAGCGTCACCACAGTTGTCGCCGCAATCGTCACCGCAATTGTCACTGCAATTGTCACTGCAGAAACGAGGGCGACTCGACCCGCTCGTTCGCTACAGGCAGCCGGGGTCGATGGGTTGGATCTGGCCGTCGACCACTTCGTACAGCGTCGACGCTTCGCGCAGGTAGCCAGCTTCGATAAGCGCGGTTTGATCGATCGCCGGGGCACCTTCCATGATGCCGTATGTCTCGAGCGCCATCGTGAGCGCTGCCTTGTCGGCATTGCAGGCGAGATCGCTCGCCTGGTTCATTGCCGTGATGCCGGGCCGAATGAGATTGTCTTCGATGACCCCGCCACCGTCACCACCGCATGCAGACAACGCAGCGACGCTGAGCGCGGAGAACAGGGTGAGGCGAATCGAGCAAGTGACGGCAGCGGTCAGTCGCACTTGCAGCACTTGGTCATGAATCGGTCGACGTCGACCGCGACACGTGTGACCTTGCCAGCGGCGACGAGCCCACCGGAATCAGATGCCGTGACGGCAAAGGTCATCCGGCGTCCTTCGATACGTTCCAGGTGCGCCTCGGCGGACACCTCTGCGCCTACCGGGGTGGGTTGGAGATGGTCGATCTGAACTCTCATGCCCACGGTTGACTGGCCCGGGTCGAGACTGCCAGCGAGCGCATCGACGGTGGCCTGTTCGAACAACGCCAACAGGCGTGGCGTGGCCAGAACGTCGACGTCGCCAGACCCTACGGCGCGCGCGGTGTCTGATTGCTCGACAATCATTCGAGCCTCACCTTTGAGTCCGACCGCAGCATTCACGAACCATCACGCTAACGCAGTCCCTCGTTCGAACCTCACACACGTCGTTCGATGACACACGTCGTTCAATGACATGTCGTTGAATTCATCACGGTCCGTAGAGTGAGTCGGGTGATCGATCAAGACATCGTGGAACGCACACTGTCGACTGCTTTGGCAACTGGGGCTGGTTTTGCCGAGATCTATGTCGAAGACAAGCGCAACACTGCGCTAGGGCTCGACGATGGCAAGGTCGAGCAGGTGAGCTCGGGTCGCGACCGCGGCGCCGGAATTCGTGTGATCAACGGCGACACCATTGGTTTCGCCCACACCAGCGATCTGTCGGAAGCGGGGCTGACGGCTGCAGCTCGCGTCGCCGCCGAGGCGGCAAGCCGTGGCGACGGCGGCGTGCGAACGGTGGCGCTGCACCGTGGTGCCGAACGCGTGGTGAACTCCATCGAGCGTGACCCGTTCGACGTGCCGAAGTCGGTCAAGGTCGAATTGCTGCAAGCCATGAACGATGCGGCTCGGGCGGCTGGACCCGAAATCGTTCAGGTGGCTGCCAGCTACGGCGACAGCCGGAAACGGGTGCTCATCGCCAACTCCGACGGGCTCATGGTGCACGACGACATCACTCGGGTACTCGCCCGAGTGAGTGCCATCGCGAACGGCGACGGGGGCATGCAGACCGGCTACCAAACGTTGGGCCATACGCGCGGCTTCGAGGTGTTCGACGAGGTTGACGTCACTGACATGGCGCGAGAGGCAGCCCGCCAGGCGATCGTGAAACTCTCCGCCCGGCCCGCCCCTTCCGGAGCCATGCCGGTGGTGATCAAGAACGGGACTGGTGGTGTGTTGTTTCACGAAGCGTGCGGGCATGGGCTCGAAGCCGATCACGTTCAAAAGGGTTCTTCGGTGTATGCCGGCAAGGTCGGTGAGTTGGTGGCGTCGCCGCTCGTCACGCTGGTCGATGACGGCACCCTGACGGGCGAATGGGGAACGCTCGCGTTCGACGACGAAGGTCATCCCACGCAGCGCAACGTGCTCATCCAAGACGGCGTCCTCACCGACTACATGTGGGACCACGTCCGCAGCCGCAACGAGGGCCGCGGCCCTTCGGGCAACGGCCGACGCCAGAGCTACATGCACCTGCCAATGGTGCGAATGACCAACACGTTCGTACTCGACGGCGCCGAAGATCCAGCAGACATCGTCGCCAACACCGAGCGCGGCGTCTACGTCGCCAAGCTGGGCGGGGGCAGCGTGAACACGGCCACGGGCGACTTCGTCTTCGGCATGACCGAGGCGTATCTCATCGAGAATGGCGAGATCACCGAGCCGCTGCGCGATGCGAACCTCATGGGCAACGGCCCACAGGTGTTGCTCGACATCGACCTGCTGGGCAACGACTTCGCGATGGGCAGCCCAGGCACCTGTGGCAAAGATGGTCAAGGCGTACCAGTGGGTGACGGGCAGCCCACGTTGCGGGTGAAGTCGCTCACGGTTGGGGGCACGGCAGCATGAGCGAAAGCCAAATGCTCGCCGTCGCCGATCGGGTGGTGGCGCAGGCCCGCGCCGGTGAACAAGTCGAAGCGTTCGTGTCGAGGGGCAGCGACACCGAGATCCGTGTGTACCAAGGAGCGGTCGAACACTTCGTTTCAGCGCAATCTGAAGGCATCGGCATACGCATCATCTCCGAGGGTCGCACAGGGTTCGCCTATGCAGGAACGCTCGACGAGTCGGCCATCGCAGAGGTACTGGCCGAAGCCCGCGAGAACGTCCAGTTCGGAAATTCCGACGAATGGGCCGGGCTCGCGGAACCCGACGGAGTCGTCGCGACCGACCAGGAGTTTTGGAGCGACGAACTCGAGTCGTACCCAACGGATCAGAAGATCGAACAGGCACTCGAACTCGAACGTCGCACGCTGGCGACCGACTCACGCTTGCGTGTGGATGAGGCCAACTACGCGGACGGCGCCGGCGAGTCTGCGGTTGCCACCACCACGGGTATCCGTCGGTGGGGCCGCGAGAACGGTTGCTATGTCAGCGTGTCGACGCTCGCCGACGATGGTGACGAAACCCAAACTGGCTTTGGTTTCAGCGTGGGTCGGGCACCTTCGACGTTCGATCTTGGTCGGGCCGCTCAAGAGGCCGCCGACCGGGCCACTCGCCTCCTCGGGGCCAAACAGCCACCGTCGAAGCGCACCACCGTGGTCTTCGACCCGTATGTCACCGCCCAGTTCCTCAGCATCGTCGCCTCCACGTTGAATGGCGAGTCGGTGGTGAAGGGGCGCAGCCTGTTCAAAGATCGGTTGGGAGACGAAGTTGCGCCGCCGTTCGTGCAGCTCATCGACGACCCGACGAACCCACTCGCCTATACGGCCACCGACGTCGACGGCGAAGGACTGGCGGCTCGCCGCAACACGCTCATCGAGTCGGGCGTGCTGAAGCAGTTCACCCACAACTCGTACTCAGCCCGGCGCGCAGGCACGGTGTCTACCGGCAACGGCGTGCGCGGCGGATTCGCCGGAACTCCCGGCGTGGGCGCGTTGGCCTTGCAGTTGGTGCCAGGCACAAAATCTCAGGCAGAGATCGTCGCCGGCATCGACGACGGCCTGCTGGTGCAGAGCGTCACTGGCATCCATTCGGGGGTCAATCCGATCAGCGGCGATTTCTCCACCGGGGCGGCCGGGTTGATGATCCGCAACGGCCAAGTGGCTGAACCAGTACGGGAGTTCACGATCGCTTCGACGTTGCAGCGCATGCTGCTCGACATCGCCGAGGTGGGTGGCGACATCGACTGGCTGCCCATGCGCGCCGCCGGTGTCAGCTTGGTGATTCGCGACATCACCATGTCTGGCGCGTAACAACATGCCGATATATCAAGCGGTCGCGCTCGGGCTCGTACAGGGTCTCTCCGAGTTCCTGCCGATCTCGTCGAGCGGGCATCTCATCCTCACCCGTTGGTTGTTCGGGTGGGAAGTTCCTGGCAACGAGTCGGTCGACAAGGCGTTCGATGTTGCGCTGCACATCGGCACCCTCGTCGCGGTCGTGTCGTACTTCCGGCGCGACGTGGTGACCTACGTTCGCGAAGGCACCCGCCTGATCTGGCATCGAGAGCGACCCGTCGACACCGACGGTCGAATCGCATGGCTGCTCGTCGTTTCCACGATCCCGGCGGCGCTCGTCGGGGCGGCCTTCGAAGATCAAATCGATGAGAAGCTGGGCACGCCGGTCATCATCGGCATTTCACTGATCTTCTTCGGCCTCTTGCTCTACTGGGCCGATCGATCGACTGGAGAGCGGCCGATCGAAGGGTTTCGCCTGCGCGACTCCCTCATTGTCGGCGCCGCTCAAACGATTGCGCTCAACCCGGGCACATCGAGATCTGGCATCACGATTACCGCGTCGCGCCGAATCGGTTTCAACCGCGATGCCGCGGCGCGACTGAGCTTTCTCATGAGCTTGCCGGTCATCACCGGCGCAATCGTGCTGAAGGTTGGCGGGCTCGTCTCCGACGGCGTGCCGAGCGACCTGGTGTGGCCGCTGGTGATCGGCGTCATCACCTCGGGGGTGTCGGGTTGGCTTGCCGTGTGGGGCACGATGCGGCTGATCCGCACGCACAGCTTCACGCCGTTCGTCATTTACCGAGTGAGCCTCGGCGTGATCGTGCTCATCCTCGCCGCCACGAGCTGGCGATAAGGCACGTTCAGCGCGACTCTGGTCACGGCACTCTAGCAGGGTGAGGCTGCCGGATTGGGCGGCCAGGGGGACGAGCGGGGCGACCGCCTCGGGTACGGCGACGAGGGTTGATCCGTCGACTTCTCCAACGACCAGTGCTTCTTCGGCGATGACTACGCCGTCAGAGACGAGGCGCACATGACTGCCGATCGTTGCGCCGGACCGCGGTGATTCGGCGACGACGACTGCAAGCCAATTGTCGGGCACGAGAGCCAGTTGACTCGTCAGTGGCGGCGAGATCGCCGGTGGTGATGACTTCACCTGGTGAAATTCGCTGGCGGGCCACACCTCAGATGTCAGTTCCCACGACGGCTGCTGCGGGAACCATGGCAGTGGCGAACTCGTCGCGATGCGGCGCGACCGTTGACGAGTTGACCGGCGAGCGATATCGGTGGTCGCAACCCAGACAGCCGTCGTGTCGCCCCAGGAGTCGCGGGCACGTTCCAACCTCAGTAAGGTTGGCTCTCGTCGCGAGTGCCAGCAGCCAGCAAGCCCAGTGACCACGACCCAGTACAGCCATGGCCGGCGGGTGAGCACGCGGCGAACCCCGACGGAACTGCGGTACGCAATGGACATCTGTTCAACTCCCGCTGGCAAAGGGGGAGGGAAATCGGCACGGTCAGGTTAGGTGCTGCGTGCGCAGCGGGCGCTGCACCGGGGAGTTCAGCCCTTCAGCCCTGCAAATCAGCCTGAATTCAGCCCTGCAATTCAGCCCTGCATTACGGTCAGGAACGCTGGTTTGGATCGGTTCGGGCTCAGCTCGAGGAAGAAGAACTCGATGCGGCCGGAGCCGCCTTCGGCGTGGCCGGGGCTTTGGGCGATTCCGTCGAGGTGCCCTTGGATTCCGACGAAGTCGACGACGTTGAACCGGAGCTGGCGGGTGAGTCCGTGGAAGTGCTGGCAGCGCTCGACGAGTCGGTCGAGCCTGGCGGTACCGATGCCGACTTCTTGCCAGACCGGCTGTCGGTCTTGTAGAAGCCGTCGCCCTTGAAGGTCACGCCAACCGGCTGGAACACCTTCTTGACCGCCATCGTCGCTCCCGAACCGGGGTGGACGGCTTCGGTCAGCGTGGGATCACTGAACGACTGTTGAATCTCGATGGTTTCGTCGGTGTCGACGAATCGGTATACGTACGTGGGCATATCACCCACGAGAATATCTGCCGAACGCGCAACACGGCTTGGCCCGCAGAGAACCCAGCAGAGAACCCAGCAGACAACGGTGGTGCCGTTGGGGTTCTTTGTCCGGTCCTTCCCGGCCGGTAGGTTGCCCCCATGCAGGTGCGCAGTGCTGTCATCCCGGCTGCCGGTTTGGGTACCCGGTTCCTACCGGCAACCAAAGCGGTGCCGAAAGAGCTGATGCCCATCGGTGACATACCGGCGATCCAGATCATCATCGACGAAGCGCTCGGCGCAGGTGTTGATCACATCGTGGTGGTCAGCAGTCGTAACAAGCCGGCGATCGAGCGCTACTTCGCAGCCGATGACCGGCTCGTTGGCGAACTCCGCGACCGAGGAAACGACCGGGTGGCCGATCGACTCGCGGCAATCGGTCGCGACTGGCGAGTGACCATTGCGTACCAAGACAACCCCCGCGGGCTCGGGCACGCGGTCGGCTGTGCTCGTGACGCTGTCGGGAACGAACCGTTTGCAGTCTTGCTCCCCGACGAGTTGATGGGTGACTCCTCGTTGTTGGCGCAGATGGTCAGCGTGTGCCTCGACACGGGCGGGAGCGCAGTGGGCGTGAAACAGGTTTCACTCGAGCAGGTGAGTTCGTACGGTGTGGTCGCCCCCGCTGCCCCCATCGACGCGAACGGCGTGATCCGCGTGGCTGACCTTGTGGAGAAGCCGTCCGCTGCCGATGCGCCCAGCGACTACATCTTGATTGGTCGATACGTGCTGACGCCCGATGTGTTCGATGAAATCGATGCGCTCGCGCCGGGCAGCGGTGGGGAACTCCAACTCACCGATGCGCTGCGCGCCCAGGCAGCTAAAGGGCCGTTCTCTGCGGTGCTCACCCGAACCAGCCGTTACGACACAGGCAACCCGGTCGGCTTTCTCGAAGCTGCAATCGCGTTCGCGCTCCAACATCCCGACATGGCAGACGAAGTTCGCAACATGCTGGCGACCTACACCTGACCTGAAGGGATAGTGCCAGGCACTATCCCTTCAGGGCACGCAGGGCGGGCATAAGCCTTTGCACTGCCGTAGGGATAGTGCCTGGCACTATCCTACGATGTCGTACGCGGGTACTCCGTGGGCATCTACGTCGAACTCGATCTGATGACTCTCCGGTCTCGACTCGCCATGAGCGAAGCGCGGTGCGGGTGTAGGTGACCGGTTTGGGGATGGCACCGAGCGTGTCGACGTCGACTGTCAGCACATACAAACGGGCTGAGTCGCCCACCCTGAGGGGCAGTCGGCGAATTGGCAGCGTGTGCGTAAACGGTGTGATGTCGAGCGCAACATCGACGGGCCCGTCGAGTTCTGGCCGGTGCACGCCATTCATCTCGCCCCATCGGCCATGCCCATCGGTGCCCAGCCACAGGTCGGGTTGTTCGAGGTCACGAAACAGCATGAACTGGCGTACCTGCCACAAAGGTGACAAACGGATGATGTACTGCACGTTTTCGCGCCCAACCGTGCCGCATGCAGTCCACGCCTCGTTGTCCCAGGTGAGGCTGAACTGCTCTTCGTGCTCGCCGTCCCACGTGGTCCACCGCGCTGCGTACCCATCAGCCGGAAAACGCCTCATGCTGGTGTTCGGGGGAGGTCACAGAAAGAGTCTGCCGGGTACCGTCTCACCTGTGACACCACTCGAAGACGCTCAGACATTCGTACTGGCGCAGTGCCCGCCGCTGCCCACCGTCGAGGTTGGGTTCTCGGAAGCCATTGGCACCGGATCAATCGGCATGGTGCTCGCGTCCGATGTGGTTGCCGACGAACTCGTCCCGCCGTTCAACAACACCGCCGTCGACGGATACGCGCTCGTCGCAGACTCGGTCGCAACCGCCGAGCGATCTGCCAGTCGAACTGCCAGTCGTTGGTGAAGTTGCGGCCGGTGCGACGACGGACCACGTGCTCGTGCGCGGCGAGGCGATTCGAATCATGACGGGCGCTCCCATGCCAGCGGGCGCCGACGCCGTGGTGATGGTGGAAGACACCGAACGCGTGGCGTCAGCCGATGAAGACCGGGTTCGCATCAAGGTGTCGGTGCGATCGGGTGCTGCGGTTCGATTGGCGGGTAGCGATGTGCAACCAGGTGATGTGGTGTTCACGGCCGGCACCGAGGTGACGCCGGCGGTTGCCGGCGTGCTGGCGAGCATCAACGCCCGTCGTGTCGAGGTGTACCCGAGAGCACGGGTTGCCGTGTTGAGTACCGGTGACGAGCTCATCGAGCATGGCGGCCCGTTGGCCCCGGGCAAATCCGCGAGAGCAACCGGCCGATGCTCGCAGGCCTGCTTCGTGAAGTGGGTTGCGATGTGGTCGATCTGGGCGTCGTTGCCGACGACGAAGGCGCATTGGAGGTCGTGTTGCGCTCGGCAGCAGCCGATTGCGATGCCATCGTCACCAGCGGTGGCGTCAGCATGGGCGACTACGACGTCGTGAAGGCCGTGCTTGGCCGCATCGCCGACATGCACTGGATGCAGATCGCCATCAAACCGGCCAAGCCATTTGCGTTCGGCACGATCGACGGCACACCGATCTTTGGCCTGCCGGGCAACCCCGTGTCGTCGTTGGTGAGCTTCGAGATGCTGGCACGGCCAGCTCTGCGTCGGATGATGGGTCACACGCGGCTCGCCCGGCCGAGTCTTGTCGCCATCACCGACGACGACATGAACCGCTCGGTCGACGGCAAGGTGCACCTGCTGCGAGTGATTGCTCAGTTCGAAGACGACGGTCGCTGCCACGTGCGCGCCGCCCGCTCGCAAGGCAGCCATCAGCTCGCAGCCACAGCGTTGGCCAATGCCATTGCCATCGTCCCCGATGGTGTCGGCCTATCCGCTGGCTCTGAAGTCGCCGTAGTGATGCTCCGGGGATGATGTTGCGGGGGTAGACCGGGCTCGCGTCCCGTAGGCTGGGCCGATGGGAGTAGCTGCTCGCGATCTTGTCGATCCGTTCGGGCGCGTGGTTCGTGACCTGCGTATCAGCGTTACCGATCGCTGCAACTTCCGTTGTACTTACTGCATGCCCGAAGAGGGCATGAAATGGTTGCCGCGCTCCGAGGTGCTGACGTTTGAAGAGACCGAACGCCTGGCGCGCATCTGCGTGGAGCGTTTCGGGTTCGACGGAATTCGCCTCACGGGTGGCGAACCCACGATGCGGGCCAATCTCACCACGCTGGTCAGCAAGCTTGCGGCGCTCGGCGTCGACGTCGCAATGACCACCAACGGGGCGACGTTGGCAAAATCGGCGCACGAACTCCGTGCAGCCGGCTTGTCCCGGATCAACATCAGTCTCGACACGCTCGACGCCGAGAAATTCGTGCGCATGACCCGCCGCGACGAACTCGTCAACGTGCTCGCGGGAATCGATGCGGCCGTCGAGGCCGGGTTCACTCAGGTGAAGATCAACACGGTGGTGGAACGCGACGTGAACGACGACGAAGTGATCGCGCTCGCCCAGTTCGGTCGCGACCGTGGCGTGGAGGTTCGTTTCATCGAGTTCATGCCGCTCGACGCCAGCGACGAGTGGCAGCGTTCCACCGTGGTCGGCCAAGACGAGATCGTCGAGCTGCTCAGCTCCCAGTGGCGCCTCGAGCAGGTGCCGGCGCGCGGTGCCGCACCAGCCGATCGTTGGCGATACCTCGACAACGAGTTCACCCCGGGCGGCGGCATGGTCGGCATCATTCCCACCGTTACCAAGCCGTTCTGCGGCGACTGCGACCGAGTTCGCCTCACCGCCGATGGCCAGTTCCGCACTTGCTTGTTCGCCACCGACGAGTTCGATCTGCGGGCGGCGTTGCGCACCGGCGAAACCGACGACGAAATCGCTACCCGCATAGAGAAGGCGGTCGGTACCAAATGGGCAGGCCATCAGATCAACCAGGTGTCGTTCACTCGACCTGCCCGGTCGATGAGCCAAATCGGCGGCTGATCCGGTGCGGCGATCGCGTGTGGCCGTCGTCGCCGGAGGTGTGCTTGCGCTCGCCGTCGCATCCGTGACGTACGCCGCCATCACCCGCATCGACGAACCGGCCACGGTCGACCAGGTCGCCGAGCGACCCAAACCGGGCGGCGCACCAGTTGGTGGCTCACCACCCAGGGTCGGCGGTTGCGACGTCTTCCCGGCAGACAACCCGTGGAATCAGCGTGTTGACGAACTGCCGACACGTTCCGATTCAGCTGCGATGATCGCCCGCATCCAGTCGGTGGGCGGCGACAACCTTCACCCAGACTTCGGCGAGAACCCCAACTACGGCATCCCGTTCGTGGTGGTTCCCGCCGATCAATCACCAGTGCCGGTCGTCTTCACCGCCTACGGAGATGAGAGCGACCCCGGCCCGTATCCCATCCCCCTGAACGCTCCGGTCGAGGGTGGTTCCGGGTCCGATGGTGATCGTCATGTGATTGCGCTGCAGCAGGGTAGTTGCGAACTCTTCGAGCTCTACCGGGCGTTCCCTGTCGCAGACGGTGGTGGCGCATGGGAAGCCGACAGCGGAGCACGGTTCGATCTGTCGTCGAACGCGCTGCGCCCGTTGGGATGGACCAGCACCGACGCCGCTGGTCTTCCCGTCTTCGCCGGGCTGGTGCGCTTCGAAGAGGTGGCCGCAGGCGAGATCCGCCACGCCATACGCGTGACGTTTGCGCAAACCCGGCGCGCCTACGTACTCCCTGCCACGCACTGGGCATCGAGCCGCACCGACCCGCTGTTGCCGCCGATGGGACTCCGGTTGCGGTTGTCGGCCGCATACGACCTGTCACAGCTGTCTGGGCAGGCGCGGGTGATTGCGGAAGCGATGCAGCGTTACGGAGTGATCGTGGCCGACAACGGCTCGAACTGGTATTTCCAGGGTGCTCCCAGCAGCGGGTGGGTTGACGACGACCTCAGCCAGCTCAAGTCGATCTCCGGTGATCTGTTCGAGGTGGTCGACACCGGACCCATCGTCGTCCCCTGACGATTGGCTACTGGACGATTGGCTACTGTGGGGACGGCATGAGCGACTTGGAGTTCACCCATCTCGACCCCATGGGCCGTGCCCGGATGGTCGATGTCACACCGAAAGAACCGACCCATCGCCGAGCAGTCGCCCGATGCAAGGTCTTCATGTTGCCCGAGACCACCGCAGCCATCGCGAATCGGGAAGTGAAGAAAGGCGACGTCCTGGCTGTCGCTCGCGTCGCGGGAATCCAGGCCGCAAAACGCACGTCTGACATGATTCCGCTCTGCCACCCCTTGCTCATCGGCTCGGTGTCGGTCAGTTTCGATATCGGTGACGACTTCGTCTCCGTGGAGGTCTTCGTCGAAACGGTCGACCGCACCGGTGTAGAAATGGAAGCGCTCCATGCCTGCTCGGTTGCCGCACTGACCATTTACGACATGTGCAAGTCAGCCGACCGGGGAATGACGATTGGCGACCTTGCCTTGTGGGAAAAGACCGGCGGCCGGTCTGGCACGTACCGGCGATCTGACGACCCCGGCCAGTCGTACTAAGGCGGATCGCACCGGCGATCACACGGTGTGACGGGATGCGTCGAATCGCCACTCGATGCACCGCTTACGTTGCGACAAGTGTTACGATTGTCGTAGAATCGTAATGAAATCCGCTGACATGTCGTCACGGCGACGGGCCATTGCCTATCAGCGCAGATTCGTGTCTCTATTGTCGAGTGAAAGAGTGTCGAACACATGGGCGAACTGGTGCTTTTGGTTCTCGGTGCAACATGGGCTGCGGTATTGATCCCGCCGCTGTTGCGTAACCGCATCGAAAACCGGCCCAACTCCTCGGTCACCGACTTCCGCCGCCAGCTCAACAAGCTGCAGAGCACCGTGCCCAGCCGGGCGTCAGGCTCGATGCGGGGAATGGCTCGACCACTGGCACAGTCGCCGCTGCATCGCCCCGCCGCCGGTGGCCGCCCCGGTCTTCCCGCCAGCGCACCTCGCCGTTCCGGCACCCGTAGTCACAGCGATCGCACACCCGAACGTGGTACCACTCTTGCTCCGCCGCGCGAGGCGGCGCCTCGCAAGCGCACCCATGGAGCGAGCGGCGGTGACGCAACCGGCGGTCAGCGTCGGCCCACGCAACACCGTCAGGCGCACGTGGCGCGCCACGCCATGTCGTCTACCGACGCCATCCGTCGGCGTCGCAGCAACGTGTTGTTCCTGCTGGTGCTCGCCACTGGCAGCACACTGTTCCTGGCCGCCACCACGAAGGCGCCCGCCATGTTGTACCTGTTTGCGTTCTCGTTCTTGGCGCTGTGCGGCTACGTGTACATGCTGTCGCAGATGCGTCAGCGTGAGACCACGTCGTGGCCCAACGACTGGATGCATCACTAGAGCGTTTGTCGCTCGTCGTCCTGTTCGTCTCGCCAATCGTTTGGCTCGAGGCGAGGGCGGTTGGATTTGGTTCTGGGCGGTACACTTCTCGTTCGCTACGGGGCTGTAGCTCAGTTGGTAGAGCGCTTCGTTCGCAATGAAGAGGTCAGGGGTTCGATTCCCCTCAGCTCCACAGTGTGATGTCGCGAGACATCGGCAAGACCCGAACCCTCAGAGGGTTCGGGTTTCTTGTTTTCAGTCCTTTCGGCCTTACGTGCGCCGGGCGAGGGCGCGGCATGATGGTTGCATGGCCAAGTACATCTACGACTTCTCCGAGGGCAACAAAGACCAGAAGGAGTTGCTCGGTGGCAAGGGTGCCAACCTCGCGGAGATGACGAACCTGGGTCTGCCGGTTCCACCCGGGTTCATCGTCAGCACCGAAGCATGCAGGGCGTTCCTTGCGGTCGGCGACGTTCCCGACGGCCTGGCCGAAGAGATGACCGACCACCTCGAGGCGCTCGAGAAGAAGACGGGCAAACGGCTTGGCGATGACCAGGATCCGCTGTTGGTGTCGGTTCGGTCCGGTGGGGCTGCGTCGATGCCCGGGATGATGGAGACCGTCCTGAACGTGGGCCTCAACGATGCGTCGGTGAACGGGCTGGCCGCGCAGACGGGCGAGCGCTCCGCCTGGGATTCCTACCGTCGGTTGGTGTCGATGTTCGGCAAGACAGTATTGGGGCTGGACGGTTTCGAAGAGGTGCTCGAAGAGGTGAAGGCATCATCTGGGGTGGTCGCCGACACCGATATGAGCGCCGCAGATTGGCAGGCGGTCGTCGAGAAGTACAAGCAGCTGATCCGCGAGCGCTCCGGGCGCGACTTTCCGCAGGACCCACGCGAGCAGCTCGACCTCGCGGTTCGGGCCGTCTTCGAGTCGTGGAACACCGAGCGCGCCGTGCTGTATCGCCGCCAAGAGCACATCCCCAACGACCTCGGAACCGCTGTGAACATCTGCACGATGGTGTTCGGCAACCTCGGCTCAGGGTCGGGCACCGGCGTCGCCTTCACCCGAGACCCCGCCAGCGGGGATCAGGGGGTGTACGGCGATTACTTGGAGAACGCTCAGGGCGAAGACGTCGTCGCTGGCATCCGCAATACCGTTCCGTTGAGCGACCTGGAGCACATCGACAAGAAGTCGTACGACGAACTCCTGCGCAACATGCGTGTGCTCGAAGACCACTATCGCGACCTGTGTGACATCGAGTTCACCATCGAGCGGGGCAAGCTCTGGATGCTGCAGACTCGCGTCGGCAAGCGCACCGCCGGCGCCGCCTTCCGGATTGCCACCCAGCTCGTCGATGAGGGCCTGATCGACATGGACGAAGCCCTTCGGCGGGTGAAGGGCAGTCAGCTCACGCAGCTGATGTTTCCGCAGTTCGACGCTTCCGGTGACACCACGCTGCTCGCCAAGGGAATGAACGCCTCCCCGGGCGCTGCCGTGGGTATCGCGGTGTTCTCCTCCGACGAGGCCGTTGCCCGAGCGGCCCAAGGCGACGACGTCATCCTGGTTCGCCGCGAGACGAATCCCGACGACTTGCACGGCATGGTGGCCGCAACCGGCATCCTCACTTCCAGAGGTGGCAAGACCTCGCATGCGGCCGTCGTGGCCAGAGGGATGGGCCGCACCTGCGTGTGTGGAGCCGACGAGCTCGACGTCGACGTGAAGGCCGGGCGCTTCACCACAGCGTCGGGCGTGGTGGTCAAGGAAGGCGACACGATCTCGATCGACGGCACGACCGGCGAGGTGTTCCTCGGTTCCGTGCCGGTGCAGGATTCGTTGGTGGTTCGTCACTTCGAAGGCGACGACCTTGACGACAGTCATGGCCACGAGGGCGGCGACGATCTGGTGGCCGCAGTGGAGCGCGTGATGCAGCACGCAGACACCCGTCGTCGCCTGGGGGTGCGTGCCAACGCCGACACCCCCGACGACTCGGCGCGCGCCCGCCGGTTCGGGGCGGAGGGTATCGGGCTTTGTCGCACCGAGCACATGTTCCTCGGGGAACGCCGTGAGCTCGTCGAACATCTGATCCTGGCGGAGACCGACGCCGAGCGCGAGACGGCCCTCGCCGCGTTGCTGCCTCTCCAGCGTGATGATTTCGAGGCGATTCTGGAGGCCATGGACGGTCTGCCGGTGACCATCCGGCTGCTCGACCCGCCGCTGCACGAGTTCCTACCTGGCTACACCGAACTCTCGATGAAGGTGGCGGTGGCCGACGCGGCCGGCAAGCACAACCGCCGTGAGATCAAGCTGCTCGCGGCCGTGAAGCGAATGCACGAAGAGAACCCGATGCTCGGCTTGCGCGGGGTGCGGCTGGGCATCGCGATTCCCGGGCTGTACGCCATGCAGGCGCGTGCCATCCTCGAGGCGACCGCCAAGCGTCAGGCGGCCGGGGGAGACCCGCGGCCCGAGATCATGATTCCGCTCGTCGGTGCGGTCGAAGAGCTCGAGCTGGTCAAGAGCGACATCATCGCGGTGGCCAGGGAAGTGCAGCGGGAACACACCACCAAGCTGCAGTTCAAGATCGGCACGATGATCGAGCTGCCGCGGGCGGCCCTCACCGCAGACGACATCGCCAAGGCCGCCGAGTTCTTCTCGTTCGGCACCAACGACCTCACCCAGATGACGTGGGGATTCTCGCGCGACGACGTCGAGGCGTCGTTCTTCTCGGACTACCTCGAGAAGGGAGTCTTCGCGGTGTCGCCGTTCGAGACGATCGACCGCCAGGGCGTCGGAGCGTTGGTGCGCACTGCCGTCGAGAAGGGTCGGGCCGCCCGCCCCGACATCCACCTTGGCGTGTGTGGCGAGCACGGTGGCGACCCCGACTCGGTGCACTTCTTCGACGAGGTCGGCCTCGACTACGTCTCCTGCTCACCGTTCCGCGTGCCGGTGGCGCGTCTCGAAGCAGGACGCGCCGCCCTCAACTCGGCCGACTCCGTCGACCGCACTGCCTAGACGCGGCTCCGAGGTTTCCGGTTCGGCCCGTCGTCGAGAGACGCCAGCGTCGAGATCCTGCCGGGGCGTGTGCGGCATCAATCGGCTTGGCGGGAAGGGCTACATTGGCCGGGTTCGGTGTCTGCACAGCCAAGGAGCATGTATGCCTGAGATTCCCGAGTCGCACCGCGATCTGTTGAATGCTCCGTTCGCCACGTTGGGAACTGTCGGACCCAGCGACTTGCGCAATATGGATCGAGATGGCGAGCGTCGCACGGTGGTGACGATCAACTTGACCCGTGTGCGAGCCGTCGACATGCGTGAGCCGGACAGCGTCGGCTCGACGGTCAGCCGTTGACGCGTTGGGCATGATCGACCTCGTTGCCTTCCGGCACTCGTGTTCGGGGTGTTGCTGATGGCGCGGGCTCGTCGTAGTTCCAGTGACGACTCGCCGGCTCGGGAGGCGCTGTTGGATGCTGCGGAGTCGTTGATGCTCGAGGAGGGTTACGCGTCGGTGACGACTCGCCGCGTCGCTGCCCGTGCTGAAGTGAACAACGGTCTCATCTCGTACTACTTCGGCACGATGGACGAGATGTTCATCTCGCTCTTTCGCCGTTCGGTCGGTCGAACCGCTGAGCCGACATCCATCAGTGCTTCGCAGCCGTTGTGGGACATGTGGGAGTTGATGCGCGACTTCTCCGGCAACGCGCTCGATGTCTGAGTTCATCGCCCTCTCGAATCATCGCCCTGCGGTTCGGGAGGAGATTGCCGCCCACACCGCGCGAGTTCGTGAGGCGCAAGTCACCGAGATGACGCGAGTCCTGAACGGTCATAGCCCTGACGGACTAGACGTCTCGCCAGCAGCCATTGGGCTCTTGATGATGGGTACTGCGAGGTTCTTGCAGATGGAAGCTGCGTTCGGCGTCACCATCGGTCACGCAGATCTGGTCGAGGAGATCGAGCGCCGCATCCAGCTGCTCGAAGGCGTCCGAGTGCGACAACCCTGAACTGATCTCGCCAGCACCTCGAGCGGTTCGTATCGGTGCCCTTGCATTGCCGCTCATCTTGTGTTAGTCAATTGACTAACAATGGCGACCGGCCCGGGTAGCAGGTCGCAGGTCCGGCATGGCTATCGGGAGGTAGGAACAGTGAGTGGTGATTTTGATGGCCAAGTGGTGATCGTCACCGGCGCCGCTCAAGGCATCGGCCGAGTCACTGCCGAACGGTTCGTCGCTGCCGGAGCCCAGGTCGTCATCGCCGACATCGGAACCTCAGGCGCGCTGGTGGCCGGAGAGCTCGGAGAGCGTGCCGCGTTCGTTCAGACGGATGTGTCGATCGCTGCAGACGTCGAACATCTCGTGGCCGCCACGGTGGAGCGATTTGGAGGTCTCGAACGTACTCTGCAACGTCGCTGGGGTTTCGGGCAGCTTGCGGCGCTTTCTCGACGACGATCTCCGCGACTTCGACCGGGTCGATCGCGGTCGATCTGTTCGGCGTCCTGCTCACCTGCCAGTACGCGGCTCGGCCACATGGCTGCCCACGGTGGTGGTGCGATCGTGAACGTCGCATCGGGTGCCGGCATCACTCCAGGCGTCGGCATGCTGCCGTACCGCGTCGCCAAGGCCGGGGTCGTCCACGCCACGCGTTCCCTCGCCGTCGAGCTGGGTGCATACGGCATCAGGGTCAACTGTGTCGCTCCTGCGAACATCGCCACCGACATCAACGCTGCGTTCGACAAGGCGACCGTGACCAGCCTGCAACCCCTGCCGCATCAGGGTGTGGCCACTGACGTCGCCGACGCGCTGGTCTATCTCGCCAGCCCGCAGCGGCCCACATCACCGGCGTCGATTCTGCCGATCGACGGAGGTATGGCGTGTGGCACCCCGCCAGCGATGGACCGAGGCCGAATCGACACTGCATCCATCCCCGCACCCCACCCGCAGCAACAACAACACGAGGAGTCACTGGCATGACCAGTCACAACTACCGACACCGAACTACCCGTCACGCTCCGAGCCGGCGACTGGGTCGATACCGGGCCGGGCCTCGACGATCTCACCGGGAAATACCACATGCAAGATCCCGACCGACCGGTACGTGTCGGCCGAGTACGCGGCGCGCGAACGGGAGGCTGTGTGGATGCGTGTCTGGCAGGTGGCCGGCAGGCTCGACGAGATCCCAGAAGCCGGGCGATTGGAAGCAGTACTCGATCTATGACCAGTCGTATCTTGCTCGTCCGCGGACGAGACGGCCGTCGTTCGTGGCTTCGTCAATGCGTGCCGCCACCGGGGCAACATCTTGTGTCGCGAGGCGAACGGGAACACCGCACGGTTCGTCTGCCCGTACCACCTGTGGTCCTATGACCTGGAGGGCAACCTGCGTGGTGTTGCCCGGCCAGACCTCGTCGGCGATCTCGACAAGGAGGCTCACGGCCTGCTCGAGGTGGCCGTCGATTCGTTTGCCGGGTTCATGTTCCTCAATCCCGACCCGGAAGCGGCACCGCTGTCGGAGTTCCTCGGAGCCGACGCATACGAGCTGATCGCGCCGTACCACCTCGACGACATGATCACCGTGCTCGACGTGCGTGAGGCTGTCGACTGCAACTGGAAGGTCGTCATCGATGCCTTCCAAGAGGGCTACCACATCCAGGCGATCCATCCCGAGCTGCTCAAAGTGATCGTCCTCGACCCGGCCACCAATCGGTTTCGCTTCTGGGGTGATCACGAAGTCGCAGTGCGCCCCGTTCACGGTTCCCCACGCCACACCCGAGGAAGAGCTTGAAGGGCTTGCGCCAGCTCCCGCACACGTTTCCCACGGTGACCGGTTATCTCCCGCGGCTCGAGGAACTGGCCGATCAGTATCGATCCGACCGATGGGGTGCTGAACTACCCGGACGGTGTGAGCGGCCGGACACTGCTGCAACAAGCGACACGGGAGACTCTGACCGGCATGGGCTTCGACGTCGATGGTTTGACCGACGCCCAGATGACCGACAACCACGGATGGTTGCTGTTCCCCAACTTCTTCATGACCATCCGCGCTGCCGAAGCAACCGTCATCACCTCGATGCCCCATCCCGACGGTGATCCGAATCGCTGCGTCTGGCACATCCGCAGTTTCATGTGGCTCCCAGAGGAGTTCCGCGCCGCCTTTCGAACCCAGCCGATCGAGGTCGACGAGCCGGGGTCGTACCCGTATTTCCTCGCCCTGCAACAGGACTACGAACAGATGCCCCGCCAGCAACTCGGTCTTCGAAATCGACGGCTCGAACACATCACCCTCGTGCACGAGGAACTCAGCGTTGCTCGCTTCCATGCATCTCTGGATCGTTTCATGGGGGAGGAGCGATGACCGTGGAGCTGCAAGACATAAATGATGTGATCGGCAACTACACGGGTCGGCCGCGCGCTGGTGTTGGAATACGGACTGACCATCAAACGTGTGCTCGACGGAGCGGACCAACCGGGTTTCGGCGCACACAGCTGGGCTCCGCTTGCCGAGTTCGTCGACGTCGACCTGTTCGATCGAGTGGGCAACTTCAAAGAGTGGATGGACTGGGACCAGTACGTCGGCTTCCTCACCCGATGGGCGCCGGGTGCTGGTTGGGATTGCTCGTTCAAACGGGTCACGGAAGCCGACGGTCTCGTCTTCCTCGAGCTCGAGGAACGTACCTTCACCGACGGATTTCAGATGGCGGCCAACTCGTTGTCGGTGTACGCGTTCGACTCCGATGATCGAATCATCCACATCGACGTCTACCTTCAGATGCCGATCCCGGCGGAGTTCCTGCCTGGGGCGTATCACATTGAGGAAACTGCATGAGCAATCGGTTCGACGGCAAAGTGGCGCTGGTCACTGGGGCTGGCTCGGGTATTGGCAGAGCGGTCGCGCTGCGCCTTGCCTCCGAGGGTGCGCGTGTTCTTGCGGTTGACGTTGCAGCTGACGGATTGGCTGAGACTGCGGCTGCGGCGCCCGACTCGATCGTGGGTCATGTTGCTGACATCTCCGATCAGGCCACGTGCTCAGCTGCAGTCGGTGCAGCCGTCAGCTCGTTCGGTCGCCTCGACGTGCTCGCCAACGTGGCCGGGATCTTCCACGCTGGGCACTTCACCGACCACACTGCCGAGCAGTATCGACGCGTGATGGCCGTGAACCTCGACGGTCCGTTCTTTCTGTCGCAGGCGGCGATTCCGCACTTGTTGACCAACTCGGGCAACATCGTGAACATCGTGTCGAACTCGGCCATTCAGGGAATCCCCTACGCGAGCGCGTACGCCACGAGCAAGGGTGGCTTGTTGCAGCTCACGCGCGCATTGGCGGTCGAATATCTGAAGCAGCCGCTGCGGGTGAACGCCGTTGCCCCTGCAGGTACGCGCACCAACATCGCCCTCAATGCGTCCTTCCCGGCCGACCTCGACATGGATCTGATGGGGCGAATGGGTGGCCTGCGCGGCATTGCCGAACCGGAAGACATCGCTTCCGTCGTCGCCTTCCTTGCTTCCGACGAAGCAAAGGCGGTCACCGGCGCCGTCTACACCGTCGACAACGGACTCACCGTCAGCTAAAGGAGAACACCATGTCCGATGCAATCCATCAGGTCGCCGACAAGATCGCGATCACCGAGCAGCTCGCCCGCTATGCGCGCGGCGTCGACACTCACGACTGGGATCTGTGGAAGAGCGTGTTCACCGACGACGCCATCATCGACTACAGCTCGGCCAACGGTCGACCCGCCTCGAGCCGTGACGACACGGCCACGTATCTCGCGGAGAGCATGCCGTTCCTGCCGTGGAAGCAGCACTACGTCACCAACGTTGAGATCGACCTCGATGGTGACTCGGCTCACGTACGCGCAGCGTTTTACAGCCCGATGCAGCTACCTGGTCTTGCCGAGCCGAGCGCCTGCGGCGGCTACTACCACCACGACTTTGTGCGCACGGCCGACGGATGGAAGAGCAAACTCCTGGTCGAGGAGAGCTGCTGGTGGATGAATCCGTATCCAGCATCAGAGTGATCTGACGAAGGGTGTCTGACCCCGTTCGTCAGATCGGACGTGCTGACAGATTTTCCAGGTGTTGCGCTGCTGTTTCGTGGGCTGAGCCGCAGGCCCGCACTGGGTCGTCTGGCCAGCCCGGCGTGGTGATGAAGCCGGCTGCGAATGCGTCGCCGGCGCCGGTGGTGTCGACGACACCGCTCACCGCAATGGCGGGTACGTCAACCGGTGACCTACCGGGCATCAACAGCCGTGCTGCCTCGGCCCCGGCCTTGACGACCACCAGCACCCTTGCCGCCACTTCGGCGAGTTGTTCGCCCATCGCTTGCGCCTCGTCGGCGTTCGCAAACACAACCGCTGGTCGCAGGCCTGCGAGCAGGTCACCCACGGCTGCGGCGCCGAGCGACTCGATCAGCGCTGTCGACGAAAGATCGATCGACACAGGAACTCCTAGCTGGTGGGCAAGGTCGATCAGCTCGGCCGCGGCATCGGCCAACGGAGCGGCGGCAAGCGAATACAGCGGAACGTGCAGCCCAGCGACCCCAGCGAGCCATGACGCATCGACGTGGTTGAGCAACACTGACGCGCCACGATCGGTGAGCATGTGTCGCTCGCCAGCGTCATCGACGAGGACGACGATCGAACCGGTGGTTCCGCCGCGCTGCACGGCGGTGACGTCCACTCCGGTGGCGGCGAGTTCGTCGAGCAGCATCGTGCCGATCACATCGTCACCCACCTGACCGAGAAATCGTGCTTGGTGGCCCAGCCCGCAGACGGTGGCCGCAAAGTTGGCTGCACTGCCGCCTCGCCTGCGTCGGATGGTCGACGTGGTGTCGCTACCAAACTGAATCGGGCCCGCCGAGATGCACCACGATGTCGTCGACGAGATCGCCGAGTGCCGCGATCAACATGCTGGCGTCACCTGTGACCTGTCAGCTGTCGAAGCCGAGGCCGAAGCGGTCGAGTGTGCGCAGCCAGGCGTTGCGTTTGCCGGTGCTGTCTTCGCGGTCGAGCGACCAACGGGTGGCCTGGATGCCCATGAATCGGAACGGCTCGGGTGGGAACGGCATGGGCTTCTGCTTCACGAATTCGGTTTGCGTCGCAACCGACCTGCGGCCGTCGAGCAGGTCGAGCATCACTTCGCCTCCAAAGCGAGCTGCCGCCACGCCCAGCCCGGTGTAGCCGACGGCGTAGGCGACTCGTCCCTGCATGGCTTGGCCCCAGAACACGCAGAATCTGCTGGACGTGTCGATGGCGCCACCCCAGAGATGTTCGAACTTGAGACCTTCGAGCTGGGGGAACGTGTCGAAGAAGTGCTTGCTGAGTTTGGCCCACGTCTCGGGGCGGCTCTCGAGCTCGGTGTTCATCTTTCCGCGCCAGAAGTAGACAGCGTCGTAGCCGCCCCACAGAATCCGATTGTCTTGGGTGAGTCGGTAGTAGTGGAACTGATTTCCGATGTCGGAGATGCCTTGGCGATTCGCCCAACCCAAGGAGCTGAGCTGGTCTGGCGACAACGGTTCGGTCACCATGGCGTAGTCGTAGACAGGCGCGATGTAGTGCCCCATCCGCTTGAGTACCGGTTTGAAGGCGTTGGTACCCAGCGCCACTTTCCCGGCGCGCACTCTGCCGAGCGGGGTGTTGACCAGCACCCCAACGCCGTCACGTTCGAGGCCGGTGGCTTTGGTGTCTTCGTAAATCCGAACGCCCAGCGACTCGGCAGCCGCCTTCAAACCCCACACCAGGCGGGCCGGGTCGACGAGCGCGGCTCGGTCTTTGCGCCACAGCCCGTGTGTGTACGTGGGCGAGTTCAGCTGGGCGCGCATCGCAGCACCGTCGAGCCACTCCACTCGTTGCCCAGCCGACCGCAACTTCTGGTAGTCGTCGCGCAACTCTTGTACGTAGCTGGCGGAGTGATTGTCGGTCGCCACGTCGATGACGCCGGTGCGTTCGTAGTCGCAGTCGATGTTGTAGCGATCGATCGCCGCCTCGATCTCGTTCAGATTGTTCAGGCCGAGCTCTTCGAGCAACTCGATCTCGTCGGGCCAGCGGGCAGCACCGTTGGCCATGCCGTGGGTGAGGCTCGACTCCATGAATCCGCCGTTGCGTCCGCTTGCGGCGGATCCGATTTCGTGCGCGTCGATGAGCACGATGTCACGCGACGGGTCACGTTCTTTGGCGATGATCGCCGTCCACAGCCCGGTGTAGCCGCCCCCGACGATGCACAGGTCGCACGTCTCGGTGCGCACGAGCGTGGGATTGCTCGGCGGCTCGTCGACGTCTTCATACCAATACGGGTACGGGTCGGCATCGGCGATCGCATCGAGATGGAACTCGCGGATGCCGCCGGTGTCCGCGCTGTTCTTCACGCTGTCGTTCTTGACGCTGTCGTTCCTGTTGGCGTCGATCATGTGGAGATCACAACTCGCTCAGCTGGTCGACGAGCGGCGCAACGCTGCGGGCCCGCAGCGCGGCATTGACACGTTGACGCTCCAAGATCTGCTCCATGGTTTGCAGTGCCTGTGCCACCGGATGCTCGACAAAGAATGCGTGCACGTCGGCAACCTGCGCCGGTTGGTCGAGGAGCTTGACGGCGTCGACCATGCGCGAGATGGTGTTCTCCGGAAACTTCTGATTGGCCTCGTCCCAGTGTTGCCGCACGAATTTCCACGCCTGCTCGCCGTGTTCGCGATTGGCGATACAGCGACGAAGCAGGTACGGCGCGTTCTGCGTTTTCACTGCGTCGCTGAGTGCCAGCTCGCAGGTGCGTGCCATCAGTTCGGCATCACCGAAGTCCGCGAGTGCGTAGAGGTGACGCTGCTGTTCTTGCGGTGTCTCGCCATGGAGCGCTCGATCGAGCATGCCGTCGTATGTGGCGGCATCGCCGGTGGCAGCCACGATTCCCGTGGCGGCCGCGACAAGGTCGGCATCGACACTCGTGGGGTCGTTCAGGGCGGCCGCGTAGACCGCCGCCGCCCGGTCGCACGCAGCTTGGTCTGCGCCCTGCAAAGCCATGATCGACAGCATGAGTCCTCGCAGCTTGGCGGTGAGGTCGGGTTCGCCGGCTGCGGGTTCTCCCAGGTCGGCGAGTACTGGGCCGACCAGTGCGACGATCCGTCGTTCGAACCCGCCGACGGCCGCATCGCTGTCGGAGATGAGGCGTCGTACTGAACGCAACCCGATGGCGAGGCTCTGCCAGACACTGAGTTCGCGCTCGCCGCCGAATTGCTCCGCCAGGGTGACGAAGTCAGTGGCGTCCATCGACCCGGCGACGACGGCGTTCCAAGCGTCATCGACGAGGTTGTAACGCTCGAGCGTGCCCATGGTGGCAACGGCTTCGGGGGTCAGACGACTCCGGAGGGCATCGTCGTACGCCACCCGGAAGAACCCGTGGCCGCCGGTGTTGAGCACGATCGGGCCGTCACTCTCGCCGAGGTCGATCCGCAACTCGTCACTGTCGAGCAGCACCCGCGTTTCCAACCGGTCTTGACGGATGCCGATGGGAATGGCCCACAGCGACGTGGACACGTCTTCCGGGTTGAACGAGAACCGCCGCTGCGACAGCACGAGCTCGGTGCCATCTGCGGAAAGGCCGGCGCTTACCAACGGGTAGCCCGGCTGCCAGATCCACGAATCCATGATGCGGCGAACGGGAGCACCAGACGTGTGCTCGATGGCGTCCCACAGGTCGCTGGTGTCGGTGTTCGCGTGGGCGTGCGTGCGTAGATAGTGGCTGACGCCCTCGCGGAACTGTTCTTCGCCGAGGTGCTGTTCCAGCATGCGCAGCAGCGCGCCACCCTTTTGGTACGTGAGCACGTCGAACATGCCTGCGCAGTCGGCGGGAGATTTCACCGGGAACTCGACCGACCGAGTTGACGACAACGAGTCGACCTCGAACGCGACGCTCTTTTCCAAACCGAAGCTCGTCCACCGCTCCCACTCGGGGCGGTAGGCGTCGCAGGCCGCCATTTCCATGAACGTGGCGAATGCTTCGTTCAACCAAATGCCGTTCCACCATTTCATGGTGACGAGGTCACCAAACCACATGTGGGCGAGCTCGTGTGCCACCACGTCGGCAACGGCTTGTCGTTCGTACTGGGTGGCGGTAGCCGGGTTGACCAACAGCAGGCTCTCGCGGAACGTGATGCACCCGAGGTTCTCCATGGCGCCGGCCGCGAAGTCGGGCAGCGCCAGCAAGTCGACCTTGTCGCTGGGGTAAGGGATGCCGTAGTAGTCCTGAAACCAGCGCAAGCAGAAGGCGGTGACATCGAGGCCGAACTGGGTGAGCGACTCTTTGCCGGGCACGCATACCAGGCGAATGGGAATGCCGTCGACGTCGACCCATTCGGTGGCCACCAGTGGGCCGACGACGAATGCCACCAGATACGAGCTCATGACCATGGTGTCGGCGAAGGTGATCGCCTCCTTGGGAGAGCCGTCGAGTCCTTCGCGATCGGTTCTGCTGATCTCGCGACAGTTCGACACTGCGAGGAGTTCCGGTGCGACAACGAGAGTGACCCCGAACACGGCCTTGAAGTCGGGCTCGTCCCAGCAGGGGAACGCGCGGCGACAGTCGGTCGATTGCATTTGCGTGGTGGCGATCACTTGCTCGTTGCCGTCGCCGTCGCGGTACGTGCTGCGATACCACCCGTGCAGATGGTCGTTGAGGATGCCGTCGAACTCGATGTCGAGCACGTGGTCGCCAACCACCACACCACCTTCAGGGCGGATGAACAAACGTTGGCTGCGTTCGTCGAGTTCGAACGGGGCATCGAGGCCATCGAACTTGCAGGAGACGATGCTGAGGTCTGCCGAGTTCAGCACCATGACGTCGGTGTCGTCAATGGCGGTGACGTCAACGCTGACGTAACCGTGGAATGTTGCCGCGTTGAGATCGGGTTCTAGGTCGAGTTCGTAGCGGCTGGGCACCACTGTTCGAGGCAAGCGGTACGGGTCGAGTCGGAGTGTCGAAGTCTCAGGCACAGGCGGATGGTATCGCCCGTACTGGGGGCTGGCTGCCGTGCGGCCCAAGCAGAGCGTTCAGGGGCGCGCCGGGTGAAACCTTGTAGCGTTCGGCCGGTGAATTCTCCTCGCTTCGATGTTGTTGGCATGGGCAATGCACTCGTCGACGTCATCGCTCACGCATCCGACTCATTTCTCGCAGAGCACGCTCTGGTGAAGGGCTGGATGGATCTCGTCGACACAGAGCGAGCCATGCAGCTGTATCACGCGCTCGGCTCGGCGGTGGAAATGAGTGGCGGTTCCGCGGCCAACACCGTGTGCGGCGTGGCGAGCTTCGGAGGGCGCGCCGCGTACATCGGCAAAGTCAGCGCCGACGACCTCGGCGACGTGTTCGGGCACGACCTGCTTGCCGTCGGCGTGCAGTTTCGTCCGGGTAGCCGCAACAACGACATTCCTACCGGACGCTGCATCATCGTGGTCACCCCCGACGCCGAGCGAACCATGAATACCTACCTCGGGGCGTCGAGCCTGCTTGGCGTTGCAGACGTCGACATCGACACCATCGAGCACGGCGCGTTGTTGTACATGGAGGGATACCTCTTCGATCGGCCGGAGGCAAAGGAAGCGTTCCGTGTTGCGGCAAGCGTTGCCCACGACGCCGGGCGGCAGGTGTCACTCACGCTGTCGGATTCGTTCTGTGTGGAACGTCATCGTGACGACTTCCGGGCGTTGGTCAGCGACGAGGTGGACGTTCTGTTTGGCAACGAGGCCGAACTTCTGGCGCTCTACGAGACCGACACCCTCGACGACGCGGTCGATGCAGTTCGTGCTGAGTGTCCGCTGGTTGCGGTGACGGTCGGTTCGAAGGGCTCGCTGGTGGTGACCAATGACGAAGTGATCACAGTGCCGCCGGTGTACGTTCGCCACGTGGTCGACACCACTGGTGCGGGCGACTTGTATGCGTCGGGATTCCTCTACGGCCTCAGTCAGCAGCGACCGCTGTTCGAATGCGGTCAGTTGGGTTCCATCGCCGCGGCAGAAGTGATCTCGCACATGGGGCCGCGCCCACTGGTCGAACTGCACACGTTGGACTGATCGACGTTGTGGCGAGCCCGACCCCGCCTGCTCAGCAAACGGCCGGACCGGGTCGGCCATTTGCTGAGGAGAACGAGCGGATCGGGGTGTTCGGGGTGGTGCGAACCGGCCTGCTGGTGGTGTGTGCGGTGCTCGTCACGACTGCAGGTGCGTGTCGCGACGAAGAGCCGGACGGGCCGCCGCCGACTCCGACCGAGCTTTCGGGTACTGCGTTTCCCGACGGTGCCGAAACCTCTGGCGTTGTCGCTGTGCTCAGCCAACAAATCCCATACCTGACCAATGGCGGCAAACCGTGCTACTTCATCGTCAGTGTTTCAGCCGACGGCTCTGCTCGGAGCGGGCGCGGCTGTAGCGATCTCCTAGGCCGTGAGGGTCAGGTCGGCGACTACGGGTTGATCGATGGTCGGTTGACCGTGCGCACCGTCGAATGGGGCTTTGTGGAGGGGAGTTACGAACTGGTGGAGTACGTCTTCGGCACATGCGCAGATGTGGGACCACCGGACCCTGACGCCCGGCCCGGTGACGGGGGGCTCGACTACAACCCCCAAGAGCCGTGGCAGTTGGTAGACGGTGCGATCGGTGCAGAAGCGGCGACTGACGACTCGTGCTGGTCGGTCACCCGGGACGTACGCTGGATCGGTGTCTGAAACCGATCACCGCATCGCACGATCTGTCGCCGAAGCATGGCTGGCAGCGGAGCCAGATGCCGACATGCGAGCCGAGCTCCAAGCACTGATCGACGGCGACTCCGACGAACTCGTCTCCCGCTTCACCGGGCGCCTCCAATTCGGCACTGCCGGTTTGCGAGCCGCGGTCGGTGCCGGCCCACAACGAATGAACCGACTTGTCGTCCAACAGGCGGCCGCCGGGCTGGCGCAGTATCTGCTCGACACCGATCCGACCGCCACCACGCGAGGTGTGATCGTTGGTTTCGACGCCCGACGCAAGAGCGATGTGTTCGCCCTCGACACCGCCAGGGTCATGGCGGCCTACGGCATTCCCACCAAGTTGTTCGACGGGTACGTCCCCACGCCGGTCGTTGCATGGTCCGTGGTCGAGGAGAGTTGCGCCGCCGGAGTGGTTGTGACGGCGTCACACAACCCGCCGGCCGATAATGGCTACAAGGTGTTTCTCGACGACGGTTCGCAGATCGTCTCGCCGCACGACACGGGAATCTCTGCACGCATCGATGATGTCGACCCGCTGCGAGTGCGATTGGAGTCTGCTGACCATCCGCTCATCACCATTGTCGGCAGTGAGTTGTTCGATGCGTACGTTGCGTCCGTTCCTTCCGTTCGACGTCACCCTGACGTTCCCGGTGTCACCGTTGCCTACACCGCCATGCATGGTGTTGGCGGTGCCACGCTGCTGCGGGCCTTTGCTGCGGCCGGGCTGCCTGAACCGATCGTGGTGGCTGAACAGTTCACACCCGACGGCACGTTCCCCACGGTGTCGTTCCCGAATCCGGAGGAACCCGGAGCGATGGATCTGCTGCTCGAGGTGGCAGCAAACTCTGGTGCGCAACTGGCATTGGCCAACGACCCAGACGCCGACCGGCTCGGTGCGGCAATCCCGCAGCCCGGTGGTACCTGGCGGCGTCTGGGTGGCGACGAGATCGGCTGGTTGCTGGCCGATTATCTACTGGCTGCCACCGCGACCACGACCACAACCACGAGCACGACTGGGGGCGACGATCGATTGGTCGTGACCACGCTGGTGTCGTCATCGCTGCTCGGGCGTATGGCCGAGGCGGCAGGGGTGACAGCGGTGGAGACCTTCACCGGGTTCAAGTGGATTGCCCACGAAATCCGCGAACACCCTGGCCTCCGGTTCGTTTTCGGCTACGAGCAAGCGCTCGGTTACCTGGTGACGCAGCAGCCGCGAGACAAAGATGGCATTTCCGCGGCAGTGCTGTTCGCCGAGATCGCCGCCGTGGCTGCAGCCGCGGGGGAGACGCTGCAAGACCGCCTCGACGACATCGCTGCCCGATTCGGGCGGCATCAGATGGCAGACGCTTCGGTGCGAATGACTCCGGCTGCGGCAGCAGCACGAGTCGCTGAACTGCGGGCCAACCCACCGGAATCCATCGGAGGCCGTGAGGTCGTGTCCGTGGAGGAGTACCCGGAGGCGACCCTGCTGCGATTCGAGTTGGCGGGGGGAGTGCGGGTGCAGGTCCGCCCCAGCGGCACCGAGCCAAAAGTGAAGATCTACGGCGAAGCCGTAAACGCCGACCCAACCCCCTACGTGCAAGCCCTAGCCGCCCTACTAGCGAAGGGATAGTGCCAGGCACTATCCCTTCGGATGTAGCCGAACCCGCCGCCCTAGTAGCTGAAGGGATAGTGCCTGGCACTATCCCTTCAGGATGTAGAGGACGAAGCGGGAGTTTCGCCAGGCTTCTTCGTAGTTCGGGTTGGCGGCTAGTTCAGCGACACGCTTGCTGCCGATCTCTGTGACGACGAGGTCGGGTGTGACCTTGGTGGGCATGGGCCGGTAGTCGTCGACTTGAACGGATCTACGGCCGGTCGCCCACACCATCGAGCGGGCTTTTGGCGACGCAACGATGTCGTTGGGTTCGGTCAGGGCCTTCACTTCGTCGAACATGGCGATCGCGTCGGGATGCTGCGCGCCCCACTCGATCTGGCCGTACTTGGCGAATGTCTCCGCGTTGTCGACGCGCTTGTTGGCGTCGTACAGGTTGGCTCCGGCAATGGGGATGAGGAGCGCAGTGGCGACCGCGATGCCGACCCACTGGCGTTTCCAGCCGGCCAGGGTGACCACAGCGGTGAGGGCGAGCAAAGAGATGAGCGGCGCGACCGAGATGAGGTAGCGACTGAGCGTTGCACTGAAACTGGTGCCCAACGTTCCCGCCACCGCGATGTACACCACGAGGTGCGCATCCCGTTGACGATGACGCGTGAACGCCAGAACGACACCCACGCCGAACAACACCAGCCAGATCACCACGATGGTCCAGCCCAACCGGTTGCTGCCCCACACGCTGGCATCAGGTACGCCCGGACGTTTGAAACCGGCCAGTTCTGCGAGGTGACCCACGTGCTTGCGTTTCCGGTCCCACATGTTCGCCAGGCTGACGCCCTCGAGTTTGGGCACGATGACGGTGGGCAAGAACAGCTTTGAAGCGACCACGCCGGCGAGCGCAACCGTATACGGCACCACCAGACGGGCGGCGAGGAGTCCGCGTTCACTCCGCGAAAGGCGCCAGGGCAGCTCGGCTCCGGCCTGGCGTTGGCCGATGAGAGCGAACAGCTGTGCTGCCGCGATGGCGGGAATGAGGCCGAATCCTTCTCGACGTGTTTCGAATGCGAAAAAGGCAAGGAATCCGAGGAGTGCCAATGCCCACCACCGCGCGCCCGCTCCCACGAGCCCGTCGCGGGCGATGAGCCGGTCGAGCCACACCAGGGTGATCATGACTGCTGCAGCGAACGGGAATTCCGACTGGATGAGTTCGGTCCAACCAACCAGCAATGGCGTGAAGCACACAGCGATCAGACCGACCAATGCGGTGGGTGCGCCGATCCGTGGCTTTGCGAGCGCGTACCAACCGAGCGCGAAGGCGATCGCGCCGAGGAAGGGAACGATGACCAGGTCGTCGACTCCGCTGCCCACAAACGGAATGGCGAGTGCGAGGAGCGCTGGGAATCCCCACGGATACAGCCCCGGACTGAAGGGGGCTCCCGCAGACATGGTGGTGGTGAACACGTTCTGTTCGCCCACCTCGCCGGCGTTGCCGTTGACGAGCCCTTCGGCCTGTCGGATGTACAACGCCCAGTCGTCGCCCCACCAGTGGCCGCGATGCTTCGCGGCGAACATGATCGCCAACATCAGCCCGAGAATCAGGGCCAACGCTGCGTTGATGAGATACGGCTGGGCGACGCGCCAGCGATGACGCGCGACAGAGCCTTCGGGAATTACGTCAGTCATCAGCCGCCGGTGCCGAATTGGCGGTCGCCAGCGTCACCTAGGCCGGGCACGATGAACGCATGCTCGTTCAGGTGGTCGTCGATGGCAGCCGTCACCACGTGCAGATCGAGGTGCTCGTCGCGTAAGCGTTGGATGCCTTCTGGCGCCGCCAACGCACACACGACGGTGATGGGGGAGGTGGCGCCCCGCGACAGCAACAACTGGATGGTGTACACCAGCGAGCCGCCGGTGGCGAGCATGGGGTCGATGACGATGATCGGCCGATTGGCAAGGGTTTCGGGCAACTTGGTGACGTACGCCTTCGGCTCGAAGGTCTCCTCGTCACGGGAAATGCCGATGAAGCCCACATCGGCGGCGGGCATGAGTTCTTGTGCAGCGTGGACGAACCCGAGGCCAGCCCGCAAGATCGGCACGATGATGGGCTGCACGGCGAGTCGCCGAGCGGGCGCCATGGTGAGTGGCGTTTCGACGGTGCCGTCAACGGTGCGCAACGACCGTGTGGCCTCGGCGAGCAGCAAGGTGCCGATTCGTTCGAGATTGGTGCGGAACAGCGAATTCGGTGTGCTCTTGTCGCGGATGCGGGCGAGCGAGTCGGCGACGAGAGGATGGTCGACGAGGGTGACGGTGACGGGCATGAACTGCTCCTAGAGACTTCCGAGGTTGGCTTCAGCGTTGAGTAACGCGTAGCGCGGCTTGATGAGCCCGTTGATGATTCGTAGCCGTTCGGGGAACGGGGCGAAGGCCGACTTCATGGCGTTGATGGTGAGCCACTCGAAATCACTCAGGCCCCAGCCGAACGCCTCGTGGAGTTGGCGCATTTCCTTGCTCATCGACGTGTCGCTCATGAGCCGGTTGTCGGTGTTCACGGTGACCCGGAACCGCAGCCGGCGAAGCATCTCGATGGGATGATCGGCGATCGACGCGCAGACGCCGGTGTTGACGTTCGACGTGGGGCACAGTTCGAGGCAGATGCGCCGGTCGCGAACGAATGCTGCGAGCCGACCGAGCTGCTCGCTGGCCCTTGTCGCCCGTGATGTCGTCGACGATTCGTACGCCGTGACCCAGCCGGGCCGCACCGCAGTATTGCAACGCTTCCCAGATCGACGCCAGACCGAACGCCTCACCGGCGTGAATGGTGGAGTGGAAGTTCTCCCGGTTCACGTACTGAAAGGCATCGAGATGGCGCGATGGCGGATGACCTGCTTCGGCTCCGGCAATGTCGAAGCCGACGACGCCACGGTCACGGTTGGCCACGGCCAACTCTGCGATCTCTCGGCTCATCGCTGCGGTACGCATCGCCGAGCAGATGGCGTAGATCGTGAGGTCGGTTCCAGCCGAACCACGAGCGAAGCCGGCGAGGATCGCGTCGAGCACTTCCTGCAACGTCAGTCCGGCCTCGAGACACAGTTCCGGGTGCCATGCGCACCTCGGCGTAGACGACGCCGTCTGCGGCAAGGTCCTGGGCGCATTCGTAGGCGACGCGTTCGATGGCATCTTTGTGCTGCATCACACCAACGGTGTGGGCAAAGGTCTCGAGGTAGAGCACCAGGTCGTTGCGCTTGGCGCCGCGGTTGAACCAAGCCGACAGCTCGGCGACGTCGTTCGTCGGCAGGCCGCGGTACCCGTATTCGGCCGCGAGTTCGATCACCGAGGAGGCGCGCAGACCACCGTCGAGGTGGTCGTGGAGCAATACCTTCGGCGCCCGAGCGATGAGGTCGTCGATCATGGGCGTGAACGGTAGCGCCCGTTCGGCCGCTGAGCCCCGCGTGCGCAGTAACTCAGGTGCCGCCCTTGCGGTACGGCTTGCCGTCTGCGGCAGGCGGACGCAAGCGCTGCGATGCGAACACCAGCACCAGCAGCACCAAGATGTACGGCAACGTGTTGGTGAGCCAAGTCGGCGCCGATGTCAACGGCGAGATACCAGACGAACATGCCGGCCGACAAGAATGCCGCAACAGCTGCGTGGACCTTGCGGCCCTGCTTGTACGACCAGACGGCCACGAGAGCGAGCCCCAATGCAACCACCAGCATGAGCGCGTGCGACGACGTGCCGTCGCGATCGAGCCGCGACATGCCGAACGGGTACGCGAACAACAGCGCCGCCACGAGCACACCGGCGGGTCGCCAGTTGCCGAAGATGAGCGCGGCCAGACCGATGAAGCCGCGTCCGCCGGTTTGGCCCTCTTGGAAGAAGCCCGAGAGCTCCATCGCCATGAAGGCGCCTGCCATGCCGGCCAACGCCCCGGAGACGATCACGCCGATGTACTTCCGATGGATGATGTTGACGCCGAGTGACTCGCCCGCCAGCGGATGCTCGCCGGCGATGCGCAACCGAAGACCGAAACGCGTTCGCCACAGCAGGTACGTCGATAACGGCACCAGGATCATCGCGATCAACGTGAAGATCGATAGCTGGCTGACGAGCCCGCGGCTGAACCCGGCAAGGTCTGAGATGTAGAAGATGTTCTTGTCGGCGATGTCACCCAACCAGTCGGGCGTGTCCCATCCACCAGCGAGGAACGGTGCCGTTATCTTGGGGAGCGCCTCCAGGCTGGGTGACTGCGTGGGGTTGTTGAACACCTCGGTGCTGAGAAAGCGCGCCATACCCGGCGCCAAGATGTTGATGGCCACACCCGAAATGATGTGGTCGACACCGAAGGTGACCGTGGCGAGCGCGTGAAGTAAGCCTCCGAGTGCACCGCCGAAAATGCCCACCAGAATGCCGACCCAAGGCCCCCATTCGAGTGTTCCCCACGCGCCGAACCAGGTGCCGAGGATCATCATGCCTTCGAGACCGATGTTGACCACGCCGCACCGCTCGGCGTACAGGCCACCGAGGCCGGTGAGCAGGATCGGCACACTCCACTTCAACATGAACTGTGACGCAGTGTCAGACGTGAGCCGACCGTAATCGCCGCTCTCGATGGCTTCGGCGGCGGTGAGCACGAAGATGCCAACGGCTGCGTACAACATGTACCGGGCTGCGACCGGCAATTCGTTGAGTTTGGCGAGCATCAGGCTGCCACCGCCCCAACGGCGATGGATGCTTGTTGAATCTCTTCGCGTTCCCGAATGCGGTTGACGTATTCGTACGCCACCACCGCTGCTAGCAAGATGACGCCCTGCATGATGACGACGATCTCTTTCGACGCGGACCCGGTGATCTGCAAAATGCTCGACGAGGCATCGAGGAACGCGAACAAGAGCGCGGCGAACGCAATGCCGCCAGGGTTGTTGCGGCCGAGCAACGCCACGGCGATGCCGGCGAAACCAAGGCCCGGCGTGAAGTTCTGGTCGTAACGGTGGTTGCGGCTGAGGATGTCGACCATGCCCACCAATCCGGCGACACAGCCGGAGGCGAGCATGGCGATCATGATCATTCGCTTCGGCGGCACGCCCCCGGCGCGCGCCGCGAGCGGGTTGACGCCACTTGCTCGAAGGTCGTAACCCAACCTCGACCGATTGACGAAGAGGTGATAGGTGATGCCGACGATGATCGCAATGACCACCACGCCGCTCAGTTCCTTGGAGTTCTGGATGTCGGGCGTGAAGATTTCGACGAACCAGTTGAGGTTCCCGAATCTGCCCGGACTCTTCGATGAGCTTGGTGCCCGAGTTGGTCGACAGTTCGCCGTCGCGCCATGCGACGGTGAGCCAAGCCAAGATGCCCGCCGTGGCGATGGCGTTCAACATGATCGTCGAGATCACCTCGTTGACGCCGCAGGTGACCTTGAGGAACCCGGCGAACCCGGCCCAAAGAGCGCCGACGATCATGGCGACAAGAATGATGAAGAGCACGTGTATCCCGTCGGGAAGCACGACTGCCCCACCGGCGGCGGCGGCAAAGAACGCGGCCAACTGATATTGGCCTTCGACGCCGATGTTGAAGAGGCCCATCTTGAAGCCGATGGCAGCGGCAACGCCCGACAAGTACAACGGGGTCGCCCTGTTGAGCATGTCGATCATGGGTCTCGAGCTTTGCGCCGTGCTTCAGCATGTCGCCGAAAGCGGTGATCGGATTGCTGCCGGCGAGCAGCAGCACGAAACCTGACAACACCGTCGCAAGGACGAACGCAGCAACCGGTGCTGCCAACGCGAAACCGATGGAACGGAGGCGGTTCTTCATGAGTGTGCGGCCTCCCCACTGGAGTTGTCGTTGGCGCCGGTCATGTACGAGCCAAGCTCGCGGGGGGTGATCGTGCTCGGGTCGAGGGTGGCGACGAGTCGCCCGTGGAACATCACGACGATGCGATCGGACAGGCCGATGAGTTCATCGAGGTCGGCGGAGATGAGCAATGTCGCAAGCCCTTGAGCGCGGGCGTCGCGAATGGATTGCCAGACCGAAGCTTGAGCGCCCACGTCGATGCCGCGAGTGGGGTGTGCGGCGACGAGCAGCTTCGGATCGCTCGTCATTTCGCGTCCGACGATGAACTTTTGTTGATTGCCGCCCGACAATGCGTACGGCGCCACATCGACGTTGGGTGTCTTGACCGCGAACTGCTCACGGATCTTCTCGGTCTGTTCCTTCGACCCCTCACGGTCCATCCAGAGCCCCTTCGAGTAGGGGGGCTGGGTCTGGTGGCCGAGTGCTGCGTTCTCCCACAGCGGAGCGTTCATGAGCAGACCCTCTTCTTGACGGTCGTGGGGAATGTAGCCAACGCCGGCTTCGCGCCGGTTCCGCACGTGCCATTTCGTGATGTCGTCGTGCACTGAGTTGGATCGAGCCTTCAGCAGCGGCTTCGTGTTCCGATGATGGCCGCGATCAACTCGGTTTGGCCGTTGCCCTCAACACCGGCAATGCCGAGAATCTCACCCTCGTGAATGTCGAATGACACGTCAGACACCACCGGGCGGTCGTTCTCGATCACGGTCACATTGCGCACCGACAGCATCACCTTGTCGGTCACGGTGGACTCGGTGGTGTCGGGTGTGGGCAGTTCGCTTCCCACCATCAACTCGGCGAGGTCACCGGCGGTCACATCGGCGGGCTTCACGGTGGCCACCGTCTTGCCCTGCCGGATGACGGTGATGGAATCTGCGATCTCGAGTACTTCCATCAACTTGTGATCGATGAACAAGATCGTCGCGCCCTTGGCCTTGAGCTCGCGCATGTTGACGAACAGCGCTTCGACCTCTTGAGGTACGAGCACCGCGGTGGGCTCGTCGAGAATCAGGATTTCAGCGCCGCGATACAGCACTTTGATGATCTCGATGCGCTGGCGCTCACCGACTTCGAGATCTTCCACCAAGTCGTTGGGGTCGATGGACAGGCCGTAGGCGGCGCTCACCTCGGCGAGGTGGCTGCGTGCTGCTTTGAAGTCGATGCGGCCACCGGACAAGACCGGTTCGGAACCCAAGATCACGTTTTCGAGCACCGTCAGATTGTCGGCGAGCATGAAGTGTTGGTGCACCATGCCGATGCCGGCGGCGATCGCCTCTGTGGGCGAGGCGAAGTGCACCTCTTCCCCGTTGACCCGCATGGTGCCCTCGTCGGGCGCCTGCATGCCGTACAGGATCTTCATCAACGTCGACTTGCCGGCGCCGTTCTCGCCGCAGATGGCGTGGATCTCGCCCTTCTCCACGGCAAGATTGACGCCGTCGTTGGCGATGACACCGGGGAACCTTTTCGTGATGTCGATCAGTTCGATCGCAAGTGACACGTGACCCTCCTGGCCGAGCCGTCGTGGGCGATCCCGCCGACGCACCTGGCCCCGACGGAAAAGCAGAAGTGGGACCGGACGTTAGTCCGGTCCCACTCTCTGTGAGTACATCGTGCGTTTTGTTTCAGGTGTCACACATCATCGTGTGACGTGTTCAGGTCGCTCAGGGAGCGGAAGGAACGACGATCGACCCGTCGATGATGCCAGCTTTGGCCTCTTCGATCTGGGGGACGATGTCGTCTGTCTTGCAGGCCGGCAACGTCAACACCGGCCACAGCGACCCGTTCGAAACCATCATTCCGCGAGTTCACGACGCCGGGGCGTGGGTACACGTCGACGGAGCGTTCGGTTTGTGGGCCGCGGTTGCGCCGAGACGTCGACACACCGTCGCAGGCGTCGAGCTCGCAGACTCCTGGGGAACCGATGCGCACAAGTGGCTGAACGTCCCGTACGACTCTGGTCTGGCGATCTGCGCCCGAGGCGAGATCTCCGCCGCTCGCTCGCTACGGACGCGGCGTACGTCGAGACGACTTCTGCACGAGCGGCAATGCACCTGTCGCTCCAAATGTCACAGCGCGCTCGCGGAGTCGAGGCTTGGGCCATGCTGGCGTCGAACGGCCGCCAAGGGCTCACCGATCTCATCGAGCGGTGCTGCGCCCTCGCCGAACGTTTCGCCGACGGTCTTGCGGCTGGGAGCGTCGAGATTCTCGCGCCCGTCGCGCTCAATCAGGCGTTGGCCCACTTCGACGACGACGCCACGACCGATGCGGTCATCGATGCCGTCGCAGCGCGACGGGACCTGCTGGGCCGGAGCAACCACGTGGAAGGGACGACGCGCCATGCGCCTGTCGGTGTCCGACCGGGCGACGACAGCCAATGACATCGATGTCGCAACGGCTGCGATTCTTCGTTGCTGGCGCACGGTACGCCCGCGGGCTGAGCTACCCGACGTAGGGGCAGTGACGGCACCCGTTATCGCAACAGTTGCCACGCTAGCGAGAGAGGCGGCCGTCATCACGAAGTAACCGGTCGCCGGGTCGACGTAGCCTCTGATTAGATGCCATTGCGGCACCGTGAGCTCGAAGGAGGCGTACGCGGTGGCGGTGCGCCAGTGGCAGGCGCGCCGGATGCGGCTCGTGAAGGTCTCGCGCCGCCAGTTCCATCCCGTTCAAGCTACCCGGCCCGAGCCGCTTCGCACCGGGCCGCTCCGCTACCGTGCCGCTCCGCTACCGTGCCGGTATGACGATTGAACGATCGGTATCTGACCCGCATGTCGAAGGCCGTCGTCCACGGCGACCCGGTGTACCTCCGCCGGCATCGTGGCCGACGACACTCAGAGGACGTGCTCGGCCAGACGAAGCAATTCTCGCGGCGACCATCGACGGCCTCCTCGCCGAGGCCGGCAGTGACAAGACCAAGCTCCTGAAAGCGAATATCTGGCTCTCGGATATCTCGACGTTCGCACAATGAACGAGGCGTGGGACGCCTGGGTCGTGCCGGGCCACACGCCCGCCCGAGCAACGGTCGAAGCCAACCTGGCGACCCCCGCTTACACCGTCGAGATCATGGTGGAAGCAGCGCTTTAGAGCCCGGCGAATGACTGCTTGGCCCGTGGCGATCGGGATGCAGCCGTCATCATCTCGCCATCGGTTTCCGTGAAGTCGCCGAGCACCGACCTGGCTGCGTAGGCGCGGAACTTGGTTCGCTCTTGGTGAACTGCCTGCTCAGGCTTGCCTGCGAGCCGCTCGGCCCACGTTGTGACGAGCGAATCCAACTCACCCTCCGGAACCGTGCGGTGGACAAGTCCTAACCGAGTCGCCTCAACGGCATCGACCGGGTCACACATCAAAATCATCTCCCGAGCCCGAGCCGCGCCGATCTCGGCAATCAACCGGGGCGTGGCACCCCACGCAAGTGGGATTCCAAGGTCGATCTCGGGAATTGAGAAACGCGCATCGAGCGAGGACCGGCGGAAGTCTGCGGCGAGGGCGAGGGCGAGGCCGCCACCGACGCACCAGCCCTGGACCCTGGCGATGACCGGGACCTCGCAGCCGGCGATCGCGCCGACGGCACGATGGCCGAGCTGTGCCCAATACCGACGCTCGCGATCGCCAGCCCCCGACGACACCGACATGCGTTCGGAACCGGGTGTGGCCTTTCGATCCGCTCCAGCCGAGAACGCCCGGCCGCGGCCACCGAGCACGGCGACCCGGACGTCGAAGTCAGTTGCCAGCGAGTCGAAGACCTCAGCAACGGCTACGAGCGTTGCCGTGTCGAGGGCGTTCAATGCGTGCGGGCGGTTCAGCCACACGTAGAGAACGGGCCCGACACGATGCAGTTCGAGCGGCCCGTGGAGTGTCGTCGTGTCTTCCATGCCCGCATGGCTAGCACGGCAAAGCGAGAGCCCCGGCCGGCGTTCTTTGCCGTGGTGCGCTCCGTGGACCGCGGTGCGCATCTACGCACCGGCGGTCCGTCGGACCCGTGGCGGAAGGAGTGGGATTTGAACCCACGGTCCCTTGCAGGACAACGGTTTTCGAGACCGTCCCATTCGGCCGCTCTGGCACCCTTCCGTCGAACAACCTATCAGCTCGACCCCGTACGGCGTCTTGTCGGTTTCACGGCGTGAGCGCTTCCTGGACAGTCGGAGCCGAACGACGACCCGGGAACGAGCCGGGCAAAGCGGCTGGCGAGAGCGGCCCCGACAACCCCTCCTGAGAACGACAGTGCCAGGTCGCCCATCGTGTCGCCGTAGGTGAGGTTCAGCCCCATCGATCCGGCCTGCATGATGAGGTACTCGGCTTCCTCCCACCAAAAAATTGCCGAGCCACCGAAGCCGCAACCCATCGCGAAAGCAGCGAGCGCCGGCGTTCGGGTTCGACGAACGGCGAGCGTCAGCCCGGCAACCAGCGGCACCCAGTTGGAGAAGTGCAACACATCGTCGGTGACGTCATAGGTGTTGTAGAAGTTCAGCGCATTTCCCAACGTGTCGAGCAGAAACGGCAAGGAAATCAGCGCGTCGACAAGGTGCGGGTAAGGGCCACGCTTGCCTCGAAGCTTCCAGACGAGGGGGAACGACCACGGCAGGAATGAGGAAGAGCACCATTCGGTACTTGAAACCCTTGCCCTCGAACCGCTCGTTGCTCTCGAAAACCACGGCGATCAGGAGCGTGATCGCCAGCATGGCTTTCACGGCGATATTGAAGAGTTTCACGGCCGTTGACCCTATGACGTCGCTCGCCTAGGGCGACCGTTTCGAGCGTCGCTCGGCGAAAAACGCCTTGAGCCGTCGGCTGGATTCGTCGGCCAGCAGGCCTTCGATGACTTCCGGTCGGTGGTTGAGCCGATCGTCCCGGCACACGTCATAGATCGATCCGACGGCACCGAACTTCGGTTCGCGGGCAGCGAACACGAGTCGCCCGACGCGGGCGTTCACGATGGCGCCGGCACACATGATGCAGGGTTCGAGGGTGACCACAAGGGTGCACCCATCGAGCCGCCACCCACCGCGATGCGCCGCAGCATCACGCAACGCCAGGATCTCGGCGTGTGCGGTTGGGTCGCCGGTCAGTTCACGTTCGTTATGACGGCTTGCCAAGACGGCGCCGTCGGCGTCGACGATGACGGCGCCGACCGGCACGTCGCCGTGGGCCGCCGCCGCACGCGCCTCGGCGAGCGCAAGGCGCATGAGTGGTTCGTCATCGATCACGCGGAGGGAGTGGGATTTGAACCCACGGTGAGTTTCCCCACACACGATTTCCAATCGTGCCGATTCGGCCGCTCTCGCATCCCTCCTGGCTCTGACTCGACTGTTTCCAGGCGGGTCAGCGGTGCAGAGATGCTAGTCGACAGATACACTGTTTCACCTTGGTGTTGGACCGGCAGTGCGGACGATGCCGGGTGAGGTGGTGACCGGGTCCTGTGCAACGGCAGCCGTGAACCAGGTCAGGGCAGGAATGCAGCAGCCTTCAGCGGAACGCACGTGTGCCGCAGATCGCCTGGTCACTACCTCACTTTCTAATGCCTCGGTCCCTTCGCTACCGCTCACGGGACGCTCGACTCGCTGTCGCACGCCAATGCCGCGAGCCGCATAGATCGGCGAACGGTTCGTCTCGTAGATGACGGCTCCGGTCGTTCGCCGGGTTCCCGGTAGCCTCGGGGGTTATGGCTTATCAGTCGCTGTATCGGCGTTATCGCCCTCGCCGTTTTGCGGATATGCGGGGGCAGGAGCACGTCGTTTTGGCGTTGCGGAACGCGGTGCGGGAGAACCGGTTGGGGCATGCCCACCTGTTCAGCGGGCCTCGGGGAACGGGAAAGACGACCTCAGCACGAATTTGGCCAAAGTGCTGAACTGCACGAACGTGCAGGACGGGGAACCGTGCTGCGAGTGCGACAGCTGCAAAGCGGTTGAGGCCGGCACGTCGTTTGACGTGCACGAACTGGATGCGGCGAGCAACAACGGCGTGGATTCCATGCGGGACTCATCGAGAAAACCATGCTCGGCACCCCCGGCCGGCACAAGGTGTACATCCTTGACGAGGTCCACATGCTGTCGAAAGCGGCCGAAGCGGCGCTGTTGAAGACGCTGGAGGAGCCGCCACCGCACGTGATCTTTGTGCTGGCCACGACCGACCCGCAGAAGGTTTCCGAGACGATTCGGAGCCGCTGCCAGAAGCTCGCCTTCCACCTGCTTTCGGCCGATGTACTCACCGACCATGTGCGCTGGATCATTGATGATGCCGGACTCACGGTGTCCGATGACGCGATCGAAGCGGTCGTCCGGATGGGCGGCGGATCAGCCCGAGACACGCTGTCCGCGCTGGAGCAGGTCGTCGCTTCAGGCGGCGTTGCACCCGATGTTGAGCCGCTCGACGAACTGATCGAAGCGCTCATCGAACGCGACACCGGCCGGGCGATCACCGCGGTGGCGCTGGCAATGAGGGAAGGGCGAGATGCCCGAACCTTGACCGATAACCTGATCGCTCAGTTGCGCGACTGCTTCCTGTCCTTCATGGCGCCCAAGTTGGTGCAACTGCCGGATCGAAGCGCCGAGCGGGTCGCTGACCAGGGGACGCAAGGGTTTGGCCGCCTGCGTGCGGGCGATGGAAACGCTCGGCAGCATGCTCGTCGAGCTTCGCCATGCGCCGGACCCACGACTGATGCTGGATGTCACGCTGGTGCGGTTGACCAACGCCAGCGCCGAAACGGGCCTCGCCGCGCTCGCAGCCCGCCTCGACAAGCTCGAACGCGCGCTCGCCTCAGGTGCCATCACGGTCGCTCGCACGACGCCATCCGGTCCGGCACCGCGAAGCCCAGAGCCCGTCGCTTCGTCAACCCCCGCGGGCGGGCGCGCCACCCTCGGCGCCCGTGCCGGTCGAGCACCTGCGCCCGCTCCGGCCCCGGCAGCGGCCGAGCCGGTCACCTCGGCTCAGCCTGTCGCCGAGCCCGTCGCTGAGGTTGCGGCATCCGGCATCGCAACGGCGGCCACGGCCCCCGGGGCGACGCCCACTGCTGACGACCTTCAGAAGGCGTGGACGACGGTCATCCAACCAGCCCTCAAGGGCCGAGCTAAGGCGTTCTTTGCCCGCGGCGGCTTCGTCGCTGCTGATCGACCGACGTTTGCGGCGCCGTCCGACATGCCGCTCGCCCGGCTCGACGAGAACCGCGCCGACGTCGAAGCCAGGCTCGAAGCGCACTTTGGCCGAAAGGTCCCTTTCGTCATCGTTCACGACGGACCAGCACCAGCACCGAAACGCTCCGGAAGTCCCGCACCAGATTCATCGGCCCCCGATCAGGTTGACGACTACGACGAGTCCTACGACCCCGACGAGTTGGTAGATGCGCCGGCTCACCCCGTCGGCGAGTTCGATCGGGTCATCGATGCCTTCCCCGGCTCCGAACTCCTCGACGAGCAAGACTGACTCGTCGGTATGGCCTCCAACTACGCACTTCCGGTACAGACGCTGATCGACGAACTTGGTCGCCTTCCCGGCGTCGGACCGAAGTCGGCGCAACGCATCGCGTTCCACCTCCTCAAACAACCGAATGAAGACGTCGGCCGACTGGCGCGGGCGATTGTCGACGCCAAGTCGAAGGTCACCTTCTGCGAACGCTGCTGGAACATCGCCGAGTCGACCCTCTGCGGCATCTGCACCGACGACCGACGAGACCGGCAGGTGGTGTGCGTCGTGGAGGAAGCACGTGACATTGTCGCCATCGAACGCACGGGATCGTTCAAGGGCACCTACCACGTGCTGCTCGGGGTCATCAGCCCGATCGACGGCGTCGGGCCAGAGCAGCTCAAGGTGCGCGAACTTGTGCTTCGTCTCGGCAACGAAGACATCACCGAAGTGATCCTTGCGACCAACCCCAACCACGAAGGTGAGGTCACCGCGCTGTACCTCGCCAAGCTGCTCAAGCCCCTCGGTGTTCGCACCACCCGACCAGCGTCCGGACTTCCTGTCGGAGGCGACCTCGAGTACGCCGACGAGGTCACGCTCGGCCGCGCCATCGAGCACCGCCACAACCTCGAAGCATGAGCCAGCCAGCATGAGCCAGCCAGCATGAGCCAGATCTCACTCGATCTCGACTTCGACGATGGCGGCAACCCGACGTTCTCGGTGCGCGAACTTGCCGAGGTCATCAACCACTCGTTCCGACGGAGTCTGCCCGAAGGGGTGTGGGTGCGAGGTGAGATCGAGGGCCTCCAGCACGCTCGGGCCGGTCATGTGTACTTCACGCTCGTCGAACGCAGTGTCGAGGGCAACGCGTCGATCTCGATCGCGTGCTTCGCCAACACGTGGACTCGACTCGTGCGCCCGGCGTTGGTCAAACACCGCCTGAAGCTCGAGAACGGTCTGGTCGTCCGCATTCACGGCAACGTCAACCTGTACGCGCCGTCCGGCAAGCTCAGCATCGTGATGGACGGCTTCGACGCCCGCTTCACACTCGGAAATCTCGCCGCCGACCGGGACAAGCTGCTCCGCCGCCTCTTGGCTGACGGCCTTCTCGACACCAACAAGAGCCTCCCGGTGCCTCTCCTTCCACTAACCGTCGGTGTCGTGACCTCAGTCGGCAGCGCCGCATGGCACGACTTCACGCAAGAGATCACCACGAGCGGCATCGGCTTCGTGCTGAAGGCGTGCGACACGCGAGTCCAGGGCGAAGGGGCCGAACACCGAATAGCCGCAGCTATCGCCACGCTCGGGGCCTCGGGTGTCGACGTGGTCGTTGTGGTTCGCGGTGGTGGTTCGCGGACTGATCTCGTGGCGTTTGACCACGAACTCGTCGCGCGAGCCATCGCCCTCTCTCCGATTCCGGTGTTCACCGGCCTTGGTCACGAGATCGACCGGTCGATCGCCGACGAGGTCGCCCACAGTTCGTTCAAGACGCCGACCGCGTGCGCCGCCCATCTGGTCGAACGAGTGCGCAGCCATATCGGTGACCTCGACCAGATCGCTGGCCGGATTGCCCATCGAGCCAACCAGCACATTGCGCTCGCCGAGCGTCAGTTGCGCGACCGAGGGCATCGCACCGCCGAGCGGAGCCGTCGCTCGCTCGTTGCGTCGGCAACCCGCCTCGATCGCCAGGCCGGCATCATCACCCGTCAGGCACGCACTCATGTACGCACGGCTGACCGTGGGCTCGTGACCCGTGCGGTCACGATCGGCGCGGCCGGTCGCCGTCGGGTCGCCGTCGCCGAACAGCGCCTCACTGATCGCGCCGGTCAACTCCTGCGCCGTAGCCCGCGAGTCGTCGCCGACGCCGATCGAAACCTCGTCGCGATTGCCAGCCGCGTCGGAGCACTCGACCCGGTTCGAACCTTGGCCCGCGGCTATTCGATTACGCGCCGGGCCGATGGCTCCGCTGTGAAGTCGATCTCGGATGTCGCCCCGGGCGACCGCCTCGTCACTGCCGTCGTCGACGGCGAGATCACCAGCCACGTGGAGAAGCCATGACGAAGACCAGCAATTCCCCAGCCGATAGCGAGGCCATCGGCTACCAGGATGCACTCGCCGAACTCGACGAGATCCTCGACGAGCTCGAGGGCGACGCGGTCGATGTCGACCGACTCGGGGCCCGCGTGAAGCGGGCCGCCGAGCTCATCGCGATTTGCCGTGGGCGCATAGCCTCTGCCCGAGTCGAGATCGAGTCGGTTGTCGCCGACCTCGACCGGCTCGACGACATCGCTCCGGGCTGACGGCGACGCCAGGCCCGATGTCAAGGCTCGATCAGGAATGAGCCGAAGAACTCCACCGGCAGCCGTCTCCTTCCGATGAGAACGGCAGGTCGGAAGTCTCAAGAGGAGCAACGTGGTAGGCGGGCGCGGCGAAAGAATGACGGCGATTGCGTGGCTGAGCCTCGGGGGCTCGAGCCTTGCTGCGCTTGTCGCGCTGGTGCTGCTGTCGAGCGGACACGTCAACGCCGCTGCCTTCATCGGCATCGCCGGCCTGCTTATGGTGGGTGTTCTCGCCTACTTCGTCTTGCGGCTCACTGGGGAACATGACCGCAGTGAGGTGCAACGGGCCGAAGCCATGAGGGGTATGCAACTCCTCGAGTCACGCTTCGACGCGCTGCTGCGCCACGCTGCCGACGTTGTCGTCGTTCTCACCACGAACGGCACGTGCGTCTACATCAGCCCGTCGGCCGAGACAGTGCTCGGTATCCGGCCCGATGTTGCTGTTGGTCGCCCGCTCGACGTGCTCCTCGGCACCGCTGCTCCGAAGGTGCTCGAACAGATGACGAGCATCTCGTCGCTGCCCGGACTCTTCTCGTCACTCAACATCGACTTCGTCCAACCCGACGGCACGACGAAAGTCATCTCGCCCGACTCGCCAACCTCGTCCACGACCTCGCTGTCGGCGGCGTCGTCCTACATCTCGCCGACATCACCGAGAAACACCGCTATGAGCAGATCCTCGCCCAACAGGCCAAGACCGACGCGCTCACCGGACTCCTCAATCGAGCCCACCTCGACGAGATTCTGCGTCAGCAGTGGAGCGACCATCTCCGCCGCGGTCGAAACTTCTCGGTGTTCTTCGCCGACCTCGACGGTTTCAAGAGATGTCAACGACCGTTGCGGGCACGAGGCAGGCGACGAGGTGCTCCGCGAAGTTGCCCGGCGTATCCGCGAGGCGGTCCGATCGCACGACATCGTGGTGCGATTCGGCGGAGACGAGTTTGTCGTAGTTTGTCCGAACGCCGATCGGGCGATCGCCGACCAGGTCGCTCAGCGCATCCACGCCGCGGTGTGCCAGCCGATCATCGTCACGAATGGCGTGGCGGCCGTCGGTGTCAGCATCGGCATCGCGATCGGACCACAGGGTTTCAACGACCCGGACGCCCTTATGCGCTACGCCGACGAGCTCATGTATCGCATGAAGCAGTCGAAGCCGTCCAAGTCCCGCCGCTGAAGCCTCCCGAGCTACCGCGCCGGAACGACGATCGAGGCGAGATCGACCTTCGGGGTCAGTTCCTCGAACCGCGCCGCCGGCGCCGTGTCGGCGTTCGGCAGTGTGGTCTGTGCGGCGGGCGGCGGCACATCTTTGTAGTTCGGCCCCTTCGCCAGCACCCCACCCCGGAACCCTGGAGTTACGACCGGGCGGTTCGCCGCGGCCGCGCAGTCGATCCCTTTTTCTATGTCGGTTGGCGACGACGACGTGAAGATGTTCCCTCGGAAGCACTGGCCGGCCTGCGTCTGTTGTTTCGGGGCGAAGGCGAGGTCAACACCATTGCCGATCAGTGCGTTGCCTTCGACGAGATTGTCCTTCGCTTCAAAGTCGTCGAGGAAGGTAATGAGGATGCCAGCACCAGGGTTCGCCTCAACCCGATTCCGCACGATCTGGTTCTTCTGACCGCCGGCGACGACGATGCCGTTCCCGATCGAACCCTCCGGGTGCTGCGGCGCAGCTTCGTTGCCGTTGGCGACGACGAGATTTCCGGCAATGACCGACTCGACCTGCGGCGTGAGCTTTTCCTGTGACTGCGTGTTCGGGATGACACCGAGTCGGTTCCCACGGAACACCGAGTTGATGACATACACGCCGCCGGACGCATTCGTACCGAAGTAGCCGATCGAGTTGTTCTCCGCGAGTTGTCGGTCAGCACGACGTTGCACGGCTTGCACTGGCCGACGTAGAAGCCGGAGTCCGGATGGCCGCTCGCATACGAGTGATCGATCTGACCGCCGCGAGCCGCGAAGGCGTAGATCCCGTAGAGCCCGTTGTTGTAGGCCGTGATGTACGACGCTCGATAGCCCTTCGAGCGTGTCTCACCGGTGCCATAGACGGTGTTCGGGTCGACACCGTCCGGGCTGTGAAGACCGTTGAAGAACACACCATTGCCGTTGTAGTTCCGAACGGTGAGATTCTCGATGACCACGCCATCAGCGACGACCTCGATGGCGATTCTGAAACTGATATTGACCATCGAGAATCACCGTGTTTCGGTCGAGGCCCCGGATCGTGATGCCGGGTTTGTCGACGAAGACCTTCTCGTTGTAGGTCCCGGGACTCACCAGAATGAGGTCACCCGACCTAGCCGAGGCCACTGCAGCTTGAATCGAAGGTTTTTCTTCGGGAACGCGAACCCTACGGCCCGTGGTCGAATCACCCTGACTATCGCAGGCCGTTCCCAGCAGGGTGAGGCTAACCACCGCGAACAACGGAGAGAAAAAGATTCGAGACGCACGCATGGTGGTTTTTCCTTCAACAATCCGTCAAGTTCTGTGCCCTCTGAGTGACAAGTCGAGCGCATAGGGTTACCTTGCAACGATACAGCCACCCGATTCGACTGACCTGGCGGAAGGTCGGTCGTGTGGTCCTCGTTCTACAGGAAGCGAGGCCTCGCAAAGGCTATGGCGGCAGGGCGGATGCAACAGAGAGATCGGCGAATCGCAGCGGGACTCGGCGCGGTTTTGGCGCTCTGCGTCATCGGGGCCGCGTTGGCGAACCTGCCGATGCAGCCCGATCTCGCGATCGTCGCCCTTGCTGCCGCGCTACTCGAACTGGCCGTCATCGTACCGGTGAGTCTCGCCGTCGTAGACGCCCGCGCCCGACGACGCGCTCGTCAAGGGCATCCCGTCGTCCACAGAGTGAGCGAAGGCAACCATCCGCGCCAAGCGCTGATTGCCTCAGTTCATCAGTGCCTCGAGCGCGATGGCAGTGTCGCCGTCGCCCTGTTCGACCTCGACGGATTCAAGCTCGTGAACGAAGGCTTCGGTCATGACGTCGGAGACCACGTCATTCGCACGATGCAATCCCGGCTGTTGGCAGCCGGAGGCGAAAACACCGACGTCTTCCACCTCGGAGGTGACGAGTTCGGACTCGTGTTTCGTGGACCGATCGGTCTGCTTCCGGCCAACGATCAGGCCCGCTATCTGACCGAAGTCATCGCCGTGCCCTTCACCATCGTCGGTATCGAACTCGCGGTCACTGCGTCGGTGGGCGTCGCCCTCGGATCGACTGGTGATATGCCGGCCGGAATCCTCGATCACGCAGCCATGGCCGTTCATCGGGCCAAACGTCTCGGCGGTCGGCGAGTCGTGCTGTACGACGATGCGCTCCGGACCGAGGCCCGAGACCGGCTTGCGCTCAGTGCGGCGCTGAATCACGCCGTCGAACGCAACGAACTCGTCCTCGAGTTTCAAACGGTCAATCGCCTGGACGACAACAAGCCCATCGCAATCGAAGCTCTCGTCCGTTGGCGACATCCGATCCACGGGCTGCTGCCGCCGGAGCGGTTCATCCCACTGGCAGAGGACATCGGCGTCATCGGTGCCATCGGCCAATGGGTGTTGGCCGAAGGATGCCGCGAACTCGCCGCTCTCGACCTTGCGCTCGGGAGCGAAGCGCCAACTCAACTCTGGGTGAACGTTTCACCCCGTCAACTCGAATCTCTCGCCTTCGTGGCCGACGTCAACAGCGCACTGGCCATCAGCGGGATCGACCCGGCGCGACTCGTCCTGGAGATCACCGAGAACACATTGATCGGCGATATCGAAGGGGTATCGACCATTCTGAACACGTTGAAGGCGACGGGCGTCACCGTTGCCGTCGACGATTTCGGCACGGGGTTCTCGGCGCTTGCCTATCTCGACCAACTCCCCGTCGACATCCTGAAGATCGATCGACAGTTCGTCGCGGCCCTGAATGAGGAGCCGCCGAGCACGGCCATCATTGGAAGCGTCATCACCATGGGTCGCGGGAAACGACTCATGGTCGTCGCCGAAGGCGTCGAGACGCTCGCCCAACGCGACCTCTTGCGCTCACTCGGTTGTGACGCAGCCCAGGGCTGGTTCTACGGTCGTCCGACGACGTCAACCGACCTCGTGCGCCGCCTCAGCAGCCTCGGCCGCAACCAGCGGACAGTCGGCCGCCGGCCAAGCCCAGCCCTGCCACTGGGCACAGCCACCGAACTCACGAGCTGAATCAGCCGGCCACGACGGGCCAAAGAGGCGCCTCCCACTGCGCGGTGCCACGCTCTCTCGCCTACCGTTATAGGCCAATGGTTGCCGCGCCTTCCATCGCTCGCACTGATCGGTGAGCGAGTTTCCGACTGCCTGGACGAGTTCCTTCGGCGCGAGTCGGAGCGCTGGTCGCAGCTCAGCCCCGACCTCGCCGAGCCGCTCGACGCGATTTCACGACTGATCATGGCCGGCGGGAAGCGTCTCCGCCCGGCGTTCTGCCACTGGGGTTTCGTCGCCGCCGGAGGCGAGTCCCAGATGGAACCCGACCACCCGGTCGTTCGGGCCGGTGCGGCGTTCGAGATGCTGCAGGCCTTCGCGCTCTTCACGACGATGTCATGGATGGCTCGGCCGTTCGACGCGGCCAGCGAACTGTTCACCTCGACTACGCCGATCGGCACGCCGAACACGGTTGGAGCGGCGAGGCCCGACGATTCGGCGAGGGGGTCGCCATCCTCGTCGGCGACCTCGCGTTCGTCTACGCCGACCAGCTCCTCGTCGGCGGCGCCACCAGCGGCGACCGAGCTATGGAACGAGTTACGCATCGAGCTGAATATCGGCCAGTACCTCGACATCGTCGGTTCGGCTGCACGCGAACGGCGGCGTCCAGCGACGGAGCGCATCGCCCGCTACAAGTCGGGGAAATACACCATCGAACGTCCGTTGCACGTCGGAGCCGCAATGGCCGAGCCGCCCAACTTGTCCGAGGTGATCGCGGCCCTGTCCTCCTACGGTCTCCCCCTCGGCGACGCCTTCCAGTACCGAGACGACGTTCTCGGCGCCTTCGGGGACGAAGCGACGACTGGCAAGCCTGTCGGCGACGACTTGGTCGAGGGCAAACCCACGCCACTGCTCGCCATCGCGACGGAACGAGCAACCAGCGAGCAGCTCGTCATCCTCGATCTCGTCGGCCGCCCCGGAATCGGTCGTGTCGAAGTCGCGGCGATCCAGCAGGTCTTGGTCGACACCGGTGCGTTGGACGAACTTGAGTCCGGTATTCGATCATTGGCCAACAAGCGACTTCCGCTGTGCGCGCGGCACCACTCGCCGACGACGCCAAGGACAGGCTCGTCGAGCTGGCCGAGTTCGTCGCATGGCGCGAGTCGTAGGGTCGGTCGGCTCACCATGAAAGTTATCGTCGTCGGCGCGGGTCTCGGTGGCTTGGCGGCCGCTGCTCACGCTCGTCGGTCGCGGCCACGACGTTTCCATCGTCGAGCGATCGGACCGTCCGGGAGGCCGAGCCGGGATCATCGAGTCGCACGGCTACCGGATCGACAACGGCCCGACCGTGCTCACGATGCCCGGCCTTCTCCGTGACGCATTCGACGCTGTCGGCGCCGACATGGACGAGTTGTGCCCGGTGCGCCGTGTCGACCCCATGTACCGAGCGGTCTACGCCGATGGAAGCGTCCTGCACGTTCGTCACGGGCGAGAAGCGATGACGGCCGAGATCGACCGATTTGCCGGAGCGAAGAACGCCGACGGATTCGTGAAATTCTGCGACTGGCTCGATCGGCTCTACCGGGCAGAAATGCCGAACTACATCGACGCAAACTTCGACACGGTGATTGACCTCCTCCGACCGTGGCGGGCCGGACTCGAACTCGTGAAGCTCGGAGGGTTCGGCAAACTCGGCTCGCGGAGTCGCAAAGTACTTCGACGACGAACGGCTGCAACGAATCTTCAGCTTCCAGTCGATGTATGCCGGACTCGCGCCACAGGATGCGCTCGCCCTCTACGGCGTCATCACCTACATGGACTCCGTCGAGGGTGTCTTCGTGCCCGACAACGGGATGCACCAGATGGCGACGGGCCTGGCCGAGGCCCTGCGACCATGCGCGAGATTGACCCCGAGGCGTACCGGTAAACGGCCCACCATGCGCAGCCTGTTGCAACTCACACTCGATCTGTTTGCAGAGGCTATGGCGCCTGCAAGATTTATAGATAATCAGCCTCTAGACCAACAAAATATTGCAGAAGCAGCTACTGAAACAGTAGCAAAAAAGCCTTCCGCGAGTGCAACGTAGCCTGCCAGTGCACCGGCTGAGCCAATAGATCGGTGATGCGCCCGGCTGCGTTTGCCCACCCGCGGGCCAACCGCGAGGCGCGGCTACACACCAGCATCGTCGCCTTTGAGCTCAAGCGCGGCAAACGCAAAACCATTGGCTTCAGTGTGGGGGCAGACGGCCTCACCGTCAGCGCGCCGCGTTGGGTGCCTTTGTACGAGGTAGACAAAGCAGTGCAAGACAAATCTGCTTGGATCGTCAAAAAGCTGCAAGAGTCTCGCGAGCGCCAAGCCAAGCTAGAGAGCAACCGCATTGAATGGAAAGACGGCACGCAGATCCCGTTTATGGGCGAGCAGGTGATCGTGGTGATTGATCCACGCCACCTCTATAGCTCGGGCGCGCCAGCTGCTGGCAAGCGCGGCCAGTTGAGTGCGGGGCAGGCCGGTGATGGTGCAGCCCAGTTGCACACAGATGCCCAAGCGGCCAACGCGTCGCTGCCCGGCGTGCCACGCCTCACGCTGCACATCAGCCTGCCGCAAGACGCTGCCCCCGAGCGCATCCGCGATGCGGTGCAAGCCTGGCTCATGCGCCAAGCCAAACGCATTTTCGAAGAGCGCCTCAATCTGTATGCGCCGCAGCTTAAAGTGCAGTGGACCAAGCTGAGCCTCAGCAGCGCAGGCACCCGCTGGGGCACCGCCAAGTCTGACGGTCGCATCCGCCTGAACTGGCGCTTGGTGCATTTCCGCATGAGCGTGATCGACTACGTGGTGGTGCACGAGCTGTCCCACCTGCGCGTGATGGACCACAGCCCGCGCTTTTGGAGCACGGTGGAGTCCATCATGCCCGACTACGCCGCGCTGCGCGGGCAGCTCAAAGACGATGCGATGCCGCGTTGGGAATAGCGGCAAGTGCTGACTGCCAGGGTGCGCAGGCCATGGGCTCCCACATCAGACCGGGATATAAATTGACCAGTTCGATCGAAGGTTGCAGCAAAATTGCACTGCAATGAGACCTCTATTTGCTATGTTTTAAATAGCTTCTACCGCGTTAATTTATTGGGCTAACGGCTTAAATTGCATGGTATAAACTACTGAAACCGGTAGATGCCATCAGCGCCCAGCGAGCGCGTCAGTTTGCCGTCAAACCACAGCATATGCAGGTGCGCCACGGCCTCGCCCATGGCAAAGGTCATTTGGTGCAGGTCCAGCTCGCGTTTGAACATGATGGGCACGATGTCGGCGCCGCTGGTGGGCTGCTGCGCTGCAGGCTTGCATCACCTCGGCCAGGCGGTCGCCGTGGTGTTCGTGCAGCTGATCGATGCGCTGGTGCATGCCGGTGAAGGGTTTGCCGTGCGAGGGCAGCGCCAGCGTGTCGGCGGGCAGCGCCAAGAATTTGTCGATGGAGCTCTAAAAACAGCTTGAGCGGGTCGCCTTCGGGTTCCAGGTCGAACACGCTCACGTTGGTGGAGATGCGCGGCAGCACCATGTCGCCGCTGATCAAGCGTGCCGATGGCTGTCGCAATACAAGGCGATGTGCTCGGGCGCATGGCCGTAGCCGCTGATGCAGCGCCAGTCGCGCCCGCCGATGCGGATCACGTCGCCGTCCATCATGCGGCGGTAGCTGGCGGGCACAGCGGGCACCAGGCCGGAGTAGTAGCCCGTGCGGGCTTTGATTTTGGCGACCGATTCGGGGTCGGTCAGCCCGTGGGAGGCATAAAAATCGGCGCAAGCTTGGCCGCCAAAATTGGTGGCGTTGCTGGAGGCAATGCGGGCCGCGTTGTAGTCGGTGGCGCTGATCCACAGGCGCACTTTCCACGGTCGCAAAGCCAGTGCGCCAGGCCAATATGGTCGGGGTGCATGTGGGTGCAGATCACGCGCAGGATGGGCAGGCCTTCCAGCTGGGTGTCAAAAATGCCTTCCCACTGCGCGCGGCTCTCGGCGCGGTCGATGCAGCAGTCCACCACGGTCCAGCCCTGCTACGCCGTCGATCTCATCGCGCAGCAGCCACAGGTTGATGTGGTTCAGCGCAAAGGGCAGCGCCATGCGAATCCAGCGCACGCCGTCGGCCACCGGCAAGGCTGTCGCTCGGGGCGGGCAGGGTGTCTGCAAGGGGTAGTTCAGTTCGTGTTCGAGTGCGTTCATGGAGTGCTATTCGCAGGCCGTTTTCGTACATAATCAGGTTAATTGACGTTTACGTAAACGTCAATTGCATTACGGCCATTGTAGGCGGCAGCGCCGTGCGGCGCTGTCACCTGGGTTTTACATCAACTTTACTAGCGCAAGCGGCAACAGACTACCTATGGCCACCACCTACAGCATCAGCGATCTGGCCCGGGAGTTTGACTTGACCACCCGCGCCATGCGCTTTTATGAAGACATGGGCCTGCTGGCCCCGGAGCGCAGCGGCCCCGGCGGGCGCAACCGCGTGTACAGCGCGCGCGACCGCACGCGCCTCAAGCTCACGTTGCGCGCCAAGCGCCTGGGCCTGAGCCTGACCGAGGCCAAAGACATCATCGACATGTACGACAGCCCGCGCGACACCGGGCCGCAGCTGCAAGAAGTTCCTGGCCGTGCTGAGCCGAGCACCGCAAGAGCTGGAAGACCAGATGGCCGACCTGCAAGCCAACCTGGACGAAGTGAAGGTGCACGAAAAAGAGGCCAGCGTCCTGCTGGCCAAAAGTGAAAAGAAGGTGGCCAAATGACCAGCGCCTGACACACGACCACTGTGTTTGACCGCGTGCAACGCCAGCTTTCGAGCGCCAGGGCATGATGCGCACCTGGGCGTGCGCCTGCTGTGCGGGTAGCGCTGGGCGTGGTCGAGTGGCGCTGCCCATGAGCGACAAGGTGACGCAGCAGCAGGGCGGCTTTCATGGCGGCGCCATGGGCGCGCTGGCCGATATCGGCGGCGGCTACGCGGCGCTGACCGTGGCGCCCGAGGGCATGGAAGTCACCACGGTGGAATACAAAATCAATTTGTCTCTGCTGCGCTAGGGCGAGCGAGGTGCGTGTGCATCGGCAGGGTGCTCAAGGCGGGGCGCACGCATCATCGTGACCACGGCCGAATTGTTTGATGTGACAACGATGGCGGCGGACGCGCAAACTGCTGCGGCCTGATGCAAGCCACGCTGATGCCGGTGGCCAAGAAGTATTGACAATCCCTCATGAAGGAGAAACTCATGAACAACCTACCCGGACTCAATTTTCAGCTCGGCGAAGACATCGACGCACTGCGCGATGCGGTGCGCGATTTTGCGCAAGCCGAGATCGCGCCGCGCGCCGCCGAGATCGACCGCACCGACCAGTTCCCCATGGACCTGTGGCGCAAGATGGGCGACCTGGGCGTGCTGGGCATCACCGTGGGCGAGGAATACGGCGGCGCCGGCATGGGCTACCTGGCGCACATGATCGCCATGGAGGAAATCTCCCGCGCCTCGGCCAGCGTGGGCCTGAGCTACGGCGCGCACAGCAACCTGTGCGTGAACCAGATCAAGCGCAACGGCACGCGAGGCGCAACGCAAGAAATACCTGCCCAAGCTGATCAGCGGCGAGCACGTGGGCGCGCTGGCCATGAGCGAGCCCGACGCGGGCAGCGACGTCATCAGCATGAAGCTCAAAGCCGAGGACAAAGGCGGCTACTACCTGCTCAACGGCACCAAGATGTGGATCACCAACGGCCCGGACGCCGACACCCTGGTGGTGTATGCCAAAACAGAACCCGAGCTGGGCGCGCGCGGCGTGACGGCCTTCATCGTAGAAAAAGGCATGAAAGGCTTCTAGCACGGCGCAAAAGCTCGACAAGCTGGGCATGCGCGGCAGCCACACCGGCGAGATGGTGTTTAACAACGTCGAGGTCCCCGCGCAGAACATCCTGGGCGGCCTTCAACGGCGGCGCCAAAGTGCTGATGAGCGGCCTGGACTACGAGCGCGCCGTGCTCGCCGCTGGGCCGCTGGGCATCATGCAGTCGGTGATGGACAACGTGATCCCCTACACCACGACCGCAAACAGTTTGGCCAAAGCATCGGCGAGTTCCAGCTCATCCAGGGCAAAGTGGCCGACATGTACACCGTGCTGCAGGCAGGCCGCGCCTTTTGCTACACCGTAGGCAAAAACCTGGACATGCTGGGCACCGAGCACGTGCGCCAAGTGCGCAAAGACTGCGCCAGTGTCATCCTGTGGTGCGCCGAAAAAGCCACCTGGATGGCGGGCGAGGGCATGCAGATTTTTGGTGGCAACGGCTACATCAACGACTACCCGCTGGGCCGCCTGTGGCGCGATGCCAAGCTGTATGAAATTGGTGCGGGCACCAGCGAAATCCGCCGCATGCTGATTGGCGCGAGTTGTTTGCGAGACGATGTAATTGCGAGCAGATGCCAGCGTCAATGCTTCCGTCCGATATGATACTTGGGCGACCCGCAGCAGCGAAGTGCTCCTGCCACTCTGAAGACCTGTCTGACCACAACCGCGCATGGGCCGCGCAAATGGTGCGCGAGCGCCCTGGTTTTTTTACCGGGCTGTCGCAGCAGCAAAACCCCAAGTACATGTGGATTGGCTGCTCCGACTCGCGCGTGCCGGCCAACCAGATCACCGGGCTGGAGCCGGGCGAGGTGTTTGTGCACCGCAACGTGGCCAACGTGATGGTGCATACCGACCTGAATGCCCTGAGCGCTATGCAGTACGCGGTGGACATGCTCAAGGTGGAGCATGTGATCGTGGTGGGCCATTATGGCTGCGGCGGCGTGCAGGCCGCGCTGTCACAACGCGCGCATTGGCCTGGCCGACAACTGGATTCGCCATATGCAGGATGTGCGTGATAAGCACAGAGTGGCGATGGATGCCGCGCCCGCCGAGCAGCGCCTGGACATGCTGTGCGAGCTGAACGTGATTGAGCAGGTGATCAATGTGTGCCACAGCACGGTGATGAAAGACGCCTGGCACCGTGGCCACGCCGATTACGGTGCATGGCTGGATCTATGGCGTGCACGATGGCTTGCTGGTAGACTTGCAGGTGGGCAGGGCTCGCTGGCGGAGCTGGAGGCACTTTACGATGCCGCCATTGAACAGGTTTTTAAGAAAAATAGGGCTGTAGCCCAGTAAAATAGTGCACAAGCAGCTATTAAAATAGTAGCAAATATGTTTCCCCAACGCCTCGACTCTACGCTGGCCTACGACATCGCCAAAGCGATGATGGATGGCTTTAACCGCCATTACCGGCTGTTTCGCACCGAGTCGGCGCGCGCCAAACACCGTTTTGAAACGCAGGACTGGCATGGGCAGCAGCGGGCGCAGCGCGAGCGCATTGAGTTTTATGACTTGCGCGTCAAAGAATGCGTGATGCGGTTGGAGAAGGAATTCAAGGCTGGGGTGCAGCCCATGGATATGTGGCAGCAGATCAAGCTGCACTACATTGGTCTGTTGGTCGATCACCACCAGCCCGAGCTGGCCGAGACGTTTTTCAATTCGGTGACCACCAAAATTTTGCACCGCACGCATTTTCATAACAGCTTTATTTTTGTGCGTCCTGCGGTCAGCACCGAGTACATCGAGAACGACGAGCCCGCAGGCCACGCCCACCTACCGCGCCTACTACCCCACGCGCGAGACGCATGCACGACTACGATCGTGCAGGCGATAGAAAATTTCCGACTGCAAAAACCGTTTGAAGATTTGCAGCGCGATGCCGGCTATGTGTTGGCGGCCATGGACGCGCAGCTGGGCAGATATCACAGCTGCGCGCCAATTTTCAGATCCAAGTGCTTGACCACTTTGTTTTACCGCAACAAAGGGCCTACGCGCTAGGAAAAATCATCAACGGCTTTAACGAAGTGCCGTTTGCGCTGCCCATCTTGCACACCCAGGACGGCAAACTGGTGATTGATGCCGCGCTGTTGGGTGAAGACGACTTGCTGATTCTGTTCAGCTTTGCGCGCGCCTACTTTATGGTGGACATGGAAATTCCCTCAGCCTACGTGCAGTTTTTGCGCAGCATGATGCCGCGCAAACCGCGCGCTGAGATCTACAACGCGCTGGGTTTGGCCAAACAAGGCAAGACGCTGTTTTACCGCGATTTTCTCTACCACCTGCGCCATAGTACCGACAAGTTTCGCATCGCGCCTGGCATCAAGGGCATGGTGATGCTGGTGTTTGATTTGCCCAGCTTTCCCTATGTGTTCAAGGTGATCAAGGACTACTACCCGCCGCAAAAAGACACCAGCGCGCGAGCAGATCAAAGGCAAATACCTGCTGGTCAAGCAGCATGACCGCGTGGGCCGCATGGCCGACACGCTGGAGTACAGCGAGGTGGCATTTCCGCGCGCGCGCTTTGACGATGCGCTGATTGCCGAGATCGAAAAGTTTGCGCCCAGCCAGCTGGAGATAACTGACCGCGATGGCGATGGCAACTGGAGGTCATCATCAAGCACGTGTACATTGAGCGGCGCATGATCCCGCTGAACATCTATTTGCAAGAAGCTTTTGACCAAGGGCTGGAGAATGCCAAGCCGCGCGAGCAGATGGAGCAGGCCGTGATCGAATACGGCAACGCCATCAAGGATCTGGTGCGGGCCAACATCTTCCCTGGCGACATGCTGTGGAAAAACTTTGGCGTGACGCGCCATGGCAAAGTGGTGTTTTACGACTACGACGAGATCGAATACATCACCGACTGCAAGTTCCGAAAAGTGCCCGAGCCGCGCAATGAAGAAGACGAGATGAGCGGCGAGGTGTGGTACAGCGTGGGGCCAAAGATGTGTTCCCCGAAACTTTTGGGCCTTTTTTGTTAGGCAACAGCTGCGGTGCGTGACGTGTTTATGAAGCACCACGCCGATTTGCTGGAGGCTGCTTTTTGGCAAAGCCACAAGGACAGCATCCGGGCAGGCTATGTGCATGATGTGTTTCCCTATGAGTCTGGAAAAGCGTTTTACCAACAGAAATGCAGAAAACGCCAGTAAAAATATGCGGGAACAGCTATCACATCAGGAGCGCTCAGAATGATCTCGCGCGACACCTGGGAGCTGTGGAGCTTTATCGTTACGGCGCTGGGCTTGCCGGTGGCCATCGTGCATTTTTATCTGGCAGCAGCGCAAGGAGCGCGAAAACGAAGACGAGGAGGGCTACCAGCTGCTGTCCAACGCCTACAACGATTTTCTCAAAGTGGTGCTGGCCCATCCCGATCTGCATTTGCGCAGCAATGAGCCACTGCGCACCGGCCACGCCGGAGCAAAACGAGCGCATGCTGGTTATTTTTGACATGCTGATTTCACTGTTTGAGCGCGCCTATTTGGTCGCCTACAAAACCAAAATGAGCGACGAAGAGCGCCGCCGCTGGAACAGCTGGGACGATTACATGCGCGAATGGTGCCGACGTGATGGCTTTCACAACGCGTTGCCTTTGCTGCTGCGCGGCGAAGACCCTGATTTTCAGACCTATATTCGCCGCGTTGCAGACGAAGAGCGCAGCAATTTAATTCAATCCACCTAATATACAGGATTTGAAAATACTATGAACGATCCCATCGTTATCGTCAGCGCCGCCCGCACCCCCATGGGCGCATTCCAAGGCGACTTTGCTCGCTTTGCTGCCCACGACCTGGGCGGCGTCGCCATCAAGGCCGCTGTAGAGCGTGCTGGTATTTCAGCCCGACGCGGTGAATGAAGTGCTGTTTGGCAACTGCCTGATGGCGGGCCAAGGCCAAGCGCCTGCGCGTCAGGCGGGCTTTAAAGGTGGTTTGCCTAAAAGCGCAGGCGCTGTGACGCTGAGCAAAATGTGCGGCAGCGGCATGCGCGCGGCCATGTTTGCGCACGACATGCTGACCGCGGGCAGTGCCGATGTGATGGTGGCCGGCGGTATGGAAAGCATGACCAATGCGCCGCACCTGCTGCTCAAAGGGCGTAGCGGCATCCGTATTGGGCACGACCGAATTTTTGACCACATGATGCTGGATGGCCTGGAAGACGCCTACGAGGCAGGCCGCTCGATGGGCACCTTTGGCGAAGAGTGCGCCGCCAAATACAAATTTACCCGCGAGGCACAAGACGCCTTTGCCATAGCCAGCGTGCAACGTGCGCAAGCTGCTACAAATCAGGCGCGTTTGCCGCAGAAATTACGCCCGTCACCGTCAAAGGCCGCTGCAGGCGACACGGTGATCAGCATCGACGAAGGCCCGGCCAAAGCGCGGCTGGACAAGATTGCCAGCGCTCAAACCCGCGTTTAAAAAAGACGGCACCATCACCGCGGCCAGCAGCTCGTCCATCAACGATGGCGCCGCCGCGCTGGTGATGATGCGCGCCAGCACCGCTGCCAAGCTGGGCTGCAAGCCGCTGGCCCGCATCGTCAGCCACGCCGTGCATGCGCAAGAGCCCAACTGGTTCGCCACCGCGCCGGTGGGCGCCACGCAGAAGGCGCTGGCCAAAGCGGGCTGGAGCGTGCGAGACGTAGACCTGTGGGAAGTGAACGAAGCCTTTGCCGTGGTGCCCATGGCGCTGATGGCATGAGCTGAAGGTGGCGCACGAGATCGTTAACGTCAACGGCGGCGCTTGCGCACTGGGCCACCCGATCGGTGCCAGCGGCGCGCGCATCATGGTGACGCTGATGCATGCGCTCAAGGCGCGCGGCCTGAAGCGCGGCTTGGCCACGCTGTGTATCGGCGGCGGCGAGGGCACCGCGGTGGCGCTGGAGATGATGTAGGGCTGGGCACCTTAGATGGTTGGCAGTGGGGAGTTGGACAGCAGGCAATATGCAATAGAAAAACACGTTGCAAGTCAATAAAATATTGCACGAGCAGCTATTTTTAGCATAGCAAATTTGTTTGGTAATGTGACACCCCGAAAGCGAAGCCCTGCGTATGTCAATCCCATGAAAGTAACTCACTATGCTGTTAACCAAGACCACACCGCCGTGCAAGACGCGGTGCGCGCATATGTCGCACGCCGAGATCGCGCCCCATGCCGCCGCCTGGGACAAGTCGCACGAGTTTCCGCGTGCTGCGTTGCGCGGCTTGGCCGATTTAGGTTGTTACGGCGTGGCCGTGCCAGAGCATTACGGCGGCGCAGGCATGGACTACCTGAGCCTGTCATTGATACTGGAAGAAATCGCCGCAGGCGATGGTGCAACGTCGACCATCATCAGCGTGAACAACTGCCCGGTGTGCTCCATCTTCATGGCTTGGGGCAACGAGGCGCAAAAGCAAAAATACCTCAAGCCACTGGCCCGTGGCGACATGCTGGGCGCGTTTTGCCTGACCGAACCGCATGTGGGCAGCGAGGCGGCAGGTTTGAAGACCAGCGCCACCAAAGACGGTGACCATTACGTGCTGAACGGCGTGAAACAGTTCATCACCAGCGGCAAAAATGGCGACATCGCTATCGTCATGGCCGTCACCGACAAAGCTGCAGGTAAAAAAGGCATTAGCGCCTTCATCGTGGAAACAAAAACGCCGGGTTACGAGGTGGCGCGGATAGAAGACAAGCTGGGCCAACATGCCAGCGACACCGCACAAATACGCTTTGAAAACTGCCGCGTACCCGCAGAGAACCTGATTGGCGATGAAGGCCAGGGTTTGAAGATTGCACTGAGCGGCCTGGAGGGCGGGCGCATTGGCATTGCCTCGCAGTGCATCGGCATGGCGCGCGCGGCGTTTGACGCCGCGCTGCGTTACAGCAAAGACCGCGTCAGCTTTGGCCAGCCCATCTTTCAGCACCAAGCAGTGCAGTTCAAGCTGGCCGACATGGCCACGCAGATCGAGGCGGCTCGCCAGCTGATCCACCACGCAGCGTCGCTCAAAGATGCTGGCAGACCCTGCCTGAAAGAAGCCGCTATGGCCAAGCTGTTTGCCAGCGAGATGGCCGAGCGCGTGTGCAGCGACGCGATTCAAGTGCACGGCGGCTATGGCTATGTGACTGATTTCCCGGTAGAGCGCATTTACCGCGATGTGCGGGTGTGCCAGATCTACGAAGGTACTAGCGACGTGCAAAAGATTTTGATCGGGCGCGCACTTTCGTAACCATTGCAGGCCAGCTAGCAAGCTGCTTGTCAGAAAACGCGATTTTTGTCACGACTGTTTTGTCGTTTGAGCGACCACGCAGGAGGGTTTTCACGTACCCCCAGCCCAACTCAAAAACCTAACAATAGGGGGTTAACGTTGTTTTGTTGATCTATTGATAATTGGAGACTTTATGTCAAAGCTACACCCTGAAAAAGCCCCAGCGCGCCGCCGCTTTTTGAAAACTGCCTCGGCTACCGCCGTGGGTACAGCTGCTATGGCCGCACCCATGGTGTCGATGGCGCACAAGCCGGCCCGATCACCATGCGTTGGCAGAGCACTTGGCCGTCCAAAGACATTTTTCATGAGTACGCACTGGACTTTGCTAAAAAAGTCAACGACATGACCGGTGGCGATCTGAAGATCGAAGTGCTGCCTGCCGGTGCTGTGGTGCCCGCTTTTGGTCTGCTCGAAGCCGTCTCTAAAGGTACGCTAGATGGCGGCCACGGTGTGCTGGGCTACCACTACGGTAAACAAAACGCGCTGGCGCTGTGGAACTCGGGCCCTGCCTTCGGTATGGACGCTAACATGCTGCTGTCGTGGCACAAGTACGGCGGCGGCGCGGAGCTGCTGGCTAAGCTGTACGCCTCTATTGGCATGACTGCTGTGCAGTCCTTCCTGTACGGCCCCATGGCAACCCAGCCTCTGGGCTGGTTTAAAAAGCCAATCACCAAGGCAGAAGACTTCAAGGGCCTGAAGTTCCGTACCAACGGTTTGGCGATTGACCTGTTTACCGCCATGGGCGCTGCGGTGAACGCCTTGCCAGGCGGCGAAATTGTGCCCGCGATGGACCGTGGCCTGCTGGACGGCGCTGAGTTCAACAATGCCACCTCTGACCGCTTGCTGGGCTTCCCAGACGTGTCTAAAGTGTGCATGCTGCAAAGCTTCCACCAGAGCGCAGAGACCTTTGAGATCATGTTCAACAAGCCCAAGTACGATGCGCTGCCAGGCAAGATGAAGGCCATCATTGCGGGTGCAGTGGAGGCATCGTCTGCCGATATGTCATGGAAGGCGATTGACCGTTATTCCAAGGACTACATCGAACTGCAGGAAAAAGACAAGGTCAAGTTCTACAAGACGCCGGATGCCATTTTGCAAACCCAGCTCAAGCTGTGGGAAGAGATTTTGGTCAAAAAGTCTGCGGAAAATCCACTGTTCAAAGAAATCGTGGCTTCGCAAAAAGCATTTGCCCAGCGCGCTGTGAAGTGGGAGCAAGATGTGGTGATCAACCGCCGCATGGCTGTGAACCACTTCTTCGGTGCCAAGAAGAGCTAAGGGTTAGTTTCTTACCCACAATCAACCATCCAGGCTAGCCTGGATGGTTGATTTTTTTTGAGTAAGCCAAATATGCAGCAGTTCTTTCTTTTCGTGGACAAGATCAGCACCAAGATAGGCCATGCCTTTTCTTGGTTGATCATGGCCTTGACCTTGTTGATCACCTTCGAGGTGTTCTCCCGCTATGTGCTGGACAAGCCGCACTCGTGGGCGTTCGACTTGATGATCATGATGTACGGCTCCATGTTCATGATGGCCGGTGCCTACACCTTGTCCAAAAACGGCCACGTGCGTGGTGATGTGCTGTACGGCTTTTTCCCGCCGCGACTGCAAGCGGGTTTAGATTTGGCTTTGTATATTTTGTTTTTTGTTCCCGGTGTGTTTGCGCTGGCTTGGGCGGGTTATTTTTATGCCGCAGAGTCATGGGCGATCAAAGAAATTTCTAACATCACCTCTGACGGTCCGCCGATTTACCCGTTTAAAACCATCATCCCTTTGGCGGGTGGCATGTTGTTGATTCAGGGCGTGGTAGAGATTTTGCGCTGCATTGTGTGCTTGCAAAAGGGTGAGTGGCCTGCCCGTGCAGACGACGTGGAAGAAGTGGACGTCGATAAGCTCAAAGACATGGTGCATGTGAAAGACGAAGATATTGCCAAGCTCGGTGAGATGCTGGTTGCCAAACAAGGAACGCACAAGTGAAAAAAGAAATTTGGTTTGGCCTCACTATCCTGATGGCTGTTGTGATCGGTATTTTTGTATTCATGCCTGCCCCATCCCAAATGACCAACGGCCATATGGGCTTGTTGATGCTGGGCTTGATCGTCGTAGCCATCATGCTGGGTTTTCCTACGGCTTTTACCTTGATGGGCATGGGTATGGTGTTTGCCTGGCTGGCGTTTCGCAGCCAAAACCCCAGTCTTGCCGTGCAGCAAACGCTAGACCTGATGGTGCAGCGTGCGTATTCAGTGATGTCTAACGATGTGCTGATCTCCATTCCTTTGTTCGTCTTTATGGGCTACTTGGTGGAGCGGGCTAACCTGATCGAAAAACTCTTTAAGAGCCTGCATCTGGCCATGGCCCGCGTACCAGGCTCTTTGGCGGTGGCTACGGTCATCACCTGCGCAGTGTTTGCTACTGCCACGGGCATTGTGGGTGCGGTGGTCACGCTCATGGGCCTGCTGGCCTTGCCTGCCATGTTGAAGGCGGGCTACAACACCCGTTTGGCCGCAGGTGCTATCACAGCAGGCGGCTGCTTGGGGATTTTGATTCCACCCTCTGTGCTGTTGATTGTGTACGGCGCAACGGCTGGCGTGTCGGTGGTCAAGTTGTATGCGGGTGCCTTCTTTCCCGGCATCATGTTGGCCACGCTGTATGTGGGCTACATCATCATCGTCGCCAAGCTCAAGCCGCATTGGGCGCCACCCCTATCAGAAGAAGACCGCGTGGTGCCATTGCCCGCCTATGCTGAAAAAATCTCCACCTCGTTCAGTAACAACGTGGTGCGCGGATTGGTGGGCGGCATGAAGGGCAACGTGACAGCCGGTGCGTCAAACCGTACCTTGTTGTCACAGTTGTTGATTGCCCTGTTGCCTGCGATAGCTTTTACCGCCGCCATGGGTATGACCTACCGCATGGTGACCAAGCCTGCTGAGGTGGTGTCTACAGAGGCTGTGCAGATGGGCACGGGTTTTTCAGGGGACGAAGGTAAGGTGGACAACGGCGGTTTGCAAGAACCACCGCAAGAGGGTGGTTTGCAAGAGCCGCCTAAAGAAGGCGATGCGGCGGCCCCTGCGGCCAAGCCCGCTGCTGCGGTACCAGCGCCAGTTGCCGCCCCTGCCGCGAAGGTGGAGGCCGCTGCCCCCGGCGAGCGTGTGGCGGCACCGCCCAGCTATTGGATTACGTTTGGCATCGGCGCTGCGGCGCTGGCGCTGTTCTATGCCATGTTCACCTTTGCACGCCTGGAAATTTTCAAGATGCTGCTGGGCTCGTTCTTCCCACTGGCCATGCTTATTATGGCGGTGCTGGGTACTATTGTGTTCGGCTTGGCCACGCCTACCGAGGCAGCGGCCATGGGCTCGATGGGCGGGCTGGTGCTGGCTGCGGCTTACCGCCGCCTGAACATTACCGTGGTGCGCGAGTCGGTGTACCTTACCGCTAAAACCAGTGCCATGGTGTGCTGGCTGTTTGTCGGCTCCAGCATCTTCTCGGCGGCCTTCGCATTGCTGGGCGGCCAAGACATCATTAACAAGTGGGTGCTGTCGATGGATCTTGACCCCCGTGCAGTTTATGTTGCTGGCGCAAGCCATCATCTTCTTGCTGGGCTGGCCACTGGAGTGGACCGAGATCATCGTGATTTTTATGCCTATCTTCATCCCTCTGCTGCCGCACTTTGGCATTGACCCGCTGTTCTTTGGTCTGTTGGTGGCGCTTAACCTGCAAACTGCTTTCCTGTCACCTCCGGTGGCAATGGCAGCGTTTTACTTGAAAGGCGTCTCGCCCCCGCACGTCACGCTGAACCAGATTTTCCTGGGTATGCTGCCTTTCATGGCGATTCAAGTCGTGGCCTTGGCTTTGCTGTACATGTTCCCTGCCATTGGCATGTGGTTGCCCAGCGTGCTGTACAAGTAACAGCGGATCGTTTGAGTTTAAAAGAAAGGGTGCGCAAGCGCCCTTTTTCTTGTGCGCAGATGGCGTGGCTTGCCCGGCGCTTGTGTTGTCAGCGCCGGTGTCACAATAGTGAAAATTTGATTGGAGAACCAAGATGCCCATCACCACGGGATATAAAACGTTAGTGGCCCAAGCCATGGCCCAGGTGACCACCTACAACGTGAGCGAAACCCAGGCCAAAGTGCAAGCGGGCACAGGCGTTGTGGTGGATATTCGCGACATTCGGGAGCTGGCCAAGGGCACCGTGGCGGACAGCGTGCATGCCCCGCGCGGCATGCTGGAGTTTTGGGTCGACCCCGAGTCGCCTTACTTCAAGCCCATGTGGGCAGACGAGAGCAAAGAGTTCATTCTGTTTTGCGGCATGGGCTGGCGCAGTGCACTCACCGCCAAAACGCTGCAAGACATGGGCATGACAAACGTGGCCCACATCGACGGCGGCTGGGACGAGTGGGTCAAGCAAGGCGGCGCGACCGAAACGCTAGAAGAGCGCAAGGCGAAAAAGGCGCAAGCCTAGCCGGTCTTTGGCAAGCGGGGCTCAGCCTGTCGCGTTACCTGGCGAGCAGGCAAGCGCTGAACTGGGCAAACCCTGCCCCCCGCTCACCCTGTGTCACATAGCGCGGCAGGTGCTCTAGCTGCGGCACAAAACGTGCAATGTTGGCCACGCCTACGCTGTTGTCAAAGGCTTCAAACATCAGTTGGTCATTGGTTGAATCGCCGATGTACACCCAGCGGTGCAGCTCGGCGTCCAGGTCGCGGCCAAATAGCTGGCGCACGATCCAGCGTGCGCCTTGCAGCTTGTTGTGCTGCCCAAACCACGCGTTGATATGGATGCTGCTGACGGTGGCGTGCATGCCTTCGCTGCGCATCAGTTGCACCACCTGCGCTATGCGCTCGGGCGGCAGGTGGGTAAACTCGCTGTGGTCAATGGCTATGTCGGTCTCGCGGCCTGGGCTGTCTTGGCTGCGCTGCGCACCGGGCACCTCGCGCTCTATGCGCGCCAGCACCTGCTGCATGCGGGCGTAGTTCGCTGCCCGCAGTGCGCATCAATTTGATATGATTTTAATAGCTGCTCCCGCAATATTTCTATTGGGCTGCAGGCCTATTTGGCTTATATTTTGCAGCGCTACAGAGCCGTTCTCTGCCACGATGGCATCCACCGGCCAAGACATTGCAAACTCTTCGCTCCAGCCCACCGGCCTGCCGGTGATGGCAATGACATGCAAGCCCGCCGCCTTCAAACCATGCAGCGCCAGCAAAGCATCGGGGGTGATCGCGCCGTCGGTGGTCAGCGTGTCGTCAATGTCGGTCAGCACGCCGATGATGCCTTGGCGCTGCGCCAGGGGCCAGCTAGCCAGCGGCAGCATGCGCTGCGTTGGCTGCTGCATCGGCTGCACTGGCTGCGGTGGTGGCGTGGCCTGGTCAATCAATGGCTGCATGGGCGCGCTGGCCTGTGGGCTAGCTGCTGAGCACCAGCTTGCTGGCCAGCTTGTGCAGCCGCGTCCACGGGGCCGTCAGCTCTTCTAGTATGCTGAAGTGGTTGCGCTCAGGCACGCTCTCGCACACGGGCACGGTGGTTTTGCCCCACGCAGACCGCATCAAATCGTTATGGCGCAAAAACTCGGCGCTCTCGTCTGCGCCCACCAACGCGTACAGCTTGCCTTGGCGCGGGCGCGGCAGCCAGGCCGGGCTGGCGAGCAGCACCTGCTCAGGCGTGAGGCGCAGCGACTCTTGCAGAAACGGCGTGTGCATGATCGGCTCCAGGTCATACAGGCCCGAGATTGACATCGCGTTCTTCACCAAATCCACAGGCAGCCCCTTGCCCACCACCGGCCAGGCGCAGGCCAGCAGCATGGTGGCCAAATGCCCGCCTGCCGAATGGCCTATCACCGTAATGCGGCTCGGGTCGCCGCCATACTTGCGGATGTTGCGATACGTCCAGGCCAGGGCGTTGACCATCTGCATCACAATTTGCGGGATGGTGACAGCCGGGCACAGCGCATAGTTAGGCACCACCACACACGCGCCCTGGTTGGTAAAGGCCGGGGCTATAAACGAATGGTCAGCCTTGTCCAGCGAGCGCCAGTAGCCGCCATGGATAAACACCACCACCGGCGCGCCTTTTTTGGCCGGCCGGAAACACGTCCAGCTTCTCCATCGCCCCGTCGCCATAGGCCACATCCAGATGGTGCAGGTGCGCCGCCCGCGCATCGTCAGACGCCTCGGCCCACTGCCCAAAGTGCTTGGCATGGTCCGGCACCAAGGCGCGGTTGTTGTACATGCGGTCTAGGTATTGGGGGCTGAGGTTGGGCATGGGAATTCCTTTGGATGAATTTTAGTTTGCTAACTGGATGCAACTAAGCCTGGAGCGTGGTATCTTATTTACTGATTGATCCTAGGTCGTAGCATCGACTGCTGGTGCAGGGGTCGCTTTGACTAGTTTAGGGTCGAGTTGAGGTGAGAGTTTTGCATCCTTAAATAGGGTTTGGATAAGCTGAGGAAGACGTCCAGTATTTGGATCGGAGTAAATGTTTTTACATGCCTCAATAAAGTGTTTCATAGCCGTGCCGAAGTTCGATACATAGTTTTCGTGATGCACACACAGTTCCAAAAATTTGCACATAAACAGTCGTAGCTTATCGGCTTCCAGACTTTTGATGGCTTCTTCGAAATCTTTAACAGTGGCCGCTCTCAAAACTATTTCTTGTCTTTGACCCCATCCATTGTTTTGGACAATTTGTTCGCACGCTTCAAAGATAGTGGTTTCGGTTTGAACTGTAGCTTTTATTGCATCAAATTCTTTCTTGATGAGAGGGTGTAATTTACGACTAAAAAAGTTTTCGCTATCGTAGTCTTTGCTTGATTGAGCTTTGAACACAGTTGTCCAATTGTTTAGCAACAAGTCGGCAACTGCTTGACCTCCAGACAGATCTGAAACTAAATCGTGCAGAGAGGTAACGTTATACGCGTCAAGCAGATGAACCTCGTTCGCTAAAGCCCTCGCCTCTGCCAGAAGTTCTGATTCGGTAAGGTTGTGGTGCCAGACAACATGCAAGCGGAGTTGTCGAGCCATTTCTTGAGCCCTCATGGTGCTAGCCTCCGCAGCATACCGGTCAATAATCTTTGACACTGCGGCACTGTCGAACAGCCCTGACTGCAAATACTCTACGACGAGCAGTTCAAATTCATCGCTCTCTATGATGCCTAACTGACGAAGAAACAACTTCCATTTCGCTCTGCGCTTGCCGTCCTCGTCTAAATCCTCTTTTTGGGTGCCCCAATCTCGCCAGTCTTCCGTTGAACCAGTTTTGAGTACGAATTCAAAGTCGGGGCCATCTTCAATACCCTTGTAATGGATAGCTGCCAATAAAACAATTGAAGGGATCACACGATTTAAAATCTGCTCCGAAAGATGCTGACGTTCGCCCAGAATTCGATTTACAGCATTGATCACTTTGCGAATGATTCGAATATTGGTGACACCGCAGGTTTCAACTGTCTTTTGGATGTGTACGCCAAAGTTAGACGGGGTCAAGCTTATAGCAATTTCAAATGCTTCCGATGCGGTTGTATCTAATCGAATCTCCTGATCAATGACTTTCTCCCTCAGTCTGTCCCAGACAGTTTTGTCATTAAGCTGATCGCTGTTCAAAATTAAAACAAACCTGGCTTTATGGAGCTGGGTAAACTCATCGATAAAGCCAAGCACTTCATCAATGTTGAGTTTCTCGTGTTTGCGTTCGATGTCGTCTAGAACGATCACCTTGTCCTTTAAAATTGTGGGCACTGCCAACAAGGCTAAATCGTCTAGTGCGGAGAAGCCGGAATGCACAGATTTGAGCACTTTTTGCACGGTTTTAAAGGTTTCCCTTAATTTATCCCAAGCGGCGGAGTGCTCGTCGGCATTAGGCAAAGCGCTCTGAATTATTTTCAGCTTAACCTGAGTCATGTTGTTTAGCCCAAAGAGCGAAACATAAAGCGCTTTTTTCACAGTATCGTCTTGAGATGTATCTCTCACTGCACGCCAAAGATGACTTTTCCCTGTGCCCCACTTGCCTGACAGCGCGACTACTTTGTTCTCTTTGTCCTCAAGGAGTTGAATCAAATGAGTTTTGGTTGATCTCAGTGTCATAGCTAATTTTCAAGTTAGAGATTTTGTGTCGGTAATCCAATTTGCCGATCAATGAATTTTTGGGAGGATTGCCCCAATGAGCTTGGTATTCCAGCATCTTTTGACTATCGAAAGTTTACAACTGCTCACCCGATCATTATGTTGAATCTCAAGTCTGGCTGGGAAGCCGACTCGACAAAAGCTTTAAACCATCCAATCCTCAAGCTCCAACCCCGGCACTTTGTCAAAGTGTTTGGTGTTGTGGGTGACCAGTATCAAACCTTCTGCCAGCGCGTGGGCTGCTATCTGGGTGTCAATCTCACCGATGGGCGTGCCTTGGCGTTTGTGCAGGGCTTTGATGTCGCCGTAGCGGTCGGCGGCGTTGCTTGTCCATACCAAGTTGGGCAAGCGTATGAGAAAGTGGTCGATAAAGCTGCGCCGTTTGTCGTCGGTTTGCATGCCCGCCTGGCCAAAACGCAGCTCGGCTCGGGTGAGTACAGAGATGGCGATGGTTTGGTTTTTTAGTGCATCGCTGACGCGGTCTTCCAAAGCGGCTGAGCTGCGCCGCACGTAGTAACTGACGATGTTGGTGTCTAGCAAGTAGCGCAGGGTCATTATTGCCAGTCCTCGAACGGACTAGGGCGAGGGGCATCGTCACGCGGTGGAATAAATTCGTCGCTTGGAGGCAAGGCCTTCAACTCTGCAAAAAATGCATTCAGCGCGTCGGGCGCAGGCTTGGGTTTGATGGTGATCTCCCCCGTGCCTTCGTCCTTGGTAATCCATACCTCGCGTGCGTCCACCCGAAACGCCTTGGGCAGGCGAATGGCCTGGCTGTTGCCAGTGGTAAAAACTTTGGCGGTGGCGAGCATGGCAGCTCCTTTATATATACGAAAACGTATGTATTGTAGGGGGTTTGCTGGAAATACGCTACTGGGTTGCCAAAGTCTTGCTATGACATGCCATTTATGACGTGAATCGGGCTTCAGCCCAATGAAATATTGCGGGAGCAGCTACTGAATATGTAGCAAAAATTTGCGAGCAGGCAGTAATGTATTTGCTGTGGGCGCACTTCGCGATGTGGATAGATTTTTGAGTTTTTTATACATATGGCGTGCAACGTGCATAAAAAGCCGCGCTTTCTATACACGTCAGTCGAGTTTTGATGTTCACGCCATCACCATGTTCGGCATTCGTGTCGACAAAACCGTAAAACATCGACACGAATTCAAAACATGTCAATAAAAGCGTAAAACTTCGACATGATGCCTATACCGGACAGTCGCGGTAGCCGCCAAAAGCTGCTTGATGGCCTTCGGTCAGCCCTTAACCCTTCTGCAACACCAACCCCGCATGCTCGCGCAGCGCGTGGAACTTGATATTCGGGTGGCGCTCCTGCGTCAGGCGCAGGTCGTACGGCGAGGTGAGCAGATAGGCCAGGGTGTCGGCACCGTCCAGCGCCAGCTTGCCCGCGTTTTTTTCGGTAAACACTTTCAGCTCTTCCGGTGTATCGGCCGTGACCCAGCGCGCGCCTACGTAGCTGCTGCTCATCAGGCGGCATTCCACGCCGTACTCGCCTTTCAGGCGGTGCTGCACCACTTCAAACTGCAGTTGGCCAATGGCGCCCAGCAGCATGTTGCCGCCCATGTGCGGTCGAAAGACCTGAATCGCACCTTCTTCGCCCAGTTGCACCAAGCCTTGCTGGAGCTGTTTGCTCTTCATGGGGTTGGCCAGCTCGACGGTTTGAAACAGCTCGGGTGCGAAGAAGGGCAGGCCGGTGTATTGCAGGTCGGCCTGGTCGGCGCGGCCTGCGGTGATGGTGTCGCCTAGCTGCACGCCGCCGTGGGTGGTAAAGCCGATGATGTCGCCCGCAAAGGCCTCTTCTACGGCCTCGCGCCGTTGCGACATGAAGGTCACCACACTGGTAGGCCGCAGCTCTTTGGCGGTGCGCTGCACTTTGAGGCGCATGCCGCTTTCGTACTTGCCCGAGCACATGCGCACAAAGGCGATGCGGTCGCGGTGCGAGGGGTCCATATTGGCCTGCACTTTGAACACCACGCCAGAGAAGCCTTCGCTCTCGGGCGTGACTTCAACCGCGTTGCCCGACTTGCCGCTGCTGATGCGCGGGCGTGGCTGCGGGGCCAGGTCTACCAGTGCGTCCAGCACTTCTTGCACGCCAAAGTTGTTCACGCCCGAGCCGAAGAACACGGGGGTTTGCTTGGCGGCAAAAAATGCCTCTTGGTCAAAGGTGGGCGCTGCGCCTTGCAGCAGCTCGATGTTGCCCTCGGCCAGTTCAAATTCATGGCCAAAGCGTTTGATGAGTTCCTCGCGCTCGCTCAAGGCCAGCATTTCGTCGGTCTCGTCGTCGCGCTTGGCTTCGCCCGCTTTAAACAAGCGCATATGGTTTTTACGCAAATCCACAATGCCGCCAAACTGTTTGCCTTGGCCCACGGGCCAGGTCATGGGCACGCAGGGCATGCCCAGGGCTTGCTCAATCTCGTCCAGCAGCTCAATCGGGTCGCGGCCCTCGCGGTCCATCTTGTTCACAAAGGTCATGATGGGCGTATTGCGCTGGCGGCACACTTCAATCAAGCGCTTGGTCTGCGGCTCCACGCCGTTGGCCGCGTCAATCACCATCAGCGCGCTGTCCACGGCGGTCAGCACGCGGTAGGTGTCCTCAGAGAAGTCTTTGTGTCCGGGCGTGTCCAGCAGGTTAATCACACTGTCGCGGTACAGCATTTGCATGACGGAGGAGGCCACAGAAATACCGCGCTGCTTTTCAATCTCCATCCAGTCGCTGGTGGCGTGCCGCGTGGCCTTGCGTGCCTTCACGCTGCCCGCAATGTGGATCGCGCCCGAGAACAGCAAGAGCTTTTCGGTCAGCGTGGTTTTACCCGCATCGGGGTGCGAGATGATGGCAAAGGTGCGGCGGCGTTTTGTTTCTAGAGAGTAGGTCACGGTCAATTCAAACTATAAAAATCTTGCGTTGGTTTAAACGCCGGGAGCGGTTGTGGCATCCAAATGGAAAGGAATGTCGCTGGCTTGGTGCAGCACGCGCACGATTCGATCACGGTGTCGCGTTCGAAATAAAAAATCAGCATACGGAAAGCGGCTTTAAACGTCCAAAAACGCAGATGCGCATGTAGGCTCATTGCAGACATAGCGGTGAGACCCGGTGCCTGGAAAGCTTTGCAAATGGAGCAGTGCAGTCTCTGGCTGCTGCATAAAGTCTGTCAGCCACTTTGACGCCAGCTGACTCCAGATAATACGCATGCGCATTCAGCAAATCGGCTTCCGCGAGCTGTACTCAAAATAGAAGCTTCAGGTGTCAGGCGGCTTTGCGCGAAGGTGCGCGGGTTTTTCTGCAGTTTGTTGGCGACGCGCTTTGACGCTCGCCTGAAAATCTGTGCTTTCAGCCTCTTCCCAAGGTCACCCGCTGGGCCCGACTCCAAGCCTGCTTGAATCAGCGTTTTAAAGCGCTCTTCCTTGGCACGCTCTTCATCCCGCCGCACCAAGTCACGCATGTATTCACTGCCCGAGCTGTAGCCCCGCGCTTTGATGCGCGAGTCGACAAAAGACTTGAGATCTTCGGTGAGCGAGATGTTCATGGTTACGGTGGTCATAGGCGTATTTTAACCAGTTTGGCAAAGATTGCCAAGATCGTGGCGCTAAGGGATTAAACTCGGCAAATCGGGTGCTATCCTACATTGCGCTAAAATACAAGCATCCGAGGAGCGCTGCAGGCCACGCAAAGTGGTCGAGGCTCGGAAACGCCGATGGAATATGGTTTCCTGTGGTTCAAGTTTCTAACTGCGCTCACCCACTGAAAACTGTGCGGTGAGTGCTTCGGGTAACCCCCTTAGCACTCTTAAAACATACCCTCAGGCGTGTGACTGTACGTTGTTTTCAGTGGCTCGATAACGCGAACTTAACTTTATTTGTACCGGAGCAAACATGAACGCTGTAGTGAAACCCCTGAAAAAACAAGATTACGCGATTGCGGACTTGTCCTTGGCCGCTTTTGGCCGCAAAGAAATGAACATCGCTGAGACCGAAATGCCCGGCTTGATGGCGATTCGTGAAGAGTTCTCCAAGAGCAAGCCGCTCAAAGGCGCACGCATTACGGGCTCGCTGCACATGACGATCCAAACTGCGGTGCTGGTTGAAACCTTGCAAGCCCTGGGCGCTGACGTGCGCTGGGCTTCGTGCAACATTTTCTCTACCCAAGACCATGCCGCTGCGGCGCTGGTAGCCCAAGGCACCCCCGTGTTTGCCTACAAAGGCGAAACCCTAGCCGACTACTGGGACTACACCCACCGCATTTTTGAATTCGGCGGCAATGCCAAATCAGACGGCCCGAACATGATTTTGGACGACGGCGGTGACGCTACCCTGCTGATGCACTTGGGCACCAAAGCCGAGAAAGACATCAAAGTGCTGGCCAAGCCCGGCAGCGAAGAAGAAAAATGCCTGTTTGCCGCAATCAAAGCCAAGCTGCGCATTGATCCCACTTGGTACTCACGCCGCCTGAAAAACATCATTGGCGTAACCGAAGAAACCACCACGGGCGTGCTGCGTTTGAACGAAATGTCGGCCAAGGGTACTTTGGCTGTACGCGCTATCAACGTGAACGACTCGGTGACCAAGAGCAAGTTTGACAACCTGTACGGTTGCCGCGAGATCCTTGGTGGACGCGATCAAACGCGCTACCGACGTGATGATCGCCGGCAAAGTGGCCGTGGTGACCGGCTACGGCGACGTGGGCAAGGGCTCTGCCCAAGCTCTGCGTGCTCTGTCTGCCCAAGTGTGGGTGACCGAAGTAGACCCGATCAACGCGCTGCAAGCCGCAATGGAAGGCTACCGTGTGGTGACTATGGAATACGCTGCCGACAAAGCCGACATTTTTGTGTCAGCCACCGGTAACAAGGGCGTGATCACCCACGCGCACATGGCCGCCATGAAAGACCAGGCCATCGTGTGCAACATTGGCCACTTTGACAACGAGATCGAAGTTGAGGCGCTGGAAAAGTACAAGTGGGAAGAGATCAAGCCCCAGGTTGACCACATCATTTTCCCAGCCAAAGGCAAAAAGCCTGCCAAGCGCATCATCTTGTTGGCCAAGGGCCGTTTGGTGAACTTGGGTTGCGGCACGGGCCACCCCAGCTTTGTGATGTCGTCGAGCTTTGCCAACCAAACGATTGCGCAGATCGAGCTGTTTACCAAGCAAAAAGAATACAAGGTTGGCAAGGTGTATGTGCTGCCTAAGCATTTGGACGAAAAAGTGGCACGCCTGCACCTGAAAAAGGTGGGCGCGGTGCTGACCGAGCTGACCAAAGAGCAAGCGGCTTACATTGGCGTGAACGTGAACGGCCCTTACAAAGCCGATACGTACCGCTACTAAGCAGGAGCGCCAATGCGCGCCGACCAACTCTTAGTGCACCGCGGCTTGGCTGCTTCGCGCAGCCAAGCTGTGCGCTTGATCGAGCGGGCGCACGGTGGCTGCAGCGCGGCGAATGGAAGCCACTGCGTAAAAGCGACGATTGCATGAGGATGCGCAGATCGAGCTGAGTGACGCTGCGCGAGGCGAAATATGTCTCACGCGGCGGTCTCAAGCTGGAGGGTGCGCTAGCCGCCAGCGGGCTGCAGGTACAAGGCAAAGTGTGCCTGGACGTGGGTCAATCTACGGGTGGCTTTACCGATTGTCTGCTGCAGCACGGCGCAGCCGGTGTCGTGGGCGTGGATGTAGGGCATGGCCAGTTGCATCCGCGTTTGCGTGCGCATGCGCAGGTGGTGTGTGTCGAGAAAATCAATGCGCGCACATTGATTGCTACTGATTTAATAGCTGCTTGTGCTATATTTGATTGGTCTAGAGGCCTATTTGATAGAAAAATACACGCCGATGCGATGGGCGTGCCGGTGATGGTGGGCGATGTATCGTTTATATCCCAAACTTTGATCGTCGATGCATTGGCAGCTTTGCTAAAACCGGTGGCAGCCTGCTGATGCTGGTGAAACCGCAGTTTGAACTGCAGCCCGAGCACATTGGCAAAGGTGGTATTGTGAAAGACCCGCAGCATTACGCCGAGGTAGAGCAGCGCATCCGCAGTGCTTACGCAACAGTGGTATGGGTGTGAAAAATTATTTTGAAAGCCCGATTGCGGGCGGCGATGGTAACCGCGAGTTTTTTGTGCACGCGGTCAAACCATTGCAAGCCTAGACGTTTCTAAGCGTGCACACACCCATCGTGATTTACAGAAAAGAACAGAATGAACGCATCCAATCTTCCCATTAGTTTTGAATTTTTCCCACCGAAAACACCCGAAGGCGTGGACAAGCTGGTGGGCGTGCGTCAAAAGCTGTATGCACTCAAGCCGCATTTTTTCAGCGTCACCTATGGTGCTGGCGGCTCTACCCAAGACGGCACGCTGCAAACCGTGCAGGCCATTTTGGCCGATGGTCACCAGGCTGCACCGCACTTTTCGTGCATTGGCGCTACCAAAGACAGCGTGCGTGCCCAACTGGCCATTTTCAAGCAAGCAGGCATCCAGCGCATCGTGGCGTTGCGGGGCGACTTGCCCAGCGGGCACGGCACCTTTGGTGAGTTCAAATACGCCAGTGAATTGATCGAATTTATCCGCGCTGAGACAGGTAGCCATTTCCATATCGAAGTGGGTTGCTACCCCGAGATCCACCCTCAAGCCAAATCGCCCGAAGCCGACTTACAGGCTTACGCCACCAAAGTGAAGGCAGGGGCCAGCTCAGCCATCACGCAATACTTTTTTAACAGCGACGCGTATTTCCGCTTTGTGGACGATGCGCACAAATTAGGCGCTACGATTCCTGTAGTGCCTGGCATCATGCCCATCCTCAGTTCATCGCAGCTCATGCGTTTCAGTGATGCCTGTGGTGCGGAGATTCCGCGTTGGATTCGCATGCGCCTGCAAGCCTATGGCGACGACAGCGCGTCGATCAAAGCCTTTGGTCTGGATGTGGTGACTGATCTGTGCGACCAGTTGCGCAATGGCGGTGTGCCGGGGCTGCATTTCTACACCATGAACCAAGCTGCGGCCAGTGTAGAGATTTGCAAACGGCTGAGGCTGGCCTAGCATGGTGGGCCGAATGCTGCGCTGGCTACAGTACGCATGTGTGTGCCTAGGCTTGGTGGCGTGTGTCGCTACGAAGAGTGCAGAGCCCAGGGCGCCCGAAGCGCCGCGCAGGGGGTCGAAACAGGCATTGCGTCTGTCTATGCCAGTAAGTTTCAGGGCCGGCGCACCGCCAACGGCGAGGTCTACAACAGCCAAGCCCTTACTGCTGCGCATCCGAGTTTGCCTTTTGGCGCGCGGGTACAGGTGACCTCCTTGCCAACGGCAAAACCGTAGTGGTGCGTATCAATGACCGCGGGCCGTTCGTGTCTGGTCGCATTATTGATCTGAGTCGTGCGGCGGCGCAAGCGATCAAACTGCGCGGCCTGATGCAGGTAGAAATCGAGCGACTACGCTAAACGCGCAATCCGTATTTGTACGAATGAAAATCCCTGGATGCGGGAGATTTTTTCATTCCTGCTGGCATATCATGGTCTATCGATTCAGGCTCGCATGAGCTGGAGCCTCTGGCACTGCTGTGCCAATTTACCGGAGACCAGAATGGGCAATGTGACGTGGACGGGTGGTGTAGAGCATTGGACGCAAAAAGGCGACATCAAGCTATTTTTGTGGGAAAAAAAGGCTAATCCCAAGGTACCGCATGCGGGGACGATAATTTTTTGTCCACGGCTCGTCCATGGCCTCGCAGCCCACCTTTGATTTAACCGTACCGGCCGCCCAGATTCGTCGCCCATGGACTGGTTTGCTGCACGCGGCTTTGATACCTGGACCATGGATAACGAGGGCTATGGCCGCTCAGACAAACACCGTGCGATCAACTTTGACATCAGTAACGGCGCAGGCGACTGGCCGCTGGCAGTGCCTACATCATGGCGAAGACGGGTGCCACATCGTTGCTGCTGTACGGCATATCTTCCGGCGCGCTGAAAGCTGCATTGTTTGCAGAGCGCCACCCCGAGCGCGTGGCCAAAATTGCGCTAGACGCCTTTGTATGGACCGGCGCGGGCAGCCACACGCTGGAACAGCGCAAGAAAAAATTGCCCGAGTTTTTGGCCAAAAACCGCCGCCCGATTGACCGCGCCTTCGTTCACAGTATTTTTGACCGCGACCATCCGGGCACGGCAGACGAGGCCACGATCGAGGCATTTGCCGCGCTATTTTGACCCTGGACGACTCCATGCCCACCGGCACCTATGTGGACATGTGCTCCGAGCTGCCTCTGCTAGACCCTAAAAGACTGCTCGCGCCCACCATCGTGCTGCGCGGCGAGTTCGACGGCATTGCGGGGCTAGACGATTTGATCGATTACTACAAACTACTGCCTAATTCGAACAAGCAGTTTAGTGTGATGGCGGGTATCTCCCATGCCAGCTTTCAGCAGAAGAACTATAAGATGGTCTACCAGATTCTGCACAGTTTCTACACTATGCCAGAGCCTGCCTACTTGGGGTAATACGATGAAAACCATAGCAAGGTCATTATTCTTGGGCTCAGTGCTGGCAGTATCGCTGTCTGCCGCGTGGGCGCAGGGCTATCCAACCAAACCCGTCGAGCTGACTGTTCCGTTTGCGCCCGGCGGCTTCACCGACGTGGTGGCTCGCATTTTGGGACAAAAGCTCTCCGCTAGCATGGGCCAGCAGTTTGTGATTGAGAACAAAGCCGGCGCCGGTTCGATCATCGGGACTGACTTTGTAGCCAAATCCGCCCCGGATGGCTACACCTTGGTCATGGTGTCTACCACGAATGTGATCAGCCCGTGGATTTACAAAAGCATGCCTTACGACCCGATCAAGAGCTTTACCACGGTGACCAAATTGGTCGATTCGCCCTACGTGCTCTTGGTCAATCCCAAAGTGCCTGCGCGCAATGTGCAAGAGTTTGTTGCCCTGGCCAAGGCGGCGCCCGATACGCTGCACTACGCATCATCTGGTAACGGCAGTGCGCAGCATTTAATGGGTGGTTTGTTTGTCAACATGACAGGTGCCAAGCTCCGGCATGTGCCGTACAAAGGCAGCGCAGGTGCGGCGACCGATTTGGTGGCCGGCGTTGTAGAGAGCAGTTTTGCAGGCGTGCCCAATGCTCTGGCGCAAGTGCCGCAAGGCCGCCTCAAGGCCCTGGCCGTCACCACGGCCAAGCGCATCCCGCAGTTGCCAGATGTGCCCACGATGCAGAAGCGGGAGCGCCCGGATACGATGCCTCGGTCTGGCTGGCTTTGCTGGCACCCGCTGGTACGCCGCGTGACATCGTAGACAAGCTCAATAGCGAAATCGGCAAGCTGATGGCAAGTGCCGACTCCAAGAAAGCGCTGTTTGACGCGGGTGTAGAGGTAGCCCCCTCCACCCCGGAGGCCATGTCGACTACATGGTCAAAGAGATGGCGCGCTGGGGCAAAGTGGTCGAGGACACGGGGATCAAGCTGGAGTAGTTCGACTCGTTGCAGCAAGGGACTGCTCCCCTACAAGACAAAGGCCAGGCAAATTGACTCCGACACAGTGTGTCCTCACTGGAGGATAGAAGAGTAGTTGTGCAAGCAGTGTCACAATGGCGGTGACTCACAACCAACCGAAGGAGCATCCCAGTGAAGATTGAAACTATTGCCGTCCACGGCGGCTATACACCCGACCCCACGACCAAAGCCGTGGCGGTGCCCATCTACCAAACGGTAGCCTATGCGTTTGACAACACGCAGCATGGCGCTGATCTGTTTGACCTGAAGGTGGCAGGCAACATTTACAGCCGCATCATGAACCCGACCAACGG